>UEIJ01000009.1 GCA_900470195.1 Hyphomicrobiales bacterium | reverse complement strand
TCTTATGAGTCGGTTACCTAATGTGTGGCCATTTCCCGGCAGAGCGCCGCACAATGGTCACACGCTTCGACGCACTTCTCCATGCCGCCAATCTCCCGGCAGGATTCCGCGCAGGCTTCGCAAATCTTCGCGCAGGCGCCGCAGGTTGCACGGTGAAGGGGCGTGTCCAGCAACATTATGTGGGCTGCCGTCCGGCAGCTTTCCACGCAAGCCAGCATGATGCGGTAATGTTTCGGCTCGACATGCGCCCCGCCCTCTTCCAGACAATGGCTGGAGGCGGTGTCGAGGCAAATGCGATAGCAATCGAGGCAGGCATCAATACATCTGGTCACTTCGGGGTTGGGCATTTTTCAAATCCTTATCCTTTGGACACGAGGTCCAACAGGCGAAGGACGGATTTGTTCCATAAGGGCGCGGTCGGCTGCTTTTCATCCCGCACGGACTATTCCCGGTGCAAATTGCATGACCCTGTGCCGTACTATCATTGCAAAACGCCAAATAGGCGGTACACCTTTGATCTGTTTTCACGTATGAGCATCGCCAATTCGAATCCCCGCAGGAAAGGCTCCCTCATGACCGCAGCATCCTCTTCCGCGCCAACGCTCGGCATCATCCGCCTCAAACATGCGGAGGGCCTCGAACTCCCAGCCTATGAGACATCCGGTTCTGCCGGCATGGACCTGCGCGCAGCCGTTGCCGAAGATCGCCAGATCGTTCTCCTGCCGGGACGCCGCACGCTGGTTCCAACGGGCCTGATCTTCGAGATTCCGGAAGGCTTCGAGGTACAGATTCGCCCGCGTTCCGGCCTTGCCTTCAAGAATGGCATCACCTGTCTCAACACGCCCGGCACCATCGATTCCGATTATCGCGGCGAGGTGAAGGTCCTGCTCATAAATCTCGGCGATGACGATTTTCGCATCGAGCGCGGGATGCGCATCGCGCAGGCCGTTTTCGCGCCGGTCGTCCAGCCGAAGATCGAGGAACGCGCCGAAGTGACCGACACGGCACGCGGCGCAGGCGGTTTCGGTTCGACCGGCACCGCGTAAGTATACAAAACGCAAACAAAGCCCGGCTAAGCCGGGCTTTTTTATTGCAGCTTTTCTCACTGTGTAAGAACGGCGCGCTGGCAGAGAACGCCAGTGACCTGAACATCGGCCTCGCCCAGTTTGACACCGAGCAAGTCGAGAATTCCGAAAAGCAGATTATCGATTACCGGAGCAACAGGCGTCAGCAAAACTCCCAACAGCCCCACAACATCTCCTAGCGGCAGCTTTATTATTTTTAGCAATGTCAAATCAATATCAATGTTCTTGAGAAGCGAGCTTGAAAGCGAAGACACCAAATCGTTCGAATAAGCAGTCTTGATCTTTTTATTCTGAATATCGTTGTAGTTGAATGTCAGCGACGTTGTTTTTTCTCCCAGTTTCACTTCAGCTTTTGCGTCAAGATCGACCAGTCCGATTGGAAGCCCCAAAAGGTATAACTGTACCTTAGCTATACTCGTTTTGCTCACGGACGGTTTCCGATTCAAATCATTAAAGGAACTGACCTCACCAAGGTAAATGCCAACGATACCGGGCTTTGCCGCAATCGTGACATTGGCGCTCTTGGGGCCTGATGGACAACTGATGTTTCTGAGTTCTCCTTCACCCGAGGCAATATCGATCGCTATCGGCAAATTGAGATTGAGGAGTTCCACACCGAGCAAAGGATTGCCTGATTGCCCTCCGACGCGGATACCGAGTTGCAAACGAATCTGTGCTGTGCGCACGAAAGTCCCGGCTGCACCAATCCTGAAAAATGGGGTGCCTGCCGGCGCTTCTCCCACCAATACTTTTAGAGTGACGCCAAGCAGGCCCGGGACGTTCAAGCCCGATGCAATATCAACTTGATGCTTGCCTCCAATCATGACCGCGGCTGAAACCAGCTGCAGAACATTGGCGGTTATGTTGTATCCGGCTCCCGAGCCTATGGAAGCCTTAGCCAACGATCCGAGCCCGAGCAGCTTTCCGACCGGCAGTTTCGTAGCCAATGCCACGGCATCCTTGCCCAGAATACCGAGTGCTGCTTTGGCCGTCGGATTGTTCGTCACCACCTCGGCCAGCACAGTTGCCAGCGTCCCGACTGAAACATCCGTATTCAACAACTGGTCATAGGTCCCAGCCGTCAACCCGACTTTCGGAGCAAGCTTGTCCAGAAAACCGAGTAAATTGATATCGGTCGCAGCCAGGGCATTGTAGTCAACAAGCTTCAGATTAAGGGAGGTTCCCAGAAGCCCGCCCAGAAGGCCATTGAGCACACTCTGATCGGTATTCAGGCTCAACAATCGCGAACCGATGGAGAAAGCCGCCTCTGCCTTCGTCGCCGCCATGCCCGTGGCGCCAAGCGCAGGTCGACTGATGAACGACTGGCCGAAATAGAGATTGCCGGGCCGCGCCAGCCGGACGCGAACCGCATCCGGATTTGCCCCTCCGGCCACGAAACGGTTTTCGACCGCACGGCTCTTGTCGGGAAAATAATTGCCCTTCTCCACCCAGACCCGCGTTTTGTTGTCGGTCTTCCCGTTGACAATGGATGGATCGTAGCTGCCGCTCATCAACACCGGATCGACGCCGTTTGCCTGCAATTGCCGCAGCACCGCGTCATCGGCCTGCGAAAGAGAGGCCGCACCGGCAACGGCAGCAAGATCGGCCATGCTCTGCAACTGGCGCCGCTCGAGAAACAGTGAGCCTGTATCCACGCAGAAAGCTGCCACGGCCAGAAAAACCGGAGCGACCAGCGCCGCCATCGTCGCCAGATTACCGCCCCGCGCGCGCAGGAAACGCGATACCAAACCTCGCATATCGAATGCCCCCCACCCTGCCTCAGATTCCGCCAAGCCTTATTGTCGATGCTCTCGTGATGGTCGTGTCCGGAAGCGGCAGGCCCGTCATCAGGTTCCAGATCGGCAGGTTTTCCGCGTCGTAGCGGATCGTCACCGTGAACTGGTTCGGATCGGACTGAGCATTGTCGACATTCACCTGCATCTTTGCCGGATCGATCAGCGAATATTTCGCCGCGTTCTTCTGGATATAGCTGGTCGCCAGGGTGAGCCGCTCCGGCGGATCGATGCCCGCCAATGCCGTCCGGGTCGCGTCAGCCGCAAGCTGCTGCACGGCATTCGCCACGCCCAGATAAAGGCCGAACGCAATCATGCCCATCAATATCAAAAGAAATACCGGCGCCAATATTGCGAACTCGACCGCTGCCGTGCCGCTTTTATTTCGATCGAAAGACCGTAATGAAGGTATTCTTCGGAACACGGTGTGAAACCTGTTCCTCACAAATAAGAACTTTTTCCGCCCCATAATAAGGTAAGCCATTTGCCCTCCCGTCCAAGAGCAGTGAAACCTTATTCCCATGCCAGTTTGAAGCAACATGCATCATGCATGCGCCGACCATCCGCCTTTCTGGACAGCCACGTTCTTAATTCTTCAGTCTACTTTCTGATTGTAATTTCCCGGCCTTATTTCAGCATGATATAATTTAAGAACACTTAATTTTTATACCAGATTTTCTTTTGCCGTCAAAACTGGAAAGAATAACTTGCAGTTGTATCTTGACGCCAACTTTCGATGCTTCACCGCTTGCTGTCCACGCGATTGCCGCCAGCCACAGGGAAGCCTCCAGCCTTTGTGTCACCGGCAATTATTGCATGACAAATAATTAAGATGAAATCCTGACCGGAGAAGCATAGATATCCCGAAAGCAATGTGCGATCAGAGCGCGCGACGTCCCGCTTTGGTTGCATGCGGCAGAAATTATGCGGGACATGATAACGAATCTCCGACGACGGCGGTTCTGAAAGCTTTGAGGGTTTGACGGTGCTTACAACTTCGGATTCTTCCAAAACCGGGCAGCGCAAGGCACCGTCGCCGAAGAGTGCCCCACGCAAGGCGCGCCGCTGGTGGCTCTGGCTTTTGCTGGCTGCAATCGCGTTGGGCGTCGGCTGGTATTTCTACGGCTCGGGCGAAGCTGGCGGACAGAAGACGAATTATCTCGCCGAAACAGTCACGCGGGGCGACATCGAGAACGCCATTACCGCCGTCGGCACGCTCAGCGCGCTGCGCAGCATCAATGTCGGCGCGCAGGTCTCCGGCCAGCTCAAAAGCGTGAAGGTCGAAGTGGGCGATCAGGTGAAGCAAGGCCAGCTCATCGCTGAAATCGACCCGTCGCCCTTCGAGAAGAAGGTGGAAATCGCAAGCGCCCAGCTCGATAATCTCAAGGCGCAGCTTCTGAGCAAACAGGCACAGCTGACGTTGAAAAAGGCCAATGCGGCCCGCCAGCGCTCGCTTCTGGCCACGCGGGGCGTATCACAGTCCACCGTCGATCAGGCCGATGCCGACCTCGCCATGGCCGATGCTGACGTGAAGGCGCTCGGCGCGCAGATCCGCCAGCAGGAAGCACAGCTTGCCAGCGACAAGGTCGATCTCGGCTACACCAAGATTTACAGCCCCATGGAAGGCACGGTCGTCGATCAGGCCGCCAAGGAAGGCGAAACGCTGAATGCAGTGCAGAGCGCGCCGACCATCGTCACCGTGGCCGATCTCAAGGTCATGACCGTGGAAGCACAGGTGTCAGAGGCCGACATCGGCAGGCTGAAGCCCGGAATGCCGGTCTATTTTACCCTGCTCGGCCAGCCCGAAAAGCGTTTCACCGGCACGCTCCGCCAGATCAAGCCGACGCCCGCGACCGAGAACAATGTCGTTCTCTATTACGCCCTGTTCGACGTTCCGAATCCGACCGGCGAGCTGATGATCAATATGAGCACGCAGGTCTATTTCATTCTTGATGAAGCAAAGGACGTGTTGATCGTCCCCTCCTCGGCGCTGAACTACAAGCGTGCCGACCAGAATCAGAAAGGCCAGAACCAGAGAGGCAAGCCGCAGATTTCGGTGAAGGTCGTAAGCGACAATGGCGCAGTCACCGAACGTCAGGTCGAAATCGGCGTGCGTAATCGCGTGCAGACCGAGATCAGGAGCGGGCTCGAAGAAGGCGACAAGGTCATCGTCACCAGCGCTTCCAGCGGTGCCGAAGCCGCCGCGGGACAGCGCGGCCGCAGGCCCGGCATGCGCCTGTTCTGATGAGCCGTCAAATGACCGACACGCCTCTCATCAGACTGGATGACATTCGCAAGACCTATCACAATGGCGATCTTGCCGTTGAGGTGCTGCACGGTATCACGCTCGATATTCAGGCGGGCGAATTCGTCGCGATCATGGGCGCTTCCGGCTCCGGCAAGTCGACGCTGATGAACATTCTGGGCTGTCTCGACAGCCCCAGCGGCGGGCAATATCTGCTCGACGGCGAGGACGTCTCGACGCTGGATGCCGATGCGCTGGCAGCGCTGCGCCGCCGCACTTTCGGCTTCGTTTTCCAGAGCTATAATCTTATCTCGACCTCGACAGCGCAGGAAAACGTCGAGGTTCCCGCGATCTATGCAGGCCTGCCCGCATCCGAACGCCATGCCCGCGCCGCCGAACTGCTCAACCAGTTGAAGCTTGGCGACCGCCTCGATCATCGCCCGAACCAGCTTTCCGGCGGCCAGCAGCAGCGTGTTTCCATCGCCCGCGCGCTGATGAATGGCGGGCGCATCATCCTTGCCGACGAACCGACCGGCGCACTCGACAGCCAGAGCGGTGAGGACGTGATGGAACTGCTGCGCTCCATGCACGAGCAAGGCCATACCGTCATCGTCATCACCCATGCCCGCGAAGTGGCCGAACGCGCCGACCGTCTGATCGAAATCCGCGACGGGCAGATCCTGTCCGATACGGTGAAGCGCGCCATTCCGGATACGCAGGCCCCTCTCCGCCTCCGCCAGACGCTTGACGGCAGTTCCGCCCGCATCGCCGATGTTTCGGAAGCGGTGAAGATGGCGATGCGTGCGCTGAAGGCCAACATCTTCCGCACGGTCCTCACCCTGCTCGGCATCATCATCGGCGTCAGTTCCGTGGTGACGATGCTCGCCATCGGCACCGGTGCGCAGAACTCGATTCTCGACCGCATCAATGCCATGGGCACCGATCTCATTCTGGTGCGCCCATCCATGGCGGGCTTTCGCGGAACGGGCTCGATAGCGACGCTGGTTCCCGAGGATGCCACCGCCATTCTGGAATTGCCGAACATCAAGACCGCGGTCCCGGAAGTGACCGGCACGGTGACGCTGCGCCGCGGCAATGTCGATTACCAGTCGCAGGCAAACGGCACCGTCCCCGCCTTTTCCGAAGCCAAGTCGTGGAAGGTTGCGACCGGCGACTTCATCAGCCAGAGCGATCTGGACAATTATGCGCCCGTCGCCGTGCTGGGCAAAACCGTCGTCAACACCTTGTTTCCCGACAGCAGCAACCCGATCGGCCAATATATCCTGATCCAGAAAATTCCGTTTCAGGTGATCGGAACACTGGAACCCAAGGGCGCGGGCTTTGGCGGTTCGGATCAGGACGATGTGGTGGTCGTGCCGCTTTCGACCGGCAATCTGCGGCTGTTCGGCCAGAAATATGTGCGCACCATCACCGTGCAGGTGAAGGATTCCGACCTCATCAACACAACGCAGGAACAGATTCAGGACCTGCTCGACCAGCGCCACAAGAAACAGGACACGATGATAACCAACATGTCCTCCATCCGCGAGGATGCGACGGCGATGGGCAACACGATGACGCTGTTTCTGGGGTCTGTCGCGGCAATCTCGCTTCTCGTCGGCGGCATCGGCGTCATGAACATCATGCTGGTGAGCGTGACAGAACGCACCCGCGAGATCGGCGTGCGCATGGCAACAGGCGCAAGGCGGCGCGATATTCTGCTGCAATTCATCACCGAAGCATTGACCGTTTCGGCCATTGGCGGCGCATTTGGCGTCGTGATCGGGCTCGGCGCTGCTGCCATCGCGGGCTGGGCCGGTCTTTCGGTTGGTTACAGTGTCGGGCCTGTTCTGCTGGCCTTCGCCTGCGCTTTCGCCACCGGCTTGATCTTCGGCTTCCTGCCAGCGCGCAAGGCTTCCCGCCTGCTCCCGGCTGTGGCACTGTCATCCGAATAAAGCATTTTCGAGCCAAAGGCAGTGCACAGATGATTCTTCTCAGGCGAGCCCTGTTCGCTGCCGCCCTGATGTTTGCCGCGATTGCTGCCCTGACGCAGCCGGGCCGGGCTGAAGCTTGCAACCGCGAAGCATATGAAAACACGAACTACGTCATCTGCGACGCGAAAGCTGACGGCTTGCGCCTGTTCTGGAAGAATGCGGATGGCGAGCCGTACCGCAATTTTTCAAAACTGGCCGACGCTGCCGCAAGCCGGGGCAAAAATCTGGTTTTCGCGCTCAATGCCGGAATGTACCAGCCTGATTTTTCACCGATGGGTCTCTATGTCGAAGATGGCCGCGAGCTTCGCCCGGCAAGCAAGACCACAGCCGTCCACCGCTCCGGTCCGGTGCCGAACTTCTACAAGAAGCCGAACGGCATCTTCTATCTCGGCGAAAAGGGCGCGGAAATCCTGGCGACGGACCGTTTCCTGAAACAGAAGATCAAGCCGCGACTGGCCACCCAGTCCGGGCCGATGCTGGTTATCCGCAACAGGATCAATCCGATTTTCATCGTCGGCTCGACCGACAGGACACGGCGCAGCGGCGTCGGCGTTTGCGATGGCGGCGCGATCCGCTTCGCGGTCAGTGAAGATGCGGTCAACTTCCACGACTTTGCAAAACTGTTTCGAGACCATCTTGAATGCCCGAACGCCCTGTTTCTGGATGGCGGCGGCGGTGCTGGCATTTACGTTCCAACGCTGGAGCGGAACGATATATCCTGGCATGGAGGCTATGGCCCGATGTTCGGATTTGTGGAGTGATCGCTGACAATGAAAAGGCCGGTCTGATTTCCAGACCGGCTTCTCTTATTTCAACACTATTCAAACTTCATAGGCACCAAAACTGCATTCCGGGGCTGAGCCAAAGCAGCAGGAGGCGCGGGCAAAGGGGAAGCTCGTTTTGCCGCCTCAAGCGCAAGCTGATCCAATTTTGGATTACCCGATGATCCCGCCAGCTTCGCGGAAAGGATATTTCCCGAAGGATCCACGACGATTTGAAGCTGCAAGACGCCTCTGGCATCCCTTCCCAATTGGCGTTTCAGGTAACGAGTACGCCTTATCATGTGCGAATAAAGTTTGGACTTCCACTTGTCCGAACTCACCCCCGCCTCGGCAGAATTCTGTCCGCGTCGGTTGGCAGTCGTTTTTGTCCCACTGTCAGCATCCATACGCGGCGCGGCGGCCTGACGGGTTTCCAGTGCCTTTTCAGCCTTCTTGGGCTTCGGCTTTTCGGCCTTGGGCTGCTTGGGCTTTTCCGGCTTCGGCTTCTCGACCTTTTTCGGTTCCGGCTTCGGCTCCGGCTTGGGTTCCGGCTTTACCTCGGGCTTTTCAACCGGCAGTGGAACGGCGACTTCGGGCTTTTCAGCCTCGACCACATCCGGGATAACTTCTTCCGGTTCCTGAACGGCCTGCGGTTCGGGCGCGGGTTCGGGCGGCGTCACCTCTTCCGGTTCGGGCGGTGTCGGCTCTTCCTGCACGGGTTCCGGTTGCGGCTCCGGCTCTGCCTGTTCTTGCGGCGCTTCAGCCGTTTCCGGCTGGGCTTCCTCCGCAACCTGTTCTTCCATCGGCGCTTCCGGCTCCGGCGCAAGTTCCACCACCATCGCGGCAACCTGCGTGCCGTCAGGCTGGTCTTCTTCCTGTGCCATGTGGATGGCATAGGCACCGGCGGCATGAACGGTCAGAACAAGAATGCCCGCGCCGAGCCAGCGCCCTGCATCATGCCAGAAGGAATGATGGTGAACGTCGGCCGAAGCCACCTTTATCGGGGGATGCTCGGGCGGGAGTGCATTCATTGCGCGGCTCCCTGCGGTGCCGGTGCGGAAGTGGAAGACGCAGGTGCTGTCTCTGTGGCGTTTGCGCCAACGGTTTCAAGACCCACCAGCGCGATCTTCAGATAGCCCGCTTCACGCAGAAGGTTCATCACCCGCATCAATTCGCCATAGCCGACATTCTTGTCGGCGCGCAGGAAGATGCGCGCTTCCTTGTTCTTTTCGGACAGGCCGTCCAGCGCCACGCCGAGGTGTTCCCGGTCCACCACATCATTGCCAACGCTGACGCTGAGGTCTTCCTTCAGGGTCACATAAAGCGGCTTGTCCGGGCGCGGTGCGGGCGCTGCCGTCGACGCAGGCAGGTCCACCTTTACGTCAACCGTGGCCAGTGGTGCCGCCACCATGAAAATGATGAGCAGAACCAGCATGACGTCGATGAAGGGCGTCACATTGATCTCGTGGTTCAGCTCGAGATCGTCACTGCCGCCTTCGCGAACTTTACCAGCCATGGTGCCTACTCCGCCGCGTGCAGCGTGCCTTCACGCACACCGGCCGTCCTGAAATCGAGGTCGCGGCTGACAAGGCGCTCGACGCCCGCCGAAGCATCGGCGAGCAGCGACCGGTAGCCGGTGATCGAACGGGCGAACACGTTGTAGATGACCACGGCAGGAATAGCAGCGACGAGACCGATGGCCGTTGCAAGCAGGGCTTCGGCAATACCCGGCGCCACGACCGCAAGGTTGGTCGTCTGCGCCTGGCTGATATTGATGAAGGAGTTCATGATGCCCCAGACCGTGCCGAACAGGCCGACAAACGGCGCAACCGAACCGATAGTGGCAAGAATGCCCGTGCCTTTGGACAGGCGGCGTCCGGCCTTGGCTTCGATGCGCGACAAGCGCGAGGAAACACGTTCCTTGAGCCCCTCGCCACCGGCGCGCGCAAGTGCCGGCCCCGAAAGGCGAACCTCATCTTCCGCAGCGCGGACCAGAATTGCACCCGGGCCCTTTGCGCCGTCGAGCGCACGGACGGCTTCGGCAAGCGTTGCCGAATGACCGATAACTTTCAATGCCTTGGTGGCACGGCGGCGCGCACCGGCCAGTTCAAGCGACTTGGCGACCCAGACCGTCCATGTGGCAAGCGAGGCCAGCGCCAGGCCAATCATCACCGCCTTCACCACCCAGTCGGCAGCCATGAACATGCCCCATGGCGACAGGTCGTGCGGGAGGATCAGGCCATTCTCGCTTTCAACAGGTGCCGCGGCAGGAGCAGCCGTCTGGGGCTGGATCAGTTCAGGCGACGGCGCAGCAGTCGGGGCGACAGCAGCAGGCGATGTATTGGTTGGTGCGGGACTGGAAGGCGCTTCCACAGCAGGAGCCGCCGGGGCATTCGTTGAGGGGGATGCCTCCTGGGCCAAAGCAGAAGCCGCACCCAGCAAGCCCATGCCCATCGCCGCAGCCATGAAGCCTTTTCGCCAGAAACCAGTCATTTCGATCGCCTTTTGATTGTTCAAATCCGCGCGCACATGACCAAACCTTCATGCAGGCCGTCGCGCCGCCTGTTGGGTTTCTTCTTAACTCCCAATAATATGATGACGCAAGTCATGTTTTAATACTGAAGGCATTTTCGTCGTGCAATCCCGGGATGCCGCAAGATTTTCGGGCACCCGCCTTTTTGCCAGTTGCACATTCGCGCCAAATCAGACCTGATAGGACGACCGAAGCGCTTGAGGATTGGATTTAAAGGAAAATTCCGGGCGTGGGGGAGGATATGCGATTCCGCTCGGACCGGAATTGAGCCGGAACTCTGGAGGGACATGCCAATGATGCTCAAGGATATCCAGACGCTTGAACATGCGGCACGCACTGCCATGGCGGGGAATGACGATCCGCTGCCCGTCCAACAGCGCTCATTGAAGCCAGCCCATGTCGGATTGGCCGTCATCATGCTGGCTGGGGCAGCTTACCTGCTGCTGGCGTAAGCGAAAATTACAACCTGAAAAGCCAATTGCCGCAATTTTGCCACCAAAAAGCCGCGGCCTTCGCAATTTAGACGTTCGAATAACACAGAATTTGAGCGGAACTGAAAGCGTTTCCCCTCGTTTTTTCTCCTGTTGACGGCGAGATTGGCTCTCGCCTTCGGTTTGCCTTAATTACCGACAGGAGTTTTCATGAAAAGATTTCTCGCCTCCACGGCTCTTGCCGCGCTGATCGCCCTGCCCGCTTTCGCTCAGGACCGTTCGCCGATTTTCTCCGATGAGAAACAGGAAAAGCCGATCGCCAGCGAGAATGGATATTTCGTTGCGTCGCCCGGCCAGCTTCTGGTGTCTGGCTTCATCGGACAGGCGGTCTATAACGGCCCCTCGGACAATGCCGCCAATATCGGCACGGTCAATGACATGATCCTCGGCGCCGATGGCAGCCCGCAGGCGGTGGTGATCGGGGTCGGCGGCTTTCTCGGCGTGGGAGAAAAGAATGTCGCCATCGGCTTTGACCATCTGTCCTGGGTGGTTCGCGATGACGGCAAGCGCTGGCTGATCGTGGATGCCACCAAGGAACAGCTTGAAAAGGCACCGGCATTCGACCGCAATGCGGCTTTCGCGGCAGATGGCGCGCCGCGTGCCGAACCGCCAGCCTCCGAAACGACGATCACCAGCCAGAAGGCGGACAGGACCATGCCCGACGGCATGAAACCGGTTCCGTCGGAAGGACTGAGCGCCGACAAGCTGATCGGAGCGACGGTCTTCGGCGCCGACGAGACGAAGATCGGAACGGTCGGCGATGTGCTGATGTCGGCTGACGGCCAGACCGAGGCGTTCGTGGTCGATGTCGGCGGGTTCCTCGGCATCAACTCCAAGCCTGTTGCCGTCTCCATCGCCAATCTTGATGTGGCGAGCGGCAAGGACGACAAGCTCAACGTCTTCACGCAGTTCACCAAGGAGCAGCTTGAGGCGCAGCCCGCCTATTCGGCTGAAGCCTACAAGAAGGACCCCGAGGGCACGATCCTGCACGGCGAAGCCGAATAAGGTCCGCCCATCCGCGGAAGCAGCCAACACGATGCTTCCGCGGATAACGGTCATTTGCGCCGCCATTTACCATGACGCGCAACAACCGGTCGGTTTTGTTGCCGCTGGCGGCTTTGCATGCAACCATTGGGACACCCGCACGTTATCCGAGCGATAAGCAGAGAATGAACAGGAGAGCCGATATGGCGCGAGCATCCGCGAAAACGAGCAAGATCGAAGAAAAGATCGAGGAAGCGCTGACCGATGCCAGCGCGGAAGACCTTCAGGCACAGGTCGAGCAGCTTAAGGAGGATATTGCCGCCATCGCGGCGACACTGGCCAATCTCGGTTCGCAGACGGTCCGCGACGCCAAACGCAGCGCGAAGGAGACCTACCAGAGCGCCTATATTCAGGGCGAAGACGCCATCGACGATTTGCGCAACAAGGCGCAGGACCTCGAAGCCCAGCTGACGGCAACGGTGCGCGAACGCCCGATTGCCTCGCTCGCCACTGCACTTGGTGTCGGCTATCTGCTGGCCCTGCTCTCGCGCCGCTGAGGCGGACCATGCTGAAAGCTCTCATGCCCCTGTTGTCTGCAATGGCAGGCGAGGAACTGAAGTTCGTGGCAGGCCGGACGAAACGCGCCGCGATATTTGGAGCGGCCATCGCGATCTTCTTCATCATTGCGGTCACCTTTCTCTGCGTCGCCGCTTTTCTGGCGCTCGCGCAGAGCTATGGCGGTCCGCTGGCAGCTCTCATTCTTGCGGCATTGTCGCTGATCGTGGCGCTTCTTATCCTCGCGATCATGAAGATTCAGGCTGCGTCCGAGGAGAAAAAACGCAAGCAGAAAATGGAGGCTGACAAGACGGCCATGATGGCAACGGCAGCAATCGCAACCGTCCCCGCCATCCTGAAACGCCCGATACTGGCCGCCGCGCTGCCGCTTGCCGGCATCGCTCTGGTCTCGCTGCTTTCGGACAAGAAAAAGCGCCCGCCGCGAAGCTGAACCGCTTCATCCCATTTCACGAAAATGCCGGTATCGAATGCCACGATATTGGGCCTTCTGAGCGCCGTCTGGCGCCAAAGACGGTCATTGCAATACCGATCTGCATATATCGGATATGGGGTGGGAAACCGTCAGGCGACTTCCGGGCTTGCAGAAGGTAAGCGGCTATCCTGCATCGCAAAGGTCGCTCGGGTAGGACGACTTTTGCACCTGTAGCTGGGACGGAAACTTCTGGTCCACTCAAAAACTCGAATTTGTGCAACAGTTCGGAAGTTCAGGAGGGGTGGCCTTTCTCCGGTTCAACAATCAACTGAGGTTCACCATCTGAGGTATGGCGATGTGAGCGGCCATGTTCGTTGATCGTGCCTTTGATCTGGCGGCGCCAGTTCGAGAAGCTCTCGAACCGGACCACATCAACTGGCGTATCGAAGCGGATGGAAATCTCCCGATGGTTAGCCGGGCCGGAAAGGCCGATTATCTGCCCGGTGAAAGGCTGACCAAGGTAGAGGCCACGCACCCGATCGTTTAGTGCAAGTTCTGGCGGGGCGTTGCACAGAGCCAGCCGGGCATGGAACGTGTTCCAGTCCCTTGCCCCGTGTTGCCTGGCTATCAGTTCCAACGCCTGTGCATGGCTGATCGCAGTTCCCTTCGCCTGAAGGGCAGCGCGCAAGGTTTTGGCTTGCGCTTTTGCATCATTGATCTTCATGTATTCCCCCCGCATTGACGGCCGGCGCGCCTGCGCTGTGCAGGGCGCTGCGCCCAATCATCACGGCGAGCATAACAATGATCGCGTCCGCCATGGGAAAGGCCAGCCAAATGCCAGACACACCGTAGCCGACAGAAAGCGCCAATATGAGCGTGGGCATCAAAAGCCAAGGCTTTACCAAAGTTAGCGCCGCCGTCTGACCCGGTTGACCAAGAGCCTGAAAATATAACGCCAGGACAAGCACCGGGCCTGATGCCGCGTAAAGCAGCATCATTGGCCGCAATATCTCCGCAACGGCTTCGATCACGGTAGGGTCGTCACTGAACAAACTGCCGAGGATGGCTCCCCCAGATATCCCGATCAGCACAACCGCCAGACACCAGAGGAAAGCTGTTCCCATCGCCAACCACAATGCCGCTCTCGCTCTATCATGCAGTCCCCCGCCGGCGTTGTTACCGGCGATGCTCTGCGCCGCGAGCGCAATCGCCATCTGCGGTAGAAAGGCGAAACTTAGAAGTCGCGTCACCACGCCATAAGCGGCTACCAGGGCATCATATTTCCCGGGATCGGCAGAAAACCGCAAGGACAGGATCACGATGCTAGCGACCACGGCAATACCGATGAAACTTAGGCACAGCGGCAGGCCCAGCCGAACGATCTCTGACCACGCCCCTAGCCAGTTCTGCGAACTTAGAACAGACAGCTGAAGCAGCCCCTTGCCGCGCCTTCTCACCCCTACCAACAGCATCAATCCAAAGGCTTGGGCTGCAACCGTACCAAGCGCCGACCCTGAAATTCCAAGGTCAAGCATCACGATCCCACACCAGTTCGCACCCATATTGAGCAGGTTGACCAACACAGCCAGGACGGCAATCATACCTGCCCGCCCCTCATTGCGCAGGGCATCGGCATGAACGCCGAGCATCAGTTGCGCTGGCGCGCCAAGAATTATGATCCGTAGATAATCCTGAGCCAATCCGCCGACTTTAGGATTGCCTGCGGCCATAAAATCGATGAGCGCCGTGCCGAGCACCGCCCATAGCGCAGCAAGGCCAATCGAAATCGCCAGCGCCAGCCCGTGCGCCCCGGCAAACACGCGTCCGGCAGACGTGCGATCTCCGGCACCTAGATATCGGGCCATAGGGCTAGACATGCCGCCGCCCACCAGGGTTGTTAGCGCGGACAGCACCATGGCCACCGGAAAGGCCAGGCTCACCGCCGCGAGCGCGTCGGACCCGATGAAGTGGCCGACGAAAATCCCGTCGACAATGTTAAGAACTCCGCCCATCGACATGACCACAGCCATGGGAAAGGCATTGGACACAAACAGCCGCCCGATAGGGGCGGTCAGAAATGGGTTAACCTCTTGGGCAGCGTGCCGCGTAGACATCGCTCACTCCTCTTGTGAGGCATTTCAAGGTGGAATGGGGGCCTGCATTGCCCACCGCGCGAAATGCTTCGAGAGTGAGTTGTCACATCGATCCGGGCTTCACCGTGACTTGCGTCGCAGGCGGCAGGTGCCGGAACCTTGGTCACAGCACATAATGGGCCAGAGCTACCTCGTCAATCAATTCTTCTGCCGCAAGAACTCCCAGAATCTCTTATCTGGAAGATTCGGGCTCACCACTATCCTGCAAAGCCCATTTTTGCGTCGTTGCATCCTGAAACGGACGACAGGCTGGGGCGCGAAAGCTGACATGGCCTTTGTCGCGAAAGTGCTGAATCTCAGATCAAAGTTGAAAATCGCTTTGCCGCTCAGGCAGGGACAAAATGCCGTGCCATTCGACATCGGTCTATACCCGGCGCTCAGAGCGGTTCCCGCTTTTGGAAGCCAATGCGCCTATTTTCCGGCTGCCTTGTCGGAGCATTCGAGGAGTGACGACAGCCGAACGATCACCTTTGTCCCCACACCATTATCGGTCTTGCAGTAAACCGGCTTTTCACCGAACTGCATGCAAAGCTGTTCGATGACGAGCGTCCCGAGACCATTCTTTTCGCCGGACTTATGATGATCCGCGTCCAGGCCAACGCCGTCATCTTCCACAACCAGCACTGGAACAGCGTCCTCGCCCGGCTTCAGGCTGATGCGGATATGGCCTTCCGCGCGTCCCTTGAAGGCATGTTTGATGGCATTGGTGACAAGCTCGCCCAGAATGATGCCGATCGTCGTCACATCGCGGGCTTTCAGGTCGAGCGGCGCCAGATCGGTGGTGAACTCGATCTTTCGGTCCTGCCCGATGGCGCTGCGTATATCGTCGATGACGCTTCCCAGAAAATCATCGACACGGGCCGATTCCATGTCCTCGCCCAGACGCAGACGCCGATGCGCCGTCGACACGGTCTGGACGCGATCGCGGGCGGCGGCAAGGGCGGCGCGGGCATCCTCGCTGCGCGTCTGCCGCATCTGGAGGCCAAGCAGGGATGAAACCGTTGCCAGCGAATTGCCGATGCGATGGTTGGTATCCTGCAGCAAAAGCTCGACCCGCTGGCGCTCGCGCTCGGCAATGCGGCGTTCCTCTTCCAGCTCGGCGGTCCGTTCCTTCACGCGCTGTTCCAGCAATTGCTTTTCGGAACGCAGCGCGGTCTGCCCCTCGAACATGGAGCGCGCATAACGCTGCACGCGGCTGAACAGCAAAAGCGCCAGCGTGGCGGCGGATGCCAGCGCCACGATGGAGGTTGCCGTCATCCAGTAGCGCATGCGGTTGATCCGCTTGTTGCGTTCGAGAAGCTGCTGTTCTTCCGCGTCTATGAACTGCGTTACCGTGCTGGCAAGCTGGTCCATCAGCACCTTGCCCTCATCGCCGCGCACTTTTTCGACCGCTGCCGTCACATCGCCCGACTGGGCGAGGCCGACCGTCTCGCGCACATCTTCCTGCTCACGTTCGACCAGCGCACGAATCTGCCGGACCCGCGCATCCTGCTGCGGGTTCTGATCCGTCAGGGCTTCAAGATCGGCAAGCGTCTTGTCAACGCTCAGGATCGTATTGCGATAAAGATCGAGGTAGGTCTCGTCGAGCGTCAGAAGATAGCCGCGGCGGCTCATCTCTATATTGCTGGCAAGGCGCGCAACCTTGTCGACCTGCTGGCGCAGGGCATAGTTGCGCGAAATATCGATCACCTGATGGTTGACCCCGGACGATAAGAACAATGTCATGATTGCCGACAGCAGCACGAGGCCAAGCGACACGATAACCGCAACCGGCTTCGATGACGATTGAAGCCGTTTTTGCAACAAGGCTGAAGGCAAGGACGCAACCTACAAACAACGATCACTTTGCCGACACGAAATATCAGCAATCACTAACCTACAAGTGACTGGATATAAAAAGCAATCGCTGGGAGCAAAAACTGGCAAAGGTTTGGGGTTTTGGCAACACAGGTTCTCCCCCGCCCGCCGGAAGGGGAGATCCGTGATGCATCATGCGAAGCTTCTCAAGGTCGCCCGCGACGAATCCGCATCGGGGCCGTAATCGCTTTCGCCTTCGATCTTCAGGATTTCCTGCAAGCGGGTGCGCGCGCGGCTTACACGGCTCTTGATCGTTCCGACGGCACAACCGCAGATCTCGGCAGCTTCCTCATAGGCAAAGCCCGAAGCGCCGATCAAAATGATCGCTTCGCGCTGATCGTCGGGCAGCTGCTCAAGCGCCGCGCGAAAATCCTGCAGGTCGAGCGTGCCATATTGCGAAGGATGCACGGCAAGCTGTTCGCTGAACACGCCGTCCGTGTCCTGCACCTCGCGGCCGCGCTTGCGCATTTGCGTGTAGAATTCATTGCGCAGGATCGTGAAGAGCCAGGCTTTCATATTGGTCCCCATCTCGAAGGACTCCTGTTTGGCCCAGGCTTTCATGATCGTATCTTGAACGAGATCGTCCGCCTTGTCGTGCTGGCCGATCAGCGACACCGCAAAGGCGCGCAGGCTCGGCAGCGATGACAAGAGCTCTCGCTTGAATTGTGCATTACTCTCAACCGACGGACCGGGTGCTGTGTTCACGCATACTCTCCTGTTCAGCCTGATCGAGTTTTTCGAGAAGATCGAGGAAGCGGTCCGGGATCATCTCATCCTGTATCGAGGTGTACAGCGCCTTTAGTTTCAATCCGACTTCACAATTTGGTCCTAATATATCCTTCTGAACGCGGCGGGACGACCGAACCCCGGCTCCGTTCATGTGAAGGTTTTCTTTTTCTGCCATATCTTGATCATTCCGGGCTGATTGCCCTACCCTATTAATCTAAGCCCCTGCTTGTCCGGGAAATGCGCAGGCTTCTGAAAAGTTCCGAATATATCTCCCGCTCACGGAACTTTTTTCAAAACGCCCCGTTTAAGGTAACATAATGCTGCGCTCAAAGCATAGGCGGGAGAGGGTCAAAACTTGTCCGCCAATGTGCATTCAATGAACGAAAGCGGCAGTTGAGGAGTTCCATTACCATGACGTTATCGACGCGTATCGCGCCGCATCTTCCCTATCTCCGTCGTTTTTCCCGCGCTCTTACAGGCTCCCAGGCTTCGGGCGATGCCTATGTCGCGGCAGCTCTTGAAGCATTGATCGCCGATGTGAGCATATTCCCGGAGGGTTCGTCCGACCGGATCGGCCTCTATCGCCTTTTTTGCAACCTGTACAAGACGGCCTCCGTCCGCGTGCCGGAACCGGCGTCGGAATTTGCATGGGAGCAGCGGGCGGCGAGAAATCTCGCCCATATCGCACCTCTCCCGCGTCAGGCATTCCTGCTTGTCGCGGTGGAAGGCTTTTCCGACAAGGAAGCCGCCGAAATTCTCGAACTGGACGACGCCGAACTGAGCCGCGTGCTCTCGGTCGCCTCGACCGAAATCTCGCGCCAGGTGGCGACGCGCATCATGATTATCGAGGATGAGCCGCTGATCGCGATGGATATTGAGCAGATGGTGGAAAGCCTCGGCCATGAGGTCGTGGGCATTGCGCGCACGAAGGACGAGGCGGTTGCCCTCTACAAACAGGAAAAGCCGCGCATGGTGCTGGCCGACATCCAGCTTGCCGATGGCAGCTCCGGCATCGATGCGGTGAATGAAATCCTGCAGAACGATGCGATCCCCGTCATTTTCATCACCGCTTTCCCGGAACGGCTGCTGACGGGCGAACGCCCCGAGCCTACCTTCCTCGTCACCAAGCCCTTCAACCCGGATATGGTGAAAGCGCTGATCAGCCAGGCACTCTTCTTCGAGGAAGCCTCGCAGGTCGCAGCCTAGCGGCAGGGGAAGTGAAGTACTGCATAAGAACCGCAAAATCCCGGAAGGCGCATACCTTTCGGGATTTCGGTCGTCGGTGCTTCGCCCATTGCCCGATCACACCGCCTTACGTCCCGTCATGAGTATTTAGAGTTGTGAGCGCCCTAATTTTCCCGGAAGCACGGAACCAATACCGCTTCAGCAGAGTTTCTTCTTCATCCAATAAAGAGGAGACCGAAAATGCTTTATTATGCGCTTGTATTTCTCGTGGTGGCACTCGTGGCAGGTGCGCTCGGTTTCGGCGGCATCGCTGGTGCGTCGGCTGGTATAGCGCAGATTCTGTTCTTCGTGTTCCTTGCCTTGCTCGTCATTTCGCTCATCGCGTCGGCGATCCGCAAGGCATAACCCGCATAAAGTCGAAGGCTGTTTTTGACCTCCTGAAACGCCAGCCTATATTACGCCTTAGTGAAGCTAACCGCCGCATAAGTCATGCGGCGGTTTACAGGTTTCAGGATTCGGGACAGTTCAAGGATCGGAAGGTCGATGCTCGACCGAGACCCGCCGACTGGTCGAAGAAAATGGACGCCATGGCACGCAAGTTTCCGATCAGCGTTTCTGAAGAATTGGTCGTGTTGCAGACGGGCGAATTGGGTTCGGTTGCGGGATAATCGGGGCACATATGACGGCTGGCGCAAAATTCACCGTGCAGGACACCGAACCCGACGCAGCCCGCCTGCGGGCCCTGTTGCGGGCGGTGCGCAACAGCAATGTCTGCGTGCTCTATCAGAAGCCCGATTTGGCTTATGCATGGGGAGAAAACATCCCGATTTACTGGCAGGAACGGTGGAAAGTCGGCGGCAACGACTGCGATTTCATCTTCTCTTCCACCCTGCACAAGCTGGACGGCGCCAAGCATGCGGCGCTCGACACTGGCGAAGCGCAGAATGTCGAGATTGCTATCAATGACGGCGACAAGCTGCGCTGGATAGAATTTCACATCGATTGCGACCGCGACGATGAGGGCAATATTCTGGGTCTCGTTACCACCGCCATTGAAATCAGCGAACTGAAGCGGCGCGAGCAGGTGCTGAAAACCCTGCTGCGCGAGGTCAGCCACCGCTCGAAAAATCTTCTGGCTATCGTCCAGAGCATCGCCAGCCAGACGGCGCGCTTCACCGATTCCATCGACGATTTTCTGCTGAAGTTTCGCGGGCGCATTCAGTCTCTGTCCTATTCGCAGGATCTGGTGACCGATTCGAACTGGCGCGGCGCATTGTTTCGGGATCTCGTGCATTCGCAGGTCGAAAAATATATCGACGTCAGCGATGAACGCGTGAGCGTCGAGGGAGACAACCCCTATCTTTTTCCCGGTGCCGCGCTGCATGTTGGCCTTGCGCTGCACGAGTTGGTGGTCAATGCCACGTCCTTCGGCGGTCTCTCCATCCCCTATGGCCAGGTGAAGATTTCGGCGAAGGTCCTTCATCTGGCCAGCGGCGTTGACCGCCTGGAATTCCTCTGGGAAGAAACCAATCCGGCGATGCCCGAGGTTTTCGAGCATGATCCACGCTTCGGCAGCGCCGTGCTTCAACGCATCGTCCCCGCCTCCGTCAACGGCCATGCCGATTATCGCATCGACGGCACCGGGGCTGTTTATTCGCTCGTCATCCCGACCGAGCAGTTCGACGCCTGACGCGTAGCGTCCATCCAAAAAAAAGCCGCCATGGTTCGGCTTAGGCGGAACCACGGCGGCTTGCTCTGAATTTGCGGAACGCCAGCTGCTCAACGTTTGACGGTTAGCGCGGCATTCTCGCCGCTCGCCTCGTGCGGGGAGGTTGAGGCGAACTCTGAAAGCCGCGTTGTGGGGGCGGGGTCACGGCCTTCATGGGCGCTAAACGCACAAGAGGGAACTTGGTTCCGTCAGTTCCGGATTTTTTTGCAATAAAGTTCGAGCCGGTGATGCACGATCTCGTAACCGAGCGACCGGGCGATTTCTTCCTGCAGCTTTTCGATCTTGTCGGAGCGGAATTCCACCACATCGCCGGAGTCCATGTCGATGATATGGTCGTGATGCGCGCCGCTCGCCTGTTCAAAACGCGAAGGCCCGCCGGCAAAGGCGTGCCGGTGAATGGCGCCGCGCTCTTCCAGAAGCTTCATCGTGCGGTAAACGGTGGACAGCGAAATGCTGCTGTCGATTTCGACCGCCCGGCGAAAAATCTCCAGCGCGTCGGGGTGATCTTCCGTCTCGGTCAATATGTTCAGGATGATCCGGCGCGGCCGCGTGATGCGAACGCCTGCCTGGCGCAGTTCCTGCTCATAATCAGGTTTCTTGTACGATTCACTCATGCGGCAATTATGCACTGTCCAGGCTCCAGTTGCAAATTTTTGCAACTGGCAGCGGGCCGATCTCCCCAGTCCTTATTGGCCAGCCCTTATTGGGATTGCGCCCCTTATTGGGATTGCGCTTGGTGACCGGGTTCCGTCCGCGGGCCGGACACCTTGTCGTTCAGATGGTATTGTCCCCTGCCCACCCGTACGAAAAGCGCATCGCCTTCCGGTTGATTGGCGGTGCAGTTTTCGGCGAGGAAGGAGAAGTATCGCGAATATGGCCAGCCCGGAGCGACGCGACGCACGTCTCTCGGCGTGAAAGGTTCGGCAAGAATGCCTTTCACCCTGACGGCATTATGGATTTGAGGATAAATAGTCGATCCAATTTTCCACATGCATCCAGTTTAACACTACCATACGCCGCGTTCATACCCCGTAAACACGGGATGATTGCAATTTTAACTAATCCAAAAACTTTGTGCGGACAAGCAAGCCGGACCTGAATATTGAAACACGATCATACTCCGCTCCGATCGGTTCCACACGCGCCCTTTTGGAAGAATCCGAACAACAGAGAGATTGGACAGATGCGTCTAGCTATTGCCAGGTGGTGTCGTTGCCTGAAAATTCTTTATCGGATTTTGTTCATCAACAAG
Organism: Hyphomicrobiales bacterium; assembly: GCA_900470195.1. Lineage (GTDB taxonomy): Bacteria > Pseudomonadota > Alphaproteobacteria > Rhizobiales > Rhizobiaceae > Brucella. Next base: position 166,255 of record UEIJ01000009.1, on the reverse strand, counting down.
GGTGCCAGCGCCGCTCTTGGCTTTGCATCTTTGTGGAACATGACAATCGCAACTTTACAGTAATTCTCCGGGTCTTCCTTCGCTTCCTTCTCTCGCCGCGCAAATTCCTCCCGGTAGCTAGGATCTGCGAAAGGAAACATAAGGCCGGTAGCATCCTGAAAACCTTTAACATATTCAATATTAAGGTCTAAACCTTCACAATATAAGCCAGCAGCCATGGCTCCGGCCATGTAGGTAATAAAGTCTTGCCGAGAGATGCGTGGCGGAAAGGTTGGCGCCATGGAGGTGTCCGCCGATGCAGTATGAACTACGGACATGGAGAACAGTACTGTAATAAATGTCTTTTTCATCTACTCGCTCGGTCTGCAAGTGCGTCGTGTCCATTAGCGCGGGCAAGGACAGTATGAAGTGGCTGGGAATATGTTAGGTTGGCTTCAAATTCTTCGAATGCAACCAAAATTCTCGTCCGTCAGGGAACCACCAGTGTGTGTCGCTTCTTAGTATAAAAGAGTTGAAAATTACCATCGATTTTACCGATGGCGCGTACATTGAGTTGGACAACCCATTGCAGACAACCTTCGATAATATCGAAATTAACCCGAGCGGAAATCTGGGCAATATCCGTTCATCCTGCTTTTTCCACTCTTGGAATGACGATGAAAGGGCCAAGTTTGCACTCGATAACGGACTATGGGTCATTTCGACACCAAACCTCATTGCCTTCAGCTATGGAAACGGTGACAAATGCTCTGTTCCCGAGCGGTTTTCTCAGATAGCGGAAGCAGACATTGACCAGAGTATATTTTTTGCCATTCCCCACGAATTGAACGGGAAAAGAAATCACTCCATCACTGCGATATTAGTGTGCTTCAATTGAAACCGAGACCGTCTCGCCCCATCGTTGAAGCTATTATTGATGTTTTAGAATTAGAGGCGGCAGTTTAGATGAGATGGATGCACAAATCGCCGATACAGAACCGTTTATTGACGATTATGAAACAACGCCCTTCGCCAACGATTTCAGTGATTGAACTTGCTGGTACGCCCAAGGGGAATCGAACCCCTGTTTGCGCCGTGAGAGGGCGCCGTCCTGACCGCTAGACGATGGGCGCCTGAGTCATATCGCTGATATAAGCGCCAAAAAGAAAAAGCGCAATCCTCGCGGACAGAAAGAAGCAAGGCGGCGATCACGCCGCCCTGTTCAGACCTTGTTCGCCCTATTCGACGTTGCCGAGCTTGATGCGGCCGATGATGCGGGACTCACGATAGTCATAGATGATGAGTTCCGTGCCGCCGTCCGGCAGCAGCGTTTCCAGGGAAAGCTCGTTGCCTGAAAGGCTTTGCGAAAGAAGACGGGTGCCAGGCGTCAGGTTGATCTGCGACTCGATCAGCTTCGGCGGCTCGGGCTTTGCGGGCACGGGAGCGGCCTGTCCGGGAATATCGGAACGGGCTTCTTCAGCCGGCGGGGTTTCCGGCGCGCGATTGATCTTGTAGACAACGGCGACAAGCACCGCCATAAGACCGATCAGCATGACACCGATGGAGACGGCCAGAAGCCGGATCATTTTGCGGCGCACACGTTCCATGGCTGGATCAAGCGGGGGCTCGGCCTGTTCATCCGGGTAATAGCCCTGCTGATAGTCCTGATAGCCTGAATCCTGATGATTCTGGTATCTCGGATAGTGTGGATCCTGCATTCAACGACTCCGGTTCGAACTGCGCCATGTTACGGCGTGTGGCGCGTGATAGAGCATTTTGCAGCCAAATGGAAACATTTGACGCCGCATAAATGCGGTAAAATCAAGAGACAGAGCAGTTCTGACGATTTCGTTAAGACAGAGCCGCTCTCACAGAGGAAGACACGAGTGAAAGAGCTTACGACCGACTCCGATGCCACCGGCAAGCGTCTCGACCAGTGGCTGGCCGCAGCATTGGGGCCGGAACTCTCGCGCAGCCGCGTTCAGTCCCTTATTGCCGACGGCCATGTGACCATCGACGGCGCGCCCGCCCGTGAAACCAAGCAGAAGCTGCGCGAAGGCATGACAATCGCCATCGTGCTGCCCGAGCCGGAGCCAGCAGAGCCGATTGCCGAGAACATACCGCTCGATATTCTTTACGAGGACGATGATCTCATCGTGATCAACAAGCCCGCCGGGCTTGTTGTTCACCCCGGCAACGGCAACTGGACGGGAACACTGGTCAATGCCCTCATATATCATTGTGGCGATAGCTTGTCGGGCATCGGCGGAATCCGCCGTCCCGGCATCGTCCATCGCCTCGACAAGGATACGAGCGGCGTCATGGTCGTTGCCAAGAACGATCTTTCGCACCGGCATCTGAGCGAACAGTTTGCCGACCATGGCCGCACCGGCGATCTGGAGCGCGCCTATCTCGCACTTGTCTGGGGCATGACAGAGCGCCCGCAGGGCTACATCGACGCGCATCTCGGGCGCTCGCATCGCGACCGCACCAAGCAGGCCGTGGTCAATGAAGAGCGCGAGGATGCCCGCCACGCCATCACCCATTATGTGACAGTTGAAAAATTCGGTCCCCGCGAAGATGCCACCGCACTGGCCTCGCTGGTCGAATGCCGCCTGGAGACAGGACGCACCCACCAGATTCGCGTGCATATGGCGCATATCGGCCATCCGCTTGTCGGCGACATGGATTATGGCAGCGCCTACAAGACCAAGGCCAACAAGCTGCCGGAACCGCTGAAAGAGGCCGTGCGCGGCTTTCACCGTCAGGCATTGCACGCATGGCTGCTCGCCTTCACCCATCCGGCCACCGGGGAACTGATGCGTTTTGAAGCGCCAGTGCCGGAAGATATGGAGCACCTTCTGGAAAATTTCCGGAAGCACTCTATATAATACTGGCAACTATCATGGTTGGCCGAAGGATGGATCGCTGATAAAAATCGGCTCTTCCGTCATCAAGATCGGGGGCGCGGTTGCGGTGCAAGCTGCTCTCTCACCACAAAAACATTTCATTTCAAATTGCTAGCGCAACCTTTGGCTTTAAGCGGCGTTCACATTGTAGTGACAGATTGTTTCATGAGTTAAAGGATCGTGTTTTCGCCAAAATCATGCCTATATATGGAGGCTCGCGAGAGGGAAGTGCAGGAGGCAGCCCCCGCGACAGGTTCGCCAAACGGGAACCTGAAATCATAAAGGAGGGTGCTCTATGGCCCAGATGAATCTCCCAAGCATCACGTCAGGTGACGGCGGTCTTACCCGTTATCTGGAAGAAATCCGACGTTTTCCCATGCTTGAGCCGCAGGAAGAATACATGCTGGCCAAGCGTTATCACGAACATACCGACCCCAAGGCCGCCCACAAGCTGGTGACGAGCCATCTGCGTCTCGTGGCCAAGATCGCCATGGGTTATCGCGGCTATGGCCTGCCGATCGGTGAAGTCATCTCGGAAGGCAATGTCGGTCTCATGCAGGCCGTCAAGCGTTTCGAGCCTGAACGCGGTTTCCGCCTTGCCACCTATGCCATGTGGTGGATCAAGGCCTCGATCCAGGAATATATCCTGCGCTCGTGGAGCCTCGTGAAGATGGGTACGACCGCCAATCAGAAGCGCCTGTTCTTCAATCTGCGCAAGATGAAGAGCAAGATACAGGCGCTTGATGACGGCGATCTCAACCCGGATCAGGTCAAGCAGATCGCGACCAAGCTCAATGTCAGCGAAGACGAAGTGGTTTCCATGAACCGCCGTCTGTCCGGTGACGCTTCGCTGAATGCGCCGCTGCGCGCTTCGGAAGGCGAATCGGGCGAATGGCAGGACTGGCTTGTCGATGACAGCAGCAGCCAGGAGCAGGTCCTCATCGAACAGGACGAGCTGGACAACCGCCGCTCCATGCTCGAACAGGCGATGGATACGCTGAACGACCGCGAACGCCGCATTTTCGAGGCGCGTCGCCTGTCGGAAGATCCGATGACGCTGGAAGATCTTTCCGGCGAATTCGGCATCAGCCGCGAGCGTGTGCGCCAGATCGAGGTGCGTGCGTTTGAAAAGGTGCAGGCGGCCGTCAAGGCCGCAGCTTTCAAGCAGCAGAAGGCGCTGAACCATGTCGAGGAAGCGCACGCCTGAAACTGATATAATCAGCATGCAATTTTACTGCCGCAAAATGGGAGACCATTTGCGGCAGTATTTATTTGAACGTTACTGACCCGCCTCGCCTTTCGCGAGTTCAAATCCCTCGTGATCCAGCCCGCGCACATTCCCGCGGCGCTTTGCCGACGCAACCGGCGCCGCGCCCGGCGACTGGCTCGCCATTGAGCGGGTCGCGGCGGCTAAGGAACTGCTTTCTCCAGGGAAAGCAGCCATTGACGATATTGCCGCTGCGGTCGGTTTTGGAAGCGCCCATACGCTCCGCCATCACTTCCGCCAGAAGATCGGCATCCGCCCGGCTGAGTAGCGCCCGCGGCTTTTCGCAGAAGCTGTCATCCAACCGATATAAAACCGTCAAACAACTGTAATGGATTGGCTTTAGGGACGAAGGCGTGTTCCAACCAAGCCTGAAGGTCATCCCATGAAAAAGCTCCTGCTCGCCGCAGCTCTTGCGCTTACCGCTGCCACTGCCGCATCTGCTTCCGAATATGTCTCCTTCCTCGACTATCCGCAGAAGGAGCAGGACGGGAAGGAGTTCTTCACGGCCATCGAAATCCCGCAAGGCAGCTTCACCAAATATGAAATCGACGACAAGACCGGCCATATCGTCGTCGACCGTTATCAGTCCATGCCTGTGATCTATCCGGCCAATTACGGCTCGATCACCAGCACGCTTGCGGGCGACGGCGACCCGCTCGACGCGCTGATCTATACCCGCGAGCCGATTGTTCCCGGCGCAATCATCAAGGTTCGTCCCATCGGCGTCCTGAAGATGATCGATGGCGGCGACCAGGACGACAAGATCGTCGCGGTCCCGACCACGGACATCGATCCGACCTATGACAACATCAAGGAAATCACCGATCTTCCGAAGATCGAACAGCAGCGCCTTGAAGCCTTCTTCCGCGTCTACAAGCAGTTGCCGGAAGGCCGCAAGGTGGTTGAACTGGCTGGTTTCGACAGTGCGGAAGCCGCGCAGAACGAAGTCGCCAAGGCCATCAAGGCTTTCACCGAAAAGAAGTAACGGCAAGCGATCCCTGATCGCGACCAAACAAAAAGGCCGCTCGAAGCGGCCTTTTTCGTTTCGCAAGAAGATTAATTCGCGCCCAGCACGTCGTTGAACGCCTTCTCCCCCGGTACGCCCTTTTCAAGACTGATGAGGCCGCGGCGACCGTTGCGGTAGGAGATCGGAATATCGATCCACTGCAGGCGGCGCATCAGGGACAGATTGGTATCCTGCGCGGTGCGGGCATCGTTCAGCCATACGATGAAGAAATTGTCGCCGATCTTCGACGGCACGGCGATCAGCGGATTGCCCGCTGCCTGCTCCGTATCCTTGAAGGTGACGCGCTGCACATTATCCACCGCACCGCCGGGGAAGCCTTCAGGCACAGTGAAGACCATTTCGATCAGATGGCTCGCCGGAATGGATTGATCCGTATTCTTGCGAATGGTCATTTTCAACTCGACCTTGCTGGTCGGCATCGTAACGGTTGCGCGCACGGCGGGCTGGGCCGGCTGACCGTCTTCCGGGCTTTCCTCGATGGTCGACCAGACCACATTGCCGCGCTCGACCGAATCCGAACCGGCGCCGCCGCGTTCTTCATAAAGAAGCGCCTGCTGGCCGACGGCAACGGTCTGGTTCTGCCCCGGTTGCGCGCCGCTCTGCGTGTTCGTTTCGGCAGGCGCAGGGGTGGAAGCGGCTGTGGACGTGCCCTCCCCGATGCCATTCGCGCCGCCGGCAGGCCCGCTATCGGTTTCGCTGCCGTCCGGCATAAGCCGCTGTGTCAGCTTCGGCTCGCCCGCAGGCTGTTGCGGTTGTTCCGGCGTCTGTTCGCCGCCGGTCGTCGCGGTATTGGTGTCGGCTGGCGGCGTCGTGCCTTCAGGATGTGTTTGGGTGTCGGAACCCGTTGAAGGCGCATCGCTGCGCCCGAGGCTCGAGGCCAGTTCCTGAATCTTGTCCTTGTTGGCCCAGACCGCGTAACCGGCGCCGCCAAGGACCAGGACGGCAACCAGAGCCGCAATCAAGCCCTTGTAGGAACGCTGCTCTTTCCTGGCGGTGCGCTCGATATATTCGCTGCGGCGGGCCTGCGCCTTTTCCTTGGCGCGGTCCAGTTTCCAGTCGTCGCTGCGCTCGGCTGCAATAGCTGGTGCGTCATCATCTTCGCCGGAGAGACTGCCGCGACGCTCGTCGTGCGGCGCGCTGGGGAACGCGGGCGCGTCATCGTCCTCATGGGACGGCGCGCGCGCTGCCGCATCCTGATTCGCCTCCTGCAGAAAATTGTCCAGCGCATCCTCGACCGGCGGCTCGGGTGCTGCGGCGGGTGGCGCATAAAAGGCTTCAACCTCGGCAATGGCATCTTCGAGAATATTGCGCTGGCGGACAGCCACAGCCTGCGAGGCATTTGCCGTGACAAGCTTCTGCTCGATCGTGGCGCGCGCTTTCGCGTAAACGCGCTGGCGCAATTCAGGAGACTTGTCCGTCTGCGCATCGATCGTCTTTTTCAGTACCGCTACAAAATCCGCCATTCCGTCTTACCCGGTTTCCGCCCGTCCAGATGAACAATAAGCACAGGATGCAATAAATGTCTCAATAATCACAATAATCAAGGGAAAGCAAAGTCTCCGGCTACGATTTAGCGAAGACTTTCAAAACGATGCGGTAAAATAGTGGCAAAATTCGCCCTGTTGCGACGCTTTTGATACTGGTTCACCGCCCTATACAAATGAATTTGGAGTGGCCTTCGGGGAAGGCCACTCCGAACAAGCTTTGTGTCCAAACGCTATCAGTCGTGGAATGGATCGGTAACGAGAATGGTGTCCTCGCGTTCCGGGCTGGTGGAGAGCATCGCCACCGGCGCGCCGATCAGTTCTTCGATATGACGGACATATTTGACAGCCTGCGCCGGAAGATCGTTCCACGAACGCGCACCTGCGGTCGTTTCCGACCAGCCCGGCAAGGTTTCATAGATCGGCTTCACGCGCGCCTGCGCGCCCATGGAGGACGGCAGATAGTCGATGCGCTTGCCATCGAGTTCATACGCAACGCAAATCTTGATCTCATCCAGACCGTCGAGAACATCGAGCTTGGTGAGCGCGATGCCGGTGATGCCGGAAGTACGAACCGTCTGGCGCACGATCACGGCGTCAAACCAGCCGCAGCGACGCTTGCGACCTGTCACCACGCCGAATTCATGGCCCTTGGTGCCGAGGAATTCGCCAATCTCGTCGTTGAGTTCGGTCGGGAAAGGCCCCTCGCCCACGCGGGTCGTATAGGCCTTGGTGATGCCCAGCACATAGCCGATAGCCGTCGGGCCAAGACCCGAACCGGCGGCGGCCTGACCGGCAACCGTGTTGGAAGATGTCACGAACGGATAGGTGCCATGGTCGTTGTCGAGCAAAGCGCCCTGTGCGCCTTCGAACAAGATGCGGTCGCCCGCCTTGCGGCGTTCATCGAGAACGCGCCAAACCTGATCGATATAGGGCAGGATCTGGTCGGCAACCGAGGTCAGTTCGGTCAGAATGGTTTCGACCGCGATTTCCTCAAGACCCATGCCGCGGCGCAGCAGATTGTGGTGCGCGAGCAGGCGTTCGACCTTCGGCTCCAGCGTTTCCGGCTCGGCCAGATCGATGACCCGGATAGCGCGACGGCCAACCTTGTCTTCATAGGCCGGGCCGATGCCGCGCTTGGTCGTGCCGATCTTGAGGCCCGAATTGGAACCTTCGCGCATGGCATCGAGATCGCGATGAAGAGACAGGATGAGCGGGGCATTTTCGGCAATGCGCAGCACGTCCGGATTGATGTCGATGCCCTGCGCGCGCAGTTTCTCGACTTCGGAAACGAAATGATGCGGATCGACAACGACACCGTTGCCGATGACGCTCAGCTTGCCGCGTACAAGGCCGGACGGCAGCAGCGAAAGCTTGTAGCTGACGCCGTCGATGACCAGCGTATGACCTGCATTATGACCGCCCTGGTAGCGCACGATGACATCGGCGCGTTCGGACAGCCAGTCAACGATCTTACCCTTGCCCTCGTCGCCCCATTGCGACCCGACGACAACCACATTTGCCATTGAAGAAACTCCTTGGCTTCTATTTGAAAATCCAAGGATCGAAGCGGCCCGGTCATCGCCAGCGGAGGCTACAGGGTGCTGATCCCTCGTCTCTATACAGATTGAAACGGGATTACGCGACTCTTTCGTGCAAGAAATTCGCGATTTTTGAACGCCGCCAGAAGCGATGGGCGCTTGGGTCGCTTGAGATTCCGTTTATGGCGTGGCGAAAATGGTGGGATTTGAGAACCGGCGCGCAGCGTACTTAAAAGTACGTGAGCACCGGAAGCGAAAAGATCACGCCATTTGCAGACCGCCAGAATCGGAATATCTGCGACCTAGCCGGCGCGGACCATATAAAGGGCATCCTCCGAATAGCTTCTCAGCTTTTCCTCCAGCGCCGGGAGATCGCGGACGACAAAGCCCTTCTTTTCCCAGAAGCCCTGCGAGCCATTAACGGCGACGAGTGACATGGTGACGAAACCGTCGCGTTCGGCCTGCAAGGCCATCAGTTCGACGACGCGCGTGGCGGCACCGCCGGAGCGGGCTTCGGGCAGAAGCGCAATATCGTGGATGTAATAGGTGTTGGTGTCTTCCGGCAGTTCGCCCAGAACGGCGTTGAGGGCCGGAACCGTATCGAGCTTCCACGGATGGCTGACGCCGTAACCCAGAATCTCGCTCTCGCGGGCAAGCACAAAACAGCCCGCCGGGTAGAGTTTGAAGCGGTCCCGGAAGACCGCCTCATCTTCGAAGAAATCGAGATGGACAACATTGGCGACGGCGGTCACGCTCGCAATATCATGCTCGTGCATGCGCCGCCATTCCGGCTGTACCATCTCTTCAACCATTTTCTCAAACTTCTCCGACGTTGAACTCAAGCGGTGTTGCCGCCTTGATTGCCTCTTGAGCCGTCAGTTCGTCAAGTGCTGCCTGTGGAATCTGTTCATCCACATAGAGCATGGCGATCGCATCGCCACCCGGATGGTCGCGTCCGAGCGAGAAGTTTGCGATGTTGATGTTGTGCTTGCCGCAGATCGTGCCAAGCAGGCCGATCATGCCCGGAACGTCCTTGTTGGTGACGTAGAGCATGTGCGGACCAACCTCGGCATCGAGATTGATTCCCTTGATCTGGATGAAACGCGGCTTGCCGTCCGAGAAGCAGGTTCCGGCGATGGAACGCTCACGCAGGGTGGTCTTCACCGTCAGCTTGATATAGCCATCGAAGATGCCCGACTTGTCGCGCTTGACCTCCGAAACGATGATGCCGCGTTCCTTCACCATGATCGGCGCGGAAACCATGTTCACATCGGCGACCTGCGGACGGATAAGACCGGCCAGCGCCGCGCTCAGCAAAGCGCGTGTGTTCATGGTGGCGGTGGCACCGTCGAACAGCACTTCCACTTCCTGGATCGGCTCGTCCGTGACCTGACCGACGAAAGCGCCAAGCACATCGGCGAGCTTCACGAACGGCTTCAGGCGTGGCGCTTCCTCCGCCGTGATCGACGGCATGTTGATGGCATTGGAAACGGCGCCCTTCACCAGATAATCCGACATCTGTTCGGCCACCTGAAGCGCTACATTTTCCTGCGCTTCCGCTGTCGACGCGCCAAGATGCGGCGTGCAAACGACATTGGGCAGCGAGAAAAGTTCGTTTTCGGTCGCTGGCTCTGTTTCGTAGACGTCGATACCCGCACCTGCCACATGGCCGGACTTCAACGCCGCCACCAGATCCTTTTCCACGATCAGCCCGCCGCGCGCGCAATTGACGATGCGCACGCCGGGCTTGGTCTTGGCGAGGTTTTCCGCGTTGATGATATTGCGGGTCTTGTCGGTCAGCGGCGTGTGCAGCGTGATGAAATCGGCGCGGGCGAGCAACTCGTCCAGTTCGACTTTTTCCACGCCCAGTTCCTGCGCACGGGCTTCGGACAGGAAAGGATCGAAAGCCACCACATGCATTTTCAGGCCGATGGCGCGGGTCGCGACGATCGAACCGATATTGCCGCAACCAACGACGCCGAGCGTCTTGCCGGTGATTTCCACGCCCATGAAGCGGTTCTTTTCCCACTTGCCGGCGCGGGTGGATGTGTCGGCCTCAGGCAATTGCCGCGCCACGGCGAACATCAGCGCAATGGCATGTTCGGCGGTGGTGATCGAATTGCCGAATGGCGTGTTCATGACAATGATACCGCGGCGCGAAGCCGCCGGAATATCGACATTGTCCACGCCGATACCGGCGCGACCGACGACCTTGAGCTTTTTGGCGGCGGCAATCAGCTTTTCCGTGACCTTGGTGGCCGAACGGATCGCCAGACCGTCATAATCGCCGATGACTTCGAGAAGCTTTTCCTTGTCCTTGCCGAGATCGGGCAGATAGTCGACTTCCACGCCGCGATCCTTGAAAATCTGGACGGCAGTGGGCGAAAGCTTATCGGATACGAGAACGCGAGGTGCCATTGAGGCCTCCTTCAAACATTTTCAAACCATGCATTCCTGTGATGACGCAGACCGTTCTGCTTCAGGAAATGCGCTGTAATGGGGGAATGCGGACCGTGGCCGCCCCAACGCGGACCACGGTGTCATGCATGAAATGCGTATCAGGCAGCAGCTTTCAGCGCTGCCTTCTGCGTTGCAAAAGCCCAATCCAGCCAATGCGTCAGCGCTTCCAGATCGGAAGCTTCCACCGTCGCGCCAGCCCAGATGCGCAGGCCCGAAGGCGCGTCGCGATAAGCGCCGATATCATAGGCAACGCCTTCCTTGTCGAGCGCAGTGACGATGCCCTTGGCGAAAGCGGCCTGCTCATCGGCTGACAAGGCGGTTACTTCCGGATCGACAATCGTGAGGCAGACGGAGGTGTTGGAGCGCGTCTCCGGCTTCACGGCCAGATTGGCGATCCACGGCGTCTTTTCCACGAAAGCGTTCAGGACAGCGAAATTCGCATCGGCGCGCGCAACCAGCGCGTCGAGACCGCCGAGCGATTTCGCCCAGTTCAGCGCATCGAGATAATCTTCCACGCAGAGCATGGACGGCGTGTTAATGGTTTCGCCAGTGAAGATGCCTTCGATCAGCTTGCCGCCCTTGGTCATGCGGAAAATCTTCGGCAGAGGCCATGCAGGCTTGTAGCTTTCCAGACGCTCGACAGCACGCGGGCTGAGGATCAGCATCCCATGCGCGCCTTCGCCGCCCAGCACCTTCTGCCAGGAGAAGGTGACGACATCGAGCTTGGCAAAATCGAGACGCTGCGCGAAAGCCGCCGAAGTGGCGTCGCAGAAGGTCAGGCCCTTGCGGTCGGCCGGAATGAAATCGGCGTTCGGCACGCGTGCGCCCGACGTGGTGCCGTTCCAGGTGAAGACCACATCGCGGTCGAAATCGACCTGGCTGAAATCGACAATCTCGCCATAAGGCGCCTCGAAGGTGCGCACATCTTCGAGCTTGAGCTGCTTGGTGACATCCGTGACCCAGCCCGAGCCGAAGCTTTCCCACGCGACCATGTCGACGCCGCGCGCGCCGAGCATGGACCAGAGCGCCATTTCGACAGCGCCGGTATCGGATGCCGGCACGATGCCGATACGGTAATCGGCAGGCACCTGAAGAATTTCGCGGGTAAGGTCGATGGCGTCTTTCAGCTTCGTCTTGCCGATTTTCGCGCGGTGCGAACGGCCAAGAGCTGCATCGACCAGCGCATTCAGCGACCAGCCGGGGCGTTTTGCGCAGGGACCGGATGAAAAATTAGGATTAGCCGGGCGAACTGCCGGCTTCGCAATCGTCGTCATGTTGTTTCTATCCTCTCAGATAGCACGCGTCTCGTTGGGGAGACGTGGCCCACTTACCGGGATAGCCGAAAGCGCGTTTTTCCTCAATACGGCTTTCGGGGAATATTTTAACGAAACCCGCCCGAATTGCTTCGGGCGGTAGAATTTCATTACCGTGTCGCCGTCTGCGTTTCGGGAGCATCGTCTTCCATGCGCGCATAATAGTTCGCGACCAGCGCACCCGAAATATTGTGCCAGACGCTGAAAACCGCGCTCGGCACCGCCGCCAGCGGCGAGAAATGCGCATTGGCGAGCGCAGCCCCAAGGCCGCTGTTCTGCATGCCGACCTCGATGCTGATCGCCTTGCGCTTGGCAAGCGACAGGCCCGCGAAACGCGCGGCGAAATAGCCGAGCAGCAGGCCGCAGCAATTGTGCAGGACCACGACCGCGAAGATCAGTAGGCCGGACTGGACGATGGCCGCCTTGTTGACCGCGACCACCGCCGCCACGATCAGCACGATGCCCGCCACAGACACCAGTGGCAGCATCGGCACCGCCGCCTTGACCAGTCCCGGCACCAGCTTCTGCAACACGAAACCAAGCGCCAGCGGCACGAGGATCACCTTCACGATGCTGATGAACATGCTCATTGCATCCACCGGCAGATACTGGCTGGCGAAGAACCAGACGAGGAATGGCGTCACGAGCGGCGCCAGCAAGGTTGTGACGCTGGTGCAGGCAACGCTCAGCGCCACGTCGCCCTTCGACAGATAGGTCATGACGTTGGAAGCCGTGCCGCCGGGGCAGCAACCCACCAGAATGACGCCCGCCGCCACTTCAGGCGACATCGGAATGATCCGCGTTAGCAATACGGCGAGAAGCGGCATGATGATGAACTGCGCCAGCACGCCGATGGCGACATCGAAAGGCCGCTTGGCGACTTCGGCAAAATCCTTACCCGAAATGGTCAGGCCCATGCCGAACATGATGATGCCGAGCAGCACCACGATCCATGGCGCGAAAATGCTGAACGTGGACGGCAGCAGGAAGCCGAGAACGGCAAAGACAATGACCCAGACCGCAAAGGTGCGGCCAACAAAATCCGATAGTGCAGCGATTGCTTTCATAACCCCTCCCCTTTCAGGAAACGCATTCGACGCGTTCTGTCACCTGTAAGGATTTGGGGCGCATATGAAAACGAAAAATTCGCTGGCGCTTAAACAAATGAACTGCAAAGCGGGCCAGGAGGCCCGCTGCAATTACAGCGGGGCGCTAAGATGCTAACGCATCACGCCCTGAAAAGGCTCAATTGCCGCACGGCCTTAACCAAGTCTCGATGAGGCTTGGTATTACCAGGTGGTAAAGCGCACACCGGCGCGCAACTGATGGGACTGAATGTCCTTGTCGCTGAGCGTGATGCCTGCCGCACTCGCAACATCGGCACCCTCGATGACGCCATAGCGATAGCCGATATCGAGCTTGATATTGGATGCCACATCGATGCCGACACCCGCCATCAGCGCCCAGGCAAGACGATAATCATCGTCCGTCTTGTAGTCGCCATAGGCCGTATTGATGGAATAGCGCACATTGGCGAAGCCAAGGCCCGCACCAAGATAGGGCGTGAAACCATAATAATTGCCGAGATCGACATAGGCATTGGCCATCATGTCCCAACTGCGAACATCGACGTCCAGGTCGTCGAAGCCCTGCTTGGAATAGCCGAGCGTCACGTCGCCGCGCAGGTTATCCGTGAACTGATAGCCGACGCCAACGGACGGCACGACATTCTTGTCCAGATCGTAGCTTTGCGATGCGCTCCAGAAAGCCGTCTCGGTCTGAACCTTGACCTTGGAGGAAATGTTGTAGCCGATATCGCCGCGCAGATACCAGCCGGAGCCTACTTCGACCGGCTGCTGCGCCGGAGCGCCCGGCTCATAGCTGATCATATCGAGATCGGCGGCAAAGGACTGCGATACGATGCAGAATCCGGCCAGCAGCGCAGCCGGCGAACAGAAAGCACGCCATTGCATGTACATGATGAAATCCCCGCTTATGAATGTATCGTCATGTATGAATGAACATGGTTAAGATCGCATAAATATAGGGATATATTTACCGTATTTCTAAATGAATAAGGCCCGGATGACCGGGCCTCTTTTCGTTTCGGCAATTTGCTTTTTTACTTGTAAACGGGGCCGTCCACGATGGTCGAAACCTGCTGCGGGGCATAGGCTGGAGCTGCACCGCCGAACATGTAGCGCAAGCCCACACGCACGTCGTGCACGTTCATGCCCTTGTCGTAACCGTCACCGATCCACTGGTTGCCCTCGAACATCTTGCCGCCATTGATATGGCGATAACGATAGCCCGCATCGAGCTTGAGGTTCTGCGTGAGATCGACGGATGCACCGGCCATGAGCGCATAGGTAAAGCGCCAATTGGCAGCGCCTTCCTGCGTGCCGCCATACCGAACATCATCAAGGTCGCCCCACTTCACGCGAGTGCCGCCGATACCGGCGCCGACATAGGGCGTGAAGCCGGCAAAATTGCCGAGATCGACATAGGCATTGGCCAGAATGGAGAGGGCCGAGAAACGGCCGCGCTCATCGGAAGCGCAGTCGATATCGCCATTACAGGCCGAACCGTAGGTATGACCGTTGAACTTGGCGCGCGTCATGTAGTCGACCGTCAGGTCGGTGCGGAAATAATCCGTCACCTGATAGCCGACGCCGCCACCAACAAGGAACGAACCTTTCAGATCGCCATAAAGCGTGTTGCTGCCGAAGGTCGGCGAACCGCCGCCGCAGGTGTCGCAATTATCGATGGTCGCGTAATCCGCATCCTTGAACTTGGCCTTTGAGTAACCGATATCGCCGCGCAGATACCAACCACCCACAGCAGGCGGAGCGACAACGACTTCTGGAACTTCCGGTACAGGTTCAATGATATCGGCCGCCAGCGCGAGAGGTGCCATAACCGTGAGGGCAACCGATGCCGCCACACCGGCAAAAAGAGTTTTCGTAAGACGTTTCATATGTCTGCCCCATCGGAGAATCACGCCGCAGAAAGCGACGGGTACGGATGTTTGCGGGGAAGACTATTCGGCAAAAGTTAAATACAACTTAACGTTAAGTTTTGTATTGTGCTATTACGTTAAGCGACTTAGTTAGCAACTGCTAAATGAAAGGAGTTTCTTAACCATAGCTGTTAATGGTTAAAGAAGGCTGTATCGATGGAAGAAACCGACATTCGCCCCACCGCATATTCTTATGTGCGCATGAGTACCCAACAGCAGTTGAAGGGTGATTCGCTTCGTCGCCAGCTTGAACGCAGTCGCGAATATGCAGCCGAAAACAACCTCCGTCTGGACGACACACTGCACGATATTGGCGTCAGCGCTTACACTGGCGCAAACGTGCGATCCGGTGCGCTTGGACAGTTTTTGCAACTCGTACAAAGCGGACAAATCAAACGCGGTAGTTACCTGCTCGTGGAGTCGTTGGATCGTCTTTCACGACTGCAAGTTCGCAATGCGCTCGGCCCGTTCATCGAACTAATCAACGCCGGAATAACCATTGTAACGCTTGCAGATAAGCAGGTTTACTCGGATGCGACCGTTGACGAGAATTGGACGCAATTAATGATGTCGCTGGCAATCATGTCTCGCGCACATGAAGAGAGCCAGACGAAGAGTGACCGACTGCAACGAGCAGCAGAAGGCAGACGCAAACGGGCGCTTGCTGGTGAGACACGCTTTTCGCATCATATGTTTCGTTGGCTCGATCAAATCGAGATTGCGCCGGACAAATATGAGTACCGGCTGAACAAACATGCCGACACTGTGCGGCAGATATACGAATGGGCCGATGCAGGCATAGGCCAGATCGTAATTACTCGCCGTCTCAATGAGGCGAAGACCCCTACCCTTACGGGCAAAGGTGTGTGGCAACAGCCAACGGTAGGGTTAATTTTACGGAACGAAGCGGTGATCGGAACGTATCAGCCGGTTCATCGCGTTAACGGAAAGTCACAACCATACGGCGAAGCGCTGCGCGGTTATCTCCCCGCCACGATAAACGAGGAACTGTTCTGGCGAGTGCAAAAGAACAAGCGTGTTCGTAATTCAGCTGGACGAAAAGGCGAAAGGCTCACGAACTTAATCGGGCCGCTCGCAACATGCGCCCATTGTCAGGGCCGAATGCTCATTAAAACGGGCGGCGCTGCAAACAATCCTCAGAAGTACATTCGTTGCGACAACAATTACCGTGGCGGCACATGCACCGGACCAACCGGACAATTCCGGTATGATAAGGTTGAGAGCGCCATTCTCGACCACGTGAAGGAGTTTCATTCGTTCTCGGCCTTCGCTCGTGAGAACAACACCACCGGAAAGCAGCAATTGCAGGAGAAGATTGCGAGCCACGAAACCACACTCGCGGAATTGGAGAGGCAGCGCAAGAACCTTATAGCAGTTGCAGCATTGGCCGATAGAGACGAAGTTCGAGCCGAATTGATGCGCGAGTTAAGTGACCGTCGATCCCGTGAGGACAGCACGAAAGCCGAACTCGAAATATTTCGCGCGGATTTAATGACGCTGGACAGTGCAGAACGTAACGCTAACTCACTTGCCGAACGGATCGCCAGCGAGCGCACGATATGGGAAACCGGATCGGACGAGAAAGTCTACGAAAGCCGTTCAAAGATAGCGCAAGCACTCAAGCAGATTATCGACTTTATATCGTTCGACATGAATACGCGCTGTTTCCGTGTGATTATCGGCTTTGGTATTGTGGCTTACGAATTCGACAAGCAAGGTCGAATGACGAACAAGTTCGATCTTGCAACATCACATTCGTCGATTGGCGTGTCTCCGTTGAAAATGGAGCATTTCGCACAAGGAGATGAATCGCGACATGAAAAATTGTCAAAGGTTATGCGTGAGAAGCAAAAAGCTGGAGAAGCGGTACGCTTGGACACGAGCGGGCAGCCAATCAAAATGCTATACGACTACGAGCAAAAGTCCCACCGCACTAATGCCCTTTATGACGCCGTATTCAAAAAGACAGTTCATTTGCTCGCACCGGAAAGGCTCATTCATCGGGATTGGCCCATTAAGGCAACTTACGAGCAATACGATAATATTGTGCTCCCCGATGAATGGGTAAAACTGCAAGATAATCCTATCGAGCCAATCCTTGAGGATTTCACAGCACTCATGAAAGCGGCAATCGCAGCCCATTCAGTTGTTCTGGTGCGACGCAACGCAGACGAATCCACGTTGATCGACGTCGAAATCGTACCGATGAAGGACTTAGCCCTTACCCCCTAGAAAGGTCAACGTGCGCATTTTCAATTAGGTGATATGCCAATAATAATTTGATATTATTACACTTTTATCGCATGTGCTAATTTTGCGCTAGCTTCAAGCCCTGACTATATATTTGCACTTTTATGAGATCTCCATATAGATCGTGGTAAATACTCTAGTGTCGAACGTTCAGTAACCTTCAATCCGGCGGGATCATGAATCCATTGCACAACGGCTGGGGAGCACCACTTTTTATCGTATAGCCATTTCATTTCTCGAACACTCCGAGATTTTTACCGCGGTAACGGTGGGCGAAAATCATCTTGAGATTTTTAATTTCCGGCTGGTCGTCCTTGAAACGCACGACCGCCCACCCGTCCGGGTGCGCTTCAAACCATGCCGCAAGCTGCTCTATTTGCAGGCTGTCGACCGGCGTTTCACGCCGCGCCATAAAGCCTAATTCGCCGTGATAACTGCTGACAAAGGCCAGATCGCGCGTCGGCTGCGTCTTCACGATGTCCGCGACATACTCAAGCGTGTATCGCTTGAGAAAATTGTGCGAGGCGATCATCTGCCCACCGATGAAAAGCACCAGAACGGCGGCGAAAGCCTTGACCAGCGTTCGCGTTTCAAGCCTTTGAAGGCAATACGACGCAAGCATGGCGACGCCTGGCACCAGCGGGACGAGATAATGCGGCTGCTTTCCGCTTATCAGGGAAAAGGCGATCACGACCGGCACGAGCCAGAAAGCAAGAAAGCGCAAACCCTCGTGCCCGTTCAGCCCGGCCTTGGCATGGGACAGGCCGCGCCAGAATGACGGAAAGAAAAGCCACGGCATGAAAATGACCGGGATGAATGGCAAGTAAAACCAGAACGGGCGCACATGCGCGGCGTTGAAATTCCCCGTTATCCGCCCGGCGGTCTGATTCCAGACCAACCAGAATGCAAAGTCGCTATCCGCCGCTTTCAGAACGGGAACCAGCCAGAATAAAACCGGCAGTACGGAAACGGCAAGCGCGGCCAATATGCCGCCGTACCATTGCGCGGGCCGGGAAAATTCTTTCATCCAGAACGGGGCCAGAAGCGCGACCGGCAAGACATAGAGATAAGCCACCGGGCCTTTGGTCAACACGCCCATGCCAAAGCACAGGCCCATGAGCAGTGCATAGCGTAAGTGGCGTTCCTGCCGGAAATAGTAAAGGCAAATCAGGGAAAGAAGCACGAAGGCACACAGCACGAAATCAAACATGACCAGCGTGCCATAGATCATAAACGGAATGCCGCCCGCCATGATAAGCTGGACGCGCTGGCGGTCTTGGATTTCAGGGAAAAGACGCTTGCTTAAAAAGCCCGTCAGATAGACGCAGGCCATCGAGAACAGCACAATAGGGATAAGGCCCGCCCACCGGCTTATCCCGAATACCGACCATGAAAGATTTATCAGCCAGAATAGCAGCGGCGGCTTGTGGTGGTACGGCTCAAAATTCACTGTCAAGGGCTGGAGCCAGCCTTGGCGCAAAAACATTTCCCACGCGACCGTCATATAGCGCGTTTCATCAACCGGCAGCAAAGGCCGGAACGCAATGGCGGTCAAGAACAAGGCGAAGATAACGAAAGGGAGCCACAGATTTTTGGCTATGGTAGAAAAATTCACTAGGCAGGTCCTTGTACTTATTGAGCGACAACGGTTTGCTATTCCTTGCGCCGGATGAGGTACAGATTGCGCGCATAGATAAACAGGCCGGTGCTTTGGCCGAGAATGAAAACCAAGTCTTGCCGGTAAATCGCATACGCGCACAGGGCAAGCCCGCCGCCGATGCTGAAATACCAGAATGTGTGCGGAATAATGCTATTCCCGGCTTTTTCAGAGGCGATCCATTGCACGATAAAGCGCATGGAGAACATGGCTTGACCAAGAAAGCCTATGATAATCCACATGGTTTCAGAGGTGAGATATGCAGTCATTTGTAATTGTTCGCCCCACCGCCGATGCCAGCTGCATTCCACATTCAATACCCCATAAGTACAATCTCCGATGATGATTGCCTCGAAGGCATATTGCCTCGTGAACAAATCGGAAACCTTGTTGGCGTGATACGCGTTGTGAGTACCGTTGCCACTGCTAAATTCTCTTCCGATTAACCTAAAAAAATACGCATTTTGTTAGATTGTCATCTCGGCGATCCCTAAAGCACTGCACCCATTGAATAATTTTCGACGTCATTCTGCGCTCGCCCTTCCTGTCCTTTGGTAACATAACGAAAGGCATGGAAACTCTGCATTTTGTGAGGTTGTCATGAAACAAGCGCGTGTGCTGACGGACGCGGAATTCAAACGGTTGCTTGCAGTGGTCGCACAATCCCGACACGCAGGCCGCAATCGACTGGCGTTGATGCTGTCGCATATGGCGGGATTACGGGTCGGAGAAATTGCAGCGCTGACTGTGCGTGATGTGTTTGATGGAGATGGTTTTGTGCGGGCGCAATTGCGATTACGTGCTGAAATTACCAAAGGCGGTCATGCCCGAGTGGTTTTTGTCAACGAAAAGCTGCGCCGGGAGATCGAACGTTATTGCGGCGAATGGCAGGTTGAACGTTTGCCGGATGCGCCATTGCTTCTGACGCAAAAACACACTGCATTTTCCGCCAACACGCTTTGTCAGTTGATGGGCCAACTATATCGGCACGCTGGCCTTGATGGCGCAACATCGCATAGCGGTCGGCGCTGGTTCATTACCCGCCTTGCACATTCTGGCGTCAGTCCGAAAGTCATCATGACACTGGCGGGGCATCGCAATTTGACGACAACCCAGCGTTATATCGACGTGCGGGATGAAATGATGAAAGCGGCGGTCGATTTGCTCTGACCGCTGCTCATGCGGCAAAAGTTCGCTCAACGAACTTTTCCAGCGATGCTACGTGTGGCTTGGGGACTTCTATCCGTTTTGCCTTTGCGCCCCAGCAGCGGGTTTCGAATTCCTTCTTATAGAGGGAATGAGAGGCTGCCTTCATGCGCAAACCAAGCTGGCCGAATTTTGCGACGAGTTGTTCATGGCCCTCCCGCATCTTTTCCGTCCTGTCATCGTCGCCATCGGCGAACGTGCTTTTACCGGAGAGTTCCTCCAGAACCATGTTCCAACTCGTCATGGTGGAATAGCCAAGCGCAACCGCCTGCAAGGCAAGATAAGTGTCTTCGCCGTGCGTTCGGAAACTCCGATCGGGAAGCAGCAGTTCGCGGCCTTCCTTCCGAAAGTTCCTTACCACGATCATGCTGCCTTTGAGATCGGTGTTCTTCTTGAACACGTGATTGGCCGTATATGGATTGCCGTCGCCATTGAGCTCCTTATTGAACGGCACTTTCCGGCTATAAATGGGGGCGAACACGTCAACGCCATCGTAGGCAGTTACGCCGTTTTCAGCCATCTCCGAGAACAGACGGTAGCTGCTGTTATGGTTCTCGGCCTGCATCAGTACGGCATCGTCATCCATCATGATGCCCCAATCGAATGCGCTCATGTAAAGCTGATTGAAGCAATCGATGCGGTTCTCAATGAGAATGCGTGGCCCGACGCGGGAAATGTTGCCCCCATGCCCAGCCAGCAAGCCTAGTTCTTTGCTTGCGGCAACGTCTTCATCGCTCCAGTTCGAGGCAATGATGTGAACCGGGATGTCGGTCATCCGTCGCCACCATTCCAGTTGCCATTCAAGATCGAATTTCCGGCTTTCGCGCTGTTCTGGATCGCTGGGAAGGTAGCTCGTGATGAATGCTCCGAAAGCATTTCGGCAGGATAATGGTGTGGCCGGGAAGTTCGTCTTTTTTCTATGGTTCTTCTCGATCAATGCGTAGTTTCGGGGGCTATGATTGAGAGCGGCTGTAGCACTCGTAGCAGTGCTAGCAGGAGTCGAACTCGCTTTCGTTTTGCCAGAAGATTCGCCGGAGTTTCCCGATTGCGTTGAACCTTTTGATCCCTGCGGCGGCGTTCGTGGTGCAGGCGGCGTTGGTACGGTTGCCTGAACGAACGGTTCGCAAATCTGCGTCGGGTCCATCTTCCTTCCGATGATCAACGGCGATCTGTATTCCACGGTATCGCCATTGACGAAGGTATGTTCAATGCAAAATGCAGCGTCTTCGACTTCGCCGTGCGCGATGTATCCGCCAATGTCTTCCCCATGGGCGACGAAGGAATTCCAGACAGCCTGCGCATCGGCAGGCAAAAGCTCGTTTTGGGGCAACGTGGTCGTCGTGTCCTTGAACGCAACAGACCGATAGTTGGTGTTCATCATGCCAGACGTCTGTTCGAAACCGAGTTCGATATGCTTGCCGTTAAACACCCACTGGAACCGCTTCGGTCGCGAGATGAGCGTCGTCCTTTGCGCGTTTGCCTTCTGAAACAGGGTCATCGCGATATCGAGATTCTTGCTATCGCGTTGCATCGCGTCCAGCAGCATCGTGAAGTGCCGTGTGCGCAATCCGAGTTTGCGGCACTGCCGAAGCTTTCTATCTGCGTAGTCAGACACCGGTAACAATGTCAGACGCGTGGGGGATTTAGCGTTGTCGGCCAAGATCAGTTCGCTATTATCCTCATGGATCGTCCAAGCAGTGTCCTGCTGAAACTGCTGCCGGAAGATATCGGCCTTGGCCAGATCAAGAATGCGCTGTCCCTTGCCATTCAATTCGGGAAGCGCATGGGCGAGCGTGACCGTGGCATTGGTGAAGCTGTAAGCTTCGGAAAGAAAGCGGAGTTTTGTAACAGGGCCGTCTTGGGCATCCTCGTTCCAGATGGCAATGCATTGCAACTGATCTGCCGATGACAGTTTGCAGGTGCCGGAAATCAGATCGATGGCGCGATACAGAGAAAACAGCGGCTTGTCAGCAAGCGGATGAGTTGTAACGACCCTGTCACCTATCGCTTCCAGCAGGTACTTTTCGATTGTCGCGTCGCTATCGTCTTCGCGGATATCCACAAGGAAGGTCTGGCCGCCCTGCGAAAACAGCATCGACCGATGAAAGCCATCCGGCAGGCTGACACCCGGCAAAGCGGTTTTTACAATCGGCTTGCGCTTTAACTCTTCCGATATCGTATTCAACCGGACCGAACGCAGCTTTTCGGCCTTGGCTGTCGCCGGTCGGGCAAAGTGCTTGACGGCGAGAAGGTAACAGCCCGACACGCCGCCGTTGCTGACGAGCCAATCGACAAACTGCTGATCGCCGATTGTTTCCGCTGCGAGAGCGAGAACATTGGTCATCTGACTGCGCCACGATTTGCTCCGCTCACCGGAAAAGGCCAGATCGACAAGAGCATTGTAGGGATTGGCTTTTGTCACCTTGTTGCAGGCTTTTTCGTGGCTGCTCAGGAATCTTTCGAATGCCTGCGGGTCTTGGCGGATGTTTTCACCGAACTCGAAAATCTTGTCCAACGCGACATGCAACAGGTTTTCTGTCTTGCTCTCGTACTGTTCGAATGCACTGGCCGCACTTTTGATCGTGGCGAACTGTGCTTCGAAATAATTTTGGTCGCGAATTGTTTGTTTTTTAACCGCTATTCCCACTGGATGCCTCACGCACTTTATTCAAACCGGCGCAATCAGACGATGCAATCCTTAAAAATTTGCAGACGATCCCAATGCGAAAATTCTTTAACGGACGACATGATTAACAAGCCTTCAAAATATGCCATATACACCCCTGCGATCAGTCAGGAATTTGCGAAGCTCGGATATTCGCAGCACCTTAAGCGCAGCTTTGCGTTTCTGGAAACTGACCTGAACTTTCTCGACCCGAAGAGCGGCCTGTTTCACTATCCCTATGCGCTCTACAGTGCAGGTCAGGCCGCAAAGACGGCGAACTCGGCACTCGAAGACAACATCGTGAAGCTGCGTGACCGGAAGGCGACCACGGTCATCGGTGACAGCGGCGGCTTCCAGATACAGGGCAATAGGATCAAGTTCACTGGCGATCCGACGTGCGAACGCATGTTGCGCTGGCTGGAAACACATTCCGACTATTCGATGTCGCTGGATTTCCCCACAGGTGGCATCACGTCTGGAAACGTCGCCATGCATGCCGAGCGGCTGATAGCTGAAGGCCATAATCTCGATGCGATGTGCGCGGCAAACGACCTGTCACTGGATTTCAATGCCTGCCTGAAACAGTCTTTGCTCAATCTCGATTATTTCGTGCAAAACCGAAAGCCGGGGGCAACGAAACTGCTCAACGTCCTTCAGGGACGAAACGAGCCGGAAAGCAAGGCATGGTACGAGGCCGTGAAGGGTTATGGCTTCGAAGGCTGGGCCTTTGCTGGCGCGCACCAGAACTCCTTTTCGTTACTGCTCAACCGTCTTCATGACATGCGCAACGATGGCCTGCTGCAATCAGCGAAGTGGATACACATATTGGGCATTTCCACGCCCTCTATTGCCTACCTGTTCAACGCGCTGCAACGCTGCGTGACCAAAATAAATCCCGATCTCCAGATCACGTTCGACACGGCAGGCCCATTTATTTCCGCTGCGAAATTTCAGGCGCTGGTGACCCACCGGCTGGATAAGACCGGATGGACGTTCTCGACGGTATCCATGCCGAAAGAGGGAAGCCCCTCGGATGCCCGCTCTCTGAACGAGCTTGCATGGGAAATTGCACAACGTCGCCCGAAAGCCAAGCGAGGCAGTAAAGCCATCCAAGACGGACAGACCCTCTACGCGATCCCCGTGTCAACGACGGTCGGCGCACGTGTGGCGGTCAATGAAATCTGCGTCGGGTCGAACGGCTCGTCCGATCTCGACAATGATAGCATCATGATCCTCATGAACCACAACGCCGAAGCCTATCTGCGTGTGTTCAAGCAGGTGAACAGGATTTTCGACAATCCCAAAGAGTTCGAAACGGACATTCCCGTCTTGCTCAAAGGGCTGCGTTTCGCAATCGAAGACATCTGGGCCGATCCGCAATCGAAGACCAAGGATTGGGGGCAATTTCTCGACACACTGGCAGCAGGCTAGCCCGATTTCCCATTCGTATTTTCTGCAAGAAAGCACTTGAACGATGACAATTTCATATCGTGACCCGAACGCGCCCACCACCCGTCAATTGCGCTTTGCGTGGTCAGCGCTCTATTTCGTAACCATCGTCGTAAGCAATCTACTTCTGGTCTGGATGGCGCCGATTGAGATATTCGGTGTAGTCATTCCGCCCGCGATCATCCTGTTCGGCTTGGTGTTCGTATTTCGCGATTACGCCCAGATGGATTTAGGCCATTCCGTTCTGGCGGTCATGCTCGCAGCAGCATTGGCAACATACTGGCTGGCCGGCCCTGATATCGCGTTCGTGAGCGTAGTCGCGTTTCTGGTTTCGGAACTGGTCGATTATGTCGTCTTTTCGATTACGAAACGCCCATTCCTCCAGCGAATGTTGCTGTCTTCGCTGATCAGCGTTCCGGTTGATACCGGCCTTCTTTTCTACTTGCTCAACATTCTTGATGCCAAAACCTTGATGGTTGGCGTAGCCCTGAAAATGATCGGCACGACGATCGTTTGGGCGTTTTTGATGTGGAAGCAGTCTGCCAAGGTACAGCCAGCATGACAATTCATATAGTCGGGCTTGAGCAGCACCAGCAGCGGTATACGGTTGAGTGGGCGCACTATTTACCGCAGCAAATCCGTCATGCGCTACCAAATGAGCAAGTGTGTATCATAGAAGGTACGGCCAACCGGCAAGAAACGACGCCGGGGGCCTTCTTAAATTTTGCAGCGACAAATATCTTCAAGTCGCAGCAAATTGCCGAAATCGCAGATCTGTTTGAAAGGCAGGTAGTCAAAGCGGGTGATTGCTTTCTGTTTACGGATGCATGGCATTACGGAATTACAGCCCTGCGTTATATGAGCGATCTTCTGCAAATTCCTGTCCGAACGGTTGCTCTATGGCACGCTGCCAGCCACGACCCACATGATTTCCTCGGACGCATTCCTGACGTTACATGGGCGCGGCATTTTGAACGGTCGCTGTTTGAGGCGATTGACGTGAATGTGTTTGCAACGCAATTCCATGTCGATCTTTTCAAGAGCGTCCATCAAGTACAGGATGATAGCCGGATTTTACGAGCTGGCTGGCCGATGGAGTACATGCCGGGAATGCTTGCAACATACCAAAACCGGCAAAAGCGCAAACTCGTCCTCTTTCCGCACCGCATTGCACCGGAAAAACAGGTCGATATTTTCCGCGATCTGACAACCGAGTTTCCAGACTACGAGTTTCGTGTCTGTCAGGAGCGAAAACTAACCAAGCCGGAATATCATACATTGCTTGGTGAAGCCGTGGCCGTGTTTTCGGCAAGCTTGCAGGAAACACTTGGAATCGGATTGTGGGAAGGGCTTGTTTGCGGCGCAATCCCGATTGCGCCCAATCGGCTTTCCTACTCGGAAATGTATCCCGAAGATTGTCTGTATCCATCTGAATGGACCAGCAACTGGGACAATTATTTGCGGCATAAATCGCAATTGGTCGCGTTCTTGCGTGTAGCCCTGAGCCGTGCAGAGGTAGGCCGGTGGCGAATAGAAGCGCGCAATCTCGCAATAAATGTCGGTGACAGGTTTTTCGATGGTGGCAAGCTCTACCATGCACTTGGCATGAAGGCATAAATAGAATGTGAGCAAGATGCTGTTAGAGGGAGAAGACGCCCTCCCTCGCATAACAGGGTTAAGCCCACGGTTTCATTTGAGCCCGGATTGTTTCCTGACAGCAATCCGGGTTTTTCCTTTTCTTCCATTGCCTTCTTGGGCACCTATCGGAACTTCCGACCACGAACATCAACAATAGATCGATGCGCAATGTCCACGTTGATTGAACGCTTGAGTTCTAGCAATTCATCCGCATGATCTGCGGACATGTTTTCTAAAAATTGTTCCAATCGCCACGCAATACCGCAAAGGGTTGCAAGTCCCGGCTCCCGCTGGGTTGCAAGCAGATACGAATAATAGCGCGGACTGCGACCAAGCCAGATTGTCGAGAATTCCATTTGCGATTTTGTAAGGCGTGCCTGGTGCATGGCCGCATATATTTCTACAAGCTTCATTATACCTATCCTATTGAAAAATATATTTAATTCAGAACATAGGAGGTGTTAAAATGGTGCTTTATAAATAGCACGTTATTTCAAAAAGGAGATTTTTATGACGAGCGCCATGTGGAAGCTAAGGAATGCGATTTGGGCCGCGCCCGGATATATTGATCGGGACGACAAGAAGAGATTTCGCTGGCTCAGCGAAGGGAACGAACAGCAACGGACCGTGCTGATGGAATCCCTCGGCTACGGTCATCCGCTACGAGGAAAGGCTACCCGCTGCGGGAGGATTGAGGATCCCGACACCAACTACATGCGGCGTTGCGGTATCCCATTGTGTCCGCGCTGTTTCATGACGGAGCGGAGCAAGCAGATAAAGCAAGCGACACGACAGCGGTTCGTCGGCGTGCCCAATGAGCAATTGGCGTTCGCGACGATCCTTTTACCGATGGCAACCATGCTTTCCGATGTCTCCGATATCATCGACACCGAGAAAACGCGCATTCGCAATATGGTGAGCCTGAAACGCCGGAAGGACAGCCGCTGGGACAACTTCGAAATCCTCGGTTGGTGGGAGACTGACCGGATGACGTACAGCGATTTTGAAGGAATGGGCCGTAACTCGCAGATTGCGCTGGAACAGCTTGGCATTCCCTTGGTCTGGTCCGACGACACGACTATCTGGCGACCACACCTTCATGCGATTGTTCGGCTGGATCAACTCTCCGTTTCCGAGGTCGCCGATGCCTTCCGCAACAACGGATACGGCGCAGCCTATCAGGTCGATATCAAACCGTTTACGGCCAGCCAGAGGGTCGGCCTCAACATCAAATCGGTGATCCAGTACGCGCTGAAGTTCCGTATCGAAGCGGATTTCAAGGCGGCTGATAGCAACTGCAGTTCTGGAAAATATGATCTGGCCAACAGGAAGTGGTGGCCAGCTGAAGATGTCAAGACATATGCGGAATGGCTCTGCGAGAAAAACTCGGGGTTTCAGTCGCTTCGCTTTTCCTTGGGCGTGAAGGGCAAAAGAGCCAGTGCTGGTGTCGCAAATTCGGCGTCGAATGATTTGTCGGCCAAGCCGGGCACATCACAGATGCAGGTCATTGCTGATGATGATCTCGACGGTATTGAATTGGTCGACGAAGCATTCGATGACCGTTTCGATCAGACAGATGCTGTCGAAGTCGATGATGGTTTTCTTGATGAATACTCAGCTCATGGGATTTGTGTTGAAGACGAAGGAGTTATTAATTGGGGAAGTTCTGTCAATGATATAAGGTATAAGAACCCTTATACAGATACGAACTGGACAGAAGACGAGAGCGAAGAACTTTGGAACCATGAGGCATATGATGTTGGCCGGTCATTTAAATTTGCCGGAAATGTCATCAGTCTGAAAGAGCGTCTGCATAGCATTGCCCTCGCTCAGCGCGATGGCGCTTCGACCGGCAGTATGGGACGTCGATGAAAGTTTGTTGAACAAACTTTTGCGGGGCAACTTCATCGCTATCGTTAAGAAGCAGAGAAGCGTCAAGGAACGAGGACAAGGCCAGATAAGCAGCCAAGCAGCATCCGATGATAAACGCTTGCCGTTGACGCTCTATGATGATTGCTGAAAAAGACAAACCCCATGGGATCATATTGATCCCATGGGGTTTGAAGACAGCACAGATATCTGTGCTGTTATTCAGTTTTGTGCAGCTGCTTCTTGCGTTCTGCCGATGCCGCAGCCAGTTGCGCATCAAGCTCACCAGCGCGAACAGCTTCGATCAACGTATCGAGAATTGCAGGCAGCGCCTTCAATTCGCTGACCTCGATGGCGTTCTTGTCCTTGGCGATTTCGATGGTCTTGCCAGCATAACGTAAGACAAAAAATGTCTTGCCCATAAGATCTTCGAACCAGCCCTGACGAACACGTCGCAGTGCCTCCGTCTGGACCTTCTGCCCTTCGGCGTTCGTGCGCCAAACCTTGCGGAAGGTGTGATACTTGCGACCCTCAAGCGCCGCAGCAACCATGAGTTTCTGCTCGGAGAGTGCCGCGATCATTTTTTCTCGTGACCGCAAAACAGGGTCGTTCGTGCGGGCGGGAGCTGCGGTTGCAAGCTTAAGCGCCTTGAGATGGGACATGCTGTGATCCTTTCCGAAACGTCGTTGTTTCGTCCCGGATATAGCCGTCGGCCAAAAGGGCGAGCGAAGAATGAGGATATTGCGCGTTCTATTGCTTTAAGTTCGCAAAGCGCTGTACGTATTGCTCATCATTCAGCAACTCTAGGCCGAAGCGGACATCAGCAATAACGCTGGCAGTAACCTTGCTTGCGTGCAACGTATCGCTAGTCGGAGTATCGCTGATTGTAATATACTGATAGATAGCTTTCGGAGCGTAGGTGCCGAATGGCTTTCGCATCGATGTCCTAAATTTACTTGATGCGATGTGGCTCCATGTTGTGATGTTGACGATTCCGTTATGAATATCGGGATCGAAAAACCAGCGATAATCATCGCTGGCTTCTATTATACCCCGTGCATCAAAATTTTTGCGAACCGCACTTTGGCTGCGTGGTATTCTGAAATAATCGCAATCAATCAGCCGACGATATTGGTTCCCTTGTATCTGGATCGTCAGATTAAACTGATTTGAGGCAATCCAGCGATGCAACTCGACCGTGACACACGGCTGTTTGTTAAAGAGCGCCGACCACGTTTTACAGAAGATGACCCCAGACCGTTGGAGGTCCTTTTCCTGCTTTTCATCAGGATTGACCACAAGATCGGGCAGACCTAGTCGCAACGCATGTTCCAGATCGAACTGCATTTCGTCGGCACTGTGTTTGGATATGGTATCCAGAAAGCGTATTTCGTCCAAACGGCATTGCCATTCGTTCGTCAATCCGAACCAGTAGATTTTGTCCCTCGCTTGGCTGGGCGCCACTAATACAGCATCCGCGATAGAAGCGATAGCCGAAGTCATCTCGCAGTAGCTGGCTACAAATTCTCGGTCACGGAATGAGACGTTCTGGTTTTGATTAAGCCATCCATTTAACCTATCGGCAAAATCGGCATAAAGAACCTGCTGCCAACCTATTTGGGTTACGTCAAATGATGCAGGCACCAGAGTGAGAAGAACACGCGAATGAGCGGGGCTTTTATCGGCGTATCTCTCCAATTGCGCTCGCCGCGGAATATCTTTGAACTTGTTTTCAATGATGCAAAATGGAGGCTCGCATTCACGCTTTAGCGCTAAATCGATATTGTGTTGTTCTCGAATAACCGAAAACGGCTTGGTTACATCAATATCGAAGCAGTTCACAGCGTCTGGGTAGGCCATTAAAAGCCATGCAATGAAGTTCGAGTGAAACAACTCTTTGGAACCCAACGACATATGGAATATCGGCGAGCGATTGAGTTTCTCCGTGATCGCAATCAAATCAATGCGTTCACTTCCTGCCATTAGGTGCCTCTGAATATGCATACAAAACGGGCCCCGCTATCTCTTCAAGTTGACCAGAACGTCCATAAGCTCTGAGCCTGTCTGGAATACCTTCGAGTTGGCCGTATAGCTACGCTGCGCCTCGATCATGTCGGTCAGTTCTTGTGCAATATCAACGTTCGAGTTTTCCAGCGCACCAGTCCTGATTTTGCCGTTGCCGTTCGACGCGGCAGTTCCTAGCGTGACATCGCCAGATTCAGCGGAAGGTGAGAACACGTTGCCGCTGATGACGGTCATTTTGTCCGGGCTTGCAACATTGGCGATCGCGAGTTGATAGCGTGCGAGCATGTCACCGTTTGCCGAACGATCATAAACGATGCCGTCTTCACCTATAACGGTATCGACGGTCGCGCTTGGGGCTTGCCCGTTCAGTTCAACAGCCGATATCTGATAATCGCCTGCAAGCTGTGTTGATGCTGCAAGATCAAGTGTCATGGTCTGGCCGTTGGGTATTGCTATCTCAAGCGTACCACCTTCAAGGAGCTTGCCGTTTTGAGGATCAAACCGCATGAGCGACGTCGCAAGGGGCGCGCTACCCGGAGCACCGTAGGGAAATCCGCCCGATGGTGACGCATCGT
This sequence comes from Hyphomicrobiales bacterium, assembly GCA_900470195.1. GTDB lineage: Bacteria > Pseudomonadota > Alphaproteobacteria > Rhizobiales > Rhizobiaceae > Brucella. The sequence goes on along the minus strand of UEIJ01000009.1, from coordinate 135,901 downwards.
TCCGATTGAAGACGGCGACTTCCCAGTTGAAATCCGCACCCTTGGTGAAATAGACATCCAGCGTTACGGCCCGTCCCTGATCATCATAAGCGATCAATGAGGTCTTATGCGAATAGGCGCTGTTTGCCATATTATCGGCAGGCGTATTGCCGAGCACCGAAGGCTTGATGACTGGATCGGTCGCTGGAAGGTTCAGCGCTGCAAATATCCCCTCATTATCCATCAGGCTGGAGTCGGCCAAAGACATACTGTCGCTGAAATCGATGGGCCAGGTCTCCCCGCCCGGAAGCGTCACATTGAGACTGCCGCCACTGATCAGCGAACCCGTCGCGAGATCGAATTGAAGCGTTGTTTGGCCGAGCGGGGCACTACTGTAAGGAAACGGAGCTCCAGCCCCGGTACTTGTCGCGTCAGCAGCGTTGTAGACAGCCACTTCCCATGTGTCCGGCCCTGTACGCGTATAATAGACGTCGAGGCCGACATTGTTTGGGAACCCTGCATAGCCTCGCAGGCTCATCCGTTCAGTCGGGGCACTTGCGGCGCTATTAGCGGATGCTGGCAGCTCACCTGCTGCCGTGTCGAGGATCGGTGCCAGCGTGGACAGGTTCGTATTGATCTTTACAGCTGGCGTCGAACCACCCGTTATTGCCTGCGTGAAGCCGGAAAGATCAACGAGGAAGGGATCATTCGGATCGAAGCCAACAATCGGATTGCTGTCGATCAGATCTCCGGTCCCCGGATCGAAGTCGAGCTGGACGGAGCGCAATTCAACATTGCCGCTCGTCAGGTCATAGGGAAACCCTGTTGATGGCGCACCATCAGTTTCAACGATGGTTACCTCCCAGCGGTTATCAGCAATCTTCGTGAAATAGGTCTCGGTCGTCACAAATTCGCCAGCGCTATTCAGGCTAGCCGTCGTCAGCTTGCGGTTCCACGCGCTATACGGGCTATTCTCCGATGGTGGAACATTGACGATTGCTTGTCCCACGTCTGGACCATTCGCAGGCAGATTTACAGTGAAAGTGCCATTGGTTGTAGGCTCTGCCGGAAAGCTGCTCTGTCCGAGCGTGATAGGCACCATGCCATCAAAGCCGTTACCCGCGCCTGTGAACGGATAGGGATAGCCCATGAGGGTAAAGCCAGCCACGTTCACCAGATCGCCATTCTTGTCCGGTACGAACGATCCAGCCCTCGTGAGAAAAGGCATGCCATTGGCATCCTGCACAACGAAGAAGCCATTGCCGTCAAGAGCCAGATCGGTGGTAGAACTCGTGGACGTCAATCCGCCCTGCGCACCGATGTTATGACGCACCTGCGTCAGGACACTGCCGGAATTGTAATTGCCAGACGTTGATGGCAGCACCAGTGACGAAAACTCTGTCGAACCGCGCTTGTAACCATTTGTGCTGGCATTTGCGATATTGTCTGCCACTGCGCTAAGCTTATTTGCCTGAGCGTTCATTCCTGAAACGCCCGTACGCATCATTCCGTACAAACCCATTGAATTGCCCCCTAACCCAAACCTATTTGTGCCGTCTATAGCTTGCGTGAAGCTTGACATTACCCGCTATGGTTTCACGCGCTTAAATTGAACTCCTTAGAAAGCTGGTCCGCGCGCGAATCTCATGTAGAGAATACTCCGTGGCGGAATACTCAACAAGTCAGTTCATCCTTCGGGATGGACATACGAGAAATCTTCGCAAAGAATTTGAAGAAATTGCGACTGGCTAAAGGGCTATCGCAGGAAGAGCTTGCACATCGCGCCGATATAGATCGAACCTACGTCAGTTCCCTAGAACGATGTGTATATGGCGTTAGCATCGACGTGCTGGGCAGATTGGCAGTAGTGCTGGAGGTCGAGCCAGCAGAACTGCTGAAGATTGCACAGTGATAGATACAGACGGTCACGCTTGAAAAGTTTGTTCACACAAACTTTTTGTCCGAAACTTCGATTAATCAGCAAACCAAACTACCTATCAATAAAATAGCATTATATAAAAATCATATAACCTTGTTTTTTTACCACGATTATTAAGAATAACTAATATACGGAAGTACCCGGCTGTTAGTCCCGATTCACGCTTTTCGCGACGCGCTCCAAACAAAAAGCGCGGGACAGAACCCGCGCCATTGTTCAATTTGTTCCGAAGTAATCAGGCCGCCGCGCTGCCTTCGGACGCAATCACGTCGATGATGTCGTTGACGACCTTTTCCACCAGACCACGGTCGTCGCCTTCCGCCATGACGCGGATGAGCGGCTCTGTACCCGACGGTCGGATAACCAGGCGACCCTGATGGCCAAGACGCTCGGTTGCTTCGTCGATTGCGCTCTTAACGCGCTTGTTCTCCAGCGGTTTGCCGCCCGCGGTGCGAACATTCTTGAGAAGCTGCGGCACCGGATCGAATTTGCGGCAGACTTCGCTGATCGGCCTGCCCTGTTCCTGCGCGACGGCAAGGATCTGCAGCGCCGAGATCAGTCCGTCGCCCGTCGTCGCAAAATCGGACAGAACGATATGGCCGGACTGCTCGCCGCCGACATTGAAGCCGTGCTCACGCATATGCTCGACCACATAGCGGTCGCCCACCTTGGTGCGAGCCAGCGTCAGGTGACGGTCGGCTAGGAAGCGCTCCAGACCAAGATTGGACATGACGGTCGCCACGATGCCGCCGCCTTCTAGCCGGTCGCTTGCCGCCCAGCTTTCGGCGATGACGGCCATCAACTGGTCGCCGTCGATGACAGTGCCGTTTTCATCGACCAGCAGCACACGGTCCGCATCGCCATCAAGCGCGATGCCGACATCGGCGCGCACTTCGTGAACTTTCTTCATCAGGCCGATCGGATGCGTCGAGCCGCAATCCTCGTTGATGTTGATGCCGTTCGGCTCGTTGTTAATGGTGATGACTTCCGCGCCCAGCTCCCACAAAGCGGCAGGGGCAACCTTGTAGCCCGCGCCATTGGCGCAATCGACCACGACGCGCAGGCCGTTCAGGTCGATGTTGCGCGGCAGCGTGCGCTTGGCGAATTCGATATAGCGATAAATGTCGCCGTCAACGCGCTTGGCGCGACCGACGTCGCCATGGCTGGCGAGATATGGGGACAGATCGCCGTCGATCATCGCCTCGATCTTCAGTTCGATCTCGTCGGAAAGCTTGTAACCGTCGGGACCGAAAAGCTTGATGCCGTTATCGTAGAACGGATTGTGCGATGCGGAGATCATGACGCCGATATCGGCGCGCAGTGATCGGCAGAGCATCGCAACGGCCGGCGTCGGAATGGGGCCGAGCAGGAACACATCCATGCCGGCGGCGGTGAAACCGGCCACCAGCGCATTTTCCAGCATATAGCCGGAACGGCGCGTATCCTTGCCGATCACCACGCGCGAAGCCTGACCCTTGCGGCGGAAAATGTGACCGACCGCCATGCCGACTTTCATGGCAACTTCCGGGGTCATCGGAAAGCTGTTTGCCTGTCCGCGAATGCCATCGGTTCCAAAATATTTGCGTGCCATCTGTTTCGCCTTGCGTTGAGCCATGAACCGCTCTCAATCTTCAAATATCTGTCGCCCGAATTCGCGGGCGAGCAATGGCTGCCGGTTGTCCGGCCGGCGGATTTCGCTGTTCTTAACGCGAAAACCCTCACAAATGCAATTTCGCCTTTGGCTGCAGGCTCAACCTTCCCACGTCCAAAGTCGTAATCTGACGCAGTAAGATGCGCCGAAATCCTTAACGAGCCTTTGCCGTAAGCTCCCACAAAGCTGGATAACAAGAAAGCCGGGTTTCCCCGGCTTTCTCAATTCAATTTCGAGCAGCTTATTGCGGCTGCGGCTCCATACCCGGTTCGCTGCCGGGCTCGCTACCCTTGCGCTTGCGCGGGCTTCCGGCCTTCGGTACGCCCGAACCGCGCGACGGCGTATCGCTGCCCTGATCGCGCGATGGCTTGTTGCCCGCAATCAGTTCCTTGATCTCGTCGCCGGAGAGCGTTTCATATTCGAGCAGACCTTCGGCAAGAGCGATCCAATCCTTCTTCTTCTTGGTCAGGATGCGGGTCGCTTCGGCATAGGCCTCGTCGATCAGGCGCCGCACTTCGGCGTCGATGATCTGCGCGGTTTCTTCCGAAATGTTCTGCGTGCGGGATACCGAATGTCCGAGGAAGACTTCTTCCTGATTGTCGCCATAGGCCACACGGCCCAGCTTGTCCGAATAGCCCCATTGCGTAACCATCGAACGGGCGAGCTTGGTGGCCTGCTGGATATCGGAGGAAGCACCGGAAGTGATGTTTTCCTTGCCGAATTTCAGCTCTTCCGCCACACGACCGCCCATCATGATGGCAAGGCGCGACACCATCCATGTATAGGTAGCCGAATAACGGTCGCCTTCCGGAAGCTGCATCACCATGCCAAGCGCACGGCCACGGGGAATAATGGTCGCCTTGTGGACCGGATCAGCCTTCGGCACGTTGAGCGCCACGATGGCGTGACCTGCTTCGTGATAGGCCGTATTGGCCTTTTCTTCCTGCGTCATGGCGGAGCGGCGTTCCGCACCCATCATGATCTTGTCCTTGGCGTCCTCGAATTCCTGCATGGTCACGAGGCGCTTGTTGCGGCGTGCGGCCATGAGGGCAGCTTCGTTGACGAGGTTGGCGAGATCGGCACCAGAGAAGCCCGGCGTGCCGCGTGCGACAACCTTGAGATCGACATTGGGTGCAAGCGGCACATTGCGCACATGCACTTTGAGTATCTGTTCACGACCGACGATATCCGGGTTCGGAACCACAACCTGACGGTCGAAACGGCCCGGACGCAGAAGTGCCGGATCGAGAACGTCGGGACGGTTGGTGGCGGCGATCAGGATGATCGATTCGTTGGCTTCAAAACCGTCCATCTCGACCAGAAGCTGGTTGAGCGTCTGTTCGCGTTCGTCATTGCCGCCGCCGAGACCGGCGCCGCGATGACGGCCCACCGCATCGATTTCGTCAATGAAGATGATGCAGGGTGCATTCTTCTTGGCCTGCTCGAACATGTCGCGGACGCGGCTTGCACCGACACCGACAAACATTTCGACGAAGTCCGAACCGGAAATGGTGAAGAAAGGCACATTGGCTTCGCCCGCGACCGAGCGCGCAAGCAGCGTCTTACCGGTGCCGGGAGGGCCAACGAGAAGAACGCCGCGCGGGATTTTGCCACCCAGACGCTGGAATTTCTGCGGATCGCGCAGGAATTCGACGATTTCCTCAAGATCCTGCTTGGCTTCGTCCACGCCGGCGACGTCTTGGAAAGTCACGCGGCCATGCGCTTCCGTCAAAAGCTTGGCCTTCGACTTGCCAAAACCCATGGCGCCGCGCGAACCGCCCTGCATCTGGCGCATGAAGAAAATCCACACGCCGAGGATCAGGATCATCGGAAGCCAGGACAGAAGAATGCCAATCAGCGAGCTGGAACCGTCGGTTTCAGGGCGGGCGGTGATCGCGACATCCTTGCTTTCCAGGCGCGAAACGAGACCCGTATCGCCCGGCGAATAGGTCTGGAAGGTCGAACCATTATCAGCAAAAGTACCGGTGATCCGCTGGCCGGTGATCGTGACCGATTTCACGCGACCGTTGGATACGTCGTCTATAAATTGCGAATAGGAAACTTCACGGGAATTGGAACGCTGACCTGGGCTTTGGAACAGGTTGAACAGCGCGATCAAAAGAAGAGCAATGATCGCCCAGAGGGCGAAGTTGCGATAGTTCGGATTCATATCGGGTCCAATCGATACCACGGCCATTCCGCGGGCACGGAACGATGTTTCGGTCTAACATAGGATCGAAGGATGGCCTTGCCAAGGCGCGTTCGACCCCGCATCCTCGATTCTTCGCACTCTGGTTTATAAAAAGAGCATTTCCAGCAAAAGTGCGAAGCGGTTTTGCGCAGGATAATGCGTTAAAGCAAGGATGGAGCTGTTCCCGGCGATTCTGTTGAATCGGGAACAGCTCTAGGACATTTCGGCGCAGACGCGCCCGATGCGGGCTTCCACAGCCATTGCAAGGTCGAAATCATGCCCCGGCAAAACATGATCGAAGATCGCGAAATGCCGTTCGATATGAACGTCTTGCGGAAATTCCCCATTCTTCAGAAACGGCAAGGCGAATAGCCTGCCATCACTATAAAGGGCGGGCGAAACCAGCAAGGCTTCACGTTTGCGGGATTCGATCTCGATGTTCCGTGTTTTCAGGAAATCGGCAAGCTCCTGACGCCCCGGCGCCGCGAGCTCGAAATCCATCGTGCCTTCATTGGCGAAACGGAAGCGTCCGTCCCAGACAACCGGCTTGCCCGGCTCCAGATGGAGTTTCGGCAGATTGCGCTTTTCGCGGCGCAGGCGATGCGGCGTACCCTTCTCGCCACGTTCGATCAGCGCGCCAAACACGGTCAGGCGATGGTTGTCATCCTCTCCCGACAGAAGCCGTTCGATGCGGGAGCGCTCGCTGTCGCCCGGCAGGAAACGGCGTCCACCGGCAATGGCGGCCAGCAGTCCGGAGAACAGCCGCCGCGCATTGTCGGGAAGCGCTGCATAAAGCTGCGGATCGACCAGCAGGGAACCGTTCGCATCGACATGCAGGCTCGACGGATCGGCCAGTGCAGCGATCAAATCCGCATTGTCCCGCTCGCGCGCAGCCCCAGCCTCGGCAATCTGGTCGAGAACCGCCTGCCTGTCAGCCTGCGCAGCAACGCCCAGACGAACCCGTGGACGTTCGTATTCCGTATTGGCATTGCTGGGATCATCGACCCAATCGATACCCCTTTCCCGCAATTCATCACGCAAGGCCTGCCGGGAAATGGAAAGCAGCGGGCGGTCGAGTTCGACCGATCCTTCCCTCCCAAGACCACCCAGTAAAGAACGCGACGACATGGCTGCAAGCCCCCGCGCTTCGGCATGGGCGCTGCGCTCCTTGCGCATCAGAAAGGTTTCGATCTGGTCATCCTGCGTATGCCCGGTGACAATGAAGGCGCCACCCGCATCCCGCGCCGCCTGCGCCAACAGGCGATAGCGCGCGGTGCGCGCGGCGGCAGCAAGCCCGCTTGCGGGTTTGGCTTCGTCCCAGGCGAGAATGCGGTGCTCGATCCCGTGGTGTCGGCAAAGCACACCGACATTTTCGGCTTCCGCTTTCGATTCGGCGCGCAACTGATGGTCCACCGTCACAGCGATCAGCCGGGGTGGGTCTTTCAGCATGGCCATATAGTCCCGAAGGAGAAAAAGCAGGCCGAGAGAATCGCTGCCGCCTGACACGGCGGCAATCACAGCCTTGGCCTGCTCAAATCCGAATGGCTCGAATAATCTGGAAATATTGCTTGGGCTAAGCCCCACGAAATAACTCCGCAATCAGAGCATGATCCCGAAAAGTGGGAACCGGTTTTCGGATAAAATCATGCTCAAACAAAAATTCAGAGCGAATTAACGATTCAACTAAGATACATCCCGCTCTAACAGGTTCTGATCCTAACACTTTGCGCGGCTGCGCTCATCGGCAACGCGCTTCAAAATGGCAGGCGCTGCCTTGGGGTAACGCTCCGGAATCTGCGCGAAGGTCGCACAGGCAACATCGCGATTGTCCATTTTCTCAAGCGTCATGCCGAGCTTGAACATGTTTTCCGGCGCGCGCTTTGAATCGGGATAATCGCGCTGCGTATCGATGAATACCGTCGCCGCTTCCGGATAGCGCCCCTGACCGTAAAGCGATTCCCCCAGCCAGAAACGCGCTTCCGCCGTATTGGGATCAGCCGGATAACGCTTCACATGCTCGCGGAAACCGGTTTCGGCTGCCTTGTAGTCGCCCGACATCAGATACTGATAGGAAGCCTGATAGAGCGAATTGGGATTATCGTCGGTCGGAAGAGACGCGACCGTGTCGCCCGAAGGGACGTTGCCCGGCTGTACCGCGCGCGGGGTGGCGTCGAGTGTTTCACCGATTACATTGCCACTGGCGTCGAAGCGGATGGAGCCCAGCGTTTGCGGCGGTTCGCCACGCGCAGGCCCGCCCTGTGCGGGCGCATTCGAACCAATAGCCATGGAATCGGCGCCAGACGACTGGCTGGCCGCGGACTGTGTGGAAGCGTCGTATCCCCCGTTCTGCGGAGCGCTTCCGGAAACCCCGCCATCAAGGTTTCCGTGGTTGCCCTGATCCGAGCTGGCATCGGCAAGCGACGTGTCGCCGCCAGCCTGCTGGACTTCCACATCGGCGCGCTTGCCGGTTTCGAGAAACTGGAAGCGGCTTTCGTTTGCTTCCTGCATCTTCTGCATCTGATCCTGCATTTCGAGAATCTGGAAGTTCATGGCTTCCGCCCGCGCACTCAACGCATCGGCAATCGCCGCCGGATTGCCCACGCCCTGCGCGCACAAATCTGCCCCCGGCGATGCTGCTGCGGGTGCCGTCTGGGACGCGCTGCTCGAAGCAGGCGAGGTCAGGCCATTCTTCTTTTCCAGTTCTTCAAACCGGAATTCATTGTCTTCCTGCGTCTTTTGCAGCTGATTGTCGGTGAACGAAATCTGGGCGTCCACATCCTCGACCTTGCCGGTCAGGTTGCGCACCAGTTCCTGCTGCAAGCCGGGACTCTGATAGCCACCGCCCTGCCCGCCGCCGCTGCCGTTATCCCGCATGGCTTCATCGAGAATCGCCGTGGAGCCGATGCTGACCCTATTCTGTGCGCCGCCGCGGCCCTTTTCCAATGCCTGGAAACGGGCTTCATTGTCGCGCTGGATTTTCAGCATCTTGTCGCGAAGCTGCAAGATGCGCGCATAGGACTGCGCGTTCTGATGCGCGAGATTGCACACCTGTTGCGAAAACTGATCCCCGCCGGGAGCACCTGCCTGCGCGAGCTGAATTCCCCCTTGCGAAGAAACAGATGCCGCCAGAACCGGAGCACTCGCCAAAAGCGGCAGCATGGCAATTGCCAGCGTCACTTTCCTCATTGGTTTCCTCATTCCCTTTGCCCCTGCTAATTCACCCATCCCGCTCCGAACGAACAGAATGATCAAGTGCCGCGCCTGAACGGACGCTGAACATGGTTTGCCGCATCACGAGAACCGTTCCGGTTGGAACATGACGCGTTGGAACCGCTCTATCCTTTTGTTTTTACGCATGTCTTTTCCCCGAAACCGGTTCCCATTTCCGGGAGACATGCTCCAGCTCCGCTTTTAGAGCATTTACCGCAAAAGTGCGAAGCGGTTTTGCGCCGAATAATGCGAAAAGCGAAGGCTTTTTGACGCTCACTATCACAAGGGTGACTTCGGCCAAAGTTTGTCGAAACGACCAAACAATCGGCCCGAAACGAAAAAAGCGGCCCGAAAGCCGCTTTTCCGTAACACTGTCAGCTGTCAGCAGATTAGCTGCCCGCACCGTTGAGAACGGTGACGGCGCGGCGGTTCTGCGACCAGCACGAGTCGGCGTCGCAGACTGCGACCGGACGTTCGTTGCCGTAGGAGATGGTGCGCATACGGTTGGTCGGCACGCCACGCGAAGCGAGGAAGTCGCGGGTGGCGGCAGCACGGCGCTGGCCAAGAGCGAGGTTGTATTCGCGCGTACCGCGTTCGTCGGCATGGCCTTCGATCGTGATCGAGTACTGCGGATAGCGCTGCAGCCACTGAGCCTGCTTGGAAAGGGTCTGCTGCGCATCGGCGCGGATCAGCGACGAATCGAGATCGAAGAAGATGCGGTCGCCGACATTGACGGTGAAGTCCTGCGCGGAGCCGGGCGTTGCCGCGCCTGCACCACCGAGGCCGAGATCGCCGGCATTGTTCGGAAGGTTCTTCTTCGACGCGCAACCAGCAACGGCGAGCGACATGAAAAGGGCAATAGCGATCGGGCTACGTGCAATCGACTGGATACGGCGCATGGGCCGGAGCTCCTTAAGATTTGATGTTCCTGCGTAACCACCCAATAATCATATTGAGGTTAAGACAGGCTCAAGAAGTATGGTTAATGAATTCCTGCTGTCCCAGCCCTTGGCGGCAAAATACGGCAGAAACACGGCTCGGGCAGAATGATTGTGGCAATTTGCCATAAAAAAGGCGCGAAACCGAAGCTTCGCGCCTTCAACTTTGGTAACGCTTTCGCACCAAACCTATTCGAGCAGCGGCGACCAGGCCGGGTCGGACGCGAAGTTCGGCGTCTGAATCTGGCGCTCGTTGCGGCCCGTGAGGTCAATGGTGAAAAGCTTCGGGCCGCCCGAACCTGCCGCCTTGCGGAAGAACATCAGGACGCGACCGTTCGGAGCCCAGGTCGGGCCTTCATTGTGGAAGCCGGAGGTCAGGAGGCGTTCGCCCGAACCGTCGGTCTTCATCACGCCGATGGAGAACTGGCCCTGCGACTGCTTGGTGAAGGCGATGAGATCGCCGCGCGGAGACCAGACCGGCGTGGAATAGCTGCCGTCGCCCATGGAGATGCGGCGCGGGTTCGAGCCGTCGGCACCCATGATATAGAGCTGCGGACGCCCGCCGCGGTCAGACGTGAAGACGATCTGCGAGCCGTCCGGCGAATAGGACGCGCCGGTGTCGATGGCCTGGCTGTTGGTCAGGCGCGTGGTCGAACGGTTGCGGAGGTCCATCGTGTAGATGTTGGCGCTGCCGTCATCCTGAAGCAGACTCATCACCACCTTCTGGCCATCGGGCGAGAAACGCGGAGCAATGGTCATGCCGGGGAAGTTGCCGACAAGCTCGCGCTGACCGGTTTCCAGCTGCAGAAGATACACCTTCGGCGAACCGCCTTCGTAGGACATATAGGTGACTTCCTGACGGTTCGGCGAGAAACGCGGCGTCAGGGAAATGGCGCGACCGTCGGAAATGTAACGCACATTGGCGCCGTCCTGGTCCATGATGGCCAGGCGCTTGACGCGCTTCTGTGCCGGGCCGGATTCGTCCACGAAGACGACGCGCGTATCGAAATAGCCCTTTTCACCGGTCAGGCGCTCATAGATCGCATCGGCGATGATATGGGCAACGCGGCGCCAGTTATCCGGCGTGGTGAAGAACTGCTGGCCGATCATCTGCTGGCCACCGAACGTGTCCCACAGGCGGAACTCGGCCTTCAGACGGCCATCCGGCTGCTTGGTGATGCGGCCCGTGACGAGCGCCTGCGCATTGATGACCTTCCAGTCCTCGAAGCGCGGAGCCGCATCGGGGTTGGAAATCTTTTCGATGAAGGCGCCCTTGTCGATGGGCGCGAACAGGCCCGACCGCTCAAGATCGGCGGCGATGACCGAGGTAATGTTCGGTCCGAGCTGGTCGGCCGAAAGGAAATCGGTGATGGCGATCGGCAGCGGCTCGATCACACCCTTGTTGATGTTGATTTCCACGACGGCGCGCGCCGGCATGGTGCAGACAAGGCTTGCGGCAATCATACACGCGAAAGCCGAAAAGACCGTCCGGATCTTTGTATTGATGATGCCGATTTTCATGTCTTCTGGGACCTCTTTGTCCTTGCAGTGGTTGGCGACCGGAAGCCCGGTCAGAACATTTCGCTCGGGTCGAAATTGACGATCACTTCCGACCATGAATCATATTTGTCGACTGGCAGATTGTACGGCGCGCAGCGTGCGACAGCGCGCTTGGCGCTCTCGGCTGCTGCACGAGCCACACCATCGCCGCCGCCGCCCGATGTCACCTCCGGGACGCCCTGAATGGAGCCGTCCTGGTTCAGCTTCATCTTGACGGTGACGACCAGTCCCGGCGCGTCAGCCACACCGGCAGGCACGTTCCAGCACTTGGAAATCGCACCGCGCAGTGCATCCATTTCGCTCTGGCTGAGCTTGGAGCCGCCCGTATTCTTCTTGCCGCCGAGCGACGCCTGATCGGTGGAACGCTTCGCCCCGCCGCCCGCCGCCTTCTGCTTGTTGAGAAGGGCTGCAACCTCGTCTGCAATCGCGTCGTTCTTCGACTGCGACGACTGCGACGCGCTCTGCGTCGGCTTCTTTTCCTCGGTCGGCTTGCGATCCGGCGTCTTGGCAGTCTGCGCCTGCGGCGGCTTCGGCTTTGCTTCCGGTGCGGGAACCTTGTCCGGCAGCTTCGGCGTCTGCGCATCCGGCGATTCAGCCTGCCTGTCAATGGCTTCGGCCACCGGATCGGGTTTCACTTCCTGCTTGGGCTCCGGCTTCGCCTGCATTTCAGTGGCGGGAACCGGCGTCGGCTTTTCCTCGGGCTTGGGGTCCGGCTTGGGATCAGGTTTCGGTTCCGGCTTCTTCACCGGTTCCGGCTGCGCCTTCGGCTCCTCAGCCGCCTCAATCGGTTTCGCCTTTGGGTCGGGCTTTGGGGGCGTCGTGGTGTCCACGTCCTGATCGCCGACATTCTGGGCGTCGGGAACGGTTTGCGGCTTCGTCGTCGGGATCGGCGCGGATTTTTCCTTCATGGGCGCTTTCTTGTCGCCCTGCTGGATTTGGGTTATCGACTCGATCGGTACGATATCGACCGGAAATGACTCCGAATCCTGCACGTCGAAAGCCTTCGGCGAGGAAAACGAAACCACTGCCAGCGCGACCGCAACGGCATGCAGGGCAACAGAAGATGTCAGGCCAGCCTTCATGATGGCGTCAGCTATCCTGCTCCTGGAGGGTTACAAGGCCGATATTCTTGAAACCGGCGGCGGAAATGCGGGCCATGACTTTCATGACGGTGCCATAATCGGCAGCCTTGTCACCGCGCACGAAAATGCGCTCCTCATAGCCTGTCTTGGCGATGGCCTGGAGTTTCGGCACCACTTCTTCGATGGGGATTTCGGTTTCCTGCAGATAGATCTTGCCTTCGCTGTTGACCGAAACGGTGATCGGCTGCGTGTCGGCATTCATGGCCTTCGCCTGCGTGTCGGGCAGATCGATCGGCACGCCGACCGTCAGAAGCGGCGCGGAAACCATGAAGATGATGAGCAGAACGAGCATCACGTCGACGAACGGCGTCACGTTGATTTCGCTCATCAATGCCTTCTTGCGGCCGCGCCTGCGGCGCCCACCCGACTGCATTCCCTGATTTCCGACCGACATGCCCATTGCAAGATTCCCGAAGGCTGAAACTACACTCGATGCTGGAGGCCGCTTAATTGCGCGGCGTCAGCTTCTCATCAATTTGGCGCGACAGTATGGCGGAAAACTCATCCGCAAAGCCTTCCAGCCGCCCGCCGATCTTGCCGGCATCTGCAGACAGCTTGTTGTAGGCGATAACAGCGGGAATAGCGGCGAGAAGACCGATAGCCGTTGCCAGAAGCGCTTCGGCAATACCCGGCGCAACGACGGCAAGGCTGGTGTTCTTGGATGCGGCGATGGCCTGGAACGACGTCATGATGCCGACAACCGTACCGAACAGGCCGATGAAGGGAGCCGCAGAACCGATGGTCGCCAGAAAGCCCAGACGCGAGTCGAGCTTCTCACTTTCACGCGCCAGCGCGACATCCATGGCCTTGTCGATACGCATCTGCAGGCCGATGGGAGAGCGGGCGCCCTTTTCAAATGATTTTTTCCACTCGCGCATCGCGGCCATGAAGATGGACGCCATGCCGGTGGTCCGGCGCTCCCCGAGATTGCGGTAGAGTTCCTCCAGCGACTGGCCGGACCAGAACGTCTGCTCGAAGCGATCGATCGCGCGTCGCGCCCGTCCGTATGCGATCGTCTTGTCCACGATGATAGCCCAGGTCCAGATCGAGGCGAACAGCAGGCCAAGCATAACCAGCTTGACGACCCAGTTCGCCTGCATGAACAGGCCCCAGAGGGTAACATCGGCGGCGGGGGCCGCTAACGCAACATTTTCCATCGATCTACCGTCCTCGAATCCAAACGCCCGGCCACTTGACCGGGCGGTATCGCAAATCCGTTACTCAACGTCTGAAAACAGACGCCCCAAACCCGCGCAGCTTTTTACCTGAAGCCGTACCTGCCCGACGGGCGGCCGACACTTCGCACCGCAACCGCCATTCCCGGATTTCAACTTTAAATCCATCAGGCGCTTGTTACGGTTAATTTTGGTGAAAGGAAGGCGCTGCGCTGTAACCCACTCTCTCAACCGATTCCGTCAGGGTGATTAATGGAATATTATGGTTAAAGATGCGTTAGCGTTTATCCAAATACGCATATCGTCAAATTGCCATAACGTCGAACGGCGAATGTCAACGCGCCTCCATGGAGAGACCGCCTTTTCTCGGTTGCTGTTTCTAGCAGTAAAAACGTTGCCGGTCTTTCTGTTGAACTGGGCCGCAAGGGAACCCTAAATTCTGCGACAATTTAGTGGTTTCTGGCTTTTGGTTTCCACTCCCTTGATTTCGAATGAGAGATTGCATGAAACGAATTTTCAAGTTCGCAGGCCTTTTCTTGGGGCTGCTAATCATTGCGGTTTTTCTATATGGCGCAAAAGGGTACCTTGATGCTTTTTCAGATGCGCCGAGACTACGTTTGCGAGCGGATGATCTGATATCGCAGGGACGAGGGGCAGCCTCGCTTGGCGCAAAGCATCTTGCAATGCTGCTGAAGGTGGAGGACCCAAATTTCGCGCAGCACATGGGAGTGGACTTCTCGACCCCCGGCGCAGGAGCGACCACAATCACGCAATCGGCTTCCAAGCGCCTTGCTTTTAAAAAGTTTCATCCAGGTATCGGCAAAATTCGACAAACCGGTTATGCGATAGGTTTGGAAAGCAGGCTTTCCAAAGAACAAATCCTTGCCCTGTGGTTCGATACACTGGAAATGGGTGAAGGCTCGCAAGGCTGGATGACAGGCTTCCATAAAGCAAGTTCTGCAATCTATAACCGGTCGCCTGACGAGTTAAGCGACAGGGAGTTCATTCGGCTGGTTGCTGTTCTTATCGCGCCAGGATCTTACAAACTTGGGGAGAATGACCCCGCGCTCAATGAGCGTGTCAGTCGGATTGAGCGTCTCATAGCAGGAATGTGCGTGCCGGAAGGGCATGGCGATGTCTGGCTGGAAGGGTGCAGAAAGGCATCCCCTAATGGAACGGACGAAAAATAAATTTTGTGGTCCGCCGGAATATAGCTCTACAGGATTCAGCCCTTGCGGCTGCTGGTAAAGGCCTCCCGCCATTCATCGGGAATGCGGCGCGGGTGGCCTTCCTTGGTAATCATCACGGCTTCGACCTTCGCCTCCGAAAGCAGGCGCTCACCACAGGTGATCTTCTGCGCCATGATGACCCGAGCACCGCGAATTTCGCTGACACGCGTCTCGATCAGGATAAGGTCATCCATCTTCGCCGGCGCTTTGTAGTCGATCTCCATGCGGCGAACGACCCACACCATTTCCTCGCCAAGCGCGCCTTCCGCCAGCTCGATATGGTGAATATCCTGAAGACGCAGAAAGTCGGTTCGTCCGCGTTCGTAAAATTCCAGATAGCGGCCGTGATAGACGAAGCCGGAAAAATCCGTATCGGCATAATAGATGCGGGCATAGAGCAGATGCGCGCCATCCTTCAATTCGCCCGATACGGCCGCCTGTGCCAATTGTTCCTGTCGTTCCGTCATTCGTCTTCCATGAAGAGGCCGTATTGCGACTGCTGGATGATTTCAGCGGGCGCAGGCAATCCGAGATGCTGCCAGGCAACGGCGGTCAGGACGCGGCCGCGCGGCGTGCGCTGCAAAAATCCCTGCTGGATCAGATAGGGCTCGATGATGTCTTCAATCGCATCACGCGGCTCCGACAGACCGGCAGCGATGGTTTCGATGCCCACCGGACCGCCGCCGAAATTGCGCGCAATGATGTTGAGATAGCGCCGGTCGAGCTGGTCCAGCCCGCGATTGTCCACTTCCAGCCGCGACAGCGCCTCATCGGCAATCTTGCGGTCGATGACGTCGCTACCGGCGACCAGCGCAAAATCGCGCACCCGGCGCAACAGCCGTCCGGCGATACGCGGGGTGCCGCGCGAACGACGCGCCACTTCCAGCGCGCCATCCGGTGAGATCCCCATCTGCATGATGCGCGCACCGCGCCGCACGATATATTCCAGTTCCTCAACCGTATAGAAGTTGAGCCGCACCGGAATGCCGAAGCGGTCCCGCAGCGGCGTGGTCAGGAGGCCCAGACGGGTCGTCGCCGCAACCAGCGTGAATTTGGCCAGATCGATTTTCACCGAACGGGCAGCAGGGCCTTCACCGATGATGAGATCGAGCTGAAAATCCTCCATGGCCGGATAGAGAATTTCTTCCACTGCCGGGCTGAGCCGATGAATTTCATCGATGAACAGCACGTCGCGCTCTTCCAAATTGGTGAGCAGTGCCGCCAGATCGCCCGCCTTGGCAATAACCGGGCCGGAGGTCGAGCGGAAATTGACGCCGAGCTCCTTGGCCATGATCTGCGCCAGCGTCGTTTTGCCGAGGCCGGGAGGTCCGACGAACAGCACATGGTCAAGCGCCTCGCCGCGCACCTTGGCGGCCTCGATAAAGACTTTTAGATTGGCGCGCGCTGCCGCCTGGCCCACGAAATCGTCGAGCGTCTGCGGGCGCAGCGTATTGTCTTCGTCTGCGCGGCTGTCGGCATTGATGAGAGGATTGCGGTCGCTCATGCCTTCCTCCTCGCATGAACAGTTCGCTCAGGCAAGTAAATCACCGCGACAATTCCTTCAAACCCAGCCGTATGAGCTTGGCCGAATCGGCGCCCTCGCCCGCTTCCTTCAGGGCAGCAGCAACGGCATTGGCCGCCTGATCGCGTGAATAGCCAAGATTGGAAAGCGCCGATACCGCATCGGCAACCGGCGCAGGCGCTGCACCCGCCCCAAGTTCCTGCTTGAGCCCGATCGTGCCGCTCGCCTCCCCGGCAAAGGCGGGCGCCTTGTTCTTAAGTTCGGTCACGATGCGCTCGGCAACCTTCTTGCCGACACCCGGCGCGCGCGACACCATGGCGATGTCACGCAGCGCAATCGCATTGGCGAGTTCGGACGGCGACAGGGTTCCGAGCACCGCAAGCGCCACTTTCGCCCCCACGCCCTGCACATTCTGCAACAGGCGGAACCATTCGCGTTCAAGCTGATTGGCAAACCCGTAAAGGCGGATCATGTCCTCGCGGACATAGGTTTCGATGAACAGCACCGCCGCCTCGCCCGCGCTGCCGAGATTGCCCAGCGTCCTCGCCGAACAAAACGCGACATAACCGACGCCATGCACGTCGATGACGGCATGATCCTCGGCAATTT
This sequence comes from Hyphomicrobiales bacterium, assembly GCA_900470195.1. GTDB lineage: Bacteria > Pseudomonadota > Alphaproteobacteria > Rhizobiales > Rhizobiaceae > Brucella. The sequence goes on along the minus strand of UEIJ01000009.1, from coordinate 118,756 downwards.
CATCGATCACACCCTTGAGCTTACCGATCATGGCCACCTACGCGATAAGTTGTTGCAACCGGCGCGCACTTGCGATGCTTTGCCGGTGATGCGCATGACAAATGGCGATGGCCAGCGCATCGGCGGCATCGCTCGTATCGAACGATGCGCGCGGCATCAGCACTTTCACCATCATATGGATTTGCTGCTTTTCACCGTGACCGACGCCGATAACCGCCTTTTTGACGGCGTTCGGCGCATATTCGGCAACCGGTAAGCCAGCCTGGGCCGGGGCCAGCAGCGCAATGCCGCGCGCCTGACCAAGCTTCAGCGTCGCCGTTGCGTCCTTGTTGACGAAGGTATGTTCAACCGCCGCCTCATGCGGCATGTAATCATGCAGGACTTTTGAAAGCCCTTCATGGAGCTGGCAGAGGCGCGATGCGAGATCCATCTCGGCATTGGAGGTCACAGTCCCTGAGCCGATGAAATGCAGTGAATTGCCCAGTGATTCGACAATGCCCCAGCCGGTACGGCGCAGGCCCGGATCGATACCAATGATGCGAATCGTTTCTTTCATAAGCGAACCCTATCCTCAGACGGATTCACTTGACAGCAGAAAAGTGAACAAAAGAGAAACATGCGCCACGATGGACGCATATCGTCAATTGTTACGAAGCCCCGAAAGCGGTCTTGAGCAATACGATCTGTTCGGAAACGGGATTGCCGCGCGGGATGCCCTGCAGCGAAACCACTTCGCCGTAGACCTCACGGTCCATGCGGCGCACGCGGGCCTGAAGGCGCATGGACCGCTCTACCAGTTCCACGAATGCGGAGGGCAGTTCGGACCAGCCCTGTGCGGCTTCGCCCGCCGACGGCGTGTCGAGGCGCACCTTGGCCTTTTCGGCAGCAACCTGCTGGCGGGACATTTCTCCGCTGCGCGCCGCGCGCTGAAGCAGCAGCCAGGAGGCAATCTGCATAAGGCGCGTGGTCAGCCGCATCGATTCGGCGGCATAAAGCGTCGCAGCCACGCGCGACAGGTTACGCGCCTCCTCGCGACCCTCCCCATCAAGGTAGCTCGCCGCTTCCTCGACCATATCCATGCCTTGCGTATAGATCGGCTTGAACGAATCCGAGAAGACCATGCGCTCCGCGAGGCTGATCATATTGCTCGGCATCTGACCCTGTTCGCTAATCACTGCTCTGCCACCTTGCATGACCGCCTGTATCGGCGGCCCATTCCGTTGCCGTATTCGTCCGTGGGGTTTTTGCCGGATGGATACGAATGAAACCATTGAACCGCTGTTCGACCATGGGGGAGGCTGAGACGGAACAGCTGCGCTAAACAAGTCCACGACAAACTGCACGTTCATGCACCGTCGCGCAAGTTTATGTTTAACGTTCGGTTAACATTTTCAAAGGCTTTTAAAGAAAGTCCGCAAATAGAACGGATCGACGGCCATTCCGTTCCGCGCGACGGCATGTGGAAAATCCATATTTTCCCGATGTGCAGCAAAAAACGCATAAAAAAAGAGCCGCAAGGGCGGCTCTCAGGAGTTTAACAGGGAGGCGTCAAACAGAGTGGCTAAACCACTCGGTAAGAATCCAGCCGAACTGGATGTAAACCATTTAACATTCTTAAGATTAATGAATGGTTAATTTCGGCTGCTCATTGTGGATAATCCCGCACAATCCGGTGCTTTTTACCCAAAGAAAAGCCGCCCGGAATGGGGCGGCTGATCGGTGACGATTGTTAATAGCGTTGCATCGCAGGCTTGGAACTTGTGACAACCTGCATCTTGACGGGTTCGGCAGCGGGAACGGCAGACTTTGCCGAAACGGCCGCGCCCTTCTTGCTCCAGCCGATGGTGGGCAGCCATTCAAGATAATAGGCGAGTGCGAATTGCATCACGATGCCGGTTGCGATCAGCAGCGTGTCATATGGCAGCCCGCCAGGGTTCACGAGTTTCATCACCTGCGCGACCATCGCGAGCAGCGTACCGGCAATGAAGATCGGGAGCGAATGCTTGCCGAGAATGGCGAGCGGATTGTCGGATGCGGTGCGGGCGATGTTGTTCAGCGTCGGGACAACGGCGATGAGATAGGCAATCGCCAGCACATGCAGCAGGCGCGGGCCCGACAGGAACGTCTTGTCGAAGCCGGTGATGACCATGGGCAGGCCCATCGATGCATCAATGCCCCAGAGCGGGATGCGCACCCACGCCAGCGCCAGCACCAGATAGCCGACGGCAAGGCCGATCAGCAGCGGATGCTTCGGCAGTTCGCCGCCGCGACGCACATGCATCACGCCCGCGATACCGATGGCAAACAGGAACTGCCACGACAGCGGATTGAGGAACCAGACGCCCTCGGTCGGATAATTGACCGGCGCGACATGATAGAGGCCGGACAGGAACCAGACCGTGCCGGAAACGCCGAGCATGAGCGGCAGGCTGATGCGCGCCAGCAGAAGCAGGGCCGGCGTCAGAACCAGCATCACGGCATACATGGACAGAATGTTGTTATAGCCGAGCTGGTGGCCCATCGTGACGATGCCGAACAGCGCCTCGACCGGATGCTTGACCAGCGGGGCGATGTTGATCTGCGTGAGCAATTCCGAACGCTTGAGGAAGATCGCGGCGGCGGCGAAAATGGCGATGGTCGCCATGGTCGTCATGATATGCGCGGTATAAAGAACACCGGCGCGGCGCCACATCTTCAGCGACAGAAGCAGGCGGTTGCCGGAAGCGAATTTCGATCCGTAGGCAAGCGCTACGGCCATGCCGGAAATCAGTACGAAAGCTTCGGCCGAATCGGAGAAGCCGAGATTCTTGTGCGTGAAATGCTCGTAGATCGTGCCGGGCACATGGTTGATGAAGATCGTTAGCAGCGCGAGCGCACGGAACACGTCAATGCGCGTATCGCGCATTTTCGCATGTTGTGCGGGCATCGCTTGTCCAGCGGTCGCAATATTCATTTACCAGCCTGCCTATCGTTTAAGGAAAGTACCTGCACCTGGGATTGCGAGACTTTCCAATTCTTCGTGTCATTCCGAGTGGGTGGCCGGATGTGCGGCCGCAACGGTTTCACACGTTTGCCGGGACGTTAACTGCCCCGCTTCGGTGTGGGTTATATACCGGTAAATACGAGCAGAACCGGGTTGGTTCCGATCAACTTTCGTTCCAGTGGATAACATTATGCCAATGCGGACGGACGCGAACGAGCAGGCATTTCGCCAACGAATGCTTGCCGAAGCGCGGTTGCGTCGCATAAATGCGATAAAACAAATAGATAGAGCGCGGCTTCCGTTTCCGGTAAACAGAACGCCTCTATTGCCCGAATTCCATCACGTTTTTCCCGTTAGGCTTCATTCATGAACAAGCCCGCTCACCAGACTGAAACAGACCGCTGCCGCATCGTGCTGGTTGCGCCCCCGCTTGCCGATGGCGGGGCTCTCGCAAAGCTTTTGACGGCGGCGCTTTCGGGCGGCGACGTTGCGAGCGTCATTCTCGACACCGGCGATCTCGATGAAGCCACCTTTCAGGCCGCAGCCGAAAAGGCTGTCCCTGTGATTCAGGAGAAGGGCGCTGCGGCGCTTGTCCTGAACGATACGCGCATTGCAGGCCGCGTCGGGGCAGACGGCATCCATATCGAAGGCAAGGCCGCCGATCTGGCCGAAGCGATAGAAAAGCACACGCCGAAGATGATTGTCGGCACAGGCAATCTGCGCGACCGCCATGGCGCGATGGAAATCGGCGAGTTGCAGCCCGATTACGTGTTCTTCGGCAAGATCGGTGCGGACAACAAGCCCGACGCCCATCCGCGCAACCTGTCGCTAGCCGAATGGTGGGCGCAGATGGTGGAGATTCCCTGCATCGCGCAGGCCGGAAATGCTCTGGAAAGCATCATATCTGCCGCAGAGACCGGCGCGGATTTCGTGGCGCTCGGGCGTGCCGTTTTCGACGCCGAAGACCCTGCAAAGGCTGTCGCGGAAGCCAATCGGCTTCTCGACGAAAAAGCGCCGCGTTTTGAAAACTGATTCCTTCATCAAGGTCTTGCCTATGCCCATGAAGAGCAAATTTCTTCTCGCTGCCATTATCTCATTCGCGCTGCCGGTCCTGCCTGTTCTGGCAGCGGGCGAACCGGTGCACGGCCAGAAGAGTGGCACGCAGGGCAATCATCAGGACAGGAAGGCCGACAAGCCTTCCAAGCCGGTCATGCTGCCGCAACCGGCAACCACGGAACCGGTTCCGCGCATCGATCCGAGCCGTTTTGGCGACAAGCCTGCTGACGAGGCTTTCGGGGCATTTCAGCGCGGGCTTTATCTGACCGCCTTCAATCTGGCCAAGCCTCAAGCCGAAAAGGGCGACCCGGCATCGCAGACACTCATCGCAGAGATTTATGCACGCGGCCTCGGCATCCCCGCCAATCAGAAACTGGCGGCGGAGTGGTACGAGAAAGCGGCCAATAACGGAGTTGTCGAAGCGCAATTCCGCTATGCGGCACTTCTGCTTCAGGGCACCTATACCAAAAAAGACCCCGCCAAGGCAGAAGAACTGATGAAAAAGGCGGCGGAAGGCGGCAACGCCATGGCACAATTCAATTACGGCCAGATGCTGATGGTGAAGACGCCGGGCAAGCCGGGCATCGACCTCGCCTTCCCCTGGTTCGAGAAAGCTGCCGAGGCCAAGCTTGCCGACGCGCAATATGCAGTCAGCCAGATTTATGCCAATGGCACCCCGAAGATCCCGCGCGACGACAAGAAAGCGCGTGTCTATCTGCTGCTTGCCGCAGCGCAAGGATATGATACGGCGCAATTCGATCTTGGCCGCTGGCTGATCGAAGGGCGTGGCGGCGACCGTGACTACGAACAGGGTTTTGGCTGGATGCGCCTCGGTGCCCAACGCGGCATGGTGATGGCGCAGGCATGGCTTGCCCGCCTCTATCGCGACGGCATCGGCACTGAAGGCGATATGGTGAAGGCTGCGGCCTGGTATATCGTCGCCCAACGCGCCGGTTTTCGCGCGCCGGACCTCAATGATATGATGGACGGACTGGCTGACGACCAGATCAAGCAGGCCATTGAAACCGCGAACAATCTGCGTGTTCGCTGATTAGTGGCGGTTTTTCCAGCCGGACCGCCTCTCTTTTCGTGGTCAGGCTTGCGTCAGACGCAGTTTTATGGTCTTGGAAACGCGATTATCGCGGTTCGAGTATAAGGCAGGTGCGCAATCTCCGGAAAAATGCCGGACGGTTGCCTTTTCGTCGTCATGCACCGGACCGCACATGGTTTCACATTTTCATTCCGGATCAAGCTCATGAAGATCAATGGTAACGAAATCCGCCCCGGCAATGTCATCGAACATGCTGGCGGCCTGTGGGTTGCGGTAAAGACCAATGCCGTCAAGCCCGGCAAGGGCGGCGCCTATAATCAGGTCGAACTGAAGAACCTCATCAACGGCACCAAGCTCAACGAACGTTTCCGCGCCGCTGAAACCGTCGAGCGCGTTCGTCTGGAACAGAAGGATTTCTCGTTCCTCTACGAACAGGGCGACGCGCTGATCTTCATGGACACCGAAACCTACGAACAGCTTGAACTGGCCAAGGATTTCGTCGGCGACCGCGCTGCCTTCCTGCAGGACGGCATGATGGTGACCGTGGAACTTTACGAAGAAAAGCCGATCGGCATCCGCCTGCCGGATCAGGTCACGCTCGCCATCACCGAAGCCGATCCGGTCGTCAAGGGCCAGACCGCCGCTTCGTCCTACAAGCCGGCTGTGCTTGAAAACGGTATCCGCATCCTCGTTCCGCCATTCATCGAATCGGGCGAACGCGTGATCGTCGACACCAACGAACTGACCTATATCAGCCGCGCCTGATCCGTTTTTGACTATTTCGGCGCCCCACCGGGGCGTCGCATGTCGCATCCTTGCGACCGTTCTTTCTCAGATCGCTCAATTCCCCGACTGTCCGCTGGCCCTGTGCCGGTTCGGATGTTCGGCCTATGATTAACTGCGTGATCCCCTTCAACTCCACGCTTCGGGATCGTGCTTACAAGGACAATGAAATGGCCCGCTCAGCCCTTCTCAACGTTATGGTACAGGCCGCTATGAAGGCCGGCCGCAGCCTCGCCCGCGATTTTGGCGAAGTCCAGAATCTTCAGGTTTCTCTCAAGGGCCCCGGCGATTATGTCAGCCAGGCCGACCGCCGCGCCGAAAAGATCGTCTACACGGAATTGAGCCGCGCCCGCCCGGATTACGGCTTCCTGATGGAAGAATCCGGCGAGATCGAATCCAAGGACGGACAGCATCGCTGGCTGGTCGACCCTCTCGACGGCACCACCAATTTCCTGCACGGCATCCCGGTCTTCGCAGTTTCCATCGCTCTCGAGCGTCAGGGACAGATCGTCGCCGGCGTCATCTACAATCCGGCCATGGACGAGCTTTATACCGCGGAACGCGGCGGCGGCGCGTTTCTGAACGACCGCCGCCTGCGCGTCGCGTCGCGCAACAAGCTGGTCGATTCCGTTATCGGAACCGGTATCCCGCATCTGGGCCGCGGCCATCACGGCCATTACCTGGTCGAACTGCGCAACGTCATGGCCGAAACCGCCGGCATCCGCCGTATGGGTGCTGTCGCGCTTGATCTTGCCTACGTCGCGGGCGGCCGCCTGGACGGCTTCTGGGAAGACGGCATGCATCCGTGGGATCTCGGCGCTGGCATCCTGATGGTGCGTGAGGCTGGCGGTTTCGTCTCGGACAAGAATGGCGGACAGGATATGTTCACCAATCATTCGATCGTTGCCGGCAACGAAGCCATTCACGGCGCGCTTCTCAAGACGATCAAAAAACCAATCTGATATTGCCATCATTCTTGGCTTTATTCTTGGCTTTGCAAATCAGCGCGTCGCATGAAAGCGGCGCGCTGAAGCATTTCTGCCTTCATTTTTTCGTAACCAGACGATTCCGCTTCACGAATTAATGAAGTAGGCTCCTGTTCAAACACGCGACCATGGAGCGCAACGCATGAGCGATTTGAGACTTTCCCGGGAACGTCTGGATGAGGGACGCGATTACGACCCCTACCGCCTGTCGAGCCCGCGCATTGTCATTCTTACCATGGCGATCTTCCTTATTATTGTAGCCTTTCTGGCTGCAATCCTCATGCGGCAAATTCATACGTTCTTCGTCACCAATCCGGGGCTCAACGGGCTTATTCTCGGTGTCCTGCTGGTTGGCATCCTGCTCGCCTTCGGACAGGTACTGCGGCTCCTACCGGAAATCCGCTGGGTCAATTCCTTCCGCGAGGGCGACCGCGACGGTGCAGCCCGTGCGCCGGTGCTGCTCGCGCCTATGCGCGCGCTTATCGGCCGCCGCCAGTCGATGGCGCTCTCCACCGCCTCCATGCGCTCGATTCTCGATTCCATCGCGACACGCCTTGATGAAAGCCGCGATATATCGCGCTACCTGATCGGGCTTCTGGTCTTTCTCGGACTTCTCGGCACCTTCTGGGGCCTTCTTGAAACCGTCGGTTCCATCGGACGCACCATCCAGACCCTCGACCCCAATTCCGGCAGCACCGGCGATGTTCTCGATGCGTTGAAGGCTGGGCTTCAAGCGCCGCTTTCCGGCATGGGCACAGCTTTCTCGTCGTCGCTGTTCGGCCTATCCGGTTCGTTGATCCTCGGCTTCCTCGACCTGCAGGCGGGCCGCGCGCAAAACCGCTTCTACACGGAACTGGAAAACTGGCTTTCCTCGGTCACCGATCTCGGTTCGGACATTGCCGGCGACCAGCATGGCGGGACAGAGGAAATCCGTGTTCTGGCCGATCGCTTGCAGAACCTGCACGGCGGTGACGCATCCACGCAGCGCACAACGGCGGCACTCGCTAATCTCGCCGAAGGCATACAGGGTCTCGTCAAGAACATGCGCAACGAACAGCAGATCATGCGCGACTGGGTGGAAAAGCAGGCTGACGAACAGAAGGCCATTCGCCAGACGCTTGACCGCCTCACCAAGGCTATCGGGGAGCGCTCGCATGACCGTAAGCCCGACCGCACGGACAAGGCGGAGTAAGCCGTCATGTCCCTTGCCCGCAACCGCCGCACCCAAAGGCATGTCGATTACTGGCCGGGCTTCGTCGATGCGCTGACGACGCTGCTCTTGGCAATCATGTTCCTGCTTACCGTTTTCGTGCTGGCGCAGTTTCTGCTCAGCCGCGAGGTCAACAACAAGGACAGCGTGCTTGCGCGCCTCAACAGCCAGATTCAGGAACTGACCCAGCTTCTGTCGCTGGAACGCAGCAATTCGCAGGATATGCAGGACACCATCGCCAATCTGCAAGCCTCGCTCTCCACCGCCGAAAGCGAGCGCTCGCGCCTGCAAAGCCTGCTGAACGAAGGCAGCGGCGCGGGTGCAGCGGCTGAAAAGCGCGCCGGTGAACTGTCGGCAAGCCTTGATGCCGAAAAGCAGGTCAGCGCCCGGGCGCTCAGTCAGGTCGAACTGCTGAACCAGCAGATTTCAGCCCTTCGCCGCCAGATCGCGGCGCTCGAGGACGCGCTCAACGCCTCGGAAAGCCGCGACCGCGAATCGAACGCCAAGATCGCCGATCTCGGCAGGCGGCTCAACGTCGCGCTGGCCCAGCGCGTGCAGGAACTGAATCGCTATCGATCGGACTTTTTCGGGCGTCTGCGTGAAATCCTGTCAGACAAGGAAAATATCCGCATCGTCGGTGACCGCTTCGTCTTCCAATCGGAAGTGCTGTTCCCGACAGGTTCGGCGGATATCAATCCAGCCGGTCAGGACGAGATGAAGAAACTCGCCGATGCGGTCAAGCAACTCAATCAGGAAATCCCGGACGACATCAACTGGGTGCTGCGCGTCGACGGCCATACCGACAATGTGCCTCTGGCCGGTACAGGACGTTTTCGCGATAACTGGGAGCTTTCGTCGGCCCGCGCCACTGCCGTCGTCAAATTCCTGATCGCCAATGGCGTCCCGGCCAACCGGCTCGTCGCGGCCGGCTTCGGTGAATACCAGCCGCTCGACGCCTCCGACACGACCGATGCTCGTGCAAAGAATCGGCGCATCGAGCTGAAACTGACCGAACGATAAAGACAAAACGGGAGGGCGAAACCCTCCCGGTTTTATTTGGCGGCGAAAGCCTCTGCTCCGGCATCGAATTGCAGCTTGGCGAGACGGGCATAGATACCGCCCTTCTCGACGAGACTTTGATGCGTCCCCTCTTCGACAATATGGCCATGGTCGAGCACGAGAATGCGGTCGGCCTTGAGCACGGTCGCAAGCCGATGCGCGACGACGAGTGTTGTGCGATCAGCCATCAGCCCATCCAGAGCCCTTTGCACGAGCATCTCGCTTTCTGCGTCCAGCGCCGATGTCGCCTCGTCCAGAAGCAGGATGGGCGCGGCACGCAGGATTGCCCGCGCAATGGCGATGCGCTGGCGCTGCCCGCCGGAAAGCGTCACGCCGCGTTCGCCCACTTCCGTGTCGTAGCCCTTGTCGAGCGCCACGATGAAATCATGCGCAAGAGCGGCTTTTGCCGCCGCAACGATTTCCTCATCGCTCGCTCCCGGCCTGCCGAACGCGATGTTTTCGCGCACGCTGGTGGCGAAAATCGCCACATCCTGCGGCACTGTCGCAATGCGCGAACGAACTGCCTGCGGGTCGGCATCGGGCAATGCGACGCCGTCAATCAGGATCTTGCCCGACTGCGGATCGTAATAACGCATCACGAGCGAGAAAACCGTGCTTTTGCCGGCCCCCGAAGGGCCGACAATCGCAACCGTCTCTCCGGGCTTCACGGTGAAGCTGATGCCATTGAGAGATGGCGCATCCGGCCGTGTCGGATAGGAAAAGTGCACGGAATCGAACACGATCTCGCCGCGCGGCGGCACGGGCATGGCAACAGATTTCAAGGGCGCGGCAATGCCCGGCTGCTCATCCAGAATCTCGACAAGCCGCTCCGTCGCGCCTGCGGCCTGCGCCAGTTCCCCGCCCACTTCCGACAAGGCCCCGAAGGAACTGCCCGCAAACACGGCATAAAGCACGAACTGGCCAAGCGTGCCTGCCGACATCGTGCCCGCCAGCACATCGCGCGAGCCGAACCAGAGCACAGCCACAATGCTGGAGAAGATCAGGAAGATGGCGAAGGCAGTCAGGATTGCACGCGCCTGAATAGAGGAACGCGCCGCCTGAAAGGATTTTTCCACTGCGCTGCCGAAACGGCCTACCACCATCTTTTCGTTGGTGAAGGACTGTAGCGTGCGCATCGCGCCGATCTGTTCGCTGGCATAGGCGTTGGCTTTCGCCAGCATGTCCTGTGTCATGCGCGACCGGCGGCGCACCGAACGGCCGAAAGCAATCAGGGGAATGACGATGACCGGGATCGCCGCGATCACCAGCGCCGAAAGCTTCGGGCTTGTCACGACCATCATCGCCAGCGCGCCGATGCCCAGAATCATGTTGCGCAGCGCAACGGACGCCGTCGCTCCCACGACGGACTTGATCTGTGTCGTGTCGGAAGACAGGCGCGAGACGATTTCGCCTGACTGCGACCGGTCGAAAAACTCCGGCGAGAGCGCCGTCACATGCGAGAAGACGGCATTGCGCAGATCGGCCACCACACGCTCGCCGAGCGAAATCACGAAGAAGTAGCGCAAGCCCGACGCCAGCGCGAGAACGAGTGCCAGAAGCACAAGCATACCGAAATAATTATTCACGAAGATCGCGTTGGAGCCGGTGAAACCGTGATCAATCATGCGGCGCAGCGCGACAGGTACCGCCAGGGTCGTCATCGCCGCCAGAACCAGCGAGAAGAGTGCTCCCGCAACCAGCCCCTTATAGGGCGCCAGAAACGGCATCATTCTCTTGAGTGGCTTCAGCGAACGGCGTTGGCGGCTTTCCTTTGCGGTCAATTCGTGATTCATATCAATTTCACTACCCCGGTCCGCCATTCTTTTGTTTGCGCCCTTGTTATTGCCGTGCGCCTGATGTATAGGCTCGCCAACCCTTTTGGAAGCCATTGCCTGCGGGTAATGGGTCTTCATATCTGCCATTGGGCGAAAGTGCCGCAGTTTCGATGATCAGGCTGTGCTTTTCACCCCAGACTTTCAGGATTGAGAAGATGAAAGCCAATATCCATCCCGACTACCACACCATCAAGGTCGTGATGACCGATGGCACCGAATACACGACCCGCTCGACCTGGGGCAAGGAAGGCGATACGATGAACCTCGATATCGACCCGACCACCCATCCGGCCTGGACGGGCGGTTCGCAGACCCTGCTCGACCGCGGCGGTCGCGTTACGAAGTTCAAGAACCGTTTCGGCAATCTCGGCATCTAATCGATATTGCATGGTTTAAAAAAACCCCGCTTCGGCGGGGTTTTTTTTATGGCCTGAATTTGCCGTTCCTCAAGGCATAAAAAATCAGCCAGACGGCCTGATCAGGCGCTCAGCTTTTCCATCACTTCGTCGCTGACTTCGAAGTTCGTGTAGACGTTCTGCACGTCGTCATCGTCTTCGAGCACATTGAGAAGCTTGAGAACCGAACGCGCCTTTTCCTCGTCCAGTTCGGTATTGGTCTGCGGCTTCCAGATCGTCTTGATCGATTCGGCCTCACCCAGAGCAGCTTCCAGAGCCTTCGACACTTCGCCGATGTCTTCAAACGCGCAGATGATGACATGTTCTTCTTCGCCGGACTGGACATCGTCAGCGCCGGCTTCGATTGCCGCTTCCATGACCTTGTCTGCGTCGCCGACGGAGGCCTTGTAGACGATTTCGCCCACGCGATCGAACATGAAGGACACCGAACCGGTTTCGCCCAGCGCGCCGCCGGATTTCGTGAAGGCGGCACGCACGTTCGATGCCGTGCGGTTGCGGTTGTCCGTCAGCGCTTCAACGATGACCGATACACCGCCGGGGCCACGGCCCTCATAGCGCACTTCATCATAGTTCTCGCCGTCATTGCCGGCGGCCTTCTTGATGGCGCGCTCGATATTGTCCTTCGGCATCGACTGCGCCTTCGCGTTCTGGATCGCCAGACGAAGCCGCGGGTTCATTGCCGGGTCAGGCAGACCCTGCTTGGCGGCAACGGTGATTTCGCGCCCGAGCTTGGAAAACATTTTCGACCGCACCGCATCCTGACGGCCCTTGCGGTGCATGATATTCTTAAACTGTGAATGGCCGGCCATGGCACCCCTGTTCTGTTTAAAATGCTGCGCACGGAAGCGTCACGCATGAAACAGAGATCAAGCAGAGAAGGGCCGCATGTCGGGCCACTGTGCTTTCCGTGCAGAATGGCGGCGTTATAAGGAATTCGGGCCCATTCGTCCAGCAAAAGCGCCACGAACATCGATTCCCTGTCAATAAAAACAATATCGCTCGACCCGGCAGGCAAAGCAGATTATCTATAAATTCATGATTCAGCCTGTCCAGAGCCCGCCCGGCGAAACCATCGCAGCCCGTATCAGCCGCATCCTTGCCGACCGCATCATCGCGGGCGAGATCGAGCCCGGCACAAAACTGCGGCAGGATCACATTGCCGAAGAATTCGAGACCAGCCATGTGCCGGTCCGGGAAGCATTCCGGCGGCTGGAGGCTCAGGGCCTCGCAGTGTCGGAACCGCGTCGGGGCGTCCGGGTCGCGTCGTTCGATATAGGCGAGATCAGGGAAGTGGCGGAAATGCGTGCCGCTCTGGAGGTTCTGGCGCTGCGACACGCCGCGCCGCACATCACGCAGGCAACGCTCGATGCCGCTGAACAGGCCACGCTGGAAGGCGACAAGTCGCGGGATGTCAGAAGCTGGGAAGACGCCAATCGCCGCTTCCACCGGCTCATACTTGAACCGTGCAAGATGCCGCGCCTGCTGGCAGCCATTGATGATCTTCATGCCGCCAGCGCGCGATTTCTCTTCGCCACATGGAGGTCGGAATGGGAAACCCGTACCGACCACGACCATCGCGCCATATTGCAGGCACTGCGTCAGGCCGATATCGAAAGCGCGGCGACCATTCTGGCACGCCATGTGCAATGGATCGGCCATCGCCCGGTCAAGACCGCTTCCGGAAAGATGCGCGATTCCTTCGCCATTGTTGGATGAACATGGCTTCGCCCGTCGAAACGGGCTCTTGGAAATATAGATAAAGCAGCCATTTCCCCGCAAGATGGAGGATCGGCTCGGCTTATACCCCGAATTTCTTTCAAATCGCCGCGTTATTTTTTCATCCCCGCCATTTCTCGCTTGCCAAAGCGATGCATTGTCTGGAAATTAAATAGATCGAAACTCGATTTTATCTATAATTTGAGGACTCCATGGCGACCTACACTCCGTCCCGCACATCCTTCAGCCCACTCAATCTGGAAGCCCGTTCGGGCGCGACGCGTCTTGCCGCGGTTGTCTTCGGCACGCTGCTGCTTGCCGTGTCTTCGCAGATCGAAGTTCCCATGGTGCCAGTTCCGATTACGCTGCAGACCCTGATCGTGCCGCTGATCGGCGCGCTCTATGGCTGGCGTCTTGGCATGGCCACGGTTCTGGCCTGGCTCGGCGAAGCCATGATGGGCCTGCCGGTTCTGGCTGGCGGCGCGGGCGGCATCGCCCATTTTGCAGGCCCGACCGCTGGCTATCTCGTATCCTTCCCGATCATCGCTGCCCTCACCGGCTATCTGGCAGAACGTGGCTGGAACGGCAACCGCGTCGGCCTCGCCTTCGTCTCGTTCCTTGCGGCCAACGTGATCTGCCTTGCCCTCGGCGCACTGTGGCTTTCCAGCATGATCGGCATCGAAAAGGCACTGGCTTTCGGCGTGACGCCATTCCTCGTCGGTGCTCTCATCAAGTCCGCTCTCGGCGCTGCGATCCTCAAGGCGGCGACCCGCGACAAACAGGCCTGACCGTCAGGTGACGATACGCCTGCGCGGCCATCATCTTCTTTGCATGCTGACCTATGTCGGCAAGGGCTACAGCCCGGCTTTCGTGGAAAATTACGACGCGATTGCCGGGCGGCTCAGCACGGGGGAGGATATTCTCCTTGTCGATGGCCCCGACGATATATGCGCGCCCCTGCTTTGCGGGGGCGATTGCCATTGTTATGAAGCTAGCGTCCAAATGCGCGACGCGCTGGCGCTGGAGTCCGTGGGCAATCTGCTCGGTGAACCGCTCACGGCCCAGACCCCGTTCGCCCTCGATGCCGAAAGGCTCGCCAAAATGCGCAAAGCCTTTGCAGACGGCACGCTGCGCACCGCCTGCAAACATTGCGAATGGTCGGAACTGTGCAGCCGGATTGCCGGGCCTGATAATTTCACTGGCGTAAAAGTCAGCGCCAGAACGCCGGAATAGTTTCTTCCAGATGCGCGCCGATGCGCAAGGGGGCCGCTTTTTCGGCGAGGCCAGTGCGATCAGAAATTTCGATGCCGACACCACAGATGGTGGCCGGACCGTTCGCTGCCTCGAAACGCCCTTTCGGTACTTTGGACAGGAAGCGGTTGAGGGGCTCCTCCTTATCCATGCCGAGCGATGAATCGTAATCGCCGCACATGCCTGCGTCGGACATATAGGCCGTTCCATTGCGTAATATCTGGCAATCGGCGGTGGGCACGTGGGTATGCGTTCCCACAACAGCGCTGGCGCGGCCATCGACAAAATGGCCGAAACACTGCTTCTCGCTCGTCGCTTCCGCATGAAAATCGAAGAAGACCGCATCTGCCTGTTCGCCAAGCGGACAGGCTTCCAGAATCTTCTCGGCCGCGATGAAAGGATCGTCCAGATCGGGATGCATGAACACCCGGCCCATGATGTTCGAGACGAGAACGCGGGCGCCATTTTTGGCTATATAGAGCCCTTCGCCTTTTCCGGCTGTGCCTTTGGGGAAATTCGCCGGGCGCAAAAACCGGTCCTCACGCTTGGAAAAATCCAGCGCCTCGCGCTGATCCCAGACATGATTGCCGGTCGTCACCACATCGGCACCGGCACGAATGGTGTCGTGGAAAATCTCTTCGGTAATGCCGAAGCCGCCCGCGGCGTTCTCGCCGTTGACTATAACGAAATCCAGCTTCAGATCGGAAATCAGCCCCGGCAGCTTTTCATAAACCGCGGTCCGGCCCGACCGGCCCACCATATCACCAAGAAAAAGCAATCTCATGAAAGTGCCTTATAAACCCGCGCCAAGCGAACGCAAGCCGTTCAGGGCATTTTGCAGTCAGGCGACATCGCCTGACGTCGGATAGATGCAGGAGAAAGCCTAGGATGCCGGCTCGGCTCCAACCACGCGCAAGCCGCTCTCGGTCAGGATCTGGTTGAGCGCTATATCATGCGGCTCGTCTGGCACATGCTCGATTTCCTGGCAATCGAAGGCCATGCCGATCAGAAGCGGCTGCAGGCCGCGCTCGGCAAAACGCGCCAGCGCGCGGTCGTAATGCCCGGCGCCGTAGCCAAGCCGATGCCCGCGACGGTCGAAACCGGCGAGCGGCATCAGCATGATCACCGGGTCGACGAGCGGCGCATCCTCTCCCGGTCCCATCGTGCCGAAGCCCGTCTGCACCAGCTCGGCATCGGGCAGATATTCTCGAAAGGCAATCGTTTCTTTATCCAGCACAACAGGAAGGCAAAGGCGCACGCCCTTGGCACGAAGAGCCGATAGCAGTGGACGCGGATCGATTTCGGAGCGGATCGGCCAATAGCCCGCAATCAATGTACCTTTGGGAACATCGATGGCGGCTTCACCGTTTTTTGCCGCAGCCAGCGAAGCCTCATAGTGATAACGCGGTTCGAGCGCATCGCGAACCGCCAGAACCCTGCGTCTGAGTTCCTGCTTCTGAATGGGATCGCGCTCCGCTGCCGTCATTCCAAGCCACTCCCTGCCATCGCGTTTCACCATGCAGTGGAACCGCATTAAGCCGCTCCGTCAAGTGGCCGCGTCGCTTCCCTGTGCGATCTTCTCGGACCGGTCGCGGATGACCTTCAAAACGACGCCATGAAAGTCATTCAAAAACAGCTTGCCCCACAGATCGCAGTAGAAATCGATCGGCGTGGCGATCCGGTAGCGAGTTGTCAGCGTGAGGCGCGTGTGCCCGTCCGCAAGCGGTTCGAGACGATAATCACCCTGCGCAAGTTTCAGATATGTGCTGTCCACCTTGATATGCGCCTCTACTTCCGGCGGTATGGAACCGGGGCCGAAGCGGAAATCCCATGCCAGCAGCCGGTTTTCCTCCCACTGCGTGACGATTTCCTGAAAATTCACGCCGCGTGTCCACTGGAGCTGCCGCACCGCGCCGACGCCCTCCCCTTCCAGCCGCGCATCGACCGGTTGCGGCACGCCAAGTATGCCATGGCTGAAGGTCCAGGACAGTTCGTCCGGGCGCACATTGCGGATTTCGACAGTCTGCTGCCAGACGACTTCCGGCGGCGCTGCGATCTCCACGTCGGTGGTGACGGAGGCGTCACGCGGGGTATAGGACATCTGAAGCTCGGCGGGCAGCACAAGCAGCGGCAGCGCGATGACGAGAGTGGTCGAGCGCCGCGAGCGAAACTGCCGGATGATCCATAATGTCACCGCCGAACCGAGCGCAGAAAACACCATGAAGAATGGAGCGGCCATGGCTACGCAAATTCCCGCTTCATGGAAAAGGACCATACTGGTGACGACAAGCCCGGCAATAATGGCCCAGCCCATGCGGACATGGCGCCAGAGCCCCTTTTGGGCACGCGGATCGGACAGGCAGGAGGCAAGGCTTGCAACGGCCATCGGCAGCAGCGCCAGCCCGGCAATGACCGGCATCGCGTCCATGTAATGGCGCGACCAGATCATGACATAGAGCAGAAGCCCGTAAACGAATGCGACGGGTATCGCGACGGCCAGTCTTTCCGATGAATCGGGCGATGCTGTTTCGGGAGATTTCATCAAGAAGCGCAAGTTGTTGGAGTTTGCGCCTGTTTACGAACAAATTGTCCGCCAGATCAAGCTTATAGCGATCACGCTACAAGTCGGGGAAAGAAAGCGGCGACCACGACGACCGATGGTAGTGATTGATCCCGGGAACCTACAAAGTAGGTGGGCGCCATATGCGAAAGCCCGCAAGCCTTCACAGGGACAGCTCCCTTAGAGATCAATAAGGCCCCGGGGATGCTGTTACACCTGTCGGGAAGCGCAGTTCGCCAAGAGCCAATATAGTACCTGCCTCTCGGGAACACCAGTGGCTTGCACCTGCTTGCCACGAAAACTTTTTAAAAAGACGGGAGAACGGGATCAGCTGCTGCGCGGGGCGATCCGCGAGGCCACCTGCTCGATGCGGGCTGCGACATCCGACAACAGGCCGGTCAGGGCCGCATCGTTGCTGTCGGCGCGCCCCAAAGCCTCGTCACGCGAGCGGCGCAGCGTTTCCGCCTCATTCTCCAGCCCCGTGATGCGCTTCTGCATCTCGGCCAGTTCGTCCATCACCATGATGCCCGCCATGACGGTCAGGCGCAGATCGCCGATTTCGCCGAAAGACGACTTCAGATGGGTCACATACTGGTCGAAACGGTCGGCAAGCCCGGACAGATGCTCCTCCTGCCCCTCGTCGCAGGCCATGCGGTAAGCTTTGCCATCGATGGTAACGGTAACGGTCGCTATGGTAGCCTCCTATCGGTCCAGAACGGCGCGGATTGTCTCCATGGCAGTCACGAGACGGCGCGAAACCTCGCGGTTGGCGGCTTCCAGCCGCTCGGCGCGCGCTTCGGACTGATCGAGTTCCTGGGCAAGACGGCTGCGATCCGCATTCATGCGCTGCACCTCTTCCTCGGCTTCGGCGAAATCGCCTTCCTTGTCCAGCCGCAGATCGACCGCTTGTTCAAGCGCGTTGAGTGCCTTTTCCAGCCGTTCCAAGACTTGCCTGAGGGTCGCTTCGGGTGCCATCCATGTCCTTTCCAATGCCAATCGCAGGCCAATTCATGGGCCTCGAATCGCGCCTGCGGGACGGGCATCTTTGAAAAGATTGTAATAATCGCCTGCCCGATAAGCAACAAATGAGGGGCATATGCGGGCATTCATACACCGTTATCGGTGCAAAAACGGCTTTTCGGTGATCGTTCTTAAGCGATCCACGCTGCTCAACCGATTGGTCGCGGACAGTTTATTGCCCAAAACTCATCGATTTATTGACTCCTTATGTGCAGGTGCTATGTGTCCCGTTGCCTTCTGGAGCGTGATCCTGAAACGCATGAAGCGGTTATCGACACGGGATCGTGCTCAGGCAAAAGGCATCGCCGCAACCCCGTTAACCCCTCCCAAGGAAAGACGGCTGAGACCATGACCAATTCCGACAAACAGAACCAGATGGCCAACGCAATCCGCTTCCTCTCCATGGATGCGGTGGAAAAAGCCAATTCGGGCCATCCCGGCCTGCCGATGGGCGCAGCCGATATAGCGACGACGCTTTATACCCGCTTCCTCTCGCACGACCCGCAGAACCCGCACTGGCCCGACCGCGACCGCTTCGTGCTCTCCGCGGGTCACGGTTCGATGCTGCTTTATTCGCTGCTCTATCTTTCGGGCTATGAAGACATCACCATCGACGAGATCAAGAATTTCCGCCAGCTCGGCTCGCGCACCGCAGGCCATCCCGAATACGGCCACGCCGCCGGGATCGAGACCACGACCGGTCCGCTCGGCCAGGGCATCGCCAATGCCGTCGGCATGGCGCTTTCCGAACGCATCCTCAATGCTCAGTTCGGTGACAGCCTCGTCAACCACTACACCTATGTGATCGCCGGTGACGGCTGTCTCATGGAAGGCATCAGCCAGGAGGCAATCGCGCTTGCCGGCCACCTGAAGCTGAACAAGCTTATCGTCTTCTGGGACGACAACAACATTTCGATCGACGGCCCTGTCACGCTTTCCGACAATACCAACCAGCCTGCCCGTTTCGCGGCTTCCGGCTGGAACACCATGGCTGTCGACGGTCACGATCAGGACGCCATTGCCAAGGCCATTGAACTGGCGAAAGTTTCCGACAAGCCGACGCTCATCGCCTGCAAGACGACGATTGGCTTCGGCGCACCGAACAAGGCCGGCACCAACAAGGTGCACGGCTCGCCGCTCGGCGCTGAAGAAATTGCCGCCACCCGCAAGGCGCTCGGCTGGAGCGCCGAACCCTTCGTGGTCCCCGCCGAAGTTCTGGACGCATGGCGCGTAGCCGGTCTCAACGCAGCCAAGAAGCGTCAGGAATGGGAAAAGCGCCTTGCTGCAGCCGACGCTGAAACCCGCGCTGAATTCGAGCGCCGGATGCGTGGCGACCTGCCTGCAAACTTCGATGCGACCATCATCGAATACAAGAAGAAGCTTTCCGCCGACAAGCCGAAGGTTGCGACCCGCAAGTCTTCGGAAATGGCGCTGGAAGTCATCAATGGCGTTGTGCCGGAAACCGTCGGCGGCTCTGCCGACCTCACCGGTTCCAATAACACCAAGACGAGCCAGACCAAGGCGGTAACGCCGGAAGATTACGGCCAGCGCTATGTCCATTACGGCATCCGCGAACACGGCATGGCTGCGGCCATGAACGGCATGACGCTGCATGGCGGCCTGATCCCCTATGGCGGCACCTTCCTGACCTTCTCGGATTATTGCCGCCCGGCGATGCGTCTTTCCTCGCTGATGGGCATCCGCACCATCTATGTCATGACGCATGATTCCATCGGTCTTGGCGAAGATGGCCCGACCCACCAGCCGGTCGAGCATCTGGCTGCGTTGCGCGCCATTCCGAACCACAACGTGTTCCGTCCTGCCGATGCGGTCGAAACTGCCGAATGCTGGCAGATCGCCCTGCAATCGAGGAAGACCCCGTCGACGCTGGCGCTCACCCGCCAGAATCTGCCGACGGTGCGCACCGAGCATCGCGACGAGAACCTGTCGGCTTACGGCGCCTATGAGCTGGCCGCCGCAAGCAAGGACGCCAAGGTGACGATCTTCGCAACCGGCTCGGAAGTGGAAATCGCGCTCAAGGCCCGCGACCTTCTGGAAGGCAAGGGCATCGCGACCCGCGTCGTATCCGTTCCCTGCTTCGAGCTTTTCGAACAGCAGAGCGATGCTTACAAGACGGCGACTATCGGCAACGCGCCAGTCAAGATCGCCATCGAAGCGGCAATCTCGCTCGGCTGGGAACGCTTCATCGGCGAAAACGGCATCTTCATCGGCATGAAGGGCTTTGGCGCTTCGGGCGAGATCAACGATCTCTACAAGCATTTCGGCATCACGGCAGAACACGCCGCGGAAGCAGCGGAAAAGAAGCTCAACGCCGCATGATTTGAAAAACGCCGGCGTCGCAAAAACGCCGGCGTTTCAGTTTTTGAACGTATCGGTTCAATTCAGACGCATCGCAAGATGCAGCACCCCATCGGGAGATTAAGAGAAAATGGCAGTTCGCGTCGCAATCAACGGTTTTGGCCGCATTGGCCGCAACATTCTTCGCGCCATCGTCGAGTCGGGCCGCACCGATATTCAGGTCGTGGCCATCAACGACCTCGGCCCGGTTGAAACCAACGCGCATCTTCTGCGCTATGACAGCGTGCATGGCCGTTTCCCAAAGGAAGTGAAGGTCGCCGGCGACACGATCGATGTCGGCTACGGCCCGATCAAGGTCCATGCCGTCCGCAACCCGGCTGAGCTGCCGTGGAAGGAAGAAGGCGTCGACATCGCGCTCGAATGCACCGGCATCTTCACCGCGCGGGACAAGGCTGCCATGCATCTGGAAGCAGGCGCCAAGCGCGTCATCGTTTCGGCTCCTGCCGACGGTGCCGATCTGACCGTCGTCTATGGCGTCAACCATGACAAGCTGACCAAGGACCACCAGGTCATCTCCAACGCGTCGTGCACGACCAACTGCCTCGCGCCGGTTGCTCAGGTCCTCAACGATGCCATCGGCATCGAAAAGGGCTTCATGACCACGATCCACTCCTACACGGGCGACCAGCCGACGCTGGACACCATGCACAAGGATCTTTACCGCGCCCGCGCCGCAGCCCTTTCGATGATCCCGACCTCGACCGGCGCCGCCAAGGCTGTCGGTCTCGTTCTGCCGGAACTGAAAGGCAAGCTCGACGGCGTCGCCATCCGCGTTCCGACCCCGAACGTCTCGGTCGTGGACCTGACCTTCATCGCCAAGCGCTCGACCACGGTCGAGGAAGTCAACAATGCCATCCGTGAAGCTGCCAATGGCCGCCTCAAGGGCATTCTCGGCTACACGGACGAGCCGCTCGTCTCGCACGACTTCAACCACGATTCGCATTCCTCGGTCTTCCACATGGACCAGACCAAGGTCATGGAAGGCACCATGGTGCGCATTCTGTCGTGGTACGACAATGAATGGGGCTTCTCCAGCCGCATGGGCGACACCGCCGTCGCCTTCGGCAAGCTGATCTAAGCCTCTGACCATGTTTCGCGCCCTTCTCCCCACCGTTGCGCGCTGGCGTCCGCTGGAAGGAGAAGGGCTCGAACATCTCAATCTCGGCCCCACTGGCCGCACGATCCATGCTGAAAGTGTCGTGATTGGCGATCGCGGCGGAGCCCCCTACGGCGTGCGCTACAGCATCGACTGCAACAGCGCCTGGCATGTCCTCCATTTCCTGATCGAAACCACGTCCGGACAACGGCTGGAACTTGTTTCCGACGGCGACGGCCGCTGGAACACGATGGCGGGCGATGCATTGCCCGAATTCGACGGCTGCATCGATATCGATCTGGCGGGAACACCCTTCACCAACACGCTGCCGATCCGCCGCCTTGGCCTCACGCCGGAAAGCGGCACCGTACAGCTCGACATGCTTTACGTGCCCTTCGACAGTTTCCGCCCGCTGCGCGACCAGCAGCGTTATACCTGTATCGAGGAAGGGCGGCGCTATCGCTACGAAGCGTCTGACCGCACCTTCACCGCCGAACTGCCCGTCGATGAGGACGGGCTTGTCACCGACTATCCAACCCTTTTTCGACGCCTGCCTGTTTGAGCGCGTCCTGCTCGACTCGCACCCGAAAGACAGTTCTGGGAGAAAGATCATGAGTTTCCGCACTCTCGACGATGCCGACGTCAAGTCCAAGCGCGTACTGGTCCGCGTTGATCTTAACGTGCCGATGGCGAATGGCGAAGTCACCGACCTGACCCGTATCGAGCGCATCGTTCCAACCATCGCAGAACTGTCGAAGAAGGGCGCAAAGGTCATTCTGCTCGCCCATTTCGGCCGTCCCAAAGGCGTTGCTTCGGACGAGAACTCTTTGAAGCATGTTGTGAAGCCGCTCGCCAAAGTTCTGGGCCACGGTGTCCATTTTGCCGAAGACTGCATCGGCGACAAGGCCAAGGCCGCCGTCGATGCATTGAAGGATGGCGATGTCCTGCTTTTGGAAAATACCCGTTTCCACAAGGGCGAGGAAAAGAACGATCCGGAATTCGTTGCTGCTCTGGCGGCCAATGGCGATGTTTATGTGAACGATGCCTTCTCCGCAGCGCACCGCGCCCATGCCTCGACCGAAGGTCTCGCTCGCGTCCTGCCTGCCTTCGCTGGCCGCGCCATGCAGGCCGAACTTGAAGCGCTGGAAAAGGGTCTCGGCAATCCGGCTCGCCCGGTCGTTGCCATTGTCGGCGGTGCAAAAGTCTCGACCAAGCTCGACCTTCTGTCCAACCTGATCGAAAAGGTCGATGCGCTCGTCATTGGCGGCGGCATGGCCAACACCTTCCTTGCAGCCAAGGGCTACGATGTCGGCAAGTCGCTCTGCGAACACGAGTTGGCCGCGACAGCACGCGAAATCCTGGCCAAGGCCGAAACCACAAAATGCGCCATCATCCTGCCGGTCGATGCCGTTGTGGGCTGGCACTTTGCAGCCGACACGCCGAACAAGACCTATGGGGTCGATTCGGTTCCGAGCGACGGCATGATTCTCGATGCCGGAGCGCTTTCGACCGATCTTATCGCCTCGGCCATCGATGATGCGGCTACGCTGGTCTGGAACGGTCCGCTCGGTGCTTTCGAGTTGCGCCCGTTCGATGCAGCCACGGTCAAAACCGCAAAGCATGTCGCAGCCCGCACCAGGGCAGGCAAGCTGGTTTCGGTCGGCGGAGGCGGCGATACGGTCGCAGCCCTCAACCATGCCGGCGTTGCCGACGACTTCACCTATATCTCGACAGCTGGCGGCGCCTTCCTCGAATGGATGGAAGGCAAGCCTCTCCCCGGCGTCGATGTGCTGAAAAAATAGAACACTTCCAGCAAAGTGCGAAAATAAAGCCCCGGATTTCCGGGGCTTTCTTCATGCTTTGGGCGTCAGCTTCAGGAGGCGCCCCGGATTATCGTCCTCAATCAGCCAGATGGCCCCGTCGGGGCCGACAGCCACATCGCGGATACGGTTTTCCATTTCAAAGCGCTCAGCCTCGTCCGCCTTGCCATCCTTGTCGATCACGACCCGCACCAGCGACGTAGCCGAGAGCCCTCCGATCAGCGCCGAGCCACGCCATTCGGGGAACATGTCTCCCTCGTAAAAGATAAGCCCGGCTGGAGCGATAACCGGTGTCCAGTACACCAATGGCGGCTCGAATTCAGGGCGCGTGTTGTGGCGCGGGATCGGCCTGCCGCTGTAATTATCGCCGTTGGAGACGAGCGGCCAGCCGTAATTGAGGCCCGGCTTGATGAGATTGAATTCATCGCCTCCGCGCGGTCCCATCTCATGTTCCCAGAGCTTTCCATCGGGACCGAAAGCCAGCCCATACGGGTTGCGATGGCCAGTCGACCAGGTCAGCGCCCGCACGC
Source organism: Hyphomicrobiales bacterium (assembly GCA_900470195.1). GTDB lineage: Bacteria > Pseudomonadota > Alphaproteobacteria > Rhizobiales > Rhizobiaceae > Brucella. The sequence goes on along the minus strand of UEIJ01000009.1, from coordinate 95,005 downwards.
CGTCCGCATCGGCATGTGGATTATCCTCCGGCACGGAACCATCGAGATTCATGCGGAGAATTTTCCCCATCGGGGCCGTATCGTCCTGCGCGGTTGCAGGCAACATGCGATCACCGACGGAGAAGAACAGGTGCTTGCCGTCCGGCGAAAATGCAATGATACCACCCGGCTGTCCGCCGCCAGCCGCTGCATCCTGTTTCCAGATCGTGGTCCTGCCCTTCAGTGCTGCCTTGCCGTCTCCTTCATCCAGCGCAGCGCGTGCCAAAACGACACTGCTGCCGTTCTTCGCCGGTTCATTAAAGGAGAAATAAACCGCCCTGCTCGTCTCGAAGTCAGGGGCGGGCGCAATATCGAGCAGACCATTCTGGCCGCCAAAGGCGACTTCCGGCACACCATCGACAGCAGTTTTGTCGCCCGACTGCGTGACGATGAAAATCTTGCCGCCCTTCTCCGTCAGTAAAAGCCTGCCATCGGGCAGGAAGGCTATCGCCCATGGCGTATCGAATTCGGCCACCGACGTTACAGTAAACGGAGCCTTTGCTGCGGCCTGCCTGCCACCAGCGTTGATGCTCTCAGCCGAAACGTTCACCACCGGCATGGCAACCATCGATGCAACCAGAACCAACGGCAAGCTATAAAGGGCGCGTCGCATATTTCCTCCTCAAATCTGGTCAACGAAACAGGCGATGTTTCCTCACTGGTTTCTTACATGGGGTTCGAGACCCGGATATAAAACCTGTTGCGGCAAAAACCTGCGACAGCATGCGAAAGACCTAAACCGTTTGAAAAATATTTCAATCGTTTCAACGACTTGCGCTCGCCATAGTTTTAACCAACACTCCCTCATCGCCTTGATAGAAGGAGCGTTGCATATGACTGAACGTCTTGAAGATATTGCGATTGCACTGGTGGCTGCAGGAAAAGGCATTCTCGCCGCCGATGAAAGCTCGGGCACCATCAAGAAGCGCTTTGACGCGATTCATCTCGGCTCGACTGAGGACACGCGCCGCGATTATCGCGAGATGCTCTTCCGCGCAGACGAAGCGATGAAGAACTATATTTCGGGCGTCATTCTCTATGATGAAACCATAAGGCAGAAGGCCAAGGACGGTACACCGCTTGTCGAAATCATCCGCAATGCTGGCGCAGTTCCCGGCATCAAGGTTGATGCGGGCGCAAAACCGCTTGCAGGTTTCGAAGGCGAAACCATCACCGAGGGTCTCGATGGACTGCGGGAACGGCTTGCCGAATATTACGCGCTTGGTGCACGTTTCGCCAAATGGCGCGCAGTGATTTCAATTTCCGACGGCCTGCCCACATGGGGCGCGGTGAAGCAGAATGCGCAGGCTCTCGCCCGCTATGCAGCCCTCTGTCAGGAAGCAAACATCGTACCGATTGTCGAACCGGAAGTGTTGATGGACGGGAAGCCGGGCGATCATACCATCGACCGTTGTTACGACGTGACCGAATGGGTGCTCAAGACGGTATTTACGGAACTTTACGGTGCCCGTGTCCGGTTGGAAGGCATGATCCTGAAGCCGAACATGGTCATCGACGGCAAGAATGCCCGCAAGGCTTCCGTGGAAGAAGTCGCGGAGAAGACCGTCCGCTGTTTCCGCAACACGGTTCCGGCAGCAGTGCCCGGCATCGCCTTCCTTTCCGGCGGTCAGACCGGCGAGGAAGCGACAGCGCATCTATCGGCGATGAATGCCGGCTTCGACATGCCATGGAAAATGACCTTTTCCTATGGCCGCGCCCTGCAGGCAGCAGCACTGGAAGCCTGGGGCGGCAGGGATGAGAATATCGCAGCCGGTCAGCGCGCTTTCGCGCATCGCGCCAAGATGAACGGTCTTGCTGCCACCGGCGGCTGGAAGAAGGAACTGGAAAAGGCGGCTTGAGCCGCCTTTCATCCCTCGTGCCATCCCACGTGCAGGTGATAGCCGACCGCCAGCGCCATCACCAGAATGGCGATGACGGCGATTTTCCAGAAATCGCCGCGCCGCTTTAGGCCCGGCACGCCGAGCGGTTTGATGATGTGCAGGCCCATCAGAAGAACAAGCAGCACGGGCAGGATCTTGGTCACAAATCACCTCTCTGCCTCCTTGTGACGCAGACGGGTGATAGCCGCAAGACGCGTGCAGCAGACACAACCGTTTTACCGGCAAGCTTCGCCTTCATCTTAAGTTTCATGGACGAATTACCGTCGGGCGGCATAAACTGCAGATGGAGGTGATGAAGCGCATGGAGGAGATGGGCCGGAGGAGGTCGATCTTGCGCTTTCGTCAGCAGACTAATCACGCGCCCGCCCGCTTGGCGTTGCGCGTGCTTCTGGGAGGAAGAGCATGACTTCGAAATATGCCGAAACCTATGCTGCATGGCAGGCCGATCCGGAACGTTTCTGGGCTGAAGCGGCCCAGGCAATCGACTGGTTCAAGCCATGGGATCAGGTTTTTGCGGGCGACGAAGGTGTTTATGGCCGCTGGTTCAAAGGTGCTGAGTGCAACACCTGCTATAATGCGCTCGACCGCCATGTCGCCAATGGGCGCGGGGAGCAGGTCGCACTGATCTACGAAAGCCCGGTCACGGGCAAGGTCGGGAAGTTCACCTATAGCGAACTGCTGGAAGAAGTGGAAGCGCTTTCCGCCGTCATGCTGGACAACGGCGTAAAGAAGGGCGACCGGGTTCTCATTTATATGCCGATGGTTCCCGAAGCTGCCGTCGCCATGCTTGCATCGGCGCGCGTCGGGGCCATTCATTCTGTCGTATTCGGCGGCTTTGCAGCCAATGAGCTTGCAACCCGCATTGACGATGCAAAGCCCGTCATGATTATTGCAGGTTCCTGCGGCATCGAGCCGACACGCGTGGTGCCCTATCAGGCCATGCTCGACAAGGCGATTGCACTTGCGGACCACAAGGTCAGGAACTGCATCATATTGCAGCGCGAACAGCACCGACATGAACCGGTGGCCGGCCGTGACATTGACTATCGCGAGGCTGTCGATGCCGCGCGTGGCCGCCACGTCCCCTGCGTAGCTGTCGAGGCAACTGATCCGCTTTACGTGCTCTATACCTCCGGCACGACCGGCGAGCCGAAAGGCGTCGTGCGCGACAATGGCGGGCATATGGTGGCGCTTGCATGGTCCATGAAGAATGTTTTCGGTGTGGAACCCGGACAAGTATGGTGGGCTGCATCCGACGTGGGCTGGGTGGTTGGCCATTCCTACATCGTCTATGCACCGCTGATCCACGGTGCGACAACTATTCTGTTCGAGGGCAAGCCCGTCGGCACGCCGGATGCGGGCACCTATTGGCGGATCATCGCGGAGCATGGCGTCGAGGTCATGTTCACCGCACCGACGGCGCTGCGCGCCATCAAGAAGGACGACGCGGACGGAAATTTCGTGCGCGGCTGCGACCTTTCGAGATTCCGCGCCCTTTATCTGGCCGGCGAACGAGCCGACCCGGACACAATTCACTGGGCCGAGAACTTGCTGGGCTGTCCGGTGATCGACCACTGGTGGCAGACGGAAAGCGGCTGGCCCATGGTCGCGAATCCGCTCGGCCTCGGCCTTCTGGAAACCAGATATGGTTCTCCCGCCGTCTGTCTTCCGGGCTACGACATTCGTGTGCTGGACGATGAAGGCCATGAGGTCGAGCGCGGCCAGCTCGGCAACATCCTCATCAAGCTGCCGCTGCCGCCCGGTTGCCTGCCAACGCTCTGGAATGCGGACGAGCGCTTCCGCAAGGCCTATCTGAACGAGTTTCCTGGCTATTATAAAACCGCCGACGCGGGCTATATGGATGAGGACGGCTATCTCTACATCATGAGCCGCACCGACGATATCATCAATGTCGCTGGCCATCGCCTGTCGACGGGCGCGATGGAAGAGGTGCTTTCAAGCCATCCCGACGTCGCCGAATGCGCGGTGCTCGGCATTTCCGATCCCCTGAAGGGGCAGGTTCCCTGCGGTTTCCTGGTGTTGAAATCAAACATCGAACGCGATCCGCAGGACGTTGAGAAGGAATGCGTCAGCATGGTCCGTGACATCATCGGCCCTGTCGCAGCCTTCCGGCTGGCGTTGACCGTAAAGCGTCTGCCGAAGACGCGCTCCGGCAAGATCCTGCGCTCCACCATCCAGAAAATTGCCGATGGCGAAGAATGGAAGATGCCGGCCACAATTGACGATCCGGCCATTCTGGACGAGATCAGCACCATTCTGCGCGAGCGTCACACAGGCCTCGCCTTCGCCTGACCCCAATCTCCCGGACTATTGACCGGCGGTTTCCGCCGGTCCACTCTCCATGCAAATTGGAGATCGACCATGCAATTAGAAGGCAAGGTGGCCATCGTCACCGGCGCTGCCCGCGGTATTGGCTATGCCATCGCAAAGCGTTTCCTGATGGATGGCGCAAGCGTCGTGCTATCGGATATCGACAATGCTGCAGCCATGCATGCAGCCAAGGATCTTGAGCAATTCGGCCCGGTGCACGCAATGGCGGCTGACGTAGGCGACAAGCTTGATATCCACAATCTCCTGACCTTCACCCTAACCAATCTGGGCGAGATCGATATTCTCGTGAACAATGCCGGGATCGTTCATGAGGCGGATTTTCTTGATCTCAAGGAAGAAGACTTTGATCGCGTGATGCGGGTCAATCTCAAGGGTGCGTTTTTGTGCGGGCAAGCCGTGGCCAAACGCATGGTGGAACGGGTCGAATCGGGCGGTGATCCGGGAACGATCATCAACATGTCGTCGGTCAACGCGATCTTCGGCTTGCCGGAACAGCTCGCTTATTCCGTTTCCAAGGGTGGATTGAACCAACTGACACGCGCCATGGCAGTAGCGCTCGCGCGCTGGGGCATCCGCGTCAATGCGATCGGCCCCGGCTCCATCGAGACCGACTTGCTCTCCGCCGTGAACAGGGATGCCGATGCCCGCAACAAGGTTCTGTCGCATACGCCGCTCGGGCGCATCGGCCAAGCTTCTGAAATTGCGTCGATAGCGTCGTTTCTGGCATCACGGGATGCAAGTTACGTGACAGGACAGACTATCTATGCGGATGGCGGACGTCTGCCTCTCAGCTACACGGCGGCACCGCGCTTCAAGGCGTGACGTTGCGATCCCGTTCCATTGGGACGATAATAAAGGACGGATTTGCTCCTGACAGATAGCTGTCAGGAGGGGTGTGCGATACTGCGTATCCAAGGATGAGGGAGTTTTCACCATGGCACTCGCAATCGCACCATTGATCGCAGTTTTGAAGGAATACAAGCGCAGGCAGGACGAGCGCCGCCGGTTTATCCGCACACAGCGGGTCATCGACGGCCTGCCGAAAGACCTGCGCAAGGATCTGGGCTGGCCGGATCGCTATCTGGAACAGCGCAAAACCAGATACTGCAACGGAGACTGAAACGGAATGCGCCGTGCAGACCGCCTTTTTCAGATCGTTCAGCACCTGCGCGGTGGCAGGCTTGTCACCGCGCGCCAGCTGGCCGAGCGGCTGGAAGTCTCCGAACGCACCATCTATCGCGACATTTCCGATCTGCAGTCGACAGGCGTCCCCATCGATGGCGAGGCGGGTGTCGGCTATATCTTGCGGCAGGGTTTCGAACTGCCGCCGCTGATGTTCACGCGCGACGAAATTGTCGCCCTCGTTGCAGGGGCGCGCCTCATCCGCGCCTGGGGCGGCGTTTCCATGGCACGCGGTGCGGAAGAGGCACTTGTCAAGATCGAAGCGGTTCTGCCGAAGGAAGAGCGCGCCCGCATCACCAGCACACAGATTCATGCGCCGACGGCTCGCATCAGCATGGACGAGCGCCGCATCATCGACGCAGTTGAGCGAGCGGTCGATCAGGGCAACGTACTCAATATCCGCTATCGCGATCTGGAATCGCGCGAAAGCGAGCGCGATATTCGCCCGCTCGGCCTCTGGTTCTGGGGCAAGGTCTGGACGGTTATCGGCTGGTGCGAATTGCGCAATGCGTTCCGCACGTTCCGCACCGACCGCATCGTGGAGGCGAACAATGCAGGCCGGGTATTCCGGGCCGAACGCGGCAAGACGCTGGCGGATTTCTACCGCCTCATGGAATTGAGCGAATATAACGCCTTCAAAGACTGAGTACCTCCCAAGACGAAAAGAAAAAGCCCGACTGCTAAAGCCGGGCTTTTTGGCATTTCGATAAAGCGATTTCTCGTCCAGACTATTCTTCTTCGTCTTCGTCCGGGGTCGAGCTCTTGAGCGAGGAGAGCTTGGCGAAAACCTTGTCCGCATCGAGTTCGTCTTCCGCCGGCTGCTCGTCACGATAGTCATAATTCTCGGTCGCGGAAGCTGGCAGCAAGGTGCTGTCCGTTTCCGGCGTGGCCGGGCGATTGCGCGAAGCGCGTTCGACTTCGATGTCGAGATCGATCTGCGAGCAGAGACCGAGCGTAACCGGGTCCATCGCCGTCAGATTTGCCGAGTTCCAGTGCGTGCGATTGCGAATCTGCTCGATAGTCGACTTGGTCGTGCCGATCAGGCGGGAAATCTGCGCATCCTTCAGTTCAGGATGATTGCGAACCAGCCAGAGAATCGCATTCGGGCGGTCCTGACGCTTGGAAAGCGGCGTGTAGCGTGGTCCCTTGCGCTTGGCTTCAGGAACGCGAACCTTGGGCTCGGAAAGCTTCAGGCGATAATAGGGGTCTTTTTCGCCCTTCGCGATTTCTTCACGCGAAATCTGGCCAGTGATGACCGGGTCCAGACCCTTGATACCCTGCGAAGCTTCACCGTCGGCAATAGCCTTCACTTCCAGCGGGTGCAGCTTGCAGAAAGCGGCAATCTGGTCAAAGGACAGGGCCGTGTTATCGACAAGCCAAACGGCCGTTGCCTTCGGCATAAGAAGCTGGGTGGCCATTAGATATAATCCTTCTGTTCGTCCGCTCCGGTGGCGCGGGACGTGGGCAAAACCACAATTTCCGGGAAATCACGGCCTATATATAGTTTTTTTGTCGCCAGAGCAAGAATGGGTCTGTGCCTAGGCGATATCGAGTACGATCTTGCCGATATGCCTGCCCTCCTCCATGCGCTCATGCGCGCGCCAGGCGTCTTTCAGCGAAAAGATCATGTCCATCACCGGCGCAACGCGGCGCTGCGCCAGAAGCGGCCAGACCTTTGCCTCCAGTTCCCGCGCGATGCCGGCCTTGAAATCGACCGGTCTTGAACGCAGCGTGGAGCCAGTATGGGTCAGGCGCTTGGTCATCAGCAGCGCAAAATTGGCCGTGGATTTCGCACCATTGAGAAAGGCGATCTGCACGATGCGGCCATCCTCGGCCGCAGCCTTGTAATTGCGATCGACATAATCACCGCCGACCATGTCGAGAATCACATCGGCACCTCTGCCTCCCGTCACTTCGTTGACGACCTCGACAAAATTTTCTTCCCGATAATTGACGGCGCGATCTGCCCCCAGTTTCAGGCAGGCGTCGCACTTTTCCTTCGAGCCTGCAGTCGCGATGACAGTCGCTCCGAACGCCTTGGCGAGCTGGATGGCTGTCGTGCCGATGCCGGATGAGCCGCCGTGAACCAGAAACGTCTCCCCCTTCTTCAACCCGCCGCGTTCGAACACATTGTGCCAGACAGTGAAGAACGTCTCCGGGATCGCCGCCGCTTCGATATAGCCATAGCCGGAAGGCAGGGGCAGCGCATTGGTTTCATGCACAACCGCATATTCGGCGTAACCACCGCCGGCCAGCAATGCGACGACCTGATCGCCGATCTTGTAACGCTTCACCCCGCTGCCGAGGGCAACGATATCACCGGCAATCTCCAGCCCCGGAATATCCGACGCGCCGGGCGGCGGTGCATATTGTCCCAGCCGCTGCAAAACATCCGGTCGGTTGACCCCGGCGGAACGAACCCGCACCAGAACTTCATTTTCCCTCGGTTCCGGCACCGAGCGCTGAACAGGGCGAAGCATATGGGGTCCGCCCGGTTCGGAGATTTCGATAGCGGTCATCTGGGAAGGCAGGTCGGCCATCATGTTCAAAACTCCATTCAGATTTCGTGCCCTACGCTATGGGCAGTTGCCGGTCAGCATCGTCGCACAAATGCCGCATGACGGATGCAAGACATCGCGTTAGGGAAATCGTCATCGATTTTCCCAAATATATATGCGACGATTCAAGGTGTTAAATCTTTTCTGAGCCATCATTGACCACGGAGGACGGCTATGAGCGGTTTCGATGATGAGGTGCCAAAGCCCCGCAACAGCGTGGTGCTAAGCGAGGAGGAACTGTCGCTGCTTTCGGTCACGGAGATCGACCAGCATATTGCCCTGCTGCAATCCGAAATAGAGCGATTGAAGGCAGCACGCCTGAAGAAGGGCGACAGCCGTGCAGCGGCAGAAGCATTGTTTCGATAGCGAAGATTTCTCCAGCGGAAATGGTTGCCGGAGCAAAGTCTCCGGAACCATTTCCGAATGAAACGTTTAGGAACATAGTCACTGATCGCAAGGGGCGCTCAGCTGCATTGACCGCCCAGCTTCAAATTGCGGGAATAGAATTTTGCGCATTTACATTCAGGTTCTGGCCCTCCTCTGCGGCACTGCCTTCCTCCTCATCGCTTCGGGACTTCATGGTCTTCTGCTACCACTGCGTGGCGGCGCGGAAGGTTTTTCGGTCGCATCGCTCGGTATGCTCGGAACAACCTGGGCCGGCGGTTTCGTTGCCGGTTGCCTATTCGCGCCGCGCCTGGTGCGCCGCGTCGGCCATGTACGGGCATTCGGCTGTTTTGCCGCATCGGCTGCGATCATTGCCCTGCTTTCCGGTGTCTTCGTCGATGCAACGATCTGGGTGATCCTGCGCGCCTTCACCGGCTTTTCCATGGCCGGCGCCTTCATGGTCATCGAAAGCTGGCTGAATGAGCGTGCAACCAACGAATCGCGCGGCAAGATTTTCGGCATGTACATGATGGTCAACTACGGAGCCACCATGTCCGGGCAGATGCTGGTGGCTGCAGGCGATGTGCGCTCCGATCATCTGTTCATGATAAGCGGCATCTTCTTCTGTCTGGCCCTAATCCCGACCGCGATTTCCACGGCTGTCAGCCCCAAGCCGCTGACGGAAGTGCAACTTGATCTCAAGGCGCTCTATAATAACTCGCCCGCCGCCTTTGTCGGCTGCATCCTGATCGGCATCGCCAATGGAGCCTGGGGTACGCTTGGAGCCGTTTTCGGCGCGAAATCCGGCATTTCCACCACCGAAATCGCCTTGATGGTCAGCGTAACCATCGCAGCCGGTGCCTTGATGCAGATTCCTATCGGCCGCATTTCCGATCTGGTCGACCGGCGTTTCGTGCTGGCAAGCGTGGCGGCACTGGCGGCTCTGGTTGGTCTCATCGCCTTCCTCGTCGCGCCTTCCAGCGGCCCCGTCATTATCGCCATGACCGGCTGCTACGGCGCACTCGCCTATGCGCTCTATCCTGTTGCGGTCGCCCATGCGAACGATCACGCGACATCGGAAAGCTTTGTGAAAGTATCGAGCGGACTTTTGCTGCTGTACGGTTTCGGCACAATGCTCGGGCCGCTTTTGGCGGCGGCGGCCATGGATATTTTCTGGCCGTCGGGCCTCTTCGCCATCACCATGCTCGCGCATATTTCCATTACTGGCTACGCGCTGTTCCGTTCCCGCAGGCGCGCTTCGGTTCCGAAGGAGGACAAGGACCAGTTCATGAGCATGCCGTCAGAACGCGGCGCCACGCCGGAAGCGCTGAACCTTGACCCGAGAGCTGAAATGGAAAGCTGATCTGCTCGTAATCTGCTCGTAAAAAGACGCTATGAACAATCGATTTTAAATAATTACAACAATATGTTCGGCGGCTGTGACACAGCCGCCAAGACTGCAATCCGGCGTCTTCACCCCGTAGATTGAGGGTCCCTGCCAGCAGTAGAGTTTGCGGGACACCTCAATAAGAAACCTGCGGCTCGTCAGAGCCGGTCTGTCTCTATCTCGATGGCTGGAGGCGCCTTACCGAACCGCGATCAAAGCGCGGTTTTCCTTTTCAGTGACGTGTTACCTGGGATCTCAGTTTTTCGATCTGGTCCTTGAGCATGAGCTTCTTGCGCTTGAGAGATGCAACGTGCAGGTCGTCCATTGCCGGTGACGCTAGGGCTTCGGAAATTTCCTGTTCCAGAGCGCCGTGCTTCTTTTCGAGCGTGGCAAGATGGGACTCGATAGCCATCATCAGATCTCCTTTGGTTGATTTCCCTGATTTACGGAACAACGTGGAACTCGTTTGCCCGCTATCCCGCCATTCAACCTGCATGAGCGCCCGGCACACCTCCTGTATTTCCGGGCCAAACACGCAGTCCCGGCTGCCAAGGATGCGGTATTGTTTGTCGCCGTCGACAGCCGCGTCCATGACAGAACCATGACAGTTTGGCATGAGTTTGATGCAAAGTCGATTTTGTCGTGGTAGCATTTTCCTGACGCGAAAAATGTGATAAGGGCTTCGCCGGAAACGGGCTGACGCCGCACCTTTTTATGGTTTGGCGCGGCCCGTAAAACTATTCAACAGAACGGGGCACCGCATGTCCGATCAGGAACAGGCCGAAATCAGGTTGGCCGTCGCACGACTGAAACAGGAACACGCGGATTTTGATGCTGCCATAAACGCCATGATAGCGGTTGGCTGCGACCAATTGCGCGTCCAGCGCATGAAGAAGAAAAAGCTCGCAATCAAGGACAAGTTGCAGGAGATGGAAGATCGGGTCATCCCCGACATCATCGCCTGAATATCCATAGCGATCCATGACAGAGCCGGGGTTTGCCCGGCTCTCTCATTTTAACATCACCCTAGACATGTACGAAAGAAGCGGAGCAGGAAGATCAATGAGCGTTACTGCCGATGTCGCCATCATCATGGGAAGCCAGTCCGACTGGGAAACCATGCGCCATGCAGCGGACACACTCGAAGCACTCGGCATTTCCTTCGATGCCCGGATTGTTTCCGCGCATCGCACCCCTGATCGGCTCGTTGCCTTTGCCAAGGGGGCCAAGGCGGAAGGCTTCAAGGTCGTCATCGCGGGCGCTGGCGGCGCGGCTCACCTGCCGGGCATGACAGCAGCCATGACGTCTCTGCCTGTCTTCGGCGTCCCGGTTCAATCCAAGGCGCTTTCGGGTCAGGATTCGCTTCTTTCCATCGTGCAGATGCCAGCCGGTATTCCTGTCGGCACGCTGGCCATCGGCCGCGCCGGTGCGGTCAATGCCGCACTGCTCGCCGCAGCCGTTTTGGCGCTTTATGACGACGCACTCGCAGCCCGCCTCGATGATTGGCGCACGGCGCAGACGGAAAGCGTGGCGGAACGCCCTTCGAACGAGGCCTGATATGAACAATTCCGGACTGAAGCCCGGTGCAACCATCGGCATTATCGGCGGCGGCCAACTCGGACGGATGCTTGCCATGGCCGCAGCGCGTCTCGGCTTTGAAACCGTAATCCTGGAACCACAGGCCGATTGCCCGGCGGCACAGGTCGCCAACCGTCAGATCATCGCCGCCTATGACGATCCGAAGGCGCTTGCGGAACTTGCAGCAGCGTCCGATGTCATTACCTACGAATTCGAGAACGTGCCGGTGAGCGCCGCCGACAGGCTGGCCGAAACGGCTCTGGTCTTGCCACCGCCGGCAGCGCTTGAAGTCTCGCAGGATCGCTTCACGGAAAAACAGTTCCTCAACGAAAGTGATATCGAAACGGCTCCCTGGCGCCTCGTGGATGATGAGGAAACCCTGATCGCGGCTCTGGGAGCCCTTGGAGAGCGCGGCATCCTCAAGACGCGGCGTCTGGGCTATGATGGCAAGGGACAGGTCCGCCTGACATCCCTCGACGAGAGCGAAGCCCACAAGGCGATTCTTGCAATCAATCGCGCGCCGGCCATCCTCGAAGGCTTCGTCGATTTCGAGCGGGAAGTCTCGGTGATCGCAGCGCGTGATCGCAACGGCAACATCGCTATCTTCGATATCGCCGAAAACGTACACAAGGACGGAATCCTTGCCACCTCGACGGTACCGGCTGTCATTTCCGAAAGCACCGCGGAAGCTGCCCACAAAGCCGCTACAAAGCTTTTGAATGCGCTTGATTATGTCGGCGTGCTCGGGCTCGAATTCTTCGTCCTGAAGGACGGTACACTGCTGGCAAATGAGTTTGCCCCGCGTGTCCATAACTCCGGCCACTGGACGGAAGCGGCCTGTGCCATTTCGCAGTTTGAACAGCACATTCGCGCCGTTGCCGGATTGCCCTTGGGCAACACCGACCGCCATTCCGATTGCGTGATGGAAAATCTTATCGGCAATGACGTCGAAAAGGTGCCGGCGATTCTCTCTGAAGAGAACGCCGTGCTGCATCTTTACGGCAAAAAGGAAGCACGTCCGGGCCGCAAGATGGGGCATGTGACGCGCATCCAGCCTCGCAAGAAATGATGTTCATCGGGAATCCTGCCGATTCCCGATGAATCTTTTACCACCCGCCAAGAATTTCAGCTCTGGTGCCCTGAATCTGCCGCTCAGGAGTTGACATTTGCCTGAAACCTTGTGTATTTCGGCCAACCCTTCGGGCATCTAACAGTGCCTGTAACCAATTGGCGCCTCGGGCGCCTGTTTTTATGAAGCCCCGCGGCATCTGCACGTCAACGGGCCAACAAGACCGGTGATTGACATGAAGATCAAGAACTCGCTTAAAGCGCTTAAGGCCCGTCATCGCGACTGCCAGCTGGTCCGCCGCAAGGGCCGCGTATACATCATCAATAAGACTGCCCCGCGCTACAAGGCTCGTCAGGGCTAATCTTATTTCTGATTTTGCATTTGACGTTTCGCTGCGCATGATAAAATCTATGCGCATGCGGAACGTTTTTGCATGTCTGATTTCTTTTTCTGTGATCGCGTCACTGGGCACGATGCCTTTGGCTTATGCCGAAGCAGCGCCCGATAAAATCCCGCTTACGGCGCCGCTGACGCCCGTTCAGACCGGCCCGGACAGCGATCAGAAACCAGCGCCCGAAAAGCCGGCACCGGCTGCAGCCGAAACACCGGAAGAGCGTCTCGACAAGCTCTTTGCCGATCTTCGCCGTACAACGGATGAAGCCAAGGCGCGGCGCATTGCTTCGCAGATCAATACGCTCTGGTCGCAGTCGGGCAGCGCCACGGTCGATCTTCTGATGCAATGGGCGAACACGGCGATGCTGGAGCAGCGCTATCCTTCGGCTATCGACTTCCTGAACGAGGCTATTGCACTCGACCCGGAATATGCGGAGGCTTGGAACCGCCGCGCTACGGTCTATTTCCTGCAAAAAGACTATGCCCATGCCATGTACGACATCAATCGTACGCTGGAGCTGGAACCTCGCCATTATGGCGCTTTGACCGGTATGGCAGCCATCTTGCGCCTGCGTGGGCTCAAGGAACAGGCGCTGAAAGCCTATGAACAGGCTTTGATCGTTTATCCGATGATGCGCGACGCACAGAAGAACTTCAACGATCTGGCCGACGAACTGACGGACACGCGGACTTAGAGCGTCCCTGCCTCCTCCAATTCATCTCTGCTCAAAGAAAAACGCGCTCTGAAAGAGCGCGTTTCTTTGGATGCCGTCTGGCACGACTGGATGAGATTCCGGCTGTGACGAGTCGAAAATGGTGGGGTTTGAGAACCGGAGCGGAATGTACTTTGACGCATGGTCCCGAAAATTGCAGACTTTTCGGATCAGACTATGCGTCAAAGAAATCTACATGAGCACCGGAAGCGCAAAACAACGCCATTTGCAGGCCGTCACGGCCGGAATATTGCCAGTCTAGATCCCCGATTTTCCATCGGGTCCTATATAGGCGATGCGCAGCATGTTGGTCGCACCCGGTGTGCCGAACGGAACGCCGGCGGTGATGATGACACGGTCGCCTGCCTTGCCGAACTCTTCGTGGAAGACGATTTCGCAGGCGTGGTTGACCATGTCTTCGAGATCATGCGCATCGGCGGTCACAACGCAATGGAGACCCCAAACGAGCGACAGCTTGCGGGCGGTATCGACGACTGGCGACAAGGCGATGATCGGCGTGCGCGGACGCTCGCGGGCAGCGCGCAGGCCGGTCGTGCCGGAAGCAGTATAGGTGACGATGGCTGAAAGCTTCAGCGTTTCCGCGATCTGACGTGCAGCAAGCGAGATTGCGTCGGCGCCCGTCGGCTCCGGCGCTGCGCGCTGCGCATCGATGATCGTCGAATAGGTCGGCTCCTTTTCCACCTGCTCCGCAATGCGGTTCATGGTGGCGACGGCTTCAACCGGATACTGGCCCGAGGCTGATTCCGCCGAAAGCATGATCGCATCGGCGCCTTCGAATACGGCGGTTGCAACGTCCGACACTTCGGCGCGTGTCGGGACAGGAGCCGTGATCATCGATTCCAGCATCTGCGTTGCGACAACGACCGGCTTGCCGGCGCGGCGTGCCTTGCGCGTGATCTGCTTCTGAATGCCCGGAACGCTTTCGAGAGGCATTTCAACGCCAAGATCGCCGCGCGCGACCATCAATGCGTCGGAAAGCTCGATGATTTCATCAAGACGCGTTACAGCCTGCGGCTTCTCGATCTTCGACATCAGGCCGACCTTGCCGCGCGAAACCTTGCGCACTTCGGCCAGATCTTCGGGACGCTGGATGAAGGAAAGCGCAACCCAGTCAATCTCTTCCTTCAGAACGGCATCGAGGTCCTTGCGGTCCTTTTCCGTGAGCGCGCCGACGCCAAGCGTCGTATCCGGAAGGCTGACGCCCTTGCGATCCGAAATACGCGTTCCGGAGATCACCTTGCAGCGGATCGACTTGCCGTCGCTTGCTTCGGCAACCAGATGCAGCTTTCCGTCGTCGATCAGCAGGCGATGGCCCGGCTCGACAGCTTCAAGAATTTCGGGATGCGGAAGGTAGACGCGGGTTTCGTCGCCCGGCGCTTCATTATTGTCGAGGGTGAAGGTCTGGCCGGGAACGAGATCGACCTTGCCATCTTTGAACTTACCGACGCGCAGCTTGGGGCCCTGGAGGTCGGCGAGGATGCCGATCGGGCGGCCCAGTTCCTTTTCCACATTGCGGATGCGCTTGACGAGGGTGCGCATCAGGTCATGATCGGCATGACTCATATTGATGCGGAACACATCCGCGCCTGCCTCAAACAGCTTGCGGATGACGGCTTCCTCGCCCGACGCCGGACCTAGCGTGGCGAGAATCTTGACCTTGCGGTTGCGCTTCATTGACTATTCGTTCCTGTAACGGTGGGATTTTGGGTCGGCGTTTCATCGGTAAGCTGAACCATCCAGCTCGATTGTTCCCCGGTGTCGTATTCCTGGAAGCCGTTGCGCTGGAAACCGCGCGCAAAGCAATCCTGGACGCCAGTAATACGGAATTCTTTTTCGGCCACACACATATTGACCTTGCCCTCCCAGCGCCCGCCTCCCTGGGCATCTTCGGCATAGAGGTAATAATAGCGTGAAGAAAGCGGACCTTCGAGCAGCGTTTTGCAGGCAGCGCCTTCGATATGCCACCAGCCTTCAGTCACCCAGCCGGTCTTGGCCCGGTAGCCGATGGCTACACCGACCAGATTCTGGGTTGCATTGCATACGCGGAAGTCGGCGCGCGCCTCTATGGATGTCATACCCAGCGCACTCAGCAGCACTCCGGCAAACAAAGCTAGAGATAGTGGAAATCGCATTCGCCGAACCCCTTCAGCCCGCTATCGCTTCTATGTTGTACGAATTGCATCGCACCTGAAACCCGGTTTCCGGGTCGCTCTCTTTTCGGCAGTTTCGCCTTTGATGTCAACGCAGTCCGGTAGAGAACAGGTGCTCCAGGCCCAAGAATGATCATTGCAATCCGGGCTTTCTCATGACAGACGTGAAACAGCTTCCCTTAGACCACAGAAATAATTCCCGTCGGCCCCTCCCCAACGAGCTTTGGGATTTTGCTCCATGCTGCATCAATCCGCGTCACCATTTTCTCCCCTGCATGAGATTAAGGGCGATTTCAGCCTCGGCCTTCTTTTCACTGCCGATCATGCCCGCCGCGACGTTCCTGCCGAATATGGCACGCTTGGTTTGCAGGAAAGTGAATTCGACCGGCATATCGCTTATGATATCGGCGTCGAGAATTTGACGCGCAGGCTTGCCAGGCGCCTGAACGCGCCAGCGGTCCTCGGAGGTTTTTCGCGTCTCCTGATTGATCCCAATCGCGGAGAGGACGATCCGACCCTCATCATGCAATTATCCGACGGCGCGGTCATCTCGGGCAATTATCCGATGTCGGCGGGCGAGCGCGAGGAACGTCTTGAACGCTTCTATCGTCCCTATCACAACGCAGTTGCACGGGCGAGCGAGCGGGTGGCTGCGGAAAGCGGTGGGGGCCCCTTCATCGTTTCGATCCATTCCTTCACGCCGCGCTGGAAGGACAAGCCCCGCCCCTGGCAGATCGGCCTTCTGTGGGACAAGGATGATCGCGCCGTGAAACCGCTTCTGTCATTGTTGCGCGAAAATCCCGGTCTTATCGTCGGCGACAACGAGCCTTACGATGGTGCACTCAAGAATGATGCCATGTACCGGCATGCGACGGCGAAGGGCTTCGCCCATGTCCTGATCGAAGTGCGGCAGGACCTGATTGCCGATGACAAGGGAGCTGCGGAATGGGCCGACAGGCTGGCTCCGATGATTGCGCATATCAATACGCTTCCAGACATCCACACTGTCCGGCATTTCGGATCGCGCGCCGATCGCATTGGATAACAGGGCTGTCAGGAGAGGCTTTGCCCGCTATCCACAGGGCTTGACCCGTCAAACCGGCTCGTGCATCGAAAAAGGCTCTTAATTTTGCCTGCGACTCGCGGGAAAAACGGTCCAGACTTTCGATAAGCGGTTCTCGCGCAATGCGCATCCGCACCATCATAGACTTTGAATTGGAGAACTCCTCGTGAGCGACGACATTACCAGCGAAGCCCAAACGATTGCTGTCGGCCAGTTGCGCGCTTTCATTGAACGCATCGAGCGCCTGGAAGAAGAAAAAAAGACCATCGGCGACGATATCAAGGAAGTTTACGCGGAATTGAAGGGTTCGGGGTTTGACAGCAAGGTCGTGAGGACCATTATTCGTCTGCGTAAAAAAGAAGACCATGAACGTCAGGAAGAAGAAGCCATGCTGCAGCTCTATATGGATGCGCTTGGCATGAGCTGATATCGGCTCTCGCGGCCGCCTTCTCCTGAAATCGTAACCCGGCGGATCGCCTGCGATCCGCGCTCGAAGGAAGGGGATAGGGTCCATGGAGTTCAGGAAGCTCGGACGTAGTGAACTCAACGTCTCGCCGCTGTGTTTTGGCGGCAATGTATTTGGATGGACGGTCGATGAAGCGACATCCTTTTCGCTTCTCGACCGTTTTGTCGATGCCGGATTCAATTTCATCGACACGGCGGATGTCTATTCTGCCTGGGCGCCCGGAAATGTGGGCGGCGAGTCCGAGACCATTATCGGCAATTGGCTGAAATCGCGCGGCCTGCGTGACAAGGTCGTTATTGCCACCAAGGTCGGCTCGGAAATGGGCCCTGACGAGAAGGGTCTTGCCCCAGCCTATATCCGCAAGGCGGTCGATGCCTCCCTCAAACGGCTGCAGACGGATTATATCGATCTTTACCAGTCCCACTGGGACGATCCCGCAACACCATTTGAAGACGTGCTCGGCACTTATAAGGAACTGATCGAGGCTGGCAAGGTACGCGCCATCGGTGCGTCCAATCTCACGCCTGAAAGGCTGACCGAGGCACTGGAAGTCGCCCGGGCCAACAACCTGCCGCGTTATGAGAGCCTGCAACCGCTTTATAATCTCTATGATCGCGCGGATTTCGAAAACGGGCTGGAGGAGATCTGCCGCGACTACCAGCTCGGCGCCATTCCCTATTACGCACTGGCAGCCGGTTTCCTCACCGGCAAATACCGTTCCGCTGACGATCTGGCACAAAGTGCGCGCGGCAAATCGGTCGAGAAATACCTGACGGATCGGGGGTCGCGGATCATTGCTGCACTCGACGACGTGGCCCGCAATCTCGATGTCACGCCGGCGCAGGTCGCAATCGCGTGGCTCATCGCGCAGCCGTCAGTCACTGCTCCCATCGCCAGCGCCACGCGCTCGGCCCAGCTCGGCGAGTTGATCGCCGCAGCCGAACTGAAACTCAGCGACGATGAAATCGCCCTGCTGAACAAGGCGAGCAGTTAAATTTCAAGGCATCTAAAGCATTTCCAGCAAAAGTGCGCAGCGGTTTTGCGTAGGATAATGCGACAAAACAGATAGTTAGAGCGGTTCCGCTTCAACCGGAACCGCTCTAAGGGTAGCCCTACCCTTCGATCTCCTCGCGCAGCATTTCCAGTTCCAGCCATTCTTCTTCCATGGCCGCATTTTCTGAGCGTTTTTTCTCAAGAAGACCGGCAGTCTTGCCGAACAACGCCGGGTCCTTGGCATAAAGCTGCGGATCGGCAAGCTTCCCTTCCAGCACTGCGATTTCCTTTGCTAACGCATCCATTTTGCCGGGCAGCGTTTCAAGCGCGAATTTCTGCTTGTAGGAGAGCTTGCGCTTTTCCTCACGCTTGGGCTGGGATGCGTCCTCTTCCGGCTTCTCGTCACCTCGGGCACTTGATGCCTTGACCGAGCGCCGGTTGAGTGCCTGTTCCTTGCGCTGCGCCATCATATCGGCGTAGCCGCCTGCATATTCGAGCCAGCGCCCGTCACCTTCCGGCGCAATGACCGAGGTAACGGTGCGATCCAGAAAATCGCGGTCGTGGCTGACCAGGATGACCGTGCCGGCAAAACCGGCGACCAGCTCCTGCAGCAGATCGAGCGTTTCCATATCGAGATCGTTGGTCGGCTCGTCGAGGATAAGCAGATTTGCGGGCCTCGCCAGAACGCGGGCCAGCATCAGGCGGGCACGTTCACCGCCGGAAAGCTCGCGGATGGGCGTGCGCGCCTGCTCCGGCTGAAACAAAAAGTCCTTCATATAGGATACGACATGCCGCTGCTCGCCATTCACGACAAGGCTTTCTCCGCGCCCGTCCGTCAGATAATGCGCCAGCGTCTCGTCCAGATTGAGGCTTTCGCGCTTCTGGTCGAGTTCTGCCATTTCGAGATTGACACCAAGCCGCAGCGTTCCTGAATCCGGTTCCAGTTTGCCGGTCAGAAGCGACAAAAGCGTCGTTTTCCCGGCACCGTTGGGACCAACAAGACCGATGCGATCGCCGCGCTGCACGCGGATCGAAAAATCCTTTACCAGCACGCGCTCGCCATAGGCCTTGCTCAGCCCCTTGGCTTCGATCACCAGCTTGCCGGATTCCTTGGCGTCGCTTGCCGCCAGAACCGCGGTTCCCTGCGCCTTGCGGTGGTTGCGGAAATCGGCGCGCATGGAATGCAATTCACCGAGGCGGCGCATGTTGCGCTTGCGGCGCGCCGTGACGCCGTAACGCAGCCAGTGCTCTTCACGGGCAATCTGGCGCCCCAGCTTGTGGTGATCGCGCTCTTCCTCTTCGAGAACCTTGTCACGCCATTCCTCGAAATGAGCAAAGCCCTGTTCCAGACGACGCGTGATGCCGCGATCAAGCCAGACAGTCGCCCGGCTGACATTTTCCAGAAAGCGCCGGTCATGCGAGATGAGAACAATGGCCGAGCGAATCTGGCGAAGCTCGCCTTCCAGCCATTCGATTGTCGTAAGATCGAGATGGTTGGTCGGCTCGTCCAGTAACAGCACATCAGGCTGCGGCGCGATCACCCGCGCAAGTGCTGCACGGCGCGCCTCGCCACCAGACAGATGATCCGGCTTCTCCTCACCGGTCAGCCCCAGATGTTCAAGTAGATAGGTGACGCGGTGGGGATCGTCCGTCGGTCCCAGCCCGGCTTCCACATAGGCGCGCACATTGGCGAAGCCGTCCATGTCCGGCACCTGCGGCAGATAGCGCACGGTTGCACCCGGATGTTTGAAAACCTCGCCCGATGTCGCCTCCACCATACCGGCGGCAATCTTGAGCAGGGTGGACTTACCCGACCCGTTGCGTCCGACCAGTGCAATACGGTCGCCCTCGCTCACCGAGAGGCTGGCATCCTCCAGAAGCGGCGTGCCTCCGAAGGTGAGCTTGATCTGGTCGAGGCGAAGGAGTGGTGGTGCCATGGTTCTCTTCGATAAACAGGATTGAAAATTCCGCCCTGCTTGTCCGCGACAAAAGCCGTTCTGTCAAATGGAACGCACGAAAAGTCCCGCTAAAAACAAACAGGCCGGGTTTCCCCGGCCTGTCCGTAAACTTGCTTGCTCGCTATTACTGGCCCAGAAATTACTGGCAGGGTGCTTCGTAGATGCGGCCATACGGGTCGCGGTAACGGCAATACTGCACGCCATTGCGGGTCTGGGCTGCACCAAGCAGCGTACCAGCCACGGCACCGATAGCAGCACCGGTCAGAGCGCCGCGGCCGTTGCCGCCGATTGCGCCGCCAGCGAGAGCGCCGAGCGCTGCGCCGCCAACGCCATAACCGGCCGTGCGCTGTTCGTTGGTCGTGCATGCGGCTGTCGAGAACGCAAGCACGCCAGCAACTGCAATCATCGTAAGACGCGATTTCATTGGAACATCTCCTACAGGGTTGAACTAATCACCGACCTTGCGTCCCCAATTTCGGCGCTTAAGCAGATGACACCCGCTTGACCCATTTACAATACGTTTCGTTTGCCAGCGTCAAGCTCTTTCAATTGGTAAGGTTAGCAGCCCGCAATGGGGGAAGCCGCCATCTCCAAGTTGGCTACAAGTATCGCGAGGCCAGAACGCGCAGTAATGCGAAGTGTTCCGCGAACAATGTTGGAAACCGTCCATGAAGAGCCGAACGGAAGGGTCACATTATCTAACGGCCACTCTGCATTCGTGATCGAAAGGCCTTCCACTGTGCTGAAATTGATGACGCTGAAGGGCGTTCCATTAGGAAAGTCGTAAATATAATCTCCAGGCGGCAGGGGCCATGCTTCCTCCGCTCCGCTGGAGAGCATGATCTCCCGTCCGCGCGCTGCCTGCGCCGTCGCCATGGTGAGATGCTGTAGCGTGTGATCGGTCCGCTGCCCCCCGAAGGCCCCGCAAAGAATGACCCGTGTCGCGCCCCGCACATAAGCTTCCTCAAAAGCAAGCTCCCCGTCTGTCATATCCTTGGCCGATGGAAATCGTTTCTGCGGTACGTGTCGATATTGCGCCTGCAATTCGGCAGAGGCCGAATCGAAGTCACCCAGCCACAGTTCCGGTTCGACGCCGAGCGCCGCAGCGTGACGGATACCGCTATCGGCAGCGAGAATGCGCGCACCTGCAATTTGGCGTTTCAGGCGATCAGTCACGGTCAGATCGCCGCCGAGGAGAATGACGAATGTGCTCATAAGCCGCTCATAACACGGGCAAATCCGCGCCGGAAGCCACATTCACTGCCGCGCCGGTCCCTTGCTCTTCCCGTCCTGAAAGATTATTGTCCCAGTCGCTCTAACGGGGTGCCATCCGCTTTGCTGATGGCTGAGAGGTCCAAAGAGCATTTCCAGCAAAGGTGTGAAACGGTTTTGCGCCCGGAAATGCTGAATAAAACGGCCAACCCGCTGAACCTGATCCGGTTTGCACCGGCGGAGGGATTAGATGCTCCATAAAACGGCGCTCAATCCTCTTGTAGTAAAAGAAAGGAAGTGCCGTGATGCGGCTTTTATCTTTGCTGGCCTTTTCATTTTCCGCTGCCATCGCTTTCGTGCCTTCGGCTCAGGCGAAAGACAAGCTCACCGTCTATACCTATGACAGCTTCGTTTCCGAATGGGGGCCCGGCCCGAAAGTTAAGGAAAACTTCGAAAAGGAATGCAACTGCGAAGTTGACTGGATTGCATCCGCCGACGGCGTTGCCCTGCTCAACCGCCTCAAGCTCGAAGGCAGCAACACCAAGGCCGATATCGTCCTCGGCCTCGATACCAATCTGACGACCGAAGCACGCGCTACCGGTTTCTTCGCCCCGAGCGGCATCGACCAGAACAACGTGAGCGTTCCGGGCGGCTTCAAGGACGATATTTTCGTTCCCTATGATTACGGTTATTTTGCCGTGGTCTACGATTCCGAAAAGCTGCCCAACCCGCCCAAAAGCCTGAAGGAACTGGTCGAAGGCGATTCGTCCCAGAAGATCGTACTGCAAGATCCCCGCACTTCGACACCGGGGCTCGGCATGCTGCTCTGGATGAAATCGGTCTATGGCGACGAGGCGGAAGCCGCCTGGCAGAAATTGCAGAAGCGCATTCTCACCGTTACCCCCGGCTGGTCGGAAGCCTACGGACTTTTCACCAAGGGCGAAGCCCCGATGGTGCTGTCCTATACGACGTCTCCCGCCTATCACATGATCGCGGAAAAGACGGATCGTTATAAGGCTCTGGCCTATCCGGAAGGCAATTATCTCCAGATCGAGCTGGCCGCCCAGACCACAACCGGCGCAAAAAATCCCCTGGCGCAAAAATTTCTGGCCTTCATGACTGGTCCCGGCTTTCAGGATGTCATTCCTGAAACCAACTGGATGTACCCGGCGGGCAAGATTTCCGCCGCACTTCCCGCCGCTTTCGATGCTCTCCCGAAGCCGGAAAAGACCCTGCTCATTCCATCCGACGAAGTGGCCAGAAACCGCAAGTCCTGGGTCGATGAATGGCTGGCCGCAACGAGCAGATGACCGCGCATCCGGCGCGGCGCCAACCTGATGTCACACCCGCGATGAAACCCGTCGCGGGTGTGCTGGCACTTGTCTTTCTGGTCGTGCTTGCCGGCGGCGCACTTGCGGCCCTTGCCTTCGAGGCCGGCAGCGGCGGTTTCGACGCTGCCGCCAATTTCGACACCTATCTGTGGCGGGTGGCGCGCTTCACCATATTGCAGGCAATCGCGTCGAGCCTGCTTTCGGTGCTGTTTGCGGTTCCGGTCGCCCGCGCGCTTTATGCCGAAGCAAATTTTCCGGGTCGCGGGCTGATCCTGCGCCTGTTCGCCCTGCCGCTTGCCCTGCCCGCCCTCGTCGCGGTTCTGGGCGTCACCGGCATCTATGGCCGTAACGGTCTCGTTGCTCATCTATCGGAAGCAGCTGGTCACCCCTTCCAGCCCGACATTTACGGCATCACCGGTATATTGATCGCGCACGTCTTCTTCAACATGCCGCTAGCCGTCCGTCTCATTCTGGCAGCTTACGATTCGATCCCGACCGATTACTGGAAGCTTGCCGCACAGCTCGGCATGGGCAATAGGGCACGTTTCCGCCTCATCGAATGGCCTGTGATCCGGCGCAATCTGCCGGGCATGATCGGTCTCATCTTCATGCTCTGCGTGACGAGTTTCACGACCGTCCTGACGCTCGGCGGCGGCCCGCGCGCCACCACGCTGGAAGTCGCGATCTACCAGAGCCTGCATTTCGATTTCGATCCGGGCCGCGCCGTTGCGCTCACCTTCACCCAGCTTGCGCTGACATTGCTTGTTCTTCTGGCCCTGCGGCTAACCGGCAGGTCATCCGAAGAAGGTTTCACGCATGCGGCAACCCTGCGGCGCTATGGCAAGACGTCCACGGCTGAAAGGGTTTTGAACATCATCGTCATCGCGGCAGGCTTCCTCTATGTCGCCCTGCCGGTGGCAGGCGTTGTTGTTTCCGGTCTCGCTGCCGATTTCGGCCGGTTGTTGACCGAAGCGCCGGTCTGGCGCGCCATTGGCACCAGTCTTTCTCTCGGTTTTTCGGCAGCACTTCTCTCGGTCATTCTGTCACTGGCACTCGTCTCTGCCCGCGAGGCGTTAAAAAAACGCAGGCTGGCCAATATTTTCGACACCGGCGCGAGCCTCATCCTTGTCATGCCGCCGATTGTAATCGGCGCGGGCTGGTTCATCCTGCTCCGCCGTTTTACCGACCCTTTCACGGCGGCGCCCTTCATGGTCGTCACCGTAAATGCCGCCATGGCGATGCCTTTTGCCGTGCGCCTTCTCCGGCCCGCATGGGATACGGCGGCCAGCCGCCACAACCGGCTTTGCGCGCAGTTGGGCATTCACAGCCTCAATCGTTTCCGGCTCATCGACTGGCCTTCGATCCGGCGTCCCGCTAGCATGGCCTTTGCTTTCGCCATGGCGCTTTCTCTTGGCGACCTCGGCACGATTGCCCTTTTCGGCAGTGACGCGCTTTTGACGCTCCCCTATCTCCTCTTGCAGCGCATGGGCAGCTATCGCACATTCGATGCTGCCGGACTGGGACTCATTCTGGGGCTCCTCTGCCTCGCATTGATGATGATCGCAGATCGCGCATCCCGAAAGGAAACGCCTTCTCTATGATTGCCCCGATGGACTCCCTTGCCGAAATCCGCCTCGATGACGTTCATTTCAGTTATGGCGAAACCGCCATGCATTTCGATGCGGCGATAAAAGGCGGTGTCATTGCTGCCATTGTCGGGCCAAGCGGTTCTGGCAAGTCAACGCTTCTCAACCTGATTGCCGGTTTTGAATTTCCGCAATCGGGCAGCATCCTCATTGCAGGCGCAGATGTAACCGCGCTCTCGCCCGCCGACCGGCCCGTCTCGATGGTGTTTCAGGAAAACAACTTGTTCGCCCACCTGACCGTCGAACAGAATGTCGGCCTCGGGCGCTCCCCGAACCTCAGGCTCACCGCGCAAGACCGGGCAGACATTGCAACCGCCCTTTCACGTGTAGGGCTGACCGGCAAGGAACAGCGCAAGCCGGAAGCATTATCCGGCGGCGAACGCCAGCGTGTGGCGATTGCCCGCGCACTGATCCGACAACGGCCCGTTTTGCTCCTTGATGAAGCCTTTGCCTCGCTTGGCCCGGCACTGCGACACCAGATGCTGGATCTGGTGAAAGAGCTTCAGCTCGAAACCGGAATGACCGTGCTGATGGTGACCCACACACCCGAAGATGCGCTCTATCTCGATGCAGTGTTGCTTTTTCTCGACAGTGGCAGGATTTCCGCCATCGGCCCCGCAGCTCAACTGCTTTCACCGACTGGACCGGAAGCACTGCGGCACTATATCGGCGAAAAGCGCAGTTTGGGGTCGGGCCTCAAATAGAGTTACGGTTGCGGACATATTTTGTTCGCAATCAACCGGAAGAACCGGCTACAGATTCTTGTGCGCTTTCAGGTCTGTGGCTAGATTTGTCCCGGATCATCCATTCTGATTCAGAAGCGAGGATAAAATACTGTTCCGTCAATCGACC
This sequence comes from Hyphomicrobiales bacterium, assembly GCA_900470195.1. GTDB lineage: Bacteria > Pseudomonadota > Alphaproteobacteria > Rhizobiales > Rhizobiaceae > Brucella. Next base: position 69,757 of record UEIJ01000009.1, on the reverse strand, counting down.
CGTTCCCGGGCCTTCCTGTGTTCACCTATCTCCCTGCCAGAATGGACGCAGCAAAATTGGCGGAAACCGGCCATCGGTATTGGCCTGCTGGCAATCGCCCTGATTTCAGGTTGCCAGTCGATCAATTCCAGCAAGGATCTGGGGCTGCAGCCTTCCGACAATCCTGTGACGGTCGACAATGTGACGCGCAATGACCGGCTGGCACAAATCGGCGCCCAGCAGCATCCGCGCATCCTCGCGACCTATGGCGGCGAATACAAGGACCAGAAGCTTGAGCGCATGGTGGCGAAAATCGTCGGCAAGCTGACGACCGTTACCGACAAGCCGGATCAGACCTACCGCATCACCATTCTCGACAGTCCGAATATCAACGCCTTCGCATTGCCTGGCGGTTATCTCTACGTCACGCGCGGCCTGCTTGCGCTCGCCAACGACTCCTCCGAAGTCGCGGCCGTGATCGCCCACGAAATGGGCCATGTCATCGCCAACCACGGCATCTTGCGGCAGGAAAAGGAAGCAGAGACCGCGATTGCCGGACGAGTCGCCAGCGAGGTGCTGCACAACGAATCCGCCAGTCGCGAGGAAGCGCTGCGCGGCAAGCTGCGGCTTGCCCAATTCTCGCGTAATCAGGAATTGCAGGCGGACGCCATCGGCATCAAGATGATTGGCGAGGCCGGTTACGATCCTTTCGCTTCGGCCCGTTTCCTGCAGTCGATGGAAGCATACCAGGGCTTTCGCTCGGTTTCAGGCGCGACCGATGCCAGCCTTGACTTTCTTGCGAGCCACCCGGCAACACCGCAGCGCATCCAGCTTGCGCTTGGCCATGCGCGCCGCATTGGCGCACCGGGTGTCGGCACGACCGATCGCGATTCCTTCCTCGACGGCATAGACGGCCTGCTTTATGGCGACTCGCCCAATGAAGGTTATGTGCGCGAGCAGACCTTCATCCATCCAAAACTCGGCGTTACCTTCCGGGCGCCGGATGGCTTCAGCATCGACAATTCGGCCAATGCGGTCATGGCAAGCGGCCCCGGCGAAGTTGCCATTCGCTTCGATGGCGCATCTCTTCCGGCTGGGTCAAACCTAGCCGATTATATCCGCTCCGGCTGGGTGACCGGCCTCGACGACAGCTCGATCCAGACCACCACCATCAACGGTCTGCCCGCCGCAACCGCGCGCGCCAGCGCCGACCGCTGGCAGTTCGACATCGTGGTCATCGGTGCCAACAACAAGGTCTATCGCTTCCTGACGGCTGCTCCGAAAGGCAGCAACGCGCTTCTGCCCGCTTCACGAACCGTCACGCAGTCCTTCCGCCTGCTGTCGCCTGCCGAACAGAATTCCATCAAGCCGCTTCGCATCCGCGTCGTAACGGTAAAGCCGGGCGATACGATGGCCAGCCTGTCAGCGCGCATGCAGGGCACGACCCGCAAGCTGGAACTGTTCCGTCTTCTCAATGCCATGTCGGCAGGCGCCACGGTTTCGGTCGGCGACCGCGTCAAGCTGATCAGCGAGTAATGCCTATGACGGAAATATTTGTCCACTCGGTCCTTGCCGGAAAAGTCGCTCCTCTCGGGAGCCGCGGCGTTCCAAGCGGCATCAACAAGCAACCGGTTTCCGGCAAGATCCGTGTGGCGTTGGAAGGACTGGATTGCGACGCGCAGGGCGACCGAAAGGTGCATGGCGGGCCGGAAAAGGCACTGCATCATTATCCGCATGATCATTATGCCATCTGGCGAAAAGAGATCGGCGATAATCCGCGTCTAGACGCTCGGGGCGCTTTCGGCGAAAACATCTCCACGTCAGGCCTCGACGAACACAATGTCGCCGTGGGCGACCGGTTTCGCCTGGGCAGTGCGCTTGTGGAGGTGTCGCAGGGACGCCAGCCTTGCTGGAAGCTGAACGAACGCTTTGCAACCGCAGATATGGCGGTCCGCGTTCAGAAGACGGGACGGACTGGCTGGTATTACCGTATCCTTGAAGAAGGCCACGTGGAAGCTGGAGACAGGATGCTGCTCACCGACCGGCTTTCACCGGAATGGACGCTGCATCGCATCTGGCATCTGCTGTATGTCGATACGCTGAATTACGACGAACTGGCATCAATGGCGGAGCTTTCACACCTCGCCGACAGCTGGAAACGCTACGCGATCCGGCGTCTTGAAAACCGGAAGGTAGAGGACTGGTCCTCCCGGCTCGAAGGCAAGAGCCCCGAACCACAAAAGTAAGGAGGAGCCATCCGGCCCCTCTTCTTCTGTTGCCCTGACCGTAACGATTTACGCCTGATAGGCGGCCAGTTCGTGCTGGCTCAACAGGGCGATCTTCAACTTCTCCATAGCCCGGCTTTCAATCTGCCGCACACGTTCCTTGGAGATGCCTAGCTTTTCACCCAAAGCTTCGAGCGTAACACCGTCGTCATCGAGGCGGCGCTCACGGATAATGTGCAGTTCGCGCTCGTTCAGCGTGTCGAGCGCCACATTAAGCCAACGGTTACGGCGCTCCATATCGATGGAGCTTTCGGCGATTTCGTCCTGCAAGGGATGATCGTCGACCAGAAAATCCATGCGGCGCGACGCGCCCGACTCTTCACTGTTCACAGGCGCCGAAAGCGAACTGTCCGGCCCTGACAGCCGGCTGTCCATGATCTCGACATCGCTCGTCGAAACGCCGAGCTGATCGGAAATCTCCCGATAGATCTCGGCTTTGCTCATGGTGTCGTCGGACTGGGCCAGTTTTGAACGTAACCGGCGCAGGTTGAAGAACAGCGCTTTCTGTGCCGAACTCGTACCGCCGCGCACGATGGACCAGTTGCGCAGGATATAATCCTGCATGGATGCGCGGATCCACCACGATGCATAGGTGGAGAAACGCACTTCTCTTTCTGGGTCAAAACGCGCGGCAGCTTCCAGAAGGCCCACATAGCCCTCCTGAATGAGATCGTTCATCGGCAGTTTGAACTTGCGAAAGCGCCCCGCCATCGAAATGACCAGCCGCATATGGGCCGATGTGATGCGGTGCAGAGCTTCCTGGTCCTTCAGCTCCCTCCAGCGGATGGCGAGGTCGCGTTCCTCCTCGCGCTCCAGATAAGGAGCCGACATCGCGCTGCGGATCATGGATTGGGAAGAGGCTGCTGTCGCCGGGAGGCTGCGTGCAACCATAGGCATGCGATTGGCCGGAACTGCGGAAGAACTGCTCATGGATGACTGCTTCATCTGGTTCTCCTGTTCTGAACTCACGCCCGTCGGGCGTTCAGTGGAAGGATATGCCAGTCCCACAAAGACTCCTTGGACGACTAGCGAACTCGCCCAAAACTCCCCGCCAGGCCCATTCTTTGGCCAACATGATTACGCCGCAAAACAAACCCGTTTACGAACTGGTGTCTGGGAGAACGCATCAGGCGCGATCAAGTTCCCTCCCAATCAGGATAAATCTTCGACTTTGCAGGATGATGACTGGAAGGGTTAACCGTTGATTGCAAAACTCAATAAAAGTTTAACCAAAGAATATTGCTGGCAGCTTCCATAAAGATGGCGCAGCCTCGGCTTTTCTTGCCGATGCAAATAAAAAGCCCGGCGAAATGCCGGGCTTTTTTGAAAGAAAGGTAAGTAAAGCTTATGCGGCTTCGACTTCATCGTCGTCGAGGTCAGCCTCGGCGTCGGCCTTGCCGCGCTTCGGTCCCTTGGCGAGATTGGCTTCGATGAGCCGGACAGCTTCGGTTTCCGAGAGCTTGTTCACGGCAGCGATTTCGCGCGCCATGCGATCAAGGGCAGCTTCATAAAGCTGGCGTTCCGAATAGGACTGTTCCGGCTGGTTTTCAGCGCGGAAAAGATCACGAACGACTTCAGAGATCGAGATCAGGTCGCCGGAATTGATCTTTGCATCATATTCCTGCGCGCGGCGCGACCACATGGTGCGCTTGACACGTGCGCGGCCCTGTACGACCTTCAAAGCACGTTCAACATAATCGGTCTCCGAAAGCTTGCGCATGCCGATGGAAGCGGCCTTGGCAACCGGCACCTTCAGGCGCATCTTGTCTTTTTCGAAATCGATCACGAAAAGTTCGAGTTTGTGACCTGCCACTTCCTGCTCTTCGATCGTCACGATCTGGCCAACGCCATGAGCCGGATATACGATGGCCTCACCGGCCTTGAAACCGCCACGCGCTACTGGAGACTTTTTCTGCTGGGATGACATACGCTTCATTACTCCCTGTTGTGCCCGGCGCGACCCGCCGGTTAACACATGATGTTCGACCGCGCTCCGAGGAAATGAAGCACGGACGTTGCTTGTCGGTTTGCAACTGAAAACGTGTCTGACGGCAAATCTAACCAACCGGGTGTACGGTGAGGGGGACGACGCCAGATCGCAATCATCTTCCCCGGTGCCATTCAGCCCGGTACTAAAGATCAGCCCTTTCAGAGATTAACGCATAGCGCCACGACTTGACGTCCAGTCACCGAAATTATTGTGACAACCTAACACAATTTCGCGCAAGAATCAACAAATTGCCAGATATGCCGTATCTGGCAACGCAACACACCTAAAAGATGGGCGTTTTCCCGTGATTTTATTCGTCTTTTGCCGGTGCATTGCAGAAAATGCAAGTGATAAATCCTGCTTTTCCGTAATGTCTGGCATCCTGTCAGTCTTAACAGGATGAATGGTCATGTTCCAGAAGTGCGAAGCCTTCTGGAACAACGAGATACTTATATATATACGGTCCAGCTTTCTGCAGCCGGAAGGAACGGCTGCAATACCTGACGGTATTAGTCGCCGCTACCCGGCTCTGCAGAGAAATACTTCTCCAGCTTGCCGGCCACGCCATCCATTTCCTTGGCTTCCGGAAGGGCGTCCTTCTTCGCGGTAATATTGGGCCATTTTGCCGCATATTCCGTATTCAGTTCCAGCCACTTGTCGAGGCCCGGCTCGGTGTCGGGGCTGATCGCCTCGGCAGGGCATTCCGGTTCACATACGCCGCAGTCGATGCACTCGTCGGGATTGATGACGAGCATGTTTTCGCCTTCGTAGAAGCAATCGACCGGGCAGACCTCGACGCAGTCCGTATATTTGCAGCGAATGCAATTATCGGTCACGACATACGTCATCGTCGAACTCCTGTTGCCGCCCGAATTCCTGAACAGGCAGCTTATCTATCCTACAGCTTTGCGCCGATATTCCGACAAGCCGACGATCGGCCAACAACCGGCTTGGGGCCTTGAAATATCTCGCCACGAAGTCACTGTGCACGGAAATGGTTGCGGGTATCAGCCCATGCCCTTTTATGACAATGCGTGAGGTAACGATTTTATCCTGCCATGACAAGGGTACAAACGCCGCAATATCACGAAGTCAAGCACATCTGAAACAGCATTTCGTTTGACGCCTTTGAGATGGAAAAGGCTTTCTCCGAAACGGTTCGGTGAGCAATTTCCATCACCGCCGCAACTGGCCTGCGGCAACACGTCCATGTCAGTTTCCGCGCAAACGATCCGTTTCGCGCCGCTCTTTCTTGGTCGGCCTTCCCGCGCCGCTCTCGCGCTGCGGCGTTGCTGCCTCGGATACCCCCGCCGAAGCTGGCACCGGCGGCGGCGAAAGATCCTCATAGAGAAGCTGGGCTTCGGGCGCCGGCCCCCGGCGCTCTCCCGGAGCAAGGATCTTGTAGACGAGAATGCGCCGGTCGAGCGTAATGGTCAGTACGTCGCCAACCTTCACCTGATGGGCAGCCTGCTCGATCTTGTCTCGATTGACCCGGATCTTGCCGCCGACGGCGAGTTTCGCCGCCAGCGATCTTGATTTGACCACGCGCGCAAAGAACAGCCACTTGTCGATTCGCTGTCTAGCGCCTGTTTCCGCGGCCATATTACTTCTTCATCTGTTCTTTCAGAGCCAGAAGCTTGGCGAAAGGCGAGTCGGGATCGATGCGCGCAGGACGCTCCTGCTCGACGCGCTTGCCAGCCGGATGGCCGTGATCGCGCTTCTGCTGACGCTGATTGCCGCTGCGGAACTCACCCTTATTGGCACCTTCCCGCTTGTTCTCGCCGTCATGACGCTTTTGCTTGTCGAAGCGCTTGCCGCCGCGATCATTGCGAGCCTGCTGCTCTGCGCCTTCGGACTTGCGCACCTCGCCACCCTGCTCGCGGTTCTGATGACCGCGATTCTGGTTGCCGCGATTTTGACGCTGGCGGTTCTGGTCCTGATTGCGGTTACGGCCCTCGAAGCGACCCTGACGCCACAGAAGCACAGGCTTTGGCTCTTCAGCCGCCGCTTCTGCTGTTTCACCAGCCGGTGCCGCTTCCGCTGCCGCGGGTGCAGCTTCGTCCACCTTGGCCTCGGTCTCCGCCTCAGCAACGACAACCGGCGCGGGTACGGGTTCTGCGGCTGGGACAGCGGGCTTTTCGGCTTCTGCAACCGGCGAAACGCCGGCTTCCTTGGCGGCAGCTTCAGCCGCGAAAGCGTCTAGCTCGGCAAGCTTCGCCGTCACGGCAGCAGCTTCCATCGCCTCGTGGCGATAACCGAGGCTGCGCAGGATTTCCTCCATGTCCTCGGTCGTTGCACCCAGAATGGACATCATGGCGGGCGTGACGATGAAGCGTCCGCCGTCATAAGCGCCATCCGGACGCGCACCGGAACCCGGACGCCAGGCGAGCGCGGGGCGAATGAGATCGGCAAGACGTTCCAGAATGTCGATGCGCACGGCGCGGCGGCCAAGCACGCGATAGCCTGCCAGACGGTAGAACATCGGATCGAAAGCCGGATCGACCACAACCGAGGTGCGGCCAGCAGCCAGCACATTCACGACATCGCCGTAACCGGTGCGTTCGCGACCATCGTTCTTCAGTGCCCAGAGCAACGTGATGAGACCAGCCGGAGCGGGCTTCAGCAGCATGGGCATGAAAACGTGATAGGCGCCGAAACGCACACCAAGACGGCGAAGTGCCGCGCGTGAATCCTGATCGAGACCGCGCACCTCCTCCGCCACATCGCGGCGCGGAAGAATGCCCAGATTCTCGACGATCTGGAATGCGAGACCGCGCGTCATGCCGGTCAGGGCATCGGCGGCAGCCAGATCGGTAAGCGGCTTCAGAACGGTCTCGATATGATGTGCGACGAAACGGTCGATGCGCGCGGCAACCTTGTCGCGCGCTGCTCCCGTGAGCTGTTCGTCAGCCAGGATCACTGCGCGCGGCTTCAGCAGGTCATCGCCCGCAACCAGCGTTGCGACCGTTGCGCCAACCCAGCGCATGACGCCATCCGAGCCCAGCGCGAAGTCTCCGTTCGGCGCAGCAGCAAAGCGCTCCGCGCGACGTTCGAACTCGGCGGCCAGCGCCTTTTGTGCAGCCGACTTCACCGCCTTGGCGTCCGGCCCCTCGGCCTGAACGTCAGCGGTAAAACGGAATCCTTCCAGTTGCCCGACATTATGGCCTTCGACAATCACGTCTCCGGCCGGGCTGATTTCTGCTTCAAGCATGGCATTCTCTCTCAGGCGCCTCATAAGCACGCTTGTCCTGCGGTCTACAAAGCGTTTCGTCAACCTTTCATGCAGCGCGTCGGACAATCTGTCCTCAATTTCGCGCGTCTTTTCCTGCCAGTGTGTCGGATCAGCAAGCCATCCCGGCCTGTGCGACACAAAAGTCCAGGTGCGGATTTGCGCCACGCGATGCGACAGGGTGTCGATTTCCCCCTCTGTGCTGTCGGCGCGGCGCACCTGTTCGCTCATATAATCTTCATCGACGCTCCCTCGGCGGACAAGATCCTGGTAGATGGTTGCAATGATATCGGCATGCTGCGCCGGCGCGATCTTGCGATAGTCAGGCAGCGCGCAGGCGTCCCATAAAAGCTCAATCCGCGCCGGTGTCGTCGCAAGCCGCACAATCTCTTCGTCTTTCGACAAATTTTCAAGCGCTTGTTGGTCGACAGCCGGCAAAGCCTTAGCCAGTCCTTCGACCGGCGCCGGCGTTTCCAGAGAATATCGCAGGGAATCGAGTGACGAAAAGTCGAAACGCGCCGTGCGCCATTGCAGAACCTTCACCGGATCGAAATTATGCGCTTCCACCCGTTCGACCAGTTCCTCGTCGAAAGGATGCACCTGCCCGGTTACGCCAAATGTGCCGTCACGCAGATGCCGGCCTGCTCGCCCGGCGATCTGCCCCACTTCAGCGGGCGTCAGATCGCGGAACTGATAACCGTCGAATTTGCGGTTCTGTGCGAATGCGACATGATCCACATCCAGATTGAGCCCCATGCCGATGGCATCGGTCGCCACCAGAAAATCGACGTCGCCCGACTGGTAAAGCTCAACCTGGGCATTGCGGGTCCGGGGGCTGAGCGCGCCCATGACCACTGCGGCCCCGCCGCGCTGGCGGCGGATCAGTTCGGCAATCGCATAAACCTCGTCGGCGGAAAACGCGACGATGGCGGAACGGTTGGGCAGGCGCGTAATCTTCTTGGAACCGGCATAGGCCAGATGCGACAAGCGCGGACGCGTCACCACATTGATGCCGCGCAGAAGCTTTTCCAGAATCCCGCGCATGGTCCCGGCACCGAGCAGCAGCGTCTCCTGCCGCCCGCGCAGATGCAGGATACGGTCGGTGAAAATATGGCCGCGCTCAAGATCGCCAGCCAGTTGCACCTCATCAATGGCGACGAATGCCACATCGGTGCGGCGGGGCATGGCCTCGACGGTGCAGACGGAATAGCGCGCACCTGGCGGCACGATCTTTTCCTCGCCCGTCACCAGCGCAACATTGGCCGCACCGACCCGTTCCGCGACGCGGTTATAGACCTCGCGCGCCAGCAGGCGCAGCGGCAGGCCGATCATGCCGCTTCCATGCGACAGCATGCGTTCGATGGCGAGATGCGTTTTGCCGGTATTGGTCGGCCCAAGCACCGCAGTCACATCGCGGCCACTCAGGGTCAGCGGCAAATCATGGGCAGGGAGTTGGTTCATGCCAATAATCGGATTCCCGGTACAAGCGCCCTTTACGGGCTGGATGCTGGTTCTGCGATAGCACTATACGACCTGCACCGAAAGCGCTCCTGTTAAGTTTAAGTAATGGGCCAATCGCCGATATGTCGATGGCTGATGTGAAGCCGGTCAATAACTTGTCGATTAACAATTGGAACGACTCTGGAACGAATCGGCGACGAATCGCTGACTCCGGGAGCTTCGCCATTTGTTCACGGCAACATATAGTAAGCCTCACGCACTCGCCCACAACATAATGAATCAAATGTTCCGCTTTTCGGTGTTCTCCTGACGCGAAACGGCGGGGATCGTTAACCTTTAGCAAAACCTGTCAACAGACTGATCCACGACAACAGGGTTCCTCTGAAAATCTTAATCATTCCTGATACTTCGTTAATGCCGGAACGAGTGAAAACCCGGTTTTCGTTAACCTTCAGGCCAAAGCCGGAACGAATCGGCGACGAATCGCTGATTTGCAAGTTTTCTCCCTTTGTTCTCACAACATATGGTGGGCGATGCCTGTTGTTAGCCCTAGAAAATCGAGCCTGAAGCGGCTTTGACAGCCGTCTCAACCGGTTTTCGTTAACGTTTACGGCAATTCCATCCTGCCGACGTCACCGATTTCAAACGCCCCATTGCGGAAAGAAAAAGGCGGACGGAGTTATTTCTCCGCCCGCCCTGTTTCAATAACAACGAAAGTCAGTCGCGCTCGACGCACAAGGCAATCCCCATGCCGCCGCCAATGCACAGCGTCGCCAGGCCGCGCTTGGCATCGCGGCGCTGCATTTCATGGAGCAGCGTCGTCAGCACTCGTGCGCCTGACGCGCCGATTGGGTGGCCGATGGCGATTGCTCCACCATTGACATTGACGATATCCGGGTTGAGGCCGAGATCGCGCACGACAGCGCATGATTGCGCTGCAAAGGCTTCATTGGCTTCCACCAGATCGAGATCGCCAACGCTCCAGCCCGCCTTTTCGAGCGCCTTCTTGGTAGCCGGGATCGGACCTGTTCCCATGATCGCCGGATCAACGCCGGCTGTCGCCCAAGAAACGATACGGGCGAGCGGCTTCACGCCGCGTTTGGCGGCTTCGTCTGCATCCATCAGGACAACTGCGGCAGCGCCATCATTGATGCCGGATGCATTGCCGGCAGTAACCGTTCCTTCCTTGTCGAAGGCGGGTTTGAGCTTGGCCAATGCGTCCATCGTCGTGCCGGGCCGGATATACTCATCCGCTGAGACAACCACATCGCCCTTGCGGCCTTTCACAGTGACCGGAACGATTTCATCCTCGAACCTTCCGGCGCTCTGGGCGGCCTCTGCCTTCTGCTGCGAGGCCAATGCGAATTCATCCTGATCGGCGCGGGTCAATTGCCACTGGCGGGCGATATTTTCGGCGGTGATCCCCATATGATAGCCATTGAAGGCATCGGTCAGGCCGTCTTTCAGCATAGTGTCGACCATCTTGAAGTCGCCCATCTTCACGCCCGAACGCAAATGCGCGCAATGTGGCGCCATGGACATGGATTCCTGCCCGCCCGCCACGACGATTTTCGCATCGCCGGAGAGAATCTGCTGCATGCCGAGCGCAACCGCCCGCAAACCGGAGCCGCATAGCTGGTTGATGGAAAACGCTGTGGTTTCCTTCGGGCAACCGGCATCCATCGCCGCCTGCCGTGCCGGGTTCTGCCCCTCACCTGCCGTCAGCACCTGTCCGAGAATAACCTCGTCCACATCCGTCGCGTCGACACCGGCACGTTCCAGCGCGCCCTTGATGACCGTGGCGCCCAGTTCATGCGCCGGGATATTGGCAAACGCACCGTTGAAAGCGCCCACCGCGGTACGGGCCGCGCTGGCGATGACGATGGCTTTCGGTTCGGACATTCTTTCCTCCATAAAATGTTGCGCAACAAAAGACCAAATTTCTGGCCTTGGCAAGCTTTGCCGCATTGCTTCAGCCGTCTTCTTGAAAATCGATAAAGTGTTTTTCCGGCCAGTAGCAGCATTGGAATGTGCATCCTCGGCCATGATCGCTAAACTACATTTAGCTATATCTAAGGAGACAACCATGCCGTCACTGTCGCTCGAACGAGCCAATACGATCATCGCCGGTGCTTTTGCCAAGGCTGCCGAGCTGAAATTGAAGCCGCTTGCTGTTTGTGTTCTCGATGTCGGCGGCCATGTGAAGGCTTTCCAGCGTCAGGACGGGGCCTCCATGCTCCGCTTCGAGATCGGTTCGGGCAAGGCCTACGGCGCGCTTGCGGTCGGCACCGGCTCGCGCTGGCTGAACAATCAGGCCAAAGATCGCCCGCACTTTCTGGAGGGGCTGTCAGGCGTGTCGGGCGGCAAGATCGTGCCGGTGCCGGGCGGCGTTCTGATCAAGGACGAAAGCGGCGAAATTCTCGGCGCAGTCGGCATTTCCGGCGACACATCGGACAATGACGAAATTGCAGCCATCGCCGGTATCGAGGGTGCCGGTTTCGCGTCGGACGCAGGCTGATCCTACAAGTTAAATGCGCAAGGAAAGGCCGCTTCACGCGGCCTTTTTCATGCGTCAGAAAGCTGGCACAAAAGAAAACGCCGCTCCCGACAAACGGAAACGGCGTTTTGAAAACCGTCGTTCGGCTGCAATGCAGCGTCAGACTTATTCCTTGGCTTCGAGGACCTGACGGCCGCGATACATACCGCTCTTCAGATCGATATGATGCGGACGACGAAGTTCGCCCGAGTTCTTGTCCTCGACATAGGTCGGGGCCTTGAGAGCGTCAGCCGAACGGCGCATGCCGCGCTTCGACGGAGACGTTTTTCGTTTTGGTACTGCCATGGATCCAGCTCCACTGATCGGTCAATAAACGTCCGGCACGGCCCCGAAGAGCCTGTCACATCGGACAAAATTCCGGAAAGTCACGTGCCTATACACGCTCTGACGGCGTTTGACCAGCGGGAGTCTTATCTTTTTTTCGTATCATCGATTTATTGCACGCAAACCACATAGGGGCCCGACCGCGCGGCGCGTCCGGCCACGATCCGGGCAATGCGCTGCATGTTGCGCGTCGGTTTGGCGGGATTGCGCAATGCCGGGTTGGGGAGGGTGACGGCGAGCAACGCCGATTGCTGGGCGTTGAGTTTTCCTGCCGGGCGCTTGAAATAATGCTGGGCTGCGGCCTCGATCCCGTAAATGCCGGGGCCCCATTCGGCGATGTTGAGGTAAATCTCCATTATGCGCTTTTTGGACAGAAGCCCATCGGCGGCCAGTGCCAGCGGAAATTCGAGCCCCTTGCGAACGTAGGAGCGTCCATTCCAGAGAAAGAGGTTCTTTACCGTCTGCATGGTGATCGTGGAAGCGCCGCGGCTCGGACCACCCTCGCCCGCATCGTCCAGCACCAGCCCAAGCTGATGCCAGTCCACCCCGCCATGGCTGCAAAACTGGCCGTCCTCAGCCATCATCACCGAATTGACGAGAACCGGTGCAACATCATCGATACTGACCCATCTCCGGTCCACATTCTGCAACAGGACATAGTCCTTGACCATCAGGGTCGAGATCGGGCGGACGAAGGGCACGGAATAGATGAGGAGCAGCAAAATCGGCAATACGGCCAGAATCACCAGAATCTTGAGCACAAGGGCAATCCGGGCACCCCAAACGGGATCTGCCAGATAATTGCGTCCATCCTTGCTCTTGATGATGATTTTTGCCACTGCCACCGCCTGCTGCCTTCCCTCAAGCGACATAAACCATTCCTTAATAAGTTTGAACCGGATTCCATAATCCAGGCGGGGAAACAAGTCGGAACGTGCCGTTTCGTGACGTTCAAATGAAAAAGCCTGTGCTGATCAACGTGCCCAGTTGACCAATCCGGCGCTTTCGTCCATCCCCTTTGCCATGGAAAAGCTGTCGACCGATTTCACTGCCGCTCTCAACCTTCGTGCCATGGAAGTGGAAATGGCACTGACCGGCCTTCTGGACCAGCGCCTGCGGACGGGAGAAATTGCCCGTCCGGAAAGGCTGCTCGCCGCCATGCGCCATGGCGTGCTGAACGGCGGCAAGCGCCTCCGGCCTTTTCTGGTTGTCGAAAGTGCCGCTTTGTTCGGCAAGGGCGGCGATGCCGTTCTGCGCGTTGCTGCCGCACTCGAATGCATTCACTGCTATTCCCTCGTCCATGATGACCTGCCGGCTATGGATGACGACGATCTGCGGCGCGGCCAGCCGACCGTGCACAGGGCATTCGATGAAGCCGCGGCTATTTTGGCCGGCGACAGCCTGCTGACCTATGCCTTCGACATAATCTCTTCGGATGAAACCGATCTCGATGCAACGACCCGCGTGCAGCTCGTATCCGCGCTGGCGCGCGCCTCGGGCCTTGGAGGCATGGCAGGCGGACAAGCTCTCGATCTGATGGCCGAAACCAGCAAGCCCGACGAAGCCGGTATCATCACGCTGCAGGCGATGAAGACCGGAGCGTTGATCCGCTTCGCTTGCGAGGCGGGAGCCATCATCGCCAACGCATCCACCGAAGATCGCGAGCGCATGGCTGAGTTCGGCTCGGCCATCGGCCTTGCCTTCCAGCTGGCGGATGACCTTCTTGATGTGACCGCCGACGCGGAAGCCATGGGCAAGGCAACCGGCAAGGATGCCGCCGCCGGAAAAGCCACACTGGTTTCATTGCATGGCATCGACTGGACGCGCAAGCAGCTGTCCGGCCTCGTTGCCCAGGCGGAAAGCCTGCTGGCGCCGTTCGGCAAGGATGCCGATATTCTGAAGCAGGCTGCCCGCTTCATCGCCGAACGCCAGAGCTAGAGCATTTCCAGCAAAAGTGTGAACGGTTTTGCGTCCGGAAATGCGGTAAAAACAGTTAGATAGAGCGGTTCCAACGATTCCGTTAAAACACGAACCGCTCTGGAGCATGCCTCCCGAAAGTAGGAACCGGTTTCGGGAGAAAGACATGCGTAAAAACAACTACTCAGAGATCGTCCTCGCGCACCTTGATCAGAACGACATCATCGGCGGAAAGTACGCGCCCGTCCTGCGCGCGCACGTCAAGCTTTGCAATGTTTTGACCCGACACAGTGTCCACCAGCCGTGAATGCGGTTCTTCGGGCGCGAACAGATGTGTCTCGCCCCATTGCCGCAGAGCGACGACTACCGGCAGAAGATCGCGTCCCTTTGCCGTCAGGCGATATTCCTGATGCGCGCCGCCATTGGGGTCCGGCACGGATTCCATGATCTCCTCGCCCGTCAGCTTGCGCAGACGGTCCGAAAGAATATTACGGGCGATGCCGAGATTTCTCTGGAAGGCGCTGAATCGGGTCACACCGTCAAAAGCCTCGCGAACGATCAGCAGCGACCACCAGTCCCCGATCACGTCGAGAGCCCGTGCGCTTGGGCAATAATCGCCTTTCAGGCTTTTCTTCCGAACCATGTTCACTCCACAAATTGCAATCTGGTTGCAATATAAAACCTTTTTCGCTACAAACAAAATGGTTTCATTTTAAAACCATTTTGTTTGTAGGAGCACAACCATGCACCCCTCAACCGACGCGGCAGCAGCGCTGTCCGCGAACCCTGATGCACGTCCGCTTTCTTCGGCTACCCTTCTTTTGTTCGCCGCCGCAAGCGGACTGGCTGTAGCCAATGTCTATTTCGCTCACCCGCTTCTCGATGTGATGGCCGACGATCTCGGCCTCAAGCGATCAACAGCGGGCCTTATCGTCGCCGCCAGCCAGATCGGTTATGCGCTTGGCCTGATCTTCCTGGTTCCGCTCGGCGACCTGTTCAACCGGCGCAAACTCATCATCACGCATTTTCTCCTATCGGTCCTGTCCCTGATCGCGATCGGCTTTGCAGCCAATGCCACGGTGCTTCTGGTTGCCATGGCCTTCATGGGCCTGCTCGCTGTCGTCACACAGGCGCTCGTCGCCTATGCGGCCAGCCTCGCAGCGCCGGCACGGCGCGGCCATGTGGTCGGCATCGTGACGAGCGGCATCGTGCTTGGCATATTGCTGGCGCGCGCCATAGCCGGCGCCCTCACCGACATTGGCGGCTGGCGCATCGTCTATTTCGTTTCCGCCATTCTGACGCTTTCAATCGCGCTCCTGCTCTGGCGGACCCTCCCCGACCAGAAGCGGCAGCCTACCAGCGTCAGCTATCCGGCACTCATATTTTCGCTCGTGACGCTGTTTCGTTGCGAACCGGTGCTGCGCATTCGCGCCATCATCGCCATGCTGATCTTCGCCAATATCACCACTTTGCTCGCGCCACTGGTCATGCCGCTCAGCGCCCCGCCTTTTGAACTGAGCCATGCCCAGATCGGGCTGTTCGGTCTTGCGGGTGCAGCAGGAGCACTCGCCGCCTCCCGCGCCGGAAGCGCCGCCGATCGCGGCCATGCCCAGCGCATGACGGGCTTCGCCCTGATGCTGATGTTTGTCTCGTGGGGATTGATAGCCCTGCTTGGACAATCGCTGCTCTGGCTGATCGCGGGCGTGCTTGTAATCGACTTCGGCCTTCAGGCCGTGCATGTGACCAATCAGGCGATGATCTACCGCGTGCGCCCGGATGCGCAGAACAGGCTAACCGCCGCCTATATGGTTTTCTATTCCATAGGCAGCGCAAGCGGTTCGGCAGTTTCAACCTGGGTCTATGCTCATGTGGGCTGGGACGGCGTGTGCCTGCTTGGCGCAGGCATCAGCCTTGCCACGCTCGTCTTCTGGGCGGCGACACTGAAAACAACGCCGGAAGCCGCGACACGCGCGGTCATCCGTAGAGCTTAGTTTTGACCGGATGCCACCTTCTGCTCAAGCCCGAAGCGATTCTCGATGTAATCGGCAACCATCCTCTGGAACTCTTCGGCAATGCCGGGACCGCGCAATGTCGTGACCTTCTTGCCATCGACAAAGACCGGTGCGGACGGCGTTTCGCCCGTGCCGGGAAGCGAAATGCCGATATCGGCATGTTTCGATTCGCCCGGTCCGTTGACGATGCAGCCCATGACGGCAACCGACAGCGCTTCCACGCCCGGATATTTCTCACGCCAGAGGGGCATATTGCGGCGGATGTCGTCCTGAATGGTCTGCGCCAGTTCCTGAAACACCGTCGAGGTCGTGCGGCCGCAACCGGGACAGGCTGCAACGATAGGAATGAACTGGCGAAAGCCCATGGTCTGCAGCAATTCCTGTGCCACCTGCACTTCGCGCGTGCGGTCGCCGCCCGGCTCCGGCGTCAGCGAAATACGGATCGTGTCGCCAATGCCCTGCTGCAGCAGAATACCCATGGCCGCGGAGGAAGCGACAATGCCCTTGGTGCCCATGCCGGCTTCGGTAAGTCCGAGATGCAGCGCATGGTCGCAACGCTGCGCCAGCATCGTATAGACGGCGATCAGGTCCTGCACCTGACTGACCTTGGCCGACAGGATGATCTTGTCGCGTCCAAGCCCGATCTCTTCCGCCAGATTGGCCGAGATCAGCGCCGATTGCACGATGGCTTCGCGCATGACTTCCTGAGCGGAGAGCGGTGCGCCTTCGGCCTGATTGCGATCCATCAGCGTCGTCAGCAATTCCTGGTCGAGCGACCCCCAGTTCACCCCGATGCGCACCGGCTTGTCGTAGCGGATAGCCATTTCGACAATATCCGCGAACTGCTTGTCCTTCTTGTCCTTGAAGCCGACATTGCCCGGATTGATGCGGTATTTGGCAAGCGCTTCCGCACAGGCCGGATGATCGGCCAGCAGCTTGTGGCCGATATAATGGAAATCGCCGACCAGCGGCACATTATGACCGAGACGTTCCAGCCGTTCACGGATTTTCGGCACGGCCGCAGCCGATTCATCACGATCCACCGTGATGCGCACGATTTCCGAACCGGCGCGATGAAGGGCCGCCACCTGCGCGACCGTGGAATCCACATCCGCCGTGTCCGTATTGGTCATTGACTGCACGACGACGGGCGCACTGCCGCCGACGATAACGCCACCGACACTGACGCCAACCGACTGGCGGCGAGGAAATGGATGCGAAAAATAGCTGACGGTCTCGGAAGACATTTTGCTCTGTTCTTAACTGTGCCTGTTTTCAGGTGGCGCAGCGCGACCCGAATGTCAACGTCTGCAATTCTCTGAGCCCGCATTTCTATGGGCCTGCGTATATCCGGCTTTCGCTTTATATAATCGCTTGCCGACGCAATGTCGCCCTCTCATTATGTCGTGACCATAAGGAGGAGCCCGCCAATGAACGACGCATCTGCCCGCAAGACCGCAATCATCACCGGATCGAATTCCGGGATCGGCCTCGGTATAGCCCATGCAATGGCGGGGGCGGGACACAACGTCGTGATAAATTCCTTCACCGACCGCGACGAAGATCATGCACTCGCACGCAAGCTCGGCGAAGAGCATGGCGTCAGCGTGGTCTATATCGCAGCCGACATGTCGAAGCCCGACCACTGCCGTGAACTCATCGCGGCAACCGTGAAACAGTTCGGCAACGCAGATGTTCTCGTCAACAACGCCGGTATCCAGCATGTATCGCCGGTGGAAGAGTTTCCGCCTGAGCAATGGGACCGCATCATCGCAATCAATCTGACTTCGACCTTCCACACATCGGCTGCCGCGATCCCGCATATGCGCAAGAACGGCTGGGGCCGTATCATCAATATCGCTTCTGCGCACGGCCTCGTCGCATCGCCGTTCAAGTCGGCTTATGTCGCCGCCAAGCACGGCATTGTCGGTTTCACCAAGACACTGGCGCTGGAACTTGCAACCGCCAAAATCACCGCCAATTCCATCTGCCCCGGTTATGTTCTGACCCCGCTCGTCGAGGCGCAGATACCGGACCAGATGAAAGCCTATCATATGGACCGCGAAACCGTGGTCCGCGAAGTGATGCTCGACAAGCAGCCGACGAAGGAATTCGTCACCACAGCGCAGATCGGTGCCGTTGCCGCTTTCCTCGCAAGCGATGCGGCAGCGCAAATCAACGGCGCCGCCATTCCTGTCGATGGCGGCTGGACGGCCGGATAGCGCATCCCGAAAAGTGGGAACCGGTTTTCGGATAAGATGCGCGGCATAAGAAAGCTTAATGCTTTTGGTCGGCGTATCGGGCCAGACTTGAGAAGGCCAGCACGACCAGCAACAAGACTGGAAGCGCAAGAAACACCACGCCGAAGCCGCTATGCTTGGCGACAAAGCCGATCAGCGACGGCGCCACCAGCATGCCGGAATAGCCAAGCGTGGTGGCTATTGACAGGCCAACACTCGGATTGACGCCCGGCATGTTGCCAGCCATCGAGAATGCTATCGGCACCATGTTGGAAATACCGATGCCGCAGATTGCGAAGCCGATAATGGCCGTTATCGAGCTGTTGCCGAACCCCACGAT
Source organism: Hyphomicrobiales bacterium (assembly GCA_900470195.1). Lineage (GTDB taxonomy): Bacteria > Pseudomonadota > Alphaproteobacteria > Rhizobiales > Rhizobiaceae > Brucella. Next base: position 51,423 of record UEIJ01000009.1, on the reverse strand, counting down.
CAGCATGCCGATGATGGCAATGATCGTGCAGGCGCGCAGGGTTTTAACCGCGCCAAACCGGTCGCGGACGAGATCGCCTGCAAAGCGCATGATGGCCATGGCACCGGAGAATGCCGCGAAGCCGAAGCCTGCCACCGTGACCGAAGCGCCGAGATCCTGCCGCATGTGATAAGCGCCCCAATCGATAATCGCGCCTTCCGGCACCATCGAAAACAGCGCCATGATGCCGACAAGCCATGGCAGAGGATTGCGCGGCAGGGTGAGCTTCTGCTTTTCGCCGCTTGAATGATGATGCGCCGTGTCCGGGATGATCGAAGGCCACGCAATGGCAATCAGAGTGGCCGCGACAATCGTCGTGACCAGAGCGTGAACCGTCGATCCGAATTGCGCAATGAGAAAGCCGCCTGTTGCAGCGCCGATCAGCCCGCCAAGGCTCCAGAATGCATGGCAGGACGACATGATCGCCCGGCGCATCCTTTTCTCGACCGCAACCGCATTGGCATTCATGGACACGTCCATCGCGGCCATGGTCCCGCCGAAATAGAACATCACGATCACAGCCATGACCACGTTCGGCACCAGTGCGATGATGAGCAATGCCGGAATGAAGGCAAGGGCAAAAATGCGCACCACAACTCCGGAACCGCGATGCGCCGAAAAAGCGCCTGCCACCGGCATCATGGCCAGCGAACCAAGGCCAAAGACAAGGATCATCAACCCCATGCCGGCACTATCGAGACCGAGCCGCAGGGCAAATTCCGGAATTTTCGGGGCCCATCCGCCGAAAATATAGCCGTTCGTCAAGAAGAGGAGCGCAACAGCGATCCGCTCTCTGGTTACAATCGGCGCGCGCGCGGGCGCCGCATCTTCGCGTCCCGAAACCTGTTCCATCTATCCCTCAGTTGCGGTCCGCTGCCGCACGTAAAATCTTCATACCCGATGCCGCATAAGGCGCAAGCGCCGCATCGTCCACATCATATTCGACGGCCATGACACCAACATCGCCCAGAGGAACGACATCATGAGCGGCAACCGTGCCGAGCTTGTCGCTCGTAATGGCAAGCGCCACGATCCGGCTGCGTCCGGCAATCACCCGTTTGAATTCCGCATCGTCCAGATGCAGTGCCGTCACGCCGATTTCGGCGGCTATGCCGCACGCACCCAGAACGCACAGATCGGGCCGCAACAATTCCGCGTCGCGTAGGGCCCGCGCCCCAACGGAAGCGCTGACCCGCCGGTCTACAGGACCGCCGATCATGATCAGCTCGATCTCCGGGGAACGCATGAGAATTGCAGCAATGGAAGGCGTGTTGGTGACGGCGGTAATGGCTTCGCCTCGTTCGACTAAAAGCCGCGCCAGCGCCATGTTCACCGAAGACGCATCCAGAAACACCGTCATGCCTGGTTCTATAAATCCGGCCAATACCGCAGCCAGCGCGGCCTTCGCCTGTGGTCGCTCGCAATCCCGTTCCGCCAATGGGGAAGGCTCCGGCACCGCGCGCAACGCCCCGCCATAAACGCGCTTGCAAAGCCCGGCCGCCGCCATTTCGCGCAGATCGCGCCGAATCGTATCCTCGGACACACCGAAGCTTTCCGCCAGTTCAGCAGCCAGCACACGGCCCGACTGTTGTAGCATCTGCTGAATGCGCGCCTGTCTTTCGTGAAGCAGAAGCTCTGTCACAGCGATTTCCTCTAACATGCATAATCATGCATAAATCGGCATAAACATGCATACCAGAAATTGCGCACACTGCAAGCGCGAAGAAAATGCCGCGGCGTTTGACGGCCGCGGCGTTGGTTCAGAGATTCCGCTTCCTTTCCCTCACCCTGAGGAGCCGTTGAAAACGGCGTCTCGAAGGGCGAGTGAACGCAGAGCGCCCGCCCTCGTCCTTCGACAAGCTCAGGATGAGGGGGGAAGCGTAGCGCGAGAACCTGAAAATATTCAGGTTCCCGCTGGGTAACTATTCAGAATAGACGACCAGCAAATCCTTCGCATCGATCTGCTCGCCCGGACGCACCAGCACTTCCGCGATAGTGCCATCGCGTTCGGCATGGATGGCGGTTTCCATCTTCATCGCTTCGATGGAAAGCAGCACATCGCCCTGCGAAACCGTCTGTCCGGCAGCGACGGCAACCGTGGAGACGACGCCCGGCATCGGCGCACCGACATGGCTGTCATTCCCCGCTTCCATCTTGCGACGGACACCGCCCGACGCGCCCTTGGCGCGGTTCGGCACCTTGATGCGGCGTGGCTGGCCGTTCAGCTCGAAGAACACCGTCACCATGCCCTTCTCGTCGGTTTCGCTTATCGCCTGATTGACGATCACCAGCGTCTTGCCGCGCTCCAGATCGACGAAGACTTCTTCCTCCGGCTTGAGGCCGTAGAAATAGACCGGTGTCGGCAGAACGCTCGTCGGGCCATAGGTTTCCTGCGCCGAGGCATAATCGGTGAAGACCTTCGGATACATCAGCGCCGATGCAAACTCCTGATCGGAAATCTTGCGATCAACCGTCTCCTCGAACCTTTCGCGTTCGGCGTTGAGATCGGCAGGCTCCAGCAGCGAGCCGGGACGCACGGTGAACGGCTCCTCGCCCTTCAGGATTTTCTTCTGCAGCGCCTTCGGCCAACCCGAAGGCGGCTGGCCAAGATCGCCGCGCATCATCGACACTACGGAATCCGGGAAAGCAATGTCCTTGGCCGGGTTCTCGACATCTGCAACGGTGAGATCCTGCGAAACCATCATCAGCGCCATGTCGCCCACGACCTTGGAGGATGGCGTGACCTTCACGATATCGCCAAACATTCGGTTCACATCGGCATAGGCCTGCGCCACTTCATGCCAGCGGGTTTCAAGTCCGAGCGAACGCGCCTGCTCCTTCAGATTGGTGAACTGGCCGCCCGGCATTTCGTGGAGATAAACTTCCGAAGCCGGTCCCTTGAGGTCGCTTTCAAAGGCCGCATACTGGTTGCGCACGGCCTCCCAATAGAAGGAGATGCGGCGGATGGAATCCGGGTCGAGCCCCGGATCGCGTTCGGACCCGTGCAGAGCTTCCACGATGGAACCGAGGCAGGGCTGCGATGTGTTGCCGGACAGCGCATCCATCGCCGCATCGACTACATCGACCCCAGCATCGATCGCGGCAAGCACGGTCGCCGCCGAAATGCCCGACGTATCATGCGTATGGAAATGGATCGGCAGATCGGTTTCCTCACGCAGAGCCTTGAACAGGACGCGCGCCGCAGCAGGCTTCAGAAGGCCCGCCATATCCTTGACGGCGATAATATGCGCGCCTGCCTTTTCGACCTCTTTCGCCAGATTGGTATAATATTTGAGGTCATACTTGGCGCGATCCGGATTGAGGATATCGCCAGTGTAGCAGATGGCCGCTTCACAAAGCTTGTTTTCCTCCAGCACCGCATCCATCGACACACGCATGTTCTCGACCCAGTTGAGGCTGTCGAAGACACGGAACAGATCGATGCCGCCGCGCGCGGCCTCGCGGACGAAATATTTTACGACATTGTCGGGATAGGATTTGTAGCCGACGCCGTTCGCGCCGCGCAGTAGCATTTGCAGAAGCAGGTTCGGAGCGCCATCGCGCACCAGCGCCAGACGTTCCCACGGATCTTCCGTGAGGAAGCGCATTGAGACATCGAAGGTCGCGCCGCCCCAGCACTCCAGAGAAAACAGGTTCGGCAGCGCCTGCGCGTAGGAATTGGCGATGCGGGCAATGTCATAGGTTCGTACACGGGTGGCAAGCAGCGACTGATGGCCGTCGCGCATGGTCGTATCGGTAATCAGCGCACGCTTTTCATTACGCACCCATTCCGCGAATTTCTTCGGCCCCAGCTCGTCCAGACGCTGCTTGGTGCCGTCGGCAATCGGCTTGTCGCCAAACCATGGCACACGTGGCTTGGCAGCATCCTTTGCCGGCTTTGCACGTCCCTTGGTTTCGGGATGGCCGTTGACGGTCACATCGGCAATATAGGTCAGAAGCTTGGTGGCGCGATCCTGCCGCTTCACCTGCTCGAACAGTTCCGGCGTCGAATCGATAAAGCGGGTCGTATAGTCGTTCGCCTGAAATTTTGGATGATTGATGATCGCTTCAAGGAAGGTAAGGTTCGTTGCCACGCCGCGAATGCGGAACTCGCGCAAGGCGCGATCCATGCGGCGGATCGCTTCGAGCGGCGTCGCGCCGGAGGCCGTCACCTTCACCAGCAGCGGATCGTAATAGCGCGTGATGAACGCGCCCGAATAGGCCGTCCCGCCATCGAGGCGGATGCCAAAGCCCGAGGCCGAACGGTAAGCCTGGATGCGCCCGTAATCGGGGATGAAATTATGCTCCGGATCTTCCGTGGTGATGCGGCACTGGAGCGCATGGCCGTTAAGGCGAATGTCCTCCTGGCGCGGTACGCCCGATTCCGGCGTGCCGATGGCAAAGCCTTCCAGAATATGGATCTGCGCCTTGACGATATCGATACCCGTCACCTGTTCGGTGACCGTATGCTCGACCTGAATGCGCGGATTGACCTCGATGAAATAGAACTTGCCGCTATCGGCATCCATCAGGAATTCCACCGTACCCGCGCCGATATAGTCGGTCGCGTGGGCGATCTTCAGGCCGTAATTCGCAAGTTCCTGTCGCTGTTCGTCGTTGAGATAGGGGGCGGGCGCCCGCTCCACGACTTTCTGGTTGCGGCGCTGGATCGAGCAGTCGCGCTCAAACAGATGCACGGCATTGCCATGCGTATCGCCCAGTATCTGCACCTCGACATGGCGCGCGCGTTCAATGAGCTTTTCGAGATAAACCTCGTCCTTGCCGAAAGCCGCCTTGGCCTCGCGCTTGGCTTCCGTGACCTCGCGAGCAAGATCAGCCTCGGCGCGGATGGCGCGCATGCCTCGGCCGCCGCCGCCCCAGCTTGCCTTCAACATCAGCGGATAGCCGATTTCGGCAGCGAGCTTCTTGATTGCCTCCATATCGTCGGGCAGGGGATCGGTGGCTGGCACCACCGGCACGCCGATTTCGATAGCGAGATTGCGCGCAGCAACCTTGTTGCCCAGGCGACGCATGGTCTCCGGCTTCGGGCCGATGAAGATGATGCCGTTTTCGGCACAGGCTTCGGCAAATTCCGGGCTTTCGGACAACAGGCCGTAGCCCGGATGGATCGCATCGGCGCCCGAAAGCTTGGCAACACGGATAATTTCATCGATGGAGAGATAGCTTTCGATCGGACCGAGATCGCGATCCAGATGCGGGCCGCGGCCGACCTGGTAGCTTTCATCCGCCTTGAAGCGATGCAGGGAAAGTTTGTCTTCCTCGGCCCATATGGCCACCGTTTTGAGACCCAGCTCATTGGCGGCGCGGAATACGCGGATTGCGATTTCAGATCGGTTGGCGACCAGAATTTTCCGGATAGGCTTTTGGGACAAGGCAGATCTCCCTAAACTGCAATGACAAAGGCGCCATTGCTTAACCTGCAATAGACACAAGCGCAAACAAACTGTGCAAGCGGGAGATAAAAACAAAATGCCCGACTAAAAGCCGGGCAGATTGCTGAATTTTGCAGCATTTTATGCTAATATATCAGGCAATTTTACTTCTGGAAGTAATTGTATTTGCCGTCTTCACCCTTGCGCCATTCGAACATGACATAAGGTGAAAGGCTCGGGTCGCCCTTGGCGTCGAAGGAGATATCGCCGAGCACCGTTTTGAACGGCCCCTTCTCCTTCATCGCGGTCGCAACTTCCTGCGGATCGTTGCTTCCGGCAGCGTTGGCGGCGTTGACCAGCGACTGCACGCCCGCATAGGCGTAGAAGGTATAGGCTTCAGGCTCAAAACCCTTGTCGCGGAAAGACTTGATCAGGTCCGCATTCGACTTGTCGTCGCGCGGATCGGGGCCAAACGTGTTCATCACACCAGCCACCGCGTCGCCCGCAATCGAGGCAAGCTCGTTGGAGACGATGCCATCGCCGGAAATGAACTGCGCCTTGAGGCCCTGATCGGCCATCTGACGGATGAGCAGACCGGCTTCCGGGTGCATGCCGCCCCAGTAAACTGCGGTGATTCCGGCAGCTTTCATCTTGGAGATGAGTGCCGAGAAATCCTTGTCGCCCTGGTTCACGCCTTCATAGAGCGTTTCCTTCATGCCGTTTTCGTTGAGCGACTTCTTGGTCTCGTCGGCAAGGCCCTGACCATAGGGGGTCTTGTCGTGCAGGATCGCGACCTTGCCGTCCTTATAGTTGTCGGCCATGTACTTGCCGGCAACGATGCCCTGCTTGTCGTCGCGACGGCAGGTGCGGAACGTGTTCCACAATTCACGCTCGGTGAAGGTCGGGTTGGTGGTGCCCGGCGCAATCATCAGCACGCCATTTTCGGCATAGATGTCCGAAGTCGGAATGCTGACGCCGGAATTGAAGTGACCGATGACAAACTGGACGCCATCGCCAACGAACTTGTTTGCAACCGAAATGCCCTGCTTCGGATCGGCAGCGTCGTCGCCATAGACGATGGTGATCTGCTCGCCGTTCATGCCGCCCTTGGCATTGGCTTCTGCGACGGCCGCTTCGACACCGCGCTTGATCTGCTCGCCGAAAGCCGCCTGGCTGCCGGTCAGCGGTGCGCCGACGCCGAGCTGGATGTCGGCAAACGATACGCTGCCCATTGCAACGAGTGCCGAAAGGCAGACGCCGCAGAATAAGGATTTCTTCATTTCAGTTGCTCCCACTAAACGCATCCCGGAAGTTTGAAACAGTATCCGGAATACGCATCAAAACAGTCGTTCAGAGCGGTGATCTGATCCGATCAGACCGCCGTTTATTGCAGGCTCGAACAGCGGCGACGGAGCCGCCGCGCAAAGCCCGATATTCAAATGGGAGAATACATCAGCCTTGGAACGCAATATGGGCCTGAAGCTGCCCGCGCTGGAACCGGTCCTCCCACCAGAACGCAAACCGGACATAGAGAATCGCTCTATGGACCACGGCTAGAACAGATACAATCACGTTATATTACGAAGTAAAGTAATGACTTCGCCTATATCCCGCTTTTTGCGCATGACTTTATGCGGTGGGCCGGCATCTCTGGAAATACGCAAAGAAAAATGCCCGGCATTAAGCCGGGCATCTCGATGCTGTCACAAGTCAGGAAATTACTTCTGCTGAATGTAGTTAAACTTGCCGTCAGCGCCTTTTTCCCACTTGTACATGACGTAGCCGGGAAGCTTCGGATCGCCCTTCTCGTCATAGGACAGTTCGCCCAGCACGGTCTTGAACGGACCCTTTTCCTTGAGAGCCTTAGCCACTTCCTGCGGATCGTTGCTGCCTGCAGCCTTCGCAGCCTGAGCCAGCGACTGAACGGCCGCATAGGAATAAAGCGTATAGGCTTCCGGCTCGAAACCGGCGTCGCGGAACTTCTTCACCAGATCGGCATTGTCCGGGTTGTTGCGTGGATCGGGACCGAAGGTGTTGAGCGTGCCTTCGACAGCCGGACCGGCGATCGATGCCAGTTCGTTCGAAACGATACCGTCACCCGAGATGAACTGCGCCTTCACGCCCTGATCGGCCATCTGGCGGATGATGAGACCGGCTTCCGGATGCAGGCCGCCCCAGTAAACCACCGTCACGCCTGCCTGCTTGAGCTTGGCGATCAGCGCGGAGAAGTCCTTTTCACCAACGTTCACGCCTTCATAAAGCGCTTCCTTGGTGCCCAGTTCGTTGAGCTTCTTCTTGGTTTCGTCGGCAAGGCCCTGACCGTAAGGGGTCTTGTCGTGAATGACAGCGATCTTCGCATCCTTGAAATGGTCGAAGATATACTGACCGGCAACGATGCCCTGCTGGTCGTCACGACCGCAGGTGCGGAACGTGTTCCACAGCTGGCGCTCGGTATAGACCGGATTGGTCGCGGCAGGCGAGATTTCGAGAATGCCGTTTTCGGCATAGACTTCCGAAGCCGGGATCGAAACGCCCGAGTTGAAGTGGCCGATGACATATTTCACGCCGTCGGCTGCAAACTTGTTGGCAACGGAAATGCCCTGCTTCGGATCCGAAACGTCATCGCCGAGCGAGATCGATATTTTCTCGCCATTGATGCCGCCCGCATCGTTGACTTCCTTGATCGCGGCTTCCGCGCCTTTCTGGATCTGCGCGCCATAAACGGCGTTCGGGCCGGTCAGAGGTGCGCCGATACCCAGAAGTACATCAGCCCAAGCCGAGCCCCCGAAAGACATGACTGCTGCAAGAGCAACGCCTGCCAAAAGCGATTTCTTCATTGTTGGAACTCCCATCATTGTATTTACCCCGAAACGATGTTTTGCATCGCTTTATTTTCTTGCTGATTACTCAGCAATATCTACGCTGAATCTTATTACTGTCAACGTGATCTTGTAAAAAAGCTTCGCCGCATGACGGCGAAGCTTTGAAATTATTTTGCTTTCCAGCTGAGCGGCGAAGCCTTCTCGTAGAGCCAGCTATACTGCCGCACCATTTGCTTGGTGCGCGTGTAGCGAAAGCCGACAGTGCCGATGATCATCAGGACGATCGTGTCCACCAGATAGTAGTGGAACGAAAGAAGCGTTCCCTCAAACAGCGCGAAGTGGATGAAACGCACCGCAGCGCCCAGTGGGATCATATAGATCAGGAACTGCACATAGGTCCGCCATGTCGAAGCACAAGCGCGCCCCGTCATCCAGGCAGCCCAACCGCCAAGCAGACAGGTGATGAGGAAAAACAACCAGAACGACGGTTCTTCGTAGAGAATACCCTGCATTTTATCCTCCTAGTGCCTTCCGCCTTCGAGATAGGCGGCGCGGACTTCCGGATCGGCCAGCAGTTCACGGCCCGCGCCGCTCATGGTGATCGAACCGTTGACCATCACATAGCCGCGATCTGCGAGCTTCAGCGCACCGAATGCGTTCTGCTCGACGAGGAAGACGGTCAGCCCCTGCGTGCGGTTCAGTTCCTTGATTGCCTCGAAGATCTGCTTGACGATCAGCGGCGCCAGACCGAGTGATGGTTCATCCAGAAGCAGGAGCTTCGGACGCGCCATCAGCGCGCGGGCGATTGCCAGCATCTGCTGTTCACCGCCCGACAATGTGCCGCCACGCTGATTGATACGCTCTTTCAGGCGCGGGAACAGGTCGAACATCAGCTTTACGTCTTCATCGAAATACTGCTGATTATCGAGGCTTGCGCCCATCTGGAGGTTTTCCAGAACCGTCATGCGCGGGAAGATGCGACGGCCTTCCGGCGACTGCGCGATGCGCAGCTTGGCAATCTCGTGCGGCGGCATGGATGTGATATCCTTGCCATTGAACACGATGCGGCCCGTACGCGCCTTCGGCGAGCCAAAGATCGTCATCATCAGCGTCGATTTACCCGCGCCGTTGGCACCGATCAAAGCCACGATCTCGCCTTCATCGACAGTCAGGTCGATACCCTTCAGGGCGCAAATATTGCCGTAATAGGTTTCGACCTTCTCGACGGCCAGAAGCGGTTGCTTTTTCTGCATGGTTTCAGCCTGCATCACTCGCCTCCCTTCTTGGGCTTCGAGGAAGCCTTTGTGGGAGCTTTTGTCGGGGCCTTGGCGCGTTTCGCACCGCTTTTGCCAGCCTTTGCCGGAGCGGTCTCACCGCTGGCCGAAGTGTCGCCCGATTCCGCGTTTGGAGAAGGTGTTTCAGCCTTCTCTTCGGCAATTTCCTCCTCGATGGCTTCCTCGGCAAGCTGGGCCGCGACCACATGCGCCGGATCGACAACGCCGGGCTTGTCCGCCTCTTCGATGAGCTCGGCGATTTCCTCGTCGTCAACGCCAAGATAGGCGGCGATGACGCGCGGATCGTTCTTGACCTCTTCCGGCGCGCCGTCAGAAATCTTGGTGCCGTATTCCAGCACGATCACATGATCGGAGATTTCCATGACGACCGACATGTCATGCTCGATCAGCAGGATCGACGTGCCGGTTTCCTTGCGGATATCGAGGAGAAGCTTGTTGAGCTCTGCCGATTCACGCGGATTGAGACCGGCGGCAGGTTCGTCGAGGCAGAGGATTTCCGGCTCGGTGCACATGGCGCGAGCGATTTCCAGACGGCGCTGATCGCCATAGGGCAAATCGCCTGCCGGATCGTCCGCACGGCCGATCAGGTTGATTTTCTCAAGCCAGTAACGCGCCTTTTCAATCGCCTCCTTCGCCGCCGACTTGTAGCCGGGCAGTCCCAGAAGACCGAGGATCGTATAACCGGAAGAGCGCATCAGCGTATTGTGCTGCGCAACGAGCAGGTTTTCCAGAACGGTGAGGCCCGAGAACAGGCGGATGTTCTGGAAGGTGCGCGCCACCTTGGCATGCTTGGTGATCTGGAAGTCGGGCAGGCGTTCCAGCAGGAACTTGTCGCCCGTCTTCCGATTCATCGTCAGCATTCCGCCCGTCGGCTTGTAGAAGCCGGTGATGCAGTTGAAGACCGTGGTCTTGCCCGCACCATTCGGACCGATGATCGCCGTAATATCCCCGCGCTTCACATTGAAGCTCAGATCGTTGATGGCGACGAGGCCGCCGAAGCGCATCGAAAGATGCTCGACCTGAAGGATGGTGTCTTTTTGAGTGTTGCCGGACACAGTGCCAGACATAGTGCTTATCTCCGCCATCAGCCGTGCCCTTCCTTGGTAAAGGCACCCGACACCATCTTCTTCTCATGCAGGAACGCACTCGGTTCTCGACTTCCGACGAAACCGCGCGGTTTCCAGACCATGACCACGACCATGGCAAGGCCGAAGATGAGCATGCGGTAGAGTTCCGGCGTGAAATCCGGTCCGAAGATAGCTTTAAGGAAGCTCATTTCACGCAGGATTTCCGTGCCGCCGATCATGACGATCGCCGCAATGGCAATGCCGACCAGAGAGCCCATGCCGCCAAGAACAACGATGGCAAGGATGACAGCCGATTCAAGGAACACAAAGGATTCCGGGCTTACGAAGCCCTGGCGTGCAGCAAAGAACGAACCTGCAAAACCACCGAACATCGCGCCAGTGGCAAAAGCCGTGAGCTTGGTTGTGGTGGTGTTGATGCCGAGCGAACGGCAGGCGATTTCATCTTCGCGCAGCGCTTCCCAGGCACGGCCAACCGGCATGCGGCGCAGACGGATGGTGACCCAGGCCGTCAGCAGCGCCAGCAAAAGGATGACGTAATAGAGGAAGAACTTGTAGTGCGCCGCCGAGAAGGTCAGGCCGAAATGGGCCGCGAAACCATCCTTGCTGGCGTTGAAGGGCAAACCGAAGAAAGTTGCCTTGGCAATACCGGAAATCCCGAACGTACCCTTGGTCAGATCGGTCCAGTTGATGAGTACCAGACGGATGATTTCACCGAATGCCAGCGTCACGATGGCGAGATAATCCCCGCGCAGGCGCAGGACCGGAAAGCCCAGAATGACACCCCACGTGGCAGCAAAAATGCCAGCAAGCGGCAAAAGCAGCCAGAACGAGAGGCCGAAATAACTTGAAAGGATCGCGTAGGAATAGGCACCGACGGCATAGAAGGCCACGTAACCCAGATCGAGAAGCCCGGCGAGACCGACCACGATGTTAAGGCCCCAGGCCAGCATCACATAGATGAGGATCTGGACACCGAAATTGTCGACCCATTTGAGCGATCCCTGCCAGCCGAGCAGTGCGACGATGAGGATCGGGTAGACGAAGAGGAAAGCGACGCCGAGACGCGAGAAGTTGCGGCGCACGAAAGACGGGCTTTCAGTCGTCGCTGCCGACTGCTTGCTCTTGGCGAGCTTGCGCGCCTCCAGCGTTGGCTGGAGGAAGGCGACGAACAGGAAGCGGCCAATAGCGGCCAGCACGACGATGACGGCCAGCGCACCCCAGCGCTGTTGCAGCACCAGTTCGTTGTTGATGTTCTGATCGGTCTTGAAACCGATGATGAGGCAGAAGAGGCCCAGCGCCAGAAGACCGGCGAAGAACCCTTCACGAATGGCCCGGCCAAAAAGGGAATCCGGGCGTGAACTCGACTGTGCAGCCATGATTAAACCTTTTCGACTTCAGGACGGCCAAGGATGCCGGACGGCATGAAGATCAGCACGATGGCAAGGATCGAGAACGCGGCAACGTCCTTGTAATCAATCGAGAAATACGCCGACCACAGCGCCTCAATGAGACCGATGAGCAGGCCACCGACCACAGCGCCCGGAAGCGATCCGATACCGCCCAGAACAGCTGCCGTGAACGCTTTGACGCCGGGGATGAAGCCGTCGGCGAAGGAAATCACGCCATAGAAGGAGAGATAGAGCGTACCGGCCACCGCCGCGAGCATGGCGCCCATCACGAAGGTGAGCGAAATGACGCGATCCACATTGATGCCAAGAAGTGCCGCCATCTTGCGATCCTGCTCGCAGGCTCTTTGCGCACGGCCGAGCGAGGTGCGGTTGACGATATACCAGAAGATCGTCAGCAGCACCGCCGTTACCACGATGACAACGATCTGCTTGAGCGAAATCGTCACATTCGTACCGAAGATATTGAAGGAGCCATTGAGAAGCTGAGGAACCGGCTTGTTACGCGGTCCCTGCGTTACCTGTACGAAATTCGACAACGCAATCGACATGCCGATTGCCGTGATCAGAGGCGCGAGGCGGAACGAACCGCGCAGCGGCCTGTAGGCCACGCGTTCGATCGTCCAGCTCCACAAGCCTGTCAGCAGCATGGCGACGATCATCATCAGAAGAAGCATCAGCGCAATCGGCAAAGCACCGATGAAGGTTGTGATGATGAGAAAAACAATCAGCGCCATGAAGGCGCCGAGCATGAAGATATCGCCATGAGCAAAGTTGATCATGCCGATAATGCCATAGACCATCGTGTAGCCGATGGCGATCAGGCCATAGATCGAGCCGAGCGCGAGCCCGTTGATCACCTGCTGGAAGAAATATTCCATCGAGAAGCCACCCATTTTACCGTCCGGGGTTTTTTTGACGCATCTTTATTTCGTGCGCCTTCATTTTATTCCCGGCTATTTACACCTAACGGCTGTATAGAGGAATGCAAGCCCCTTTTGTCTCCGACAAAAGACTAAGGGCATCATCCTTCCACAAACTAGTTATGTCCCCTAACAAACGTCCTGTATATGTTTTTTTCTCCTACCCGGGGCGCCTTATTCCACATTTTTTGCATGACCGGAAAGCCAAAAAATAGGGAGGTCGTTAAGAAAATTACCGACCGTACCCACTTTATGGTCTTTGGGGCGCCAGCCTGCAAGCGCGGCTGAGCTGGATTTGGTTTCCGAACCGGAGAATTTTCACCCATACCTAGCGCCAAAACCTGTTTCCCCAATAGACCCTACGCGACTGTGAACCCGTGTGCAAAGGGATCGCGATCGTCGATGAAGATCGTATTGTACCCTGTCATGCGGGCCCATCCGGCGATTGAAGGCACAATTGCGGGACGCCCGGCAACTTCCGCGGCCTGTTCCACGCGGCCGTGGAAAAGAGAGCCGATAATGGATTCATGCACGAACTCATCCCCCGGCTTCAGCTTGCCCTTGGCAGCCAGCTGCGCCATGCGGGCAGACGTACCGGTTCCGCACGGCGATCGGTCGATTGCCTTGTCGCCGTAGAAGACCGCGTTGCGGGCATGCGCTTCCGGATGTTTGGGCTTGCCGGTCCACAGAATATGGCTCAGACGATTGATATCGGGCAGCAGCGGATGCTCGAACTTGTATTTCTCGTTCAGCCGCTGACGCAGGACCGGGCTCCAGGCGATAAGCTGCAGCGCGGAATAATCTTCCATGTCGGTGTAATTTTCTTGCGGTTCGACAATGGCATAGAAATTGCCGCCATAGGCCACGTCGACCTTGAGGTTTCCAAGGTCGGGGCATTCCACTTCAAGCCCTTCGGCATAAAGGAAGGCCGGGACATTGGTGAGACGAACGCGCTCGACGTATTGGCCGTTCTGCTCATATTCGATGGCCACCAGACCGGCGGGCGTATCGAGATTGAGCTTGCCCGGCGTCTTCGGCGTCACCAGCCCCTGCTCTATCGCCATCGTAACCGTGCCGATGGTGCCGTGACCGCACATCGGCAGGCAGCCGGACGTTTCGATGAACAGCACGGCCACATCGCAATCAGGCCGCGTGGGCGGATAGAGAATGGAGCCGGACATCATGTCGTGGCCGCGCGGCTCGAACATAAGCCCGGTGCGAATCCAGTCATATTCGCGCAGAAAATGCGCCCGCTTTTCCATCATGGTCGAACCGTCGAGGTTCGGCCCGCCGCCGGCCACCAGGCGCACGGGATTGCCGCAGGTATGTCCGTCGACGCAGAAGAAGGAATGTCTTGCCATGATGATCAGTTCCGAAAACGTTGTGGCTTGAAAGGATCAATGTCGATTGCAGGCGCGGCACCGGTGATCAGATCGCGGATAAGCCGACCCGTGGCCGCCGACTGCGTGAGGCCCAGATGGCCATGGCCGAAACCATAATAAATATTGCCGCCCGCCGAGGCCCGGCCGATAACCGGCACGGAATCCGGCATGGACGGACGATAACCCATCCATTGCCGCCCCTCTACGGTGCGAAGACCGGGCAGAAACATCGAAGCCTTCTTTAGCATGGCTTCGGACCGCGCGAAATTGGGCGGCAGGTCGAGCCCGCCGAATTCCACGGCCCCGCCGACACGCAGGCCTGTTTCCATCGGCGTGATGACGAAACCATGGCCGGGGAAAGTCAACTGGCGCTTCACATCGAAACTGCCGACCGGCAGCGTCGTATTGTAACCGCGTTCCGTATCGAGCGGCACGGCATCGCCAAAGCCTTTGGCAAGATCGCGCGACCACGCACCGGCCATCAGGACGAGGTGCGCAGCCTTGATTTCAGTCCCGTCCGCAAGACGAACGCTTGCCCCGCCATTGCCCGGTCTTGCAGTGGCAACCTTGGCCTGCAGGAAGCGTGCGCCCCTGCTTTCCGCATGGGCCCAGATGGCCTTGCCGAACAGCTTCGGATCGCTGACATTCTTCCAGCCGGGAACGAAGGTTCCAGCAACGAAACGCGGGCTTAGCCCCGGCTGCAATTCGGCAAGCCGATCGCCACGCACGTGTTCATAGGCAATTCCAGCATTTTCGCGGACATCCCAGCCCGGCTGGGAGGCTGCGAGCTCGGCTTCGCTCTCGTAGAGTTCCAGATTGCCGTTCTCGCGCAAACGGTCGCGCAAGCCCGCCCTGTCGATCAGCCCCATCATCTCGCTTCCGGCAAGCCGCATGATATCGGCCTGCGCAATCGCGGTTTTCGCCAGCGCATCCGCGCTGCTCGCACGCCAGAACCGGTAAAGCCAGGGCACCATCTTCGGAAAATAGGACGGACGTATCGTAAACGGTCCGAGCGGGTCCATCAGCCAGCCCGGCACCTTGCGCATGACGCCCTTGGAGGCCAGCGGCAGAATGTCGGAGAAAGCGAGCGCCGCCGCGTTACCCGCGCTGGTTTCCTCGCAAATGCCGGTCCTGTCGATAACAAGAACCTGGCGACCCGCCTCGGCAAGCAAGGCGGCAGTGGCAACACCGACGATACCACCACCGATAATGAGAATATCCTGCTGACCCTGCGGATCAGATGTCATCGTGTACGGCTCCCCACCGGATTCATTTCTGCCTTAAGCCTTGCCGAAAAACCACCCCGCACCGACGCTTCGGACAATCGGCAATCGCCATGTTCAACGCCAGCACGTCAGTTCTGTCCATCGATTTTTCGGAATGACGCTGTGCTGAAAGTTTGCCATCGCTTGAAAAAGCCACAAAGGCCAAGTTAGGGATCGACAAACTCAAGCTGCCTCTTATTGATATATCAGAGATATATCTGTAAGATTGAACTATGTCAATCGTCGTAACCACAAGGCATGGACGGCATGGAAGAAACGAACGTTCGAGACAGGCTGACGCGGAGCCCGGCAAACATGCCGCTGGCGACCATGGACAGCTGGGCTAGCGAAAGCCTCGCCGAGCGGGCCTATCGTATTCTGGAACGCTCCATCGTCACGCTGGAACTGGAACCGGGGACTGTCGTCAACGAACGCACGCTGATCGAACTGACCGGCATGGGCCGCACGCCGATGCGCGAGGCCATTCAACGGCTCGCCTGGGAGGGCCTTGTGGAAGTGCGCCCGCGCTCCGGCATCGCCATCGCGGCCATCGATCCGACCGATTTCATCAAGGTTCTGGATGCGCGCGAAGGCGTCGAGCGCGTTCTGGCGCGTGATGCGGCGCGCTTCGGCAGCCCGCGCGACTTTGAACGGCTTGAAGCCGCCGCCGCCGCCATGCGGCAGGCAATTCCCGACGAGGATGTGGCGCTGTTTCTGGACGCCGACAAGGCGTTTGACATTGTTCTGGGGACGGCTGCGAGCAATCCCTTCGCTGCCCGTATCGCGGCGCCGTTGCAGAGCCATAGCCGCCGCTTCTGGTTCCGGCTCCGTCCGTCCAGCGGCATAGCCGGTTCGGCCAATGCGCACGCAACGCTGATCGAGGCGATCATTTCCCGCCAGCCGGAACGGGCCAGCGATACGGCGAGCGAACTCATGGCCTATTTGCGGACGCTCGCGCCCTGAGTTTCGGCGCCCGCCCAGGCTCAGCGGGCCCGCGAAGACCGGCGTGAACGCTCATTGTTTCGAACACCCACGACGGCTGCCGGTGTCGTATCAAAGATCAGCCCGTCATCGGTATTCACGTCATTCAAGGCTTGCGCATAGGCATGCCGTGTCCCACGTGCCATATCCTTTGCCTGCACCGCAACAATCGAAAGTATGGCGCACAAACCGACGACAGTCTGAGACGAATGACGCATCTCATACGCTCCCATCCCACTTTCCACGATTGACCGTTGGCCAGTGGACCGTTCGGCTGCGACGGAAAGATGGCGTGGCAGGTTCAATTTCGAGACCCACCTCACGAAACCGTAATCGATCAAAGAAAAAGCCGAAGCTGACGCTTCGGCTTCTGGTCATTGTTGAGACTGGCGACCGGTCAATGGGACTTGTTCATCGAGTCCGACATCTTGCGAAGCACATTGAGCGCGATGTTCAGCTCCTCGTCGCTTACGCCTTCAAGGAGATCTTCGCGCACGTCGCCGGCGAGCTTCACGACCTGTTCAGCCAGAATCTTGCCTTCCGCCGTCATGACGACGCGCTTGGCCCGGCGGTCGCCTTGGACCGTCTGCCGTTCAATGAAAGACTGCCGCTCCAGGCCATCGAGCAGCCGCACCATGGTCGCATTCTCGATTTCAAGCGCCTCCGCCAGTTCCTTCTGGTAAAGGCCTTCCTGTTCTATCAGCGCAAGCAGGGTGCGCGCCCGCGCCAGTGTCAGGCCGCGCTCCTTCACACGTGCGTCGAAAACAGTGCGAAGCCTGCGATTGACCTTCGCCATGGCATCAATCATTTCAGCTCTGAGGTCCGCCGTATCCATGCCAATCGCCTTATATATTAGTAAACTAATGATTGAGGACTTGGATAAATCGCAGCCGAACCATTTTCAAGCGAACTTCATGAACTCACGCAAGCGTGATGGGATTTGGCGCCAATATGACAGTTCTGCGAACAAATTCACTGCCGCGCGGTAATCTGAAAAAGAAAAAGCAGGCCTAAGCCCGCTTTCCCGAAACACGATGGAGTCCTGCCGATCAGGCCGGCATGATCGTTCCCTGCAAGGTCATCAGCTGGTGCAGGAAGATTTCCGCCTTGGTACGATGCTCGTTGGTCGAGGCATCTTCCAGATGCTTGCGGGCTTCCTCGATGCGGCGCTGAATGTCTGCCGGGTTGATATCGTCCACATGGGTCGCCGATTCGGCCAGAACGGTGCAGCCCTGCGGGGTAATATCGGCGAAACCGCCGAAGACCACGTAGGCGTCGGACTTGCCGTCGGCAAGCTTCACCGAAACGACACCCGGCATGATCGTCGTCATCAGCGGCGAATGACCGGCGAGAGCCGTCAGATAGCCTTCGCTACCCGGAATGACGACTTCCGTCACCTGCGCGGAAAGCAGGAGCCGTTCAGGCGACACGAGTTCGAATTGGAAAGCTTGAGCCATGGTTCTCACTTGAATTCAAAAGCACGGTTCCGAAAATTAAACCGGTTTTCGGAAAAGGTCATGCTTAAACAAAATGATTGGCTTTCACGGCGGGCCTTGCGGCCCACCGGGAAATTCAATTCATCAGGCAGCTTCCGCTGCCAGCTTCTTGGCCTTTTCAATCGCTTCTTCAATCGAGCCGACCATATAGAAAGCCGGTTCTGGAAGATGATCGTATTCACCGGCGCAAAGGCCCTTGAAGCCCTTGATGGTGTCTTCGAGCGCAACGAGCTTGCCCGGCGAACCGGTGAAGACTTCAGCCACGAAGAACGGCTGCGACAGGAAGCGTTCGATCTTACGAGCACGCGCAACAGTCAGCTTGTCGTCTTCCGACAGTTCGTCCATACCGAGGATGGCGATGATGTCCTGAAGGGCCTTGTAGCGCTGCAGGATCGCCTGAACCTGACGGGCGACAGCGTAGTGCTCTTCACCAACGATCATCGGGTCAAGCATACGCGACGTGGATTCCAGCGGATCCACAGCCGGGTAAATACCCTTTTCAGCGATCGAACGGTTCAGCGTGGTGGTCGCGTCCAGGTGGGCGAACGACGTTGCCGGTGCAGGGTCGGTCAAATCGTCGGCAGGAACGTAAATTGCCTGAACCGAAGTAATCGAACCCTTGGTCGTCGTGGTGATGCGTTCCTGCATGGCGCCCATGTCGGTTGCCAGCGTCGGCTGATAACCCACAGCGGAAGGAATACGGCCGAGAAGAGCCGAGAGTTCCGAACCAGCCTGCGTGAAGCGGAAGATGTTGTCCACGAAGAACAGAACGTCCTGGCCCTTGTCACGGAAGTTTTCAGCAACCGTCAGACCCGACAGGGCAACGCGGGCGCGCGCACCCGGAGGCTCGTTCATCTGGCCGTAAACAAGTGCGGCCTTGGAGCCTTCACCGCCACCGGGCTTGTTCACGCCCGACTCGATCATTTCGTGGTAAAGATCGTTACCTTCACGGGTACGTTCACCAACGCCTGCGAACACCGAGTAACCGCCGTGCGCCTTGGCGACGTTGTTGATCAGTTCCATGATGAGAACGGTCTTGCCGACGCCGGCACCGCCGAACAGGCCGATCTTGCCACCCTTGGCGTAAGGAGCCAGAAGGTCAACGACCTTGATGCCCGTTACGAGGATTTCAGCTTCGGTCGACTGTTCGATATACTCAGGGGCTTCCTGGTGGATCGCGCGACGGGCTGTGGTCTTGATCGGACCAGCTTCGTCAACCGGCTCGCCGATGACGTTCATGATGCGGCCGAGCGTTTCTTCACCGACCGGAACCATGATCGGGTTGCCGGTGTCGCGCACTTCGTGACCGCGAACCAGACCTTCGGTCGAGTCCATGGCAATGGTGCGAACGGTGTTTTCGCCCAGATGCTGCGCAACTTCGAGAACCAGACGATTGCCCAGATTGTCGGTTTCCAGAGCGTTGAGGATCAGCGGCAACTGACCATCTTCGAACTGTACGTCGACAACAGCGCCGATGACCTGGGTGATCTTGCCTACTGCACCGGTCGTCGCAGCCTTGGGAGCTGCGGGCGACTTGGCCTGTGTAGCCTTGGCTGGAGCCTTCTTGGCCGCTGCCGGCTTTGCTTCGGCCGCGGCGGTAGTTTTCGGGGTCGCTGCTTTTGCCATCGATCCTTACCTTCCGTTAGCACGGTCCCGAAAAGTTGCAGACTTTCCGGATAAGACCATGCGGTAAACCCTAGAGCGCTTCCGCGCCCGAAATGATTTCGATCAGTTCTTTGGTGATCTGAGCCTGACGCTGACGGTTATACGTGATCGACAGCTTGTTGATCATGTCACCGGCATTACGCGTCGCATTGTCCATCGCGCTCATCTTCGCGCCCATTTCGCCCGCCACATTTTCCAAGAGAGCGCGGAAAATCTGGACCGAAATATTACGTGGGATCAGCGTGCTCAGGATCGCCGCAGGATCAGGTTCGTACTCATAAATCGCATCGCCTGCAGTGTCCGCCTGCGCAACATCGCCAGCCGAGGCCGGAATGATCTGCTGCGCAGTTGGGATCTGTGCAATCACCGACTTGAATTCGGAATAGAACAGGGTGCAGACATCAAATGCGCCTTGTTCGAACAGTTCGATCACCTTGTGGCCGATCTGGTCGGCATGCACAAAAGCGAGCTGCTTGACTTCGCGCAAATTGACGTGGTCGATGATCAGCGCGGCAAACTCGCGACGCAGGATATCCGCGCCCTTCTTGCCGACCGTAATGATCTTGACCGTCTTGCCTTCAGCGAGGAGCTTGCGGGCATGATCGCGCGCCAGGCGTGCGATCTGCGAATTGAAACCGCCGCAAAGGCCGCGTTCCGCGGTGCAGACGACGAGCAGATGCACGTCGTCCTTGCCCGTACCGGCCATCAATGCCGGTGCATCTTCGCCGCTGACATTCTGCGCGATATTCGCGAGAACGGCGCCCATGCGCTGCGAATAAGGCCTTGCGGCTTCCGCGGCTTCCTGGGCACGGCGCAGCTTCGCCGCGGCGACCATCTGCATCGCCTTGGTGATTTTCTGCGTCGCCTTGACCGAGGCGATACGGTTTCTCAGATCCTTTAGTGAAGGCATCCGTTCATCCCGTCACAAAATTCAAGCGAAAGACTTGGCGAACGCGTCGACCGCTGCCTTGAGCTTTGCTTTGATGTTGTCGGTGAGCGCCTTTTCGTCGCGAATCGCATCCAGCACATCCTTGTGCTCGGTGCGCAGCGAAGAAAGAAGACCTGCTTCGAACTTGCCAACCTGGTTGACGGCGATCTTGTCGAGATAACCATTCACGCCGGCATAAATCACGGCAACCTGTTCTTCCGTCTTGAGCGGCGAGAATTGCGGCTGCTTGAGAAGCTCGGTCAGACGAGCGCCACGGTTCAGCAAACGCTGGGTCGAGGCATCGAGATCCGAACCGAACTGCGCAAAGGCGGCCATTTCACGATACTGGGCAAGCTCACCCTTGATCGAACCGGCAACCTGCTTCATGGCCTTGATCTGAGCCGAAGAACCAACGCGTGAAACCGAGAGACCGACGTTAACAGCCGGACGGATACCCTGATAGAACAGGTTGGTTTCGAGGAAGATCTGGCCGTCGGTGATCGAGATCACGTTGGTCGGAATGAAGGCGGAAACGTCATTGCCCTGCGTTTCGATGACCGGCAGAGCCGTCAGCGAGCCAGCGCCGTTTTCGTCATTGAGCTTTGCAGCGCGTTCGAGAAGACGGGAGTGCAGGTAGAAAACGTCGCCCGGATAAGCTTCACGGCCCGGAGGACGGCGAAGCAGAAGCGACATCTGACGGTAAGCAACGGCCTGCTTGGACAGATCGTCGTAACCGATGAGGGCGTGCTGACCGTTGTCGCGGAAGTATTCGCCCATCGCGCAGCCTGCGAACGGAGCAAGGTACTGCATCGGAGCCGGATCGGAAGCCGTCGCGGCAATAACGATGGAATATTCGAGAGCGCCGCGTTCTTCGAGAACCTTGACGAACTGAGCAACAGTCGAACGCTTCTGGCCGATAGCAACGTAAACGCAATAAAGCTTTTCGCTGTCCGGGCCGTTGTCGTGAATCGGCTTCTGGTTCAGGAAGGTGTCGAGAATGATGGCGGTCTTGCCGGTCTGACGGTCACCGATCACCAGCTCGCGCTGGCCACGGCCAACCGGGATCAGGGCGTCAACAGCCTTGAGGCCGGTCGACATCGGCTCGTGAACCGACTTGCGCGGGATGATGCCAGGCGCCTTGACGTCGACGCGGCGGCGTTCCTTGGCCTTGATCGGGCCCTTGCCGTCGATCGGATTGCCGAGAGCGTCGACGACGCGGCCGAGCAGTTCCGGACCGACAGGAACGTCAACGATGGCACCGGTACGCTTGACGACGTCGCCTTCCTTGATGTCGCGGTCGGCACCGAAGATAACGACGCCGACATTGTCGCTTTCAAGGTTCAGCGCCATGCCGCGAATGCCACCGGGGAATTCGACCATTTCACCGGCCTGAACATTGTCCAGACCATAGACGCGGGCGATACCGTCGCCAACGGACAGAACCTGACCGACCTCGGAGACCTCAGCCTCCTTGCCGAAGTTCTTGATTTGCTCTTTCAGGATAGCGGAAATTTCCGCGGCGCGGATGTCCATCAGCCGACCTCTTTCAGTGCAAGCTTGAGAGAAGAAAGTTTAGTGCGAAGGGACGTGTCGATCTGACGCGAACCCATCTTGACGATAAGACCGCCGAGGATCGACGGATCGACGGTGACATTGATCGTCACGTCCTTGCCGGCCACGCCCTTCAGCGTTGCCTTCAATTCGTTCTGCTGCGCGGCACTCAGTTCGTGCGCGGAGATGACATCGGCGGAGACTTCGCCGCGATGCTCGGCAGCAATCTTGCGGAAAGCGGCAATGATGCCCGGCAGGGCGAAGAGGCGGCGGTTCCGCGCGACGACGCGCAGGAAATTTCCGACCAGACCCTTGATGCCCGCCTTGTCGGCGAGAGAGCCGATGGCGTGAAGCTGATCTTCCGAGGAAAATACCGGACTGGAGATCAGTCGCTTGAGGTCTTCGCTTCCGCTCAGAAGCGCCTCGAAACGGTCAAGATCTTTTTCCACAGCTGCAACGGATTTCGCGTCGAGCGCGAGCTCGAAAAGAGATCCGGCGTAACGCTGTGCGACACCTGAAATGAGCGAAGACGTTTCAGCCACGAACAACCTGCTCTCTACGTTGAAACCATCCTTTTGGGGTCCAATCTTGCTCAGGACGCCAAGCCGATGATTTTATTGAATGTTTCCGGAAAACCACTGACGCGCGAGCACATCAACACCGAAATGTGATTGCCGTCTAGCATAGACGAACAGGACTCGCAACACGCGAATCCGGCACTTTTGTGTAAGATTTGCCGCCTTTCGCGGTCAAAAAAGTCGCATCTGCTCAGGCAATGCTGCTTTCCGTTACATGAGCTGCACGCGTGACGTGCAAAACCGCCCGCTTCCGGTCAGGAAATGAAGCCGAATGCGTAGAGCAGAGGTCCCGCTGCCAGCACGAATTCGACAAGCGCCGCCAGGCTGCCATAGAAGCGCCCGCCGCTCGGTCCGCCCTTGCGTCCGCCGGTATCCGACATCATCGAAATAAAGCGCCCGAACAGCGCAAATCCCCATACCGCCCCCAGCACGACCCAGAGGAATGGCTGGGCAAAGATGAGGCACCCGAACCCCACGCCAAGATAGGGGCCGGCAACCGTCGCCCGGATGGAACCGTAGCCTTCGGGACGGCCATTGATCGGCTGGAGACGCAAGAGCTTCAGGGTTATGCCGGGCGCAAAAAGCATGACAAGACCGGCCAGCGCCGTCACGGCCGCAGAGCCCCAGGCAAGCCATTCTCCGGTCGTGGCAGGAAGATAGAATTCCATCGCATTTCCCCTTTCGGCACCCTCGTCGCTTCAGGCCATATAGCGGAATTTGGCACCACGTTCCATCCTGTGTCGGCTGTTCTGATTCTGGCAATGCCGCGCCGAAAATAGTGGCTTTGGAGAACCGGAGCGGAGCGTACTTGAAGTACGTGGGCACCGGAAGCGCACAAAGATGCTATTTGCAGGGCGGCAGAGCCTGAATATCAACAGCCTACAGGAAGCTTTGCGGATCTATATCCACCTGCACCCTGATGGAGCCCTTTTCCTTCGGGCCGTTGGCGAGCAAGGCGCGGATAAACCCCTGAATATCGGCGCGTTTTGTCCCGTGCACCAGAATGCGGAAACGGTGGCGTCCGCGCACCAGCGCCAGCGGCGCTTCGGCAGGCCCGAGCACGGAAATCTCACGCGAGGAAGGCGCGGCACGGCGCAGCGCCCGCGCATGATTTTCAGCGTCCGGGCGATTGTCGGCGGAGATGATCAGGGCCGCAAGCCGCCCGAAAGGCGGCAGCGCGCTGCGCTCGCGTTCCTCGATCTCGCGGGCATAGAATGCATCCGCATCGCCGCTGACGATTGCCCGCATCACCGGATGATCGGGCTGGTAGGTCTGGAGCAGCCCGAGACTCTTGCGGCCGGTTCGCCCCGCACGTCCCGTCACCTGATTGAGCAGCTGGAAGGTGCGTTCAGCCGCGCGCGGATCGCCATTGGCAAGCCCCAGATCGGCATCCACGACGCCCACCAGCGTCATGTTGGGAAAATTGTGCCCCTTGGCGACAAGCTGCGTGCCGATGACGATATCCGCCTCGCCTTTTGCGATAGCGTCGAGTTCCAGCCGCAGCCGCTTCACGCCGCCCGCCATATCAGACGAAAGAACTATGATTCGCGCCTTATCGAAGGTCGCCGCCACTTCCTCGGCGATGCGCTCCACGCCGGGGCCGCAGGCGACCAGATGATCGAGCGTGCCGCATTCGGGACAGGCTTCCGGCACAGGCTCGTGATAGCCGCACTGATGGCACATGAGCTGCCCGCGAAAGCGGTGCTCCACCAGCCAGCTTGAACATTGGGGACACTGGAAGCGATGGCCGCAGACGCGGCACAGCGTCAGGGGCGCATAGCCGCGCCGGTTGAGGAACAGAAGCGCCTGTTCGCCGCGTTCCACCGTCTTGCCGACAGCTTCGGTCAATGCGGGCGACAGAAACCGGCCCGGCGGCGGCGGCGAACGCCGCATGTCTATGGTCTTCAGATCGGGAAGCGCGGCTTCCGCATAGCGTCCGTAAAGCTTGATTCGCTTGTAACGCCCCTGCTCCGCATTAACCTGGCTTTCGATGGATGGCGTGGCCGATGCCAGCACCACCGGAAAGCCGCTGATATGGCCGCGCACCACCGCCATGTCGCGCGCATTGTAGAAAACCCGGTCTTCCTGTTTGTAAGCCGGGTCATGTTCTTCGTCGACGACGATCAGCCCCAGTTCCTTGAACGGCAGGAAAAGCGCCGACCGCGCCCCCGCCACGACCCGCACCGTGCCTTCCGCTATCTGCCGCCAGACACGCTCGCGGGTGCGCGGCGCAAGATCGGAATGCCATTCGGCGGGCTTTGCCCCGAACCGGTCATGGAACCGGTCGAGAAACTGCTGCGTCAGCGCGATTTCCGGCAGGAGAATCAGCACCTGCCTGCCCTGCTCGATCGCCTTGGCGACGGCTTCGAAATAAACTTCCGTTTTGCCCGAACCGGTCACGCCGTCGAGAAGCGAAACCGAAAAACCGACGGCTTCGACCGCTTCCGACAGCATTTCGGCTGCGGCCTGCTGGTCTTCCGAAAGCGTGGCCCGCGCATAGTCGATATCGGGCCTTGCCACCACGGCTGGCGGCGGCAGCATGACTTCCTCGAAAACGCCTTGCGCCTTCAGACCGTCGACGACCGTCATCGAGACGCCCGCCGCGTGAGCAAGGCCGGATCTGGTCCATGCAAGCCCGTCGCGGGCAAGCTCCATCACCCGCGCCCGGGCGTCCGTCATGCGTTCCGGCTCACCGCCGCGATAGCGTAGCCCCGGCACTGATGGCTCGGGATCGAATGCGGCAGGCACGCGCAGGACCATGCGGGCCACCATGCCGGGCGGCGACAGCGTGTAGTCGGCTGCCCAGCGCATGAAGCGCAGCATATCGCCGCCAACCGGCGGACAATCGAAAACCTCCGAAATTTCCCGCAATTTTCTGGCATCGACCGCATCGGTTTCGCCCTCGCAGACGATTCCCGCCACCTCGCGAGGTCCAAGCGGCACGCGCACGATCGATCCGGGCTGGACGTTCATGCCCGGCGGAACCATATAAGAGTAAGGCCGCTCCGCGGGCATGGGCACGAGCACGGGAACCACCCGTGGCGCGAGCTCCGGAAACAGACTGGAAATATCGTGCGAATCTTTCGACATGATCGCGTGACCTTGGCGCGGCTTTGCGCTAAAGAAAAGCCACCTTCCAGGAATTAAATGGTTTTAGATTCCTCAAATCCACCCGCGCTCATTATGGAGGAACGCTGTTATGAAGTTTTTCGTGGACACTGCGGACGTCAAGGAAATCCGCGAGCTCAACGACCTCGGTCTGCTCGATGGCGTGACCACCAACCCGTCCCTGATCGCAAAGTCGGGCCGCGACATCCTCGAAGTCACCAAGGAAATCTGCGGCATCGTCCAGGGCCCGGTTTCAGCCGAAGTCACCGCCACCGACTATGACGGCATGATCAAGGAAGCAGCCGTTCTGGCCAAGATTGCCGACAATATCTGCATCAAGCTGCCGCTGACGCTCGACGGCCTCAAGGCCTGCAAGAAGCTGACGTCGGAAGGTCACAAGACCAATGTGACGCTGTGCTTCTCGGCAAATCAGGCATTGCTCGCCGCCAAGGCGGGCGCGACCTACATCTCGCCCTTCATCGGCCGCATCGACGACATGGGCATCAATGGCATGGAACTGATCGCCGAAATCCGCACGATCTATGACAACTACGATTTCCGCACGGAAATCCTTGCTGCCTCGATCCGCACGGTCAACCATGTCAAGGAAGCAGCGCTCATCGGCGCTGACGTCGCGACCGTCCCGCCGGCAACGCTGAAGGCGCTCGTCAAGCATCCGCTGACCGACAAGGGCCTCGAAGCCTTCCTCGCCGACTGGGCGAAGACCGGCCAGAAGATCGTCTGATCGGCGATTTGCACAACTGTGTGAAAGCGGGCCATCGGCCCGCTTTTTTCATTCCAGCACGGTTTCCCCGTCCTGCTTGCTTACCCGGATCGGCCGCGCGCCGCATTGCTCGGCAATGGCGCTTGCAAGGATGGCGGAATGAGTCACCACCCATATCTGGCTGCTCTCGGATGCCTTGGCAATCATGCGGGCAAGCGAAGGAAGCATGTCGGGATGCAGGCTCGCCTCCGGCTCATTGAGCGCGATCAGCGGCGGCAGGCGATAGGAAAGCAGCGCCCCGGCGAGCGCCAGCAGGCGGATTTGCCCGTCCGATAGTTCTCCGGGCCGGAATATTCGTTGCGGAAAGGCGGGAAAGTTCAGGCCGAAACTGGCTGTTTCGCCTGGTTCCGGAACATCCAGCGCCGCTCCCTCCAGAGCCTCGCCTATCAGCCGGTCGAGATCGACCGTATCCTGACGAATATGGGCGAGCGTCGCGAAAACCGCAGCAAGATTGCCGCCATCCTCATCGAGCATGGCGGCGGTCGCGGCAATGGCAGGCTGGCGCGTCGGCGCATCCCGGTCACTTCTGAAGCCATGATAAAAGCGCCAGCTTCGCATCTGCGCGGCAAGATCGCCGATCTCGGGATAGTGACCGGACTGCCCAAGCACCGCCAGCGCGCTTTCCGAACTCAGCAGGCGTGACGGATGCTCCATGCGCCGCCCCTCGCCGTCGCGCGCAAAAACGGCGGGACCGCGCCGGTCCATCAGATCGACCGGACGGCGCCCCGTATCGAGGCTGAGCGTCTCTTCCTTGATCTGTGGTTCAAAGCGAAAGGCGCCCGATACCGGCGGCGGCAATCCCGCCTCGACACTATAGGCAAGTCGGGATGCCAGTCTTTCATCCTCGAAACGGGCTTCCAGAATGATGCGCGCCGGTTCGCTCTTGCGGCGGCTTCCGCCCCACATGGCCGATTGCATTCCGCCTTCACGCACGATTTCCGTTGAGAAATTGCCTAGTGCGGCCCCCTTCACCAGTTGCAGGGCGCGATAGAGATTGGATTTTCCGGCACCATTTTCGCCGACAAAAACCGTTACCTGCCCGAGATCGAAGCGGACGGAGCGCAAGGAACGATAGCCTTTGGCGGAAAATGAGACGAGACGCATGGTTTGATCAGCCCATCAATGAAAAGGCGGTGTGAAATCCACACCGCCTTTATAGCCGACCGTCATTTTGAGGCCAGCTTATTCCCACTTCATCTCGCCCTTGATCACCTTTGCGCCGAGCTCCAGGCTGCTTTCGCCGCCGAGACCCGGATAGCGCTTCTTCATCGCAGCAATCAGTTCGCCGCTATCCTTTGCTTTCGCTGCTTCCTCATCGAAAGCCGCGATATAATCGCGCGTGAACTTGATCGCCGAAACATCCGTTGGCGAACCGGGGGCCATGTGCGCCGGAACGACAATGGCAGGATTGCGCGCAGCGATGGCATCGAGATTTCTGATCCATGCCTCCCGCTGGGCCAGATCGGGCGTATCGGCAAGCCACACGTGTTCGCCCGCCGTTATCAGAACGCCGCCGAAAACCGCCTTCAGCGAAGGCACCCAGAGGTAACGCCTGTTCTTCATGCCTTCGGCGGGAACGATTTCGATCTCATTGCCCTCAAGCTTGAGCGCCTTCACATCAGAAGCTTCGGGTATCACGACATCCGACAGTGTCTGCGGGCCGTTGTCCTTGAGCTGCGGCCCCCAGACTTTCAGCTTGTTATCGATATTGCCCTTGATCGCCTCGACCGTTCCCGGTGCCGCGATGATGCGCGCATCGGGGAAAGCGGCTTTGATCGGGCCAAGGCTGAAATAGTAATCCGGGTCGCTCTGGCTGACATAGATCGTGGTCAGCTTCTTGCCCGCCTCCCGGATCTTTTCGGCAACCGCCTTGCCGTCCGAAAGCGTGAAGCCGCCATCGAGCAGGATCGCCTCCTTGTCTCCGGTCAAAAGGACAGGCGTGCGCAGAAAGCCGTTCTCATCCGCCTGAAAATACTGCCATTGCAACGGTGCCGTCTTTTCCTGCGCTGCCGCGTGGCCCATAACTGCCAACCCGGCCAAAACCGCAAGACCGCCTATCACCTTGGAAAACCGCTTCATCCAACTACTCCTGTACTGACTGGTTTGAGCCAGCGGGCGCATCATGCGCTCGCAGGAGCATTGAGGTTGCCAATCACGTCATGAAAAACAAGGAGACACATCAATGTTGGCAAGGCACAGTAATGTTACCTTGCTGATTTCACTGCAGTTTTTGTGATACGTAAAAACAAAAAAAGCGGCGCCTTGCGGCACCGCCTTTCAATGCCGGATCAAGACCCGATCAAAGCTTCGACAATTTTTGCGCAAGAGCGAGGAAGACCTGTTCGGCCAGTTCTTCCGCGGCGCGCTTGCGCGCATCGCGCTCGGCGCGCAGGTTCGCAAATTCCTGACGCGGGCGGTCGAAGGAAGCACCCACCGTGCGGGTGCCGGCGGCAAGCGGCTTGCCGTCCTTGTCACGCAGCACGAAATTCGAGGTGGCCTTGACGATACCGGACGATGGACGGCCGGTGCGGTCCGTCCGGTCGCCAATGTCCACGCTCACCGCCGCGAGCGTATAGCTGCTCAGGCCAAGGCCAAGCCGATAGGTCGGATTGGCCGGCTCGCCGGCACCGCCGCCGAGCAGGAAGATCAGGCGATTGCGGACCTGCTGCTGGAACACATCGCCGGCCGGATCGATCGCCACCGAAGCAAGCTTGGTGCGCATGTCCGGCGTCACGCTGCCGCCTATCGCTCCGCCTGCGCCGGACGAATAAAGCGGCTGCACCGTGCATCCAGCCATCAGAACCGCAGCCCCCAATGCGAAAAACGCAACGCGGAAGGCTTTGATTGCGGAGAAAAAGCGGTCAGGCAACGACATTGACGATCCTTTGCGGCACCACGATAACCTTCTTCGGCGAGCCTCCATTGAGCGCAGCCTTGACGAAGTCAAGTTCGAGCACCGCCTGCTGGATGCTAGATTGATCAGCGTCGCGGGCGATTGTCAAATCCCCACGCTTCTTGCCGTTGATCTGAACCGGCAGAACGACCTCGTTTTCCACCACCAAAGCCGGATCGAAGACCGGCCAGGCGCTGCGGGCAACCAGCGTTTCGCGGCCGGCAATCTTGCCGCCCAGCACCGCCAGGCACTGTTCGGCCAGATGCGGCATCATCGGCGCCAGCATCAGGATGAGCTTTTCCGTGGCGTCACGGACGGCGCTCTTCAACGCGTCATCCGCATTGCCAGCGGCAACCTGCTGCAAGGGTCCTGCCACCGTGTTGACCAGCTCGTAAAGACGGGCAACGCCACGGTTGAAGGCGAGCTTCTCGATATCGTCGCCGACAGCCTTGACCGCCTTGTGCGCGGCCTTGGAAACGACGAGGGCTTCGCCCTGCGTCCCGGTCTTGGGCGCAACATCCTTCAGCGCGTCCGCAGCTTCCGAGATCAGGCGCCACACGCGCTGCACGAAGCGATGAGCGCCTTCGGCACCGGCTTCCGTCCAGATCACGTCCCGCTCGGGCGGCGAATCGGACAGCATGAACCAGCGCGCCGTGTCGGCACCGTAGGAAGCAATGATATCATCCGGATCGACAACGTTCTTCTTCGACTTCGACATCTTCTCGATGGAACCGATTTCCACCGGCTCGCCCGTCGAAAGCAGGCTCGCCACGCGCTTGCCATCGCTTTCCTCGATGCGAATGTCGGCAGGCGCCACCCACTGGCCATTGGCCTTGTAGGTTTCATGCACGACCATGCCCTGCGTGAACAGGCCCTTGAACGGCTCGTCGATGCCGACATGACCGGCGACCTTCATCGCGCGGGTGAAGAACCGCGAATAGAGCAGATGCAGGATCGCGTGTTCGATGCCGCCGATATACTGGTCGACCGGCAGCCAGCGATCGGCGGCCTTACGATCCGTGGGCTCATTTTCCCACGGGGCGGTGAAGCGGGCGTAGTACCAGGACGAATCAACGAACGTGTCCATCGTGTCCGTTTCGCGACGTCCATCGCCGCCGCATTTCGGGCACTTCACATGACGCCATGTCGCATGACGGTCGAGCGGATTGCCCGGACGGTCGAACTCGACATCATCGGGCAGCTTGACCGGCAGGTCGGCGCGCGGCACCGGATTGACGCCGCAAGTCTCGCAATGGATCATCGGGATCGGGCAGCCCCAATAGCGCTGGCGGGAAATGCCCCAGTCGCGCAGACGGAACTGAACCTTGCGGCTTGCCTGCGGATGATTGCCGAGCGTGGTCTTTTCCAGACGATTGGCGACCTCGTTGAAGGCTGCTTCCGGCGTCATGCCGTCGAGGAAGCGCGAATTGATCATCACGCCGTCATCCGTATAGGCCGTGTCGCCAATGCTGAACGTCGCCGCATCCTCGCCCTTCGGCAGAACGACAGGCGTAACCTTCAGCTTGTATTTGTTGGCGAAATCCAGGTCGCGCTGATCGTGCGCCGGGCAGCCGAACACAGCGCCCGTGCCATATTCCATCAGGACGAAATTGGCGACATAGACCGGCAACTCCCAGTTCTCGTCGAACGGGTGCCTGACCTTCACGCCGGTATCGAAGCCCTTCTTCTCGGCCGTTTCCAGCGCCGCCAGCGACGTGCCATGGTGGTGGCATTCATCGATGAAGCCCGCAAGCGCAGGATTGCCTTCGGCCAGCTTCTTCGCCAGAGGGTGATCGGCGGAAATCGCAACGAAAGCTGCACCGAACAGCGTATCCGGGCGGGTCGTATAGACTTCAACTTCCGAGAAACCTTCCGGCGCGGTCTTGCCGTCGAGCGCGAAGCGGACCTGTAGGCCTTCCGACTTGCCGATCCAGTTGCGCTGCATCAGGCGGACCTTTTCCGGCCACTGGTCCAGCGTGTCGAGACCGGCCAGCAATTCCTCGCTGAAATCGGTGATCTTGAAGAACCATTGCGTCAGTTCGCGCTGTTCGACCAGCGCACCCGAACGCCAGCCGCGACCGTCCACCACCTGCTCGTTGGCAAGCACGGTGTTGTCGACCGGGTCCCAGTTGACCTTGGAAGTCTTGCGCGTCACCAGGCCCTTTTCAAAAAGGTCGATGAATAGCATCTGCTGGCGATGATAATATTCCACGTCGCAGGTCGCGAATTCACGCGCCCAGTCGAGCGAAAGCCCCATCGATTTCAGCTGGCTGCGCATGGTGGCGATGTTCTGGTAGGTCCATTCCTTGGGATGAACCTTGTTCTGCATCGCCGCGTTTTCCGCGGGCATGCCGAAAGCGTCCCACCCCATCGGATGAAGCACGTTGAAACCCTTGGCGCGCTTGTAACGGGCGACAACGTCACCCATCGCATAGTTGCGCACATGGCCCATATGGATGCGCCCCGACGGATAGGGGAACATCTCGAGCACATAATATTTCTCGCGGCTGTCGCCATTGTCGGTTTCGAAAGTCCGGTCTTCTTCCCAGACTTTCTGCCAATGAGCTTCCGCCACGCGCGGATTATAACGTTCGGCTGCCATGACCGTATTTACTCGTACGAAGGTGATGCAATAAGGAGAGTCGATATTTAATGGCGACCTTCACCACGTATTGGCGAAAGCGTCAACCTTTTGCGGATGAAAAGCCTGAAAGCGAGAGTTTCATGTCAGATATCGTAGCGAACCTGAACACGGTCAAGGCCGCAATCGCCAATGCCGAAAAGGAAGCACAGCGCGATAAAGGCTCCGTTACGCTTGTCGCGGTGTCGAAGACTTTCGACGCGGATGCCATCCGCCCGGCCCTCGATGCAGGCCAGCGCGTCTTCGGCGAAAACCGCGTGCAGGAAGCGCAAGGCAAATGGCCGCAGTTGCGCGAGAATTATTCCGGCATCGAGCTGCATCTCATCGGCCCGCTGCAATCCAACAAGGCCGCCGATGCCGTCGCCCTTTTCGATGTCATCGAAACCGTCGACCGCGAAAAGATCGCCGCCGCCCTGGCAGCTGAGATCAAGAAGCAGAACAAGACGCCGAAGCTCTATGTTCAGGTGAACACCGGGCTGGAAGAACAGAAGGCCGGCATTGCGCCGAAGGAAGCCGTCGCCTTCGTTGAGCGCTGCCGCAAGGAACATGGCCTCGCAATCGAGGGTCTGATGTGCATCCCGCCTGCGGAGGAGAATCCCGGCCCGCATTTTGCGCTTCTGGAAAAGCTCGCCCGCGAGGCGCAGGTCGAAAAGCTTTCGATGGGCATGTCCGGCGATTATGAAACCGCCATCGGCTTCGGCGCGACATCGGTGCGTGTCGGCTCGGCCATCTTCGGCGGGCGGAGCTATACCAACCCCGCCTGATTCCTATGCTCAGCACCTATATTAGTGCAGGACGATCTCGCCCTGCACATTCCTCCAGTCCGAGGGGCCGAGCAGCCGGAAATGCGTATAGCTGACCGAATGCAGCGGCCCGTCGATTTCCCGATTCCAGAATTCGATGAAATGATTGAGCACCGGAAAATCGGGCGCAAGATCATAATCCTGCCAGACGAATAGCTGAAGCAGATGCGGATGATCGGGCAGGTGATAGAAAACTTTCGCCGTCGTCAGGCCATAACCGGCGAGTTGGAGTTCAAAGGCGGACTTTGCGTTCAAAGCGGACGTCGTCATGGCGATTTCCCCTTTTTGTGAAGAGCCTTATTGCAAGGCCCCTGATTAGAAGATAATCACTCCAAATGGTTTTTAAACTGTAAAAACAATATATTAGCAACAGTCCGCAATGAGTGCTGCCAGTCGCCCTTCCCGGCGATGCGTCATTGTGGATCATGGACGCGCCGATTGTCTAATTTACCTTGCCCGCAATGGAAGGTAGACAGGGCACCCGAGGGTCCTGCTTTCACGGCGGGCCGTCTCATCCGGCGGGAGGTGCCGGGCAGTTTTGGGTGCATTATGCGAGCGGGATGGCTGTCCGGTTCGCGGAATGCTGAAGGAGGAAATCATGTCGGAAAAGCTTTACCCGGTTCTTGCCGAGGCAAAGAGAAACACGCTCATCGACAACGCAACCTATCTCGAATGGTATCAGGAGAGCGTGAGCGAT
Source organism: Hyphomicrobiales bacterium (assembly GCA_900470195.1). Lineage (GTDB taxonomy): Bacteria > Pseudomonadota > Alphaproteobacteria > Rhizobiales > Rhizobiaceae > Brucella. Next base: position 17,685 of record UEIJ01000009.1, on the reverse strand, counting down.
CCGGACGGCTTCTGGGCAAAGCACGGACGGCGCATCGACTGGTTCAAGCCCTTCACCAAGGTCAAGAACACCAGCTTCGAGGGCGACGTCTCCATCAAGTGGTATGAGGACGGCGTCACCAACATTTCCTATAACTGCATCGACCGCCACCTCAAGAGCCGCGGCGATCAGGTCGCCATCATCTGGGAAGGCGATAATCCCTATATCGACAAGAAGATCACCTATCGCGAGCTTCACGAAAACGTCTGCCGCCTGGCCAATGTGCTGAAGAAGCACGGCGTCAAGAAGGGCGACCGCGTCACCATCTACCTGCCGATGATCCCGGAAGCGGCCTATGCGATGCTGGCCTGTGCGCGCATCGGCGCGGTGCATTCGGTGGTCTTCGCCGGTTTCTCGCCGGAAGCGCTGGCGGGTCGTATCGTCGACTGCGAATCCACCTTCGTCATCACCGCCGATGAAGGCGTGCGCGGTGGCAAGCCGGTTCCGCTGAAGGAAAACACCGATACCGCCATCGACATCGCCGCCAAGCAGTATGTGATGGTCAACAAGGTTCTCACCGTGCGCCGCACCGGCGGCAAGGTGAGCTGGGGACCGGGCCGTGATCTCTGGTACCATCAGGAAGTCGCAAGCGTCGAACCGACTTGCGACCCGGAACCCATGAATGCGGAAGACCCGCTCTTCATCCTCTACACGTCCGGCTCCACCGGCAAGCCGAAAGGCGTGCTGCACACCACGGCCGGCTATCTCGTCTATGCATCGATGACGCATCAATACGTCTTCGACTATCATGACGGCGACATTTACTGGTGCACGGCGGATGTGGGCTGGGTGACGGGCCACTCCTATATCGTCTACGGTCCGCTTGCCAATGGCGCGACGACGCTCATGTTCGAAGGCGTGCCCAACTTCCCCGATCAGGGACGTTTCTGGGAAGTCGTCGACAAGCATCACGTCAACATCTTCTATACCGCGCCGACGGCCATCCGCGCCCTGATGGGTGCAGGCGATGAATTCGTCACCCGTTCGTCACGCTCGACGCTGCGCCTGCTCGGCTCGGTCGGCGAGCCGATCAACCCGGAAGCCTGGGAATGGTATTACAACGTCGTCGGCGACCAGCGCTCCCCGATTGTGGATACGTGGTGGCAGACGGAAACCGGCGGCATTCTCATCACCCCGCTGCCAGGCGCAACGGACCTGAAGCCGGGTTCGGCAACGCGTCCGTTCTTCGGCATCAAGCCGCAACTGGTCGATAATGAAGGCGCGGTCGTCGAGGGCGCCGCAGACGGCAACCTCTGCATCATCGATTCATGGCCGGGCCAGATGCGCACGCTTTACGGCGACCACAAGCGCTTCATCGATGCCTACTTCTCGACCTATAAGGGCAAGTACTTCACCGGTGACGGCTGCCGCCGCGACCAGGACGGCTATTACTGGATCACGGGCCGCGTCGATGACGTCTTGAACATTTCCGGTCACCGTCTCGGCACGGCGGAAATCGAATCGGCGCTCGTCTCGCATCACTCGGTTTCGGAAGCCGCCGTTGTGGGCTATCCGCATCCGATCAAGGGACAGGGCATCTACTGCTATGTCACGCTGATGACCGGCGAGACCGTCCATGACGAAGACGCCCTGCGCAAGGAGCTGACCCAGCACGTGCGCAAGGAAATCGGCCCCATCGCGACGCCGGACAAGATCCAGTTCGCGCCGGGCCTGCCCAAAACCCGCTCGGGCAAGATCATGCGCCGTATCCTGCGCAAGATCGCCGAAGACGAATTCAGCGCACTGGGCGACACCTCGACGCTGGCCGATCCGGGCGTCGTGGACGACCTGATCGAAAATCGCCAGAACAAGAAATAATAATGAAAAGGCCGGGAAATTCCCGGCCTTTTTCATTTCTAGCATCAGGGCTAAAAGTTTGGCGAGATTGTCGTCCTGCTGTGACGAAAATCGTGATCTTTGAGAACCGGAGCGGAGTGTACTTCAGTACATGAGCACCGGAAGCGCAAAAGAGCGCGATTTGCAGGCCAGCAAGGCGGCAATATCCCAAACTTTTCAGAAATCTATCGACCTACCCTTGATCTCCCAGTCACCATAACGGGCGGGATCTTTCCCGCCGCGACCGCCAATTTCGCGAGGTGCCTGGGCTTCCTTTTCGGCGGCACGGCGCGCTTCGGCTTCCTTCAAGGCGCGCTGGGCCGCCGGCGGCAGGTCTTCGAACGTGCGCTTGTCCACGTTTTCCGGGCTTTCGGTTGCGTCGGTTTTCTCGCTCATCGGTCACGTTCCTGTTGGCTGCGTCAGCTCCCATTATTGAAGCGAAGCCTGTTCATACCCATCATATAGGCAGAAAGGCACCCGCTGCAAAACCCTTGCGGGACATGCAGCTTCAGATTTTGGAGACCGCCACAGATGAATATGACGAAAACTGCCATGCTGATCGCCCTCATGACGGTCATGTTCATGAGCATCGGCTATTTGCTGGGCGGCGGGGGCGGCATGATGATCGCGCTTGTGATCGCCGTCGCCATGAACCTGTTCGGCTACTGGAATTCCGACAAAATGGTGCTGCGTATGTACAATGCGCAGCAAGTGGACGAGCGCAGCGCACCCGACTATTACCGCATGGTGAGCGGCCTTGCCGCCAATGCGGGCCTGCCGATGCCGAAGGTCTACATCATCCACGAAGACCAGCCGAACGCCTTCGCCACGGGCCGCAACCCGGAAAACGCCGCCGTTGCCGCGACGACCGGCCTCCTCAACCGGCTTTCACCGGAAGAAGTCGCAGGCGTGATGGCGCATGAGCTGGCGCATGTGCAAAACCGCGACACGCTGACCATGACCATCGTGGCAACGCTTGCCGGCGCCATATCCATGCTCGGCAATTTCGCCTTCTTCCTGGGCGGCAACCGTGAAAACGGCAACGGCATCATGGGGGTGGTCGGCACGATCCTTGCCATGATCGTCGCGCCCTTCGCCGCCATGATCGTGCAGATGGCCGTCAGCCGCACCCGCGAATATGCCGCCGACAGGCGCGGCGCGGAAATCTGCGGCAATCCGCTGTGGCTCTCCTCGGCGCTGGGCAAGATTGCACGCAGCGCCAAAATCATCCCGAACGAGGAAGCCGAACACAATCCGGCCACCGCGCATATGTTCATCATCAATCCGTTGAGCGGGCGCGGCGCGGATAGTCTTTTCTCGACCCATCCGGATACCGACAATCGCATTGCCGCCCTTGAGCAGATGGCGGCCGAAATGGGCATCCGTTCGGCTGGAATGGCGCCGCGTGCCGCTGCCCCTTCACAAAACAGTGGTCCCTGGGGGCAAAGAAGTGGTAATGCAGGCGGCAACAGCAATGGCGGTTCCGGCTATCGGGGGCCGTGGTCATAAATAAAGAAGAGCAGTGTGAACGATAAAAAACCCGCGCCGAAGCGTGGAAATAAGAAGCCGCAAACCAACAACACCGCAGATTTGCGCCCCGGTCTGGCGGCACGTTTGTGTGCAGCACGCCTTCTCGGCGCGGTGATCGAAAAGAACACTTCGCTCGACGGCCTGACCGACAATACCCACGGTCATCCGCAATATCTGGCGCTGGAGCCGCGCGACCGTGCGCTGGTTCGCGCCATTCTGGGTTCTGCGCTGCGCAATCGCGGCAGCATCGAGCGCGCCATCAACAAGCGGCTCGACCGGCCCTTGCCGGAAAATGCGGTGGCGTTGAAGCATCTTCTGCATGTCGCCATCGCGCAGATTTTCTATCTCGACTTGCCCGACCATTCGGCGGTCGATCTGGCAGTGGAAGCGGCGAACAACGACCCGCGCAACCGCAAATATGCCGGTCTCGTCAATGCGCTGCTGCGCAGGCTGTCGCGCAACAAGGAACGCGCACTCGCCCACACGCTTGAACCGGAAACCAACGTGCCGGAGTGGTTTGCTAAAAGCATCACCGACGCCTATGGCGCTGAAAAGGCCGCGACCATTCTCGCGATGCACGCCTATGAGCCGCCGATCGATTTCACGGTGAAGGGCGATGCGAAGGCATGGGCCGAAAAGCTGGGTGGCGTGGCGCTGCCCAACGGTTCGGTGCGCCTGCAAACGGTCGAAGGCAATCTCACCGACCTGCCCGGCTTTGCCGAAGGTGACTGGTGGGTGCAGGATGTGGCGGCAAGCCTGCCTGCCCGCCTGATGGGCGACATCAAAGGCAAACGGGTTGCAGACCTCTGCGCCGCCCCCGGTGGCAAGACGGCGCAGCTTGTGCTTCAAGGCGCGGATGTGACCGCGCTCGACCTTTCCGAAAACAGGCTCAAGCGGCTCAACGGCAATCTGGAACGTCTCGGTTTCAAGGCGAAGACCATCGCCGCCAATCTGATGGATTTCCAGCCGGACGAACTGTTCGATGCCGTGCTTCTGGATGCGCCCTGCTCTTCCACCGGCACGGTGCGCCGTCACCCCGACGTGCCATGGACCAAGACGCCGCAGGATATCGCCAAGCTTGCCGAACTTCAGGGCAAGCTTCTGGCGCACGCGGCCACTCTGGTCAAACCCGGCGGCGTGATCGTCTTTTCCAACTGTTCGCTGCATCCGCTTGAAGGCGAGGAAATGGCGCGCAAGGCGGCAGAAAATCCGCTGCTGGAACCCTATCCGATCACAGAGCGGGATTGTCCCGGCCTGAACGGGCTTGTGACGCCAGAAGGCTTTTTGCGGTCCACTCCCGCAGACCTGCCGCCCGACCGTTTCGACGGCAATCCGCACATGGCTGGCATGGACGGCTTCTTCGCCGCTCGCTTCAGGCGCGTATAAAACCGCTAAACAAGTGTTTTCACATACCGGGCGCATTTCCGTCCGGTATGGTTAACACTCGATTCACCATTCTATAGAATTCTATAAAGGCACGAATCCGAAAGACGTGCCCTGCAAAGGATCAGGCCGAACATTGGCCGCAGGATAATGACAAACGATACGGAGAAAGACCGGGTGGCAGTCGCCCTCAGCGAAACCCCGCACCTGTGGGGACTGGCCGTTGCACAGGCGTGGCGCAAGTTCAGCCGCCGCCTTCGCATGGGGCCGCTTTATCGCTGGCGCTTCACCGGCTTTACCCCGGACCGTATCCTGATCGCACCGCCCGACCTGCGCGTCGCCGACCCGCAACTGGCGCAGGAATTCTATCACGGCCGCTTTGCGCTGGCCGGACGTCTTGTCGAAACCGGCGGACTGTCGCCTTTCGCCGTCGAACCACCCACCCCGGAATGGGAAGCGGCACTTCAGAGTTTCGGCTGGCTGCGCCATCTCAAAAGCGCCAATAGCGAACTGGCGACCGCCAATGCGCGCGCGCTCGTCGATGACTGGATGCGCACGTTCGGCAGGCGCATCGGCGGTCTTGCCTGGTCGCCTGAAGTCACCGCCCAGCGCATCATTGCCTGGCTGCAGCATTCCAATCTCATTCTGTCGGGCGCAGAACTTCCCGCCTATCGCAAGTTCATGCGTTCGCTCGCCATGCAGGTGCGTTATCTTCGCACCGTCGCCGCCGCCATGGATGACGGCGAGGAACGCTTGCGCGCCCGCATCGCTCTTGCCTTCGCAGCGCTTGCCCTGCCCGTTTCGCCACCGACCGCCCGCGCGGCGCGGCGCAATCTGGAATATGAGCTGAAACGCCAGATCCTGCCCGATGGCGGGCATATCTCGCGCAATCCCGTTACGGTGCTGGAACTTCTGGCCGATCTTCTGCCGCTCCGCCAGACCTATGCCAACGGCACGGAATCACCGCCCAAGGCGCTGATCGAAGCCGTCGAGCGCATGTTGCCCGCCCTGCGCTTTTTCCGTCATCAGGATGGCAGCCTTGCGCTTTTCAACGGCGTCGGTCCCACCATGCCGGAACGCATCATCTCGGTTCTGCGGCATGATGAGACCGCCGGATCGCCGCTCACCCACGCGCCTTATTCCGGTTATGAACGGCTCTCGATGGGCTCGACCACGATCATAGCCGATACCGGACTGCCCCCGCCGGTCACCGCATCGCGGGACGCCCATGCCGGCTGCCTCGCCTTTGAAATGTCCTCCGGACGCCAGCGCTATATCGTCAATTCCGGCATCGACCGTTTCGGCCCGCCGGAATTTCGTCCATTGGGCCGTTCGACGGCTGCGCATTCCACCGCCACCATCAATGACACGTCCTCGTGCCGTTTCAGCCTCAATGCGGGTCTTTCCAACATGATCGGCACGCCGATCATTGCCGGCCCCACCCGCGTGCAGCGCGACCGGATCGAGGAAATGGGACGGCAAGGCTTCGTCGCCAGCCATGACGGCTATGCGCGCCTGTTCGGCATCTATCACGAACGTCGCCTCGTGCTGTCGCATAATGGCAGCGTCATCCAGGGCGCCGACCGTTTCTATCGCGGCGATGGCCGTCCGCTGAAGGCAAACGGACGCGACAATATTGCCGTGCGCTTCCATCTGCATCCCTCGGTCGATATTTCCTTCGATGAGAACGGGTTGATCGTCCTGTCGGCAGACCGCGACGACACTTGGGTCTTTTCCTGCTTTGAAGTTGCGCCGCAGCTGGAGGATTCGATCTTCTTTGCGGGCTTCCGCGGCCCCGTGACGTCGAAGCAGATCGTGCTGTCCTTCCCGGCATCCGAATTGCCGGAAGTGAACTGGCAGTTCAGCCGCGTCGCACTCGGCAGTTACGTATAATAGCAGGGCGCTAAGATGCTAACGCTATCCAAGCCCTGAAAATGCTCAATCGCCGCACGGGCTTAACCAAGTCCCGATGAGTCGAACTCAACGAGACTTGGTATAAAGTTCAAATTGGTCTTTTGCGGTAGGATTCTTGGCGCGCCTGTGTTACGGCGAGCCGTCCACTTTCCTGAACGCATCCGTTTCAGCAACGAAGAGACCAACTCCCTATGGCTGTCAGCTCCAAGCATATTCCCGCTCCCGATCTTCATCGGGTGCGCCGCGCCCTCCTTTCCGTTTCCGACAAGACCGGCCTGATCGATTTCGCCCGGGCGCTTCATGCCCACGGCGTCGAAATCCTGTCGACCGGCGGCACCGCAAAGTCCATTGCCGCCGAGGGCATTCCGGTGAAGGACGTGTCCGAAGTAACCGGCTTCCCGGAAATCATGGACGGGCGCGTCAAGACGCTGCATCCGGCAGTCCATGGTGGCCTGCTCGCCGTGCGCAATGACCCGGAACACGTCGCGGCCATGGAAGCACACGGCATTGGCGGCATCGATCTTGCCGTCATCAATCTCTATCCGTTCGAGGAAGTCCGCTTCAAGGGCGGCGACTACGACACCACCGTCGAAAACATCGACATTGGCGGCCCGGCAATGATCCGCGCTTCGGCCAAGAACCATGCCTATGTCGCAACGGTCGTCGATCCTGCCGACTATGCCGACGTGGTGGCAGAACTGGAAAAGCATGCCGGTTCCCTGCCGCTTGCCTTCCGCAAAAAGCTTGCCGCCAAGGCCTTTTCGCGCACCGCTGCCTATGATGCAGCCATTTCCAACTGGTTTGCCGAAGCGATCGGGGAAGAAACCCCGGTATATCGCTCGGTCGCCGGCAAGCTGCATTCCGTCATGCGCTACGGTGAAAATCCGCACCAGACGGCAGGCTTTTATCTCACCGGCGAAAAGCGCCCCGGCGTCGCCACCGCGACCCAGCTTCAAGGCAAGCAGCTTTCCTACAACAACATCAACGACACCGATGCGGCTTTCGAGCTGGTGGCCGAATTTGATCCCGCCCGCACCGCAGCCGTCGCCATCATCAAGCACGCCAATCCGTGCGGCGTGGCGGAAGCCTCCACCATCAAGGAAGCCTACCTCAAGGCGCTCGCCTGCGATCCGGTTTCGGCCTTTGGCGGCATTGTTGCGCTCAACAAGACGCTGGATGAGGAAGCCGCCGAAGAGATCGTGAAAATCTTCACGGAAGTCATCATCGCGCCGGATGCCACCGAAGGCGCACAGGCCATCGTCGCGGCCAAGAAGAACCTTCGATTGCTCGTGACCGGCGGTCTGCCGGACCCGCGCGCCAAGGGCATAGCCGCCAAGACGGTTGCCGGTGGCCTGCTGGTCCAGTCGCGCGACAATGGCGTCGTCGACGATCTCGACCTTAAAGTCGTTACCAAGCGTACCCCGACCGAAGCCGAGCTGAACGATCTGAAATTCGCCTTCCGCGTCGGCAAGCACGTGAAGTCGAACGCCATCGTCTATGTGAAGGACGGCGCAACGGTCGGCATCGGCGCAGGCCAGATGAGCCGCGTGGATTCCGCTCGCATCGCAGCCCGCAAGGCTGAAGATGCTGCTGAGGCTGCCGGTCTTGCAGAGCCGCTCACCAAGGGCTGCGTTGTCGCCTCCGATGCGTTCTTCCCGTTTGCAGACGGTCTGCTGTCCGCCGTTCAGGCCGGTGCAACCGCCGTCATCCAGCCGGGCGGCTCCATGCGCGACGACGAAGTGATTGCCGCCGCCGACGAACATGGCATTGCCATGGTCATGACGGGAATGCGCCACTTCCGGCACTAACCTCTTATAGAATAAGCATTTATCGAGGCCCCGGAACCAACCGTTTCCGGGGCTTTCGTTTACGTTGAGTTTCACATTGTTTCGTTTACATTCGTTTCGAACAGATTTGGAGGAGCCCGCCCATGACGCAGTTTATCGGTTCCATCGACCAGGGAACCACGAGTTCGCGTTTCATCATTTTCGACAGGCAGGGCGATATCGTCGCGAGCGACCAGCGCGAACACGAGCAGATTTACCCCAAAGCGGGCTGGGTCGAACACAATCCGGTGGAAATCTGGCGCAACACGCAGCATGTCATTGCCGCCGCACTGAAGAAGGCAAACTTGAAGGCAGCCGACATAGCCTCCGTCGGCATCACCAACCAGCGCGAAACCACCCTGCTCTGGGACAGGAAAACCGGTGCCCCGCTTTATAATGCGGTCGTCTGGATGGATACGCGCACCGACGAACTGGTCGCCCGTTACACGAAGGAGGGCGGCGCGGACCGCCTGCGCGAAAAGACGGGGGTACCCATCTCGACCTATTTTTCCGGTCTCAAGCTGCGCTGGATACTCGATCACGTTCCGGGAGCGCGCGAAAAGGCCGAAGCGGGCGACGCACTTTTCGGCACCATCGACACATGGCTGGTCTGGAATCTGACCGGCGGCACCGATGGCGGCATTCACATCACCGATGTGACCAATGCCTCCCGCACCCAGTTGATGGATATTTCGACATTGAAATGGGATGAGGACATTCTCCGGCTGTTCGATATTCCATCGGCCTGCCTGCCGGAAATCCGCTCTTCCAGCGAGGTCTATGGCGAGATCACCCTGCCCACGCTTTCAGGCGTCGAGCTTGCAGGCATTCTGGGCGACCAACAGGCGGCGCTCTTCGGCCAGGCCTGTCTGGAACCGGGCGAAGCCAAGAACACCTATGGCACCGGCTGCTTCATGCTGATGAATACCGGCGAGAAACTGGTTCCCTCGAACTATGGCCTGCTGACGACGGTTGCCTACAAGCTCGACGGCGCCAAGCCGGTCTATGCGCTGGAGGGGTCTATCGCCATCACCGGCGCTCTGGTGCAATGGCTGCGCGACAATCTCGGCATCATCAAGCACAGCGGCGACATCGAAACGCTGGCGCGCACTGTCGAAGACAATGGCGATGTCTATTTCGTTCCGGCTTTCTCCGGTCTCTATGCGCCGCACTGGCAGGATTCAGCGCGCGGCATCATCGCCGGTCTCACCCGCTTCGCCAACAAGGGCCACATCGCACGCGCCGCGCTGGAGGCAAGCGCCTATCAGGTCCGCGAAGTGCTGGATGCGATGGTGAAGGATTCCGGCGTCGAGATCACGGAATTGCGCGCCGATGGCGGCATGACGGTCAATCAACTGCTCATGCAGTTCCAGTCCGACATTCTGGACGTGCCGGTCGTGCGCCCGAAAATCATCGAGACGACGGCGCTGGGCGCTGCCTATGCGGCGGGGCTTGCCGTCGGCTACTGGAAATCGACGCAGGACATCGTGGAAAACTGGCAGGTCGGCCACCGCTGGCATCCGCGAATGCCGGCGGAGGAAAGCTCGCGCCTGTTCCGCTCGTGGGAAAAGGCCGTGCAGCGTTCAATGGGCTGGATCGAATAGGGCCCCGTCTTCACAAGACCGGAACCGGCTCCGGCCCCTCAATGCGGGCCGGATGCAAGCGGCCTGTCGGCTGGATAGGGCGTTATCGCCGTCAGAAAGAGCCCCACGGCGAAAAACAGCAGCAGCACCGACATGCCGAGTGCCGCGCTGCCACTGAGAGCGGTGATCGTCGCGACCAGAAACGGTCCGAGAAAGCCTGTCGCCCGGCCTGCCAGCGCATAGATGCCGAAATAGCGGCCCGATTCCTCCGGCCTGATACTGCGCGCAAACCACGAACGGGCGGACGCCTGCACCGGTCCCAGAGCGGCGCCGATCATCAGTCCGTAGACGAGAAAGGCGTCCTCGGCAGCCGTCGAGAACAATCCTTTTGCTTCTGGATAACTGATCGGCACAAGGCCAAACAAGAGATGATGCGTTCCGGTGGAAACGATGCCGAACGAAGCGATGAGCAGAAGCACCAGCGATCCGAGGACGATGGCTTTCGAGCCGAGCCTTGCATCGAGGCGAGCGGCGATAAGGCAGCTCAGGATTGCCGACACATTGGTGATCATGCCGAAGAGGCCGATCTCGTTGATGCTCCAGTGAAACAGTGAAGCGGCATAGCCGGCGCCGAGCGCGACAATGGCATTGAGCCCATCCTGATAGACAAGGCGGGCGGCAAGAAAGCGGGCTATGCCCGGACGCTTCCGCACTTCGCCAAGCGTTGCTCTCAGCTCTACCAGACCGCTGCCGACCGCCTTGCGCAGCGGCTGCCCACGCGCCTGATCGGGCGTGAACAGGAACATCGGCACGATGAAAACGAGATACCACAGGGCCGCAATGGGCCCGGTGATGCGGGCATCTTCGCCGTTGGCGGGATCAAGGCCGAAGAGCGGCGGAAGCCCGATCAGCGTCTTGCCCGTCTCTGGCGATGCCGCCAGAAAGACCACGACGAAGATCAGCACCAGAACCCCGCCCAGATAGCCGAGCCCCCAGGCCAGATTGGACACCTTGCCGATCTCCCCGGCGGGGACGAGCCGCGGCATCATGGAATCGTTGAAAACAATGGAAAACTCCGCCGAGATCATCGCGATGCTGAAAGCCAGAAGCACCCAGAACAGGTTCGCGCCCGGCACCGCAAACCACAGCGTCAACAGGCCCGCGATCTTCAGGACGGCGAAAAAGCCGATCCATGGCTTGCGCGAGCCGGTCTTGTCGGCAATCGCCCCCAGAACGGGCGACAGGATGGCGATCACGAACCCAGCGGCGGCAAAACCGTATCCCCAGGCGATCTGCCCGGCCTCCGGTGTGTCGGCCATGCGGGAGATGAAATACGGGCCGAAAATGAAGGTTACAACGACCGTAAAGAACGGCTGCGCCGCCCAGTCGAAAAATATCCAGCCCCATACGCCACGCCGCGAGGCATGGCTGCGGGCAACCGCATGCTGATCGTTCAATTGCTCTTTCCTTCCCCCCAACGCCGGAAGCTGATGGCTCCCGACCTCCAAAGCACCACGCATCCTTTAGACGCGGGGGGCAACGATGCGCGGGCCGACCGAGCCAATCGGCTGCTTCAATCCTCCGAGGTGCGGGGATGAATTTCAGGCCCAAATCATATTAGCGAGAGCTTATAACCGAAATCCGCACTGGAAAGAACCGAAAAGGGCGGCCGGGGCCGCCCTTCTGCATCAGATTTCGTGTTTTCTTACTGCGCCAGATCGGACATCAGGCCCGCTGCAACCGCCAGTCGCGAAACGGTCAGATCACCACCTTCCGTCAGCGCAACCATGCGGTTCTGCACCTGCTCGATGCGCGCGCCATCGGCTGCGAACCAGGCTGCCGCCGGGTCCTTGTCCTTGGCGAAGCGCTTGAGCGCCGCGATGGTGATGCCGCGTGCGGCCTGCGTGATCGTATCGCTCGCACGCGACAGCGCCAGCCCGTCATAATAATCCGTGACGGGGATGGAGCGCGCGGCTTCCTCGATGCGACCGATGCGGAAGGCTTCCGAAACGCCGAAATAGGTCTTGGCAGTAACCACCCGGTCGGCACCGGCCAGATGCGCGATCAGCGCAATGTCCGGCATGATGCCTGCAAGCTGGAGATTGGCAAGACGCTGTGCCAGCTTTTCCGGCGCGCCCATTTCCACGAACGCGCTCTTGTCGGCCTGAAGTGCGCTTTTCAGATATTCCGGCATCAGGCCGTCGAAACGCGGCTCCAGTTCGGCGCGCGCCCTGGTGATCGTATCCACCAGCTCCGTCAGGTTGGCGCGCGTCGTGTCGTTGCGCAGCACCCATGCCGTCGTCGCCTGCAGCATTTCGCCGACGAGATGGTAGAACTGGTTCTGCACATCGCCCGGCACCTTGTTGTCGAGCGCATCGATGGCGTCATAGATCGTGTCGATATCGAAGCCGTCACGCACCGCCACATAAGCGCGGACGATATCGGCCGGCGACTTGCCGGTCGTATCGGCCAGACGGCTGATGAAGGTGATGCCGCCGCGATTGATGATATCGTTTGCCAGCAAAGTGGCGACGATTTCACGGCGCAGACGATGATTGGCAATTTCCTCGGCATAGGTCTTCACCATGCGTTTCGGGAAATAGCCCATCAGCAGCGACTGGAAGTAAGGCTCGTCCGGGAGCTTGCTCGCCACCAGATCGTCCGACAGCGACAGCTTCGCATAGGCCAGCAGAACCGCCAGTTCCGGGCGGGTGAGCGGCTGGCCTGCCTTCTGGCGTTCGGCCAGAAGCGCGTCGGATGGCAGATTTTCCACCTTGCGGTCGAGAAGCTTGCGGTTTTCAAGCTCCGCCATGAAACGTGCCTGATAGGGCAGTTCCGCCAGTCCCTGACGTTCGCTGAGCGAAAGCGCCAGCGGTTGCAGATAGTTGTTGCGCAGAACGAGCGCCGACACATCGTCGGTCATGCTGGTGAGAAGCTTGTCGCGCGCCGGGCGCTTGAGCTTGCCCGAACGCATGGCGGCAGCCAGCGCGATCTTGATGTTGACCTCGACGTCCGAGCAGTTGACGCCCGCCGAATTGTCGATGGCGTCCGTGTTGCCGCGACCGCCCGACAGCGCATATTCGATGCGCCCGCGCTGGGTCACGCCAAGGTTCGCGCCTTCGCCGATAACCCGTGCGCCGACTTCCGAGCCGGTGATGCGGATCGCATCATTGGCGCGGTCGCCCACCTGCGCGTCCGTCTCGCTGGACGCGCGGATATAGGTGCCAATGCCGCCGAACCAGAGCAGGTCCACCTTCGACTTCAGGATCGCCGTCATGATTTCCTGCGGCGTTCCGGAGGTCTTGCCAAGGCCGATGGCCGCAGCCGCTTCCGGCGAGAGCGTGATCGTCTTCTGGCTGCGGCTGTAGATGCCGCCGCCAGCCGAAAGCTTGGAGCGATCATAGTCCTGCCAGCTTGAACGCGGCAGTTCGAACAGGCGCTTGCGCTCTGCAAAACCGTCCGCCGGAACCGGGTTCGGATCGATGAAAATATCGCGATGGTCGAACGCCGCCACCAGACGGATCTGTTCGGAAAGCAGCATGCCGTTGCCGAACACGTCGCCCGACATGTCGCCCACGCCCGCAACCGTGAAAGGCTCGTTCTGGATATCCATGTCGAGTTCGCGGAAATGCCGCTTCACGGCCTCCCACGCGCCGCGCGCGGTGATACCCATGCCCTTGTGGTCGTAACCGGCGGAACCGCCCGATGCGAAGGCATCGTCCAGCCAGAAATCATGAGCCTGGCTGATGGCATTGGCCGTATCGGAGAAAGTGGCCGTGCCCTTGTCGGCGGCAACGACGAAATAAGGATCGTCATTGTCATGACGCACGACTTCCGCCGGCGGCACGACATGAGTGTCCTCGATATTGTCGGTGACGGAGAGAAGCGTGGAAATGAAGACCTTGTAGGCATCGCGTCCGGCTTCAAACACCGCATTGCGATCGCCGCCGACCGGCAGGCGCTTCGGATAGAAACCGCCCTTGGCGCCGACCGGCACGATCACCGCATTCTTGACCTGCTGCGCTTTCACCAGCCCCAGCACTTCCGTGCGATAATCCTGCGCACGGTCCGACCAGCGCAGGCCGCCACGGGCGACCGCGCCGAAGCGCAGGTGCACGCCTTCCACTTCCGGCCCGTAGACGAAGATTTCGCGATAGGGGCGCGGGTCCGGCAGGCCGTCAACGAGGCGCGGATTGAGCTTGTAGGCGAAGGTGACGCGTGGTTTGCCCTCCGCGTCCGGCTGGTAGGCGTTGGTGCGCAGCGTCGCTTCGATCAGATTGCGGAAACGGCGCAGAATCTGGTCGTCATCGATGCTCGGAACGCCAAGCAGCGCGGTTTCGATACCATCGACCAGTTTCTTTTCAGCCGCATCGCGGCGCTTTGCCGACGGGTTGAAACGCAGGTCGAACAGCGAATAGAGGTCGCTGGCGATTTCCGGATAGCGGTTCAGCGCTGCCGCGATGAAGCCCTGCGAATAGGCGATGCCTGCCTGCTGCAGATAACGGCCATAGGAACGCAGGATCATGATCTGGCGTGCCGTCAGGCGTGCCGTTTGCACCAGCGCGTTATAGCCGTCATTATCGGCCAGACCGTCCCATACATTGCGGAACACGTCTTCCAGCATCTCGCCATCGTCGGAAAGATCGACCGGTGCGCCATAGGCATTCACCAACTGCATGTCGTGCAGGTAGACGGTCGCGCCGTCCTTGCCAGCCTGCGGCAAGTCGATGGTCTGCTCGCTGACGACGCGGAAGCCCATGTTTTCCAGAAGCGGCACGCGCTGCGACAGCACGACCGGCGCACCGTGATGATAGATCTTCAGCGAAACCGCATCGGGACCATCGGTGCGGTAACGATAGAAGTCCACAAAAAGCGGAGCCTCTGCGCTGAGGCCGGCAATGCGTTCCGCATCGACCAGCGCTTCCGGCGCCGTGAAGATTTCGCGATAGGATGGCGGGAAGCTTGCGGCAAGCGCGACAGTCTTTGCGTCGGCGCTGTCCGAGCTTTCGCGCACAGCGTCGTCCCAGGTGCGCACGATGGCGCGCACTTCGGCTTCCAGAGCTTCCCGGTCGACATGCGGCGTGGAGCGCTCATGACGGCGGATGACGAACTGAACGCGGGTCAGGCCATTCTGCAGGAAGACCGGATGGAACTCGAAACTGTCGCCGCCATAGACCTCGACCAGATAATGGCCGATCTTTTCGCGCACGACCGAGTCGTAGCGGTCACGCGGGATATAGACCAGCACGGTGGCGAAACGGCCAAACCGGTCGAGACGCGGAACGGCGCGCACCCGCGGACGTTCGCCAAGCGCCAGGATCAGTTCGGCATTGGCCGTCAGGCTTTCAACATCGATCTGGAACAGCTCGTCGCGCGGATATTCTTCCAGCACGTTGATGAGCGCCTTGCCCGAATGGTCCTCGCGGTTGAAGCCGAGATGCTTGATGACCGCATCGGCCTTGGAACGGATGAACGGGATGCCCGCGACCGAACTCGTATAGGCGACCGAGGTGAAGAGGCCGACCAGGCGCAATTCGCCGACGGCCTCGCCCTTCGGCCCGAAAATCTTCACGCCGACATAATCGAGATAGGAGCGGCGATGCACCAGCGAAAGCGAGTTCGCCTTGGTGACGATCAGCGGCTCGCTGCTGTCGAGGAAATCGGTCACTTCGCGCGGCGTCACCGTGTCGTCGCCATCCTTGCGCAGAACGCGGACCTCGTGATCGTTAAGGATGCCGAGCGTTTCCTTGACCGGAACCAGTTCGCGCTTGTCGCCCTTGCCCTTGAAGGTCAGTTCGCGAAGGCCGAGAAAGATGAAACGGTCGTCGCGCAGCCATTCGAGAAACGCGATCGCTTCCGGCATCGCCGGGTCGCCCGTCATTTCGTGCACGCGCTTGTAATCGGCGATGGCCCCATCGAGGCGCTTCAGCATCGGCTTCCAGTCGCTGACGGCGGCGCGAACCTGCCCCAGCACACGCTTGATCGCGGCGGTCAGGTCGGCCTTGGCCTGCTTGTCGAGGGCCGGAAGATGGATCTGCACCAGGCTGACGCGCTCGACGCCCTTGGCAGGCGCAAGCTGCGATGCCTCGCCCAGAATGACGAGTTCGTCCTTCTCGCGGGCAATATCCAGAACCGGATGCACGACCATGAAAATCTGGCCGGCATGATCGTTCAGCTCACCCATGATGGAGTCGAGCAGGAACGGCATATTGTCGTTGACGATGGTGATGACGCTCACCGGGCGACCGTGGCGTTCGATACCGTTATCGACGCTGATGATGCTCTTGCCCTTGCGCCAGGAGTCGAGGGCGGCATAGCCGTGACGGGCCGAACTGTCGAGAGCGGCGGCATCGTAAGCGGCCAGATCTTCCGGCGGCGCCCATTCGAAGAGAAGCTGCGAGAAGGCCGTAAGCGCCTTCGACTTTCCTCCCTTCTTCTCCTCCTTGCCTGCCTTTGAACTCTTAACCTTGCTCGACCGATCCTGCTTTGCAGTCACGTCGGATACTCCTGTCATGATGGCAATGCGCGCCAAACTAGCAGATTAGGCACCGGATTCGATGGCAATTCGTTGAAAATAACGAAAAATTTCCCGGAAAGTCAGAAAGGCCGTATTTAATCCATTTAATTTGGAACAAAACTTCGAAAACTTCCCGCGAAATTTCGGATTATGCCAGTGGATTTCTCCACAGCCTGCCCGAAAGGCGAAACAGCAGGCCGATTTCGCTCTGTTTGAGACTAAAGTCGCAGATGATTCTGACGGAACTGAACGGCTCTCACAGCTCGATCAGGTGATCGTCCAGCTCGTTCACATTGTCCGGTCCAGCCGGGAAATGCTTCTCCAGCAAAAGCCCGGCCTGGCCGATGGCCAGCACGAAACCCTCTGCCACCTGCGCCCGCGATGCATGATGGATGAGCGTCGCGACGATCGCGTTCCATTCGTCCTGTTCTACGCGCGCATTGATGCCCGCATCGGCGATCACCTCGGCATAATGTTCGGCCATGGAGACGAAGAGCAGGATGCCGGTGCGGTGCTCGGTGATATGCACGTTGCGCGCCAGAAACTGCTGCAGCGCATTGAGGTGGGCCCGCTTGTAGCGGATACGGCGCGGCACCAGAGCCATGCGGATGGCCGGAAAGAACCACAGCACCAGCATCGCCGTCAGAAATGCCGCCAGAACCGCAAGCCCGAACATGGGCAGGCGAATATCGAACCAGTACCAGTGCGCGAGAAAGGCTGCGATCACCGAAGCAATCAGGATGCCGCAGGTCGCGACAAAACCAGCCGCAAAGAAATAATCGTCGCTGGAGCGCGCCAGCACCGCATAGATTTCGCCGCTGGTTTCGGCTTCCGCCTTGCGGATTGCCTCGGCAATGCGGGCATGGTCCTCGGCGCCAATCAGCGTGTGATGCTTCATCGTTGCGTCTCCCTACCAGCTGCCCGAGGCGCCGCCGCCACCCGACGAGCCGCCACCGCCGGAGAAACCGCCGCCTCCCCCGCCGGACGACCAGCCACCGCCGCCGCCCCAGCTTCCGCCACCCCTGCCACCGGCGCCGCCGCCGCGATTATTATAATC
>UEIJ01000021.1 GCA_900470195.1 Hyphomicrobiales bacterium | reverse complement strand
TATGGGTATGTGACCTAGACACCAGCCTCATGCCAGACAGAATGTCCGCCGCCAAGATCCACATGCTCGAGATGCGGTGCCACATAGTCAAGCGACTTCACCGGGCTTGGAAGCTCGCCCTCATTGGCCACAAACAAACGACGCTCACGATCCGGATCTGCAACAGGAACCGCTGACATCAAACGACGCGTGTAGGCATGCTGCGGGTTCTCAAACACCTGCGCTCGTGTGCCAGTCTCGACAAAGCGGCCCGCATACATAACCGCGACGCGGTGGCTGATTTGCTCAACAACTGCCATGTCATGGCTGATGAAAAGATATGACACGCCAGTCTCGTTCTGGATGTCCTGAAGAAGATCCAGCGCTTGCGCCTGTATCGAAACGTCCAAAGCTGCAACGCTTTCGTCCGCAACAATCAGCTTCGGTGACAATGACAAAGCACGCGCAATGCAGATGCGCTGTCGCTGGCCGCCGGAGAATTCGTGCGGATAGCGCTTCATCTGATCCGCAGACATCCCGACGCGGCGGAAGAGATACTCGACACGGTCCTTCAGTTCACTGCCGGATGCCAGACCATGAATAGTCAGCGGTTCGCCCACAAGGTCGCCAACCCGCATGCGCGGATCGAGCGAAGCATAGGGATCCTGAAAGATCATCTGAGTGTCACGTAGCACCGGCCGCATGGCTGTGCGGCTAAGGCCTTTCGTGCTTTTGCCGTCAATGCGGATATCGCCGCTCCATGGCACGAGATTGAGCAGGGCCTTGCCCGTCGTGGACTTACCGCAACCCGATTCACCGACCAATGACAGCGTTTCACCGCGATTAACCGTGAAGGATACGCCCTCCACGGCATGAACGCGCCGGACAGGGCGCTGCAATATGCCGCCCTTTATGTCGAAGCGGACAACAAGATTTTCGACTTCGAGAATGGGACGAGAAGGTTCGGGCGCTGGCTCAGCCTTCGGTTCCGCTGGCGCGCGTTTTGGTTTGTCTGTGCCGGTCATTTCGCCCAACCGCGGCACGGCGGCGAGCAATCGCTGCGTATATTCGTCACGAGGGTGATGGAAGACATCGCGAAGTGGGCCTTGTTCTACTTGCTTGCCCTTGTTCATCACAAGCACGTGGTCTGCCATTTCGGCGACGACGCCCATATCATGGGTGATGAGAATGACCGAGATGCCGTTCTCTGCCTGCAGCTTGCGAATGAGCGCAAGGATCTGCGACTGGACCGTCACGTCGAGCGCGGTCGTCGGCTCGTCGGCGATGAGGATTTCGGGCTTCTGGGCAAGCGCCATGGCGATCATGACGCGCTGGCGCATGCCGCCGGAGAGTTCATAGGGATATTGCAGCAGACGGCGGCTGGAATCGGAAATCTGAACCTGATCGAGCAAGTCCTTGCAACGCTGTTTCAGCGCGGCACCCGACAGGCTGCCATTCGGGCCAGCTTCATTGGCGACTGCTTCCGCCAGTTGTCGCCCAACGGTGAGAACCGGGTTGAGCGAGGTCATGGGCTCCTGAAAGATCATCCCGATATGACGCCCGCGCACACTGCGCATCTGGTTTTCGTTGAGCTTGAGAATGTCGCGACCGTTCATCATGGCAGTGCCGCCGGTCACGCGAGCCAGGGACTTTGGCAAAAGCTGCATTAGCGAGAGCACGGTCATGGATTTGCCGGAACCGCTTTCGCCGGCAATGCACAAGGTCTCCCCGGAGTGCAGATCGAAGGAAAGCTGGTCAACGACGGTGCGTGCACCGTCGGGTGTCGCAACCTGGGTCACCAGATCTCTTACCTGCAGAAGCGGAGAAGAAGTGTTCATGTTTGTGCTCGCTGAGTAATGGAAGAGGGCGGCCGGGACCGCCCCCTTATGCCTTATTCAAAAACGGAACGAGGAAAGTAGAACGATACGACCCAGTTCGGCTGATCGACGATTTCGCTGATGCGCAGATCACCACAAGCCGAGCAGAGCATATAGGCATCCACCGGGTTGAGGTTCTGCGTCTGGCAAAGAAGGTCGATCATGTTGGAGAGGGCGGCTTTCGCGCCTTCCCACAGATCGGACCCAATACCGGTGGTGACTTCGTAACCCTTGGTATCGAGGTGCCGTGTCACTGGCCCCGGCGTGGTGAACCGAGGCATCTTCAGTGGCGTATCCTTGATGAGATCCAGCGTCAGAGCGACATTCATCGCGCTTTCGATGGCGGTGCCGCACACTTCGCCGTCGCCCTGTGCCGCATGGGTATCACCAATGGAGAACAAAGCGCCTTCGACTTCGATCGGCAGATAGAGCGTGGTTCCGGCTGCAAGATCGCGAATGTCGAGATTGCCGCCGACACGACGTGGCGGTACGACCGAATGCAGGCCCTTTTCCGCTGGTGCAACGCCGATGGTTCCGGCGAATGGCTTTAGCGGAACACGGGCATGTTCTCCGAAAAGTGCTGGCTCCAGCGTTGTGGGATTGTAGTTCCACAATGCCAGCGCCGGTTCCTTGAAGTCGTCGGCGAGAAGACCGAAGCCCGGAATATTCGCGGTCCAGCCGAAGCCTGATGGCTCGAACTGGTGGATGGTGATTTTCAGGACATCGCCCGGCTTGGCACCATCGACGAAGATGGGGCCGGTAACCGGATTGACCTTGGAAAAGTCCATCGTCGACACATCGGCGACCGTGCTGCCGCGATGATAATGCCCGGCACCGCTATCCAGGCATTCGAATTTCAGGGTCGAGCCGGGCGCAACCGTTTCAGCCGGCTGGAACGAGTTGTCCCAGCCGAAATGATGATGCCGACCATGAATGGTGTAATGGCAATTATTGCACATCTTTTGCATAAACCTCGTCGTAATTGACCGGGATGTGGACAGGATCGACGAAGATCGCGTCGGGACCGCCCAGACGTTCAGAGCGAACCGAGAAGCGCTCCTCGTTGAAGATCGGCGCCCATGGCGCATCGTCCATGATCTTCAGATAGATATCGCGCCACATGGCTTCGCGTTCTTCTTTGCGGGCGGGGTCAACGATGGCGTCGGCTTCCTGCGCCTTTTTGTCCAGCTCTGCATTGCAATACCAGGACCAGTTCCAGCCGCCCTGTACCGCGCCGCTGCAACCCAAGATCGGGCCGTAGAAGTTGGACGGATCGGGGAAATCTGCAATCCAGCCCATGCCGCCGGACCAGACCATTGGCGCGCCGTCCGGCTCGCCGCCTGCCGCGATGACATTGGCCTGAGCCAGCGACTTGATGGAGGCCTTGATGCCGATGGCGGCCAGATCCTGCTGGATGGCCTGTGCAATGCGCGGCTGCGGATCGGTATTAGCGACGAACAGCTCGGTTTCGAAACCATCGGCCACACCGGCTTCGCCGAGCAGCGCCTTTGCCTTTTCAGGATCGTAAGGATAGCCCTTATAGTCCTTGGCATAGCCCGGCATGGATGGCGGCAGCGGCTGATTGGCCGGAACGGCGCGACCGTTGATGATACGGACGATACGGTCCTTGTTGATGGCCATGTTGACGGCCTGACGCACCTTCACATTGTCGAAAGGCTTGATCTTGACGTTCATGGTCACATAGCCGGTGTGCAGCTGGCCGCCCTGAATAATCAGGTCCTTGAACTTCGGATCCTTGGTGACTTCGATGAATTTCGCAGGTGGAATGCCGTCACCCGGAATGTCGACTTCGCCGTTCTGCAAACGCAGAAGGGCAACGACCGGCTCCTGACCGACTTCAAAGGTAATCTGGTCGAGCTTCGGCAGCGACGGACTGTAATAATCCTTGAAACGCTCGAAGACGATGCGCTGGCCGAGCGTCCATTCGGTCATCTTGAACGCGCCGGAACCAACCGGATGCTTACCAAAATCTGCGCCGTATTTCTCGACTTCTTCCTTGGGCACGACATGGGCGAAATTCAGCGCCAGCACGTGCAGGAAGGTCGCGTCCGGGCGGCTCAGTTCGAACTTGATCGTGTAAGGATCGACGACGGTGATGCCGGAGAGCGCCTCGGCCTTGCCTGCGGATGCATCTTCAAAACCGACGATGGAGCCGAAGAAGCCAGCACCGGGGCTTTGGGTCTTCGGGTTGACGACGCGTTCGATGGAATATTTAACGTCATCGGCGGTCAGCTCGCGACCATTGTGGAACTTCACGCCCTTGCGCAGTTTGAAGGTGAAGGTCTTGCCGTCTTCGGAGATTGTGTAATCTTCCGCAATTTCCTTGCGCAGATTGGTGGTGCCCGGCTCGTAGTCCATCAGACCGTCGAACAGCGACTTGATCATCGACCAGTTCTGCCAGTCATAGCCGATGGCGGGGTCGAGCGTCGAAACGTCGTCCTTATAGGTGACGATCATCGAACCGCCCTGCTTGATGTCGGCGGCCTGCGCGCCGAAAGAGATGGCGAGGCCGAGCGCCAGCGCCGATATGCCGGATAGAAAAGTCTTTTTCATTGGTGTCCCTTTCTCTGGAGTCTTTTGGTTTCACCGCAGCTTGATGCGCGGATCGATCAGTGGAGTGATGAGGTCGGCGATGAGATTGCCGAGAACGATGGCGAAAGCGGAGACAATCGTGACACCCATGATGATGGGAATGTCGACGCGCTGGATTGCCTGCCAGGCAAGCTGACCGATGCCGGGCCAGCCAAACACGCTTTCAACGACGACGATGCCCGACATGAACAGACCGATGTCGATGCCGATCATGGCGATGATTGGCAGGATGGCGTTGGGCATGGCGTGACGCAGCAGGATTCTCCAGCGTGCCAGCCCCTTGGCGCGGGCGGTGCGAATATAATCCTGACGAAGAACGTCGAGCAGCGAGGAGCGCATCATGCGCGAATACCAGCCTGCGCCTAGAAGACCCAGCGTCAAGGAAGGCAGCACAAGATGCATGAACGTTCCGTAGCCGCCAATCGGGAACCAGCCGAGCTTAACTGCAAACACGTAGAGCATCAGAATGCCGATGACGAATTGCGGGGCCGAAACGCCGACGAATGAAAAGATCATCAAGGCATTGTCGGTGCGGCTGCCGCGCCGGGTGGCCGCGATGACGCCCATGGTGAGCCCGATGGCGAGTTCCGAGAAGATGGCTCCGGCCATCAGCAGCAGGCTTGCGGGCAGGCGTGACCAGATCAGCGATGCCACTTCGGTCTTCTGAAGATAGGAGCGTCCGAGATCGCCTTGGACGAGCCCCTTCAGATAACGCAGATATTGCTCATAGAAGGGCAGGTTGAGGCCAAGCTGCTCGCGAATATTCTCGACCGTCTGCGCTGTCGCACTGCGTCCGGCAATCTGACGCGCCGGATCGGCTGGCACCAGATAAAGCAGGATGAAGGTCACGAAGCTGATGCCGATCAGGATCATCACAGTCTGGATGAGGCGGCGGGTGATATAGGCGAGCATCAGTGGTGTCCCTGCTGGGTTGGGTCGAGCACATCGCGCAAGGCATCACCGACGAGGTTAAAGGCGAGCGCCAGCAACAGAATTGCGGCGCCCGGAATGAAGACGAGCCAGGGTGCGCTCGTGAAATAGGTCTGGTTTTCGAAGATGATATTGCCCCACGAGGCTGTGGGCGGTTGCACGCCGATGCCGAGGAAGGACAGCGTCGCCTCCAGAAGAACAGTGGTGGCGATACCGAGCGTCGCCCAGACGATCATCGTGGAAAAGAGATGCGGCAAGATATGCTTCAATATGATGCGGGGTGCACCCGCACCCATGGCGCGCTCGGCCTCGATGAAATCGCGTTCCGAGAGAGACCGGGTTTCCGTATAAAGCACGCGTGCAATCTGAACCCAGTTGACCATGGCGATCACCATCGCGACGATCCACAGGCTCGGCTTGAATATTGCCGCAAGCACGATGGCCAGCAGCAAAGCCGGGAAGGCCATCATCAGATCGGTAAATCGCATCAGCACGGTTTCCACCCAGCCACGGAAATATCCGGCGCATATGCCGACAGTCGAACCGATGAGCACCGCAATGCCGTTGGCCACCACGCCGATGATCAGCGAGGTCTGCGCGCCATAAATCAGGCGGGAGAACAGATCGCGCCCGACGAGGTCGGTGCCAAACCAGAATTTCAGGTTGGGCGCGAGCGGCGCGCCTTCCAGCGTCAGGCCGTCGAAGAACTGTTCGTTGGGATCGAAGGGAACGATCCACGGTGCGAAAAGCGCGGCTGCGACAGTGACGACGATGACGACAAGGCCGAATGCGGCCAGCGGTCGGCGGATGATGCGGCCAAGAACGCCGCGTTCGGCTTTCTTCTGGCCGACCGGAAGAGTGTCAAGCGCGCTCACGATCGTTCCCTGTCTGCTTTTCGCTCAGAAAGCGCCGGGCAAAGGCCTCGACACTGATGCGCTCTGCCATCGCGGCAAGGCGCAGTTTCTGATAGGCTTGTCTGGCGGAAATATTGTCTGCGAACATCAGGACCGCTGTTGCCTGCGCAATGGCTTCGCGTCCGGCAAGGCTTTCGCGCAGTTCGCCAATTTGGGTTGCCAGCGCATGGCGGCGTTGGAAATTGTGCATGGCGATGACCAGAGCGCTATAGACGCCCGCATTGCCGATTGGTTTCAAAAGCTGCGCATCCGCCCCTTGGTTCAGCGCCCAGCCGATCCGGCCCGGCGCTTCCGAGCCGATCAGGGCGACAGTGGGCACAGGCGCTTGCTGCGGCGGCCATGGAAACTGCTCGTCATAGCCCATATCGACATCGAAAAAGACAACATTGAACCGGGAGATGTCGGCGTGTTCAGGCAGATCTGGCCAGCACTCCACAGCGTCCACGCCGATACGGCGCAACTGCTGCACAATCGCATCGACATTGGTGTGGCGGCGATGAACGATCAGCGCGGTCCAGTTTTCGAATGCGCCCCAACTGGCGACGGTGAAGGCCTGGTCTGTCATGGTCATTTGACGAGCCTCAGAAAGCCGGGCTGCTGGCCCGGATTGGCGGATGTTTGAAGATGCGTTCGCGCCATGAATGGGTCCGGCTCAATGGCGACCTCGGCCTCATGCACGATTTCAAAGCTGCAATCTTGTCTGGCCCGTCCGATATGGGCGGGCAGGGCGATATGGTTTGTCCGCGACTCGACCAGCACATCGCCGAGCGGCGTGCTGGTGGTATGCTTCTGAACTGCGGCGAGCACTTTTTCGACGTCATCGGTGCCGGCCCGTTCGATGCCGGCAGCGATCATCAGGACGCTGGAATAGGCTTGGGCGAAGATGGCCGAAAGGCTGCCGTCGAAGCCATTACTTCTGACGGCTTCCAGAAAGGCGCGATTGGTTTCGCCCGGCAGCGTACGGAAATAGCAGCTTACGCTGTAATTACCCTCGGCGGCATTGCCGATATGCTCCAGTTCGCTTTCATAGAGATTGCAGCTCAGAACAGGCCTGACATCGGTGCGGAAATCGCTGTTTCTGCGGCCCAGTTCCGCATAGGCACACAGGAACGTATAGGACGATTCACCGATCAGATTATTGAGGATGAAGTCGGGCTTCTTGCTTTCGATTTCGCGGATAAGATGGTTGATATCTGTGTCGCCGATTGCAATGGCGCGCTCTCCGAGAACCTCGCCACCCGCGGCATTTAGCATTTCGCGGGCGAGGCGATTGGTTTCCCAGCCCCAGATATAGTTCGAGCCGAGCAATATGGCGCGGTTGCCGAAGCGGGGCACAATGAAGTCGATCAGGGGCACAAGATGCTGATTGGCGCAGGCCGCCGCATAAACGACGCGGTCGCTGGCCTCGAAGCCCTCATAGACGCACGGATACCAGAGCAGAGTATCGCGCTTTTCAACGACGGGAATGACTTCCTTGCGGCTCCAGGATGTGGTGCAACCCACGATGTGCTTAACGCCCTGTTGCGAAATCAGTTCTTCGCTCAGCGGCGCATAACGGTCCGGGTTGCCACTCGGATCAGCAATGCGCGGCACAAGATTGAACGGAAGCGCACGATCATTGACAGCCTTGATCGCCGCCATAGCTCCGCAATAGCCCTCGTAGCCCAGCTTCTCATAAGGGCCGGAATGCGAAAACAAGACGCCGACTGGGATGTCAATTTTGTTGTTTTGAGACATGCGAAAAGCCAAACACAAAAACCCCTCCGGAATTTTCAGTTTCCGAGAAGGGCCCAAATGCCAAATACGAATTTAGTCGGAAATTACTGAATTTAGCGCAATTCCGTCAAGCTATTTCTTTTTGCCATTATTTTAAGCAATATTATTAATCTTAAGGCAAAACTCAATCCTCGCCCGTGGCGCGGAGTACGTCCTTATCGATCTGGACAAAAGCTCCCCGCGATTTATAGAGACCACCACTTTATGTGGTACAGCTCCGACCAAGACCGGGTACGCTGGGGGGGGGTGACAACTTCTTGTGGGCCACCGAGGCCTTGGTCTTTGCTCCGACGCTCGCGGACGCTGATGCGATAGATTTACCATGCACATCGCCACGCAAGTGTCGCTTGTTCGCGCACGGACTGATGTCGACATTTCCCCTTACGATTTTTGCGGGTTCTGTATATCTCCTGACAATGCCAATAAGCGTATTCAAAAAGGCTCCCGCAAGTAACGGTATGTCTTTAACTCTCTTGAATCTCATCGTTACTCACGAACGCGGCGTAACTGTCGTGGCCAGCACATTGCGCGACCCGCGGCAGGAACGTAGCACTGTGGAAACATTGATTGCGCATAATATCGATGCCCTGCTCATAGCAGGCGCAACCGATCCGGACAGCGTCGCGGAACTCTGCGAAAAGGCTCACCTGAAGGCCGCATTCTTTTATCCATCGCGGATTTTTGTGTTCGGCTGTAAAGTTTCCCTGACTGCGATACACTGTCCGTGAATACCCCACGCCGTTTTTTACCGGCTCTGACAATAATCGACTATTGCGGAAAACGCCGGATACTCAACGAAAATCCGTGGCATTTCAAAAGCTCGGGGTCTAGCTAGAGTTACGAGTGACAAACGAGCTGCCAACGGTACATTAGGCAGCGTGGACGAATTGGTTGACGTATTGATCGAAGCTTGATTCAAGACTGCTTTTGGAGGCAGTTATGAGCCGTGGCGATCTGAGCGAATCCGAATGACGTGTGTTGAAGGATTCGCTTCCGATTGAAGCCATCAATCGGGGACGCGGCCGTCGCCCGGAGCAAAACCGCGCAATCATCAACGGCATACTTTGGAGACTTCGTTGCGGTACGCCGTGGCGGGATGTTCCACACAAATACGGCAATTGGAATACGATCTATCGGCGGTTTCGGCGCTGGAGCGAAGCCGGGGTCTGGGAGGCCGTTTCAGTCACCCTTGCCGAGATCATGGCTGACAGTGGCCACTACAGCATCGATAGCACCACGGTTCGTACCCGTATTTCGGCAGCAGGCGGAAAAGGGGGGATTCATCGACGCGCTCTTGGCCGCTCGCGGGGCGGGTTCACCAGTAAACTTCACTGTCTGGCTGATGCCAGAGGAAGACCGCTTGCCTTCCACCTAACGGTTGGCGAGACGGCAGATTGCAAGGCTTAGAACACATTGATCAGCTTACCCGAGCAAGCGCCACAGGCGCTTCTTGCTGATAAGGGCTACGATGCGGATGCCATTCGTAATGATCTTGCCAGCCGCAATATCGAACCCGTCATTCCCGGCAGAGCAAACCGCCGCGTGAAGATGGAATATGATCGCACGCTGTATAAACAGAGCAACCCAATCGAACGGATGTTTGGCCGACTGAAAATCAACCGCGCCATTGCCACCCGATACGACCAACTCGCCGAGAGTTTCATCAGTATGGTTCATATTGCCACCGCAAGATACTGGCTCAAATTCGTCCACGCTGCCTAGGCTGCGTCACATATTTAAGAATTGCACTTGTGGGTATTTAAGAATTTCGTGTTATTCTAAAAAATAGCTGTATACTTGAAAGAACTCACGGTTGACCTGCGGCATACAGCATGCATCAGTCAATAACGCACTACGACACTAATTCGAAGTGAAATGCTCATTATTCCGTTGTAACCGAGCAGCCAGCCGGCCAAAGGTCTTCGCAGCCTTGCCAGCGCTTTTCCGAAGAATTATGACCTCCGCCACCATAGGCGCGCCTGTAAGATGTTGCTGTACAAACAACAGAGGACCACAAATGATTGATCGTCAGGAACTCTTGAACGGCACACGAATGGGCCTACTCTCGTCGGCTGCATTGTCAATCATGCTATTGGTGGGATTTAGTTCATCGCAAGCGCAGACCATCGGTGGTAGGGGCGGTCTTGCAGGCACTGATGGTGGCCCTGGTTTTACCTCGGGTGTTGCGGATGGTGCCGGTGGCGCCGGTGGAGTGCAGCCCGGATCCAACGGCGGCAATGGAGGCAGTGGTATCTCGGGCGGCGGCGGTGGCGGCGGCCAGTACGGGAATGGCGCGATGGGTACCACGCTCCTGAACAATCCCGGCGGCGGAACGCTGATTGGAGGTAATGGCGGAACTGGTGGTCCCGGGAACGGCCTCAGCGGCAATCCGGGCGGAACCAGCCCGGCCGCGGGCGGCGGACGTGACGGCGGCGGCGCGGGCAGCTTCAATGGTACTGGCCAGGTGGGCTTGGGCATAGGTGCGAATGGAGGTGGTGGCGCAGGGGGAGCTGGAGCTCTTGTCACCGGCAGTGGAACAAGCATCAATGGCGGGTTCATTCAAGGCGGTGTCGGCGGCATTGGTGGCTCAGGGGGGGCTCTCTCCGGTAATGGTGGCGGCGGCGGTGGTGGCGGCAGTGGCCTCTATTTCTTCAGCTCCTCACATACGCTTATCAACACGGGCAGCATTCTGGGCGGCGGTGGTGGTAAGGGCGGTAACGGCGGCGATTCTGCTGCGGTCGGCGGTGGTGGCGGGGCTGGGGGCTACGGCATTTTTGGCACCGTCGGGGCCATCACCAACTCGGGGAACATTCAAGGAGGCGCGGGCGGGGCTGGTGGCGTTGCCCAGTTCGGAATCATTGGCTCAGGCTCTGGCGGCGACGGTGGCGACGGGATCAACGGTTCTTTCGAGAACATCGTGAACAACGTTGGGGCTACCATCGCAGGTGGCGATGGGGGCGCGGGCGGCAATGCTGCATTTCCAGCAGGAGCTGGTGGTCGGGGAATTTTCGGCATTTCTTTGTCCATTGTAACAGCTGGTGCCATTAACGGTGGTCTCGGCGGAAATGGTGTGACCCGAGCCAATGCAATCACGTTTTTCGGCGGCACAAATCGGTTGGAATTGCAGGACGGGTGGAGCTTTCTCGGCAACATCAGTGCCACCGGCACTAACACGCTGGCGCTGGGCGGGGCGGCGGACAGCAGTTTTCTTGCTTCGAACATAGGCTCGCAATTTACCGGTTTTCAGAATTTCGAGAAAACTGGTTCCAGCACCTGGCAACTGTCCGGGTCAACGACGGCGCTCACTCCGTGGAGCATTCTCGGAGGGACGCTGGAGATCAGCAGCGACGAAGCGCTCGGCGATCCTTCGGGGGCCCTCACGATTGCCAATGGAGCAACACTCGCCACCACAGCAAGCTTCAGTTCGGCGCGCATGGTGACGCTGAACACTGGCGGCGGCGCGTTCGATGTTGCTCCCGGCAGCACCTTTACGCTCGGCGGCGCAATCGGCGGAGTAGGGGCGCTGACCAAGACGCACTCCGGTACTCTGATACTGACCGGAACTAGCAACGACTGGTCGGGTGCAACCAATGTGGAGGGTGGCACCATGCAGGCTGGAGCCATCAATAGTTTCAGCCCGAACTCCGCGATCAACGTCGCTCCGGCGGGAACGATTAACCTCGACGGCTTCAACCAAGAAGTTTCTGGCCTTTCGAATAGTGGTGTCGTCAATATGGGCACTGGTATGACGCGCGCCACCGTGCTGACGGTTACCGATAATTATGTCGGCGGTGATGGTACCGTCATATTCAATACAATTCTGGGTGGCGATGATTCTGCCACTGACAAGCTTGTTGTGAATGGCTCGACGTTTGGTGCGACTAATGTCGTTGTAACTAACCGGGGCGGCGCAGGTGCACCGACGACAGAAGGCATTGAGATTATCTCGGTAGGCGGGATCTCGGATGGGATGTTCACGCTGTTGGGAGATTATACGACGCAGGACCAGAAGGCAGCAGTTGTGGCAGGCGCTTATGCCTACACTTTGGAACATAATGGCGTCAGCACCCCGACTGATGGCAACTGGTACCTGCGTTCCCAAATCATCACCCGCGAAGTACCAGAAGAGCCTGGCAACCCTGATGAACCTGGCGAACCTGGTCAACCGGTGACTGAAGAGCCAACTGTACCGCGCTATTCAGCTGCTGCCCCTGTTTATGAAGCCTATCCGCAGGTCCTGCTGGGCTTGAACGGTCTCCCGACATTGCAGCAGCGTGTTGGCAACCGTTACTGGAATGGTGGGGGAAATCGCGTCGTGTCTGAAGGCGTAGACGCAATTTCTCCGATTGCCCCGCCCGAGGAAGCTGGTGCCTTTATCGAAAAGAACGGCATTTGGGGTCGTGTCGAAGGCTCGCATACAAAGACCGATCCTCGCTTTTCTACTTCAAGCGCGCAGTACGAGCTCGACAGTCTGAAGCTTCAGGCAGGTGTCGACGGTATGCTTCACGAAAGCGAGAACGGCAGGCTTATCGGAGGTTTCACCGTCCATTATGTGCGTGGCTCGGCCGATATTTCCTCGCCTTTTGACGCAGATAACGGCGGCGGTCGCATTCGGACCGATGGTTATGGCCTTGGCGGCACACTGACGTGGTACGGCGATAACGGTTTCTATATCGATGCTCAAGGGCAGGCCACCTGGTACGACAGCGATCTGAGCTTCGGCGGCGGCGATAACTCACTTGTCGAAGGCAATGACGGATTCGGATATGCGTTGTCGGTCGAGGCCGGTAAGAGATTTATGCTCAACGAGAGCTGGTCTGTCACTCCACAGGCCCAACTCGTGTACTCCAGTGTCGATTTCGACAATTTCAACGACGTCTTTGATACTCGTGTCTCGTTGGGCCACGGCGATAGCCTTCAGGGGCGTCTTGGCGTGACGCTCGATCATGAAAGCTCCTGGTACAACAGCCGCGGCATGATCGATCGGACCCACGTCTATGGTATCGCCAATCTTTACAACGAGTTCCTTGATGGGACGAAGGTCAACGTTTCCGGGACCAACTTCACCAGCCGTAACGAACGGCTATGGGGCGGCATCGGATTGGGTGGCTCTTATAACTGGAACAATGACAAGTACTCGGTCTATGGCGAAGGCTCCATAAATACCAGCCTGTCAAGCTTCGGTGACAGCTACGCATACAAGGGAACGCTCGGGTTCCGGGTTTCCTTCTGATACACGAAAAGTGGCGGGGCAATCATGAATTGGCCCGCCATCCGATGATTTGATCTACGAAGCGGCATTTATCAGGCGACGTGTTGCGCCGTTACTTACTTTTCCTGTCTGCCTACCTTCCCGAATACTTTCGATCCAATTTCAAACAGCTAGAAGTTCGTCCGATCGGTAATCGTATTCCCTCACAGAAGACTTCAAAATAACGCTGTGTGTCGCATCAGACATTGCGCTCTCGACGCCCGTCTTTTGGAAGACATTCAAGGTGACGACTCGATTTGAGCTGACCTGCCACTGAGAATTTCCTCCAGAATGGATTAGAGTCCGACCCAATAAAGGACGGACGAATGAAGAAGCAGCGATTTACGGATTGGAGGCGAGACACGCGGCTCGCCGGAACCAGATTATTGCGGTGCTGAAGGAGCAGGAGGCAGGCATGAAGGTGGCCGACCTGTGCCGCAAGTATGGGATTTCGGACGCAACATTTTATAACTGGAAAGCCAAATACGGCGGTATGGAGGTGTCCGAGGCGAAGCGCCTGAAGGCACTCGAAGATCGAAGCCGGATGAGCAATTGATCCAGTGAATCAATTGCCCGGCGAAGCAATGCCAAGCTTAAGAAGCTGTTGGCCGAGCAGATGCTTGATGCCGCCGCACTCCGCGAGCTTCTCGCAAAAAAATGGTAGGGCCTGCCGCCAAGCGTGACGCCGTTGCACATCTGAAGGACATAATGGGTCTTTCGGAGCGGCGGGCCTGCCAGATTGTGTCGGCTGATCGCAAGCTGATCCGCTATCGGTCCTGCCGACCGCCGGAGGTCAAATTGCGAGCAAAGTTGCGCGATCTCGCCAACGCGCCGGCGCTTCGGCTACCGACGGCTGTTCGTCCTGCTCAGGCGGGACGGAGAGCCATCCCGCGTCAACCGTATCTATCGGCTGTATCGCGAGGAATAGGCTTTCGCTTCGCGAGCGGAAGGCTCGACGAAGGGCCGTCGGCACGCGTGCGCCGATCCCGGTCGAGGCGAAGGCAAAGGCCCGTTGATCTCTCGATTTCGTGCACAACCAGTTTGCATGCCGGAGACGGTTCCGGATCCTCAATATCGTTGATGATGTGACGCGGGAATGCCTGGCAGCAATCCCGAACACCTCAATCTCCGGCCGCCGTGTCGCACGGGAGCTGACGACACTGATCGAACGACGCGGCAAGCCCAGAATGATTGTCTCCGATAACGGCACGGAACTCACCTCAAATGCCATCCTGGCCTAGAGCGTACACTCATAAATAGGCTAGTTATGTGAAAGGATTAATGATTCCATGGCCTCTGAACTGGAGGTTTTTGATGTCACGTCGCCGCTATGAACTCACAGAACGGGAGTGGTCGATTATTGCACCGCT
>UEIJ01000003.1 GCA_900470195.1 Hyphomicrobiales bacterium | reverse complement strand
TCTTTCCACAGCCAAGGAACGCAGTACGCTATTCTGGTTCGTATTCGCGCGCGCCATCATCCTTGGAAAATAACACGCATGGCCCCTGAGAACCGCGCGGATCATATGCATAGCCTTTGGCCGCAAGTGCATGTGTCATGTCTCGGATACCGGCCAAGCCGTAGAGATGATCGTGCAATTCGAGGAAAATACGTTCCACACCTGTCAAATCCGCACTCTGCAGAAGTTCGCGCTCCGCACCTTCGATATCCATGACGAGGACATTGATATCGTTTCGAGCGATGAATTCATCAATATTGGTCGAGGACAGCTCTATGACGCGTTCGTATGGCCCCTGATTCTCGTCCATGGACGACATCCAAAGATCGCGCCGGACATAAAAGCGGAACGAACAAGGCTCACCCGCAGTTAGAATTCCTTGCGAAAGCACGACGTTTTCGAGACCGTTAGCATCGACAACACGTCGGGCAAGTGCCGCTGTCGACGGATTCGCCTCGAAAGCCCACACCGACACATCTGCAATCTTGGCAATAATTGCCGTGATAATTCCAATGCCTGAACCGAGTTCCAGAACGCGGTCTCCCGGTTTGACCGCCTTGAAAATCGAACGCGCTTCCTTGGCTTCATAGCTGCCGCTCGTCAAAGCCTGCCAAATGATCGGCGAAACTTCGTCGGAAGTGATCGGCACGTTAATTCCATGTACTTTCAGCAATTTCCTACGCCCCGGTTCCCCACGAAACATTTTGTCCGAATGAACGGGCTAAAAAGTTCCGATTGATTGAATACATCGCATCGTAACGTAACTCCACGATGCAATTAGCGTATGAACATAGACTGATTTGCGTTTTCGAAGCCAGTTGCCACGCGATGATATCATCTACGATTTGAAGCAAGACCGATCGTCTTCAAGTCCGGCCCGGCGCGATCGTGGAGATGTTTGAGCTTTGAGGCGGGCATTGGCCTGCCTATCAGATAACCTTGAACCTGATCACATCCCAGTCGTTTCAGGCATTCAAACTGCTCTTCGGTTTCAATGCCTTCCGCAATTGTTATCATTCTGAGGCTGCGCCCTACCCCCGTTACAAGTTCAACGATAGCAAGCGCGTCCGGGCGAGATGTCACATCACTAACGAAAGTACGGTCAATCTTTATTTTGTCGAACGGAAAGCCGCTGAGACTGCCGAGCGAGGAATAGCCTGTCCCGAAGTCGTCCATCGCGATCTGAATACCCAGCGCTTTCAACTGGCGCAGCGTGCTCAAGGTCTGTTCGTTCTTATCCAGCAGAACCGATTCAGTGATCTCCAGTTCGAGCCGATTTGCACTAAGTCCGCTACGATCCAACGCGTCAATAACGCTCTGAATAAGGTTCAGGCTGCGGAACTGAACGGGAGAGAGATTGACCGCGATCTTGAGGGGCTTGTTCCAATGGGCAGCTTCCAGACAGGCCGTCTTGAGGACCCAGTCTCCAAGAGCATGGATGAAGCCGATCTTTTCGGCGACCGGGATGAACTCCACCGGTGAAACTGAGCCTCGGATTGGGTGGGTCCAGCGAAGCAGGGCCTCATAACCACATATTTCCCGGGTTACAGTGCAGGCCTGCGGCTGATAGTAGACCTCCATCTCACCCTTCTCCAGCGCTTTCTGAAGATCGGCTTCGAATGACTTCTTTTCCCTTAAGCGTGTCTGCATCTGGGATTCGAACACACTCGCGTGGCCAGGGCCGAGTGCCTTTGCTTCATAGAGCGCAAGATCGGCGTGCTTGAAAAGCTCTTCCGTGTCGGGCTCGCCCTCGGAGATTGCTACACCAACACAAGTTCCGATTTTTATTTCCAGTTCACCTACATGATAAGGTTGGCTGATGGCTTCCATCAGGCGACCGGCGAGTTCCAGAGCGTCTTCTTCTCGCAGTCCCGTGGAAAGCAAGGCGAACTCGTCTCCCCCCAACCGGCAGACCATGTCGCCTCGCCCGCCGAGTTTGGTGAGGCGCCGTGCGACCGCCTGCAGCAGCGCATCGCCGACATCATGACCGAGTGTATCGTTGACGTCCTTGAAACCATCGAGATCCAGAAGCAGAATGACGGCAGATTGGCCTCCCGCGTGGGCGGCTTCAAGTCTTTTCTCCAGATCCTGCCGGAACAGAACACGATTGGGCAAACCGGTCAGAGCATCGTGATGTGCATCATGCTCAAGCCGAAAATTCTGAGACTGCAGTTCACCCGTTGCCTGTCGAAGATCGCTCGTGAGCCGCTGCATGCTGCCGTGCGCCCGATCAAGAAGTTTGTTGTGACGAAGCAGAAGAATAACCAGCACAACGCCGCAAATGATCAGACCCGCCGCTAAACCGGTATAGATAAGATGCAACTGGCGCACTTCTGCCTGTGCAGCATCGATAAGTCCAACATCATATTCGACGGCCGATGACGCCAGCGCGGTCATCGGGCCATCAAGCGCGCTCATCGATTGCAGGACCGTTTTGATACTGTCTACATCTAGCTTGTCCAACTGACCATCAAGCGCCTGCAGAATATCGCTCAGTTTCAAAAACAGATCGCGGCGCTGCGGGTCGTCCTGAATAAATGATCGCAGATTGCCCTGCTGCAGCAATTCCAGTCGACCCAACATGATATCAAGACGAAGCCGTAATTCGTCGCGGCTTTCCTCATTCATGTTCAGGGCATATCCAGCCAGAACATGCTCAAGCCGCATATATTCGGATACCGTCTGGCCTATGGCCCAGGAGTCATTATAACGGGAGAATTTCTGAAGCGCTGTTTGTCGTTCGGCAATAACATAGGCGATATAGGCCGTTGCCACCACGAAACAACAGATAATAACGCCTAGAATTCTTCTCACACTCTGCCCCTATTCAACTATCAGCTTGGCAACCTGCCAGGCAGAACGTGTGTAATAGGTCTGGCTTTGGAGCTGTGGGTCGCTGTCATACGGGTAGATTATAAACAATGGTCCTTTGTCGCGAACCGGCATGTAATTCCCATCTCGCTTCATGGCAAGAATAACATTGAACCTCTTGAAGTCCTCCATCGGCAACGAGCTGACGTAGTCGTTCAAAGCAACGGCGGTTACCTTCGTCCCCTTCGCGCCCACAAGCGTCATGAGCTTGTCCATCGACACGCCTTCGAAACGCACACGACCATCATACCAAGGATTTGCTGTTTCCACGGTCACCAGTCCGACCGCTTCCAGCATATCCCGATCAAATTGGGCCGTATCGCCGACATTCATATTTGAGATTTTGCCAGATATGACGAGGATCGGCTTGCCAATCGGCTTCGCCAAAGGCTCGGCAACTGCCCCGGACAACCAGGCAAAAGACAAGACCAGACAGAAAAGGACTCGGATAAGTTTCATTGCATTCTCCATGATAAATTAAACCATTAAAGAGAATTGGCTAAATCAACGTGAAGATTGCACGAGTTTTGTACCTTTTCATGCTCATCTGCAATAAAAATGAAATATCAAAAGCAACCCCAGCGAACGTACCTACCTCAATTAGCGACCCATCCTAATATTAGATTCTTTTTATATAACAGCTGCATTTAAACTGCCGTAACAGATAATCATGTGGGCCGGAGGTCCGCTTTAACCAAACAGGGCGATGTGGATGACCTGCCCTAACGAAATAGTTGACGGAGATCGTTGATTTCAGCCTGCCAGTTTTCCACCTGTCAGCGGCTCCGGCACGCCCGTTGTGCTTGGAAAGCTGATGGGCAACCCGCGTAAAACACGTACCGCGAGGAAAGCAAAACATTCAGCTTCTACAGCGTCACCCCGCCAGCCAAGCGTTTCGACAGGAACTAGCTCCACTTTCGCGCGCTCGACCAGCATGCGCATCATTGTCGGGTTGCGGCGTCCACCCCCACTGACTGCAAGCCGTTGTGGTCGACGCGGGAGAATATCCAGAGCCCTAGCCACCGCCGACGTCGTAAACGCGGTCAGCGTGGCCGCACCGTCTTCCTCATTCAGGCCATCGGCCATTGCGTCCGTAAAATCGAACCGATCCAGAGATTTCGGATAAGGCGCTGTCAAATAGGGATGCTTGAGCAATTCTGCGAGCCGTGTCTCGTCGACCTTGCCCTTTGCGGCCAGCGCACCGTCACGGTCCATTTCTCCCAACCCGCGTGCCTTCATGAAATCGTTGATAGGCGCATTGGCTGGTCCCGTGTCGAAGGCCACAAGCGCATCCCCACCATCCCACCAGGTGATGTTACCCACACCGCCAAGATTGAGAATCGCAGTATTGCCTGTCGCATCGACACTGCGTAGCAAGGCAGCGTGATATATGGCAGCAAGCGGCGCCCCCTGCCCTCCAGCGCGGATGTCTGCCGTGCGGAAGTCATAGGCGACCTTGGTGCCCAGCAGTTCGCTCATAAGCCTTCCATCTCCGAGCTGCCTCGTATCTCCAATTCGGTCGGCTTGCGGCGCGCGGTGCAAAACTGTCTGCCCGTGGAAGCCGACCACGCCGATATCCGCCATCGACAGCCCACTTTCCTCTACCAGTTCGCGGACAGCCGCAGACTGCGCCCGGGTCAGCGCCTCTTCTGCTGTGGCAAAAACAGCAGGCTCCGGACCTTCAAAATTCCAGACACGGGCTTCAGCCTGCGCTTGTTCCAGCAGTTCCCGAATCCAGCGGGGATAAGGCTTCAGCGCATACGCTCCAAATTCCGTGACAGTCTCGCCATCCGTTTTCAACAGAGCAACATCGATATTTCCGTCGAGAACGGTACCGGTCATCAGGCCGACGGCCCATATTGGCTGCATAGACGTTTCCTATCCCAATGAAATTGCGTCGCCAACACCCTGACGCAGCGCCAGAATGCCGCTGTCAAAATGGCGGGTTGGATGAATGCGGTTGGTGAGCAAGGTCCATGCCCTGCCCGCTTCAAAATCGATCCACAAGCCGGTTCCCGTAAAGCCGGTATGCCCGATTGTCCCCCTCGAATTGAAGTTGCCACCAGACCAGCCATCAAAGGGCAATTCCCAGCCATGGGTCCGAGTGGCGGATAATGGCTGACGCATCCGCTCGACCACTTTTTTTGATGCGCCGGTACCGTCAAGCAGGCCAAGCGCGAAATCGAGTATGGACGCAGCCGTACCAAACAGTCCCGCATGCGCGGCCCCCTGCAACGCCGAACAATTATCGTCGTGCACTTCGCCGCAAAGTACGCGGTTGCGCCATGTGCAATTTTCCGTGGCCGCGCTCATTTGCGGCTCTGCCGAAAAGGCAAAGCCCTTGCCGGGGTCCATCTCGCGAATGGTCTTGCCGTAAAACCGTTCCAACGCAAAGCCAAGCAGAATGAAATTGATGTCGGAATAAACCGGTTCGGATTTTCGCCATTCGCGTTGCAGAACGAATGCACGCAACAGTTCCGGATCGCGTCCGTAGGTATAGATCGGTTCGACTGACGGAAACGGCGTCTGGTGGCCAAGGCACTCGCGGAACGTGACCTTGCGCTCCCAGGCATCATTATCATACTGCCGAAGGTCGGGAAGCAAGGTGATCAATGGTGCATCGAGATCGATGACGCCTTCCTCGGCCAGCGCAAGGATGCGGGGCGTGGTGAAAATGACTTTTGTCAGCGAAGCGAGATCGAACCACGTATCGATGGTCATCGCACGCCGGGCCGGGACGATCTGCGCATAGCCGATGGCCCGCACAGCCTGGTTACCGGAGAGATCGACCATTCCGAGCACACCGCCTGGAATCCGACCTGAATCGCATGCAGCGGTGAGCAGGCCGAACGCTTTTTCAAAGCGAGCCGTAAATGCGGTATCGACAGCCCGGAGAATATTTGGTTCTGCCATGTTAATTATGCCTCGGTCCGGGCCATGTGATCACGGCCATATGTCTGCCAGTTTGCCGGTGCGGGCTCATACTCCAAAGGACGCACGAGGGAAGGCACTTGCCGTGTGTCGAGGGCGAAATGTTCATTGCGTCGGTCAATACTGGGGACAGCAGTAATCAACCGCTTCGTATAGGAATGTTTCGGCGCGGATAGAATCGATGCTGCATCACCGATTTCGACGATTTGCCCAGCATAGACGACAGCTATGCGATGCGCGATGCGCTCCACCACTGCCATATCGTGCGATACGAACAAATAGGCAAGGCCGCGCTCTTTCTGGAGATCGATCAACAATTCCAAGACTTTGGCCTGCACCGAGACATCGAGGGCTGAAACGGCTTCGTCCAGCACCACCACGGAAGGATTGAGCATCAAGGCCCGAGCGATACAAAGCCGCTGGCGCTGCCCGCCGGAAAACTCGTGCGGGTAGCGCTCCAAGCTGTTGGCAGGCAGTCCCACGCGGTCAAGCAGTTGCAACATCTTCTGCCGTGCCTCCGGCCCGTCGCGCCCACCAGCCGCGATAACCGGTTCGGCAAGAATACTGTCTATGCGCAGACGTGGATTGAGAGATGCATACGGATTCTGGAAGACCATCTGTACCGAAGTCGCATTTCTGGCACCGTTGGGACCAGCCGCACCGATTTCGAGCTTCCCGCTTGAAGCTTTGACAAGGCCCATGATGGCCCGCGCAGTTGTGGATTTTCCCGAGCCGCTCTCCCCTACGACGGCAAGCGTTTCGCCCGGAACCAGATCGAAATCGACGCTTTCCACGGCATGGACTGCTCCGACCTTGCGACCGAGAAAGCCGCCTTTGACAGGAAACCGGACCGTCAATCCTTCCACCGATAGTATCGGCTCCGTTCCCGATTCCGATGTGCGTACGGTATCGGTTCGCACTGCTTTCCCGCTTTCAAAATGCGGCACGGCCTTCAGGAGATGTTGCGTGTAAGGATGTTGCGGGCAGTCGAGAACAGCGCTCAATTGACCGTATTCCACCGCCTCGCCATGCTGCATCACCATGACCTTGTCGGCCATGCCTGCGACCAACCCTATGTCATGGGTGATGAAGATCATCGCCATGCCGGTTTCGCGTTTCAGCTCTGCGAGCAGTGCCATGATTTGCGCCTGTACGGTGACATCAAGCGCTGTGGTTGGCTCGTCGGCAATCATGAGGCGCGGATTGCAGGCAAGCGCCGTTGCAATCATCACCCGCTGCAACATACCGCCGGAAAGCTGGTTCGGACAATATTTAAGTCGTCGCGCGGCATCTGGAATGCGTACGCGATCAAGCGCGTCCCTTGCGGCAGATGCGGCCTGTTTTCCGGTAAGCCCACGATGAAGACGGAATGATTCCTCAATCTGCGTGCCTATCGTCAGCACTGGATTGAGCGATGTCATGGGCTCCTGAAAGATCATACCGATTTCCGCACCGCGGATTTTTGTGAGTTCGGCTTCGGTCGCAGTCACAAGATCGATTGCGCTGCCGTTCGCGCGATTAAGTTTGATCGATCCGGCGGTGATGCGTCCGCCGCCAAAATCCACCAGGCGGTTGATGGACAAAGCGGTTACAGATTTTCCGGAACCGCTTTCTCCGACGATCGCCAGCGTTTCCCCCGCGGCGAGGTCGAAACTCACACCGCGCACGATCTCATTGGCTTGAGGATTACGACCGAAACCAACGCGAAGGTCCGAAACAGACAGAAGCTTGTTCACGCCGCCATCCTCCGCGTTCTGGGATCGAGAATGTCGCGCAGGGCATCACCCAAGAGGTTGAAAGCGAGAATACCGATCATGATCGCAAGTCCCGGAAAAGCCAGCAGCCATGGCGCGGTTTCCATGAGATTGCGCGCATCGGCCAGCATGAGACCGAGCGACGAAGCGGGTGGCTGCGTGCCAAGACCAAGAAAGCTCAAGCCTGCTTCGGTCAGCAGCGACCACGCGACCGCCAGGGTA
The DNA here is from genome assembly GCA_900470195.1 of Hyphomicrobiales bacterium. Classification (GTDB taxonomy): domain Bacteria; phylum Pseudomonadota; class Alphaproteobacteria; order Rhizobiales; family Rhizobiaceae; genus Brucella. The sequence continues at coordinate 29,192 of UEIJ01000003.1, read as the reverse complement.
ATCTGCACGGTCAAAGGGGCCACCAGATTAAGCAGCAGGTGGCGCGAAAGGATATAACGATTGCTGCTGTGGAACGTCCGCGCCGCATCAACGAATTCGCGTGTTTTGATCGATAAGGCGGGCCCGCGCACAACCCGCGTGAAAATCGGGGTGTAGACGATGGCGATGGCAGCGATACTTGTTCCCGTTCCCGGTCCGACAACGGCAATGATAAGGAGCGCAAGCAAGATAGCCGGAAACGCCAGGAGCACGTCCATGGCACGCATGACGGCGCCGTCCCACCAGCGCCCGAACCATGCTGCCGTCAATCCAAGAACAGTCCCTGCAAAAGCAGCAATTCCAACGGCAAAAAACCCGACCACGAAAGATTGTGAGATGCCTGCCATCAGGCGGCTCATGACGTCACGTCCGAAAAGGTCAGTTCCCATCCAGTGCGCGGCGCTTGGGGGACGCAGCCTGTCTATCCGGTACTGCATCAAAGGGTCATGCGGCGTGAAACCGAAATAGCCGAGACAGGCCACAATCAGATAGATCAATACGATGAGCCCGCCGATACGGCCACTCGGATGAGCAAAAACGGAACGCAATATCTGCATCAGTTTTCCCCGAGACGAATGCGCGGATCGAGCGCTACGTAAAGGAGGTCAACCAGCAGATTGACGATCATGAAATTGAAGGCAATGAAGAGAATACTGCCCTGCACCAGAGCATAATCGCGCTGCAGAATGGCGTCGAGCACCATGCGTCCAAGGCCCGGCAGGGCATATATCTGCTCAACCAGCACGGCTCCGCCCAAAAGGTAACCGAATTCCACACCGCTCAACGTCACCACAGGAATGAGCGCATTAGGCAGCGCGTGCCGCCAGATGACGGATCGGGCCGAAGCCCCCTTGCTGCGAGCCGTGCGGACATAATCGTCACGGAGGACGTCCAACATGGCCGAACGCGATATGCGTGTGACGGATGCCGCGAATGCAAAGCCGAGCGTTATGGCGGGCAAAATCATCTGCAAGAAATTCTGCCATGGGTTTACCCAGAAAGGTGTAAATTCGCCCATCGCAGGCAAAACCCCAAACCCCGCCGACAGGATATAAATGAAGAGGAGACCGAGAACGAAGCTCGGCGTCGACTGACCGATCATCGCGAAAATGCGCACCGCCAGATCGGACATTTTCTCGTTGCGCGTTGCAGCATAAACCCCGGCAGGCAGCCCAACGAGCAAAGCAATCAACATCGACATCATTGCAAGTTGCAGCGTCAACGGAAAACGCTCAAGGATAACCGTCAAAACCGGCTTTCCGAAGGTCACCGAGACCCCGAGATTACCTTGCAGCACGTCACCCAGCCATCGCCAGTACTGGGTTGTCCAGCTTTGGTCGATACCGAAATATCGTGCCAGCGACTGCCGCTGCTCGGGCGTCAGCAAACCTGCTTCGGTTCCGAGCATGGCAGTGATGGAATCGCCAGGAACCATACGGATCGCAACGAAGACCAGAATCGACACCCCCAGCATAACGATGGGAAATGTCAGCAGCCGACGTGTCACATAATTCATGTCAGATTACTCACGGCCTGCCGTTCTGGAAGGCACTTGAAAGCCACGCCTTCGCAGGAAGACGTGGCGGATTTCGTGACATCACTGTCCGATCTGCAGCTTGGTTATGCCGAATAGCGATCCGGTGGCGCGAGGCTCGAAACCGGTAACGTTTTTCTGGTGCGCAACATAGGTATTGGCGGTATAAAGCCATATCCACGGAGAAACTTCGGTGATGTGCTTATCGAAGTCGGCAAAAATCACCTTGCGCTTTTCAGGATCCGTTTCGGCTCTCCCCTTCTGCATCAGATCGTCAAGCGTATCGTCGATATACTGGGCGACCTTCTGCAGGTTGCCCGCCTTGGTCCAATAGCGGCCATACATCGTATAGGGATCGGCCGAACCGCCGTTCAGCGCCACCGCCATGTCGAAGTCCCCCTTCAGCCATGTATCGACATAGACATTCAGTTCCATCATCCGGATATCGAGCTTGATGCCTATTTCGGCGAGTTGCGACTGGAGAACCTGGGCTTCAGCCGCAGCGGTCGCAGGTTCCCCATTTGCGGCGATGATCGTTGCCGCAAACCCATCCGCATAACCGGCATCCGCGATCAGCTTCTTTGCTTTTTCGACATCGCGCTTGTAGCAGAAGAGTGTGTTCGGGTCGCTTGCATAGGCGGGCATTGTCAGCGGGCCCGTTACCCTTCCTTCGCCGAGCAAGGCCGTGTCGAGGACATCCTGGCGGTCAACGGCGCAGGAAATAGCCTGACGCACGGCCAATTCCGTCATGGGCTTGCGCGACGGGTTCAATTGCAGGACATGATAAGCAAGCGCCGGAGTGCGCACCAGTTCAAGAGCGCTTTCGTTCGGCACCATCGTTGCGACCAGCGGATCGTTGAGAAGCGCGAAATCGATCTGCTTGGCGCGAAGCGCGGCAAGGATTGCCGTTTCATCTGGCAGGACACTGATGTCGATTCCGTCAACCGCCACTTTACCCCCCGACCAGTCGGGGTTGGCTTTCAGCACTTCCTTGGAATTCGGTTCCCATCGTTCAAGAACGAAAGGCCCTGATCCAACGGTTTTTGTGCCAATATTGCCGGCCTTGATCTCGCTTTCAGGAACGACGGCCGCATTGATGCTGGCTATCGCCGCCAATAGGGGAACGTCGGGCTGGGAGAGTTTGAAGACGACCGTTTCGTCGTCCGGCGTTTCAATAGCAGCAATGGACCCGAAATTGGCACGTGCCACCGCACCGGTCTTTTCATCCAAAATGCGCTCGAAGGATGCTTTCACATCGGCTGGCGTTACCGTCTGACCGTTCTGGAATTTCGCATTCCCGTCGAGCTTGAATGTGAGGACCTTTCCACCGTCGGAAAATTCCCAGCTCGTTGCAATGGCAGGTGCGATCTGAAGATCCGGACCAAGACGGACGAGCGGCTCGTAGATGAGTTCAAGTAGACGAATCGATGAAAATGCCGGCTGCTTATGAGGATCGAGACCGGTGGCGTCCTGTGACCAGGCCATACGAAGCGTCGCGGCAGAAGCCGTAGACAGGCCCAGCCCGCTGAAGCTCCCAATGCTCAATGCCAATGTGGCGGCGCCCGCAATCAGGCTTCTTTTGAAAATCGCTCCCATTTTCTTCCCTCGCAAATCACTGCAATGCTGATGTCCGACCGCTTCCCCGCTTCGGCTCACGCTTTATTGGCATTTATTGCCTGTCTAAGAAATCCCCCAACATTCTTTAATGCCTTTCTTGCCTCATCCACTGGCATTCCGGTAATCGTGATGAGGATTGCAAGCTTAACGTCATTATCCGTCAGGGCGAGAACGCGTTTTGCCTCCCCCGCCCCGCAACCGGTTGCCTGCATGACAATTCTCGAGGCACGTGCGACAAGCTTGTGGTTGGTGGCACTGACGTCCACCATGAGGTTCTCATATGTTTTTCCTATCCGGATCATGCTTGCCGTCGTCAGCATATTGAGCACCAGCTTCTGCGCCGTGCCGGATTTGAGCCGCGTCGAACCAGTCAGTATTTCAGGCCCTACAACCGGCGATATGGCAATTTCAGCCATAGCCGCAATCGTGGAGTTCGGATTGCAGGAAAGCGCCACAGTCGTAGCACCAATTGATGCGGCGTAAGCCAGCCCCCCTATCACATACGGCGTGCGTCCGCTGACCGCGATTCCCACAACGACATCGTGCGAAGCCAGACTTATATCACGCAGATCGGCTTCCCCCAGCGAAGGGTCGTCCTCCGCACCTTCGACCGCATGTTGTAACGCATTCACGCCACCCGCAATCAACCCGACCACCATGCCTTCCGGAACGCTGAATGTCGGCGGGCATTCCGATGCATCAAGAACGCCAAGACGCCCACTGGTTCCGGCACCCAAATAAATCAGCCGACCGCCGGCGCGAAATGCCTCGACAATCTTATCAACTGCCTGTGCGACCTGGGGCAACACCTGCTCAACGGCGGCGGCAACCAGATGATCCTCGTCGTTGATCCGACGCACGATAGCAAGACTCGACAAGAGGTCGATATCCATCGTGCGTGGGTTTCGTTCTTCTGAAACCAGCCTGCCCAGTTCAGATAACAACGCGTGTTCCGTCATGCCCTGCCTGCGTGTCGAGCAGCGTTCAAACGCGCCGCCTTATGGTTAAAAAATTTTAAGATTATAAATTCTGTCCGTCAATCATATTATAGAATAAATTATTCCTTATTAGCTAAGCTTCGCGCAAGGATGATCCCACCGGCGCCATTAGGTCTGCGGCGGTTATTGCTGTCGAATGCGGCGTTCCAGATATTTGTGCCCCGTGCGACTGCACCAGATTGAGTATATTTTCGACATCGCTAACCACAGGAAGGTTCGTAAGCTCAACCCGGTATGAACTTAGCAGCGAAGCCGCCAACTGAGGCAGAGCAGCATTCTTCGCGCCGGAGATGTTGACCGCCCCTGTAATTCATGCCCGCCGATAATGCGCAATCCTTCCATGTCTCGCCACCATGTCCTCTCTCGCAGATTATTAGCTCATTCTATAGTCTTGAAAAGATTGGAATTAAGTATTCCAAATCAATTCGGGTTGTCTTATGCATCAAGGCAATCGAATATCGCGCCTTCCGATACCGAAATGGAGGATGATCACGTATGTCGATCCTGCAGAAGATCAATGCCAAACTGAACGAACTGACCATTGCGGATCGAAAGATCGGTCAGTTCATCGTCGATCATCCCGAGCAGGTATTGAAGCTCTCATCCTCGGCCCTTGCAGAAGCGACCGGACGCAGTCAGTCCAGCGTCGTCAAATTCAGTCAGAAATTCGGCTTTGATGGTTATCAGCAGCTCAAGCTCGCCGTCAGCGAAGCGCGTGCCAAGCAATGGCATGCTCCGGCAGGCATGGTCCACGGCACTATAGAAACGGGCGACAGCTATATCACTGTTTTGCAGAAACTTATCGGCAGTAAACTACAATCGATGCAGCGAACGATTTCCGCCAACAACGAACACGATTTCGACGATGCATTGCAAGCTCTGATCAGCGCCCGGCGTATTCACCTTGCCGGCGTCGGCGCTTCGTCACTCGTTGCGCGCGATTTTTCCTATAAGCTGATGAAACTTGGTCGCAACGTGATGCACGATAGCGACAGCCACATCCAGATGGCCAATGTCTCGACTTTACACGAGGGTGATGTGCTCTTCGCCCTTTCCTATTCTGGAACGAGCATCGAAACCCTTCGCATCGCGGAACAAGCCAAGAAATGGGGAGCGACCGTGATCGCAGTCACCGGACTCAACAGGAATCCGCTTAATGAAATCGCCGATATTTGCTTGTATACCGTAGCTGATGAAGAAAGGGTTCGGTCGTCATCGATAACAGCACGCGACGCACAGCTGGTTCTGACAGATTTGCTTTTTATCCTGCTGTTCCAGCGACAATCAGATGCCAATGATTACGTTCATAAAAGCGAAGCCGCGGTGTCTTCGTTGAAACTATGAGCAATAAGATCAATCAATAATAGCGGCGGCGGCGAGGCTCGCAAATGCAGCAACGAATGCTATAGCAACGGCACCCACTTTCGTGAAGAGATTGAATGTGTCACCAGGCGTTTCACGGTTGGACATGTTGAGATAGATGAGTGCCGCAACGATGACAGCAACCGAAAAACCAAAGGCGGAAACCCACTGCCACAGCTCAGACATAAAACCTCACAGACGCTGACCCATTTTGAAACTGTGTTTTTTACCCAAATTTTATTACCGCAGTATGACCCACTTAGTATTTTCGGTTCCGGCATGCAATGTAGAGCCAGTCCCCGAGCCCTCCCAAAACTCCTTTATACAAGCATTCTGGATCCAGTGCCTGGAGATATAACTACCAGATGGCGAAAGCTCTGATATATCTGTCCGCAAGCGAGCAGCGTGCGCAGACTTTAACGGAAACGACCAGATAAAAGGTATGCATTATGACTTCAGCGTCATGCCCTCCAAGGATCGAACAGGAAGAACATCTTGAGCGATTGGCATTGTTGCAAGGTAAGCTGAGAGAGCGCGGCATCGGCGGGCTTCTGCTCGGACCGACGGCAAGTTTGCGCTATTATACCGGGCTTGTCTGGCATATCAGCGAACGTTTTCTGGGCGCCCTCGTTACGCCGTCGGAAGTAATTTATATCGTTCCCGGCTTTGAACAGAGCAGGGTCGAAAGCCTGCCGCATTTGCCGGGTGAAATCCGTACATGGCAGGAAGAAGAGAGTCCCGCGGCGCTGATTGCATCGCTCATTCCGGCAGGTGCCAAAATTGCAATCGATGATGCCGTCCCGCTGTTCGTCTATAACGCTCTAAAGCACGAAATCTCGCCTGAGCGCTTGATCGATGGCGGAAAGCTGATCCAGGAACAACGTAGCCGCAAGTCAGCCAAAGAAATCGCGATCATTCAGTACGCGATGGATTTGACACTCGAAGTCCACCGCCGCGCGCATGGACTGATAAAGCCCGGCATTGCTGCAAGCGAGGTGGTGCGTTTTATCGATGAACAGCATCGCGCCCTTGGCGCTACGGGCGGTTCGACATTCTGCATCGTCTCTTTCGGGGCAGCGACGTCGTTGCCGCACGGCGCGGACGGCGAACAGTTTTATCAGCCGGGTGATGTTATCCTTGTAGATACTGGTTGCCGCATCGATGGCTATCATTCCGATCTCACGCGCGCCTATATGCTGGAAGAGCCTACAGCAGAGTTTTCGCGCATATGGACAATCGAACGCGACGCGCAACAAGCCGTTTTCGACGCGGCGAAGCTCGGCGCGGCTTGTTCAACCCTTGACGATGCAGCACGCGCCACGCTCATAAAGCACGGATTGGGACCGGATTATGCGTTGCCGGGCCTTCCGCATCGCGCTGGCCATGGTCTTGGCTTGGAGATTCATGAGGCTCCTTACATCGTTCGGGGCAATTCACTCCCGCTCGCTGAAGGCATGTGCTTCTCCAACGAGCCCATGATCGTGGTTCCGAACCAGTTCGGAATCCGCCTGGAAGATCATATCTATATGACGGCGAATGGACCGAAATGGTTCACGCACCCCGCTAAGAGCCCAACCGAACCTTTCGCGTAAGTCCGCACTTGCTGTTATCGGCCGGCTGGTATTCCCGCCCAGCTTTCCGATTGCTTTTCGGTAATTCCGATCAGATCGATAGCTCTTGCTGCGATCTGATCGGCCACTTCCTCGACCGTTTGCGGTTTGAAGTAAAAGGCCGGAACCGGCGGCATTACAATCGCGCCCATTTCCGTCACGGTACACATATTGCGCAAATGGACCAGATGCAGCGGGGTCTCCCGAGCGATCAGAACCAGTCGGCGCCGTTCCTTCAGGTGAACATCAGCGGCGCGCGTTAACAGACTGTCGCTGTGTCCTGTAGCGATCGCAGCGAGCGTCCGCATGGAGCATGGCGCCACGATCATGCCAGCGGTGACAACCGATCCGCTCGCGATCAGAGCACCTATATCGCTGACAGAATAGCTTCTGTTCGCGAGCCTGTGCAAAAGCCCATAACCATCCGGACCCAATTCGTGGCGCAAGGTCTGTTGTGCAGCGTCAGATACAACCAAATGGGTCTCGATATCGCTCATGGCGGAAAGCTGCTCCAGCAATTTGAGCGGGATGAGGGCGCCCGATGCGCCGGAGATACCGACTACAACCCGCTTCATCGCATATTTTCCCTGTCCAGCCCGAGTTCCCCCCAAATCGCATCGACCCGGGCAACAACGTCATCGCTCATCTTCAATACAGCGCCCCATTCTCGTTCGGTTTCGGCACCGATCTTGTTTGTCGCATCAAGGCCAAGCTTTCCGCCCAAGCCAGAGCGTGGAGACGCGAAGTCGAGATAATCCACCGGTGTATGACCGAGCGTGATGACGTCGCGGCTCGCATCGAAGCGAGTTGCGAGCGCCCACATCACATCGTCCCAGTTACGGACGCTTATGTCCGGATCGACTGCAATTATGAGTTTCGTGTAACTGAACTGCGGCAGCATCGACCACAGCCCCATCATCACTCGCCGCGCCTGACCGGGATAGCGCTTGTCGATTGAAACGACCATTGCGCGATAGGAACATGCCGCAGGAGGCAACCACAGATCGGCAATTTCTGGAAACTGCTTTCTCACGATTGGCACGAACAGTTCGTTCATCACTTCGCCAAGTCTGGAGGGCTCGTCCGGCGGGCGTCCGGTATAGGTCGAAAGATAAACGGGATTTTTCCGCATGGTGATCGCGGTCACCTGCATGACCGGAAACTCCTCCACGCTATTATAGTAGCCGGTGTGATCGCCATAGGGGCCTTCTGGAGCAGTTTCCGAAGCGGAAACTCGTCCCTCCAGAATAATTTCGGCATTAGCGGGCACGAAGAGAGGCACGGTACGTGCATTCACGACCGCTGATCTGCGTCCGGCAAGCAGACCCGAGAAGCCCAGTTCACTCATCCCTTCGGGCAAGGGCATGACAGCTGCAAGAATCATCGCCGGATCGGCCCCGATAGCCACGGCAACGGGCATATCTTCGCCCAGTTCTTGCCACAAGCGGTGGTGACCTGCGCCGCCGCGTTGCGCAAGCCAACGCATGATGAGCTTGTCGCGGCCAAGCTTCTGCATCCGGTAGATTCCGACATTAACGTCAGATGGATCGCCGGGTGCCTGCGTAATAACCAGCGGCCAAGTGACAAGCGGTGCAGGTTCTCCCGGCCAGCACCACTGGATCGGCAGCAGATCGAGATTGACGGCCTCGCCTTCCAGTATCTTTGCCTGTACCGGTGCGCGCCGAACATGACGGATACGCATATTCAATGCGGCCTTCGCCAATGGCAGTTTGCTCCACATTTCGCCTGCCGAACGGGGAGGACTTGGCGCTCGCAATTCCGCCAGCATCTCGGCAAAATCCGAAATTTCTTGAGGCGACCGTCCAAATCCTAAGGCAATACGCCGCGCGGAACCAAAGAGATTGGCAACAAGAGGGATGGAATGCAAACGTCCGTCCGCATCGACCGGTTGCTCGAAGATCAGTGCCGGACCATCCGCCTCAAGCACTCGCTTATGGATTTCCGTGATCTCCTGGACGAGAGATACCGGACGTTTGATCCGGATAAGATCTTTGCGCCGTTCAAGCTCGGACAAGAAGCTTTGAAGGCACTCGTAGCGTAACGGAGAAGATGGAGCCGATTTCATGTCCGACTTTTGAATATCGAATTCTTCCGCCGTCTTTGATCTGAATCAAACTGTCGTTGTATTGAATCACTTAATTCTGAATTCACCTTTTAAAGCTCATCGGAGCTGAGTGATGATGAAGATACCTCCGGCTGTGGCTGTTCCAGCCCGGCTTGTTCCGCCGTTTCTGATCGCCCCATTTGTCTCGCGCATTTTCTTCCAGGTATTGCGCGCGCACCCCGGTCTCTTCGAGCGTCTGGGAGACTATGCGGCGAAGCGTTTCCGTTTTCATCCATCCGACATACCGTTCGCCTTTGTGATCGAGCCGGATAAGCCACGCATAACAATCGTGCGTGAAGACGAGGCGATTGAAGTCGACGCGGGCATTGAAGGGCCGCTGGTCATGCTGCTCGCGCTTCTCGAAGGCAGACTTGATGGAGATGCGCTGTTCTTCTCCAGAGATATCATCGTGACGGGTGACATGGAGGCCATGCTTGCACTCCGCAATGCGCTGGATGACTGCAACATAGATCTGCCATCTGACCTTGGCAAAAGTGCGGGCCCCTTTGCGCCGATGGTTCGCGGCATCGCAAATTACATACGAAGCAAAGCCCTGAGTAAGGAAGCTGCAGGATGGAACTGATTTGCCCTGCAGGTACGCCATCGGCCTTGCGAGAAGCGGTAGAGGCCGGAGCAGATGCCGTCTATTGCGGTTTTCGCGACGAAACAAATGCGCGCAACTTTCCGGGTCTCAACTTCACTCGTGAAGAACTGCGAGACGCAATCCAGTTTGCCCATGCGCGCAAAACGCAGGTTTTCGTTGCGATCAACACGTTCATGCGCGCAGGAGATGAACACGTCTGGTATCGGGCCGTTGACGATGCATCTTCCCTTGGAGCAGATGCGGTTATCCTCGCTGACTTCGGGCTGATGGCCTATACCGCCGAGAAGCATCCGACACAGCGGCTTCATGTATCCGTACAAGCTTCCGCTTCCAATGCAGACGCAATCCAGTTTCTTGTCGATGCGTTCAAGGCAAAACGTGTCGTGTTGCCACGCGTCCTAACAATCCCGGATATTGCGAAACTTGGCCGCAAGATCGACTGCGAAATGGAAGTTTTCGTATTCGGCGGATTATGCGTGATGGCGGAAGGGCGATGCGCCCTGTCTTCTTATGCAACGGGTAGATCGCCCAACATGAACGGTGTCTGTTCTCCGGCCAGTCATGTTCGCTACCGGCAGGACGGGAAGGAACTCGTTTCCGAACTCGGAGATTATACGATCAATCGTTTTCCACTGGGCGAGGCAACCGGCTATCCAACGCTTTGCAAGGGCCGCTTCAACATTGCAGACGGGCAAGGCTATGCATTCGAAGACCCCGTTTCGCTCGACGTCATGAACCATATAGACGAGTTGCGAATGGCGGGCGTCTCCGCGCTCAAGATCGAAGGTCGTCAGCGCGGCAAAGCTTATGTGAGCGAAGTCGTCTCAACGCTGCGTCAAACACTTGCTGCGCCCTCTGACAACCGTGCAGCCCTCCTTTCGCGTCTCCGGCTGCTGAGTGAAGGCCAGCAGACGACTTCAGGCGCTTACGACAAACGCTGGAGATAGATATGTCGGCAGCCAGCCTTAGCCTCGGTCCCGTTCTCTTTCTGTGGGATGGTCCAAAATGGCGCGATTTTTATTTCCGCATCGCCGACGAAGCTCCGGTAACGAACGTTACAGTCGGTGAAATCGTCTGCTCCAAACGGTTTCATTTTATGGCTCCTCATCTGGAGACCGTAATCGAGCGACTGACACGTGCAGGGAAGACCGTGAGCCTCGGTTCGCTGGCGCTCGTTATGCTTGAGCGGGAAGAAAAACAGACCCGCCAGCTGATCAGGGAAGCAACGCTCCCAGTGGAAGCAAACGACCTGTCAGCGCTTGGCCTCTTGTCGGGTAAACCACATATGGTTGGCCCCTTGGTCAATGTTTATAACGCTGCGACGGCAAAGGTTCTCGCTGCGCGTGGCGCACAGTCGATCTGTCTTCCGCCGGAGTTGCCAATCAGCTCGATCCGGGAAATCGTCAAAGCCGCGCCTGAGGTTGCATTTGAGATATTCACGTTCGGACGAGTACCGCTGGCTATTTCAGCCCGGTGCGCGCACGCGCGCTCAAAGGGCCAGATAAAGGATAACTGCCAGTTTGTATGCGGTGAAGAACCGGACGGGCTGCCTGTCAAGACACTCGATAGCCAACCTTTCCTGGCTCTCAACGGCGTGCAGACGCTCTCGCATACCTGTCAGTCGTTGATCGAGGACCTGTCCGACCTGCAAGACGCAGGGATCAGACGTTTCAGACTATCACCGCAGGACTGTGATATGGTGGAAGTGGCCCTTATCCATGACGAGGTGTTGAAACAGGACATCAGTCCCGGCGAGGGGATAGCGCGTTTGCGAAAAATCTATCCCGATGTGCCGCTTTCGAACGGCTTTCTGCACGGCAATATCGGAGCTGCTTGGATCAGCCGCCAGCGTTCAGCTGCGGTACATTGATCAATAAGGTTGATCGCGATCTTTTGCCGACGGGCATGACTCGGCAAGGATAATCGTGCGCTTGATGCAGGCTCTTTAGGGCGAGGACTGTCGCCCGGCATCTTCATTCGTCATGCTGTACAGTCCGAAACCGTCCCGGGCTTTGTCCCATCCATTTATGAAATGCACGATAGAAGGCACTCGGTTCACTGTAGCCGAGTTCGGCAGCCACTTCTGCCACACTCAGCTTGTTTTCCTGCAAAAGCCTTTCGGCAATTACGAACCGCAATTCGTCCTTGATCGTGCCGAAGCTCTGCCCTTCCCCACGCAGTCTGCGCCGCAAGGTCGGTGCGGACATGCCCAGCCCGCCAGCAAGCTCTGCAAAAGACGGCCAGTCCGTGACTGGCAAGGCATTCAGTTGCGTGCGTACTCTTGCGGACAGATCATTATCGTGGCGATAGCGGATCAGAATGTTGGCGGGGGCCTCGCGTAAAAAACTTTCCAGCGCCACATCGCTACGAATGATCGGCAGCGACAGATAAGATGAAGAAAAAACCAGTCGTGTTACCGGCTGGTCGAACAGGACCGGTGCGCCGAAGAATTTATGATAGTCGTGCCGGTGGACCGGGGCCGGACAAGCAAAGTCGAGCGTCCGTAGCGGGACGCGCCGCCCAATCAGCCAGCAGGCGACACCCATCAAGATCAACCAATAGGCACGATAGGCAAAGGCCGGTCTAGGAGGTCCGGCATCGGTCAGAACGATATGGGCCATGCCATCACGGGCCCGTAATTCGCCTTGCGGATCATCCAGCACAACATTGAGAAACTGCAAGGCCCGCCGCAAAGCTCGTTCCAGCGTGCCCGCATGCAGCACGGCGTGACAAAGCAGATTGAAACTGCCGGGACGCATCGGCCTTGCAGCCAGCCCGAAGAATTCGTCGTTGATCGTTTCGGCAATCAGCCACCATAGGCGACCATATTCCACGTTGGTGACGGGTTCCGTCACTGTTTCCGGCAGGCCGATCTGCGCCATAAGGGGAGCGGTTTCTATCCCCCGGACACGAACACTTTCGAGAGCATCCTCGACAAAACCCGGTGCTATATTATGGCGTTCCATGGTTTCTCTATATTGCAAAATCGATCACGCATTTATGCATCTAATGTCATTGTTTGCAATGCGTGACGGGTTAACCTTTGGATATGGTTGGCCACGAGGAGGTGGCGGCAAGGGAGGATTATACTGGATGACTGGAACGTCTGTTTCAGCGCGGCTGCCGCGTTATGAGGACGCCGTTGCACAATTTCGCATCGAAGATGCTATCGCAAAGCTTCACGGCAATCCTGAAACCGGCATTAATGCCTGTGTTGAATGCTGCGACCGGCATACTGGGGACAATCGCATCGCCCTGCGCGCAATCACGGCGAATGGCGAACTTTCGGAGTTCACCTTCGAAGACCTGCGCGATATGGCTGCCCGTGTCGGCAACGTATTGAAAGATGCAGGCGTCAGCCCTGGCGATGTGGTCGCGGGCCTATTACCACGAACGCCGGAGCTTATTGCGACCATCCTCGGCACATGGCGCATTGGCGCGATCTATCAGCCGCTTTTCACCGCTTTTGGTCCGAAGGCAATCGAACACCGGCTGAAAACCAGCGGCGCAAAGCTTGTCGTCACAAACATGGCCAATCGCACCAAGCTGACAGAAATCGACAACTGCCCCAAGGTCGCAATCGTGCTCACCTCTGGTGAAAGCCTGCAGGCCGGGGACATTGATTTTTGCAAGGCGACTGCTTCCGCTTCGGCTGACTGCCCTCCGGTGTTTCGCAGAGGCAGCGATCTGTTCATGATGATGTCGACCTCCGGCACTGCGGGCTTGCCCAAAGGCGTGCCAGTCCCGCTTTATGCGCTGCTGGCTTTCGGCGCCTATATGCGCGAAGCCATCGGTCTGCGTTCCGACGATGTTTTCTGGAATATTGCCGATCCGGGCTGGGCTTACGGGCTCTATTATGCCGTGACAGGACCGTTGCAGCTTGGCATGCCGACCACGCTTTACGAAGGCGGCTTCACCGCTGAAAGCACCTACGACATCATTGAGCGCCTCGGTGTTACGAGCCTTGCCGGTTCGCCGACAGCTTTCCGTTTGCTGATGGCGGAGGGGCCTGAAGCAGCCAAACGCGTCAAAGGTCGTCTGCGCGTAGTATCAAGCGCTGGAGAACCGCTCAATCCGGAAGTCATTCGCTGGTTCGACGCGTATCTCGGCGCGCCGATCTATGATCATTACGGGCAGACAGAACTGGGCATGGTGGTCAATAATCATCACGGCCTTGAACATTGGGTTCGGCACGGGTCAGCTGGTTACGCCATGCCTGGCTATCGCGTGGCCGTTCTGGACGAACAAAGCAATGAACTTGGTCCAAACCAGCCAGGCATCCTCGCCATCGATATCGCAAGATCGCCGCTTCTCTGGTTTTCAGGCTATTACAACCAGGAAACGCCAGCCATTGCGGGCGGTTACTATCGCACGGGGGACACGGTGGAGTTTGAGCCGGACGGTTCGATCAGCTTCATCGGACGCGCTGACGACGTTATAACATCATCCGGTTATCGTATTGGGCCATTTGACGTGGAAAGCGCACTTCTGGAACACGCGGCTGTCAATGAAGCGGCGGTTGTCGGCGTACCGGACCCGCAAAGAACGGAAATTGTGAAGGCGTTCGTTATCCTTGCGCCTGGTTTCGAAGGTACGCAGGAACTGAAAGAGGAACTGGCGCTGCATGTGAAAAAGCGGCTCTCTGCCCACGCCTATCCACGTGAAATTGACTTCCTGAGTGAACTTCCCAAGACGCCAAGTGGAAAAATCCAACGGTTTCTCCTGCGCAAGGCGGAAATCGACAAACAGCAACAGACGAAAGCCTGAGGACGAAAGTATGCAGATTAAGGATCGGGTATTTCTAATTACAGGTGCCAGTTCTGGCCTCGGGGCTGCGGTTGCAAAGTTGGCTGTCAACGCCGGCAGCAAGGTCGTACTTCTTGATGTGAACGCAGAAGCAGGCGAAGCACAGGCCAAGGCGCTTGGTGCGGCTGCAAAGTTTCACCGCACAGATGTCACCAGCGACGAGGATGGCAAAGCAGCTATCGCAGCCGCGGTGGAGACGTTCGGGCGCGTCGATGTACTCGTCAATTGCGCCGGAGTGGCTCCGGGCGAAAAGGTCCTGGGCCGCGACGGCGCGCATAGGCTGGAAAGTTTCACGCGTGCAATCTCGATCAATCTCATCGGTACGTTCAATATGCTGCGCCTTGCCGCCGAAGCCATGGCAAAGAACGAACCCGGCGAAGGCGGGGAGCGCGGCGTTATCATCAACACCGCATCGGTTGCAGCCTTTGATGGCCAGATCGGACAGGCGGCCTATTCCGCTTCCAAAGGCGGCGTTGCTGCAATGACCTTGCCGGTCGCCCGCGAACTTGCGCGTCACGGCATTCGCGTCATGACCATCGCACCGGGAATTTTCGCCACACCGATGATGGCCGGCATGCCGCAGGAAGTGCAGGATGCTCTCGGTGCATCAGTGCCCTTCCCGCCCCGCCTCGGACGCCCGGAAGAGTATGCGGCTCTTGCCCGCCATATCGTGGAAAACCAGATGCTCAACGGTGAAGTCATCCGCCTGGACGGTGCACTTCGCATGGCAGCGAAATAAAGCAATTCCAGGAAAAGTGGAAACCGGTTTTCCGTCCGGAATTGCATACAGAAAGAACCAGCGAGGAACAATCATGTCCAACAGCGATCCTATTGTCATTGTCGGTGCTTCCCGTACTCCCATGGGCGGCTTTCAGGGCGATTTCGCCAGCGTCCAGGCGACGGACCTCGGTGCAGCCGCCATTTGCGGTGCGCTTGCGGGCGCAGGCCTTGCGCCGGAAGCGGTCGAAGACGTCTATATGGGCTGCGTTCTGCCCGCCGGTCAGGGACAGGCTCCGGCACGTCAGGCTTCGATCAAAGCCGGAATACCCGTTTCCACTGGCGCAACGACCGTCAACAAGATGTGTGGCTCCGGCATGAAGGCAACCATGCTTGCCCACGATCTTCTCCTCGCGGGTTCGGCGAATGTGATCGTATCGGGCGGCATGGAAAGCATGACTAACGCCCCCTATCTGCTGCCCAAGGCACGTGGCGGCTACCGTATGGGACACGGCCAGATTCTGGACCATATGTTCCTCGATGGACTTGAAGATGCTTATAACAAAGGCCGTCTCATGGGCACCTTTGCCGAAGATTGCGCGGAAGCCTATCAATTCACCCGTGAAGCTCAAGATGAATTCGCCATTGCCTCGCTAACGCGTGCGCAGAATGCTATCAAGGACGGGCTTTTCGCCGCCGAAATCACGCCCGTTACAGTGAAGGCTGGTCGCAATGAAGTTGAAGTTTCGATTGATGAGCAGCCCGGCAAGGCAAAGCTCGATAAAATTCCGACCCTTCGCCCGGCATTTCGCGACGGCGGCACGGTGACGGCCGCCAATTCCTCCTCGATCTCGGATGGGGCAGCTGCCCTCGTCCTCATGCGCGCATCCGAAGCGGAAAAGCGCGGGCTCACCCCACGCGCGATTCTGGTCGGCCATGCGACCCATGCCGACAAACCGAACCTCTACCCCACCGCGCCCATCGGGGCGATAAGCAAGCTTTCCGAGAAAATTGGCTGGAATCTGGGAGACGTCGATCTCTTTGAGATCAACGAAGCTTTTGCGGTCGTCGCCATGGCCGCCATGCACGATCTCGATCTTCCGCACGACAAGGTCAATATTCATGGCGGTGCCTGCGCGCTTGGCCATCCGATCGGTGCGTCGGGTGCGCGTATCCTCGTCACCCTGCTTTCAGCTCTCGAAACCCACGGTTTGAAGCGCGGCGTGGCTGGCATTTGCCTGGGTGGTGGCGAAGCAACTGCAGTCGGCATCGAAAGGATCGTTTGATGCTCTTGAACGATACGCAGGAGCAGATTCGCGAGGCCGCCCGGCAATTCGCACAGGAACGGCTTGCGCCGGGCGCTGCTATACGCGACAGGGAACACGCTTTTCCGCGCGCGGAGCTCACCGAAATGGGAGAGCTTGGCTTTCTTGGAATGCTGGTGCCCGAAGAATGGGGCGGTTCCGATCTCGGCACGGTTGCCTATGCGCTGGCGCTTGAAGAGATTGCGGCTGGTGACGGTGCATGTTCGACCATCGTTTCGGTCCATTCATCGGTCGGCTGCGTTCCGATCCTGCGTTTCGGCACCGAAGAACAGAAACAGCGGTTTCTGCCCAAAATGGCATCCGGTGAATGGATTGGCGGATTCGCATTGACCGAACCCCAGGCCGGATCTGACGCCTCCGCGCTCAAAACGCGCGCACGCCGCGATGGCGATCACTATGTAATTGATGGTTCCAAGCAGTTCATCACATCGGGCACGAACGGCAGCGTGGTGATCGTGTTTGCCGTTACCGATCCATCGGCCGGCAAGAAAGGCATTTCCGCATTCATCGTGCCGACCGATACACCGGGTTACGAGGTCATGGCCGTTGAACATAAGCTGGGCCAGCATTCGTCTGACACCTGTGCGCTAGCTTTCACCGATATGCGCATTCCAGCGGAAAACCGTCTGGGCGAAGAGGGGCAGGGCTACAAAATCGCGCTTGCCAATCTGGAAGGCGGTCGCATCGGCATTGCTGCGCAATCAGTCGGCATGGCCCGCGCAGCGTTTGAAGCTGCATATGCTTATGCCAAGGAGCGCATTACATTCGGCAAGCCGATCATCGAACATCAGGCTGTCGCTTTCAGACTTGCTGACATGGCAACAAAGATTGAGACGGCCCGCCAGATGGTGCTGCATGCAGCCGCATTGCGCGAGGCAGGCAAACCTTGCCTGACGGAAGCGTCGATGGCTAAGCTTGTAGCCTCCGAAAAGGCAGAACAGGTCTGCTCCGCTGCGATTCAAATTCATGGCGGCTATGGCTATCTGGCTGATTATCCGGTTGAACGCATTTATCGCGATGTTCGCGTCTGCCAGATTTACGAAGGCACCAGCGACGTGCAGCGTCTCGTTATTGCGCGAGGACTGTGACAAACGGTCAGAAGAATTTGGATGCCACCACAAAACCAAAATGGCAGAGTTTCGCCGAACGAATTCAATGTTTTGTTGGCAAGTTACCTTGGAAGCAAGGCTTCAAAGTGCCCAAATGCAATATCCAACCATTATCACACTAAAGGGAAATAAATTTTAACGCCTGCCAATCCATACAGCTGTTTTTCGAGAGAAAATACATGCACGATTCAATGGTGAAATTATATACCATATAATAATTGGAGCATATTATGGCAGACAAAGTTCGACTAATAGATATCCACAATTCAATACTAACACAGTTTATTTATAAATTTGCTCAAGGAAACTGGGCCGTACAGGGATTACAGAAAGAAGACATTAATCCAGAATTATACAGTGACGACTGGTTTATTGACGAAACAGAGGGGCAATATGGCTATATATACAGATATCCAGATCCTGTAAACTACCCAAACATAAAATCAGTATTATCAGTATACGATAATATAATTATTAATAACAAAAAATTCGAACATCTTTGCACAGCATTACCAAGCAACGACAATTTTAAACACGTTAAATTTAAGAAATATAATACATGGTATCCCGGAACTTACAAATTCGTAACTGACGCCGATACTTTTCTTTGCAGTATCCCGGGTGTAGAGGATGACGGAATGACGACAAATGTGATTTGCACCGGCCTCGAAAATCAAACGTGGCGAATTGAACCTTATAGCTGAGAGCCAAATCAAAAAATGCATCTGAAAAGAGGTGCAGCTGGACGCCTTTAGAATATTCAAGCCCGCCTTTCCAGGGTCGCGAGACTGACTACCCAGGATCAACATTGTATGACAGCGCTAATATTAGCACAGATCAGACTCGTTCCGGGCTAAAGCATAGCGCATTTTATCGTACTCGTATGACACGCTTTAAGCTTTTGTTTTTATGCATGCCTCCCAAAACCGGTTCCCATTTTGGGAGGCATGCATTAGTATTAGAGGCTCCATGAACGTCCGTGAGATTGTCCGATACCCTGATCTGCGACTGCGCACCGTTGCAGAGCCGATAGAACGGTTCGACGGTGATCTTGTGGCGCTCACCGAGGACATTCTCGACACGATGCGTGCAGCACCCGGCATCGGCATAACGGCGCCGCATATCGGCGTATTGAAGCGTCTGGTAGTTTTGGAGCTGCCTGAATCGAGTCCAAAATTCTATGTGAATCCGGAAATCGTCTGGGCCTCAGAAGAAAAAATCCTTTACCAGGAAGGCAGTGTCTCGATGCCGGGAGTTGTCGATGAGGTCGAGCGCCACGCCCGCATCAAAATCCGCTATCAGGACCTCGACGGGAACGAGCAAACCGAGGAATCGGAAGGCTTACTCGCCGTTTGCCACCAGCACGAAATAGATCAGCTTGACGGTATTTTCTGGGTTCAGCGCCTTTCGCGATTACGCCGAGACCGCCTCATCAAACGCTATGAGAAATCGCAACGCCAGAGATAACCGGCACTGCGATACTCGTTTAATAAAGCAGACGAGCGCGAATAGTGCCCGGTATTTCCCGAATGGCCTGTAACACCGTTTCGCTGGCCTCCCCCACGCCGTCAGCTTCCATTACAAGGTAACCCACTTCGCCATCGGTCTGTAAAAACTGACTGGCGATATTGATGTTATGTGTCGAGAAAACATTCACGAGGCTGTTGAGAATGCCCGGGCGGTTTTCATGCACGTGCATGAAACGTGTGCCGGTTGGACGTGGCGGCAACTGCACCTGCGGGAAGTTGACAGCACCCAAGGTAGAGCCGACATCGGAATATTCGACCAGCTTTCTGGTCACTTCCGTGCCGATGCGTTCCTGTGCTTCTTCCGTCGATCCTCCGATGTGGGGCGTCAGAATGACATTCTCCAGCCCCTGAATGGGCGAGACGAACTTGTCATTGTTGGAAGCCGGTTCAACCGGAAACACGTCGATGGCAGCGCCAGCGAGGTGACCTTCCTGCAGGACTTTTGCCAAAGCCTCCAGATCGACAACCGTACCGCGTGCATTATTGATGAGGAATGCGCCCTTCTTCATCTTGCGCAGCTTTGCTTCGGTAATCAGCTTTGAAGTCGACTTGTTGGACGGCACGTGCAGGCTGACAACGTCCGAAATCTTGAGCAGCTCGTCGAGGCTCGCAGCCGGTTTGACATTGCCATATTGCAACTTGTCGGAGGTGTCGAAGTAGCGGACCGTCATGCCCAGGCTTTCGGCCAGATTGCCTACCTGCGAACCGATATTGCCGTAGCCGATAATACCCAGTGTCTTGCCGCGCACTTCGCGGCTGCCGATTGCTGTCTTATCCCAACCGCCTGCATGAGCGGAGACCGAACGCGGAAAAATCCGGCGCATCAGCATTATGATTTCGCCAATCACCAGTTCCGCCACCGAACGGGTGTTCGAAAATGGTGCGTTGAAGACCGGAATTCCGCGCTTACGGGCAGCTTTAAGTTCAACCTGGTTGGTCCCGACGGAGAAGCAACCGACAGCGATCAGGCGGTTGGCTGCGGCAAAAATCTCTTCGGTCAACTGTGTCCGGGAACGAATACCGACAATATGTGCTGACGAAATCGCTTCGATCAGATCGGCCTTGTCCAGCGCCTTCGGCAAGTGCGTAACGTTAGTGTAACCGGAGGCTTTGAAATAATCTACGGCCGTCTGATTGATGCCTTCCAGTAGAAGAACATTGATGCGGTCGCGTGCGAGGGAGAGACGTTCAGTCATTTTGGGGATTTCCAGGCTGTAACAGCGAATAGTCGGTTTACGACATGAATGAACGCAAAGCCGTCGTCAACAGGATGAACTGAAAGATTTTATCCCTATTGCAGATTCACGAAGAAAGTGAACGGGCGATCACCTTTCCAGAACTCCGGAAAGGCCTAATTGATAGATCATTGGCACGCGACAAAACTAATATTGCCTTGCCTGCCTAATGGCGTTGTATTTCATGACAGCAATCGGAGGAATGCACTCCATGAGCGAAATAATCACCCTCGACACACATGAAGCCATTCGGGACTGGGTGGCCGCTCGCAACGGAAATCCGGCTTTTGTCAGCACTTCTACAGATCCCGATGCTGCGCCGGTCTTGCGAATTGTTTTCGAGCCAGAGTTCGTCGCCGATGTCGAACGCCCGCTGGATGCGGGCGGTCTTGAAATCGTCGAGTGGGAAGATTGGTTTCGCCTGTTCGACCGGGAAAAACTGGTAATGCTTGTGGCGCACTCGAAGCCGGGAAAACTCGACTTTTACTACCAGATTCTTCCGGGCTGACCGCTTTCCCAGACCATTAACGTACATAAGGCGGACCAGTTTCAAACTGGCCCGCCGGACCGATCATTCAGCCCTTCAGTTTCCGACCAATGACTTTTGCAACCAACGCTAGCGAAATGGCTCCCGCGTCAGGATGACCGATACTCTTATCGGCCAGCGGTCTGGCGCGACCAAGTTTCGGAGCAAGGGGCGCTGTTGCTTCGGCTGCTGCCTTTGCTGTGTCGGCAGCGTTAGTCCATGCGTCCGCCAGCGGAACACCTGCTGCAAACTCATTTTCGAGCGTCTCCACAAAAGGCACGAAAGCATCCACCAATGTCTTGTCGCCGGGTTTTGCCCGGCCAAGCGTGGTGACTGCATCAAGCGCGCGCCTGCCGCCACGAACGACCGCACCATCGTCGATGCTGCCATTGTCGGAAAGTTCTGCGCTCCATGAGCGCAGCAGAAGTCCCCACAGCGCTCCAGATGTTCCCCCAGCCCGGTCAGCCCATGCGTCACCGGCTACAGCCAATACGCTTGCGGCCCCGGCTCCAGCTTTCACGGCTTGATCCCCAGCCTCGCTGGCCGCGGCGGAGCCCCGTCGCATGCCCTGCCCGTGATCACCGTCGCCGGCAAAGGCATCAATGCGGCCCAGTTCTTCTTCGGCTTCGACCAGTGCGTCGGCGACGGCATGCAGAATAGCTTGGATGCACACGCCTCCGGCGCGTCCTGCCTCATCCGCTTGAGCAAAATCGGGATTTGCATCCTCAGTGGTGATGACATCGTCCGCAGGCGAGACTGCAATCGCTTCCCCGCGACGAAGAACCGGCGTATCGCAGGCGGATGTCCAATAGCGCTCGAGCTCGTCATCGAGCCAAAGGAGGGTCAACGAGCAACCTTGCATATCAAGGCTGGTGACAAATTCACCCGCTTCTGGAGCTACAATATCGAGATCGGCTTTTTCCAGAAGCGACGCAATCGCCGTCCACAAGACAAACAGCTCTTCATATTTTGTCGCACCGAGGCCGTTCAGAATAACACCGACTCTTTGCGTTCCCTTCGGACGTTCCGCCAGAAGTTTCTCCACCAGCAAGCTCGCCAGACCGGAGGCAGGCAGGATTGCTTCTTCCTTGATTCCCGGCTCGCCATGAATGCCGAGGCCAAGCGCCATCTGGCCTTCCGGCACAGTAAAGAGCGGATGTGGTGCTCCCGGCAACGTACAGCCTTTGAATGCAACGCCGAATGAAACGGTGTTCGCGTTGGCATGACGGGCCAGCCGCTCGACTTCGTCCAGGGACAGACCGGCTTCTGCAGCCGCGCCGGCAATCTTGAACACGACCAGATCGCCAGCAATGCCGCGCCGCTTGTCATGCATATCTGCCGGGGCACTGGCCACGTCGTCGGTTACCGGTACTATGCGGACATCAATACCCTCGGCGCGCAGGCGCTCGGCAGCAACGCCGAAGTTGAGGACATCGCCAGCATAATTCCCGAAACCCAGAAGAATACCGCCACCTTTGTGCGCCTGGCGGCAAACACGAGCCACCGCCGCGGTGGAAGGCGAAGCAAATACGTCACCTGCAACAGCTGCGTCCGCGAGGCCGGGCCCCACATATCCCGCAAACGCCGGGTAATGACCAGAGCCGCCACCGACGACCACAGCGACCTTGCCTTGAGGTACCTTTGTGGAACGAACAACGCCGCCGCGGACATGGCGAACATAGCGATTATAGATATTGGCAAAGCCGGCGAGAGCGGTCGAGGCAAACTCCTCGGGCGCATCGAAAATGGTCGTCATTAAAACAGTCCTTGGTCTGGGGCATTAGCCGCGTGGCAGAATACGGCGCAGATAGTCACGATTTGTAGCCGAAACGGAAAGTCCGTCGCCACCATAATGTTCGCATAAAAATGGGCTGGCAAATCCGTGATCCAGCGCCATTCTGATCGCCGTGCGATAATTGATGATGCCGCTTTCAAGGGGAGCCGGATGCGTGACGATTACACCGGACGCAGGGTCTTCGGTGCGGATGTAGTTCTTGACGTGCCAAAACTTTGCGTAAGGCGCCACCTTCTCCATCATCTGCTGCCAATGCTCGACCGGACGGTGCAGACGAATGAGATTGCCCAGATCAGCGTTGATTCCGACATTGTCGAGACCAACTTCCTCAACAAAACGAACCGAACTGTCCGCAGTACCAAGATATGTATCCTCATACATTTCAAGCGAAAGCTCTATACCGAGCTCCTCCGCATGGCGTCCGAGTTCGCGAATTCGCTCCACGGCCTTTTTCCAGACAGCCGGATCATCCGGGTTCTTCGCCCCATCGACCGTCCAGAACCACAATGCCCGTTTCTGTGCATCCGTCAGCGGTTCAAAAAGCCCGAAGGAAACGCAACTCGCGCCAATTTCTTTCGCCGTGTCGATGACCCTGTGCCCATAGGCCAGATATTCATCGCCGCGTTGGACGTCGATCACGCTGCGCCTCGAGGTCGAAATTGCCGGAATGGTCAAGCCCAGCGATCTGACAACGGCCATAAACTCGTCGAGGCGCGCGGGTGACAAATCTGCGAGCCGCAGCCAGCTATCCGTCGGGTCAAGTTCCGTAAAGCCTGCATCCGCAACATCGGATAAAGTATGCGCCCAACCTTCGGACGACTGTTTCTGCACGGAGCTGCCATCCGGCAGTATGTTGGGATACTGGATCATCGCTGCAGCAATTGGCCAGGTTTCCCTTGTCCATTTGGAAGTCGTCTGTTTCAACTTACATTCCTGTTCTTTTACATCATCCATCGAGGTCAGGCCGCATTGCCATTGCTTGAGGGAATTTCGGGCTTCCGGTTCCGAAGCTTGCCGATTGCCCAGAAGATGGCTGGCGAGACCAGCAGAAAGACGCCGAGCGTCATCAGTGAAGCAACGAGACCATTCGACCAGAATACAGAAAGCTCACCGCCGGACATCATCATCGATTGGCGGAATGCATCTTCAGCCTTGTCTCCGAGAACCATAGCGAGAACCAACGGCGCCAGCGGATAATCGAGCTTCTTGAAGATATAGCCGAGCACACCAAATGTGATCACCAGCCAGACGTCGGTTATCGAGTTGGCAACCTGATAAGCGCCCGAAAAAATGACCGCGACAATGATCGGACCGATGATCGAGAACGGCACGCGCAGGATTGATGCATAAAGCGGCACGGTAGCAATCACCAGAATGACGGCGACAATGTTGCCGAGATACATGGAGGCAATCAGACCCCAGACGAAATCCGGACGATCCGTGAACAATGTCGGACCCGGAGTGAGCCCCCATATCATCAGCCCACCCATCATCACGGCAGCGGTTGCCGAACCCGGAACGCCGAGTGCAAGCATGGGGAGAAGTGCAGATGTTCCGGCCGAATGGTCGGCGGTTTCCGGTGCCACGATACCGCGAGGATCGCCTTTGCCGAACTTCGATTTGTCGCGTGCAGAACGGCGAGCCACCCCGTAGCTCATGAAGGATGCAGCGGTTGGTCCGGCAGGCGTTATGCCCATCCAGATGCCGATCAGCGTGGAACGAACGAGCGTAAACCAATAGCGCGGCATTTCGAGAAGAGTGCGCCCGATCTCACCAAGACGCACCCGCGCCTTGATACCGTCGAAACGAAGCCCCTCCTCAGTTGTCAGCAACAATTCACCGATCCCGAACAGGCCCATTACTGCGATCAAAAAGGAGATACCCTTGATGAGTTCCGGTATGTCGAATGTCAGGCGCAGATTGCCGGAGATCGTGTCCATACCTACAGAAGCAAAGGCGAAGCCAATCATCATGGAAACGAGCGTCTTGAACGGCGATTGCGCGCCCATGGATATGAAACTGGCGAAAGCCAGAAAATAAACAGCGAAATATTCCGGGGATGAAAACCGCAGGGCGAAATTGGCGACCCAGCTTGAGAGCAGTGTAATCATCACCACGCCAGCCAGTGCGCCGATCCCAGCCGAGACGAATGCCAGCGTCAGCGCGCGGCTCGCATGTCCGGCCTTCGCCATCGGATAGCCGTCGAAAGTGGTGGCTACGGACGAAGGTTCGCCCGGAATGTTGAACAGAATGGACGTTGTCGACCCGCCGAACAGTGCCCCCCAATACATGCACGAGAGCAGAATAATCGCGGAGATCGGGTCCATCGTGAATGTCAGCGGCAAAAGCAGGGAAACGCCATTGGGCGCGCCCAATCCCGGCAGGACGCCAACCAGAATTCCAAGCGTCACCCCCAACATCATCAGCAGAACGTGATTGAAGCTGAGTATGTGGGCGAAGCCGTCCATCAGGAGACTGAAGTTTTCCATGTCTTTCCTCCAAAGACATCGGACTTTCCGGTATCAATAAATCCCGAAGAAAGCCTCGACCGGACCTTTAAGGAGCGGAACCTTGAAGCCGATTTCAAAAATGACGAAAAAGAAGAGCGAAACTGCAATACCGGCTGGCAAGGAAGCCCACCACTTGTAGCGTCCCTGAAACATCATCGCTCCAGCGATGTAGAGTGCCGTGCCGACATAAAGTCCGAGAACCATCGATATGGCCGCGAAGGCAACCAGCGGCAAGGCGAAACCGAGAACCGGTTTCAACCGGGAGAGCTCAACGAAGACTTCTCCGCTACCGCGATGTTTTACAAATGCCGAAACAAGATTAACAGCACTTCCGAACAGGATCAGCAGGCCGATGTAGAACGGAAAATAACCCGCATCCGGCCCCATTTCCGTCCAGCCCGTACCGGCCTGTTGCGAGCCGTAACAAATCGCAGCCCCCAGCGCGCCCGTGAGGAGAGCCACGCCCGCCTCGACGGTGAAGCGGGAAATTCCGCCTTCGCCTTTCTCACTCATGGAATGAGCTCCTTCGATGGAAGATGCAGGTGCCACTGGCACCTGCGCAAATGCCCAAACGTCAGTTGGCCAGCCAGCCTTCGCGCTTCAGTACTGCCGTTACCGCCGTTTCATCATTCTTGATAAAGGACGAAAGGGCGTTTCCGCTCATATACGCGGCAGATTGCGAACTATCGGTGAGATATTTCGCCCATTCAGGTGTTTCGGAAACCTTCTTGAGTACGCCCGCATAATAGTCGACGACTTCCGGGTCGACCCCTGCTGGCAGCCAGACGGTGCGCGGCATGGAGTAATTTTCGATTGCAATCCCTGCTTCCTTGCAGGTTGGAATGTCGCTCCAACCCATATCGCCAGTGACCTTGCCTTCCCCCTTGAGCTTTTCGCTCTTGAAGACGCAAAGCGGCTTCACCATACCGGCCTGCCATTGGCCGAGATTCTCGCTCGGATTGTTGACATTCGCCGCAATATGCTCGCCTGCAAGCTGAACCGCAGCTTCCCCACCGCTCTTGAACGGAATGTAGCCGAGCTTCGAGCCCGTGGCCTCGTTGATCATGGATGTGAGAATCTGGTCAACGTCCTTGGACTGGCTTCCGCCAACCTTCATGCCCGCATCGTCCTTCGCCCTCGCGATGAACTCTGCGGCTGTCTTGAACTCAGACTTTCCATTGACCCATAGAATGAACTCGTCCGCAGCAAGCGCCGAAACGGGGATCAAATCATCCGATTTATAAGGAACCTTGGCGCGCACCGGCAAGAGATAAGCGTTGTTGGTGCCGAAAGCGAGTTTATAGGGATCGCCCTTGTAGCCTGCGGTATAGACAAAACCCTCGGCCCCGCCTGCACTCCCCTTGTTTGTGACGACGATGGGCGCGCTCATCAGCTTATACTTGCCGATGATTGACTGGATCGTGCGCGCAAAAATATCGGTCCCTCCGCCCGGTCCAGCGGTCACGACAAATTCCACAGGACGCGTCGGCTCGAATGCGAGCGCGGGCGATGCAATTACCGCCACTCCCGCGGCGAGGCATGCAATATGCACAGATTTCTTCATGTTGTATCCTCCCAGTTAGGCGGCACGGGCCTCCCCCCATGCCGATCATGTCAACATGACGAAAAATCAGGCGGCACCCGAAAGTGCTGCGGCTCTTTTCGTCATCCGCGCCGCAAGCAGGATTGCTTCACGCGTGGCTCCCACGTCGGCGATCCCTTTTCCGGCAATATCGTAGGCTGTGCCATGGGCCGGCGTGCAAAGCGGAAAGGGCAAGCCGCCCATCATTGTCACCCCTTTGTCGAATCCCATCAGTTTCATCGCGATCTGGCCCTGATCGTGATACATGGTCAGCACCGCCTGAAAGCCATCTTTCAGAGCACGCAAAAACACCGTGTCAGCCGGGAACGGGCCGTCCACATCGAACCCCTTCGCCTTGGCCGACTTTACCGCCGGTTCAATGATATCGATTTCTTCCATGCCAAAACTGCCACCGTCACCGGCGTGCGGATTAAGACCAGCTACTGCAATCTTCGGATTGTTGTATCCCGCTTTTTTAAGGCACACCCAAGCCAGTTCCAGCTCAGCAAGTATTCCTTCGACAGTCAGCGTCGATGCTACATCCTTGAGCGGAATATGCGACGTTACGCGTGCGTTCCAAACCTTCTCCAGAACGTTGAATTCACGCACCTTGCCCGCGAAGTTCAACACATCGGCAACAAAGCGGATTTCGTCGTCGTAGCCCGGATAGGCAAACCGCATGGCCAGCTTGTTGAAAGGCGTAAAGCACACAGCCTCCGCGTGACCTGCATCGGCAAACTTCAATGCGGTGCGAAAATTGTGGGTTGCGAAAGTTCCACCGACCAACGTCGCCTCGCTACGCACGACATCCTTCGGATCGAGATTCTTCAGGTCAACGAAGACGTGCTTGCCCAACGGCATGTTAGGCGCATTCTCGATACTGGCATCCTGCAGATCAAGCTCGACAGCCGCGACACGCGCCCCCTCATCCAGAACGCGGCGATCACCGAAAACGATAAGATGCGCTTCCCTTTTGACATCCGGCAAGGCGAGAAGACGCGCCGTCAGCTCGGGACTGACACCAGCTGGATCTCCCATTGCAAGCGCAATTACGCTCGGTTCAGCGCCAGTGGTGGTCATTCGCATCCTCCTCTTCTGCATTCTGTATGCAGCATGCATAAGATAGTCTTTTGGATGGCGCAAGCATTTTGTATTCTGTATGCAGCATTTTATATTGACGGTTGAGAGCGGGCCAGCCATCTTCGCCCGAGATGGTGAGATAAGGATTCGAGCTCACTCTTTGAGAAAAAGGCCGATGGACGAAATTCAGAAAACCGAGCAAGCCGATAACGGCTCACATGCGTTCCGCCGGACTGCTTTGCACGATATGCTCGTCAACCATCTGCGTGACATGATCATCGAAGGGCAGCTGGAACCGGGCACGCGCCTGCATGAAGGTCAACTGGGCGAACAGCTTGGCGTGTCCCGCACACCGCTGCGTGAAGCGATCAAGTATCTGGCGAGCGAAGGTTTGGTGGAACTTGTTCCAAGCCGCGGCGCTGTTGTGAAACGGTTCAGTGCCGCCGATGTAAAAGACATGCTTACAGTCCTGCGCACCTTGGAAGAGCTTGCTGGAAAGCTCGCCTGCGAACTGGCGACCGACGGGGAAATCGCAGAGGTTCGGGGACTGCATGATGAGATGATCGAGCGCTATAAGCACTCTGACCGCCTGCAATATTACAAATTGAACCAGCAGATTCATCTCGCCATCGTTCGCCTTGCCAAGAATCCGACGCTGACTGACATTCACCAGATGCTGCAGACGCGATTGAAACGAATCCGCTTTGTAGGACACGAGGGCGCGGAGAAATGGGCAGCCGCAGTGTCCGAGCATGAAGAAATGATTGAGGCTCTGGAAGCCCGCGACGCGACCCGGCTATCCGAAGTATTAGGGCGCCATTTGACAAAGGCTTGGGAGCGCGTTCGCGACACCCTGTAGGCACTCGGGCTGTCAACTTGTCTGTTTGCCTCGATCGGCAGGACAATAGACCGTTTGATCGAAAACCATCTACATCATCCCCTCGCGCTACATATCGCAACGGGCACTTTACGCTGGTCCGAACTGAACCAGCGCAACATGTACCAGCAGGCGCTTCGACTTTACCGATAGATGCCTGTATGGATCTCTCCGTCCACACCACACCAGGCACGATACATGCCGGGACTGTT
>UEIJ01000012.1 GCA_900470195.1 Hyphomicrobiales bacterium | reverse complement strand
TTGGCAAGCCGCTACAGCTATAGCTAGTCAATAGGATGCCGGCGAAAACGAAAACAGCAATGAACGAGGTCGATAGCGAAAGCAGGGCGGGCGAAGATCTCAAAGCTATCCTTGATTCGCTGACTTGTGAGCCCAATAAACGGATCCATGCGAAAAGTTCGGCTGCGACCAGCGTAAATCATAGGCCGGCCGCTTTTGTGAGGTTAACCCGGAACCGGTCGCGTCGCCGTTGATACCGGCGGGTCATTTCGGCTGATGCGTGGCCGAGCTGCTTCTGGACATAACGCTCATCGACTTCGGCTGACGAGGCGAGGCCGGCGCGCAGCGAGTGTCCGGAAAATTTCAGCCCGCGCTCGATCTCGGAAAGTTCGCCGCGCACACCGGCCGCCAGCGCGGTCTTCTTGACAAGGCGCGCAACCTCCTGGTCGTTGAGCCGATCTGGGCCCACGTTCTTGCCCTGGGCGGTAACGCGCCGGAAGAGTGGGCCCTTTGCGAGCTTGGCGAATTTGATCCAGGTCTCAACGGCAGCGACGGGGCAGGTGGCGTCGGAGGACCCGCGGCCGATCTCCACCTCGCGCCAGCCGGTCTTGCCGCGCAGCGTCACCAGCAGTCCCTTATCAAAAGTTTCGATCCAGCCGCGGCCGTCCTCGGTCTGATCCCGGCCAAGATCGAGGCCGGTGATTTCCGAGCGGCGCAGGCCGCCGGCGAAACCGACGAGCAGCATGGCACGGTCGCGCAGGCCGCGCAGCGAACCGCGGTCCAGCGTCTCGACCATGGCGATGATGTCTTCAGCCATGACCGCTTCCTTCTGCACCGGCGGCTTGGCGTGACTGTTGCGAATGCCGGCCATCACGGTGGCGATATGCCGGTCCTTGCGGTCGAGCGAGAGGCCACGCTGGGCATAGTTCCAGGAGAGCGAGGAGAGGCGGCGTTCGATGGTCGAGACTGAGTTCGCTTTTGCACCTCGTTCAGCCGTGCCGGAAGCGCAGGCGGTAATATAAAGTCCGACGGTTTGCGGATGCGGGGGGAGGGGAGTGAGGTTCGACCGCCGGCACCAAGCTGAAAAATGCTTCCAATCGGCTGCGTAAGCTTTGCGTGTATTGGCGGAACTGGCCGCTGCGACGTAACCCCGGGCGCGATCGGCAAGGTTTGCGAGATGAGCTGGTGTCTCGTCCTTGCCGACAGAAGAGGGGACGGGGCCGTCGCCCGATAGCCGCGGCGCTGAAACATCATGCCCATCCGCTGTGCTGAGAGCCGGCGCTGAGGTCTGTTCGACGTGATTTTCGCTGTTCTGGTCGGTGAATCGGGTCATTTCTCTATAATGACAATAAAGATCGATAATGCAAACTTATCAGTCATTATGTGATGAAGACAAGCCGTGCGGATAACTGCGAAGAATCTGGCCTAAACCGCACCGATGCAGTAGTCTTGCGGACATGGATTCGTCTTTCGCCACCGCCTTTCCGAGATCCGCGCCACCGGCCCTGCTGCCCGCCTGGTCTGTTCCGCGCGGACGTGATTTGGCAGAGACGGATGCGGCGTTTCATGCCGGTATCGCGCTGAAATCACTTGATGATCTTGTGCGTTCCGAACCGAACTGGGCCGGCTGCTGGCGGCAGCGCCAGGCGCTGAAATGCGCCGCAACGGCCGTGCGACTGATGGGCCGCAACGAGGACGAAACGGCGCTGCGGGTGGCGTCGCCTTAACGGGCTGTTTGCACCGACTTGCTATCGGGCTTTGATGACCGAGACCTCGCTTGCCCACTTCAAACGCCACCGGTTTCCCGCTGAGATCATTGCTCATGCTGTCTGGCTCTATTATCGGTTCCCGCTCAGCTTCCGTGATATTGAGGATCTGTTGGCGGAGCGCGGCATCAGCGTCTCATTTCAGACCGTCTCGGAATGGGCGGCGAAATTTGGCGTGAAGTTCGCCCATCAGCTCCGACGCCGCTCACGAGGCCACTTTGCCGACAAATGGCACCTCGATGAGATGGTGGTGACGATCAAGGGAAAGAAATACTGGCTGTGGCGCGCTGTCGATACCAACGGTTACGTCCTCGATGCCCTGCTGCAAAGCCGAAGGAACAAGGCGGCCGCTATGCGTTTGATGCGCAAGCTGCTCAAGGACCAGGGTACCGCCCCGCGTGTGATGGTGACCGACAAGCTGCGTTCCTATTCCGCCGCAAAATCCCAGTTGATGCCGGGCGTCGAGCATCGCTCGCACAAAGGGCTCAATAATCGGGCCGAGAATTCTCACCTTCCCGTGCGACGACGCGAGCGACGCATGATGCGCTTCAAATCCGCGCGCCAATGTCAGCGTTTCGTCTCAGCTCACGGCCAGATTGCCAATCTCTTTCTTCTTCACCGGAAATACTTGACCGCCGCAGACCATCGCCAGCTTCGCGCTCACGTCATCTCGACATGGCGCGAAATCGCTTCATCCATTGGCGCGTGAAATTCTAGCGGAAGAAACTATCGCGTCTCAAAATCGGTTAAGGCGACGCCACCCCCTGCACATACCTGGTTGCCGCACGTATTCGGCGGCTCAATACCGCAAACCAGGCCAGGCTCGATCGAGGAGCGGCTCGTCAATACCGTGCTGAACCGCCACGACGAAGTCGAAAGCCTGCTGCGCGACGCGCCCGGGCACTACTTTCCGATCTTCATGAACCACAAGGGCGAGACCATCGTCGGTCCCTGGGCGATCGGATTTTCCCTTGGCCTCAGTCTGGGCGGCGAAGCGTGGGCGCCGATCCTCCTTGCCACGCCAAAGCCCGTGATCGCCCCCATCATGGCCGTCAATCCGCAGCTCGCCAAACTCCTCATCCGGCTTTCTCCTCAGGAGCGGCGCAAAATAAGGGCGACGGCCCACCACCATATCTCATCCGCAGTCCTGCAATTGCACGCAATCACAAGACACGCTCGGTAACAACGCGCCCAGCAGCATCAACCCAACCTACATGCAAGGTGGTGGGTTCGTCGCGCTTACAGTCGAACGAAGTGGATGGTGAGGTCGACGGCATGATCCTGGCGGGTCTCCTGAACGGAACGGGCGAAAGCCCAAAAAAACATGCCTTGACACATAGCCCGTCAATGGCCTGATTGTTCCTGCCAATTATCTTGCGAAGGGCAGGCCATTTGTTCAAGCACTCACAGCTCGAATCCGTGCAGGCCTGGATGGCCCATCCTGCCAATGCGACGATGCCGCTGCACGCCCGGATACAACGGGCGATCCGGCAGTTGATCCTCGACGGCGTGCTGGGACCGGGCAAGCCGTTGCCGGCCACCCGCGGGCTTGCCAAGGCACTTGGCGTGTCGCGTGATACGATCGAGGCGGCCTATATCCAGCTTCACGCCGAAGGGTTCATCGAGCGGCGAGTCGGCAGCGGCAGTTTCGTGGCCGAGATCTCGGCATTTCAGCCCGGCCAGCGCAGATCGCGGCGGGATTCGCTGTTGCGCAACCAGGCCCCGAACCTCAGCAAGCGTGGAGCAGCCATGTTCAGCGGCGGCGGCGTGCGTGACATCCTCGCGCCACGGCCGTTCACGCATGGCATACCGGAAACACGGGAGTTTCCGCTGCAATTGTGGGAGCGCCTGGAGCGGCAGGTCCTCAAGGACTACGGCACGAAAGCCCTTCTGCACGGCGATCCTCAGGGCGCCGAACCGCTCCGGAGAGCCATCGCCGACTATGTCAATCTGGAGCGCGGCGCGCGTGCCACGGCCGATCGCGTTCTCGTCCTCACCAGTTCGCAGCAGGCGATGTCGCTCTGTGCGACGACGCTGCTCGATCCCGGCGCTCTATTTCGTCGAACAATTGTAGCCGCAAAACAGTTGTACGGCGTTCGTGGAACGGTTGATGCAGCTATCGATGGCATATTCGGGATAGTGACACATGATCCCATGGTCAATGGTATCCCATGCCACCATATAGCAAATGAATGGTTCCCTGCTTAGAGCTACGAACGTAACGAACCAATTTATCGTCATTGTTCCAGCGAGGTGTACTATCTCCGCGCCAAAATGCGAGGCCGCCTCAATTCATCCTATCCTAACACCGGTTGGGGGAGCATGACGGCACGCAGATCCTTGAGCTGTGCGCCTGCAGAATGACTGAGATTGCCACCTATGCCACAGGCGGAAGTCATGCTTCCATTTACCCCATGCACCTCATTCGACAGTAGCGGTCCAAACAGCTTACACCGCCTCATGCATAGGATTTTTAGAGCGTAGCCGCTTTGAATCCGCCGAGCCAGATCCAGAACCCTTCGTGCAGCTCCGGCTCAGAGTCGCCAGGCATTTCTAAAGGTGCGAACCAGCATTGCTGCGTCGTAGAGACTAGCCGCATGCAGGGCTGGGAATTCGGCCCCCACCCGCTCCGGGGGCGATGCTCGTAAGCTGATAATACACTTGCTCCCCTCAATGACGCTCATTCTTCGCAGCTACGCATCGATTGGGCTTTTATCATTTACGTTCAGCGTCAACGATATTTCTAACCTCCGTCGATAATATAATATTTGATTATAGATAGCGCAATAATTGGCATTTGACTAAGCGTTATCATGTTGAAATATTATGCATATAGGCGGCATGAAGGCAGCCAGGGCTGAGGTGTGGAGCCGGACGTAGCTGCAGTGCCTAACACCGAATCCTGCCTACAGCGCGACCTGTAGTTGGCACGATTCCATGAATGCAGGAGCAAGACGATGATCACACGTCGAGACAGAACACCAATCATGCATCGGTCAGTTGAATATGCTGATGTGATTTACTTCGGTGGCGTGCTGGCCGATGAACTCAAGGGCGCCTCGATGCGGGCCCAAACGACGCAAGTTTGTGCCAAGCTCGACAAATTCCTCGCAGAAGCGGGAACCGACAAGACGAAACTAATTTCCGCGACCTTGTTCATCACTGACATGAACCTGAAGCAAGAGATGAACGACGTCTGGACTTCTTGGCTCGACGCACAGGATTTGCCCGCGCGTGCGACGATAGGGGTTTCAGATCTTGGCCAGGACGTCCTGATCGAAATCGTCGTTACCGCAGCAAGGTAAGGCACGCCGAATTTTATCACCTACCGCGAAACGGTGGCTAGGCAGCGAGAGACTGTCGGCTCCGCGGGAGCATCCTATGTCTGAGAACCACAAAAAAGTAGGCATCGCTGGAGCCGGAATCGTCGGCGTATGCACGGCGCTGATGCTTCAGCGCCGCGGATTCAAAGTCACCTTGATTGACCCGAACCCTCCTGGCGAAGGTGCATCGTTTGGGAATGCCGGATGCTTCAACGGCTCATCCGTCGTCCCTATGTCCATGCCGGGAAACTTGACGAGCGTGCCGAAGTGGCTCCTTGACCCGATGGGGCCGTTGTCAATCCGGTTCAGCTATTTTCCAACCATCATGCCCTGGTTGATTCGCTTTCTGTTAGCCGGAAGACCAAACAAGGTGAAGGAGCAGGCGAAAGCACTCCGCAATCTCATCAAGTCCACGGTGCCTCTGATCAAGTCATTGGCGGAGGAGGCTGATGCGAGCCATCTGATCCGCCATGAAGGTCATCTGACCGTATATCGTGGAGAAGCAGACTTCGCCAAGGACCGCGGAGGTTGGGAACTGCGGCGTCTCAACGGTGTTCGCACGCAGATCCTCAGCGCCGATGCGTTGCGGGATTTCGATCCGAACTTGTCGCATGCGTTTACCAAGGGCATTCTTATAGAAGAGAACGGTCACACGATTAATCCGCAAGGGCTCGTGACCCTCTTGTTTCGGCGTTTTATCGCGAACGGTGGCGAATTCGTATCTGCGCGTGTCATCGGCTTTGAGACTGAAGGTAGGGCGCTTAAAGGCATTACAACCACGAACGGCGTTCTGGCCGTTGATGCAGCGGTTGTCGCAGCCGGCGCACACTCGAAATCACTTGCTAATTCGCTAGGCGATGACATCCCGCTCGATACCGAACGTGGATATCATATCGTCATCGCGAATCCGGAAGCCGCTCCACGCATT
This sequence comes from Hyphomicrobiales bacterium, assembly GCA_900470195.1. Classification (GTDB taxonomy): domain Bacteria; phylum Pseudomonadota; class Alphaproteobacteria; order Rhizobiales; family Rhizobiaceae; genus Brucella. Next base: position 130,224 of record UEIJ01000012.1, on the reverse strand, counting down.
CCGACGACCGATGCGTCAGGAAAATTCATCGCGACACCTATGGAAATGGGGCTTCGCGTGGCGGGTACGGTTGAGTTCGCTGGGCTCACAGCCGCTCCTAACTGGAAACGTGCGCATGTGCTCTATACGCACGCTCGAAAACTTCTTCCAGCCCTCGCGCCTGCGAGTTCTGAAGAACGATATTCCAAATGGATGGGGTTCCGGCCGAGCATCCCGGATTCGCTCCCCGTGATTGGCCGGGCAACCCGGACACCCGACGTAATCTATGCTTTCGGCCATGGTCATCTCGGCATGACAGGGGCGCCGATGACCGCAACGCTCGTCTCAGAGCTCCTCGCAGGCGAAAAGACCTCAATCGACATTTCGCCCTTCGCACCAAACCGCTTTGGTATTGGCAAATCCAAGCAAACGGGTCCGGCAAGTTAAGTACTTACGCGGTCGTGAGTACAGCGCAGAGCCGGTGTCAAGATCAATCTGCACCTCGCAATCACCTCGGAGACGCGAAATGGCGCAAATAGAACACATATTAACGAGTCACGCCCCGAAGCCTTTGGGTCACTACAGTCAGGCGGCCCGAGCGGGTGGATTCATTCATGTTTCCGGTCAGCTTCCGATCAAACCAGAAGGCCAGTCGGAGCAATCTGACGATCTCTTCGATAACCAGGCCAGTCTCGTTCTCCGGAATTTGCTGGCCGTACTCGAGGCGGCTGGTGCGACGCCTTCTCATGTCGTGAAAGTCACAGCTTACATCGTCGGCGTCGAGCATTGGAGCAGCTTCAACGCAGCATATGCCAAGGCGTTCGGTGAAGCGCGTCCTGCCCGGTCGGTCGTTCCAGTGCCGGCGCTTCATCATGGATACCTCATCGAACTTGATGCTGTTGCTCTCGATCCGAGCGATACCGATCGAGGCGCCGCAGCGATTACAGCGTAAGGAGCGCGCTTGGATATGTACATTCCGAATCTTACCGACGTGCTTGCAGCACGAGCCTTAATCGAACCCCATATTCATCGCACACCCGTTCTCACATCGACATTCATCAATGGACTTGCTGGCGCCGAACTCTTCTTCAAGTGCGAGAACCTTCAGAAGGCTGGGGCCTTCAAAGCGCGCGGCGCGTCGAACGCGGTGTTTGGCCTGAACGACGAGCAGGCGAAGAAGGGTGTTGCAACGCACTCGTCCGGCAATCACGGAACCTGCCTTTCCTATGCAGCTGGTCGGCGCGGCATTCCCTGCACCGTAGTGATGCCGCGCACCGCGCCGCAGGCTAAGAAGGATGCGGTCCGGGGCTACGGCGGTCGTGTCGTCGAATGCGAGCCGTCAACCTCGTCGCGTGAGGCCGTCTTTGCCGAGGTTGTTGCCGAGACCGGCGCGGAATTCGTGCATCCCTATAACGACCATCGTGTCATCGCCGGGCAGGCGACCTGCTCTGCCGAGTTGATCGAGCAGGTCGACGGTCTCGACGCCGTGGTCGCGCCGATTGGCGGCGGCGGCATGGTGTCGGGAAGCTGCCTGACGCTCTCCAATCTCGCGCCCGGCGTAAAGATCTACGCCGCCGAGCCCGAGCAGGCCGACGACGCCTACCGTAGCTTCAAGGCCGGCCGCATCATCGCCGACGACGCGCCAGAAACGGTCGCCGACGGCCTGAAAGTGCCGCTGAAGGAACTGACCTGGCATTTCGTGAAGAACAACGTCACCGACATCCTGACGGCTTCCGAGCAGGAGATCGTCGACGCGATGAAGCTGATCTGGAAGCGCATGAAGATCGTGATGGAGCCGTCCAGCGCCGTGCCGCTGGCGACCATCCTGAAGAACCCTGATGTCTTTGCCGGCAAGCGCGTCGGCGTGATCGTGACGGGCGGCAATGTGGATCTCGACAAATTACCGTGGAACTGAGGAGAAGAGCATGAACGCGACGACTCAAACTGAACAACTCGACGTCGGTTTCGACGTGCCGGCGGTCCCCGGCATGGACGAATCCCAGATCCAGACGCCCTGCCTGATCCTCGACCTCGACGCGCTGGAGCGCAATATCCGCAAGATGGGCGATTACGCCAAGGCGAACGGTATGCGCCATCGCAGCCACGGCAAGATGCATAAGTCGGTTGACGTGCAGAAACTGCAGGAGAGGCTCGGCGGCTCGGTCGGCGTCTGCTGCCAGAAGGTCAGCGAGGCGGAAGTCTTCGTGCGCGGCGGCATCAAGGACGTGCTGGTGTCGAACCAGGTGCGCGACCCGGCCAAGATCGACCGGCTGGCCCGCCTGCCCAAGCTCGGCTCGCGCATCATCGTCTGCGTCGATGACGTTGCCAACATCGCTGACCTGTCTGCTGCCGCCGAAAAGCACGGCACGCAGCTCGAAATCTTCGTGGAGATCGACTGCGGCGCCGGCCGCTGCGGCGTCACCTCGACCGACGCCGTCGTGAAGATCGCCCAGGCCGCCGACGCGGCGCCGGGCCTCAAGTTCACCGGCATCCAGGCCTACCAGGGCGCGATGCAGCACATCGACAGCTATGAGGCGCGTAAGGAGAAGCTCGACGCGGCGATCGCCATGGTCAAGGACGCCGTCGAGGGCCTGAAGGCTGTCGGGCTGGAGCCGGAACTGGTTTCCGGCGGCGGCACCGGCTCCTATTATTTCGAGACGGGCTCGGGCGTCTATAACGAGCTGCAATGCGGCTCCTACGCCTTCATGGACGCTGACTACGGCCGCATCCTCGATAAGGATGGCCACCGCATCGACAAGGGCGAATGGGAGAACGCGCTGTTCATCCTGACCAGCGTGATGAGCCACGCCAAGCCCGACCGCGCCATCTGCGACGCCGGCCTCAAGGCGCAATCGGTCGACAGCGGCCTGCCCTTCATCTACGGCCGCGACGACGTGAAATACATCAAGTGCAGCGACGAGCACGGTGTGATCGATGACCCCAAGGGCGTGCTGAAGGTCAACGACAAGCTCAGGCTGGTGCCCGGCCATTGCGATCCGACCTGCAACGTCCATGACTGGTATGTCGGGGTGCGCAACGGTAAGGTCGAGACGGTCTGGCCGGTGTCGGCACGCGGCAAGGCGTATTGAGAACGTACCTGCGAAGCGCAACTGGGCGCTCCGGTGTTATTCTTGGAGGAGTCAATCCATGATCATCGTACCGGAGCGTCTGATCTCCGACCTCATGAGCGAGGCCGCTGTCTTTGAAGCCATCGAAAGCGTCTTCGCTGCCATGGCGCGAGACGAGGCCCGTAACTTCCCCGTCATCCGAGAGGCGATCGGCTATGCCGACGCGCTCTACGGCTTCAAGGCTGGCTTCGACAGTGCGGGGCTCGTCCTTGGGGTCAAGGCGGGCGGCTACTGGCCGGGCAACATGGCGAAGGGCTTGACCAACCACCAGTCCACGGTGCTGCTGTTCGACCCGGACACCGGCCGGATCAAGGCGGCGGTCGGCGGTAACCTGCTGACCGCGCTGCGCACGGCCGCCGCCTCGGCGGTGTCGATCAAGCATCTGGCCCGCCCCGACGCCCGCGTGCTCGGCATGGTCGGGGCCGGTCACCAGTCCGCCTTCCAGATGCGCGCCGCAGTGCGGGCGCGCAAATTCGACAAGGTGGTTGGTTGGAACTTGCACCCCGAAATGCTGTCGCGGCTGGCCGACACGGCGGTCGAACTCGGCCTGCCTTTCGAGGTGGTCGACCTGCCACAACTCGGGGCACAGGCCGATGTCATCATCACGATCACATCCAGCTTCGCACCGATTCTTCTTTCCGGGCATATTCGCCCAGGAACCCATCTCGCTTGCATGGGGACCGACACTAAAGGGAAGCAGGAAGTAGAGGCGGCTCTTTTCCCACGCGCTCGGCTCTTTGCCGATGAGGTTGAACAGTCCGTCACCATCGGTGAGGCGCAGCACGCGGTGGCGCAGGGATTGATCGCGACCGGCGACATCACGCCGCTCGGCGCGGTGATCGCCGGCCTGGCGCCGGGGCGGACCTCGCCGGAGGAGATCACGTTGTTCGACGGCACGGGCGTTGGCCTCCAGGATCTCGCGGTGGCGTCAGTTGCGGTGGATATTGCTCGGGCGCGAGGGCTCGCCCTGGAAGTGGAGCTTTAGTTCTGCGCGCGATTGACATTGAGGGAGATGGCTTGACGTCGGACTTGGATTGCCAGATCAGCCCGCACTCTGTAGTGACCGCGCTGAAGAATGTGCCCCCAAACCCATTTTCGCGATATCAGTCGTTCATGACGATGAGGATAACATACGGCTAGGGTCAGGACCCATTGATTTGAATTGACGGCTATGATTCAGACGGGCGGATAGGAGCCCGACTGATGAGTAATTTGTTCTGGCTGACGGAGGAGCAAATGGCCCGTCTTCAGCCCTATTTCCCCAAGAGCCATGGCCGCCAGCGTGTCGATGATCGGCGTGTCCTGAGCGGCATCATTTTCGTCAATCGCAACGGCCTCCGGTGGTGTGATGCGCCGAGGGAATATGGTCCGGCGAAGACCTTGTATAACCGCTGGAAACGCTGGAGCGACAAGGGCATCTTTATCCAGATGATGGAGGGCCTGGCTGTGCCTGAAGCTGCAGAGCACAAGACCATCATGATCGATGCGACCTATCTCAAGGCCCACCGCACAGCTTCCAGCCTGCGGGTAAAAAAGGGGGTGCGGGCCGCCTGATTGGACGCACGAAAGGCGGCATGAACACCAAGCTTCATGCCGTCACGGATGCGAATGGTCGCCCGGTCAGCTTCTTCATTACGGCCGGTCAGATCAGCGATTACACCGGTGCTGCCGCCTTGCTTGATGAACTTCCCAAGGCCAAATGGCTACTGGCCGACCGTGGCTATGATGCCGACTGGTATCGTGACGCTTTACAGGCGAAGGGGATCACCCCCTGCATTCCGGGGCGGAAGTCCCGCAACAAAACCATCAAATACGACAAACGCCGCTACAAACGGCGCAACCGGATCGAGATCATGTTCGGGCGTCTCAAAGACTGGCGGCGTGTCGCTACGCGCTACGACAGATGCCCAATGGTCTTCCTCTCCGCCATCGCTCTCGCTGCAACCGTTATCTTCTGGCTCTGATCAATGAGTCCTGACCCTAGGCAAGCTTTGCTGAAGTCGATCGCTCCGAAAGAAAATTTCGAAAGCTTTTTCGAAACTCGACTATAAACTCGTTCGTAATCGAAGACGCTTTTATGTGCGTCGGTAGCACGATTGTCCAATTGATAGAGATTGGCGGATCGATTGGCCGAACTACCAAAGATGAAGAATATCTATCGGCAGTAAACGGATCGACGATCGAAACGCCGAATCCTGCTGAAACCATACCACAAACAATCATGGAGAGTGGAGTTTCAGCCTTAATACGTCTGATTATTCCTCGCTCGCGCATTATGGCATCGACCATGACATGCATTACCGACGGCTGTATGAGTGAGATGAAATCCTCATTGTCAAAGTCCTCGGGAACGATTCGCTCGCGTTCCACGAGCCGGTGTTGGAGAGGGAGCACCGCTACCATATCGCAGGGTGGCAGTTCTTCGATGGTGACGTTGGTGAGTTGCGTGTTCTCGACGACTCCGAGATCACAATGGCCGGTGCTGATCCATTCGAGGACGAAATGAGAATTCATGCCGTGAAGCGACATATTTAACGATGGCCTTTTGGCAAGAAAACCTGCGGCAAAGGCCGGCAGGAACCCGTTTGCTAGTCCCGGCAGTGCCGCGATGCGCAGAGAACCTCCTCGTCTTTCTCTCAAATCGCGCGCCAAGCCGGCGATACGCTCAAGTCCAACAAATGAGCGGTCGATCTCGCGATAGAGTGCCATCGCGTCGCCGGTTGCAACAAGTCGACCTCCAGAGCGTTCGAACAAATTCAAGCGCGTCTCGTATTCCAAATCTTTCACGAGCCGACTGACCGCAGGTTGAGTGATTCCGAGAATGTCCGCCGCAGTCGACACTGAACCGCTGATGATGACCGCGCGGAACGCCTCCACCTGCCTATGCTTCAGCATAATCTTCTCCATCATATAATATTTGCACATAGATCGGCCGCTATAATGCATTTGACCGGCAGTCACCTATCGCATTTATTATACCCTCTAGGAAGAGGCAGCGACGGTCAAAATGGTTTGCGTGAACGTCACATGCGACTGACCGTGTTGTGAGGCGGTGTGTCGTGGCCGGTGCCTTTTCTGTTTGGGAGCAGTCGCAAGGCAACGTACCAATTGGATATTGAACATCCGCCACATGGGTCTGCAACGCGACCAAGAAACCAGCAGCCAGCTATCTCTTTCTAATTGCAACCTCTGGAGGAATACGATGTTGAAGAAACTTTGTGCTTTTGCAGTCGTCATGACAGCAATGTGTGGTGGTGCGTCGGCAGATGATCTCACCGGAACGCTGAAAAAGATCAAGGACACAGGAGTGATCACGGTCGGCAACCGCGACTCGTCCGTGCCCTTCTCATATCTCGACGACAAGCAGCAGCCGGTCGGTTATGCTGTTGATATCTGCCTGAAGGTCGTCGACGCCGTCAAAGAGCGGCTCAAGCTTGATAAGCTTGAGGTGCGATTTAACCCCGTTACTTCGGCAACGCGCATCCCGTTGATCGCAAACGGGACCGTTGATCTCGAGTGCGGCTCAACCTTCAATACTGCAGAGCGCCAGAAGCAGGTGGCGTTCAGCAATACATACTTTCTGACTGCAAACAGGTTCGTTGCCAAGAAATCGAGCAATCTCAACTCGATTGCCGACCTCAAAGGCCAGTCAGTCGTGTCGACATCCGGAACGGTCAATATCCAAGAGCTGAACGAAGTGAATACGGCGCAGCAACTCGGCATGAACATCATTGCCGCAAACGACCATGCGGAAGCGTTCCTTATGGTCGAAACGGGTCGTGCGGCAGCATTCGTGATGGACGACATTCTGCTGGCCTCGCTCGTTGCCGGGTCGCGCGATCCGTCCGGCTATGCAATCTCGCAGGATGCATTTTCCAATCCCCAACCCTATGCAATCATGCTCCGTCGCGACGATGCGGAGTTCAAGGAACTAGTAGATGACGCGACCGCCGCGCTCTACAAGAGCCCGGAGATGCTGGATATCTACAACAAGTGGTTCAACCAGGCCATCCCGCCCCGCGGGCTTAACCTGAACGTCCCGCTTGACCCGGCATTGAAGCGCGCGTTCGAGAACCCTTCCGACTCCGCCGACACGGCCTCCTACCTGCAATAATTCCAACAACTGCCTCATGGCGAAAGAACGTCGCCATGAGGCTTGGAGCGTACGGAGGGCTCTATGAACTATAACTGGAACTGGGGAATTCTCTTCCAGCAATCGCTGGATGGGTCGGGTAGTTACTTGGAAATGCTGTTGCGGGGTCTGCAAGTAACGCTAGTCACCGCAGTAGGTGCATGGCTTCTTGCGCTGGCACTGGGTCTTGTCGTCGGGGTGATGCGGACGATGCCGTCCGGGCCTGCCCAAAGGATTGCGAGCGCATATGTGGAATTGTTTCGCAACATTCCTTTCCTTGTACAGCTTTTCCTTTGGTATTTCGTGTTGCCTGAACTGCTACCGCAAAGCATGGGCAACTGGTTGAAAGCGTTGCCAAATTCGGCGTTCTGGACGACGGTCTTGGGGCTCGGCTTTTATATGTCGGCACGAGTCGCGGAACAGCTCCGTGCGGGCATCAGCTCACTGCCCCGTGGTCAGAAGCTGGCGGGTGCCGCAATCGGGCTTACGACACCGCAAACCTATCGATATGTTCTGCTGCCAATGGCATTTCGGATCATCCTGCCTCCACTGACGTCTGAGTTCCTGAACACGATCAAGAATACGTCGGTGGCACTCACGATCGGACTGGTAGAACTCACTGCCCGCGCCCGAGCCATGCAGGAATTCACCTTTCAGATATTCGAGGCGTTCACCGTCGCGACTGTCCTTTATCTCACTGTCAACATCCTGGTAACGATCGGGATGCGCTACCTTGAACACCGGGTTGCTGTACCTGGCTATACTGCGGGGCGTTAACGATGTTCTATAGTTTTGACTTCGACGTCATCGCCCGTTCTCTTCCCTATCTATTCTGGGATGGCATGCGTTTCACGCTGCTACTGACCGCGCTCGCCACCATCGGGGGGATCGTGCTTGGAACCCTCCTAGCACTCATGCGGCTTAGCTCGATCAAAGCCTTGTCGACACTCGCCGGCGGGTACGTGAACCTGATGCGGTCTCTTCCGCTCGTACTTGTAATTTTCTGGTTCTACTTCCTCGTCCCCTATATTGGGGCCTGGCTCATCGGAGCGAGCCAGCCGATCGCCGTGGGCGCATTTGCGTCGGCACTCATCACGTTCACCCTTTTCGAGGCAGCATACTTCTCAGAAATCATGCGAGCCGGAATCCAGTCGATCCCTCGCGGACAGACCGGCGCCGGGTATGCAATAGGGTTAAACTACTCACAGGTGATGGGCTATATCGTTCTGCCGCAGGCATTCCGCAATATGCTGCCGGTCATGTTGACGCAAACGATCATCCTCTTTCAAGATACATCTCTCGTATATGTCATTTCGCTGACAGACTTCCTCGGTGCTGCTTCTAAAGTCGCACAGCGCGATGGTCGCCTTGTGGAAATGTATCTCTTCGCGGCGATCATATACTTCGTGATCTCATTCGCCGCCTCCTTCCTGGTCAAGCGCCTCGAAGCGCGCACAGCAATCATACGGTGATCAAATGTCTGCTACGATCCAATCCCAAGTGTCCCCCAACACCTCGCGTCCGCTCGAAGGAGCAGCCATGATCGAACTCAGCCATGTTAGCAAATGGTACGGGCAGTCTTTTCGCGTGCTGACGGATTGTTCGACAAACGTCAACAAGGGCGAAGTTGTCGTGATTTGCGGTCCATCCGGGTCCGGGAAATCAACGCTCATTAAATGCGTTAATGCCTTGGAGCCCATCCAAGAGGGGAGAATTGTTCTCGACGGGGTTGAAGTTACTGACAAGAAGACGAATCTTACGAAGCTTCGCTCCCGGGTGGGTATGGTTTTCCAACATTTCGAACTTTTTCCCCACCTCCGAATTTATGAGAATCTCTGCCTGGGTCAGATGAAGGTACTTGGCCGGCGCCGCGATGAGGCGATGGCAAAGGCTATGAAACTCCTTGATCGAGTTGGGCTGAAGGCGCACGCGGAAAAATTCCCTGGCCAGCTTTCGGGAGGCCAGCAGCAGCGCGTGGCGATTGCGCGTGCGCTTGTCATGGACCCGATTTGCATGCTTTTCGATGAACCCACCTCAGCACTCGATCCTGAGATGATCAACGAAGTGCTCGACGTTATGGTCGAACTCGCGCAGGAAGGGATGACCATGATGGTTGTCACGCACGAAATGGGGTTTGCGAAGAAGGTAGCAGACCGCGTAATTTTTATGGACAAGGGCGAAATTGTCGAAGATGCGACGAAGAGTGACTTTTTCGGCACTCCTCGAAGTGAGCGAGCGCAAATGTTTCTTTCGAAAATACTATCGCACTAATGCATCCGACCGCCCAAACCCTCAATTACCTACATCGTTCATAGTCTTTGTGCCCCGTGAATCGACTGTGATTCCTTCTTTCACGTCGATCACGGAGGCGTCAGAGATACGAGGGGAAGCCGACACCAGAGTGCCTGGTAAACGTCCGGTGAGGGTGCTGGGCGATGTACTACGGCAATAGCCGTTGAGCTTCGCGGTTTCGATGAGCGACGAGAGCGACGCCCTTGTCCGCTTCAGCAAACAACCGGTCCTTAGAGCCGAATGCGATTGGCCGGATCGCCTGTTCGGTGGCGCTATTGCCGATCTCGACAGTACTGTAGTTGAAGAAGCGGCACGAGGACGCCCAGCGCGTACTGGCGAATCGGCTCCACCGTGCTGCTTGAGTGCGGCAGTTTGCGCAGTGTGCTGAATGCGCATCGACACTGTTTTGCTCATCAGCTTTGTCGCTGGCTGAGCCGCGCGGAGGAAATGGCGAAATCGAAAACGAACACTCACGCGGACGCCAATGTCGGGGCAAAGCGTCCGCAATCCGTGGAAAGAAATGACAGATTCTAGCGAGGGCTGATTTCCATTTGATGGCAGGCCGGGCCGGTAAGGGGGGTGAAGAGCATGATCCACCAACGATCGGAGGTATGACATGAGATTGCGTCACCTGAGATACTTCATCACCGTAGCGGAGGAACTGAGCTTCACGCGCGCGGCGGACAGGCTGCACATCCAATCTTCACCGTTGTCGCGCGCGATCAGGGATCTTGAAGACGATGTGGGCGTCAAGCTGCTGCATCGCTCGAAGGGCAAGATCAGACTAACCTGGTCGGGGGAACTTTTCTGGCAGGACGCGCGCCGTCTGCTCTCTCTCTATGACGAGGCAAAGAACTACGCCCACAAAACGGCTGACGGCAATCGCAGCCGTATCCGGCTGGGTATCGCCGACAGCCTCGCGCAGCCGCGGCTGATCAGCCTGCTGGCCATGTGCCGAGAGGAGGAGCCACTGACGATGATCGGCATCGCCGAGATGACGGCGGGCGAGATGCTTGCCGCGCTCAATCGCGACCTGATCGACGTCGGCATCACGGTCGATGGTGAGGAGATCGACGGCTTCGTCAGGGAAGCAGTCTGGTCGGAGCGTCTTGTCCTTGCCCTGCCGCGACACCACCCGCTGTTGTCGTTCGACCGGGTTCCATTCAGGGAGGCCCTGCGTTATCCGCTGATCCTCTGCCATCCGGACAAATGCGCTGGAGGCTACAAGTTGTTTCAGCAAATGTTCAAGGCGAGCGGCCTGCCTCCGCCTACGATTGCCGACTATATTTCCGGGCATGAGCCGATGATGTTGCTGGTGGCGGCGGGCTACGGCGTGGGGTTCGGGCTGGAATCGCAGGCGGCGCTTTACAATCATCCCGACATCAGAGGTGGCTCGGTTTGTCTGAACAGCTTCGGGCGTTTCGCTAAGTGGATTTCCGCCTCGATTATGCCGCCACCATCATTGGTGTCAGCGCGTTGAAGTAGGCCTGATCCGGCGTCCGCCGGTCAAGGGATGAATGTGGGCGTCTGGTGTTGTAGAAGTTCAGATATCGGCCGATGCCAGCGCGTGCCTCGGACACAGTCTTATCGGCATGGAGGTAGACTTCCTCGTATTTGATCGAACGCCAGAGCCGCTCGACGAAGACATTGTCTCGCCACGCACCCTTGCCATCCATCGAGATGGCGATCTGTGACCTCTTCAGCACGGCGGTGAAGTCGATGGAGGTGAACTGCGATCCCTGGTCGGTATTGAAGATTTCCGGCCTGCCATGACGGGCAAGTGCCTCCTCCACCGCCTCGATGCAGAAGGCTGCTTCCATCGTGATCGACAACCGCCATGACAAGACCTTCCGGCTGAACCAGTCCACGACGGCGCACAGATAGACAAATCCCCGCGCCATGGGGATGTAGGTCAGGTCCATTGCCCAGACCTGATTGGGCCGGGTGACTGCCAGCTTTCGTAGGAGGTAGGGATAAATTTTGTGCCCTGGCGCTGGTTTCGAGGTGTTCGGGCGGCGGTAGATCGCCTCGATGCCCATCTTCTTCATCAGCGTGGCGACGTGTCGCCGCCCGGTCTCCAGACCTTCTCCTCTCAAGAGCCCTTGCAACATCCGACTTCCGGCAAAGGGGTAGTCGAGATGCAATTCGTCAATCCGGCGCATAAGGGCCAGATCGCCGTCAGACACCGGACGAGGCAGATAGTAGACGCTGCCACGGCTGAAGCCGAGAAGCTTCGCCTGGCGCACGACGGATAGCTTGTGCTCGCGGTCGATCATTTCTTTCCGCCCAGCAATCCCGCCTTGCCGAGCGCACCGGATAAAAAATCGTTCTCCAGTGTCAGTTCGCCGATTTTCGCGTGCAGCGTTTTGACATCGATGGTCGGACCCGACGGCTCCGCTTTCGTTTCATCGCCGAACACACCTGTCGCCCCCTCAAGGAGCTGGTCTTTCCATTGCTTGATCTGGTTGGCGTGCACATCGAACTGCTGGGACAACTCCACCAGCGTCTGCTCACCTCGGATGGCGGCAAGTGCCACCTTCGCCTTGAAAGCCGGGCTATGGTTCCGGCGCGGTCGTCTCGTCATGGTCTCTCCTGTTCCCGGCATCTAAGCCGAAGTCAGGCAGAAACTCCACTTATCCCCGCTGTGCAGATTTCCCGAGCCAGCTCTATGGCCTGCCAGAGGTCACGGCGGTGGAAGTCAGGGTCGGCGCCGTTGATCTTCACGGCCTCGTTCCAGGCGACGGACTGGAGGCCGAGCTTCGGCTTCCAGTGGAACTTGACGAAGGTCGACTCGTCCTTGGCGTTGACGAAGCGGAACGTATGCACGCCGAACCCTTCCATGAAGCGGAAAGAGCGTGGGATGGCGCGATCGGACATGACCCACATGATCATGTGCATGCTCTCGGGCGTCAGGCTGATGAAATCCCAGAAAGTGTCATGGGCTGACTGCGCCTGCGGAAAGCCTCGATCGGGTTCGGGTTTTACCGCATGGATGATGTCGGGGAATTTGATGGCATCCTGGATGAAAAAGACCGGAATGTTGTTGCCGACCAGATCCCAATTGCCTTCGTTCGTGTAGATCTTCACGGCAAAACCGCGCACGTCGCGCGCTAGGTCGACAGAGCCTTTGCTGCCCGCGACCGTCGAGAAACGGACGAAGGCGGGCGTGCGTTCGCGAGGGCGCTGAAAGAGGTCGGCCTTGGTGTAAGCGGCAAGCGACTCATAGGTTTCGAAGAAGCCGTGCGCGCCATAACCTCGGGCATGTACCACCCGTTCGGGAATGCGCTCGTGGTCGAAATGGAAGATCTTTTCGCGGAAATGGAAGTCGTCGACGACGAGCGGCCCGCGCGGGCCGACGCGCAACGAGTTCTGATCGTCTGCGACCGGCCCGCCCTGGGCTGTCGTCAACACGGGCGTGTCGCCTTCGGCTGTCTGATGCAGTTCACCGCCAGCCCCACGCTTTAGCTTCACATCGTGGATCGTGGCGGTGTTGGTTGCGGGATGCGACGATGCAGCGGTTGTCTTCCTGGCCATGGTGGGCTCCTGATGAACTGGTTTCAACGGGCGCCGATGACCCGAAAGCAGAAGGGCCGCCCTTCAAGGGCGGCCTGATCATGTGGTCGGCAGTCTAGCTGGCTTTCTTCAACGAGCCCTTGGCGTTCGCGGAGGCTTTGCCAAGCGCAGTCAGCTTCTGGTCGGTGGCGATCTCCTCCTGGAGATTGGCATCGAGAAGGGGGATCGCGTCCTCCAGCCCGAGCTGTTTCGCCCAGGCCTTCAGCGTACCGTACCTGGCGATCTCATAGTGCTCGACCGCCTGGGCCGAGGAGATGAGGCCGGCATCGAGGGCGGCGGTGCCCTTGTAATCTTCGATGATCTCCTCGCCTTCGGCGATGATGCCCTGGATGGCTTCGCAGGTCTTGCCGCGGGCCGGCTTGCCGAGGAGCTCGAACACCTGTTCGAGGCGCTCGATCTGCCGCTGGGTTTCGTCGCGGTGCTGCAGGAAGCCGGCTTTGCCTTCTTCCGACTGGGCCGCACGCGCCATCTTCGGCAGGGCCTTCAGGATCTGTTTTTCAGCGAAGTAGATATCTTTGAGCGTATCAAGGAAGAGGTCGTTCAAAGTCTTTTCCGTAGCCATTGGAGAATCCGATCAAATTTTCGAGAGGAATGGACTCAAACAACCGTGGAACCGAGACGACGTTCCGCTGCTCGGAAAATAAATCGGTACGAACCGAACCCACCCTCACTTCATCAAGCCCGCGGAACGCAGCGCTTTCTCGATGATGGACTGAATACTGTTGTCAGCGCCGGCAGATGAGGGCGGCTGCTTGACCGTTCCTTCTGGGGAGAAAGACGCATGCGGCTGACCGCGGCGCTCGAAGGAGGCGGCAAGGCCCCAGCCTCTCGCTATCTGCACAGTCGAGGAAACACCTACGTCGAGCATGAACGGCGCTGCCCTGCCATATCCGCTGGACGCTTCGATCGGCGTGCCATGACCCATACCTGAAATGGTGTAGAGTTCTATTGCCTCCAGGCCGCGATCGTCGTGCCATACAGATCGCAAATTTCGACCCATCGTCTCGATTTGGGTGGGCTGTTCCGGAACCGCATGTACGCCCCGCCATTGCGCGACGAGCGCGGCTGCGTTGTCAGGGACCACAGTGTTGTCGCTCGTACCCTGCCAGACGGAAATCGTCGGCCAAGCGCCATCATGGCGTGAGGCGGTGCGCAGGCTTTCCTGCAGGCTATTGGTGCCGGGAAGACCCTGCCCGCGCATTCGGTCGAACGCCTCGGGAACAGTCAAGGCGGCGGCGTAGGGCAAGCCGGCGATGATAGCGCCACCGGCAAAGACTTCTGGATAGCAGGCCAACATGGCATTCGCCATGGCGCCGCCGGCCGATAGACCGGTGATATAGATTCGGCGCTCATCGACGCCATGTTCGGCGACCACGCTGGCGATCATCTGTCGGATCGACATCACTTCGCCCCGATCCCGCTGGGTGTCCGCGGCATTGAACCAGTTGAAGCACAGGTTCGCGTTGTTCTGCCTGTTCTGTTGGGGGAAAAGGACAATAAAGCCGTAGTCCTCGGCGAGCGCGGACCAGCCTGAACCGACATCGTAGCCGGCGGCGGTTTGCGTGCAGCCGTGCAGCACGACCACCAGAGCCGGTGCCGCCGGCAATTGCTTCGGCACATGCTGCCACGCCGCCAAGGCGCCCGGGTTTCCGCCAAAATGATCGAGCTTCTTGAGAATGGAGCCGGGCGATGTCGCAGGCTTGACTGAGCGCAGTCGCGCGAGCCGTTCGAGTGTATCAGATAGCGATCTCATGAGGAGCTCCAGGTAGCGCGCCGGATTGGCCGCATACACTGAAACCCCTCCGCAGCATTAAAGTTGCTGCGCTGCACAATAATTCTTCTGGCGAATGAACGGAAAGAAGCCGCCCCGAGAGGGCGGCTTCCAGATTGCTTATCGTGTAACAATCAAGGCTGCTTCTTCATCGTCACGCTGGCGTCCGCCGAGAGCTGCTGCAGCCGATGCGATGAAGGCGCCGACGAGAAGGGGTCAGAACAAGAGCAGGCCGAAATCGTACGCTAAGGTCGAACAAATCCGGAACGATGCCGTAGATCGGATGTGCAACATCCGATCTCTGTGGATTGCCATCGACATGCGCCAATTTTGATTTCTCTGTCCGGCCCGACTCGACAACGCTTCACGCAGATTGGTCATGAATGGGGTCGGGCGATGGCAAAGCGCAAGCTTCTCAAAGATCAAGATCGCCGGAAGCTTGTCGATATCCCGGTCGACGAGGACAGCCTAATCCGCCACTATTCGTTGTCATTGGCGGATCGCCTGGAGATCGAACTGCGGAGACGTAATCACAATCGGCTCGGCTTTGCCATCCAGCTATGTCTGATGCGATACCCAGGTCGAGTGCTTGGAGCAGAAGAAACTCCGCCTCGCGCCATGCTGAAGTATGTTGCTGATCAGATCGGCGCCGCTCCAGACGAATTTGCTCTCTATGCACGTCGTGAAGAAACTCGTCGGGATCATATGGCGCGGCTAATGGTCTATCTGGATACGAGAAGCGCGACGCCGCCAGATCGCCGCGCCGCGCTATTAGCGGCAATTCAAGCGGCGACCATGTCAGACGACGGTGCTGCGATAGCCAGTTCGGCTGTCGCCGCATTTCGCGAACGCGGAGTTCTTCTGCCGGCGATCGACACGATCGAACGCATTGGCCTTGCCGGCCGTGCCATAGCCCGTCGCCGGGCAGAAAAAACTCTGATTGAAGAAATCCCGCTCGATAGGCTTCAATCACTGGATAGGCTGTTAGAGGTTGACCCGTCGATCGGCAAGACGCGCTTCCACTGGCTGCGCTCGGCGCCAGAAGCGCCGGCTGCGTCGAACCTCGTCGGGCTGACCGAGCGAATAGCTTTTCTGCGGCGGCTGGAGATCCATCCGGAACTGCAGGCGCGGGTATCATCCGGACGGTGGGACCAGATGATCCGGGAGGGCAACGCAACGCCGGCCTGGCTTGCCAACGAATTCAACGCCAGCCGTCGCCACGCTCTGATCGTGGCTCAAGTCATCAAGCTTTGCCAGAAGATCACGGACGATGCTGTGACGATGTTCATCAAGCTGATGGGCAAGTTGTTCTCGCAAGCCAATAATCGGAAGAAGCAGCGGCAGATGGACTGCAGAGCGAACACCGCCAAAGCGCTGCGCATGTTTCTGGATACGATCACGGCCCTGCAGTCTGCCAACGACTATGGTCGGAACGCATTAGATGTTCTCGACCAAAGAGTCGGCTGGGACCGGCTGCTTCGGATAAAGCCCGAGCTCGAGTCGATGGTCGACGACAACGAGGCGCCGTCGTTGATCGTAGCAGCCGAGCAATATTCGACCGTCCACAAGTACGTTGGTGCATTCCTTCAGGCCTTCACGTTCCGCTCGGCGCATCGCCACGACCCGCTTCTGGCGGCAATTGCGCTACTGAAACGGCTTTATACCGAGAAGCGGCGGACACTCCCGGATCGCTTGCCGATCACCCACCTCAGCCAAACTGATCGACGGCTTATCTTCGAACAGGGTAAACCCGATCGCCGTCTCTACGAGATCGCCACGCTCGCGGCTTTGCGAGACCGGCTTAGATCTGCGGAGATCTGGGTCGATGGCAGCCGATCTTTCCGGCCCATTGATGAGCATCTGATGCCGCGGTCGACATTCATCTCGATGAAGGAAGACGATCGTCTCGGTTTGGGGGTCCAGAGCGACGGCGCGCAGTGGCTTGCCGAAGCGCGTCAGATGCTCGACTTCAACCTGACGCGTCTGGCGCACAGAGCACGATCTGGAAAGCTCGAGGGAGTTCGTCTCGAGGCAGGAACCTTGATTGTCACACCAACCGCCAGCGAAGTCCCCGCAGCCGCCGAGGAGCTGAATGCCGAGATCAGCGACATGTATCCGTTGGTGGAGGTTCCCGACTTGCTGAGGGAGGTGCATGAATGGACCGGCTTTGCAGATACATTCACGCATGTTCGCACCGGCGACGTTCCAAAAAATGTCTCTGCCATGCTGGCGGGCGTCCTGGCGGATGCGACCAATCTCGGGCCGAAGCGAATGGCTGGCGCATCCAAGGGGATCAGCGCTCATCAGATTGGGTGGATGCGCACATTCCATGCTCGATCGGAGACTTACCGCGCGGCGCAAGCATGCATCACCGATGCCCACACCCAGCATCCACATTCCCGCCTTTGGGGCAATGGCACAACGTCATCGTCCGATGGCCAATTCTTCCGTGCGAGCGATCGAGCTGCAAAGCGCGGCGACATCAACTTGCATTACGGCAGCGTGCCCGGATCGAAATTCTATAGCCATCTGTCAGACCAGTACGGCTACTTCAGTATTTTGCCCATCAGTCCAACCGAGAGCGAGGCGGCCTATGTGCTCGATGGGCTCTTCGATCAGGACACGGTCCCAGACATCCAGGAGCACTTTACCGACACGGGCGGTGCCAGTGATCATATCTTCGGGCTGTTCGCCTTGATCGGAAAGCGGTTCTCACCGCGACTGCGTAATCTCAAAGACCGGAAGTTCCACACGTTCGACAAGGGCGATGCACATCCGGCGCTGTCGAACCACATCGGGGCGCCGATCAATGCCAATCTGATCATCGATCATTGGGACGATCTGCTCCATCTCGCGGCGTCGATCACGACGCGGTCCGTGGTCCCGTCTACGATACTCAAGAAACTGTCCGCATCTCCGAAGCAAAGCCATCTTGCGAGGGCGCTCCGCGAACTCGGCCGTATCGAGAGGTCGCTCTTCATGATCGAATGGTACTCAAGTCCGGCACTACGGCGGAGATGCCAAGCGGGTCTCAACAAAGGTGAGGCCGCCCATAAGCTCAAACGCGCTGTCTTCTTCCACGAGCGAGGCGAGATTCGCGACAGGTCGTTCGAGAGCCAAGCGTTCCGCGCCTCTGGTCTCAACCTCGTCGTCAGTGCGATCGTCCATTGGAATACCGTCTATCTCGACCGTGCAATCACACAGCTGAAGCGAGCGGGTCGAGACATTCCTGATACTCTGTCGAAGCACATCTCGCCGCTCAGTTGGGAACACATCAACCTTACCGGCATCTACACCTGGGATGCCGAACATCAGATGCCGAACGGATTTCGATCGCTTCGTATGCCAGCCGGGCTGCGGCGGGTCGCATAAGTTCTCAATCTGTTCGCCCTTAGCGTACGATTTCGGACTGCTCTTGTTCTGGCCCCAAAATCCGATGGTCAACGGCTCGGTCTACCGCCTCGACGCCGCGCTGCGCATGCAGGGGTGAGCCCTATTCGGCGCGTCCCTCAGAGCCGAGGGATGCGCCTGGTATCCGCACCGCCCAGAGCACACCCAATAAACGGGGAACGCCTCAGGCGTGGCGCGCGGTCAGGCCGCCATCGACCACCAAGGTCGTGCCGGTGATGAAGCCTGCGCCGGGCTGGCAAAGAAACAGGACGGCATGGGCGATTTCCTCCGGTTCGCCGTAGCGTCTCAGGGCGGTGCGCCGCTTGGCGAACAACGCCTTCTCCTCATCGGAAATGCCTGCGGTGATGCCGGTATGGATCGGACCCGGGCAGACCGCGTTCACGGTGATCCCATCGCGTCCCAGGTCGACGGCCAGGGCGCGCGTCAGGCCGATGACGCCGTGCTTGGCCGAAACATAGGCGACATGATCGGGAGTGGCGCCGAGCCCGGCCGTCGATGCGATGTTGACGATCCGCGGATCGGGCTGACGCCGCAGCGCCGGCAGCGCGAAGCGGACAAGATCTTTTTGCGATTCCAAGAGAATGTCGAAGCTGAGGCGCCACATCCGGTCGAAATCGGCAGAGGCAAGCGGCGACGGCTGAAAGATACCGGCATTGTTGACCAGTACGCTGAGGCCTCCCATGGCCGCTTCGCTGTCTTGGACCGCCTGTTCCAGCGATGCGATGTCAGTGACATCGAGTGCGCTGGCGAAAATCCGCTCGGCCGCCGCGCCATCCTCGATGCAGAGCTGGCGGGTTCCTTCGGCGGCCGACGCCACCAAATCGGTGACCGTCACCCGGGCGCCGCCCGCGGCGAAATGCCGGCAAATGGCGCGACCGATGCCGCTTCCGCCTCCGGTCACCAGGATCCGGCGGTCGACGACCGATGCCGCCGCTGCGACGTGGTGCCGGTATTCAGACATGAGCATTCTCTTTCGGCAGCACTACGGATGCGGACATATCCAACCGCGCAAGCTCGTATCCCTTGCGGAAGTCGTTGATATGCTTGATCATCCATGTCTCCGCCTCTTCGGCGTCGCTCCATTTGATCGCCTCGACGATCTTCTCATGCGCTTTCAGCAGGCGGTCGCCGGCATTCAGTCGCGACATGACCGTCTGGAACGACGGATAGAAGAGGTCGCTGATCGGCAGCCGGATCGCCTCGATGACCTGGTTGCCGGCAGCCCGTGCCACGATCTCGTGAAATTCGATGTCGAGTCGTGTCAGCCTTTCGTGGTCGTCGATTACGGCGCGCGACCGCTTCAGGTTGTCCTCGAGCTCCTCGACATGCCCGGCGCTGCGCCTGCGGGCGGCTGCGGCGGCGGCAGCAGGGTCGAGCGCGCGGATGGCTTCCCACAGCTCTTCGAAACTCGTCTGATTGAGAACAAGCGGCTCGATGAGCTTGCGGGAAAGAACCTGGGTGCTGGGTATCGAGACGTAGAGCTTGCGCTTGCCCTGCGGCCTGTGAACGTATCCCTGCTCTTCCAGGGAGCGGATCGCTTCGCGCACGCTTGAGCGATGCACGCCGAGCTGGGCTGCGAGCGCTCCTTCCGAAGGCAGGACTTCGTTCGGACGCAGTTCGCCCGCCACGATGCGTCCCTGGATCATGTCGGCGACCTGCCGGAAGAGCGGCACAGCCGCTTGTTCCGAAAGTTGGAAATCTTCGGCGCTGCTTTCCTGCGGTCTATCTGTCTCGAATTCCACGCCGGCCTCGCTAACGAGAGAAAATACTGACGATCGATATTAATCATACACCATGCATTGGACGTGTCAATATTTTAGTCCGACAGTAATGGCCTATTGCCGATTACTCAATGTGTTTTTGGAGAATATTGTCGGTCAGAAATTGCATCATGCTTGGGGAAGATTGTAATGACGCTCCGTCAGAGAGAGATGGTCTTCGGTCTTTGGAGCCATGGCCCCAAAGCCGCGGGCAGGGGCATGCATCACCAGAAACCGTGATAGGGGCGGTACGGGATGATGAGTGGTTCGTAGACGCCGTCGAAGGGAGCAGGGCCCGAAGGCAACCCAGGCAGGACGTATCGAGCGCTCTCCTTCTGGCTCTCGTCGAGTTTTCCCAAGAGTTCCCTCGCAGCTGCCGCCACCGCTGCATTCTGCGTCGCGATCTCGGCACGCAAGCTGCTCGCATAGACGTAGCGCCTTTCGGGAGTTGCAAGAAAGGGCAGAGGGCCGAGGCTTGCTCTTGCGTTTTCCAGCTCCAAAGACGCGCTGCGCAGTACCCCGGCATATCGCTCCCAATCGCTCTGCTGGTTAGGGGTAATCGACAGCGCATTCCTCATGTCGTCGAGCAGCGCGGGATCGGCGAAGGCAGGCGTGTAGGTCTGCCCTGTAAGGGAGCTGAAGCCGCGCTTCGCCCTTTGGATGAAACCGTAGAGGCGATGGCCGTAGCCATAGTCGTATCCGTATCCAATCAGGCTCGGCATGGAGTGCATCTGGCCGCCCAGTGCGGGGCCAAAGGCGGGACCGGTGGTCTGGGCGATCACCCAACCCGTGACCAGGAGGGCGGCGGCAGCGGTCACGCCGATGGCAATGGTCTTGCGATTCATGTTCGTCTCCAATCGTGCCGCAGAACGTGTCTGCTGGGCCTATGGGACGATGACCATGTCACTCGAGTTTTACGGCGAGGGGCATCCTTGTGACAAAGTGTGGCAAATCCCGGCAAGGTTGCGCTTTGATACAATCTGCAGTGAGGCGATCTCGGCCTCTCTGCGCAGCGACAATCAAGGTGAGATTCAGCGTCAATCAGGATGAGACTCGCGCCGGGGTGTGACGGAGGGAGGGTGTAGCCCGACCATAGTCATACCCCGGCGCGGCGCAGATTTTCGACGTCTCATGATCGCGGTCGGTCCGGTACGTTTTCGGTTTTCTGGATTGGAGAACCAGTTTGTGCCGGGTCGCCATGTAACCGATCATCAGACGAGATTATTCATGAAGTACCGACAAACGCATTCCGTAGAGGTCGCTGCCGCAAAGGCGTCGATCAGCCGGGCTACGGCCTACCGTCTCGATAAAGAGACGCGGCTTCCATCTCAGAGCAAAGCGCCACGTGGGCGTCGTCGCCCTGATCCGCTTGAACCGATATTCGATACGGAAGTTGTCCCGCTCCTCAAGGCAGCACCTGGTATCCGCGCCGTCGCCGTTTACAACGAGATACTGCGACGACATCCGGAATTGCCTGAAGGCATCCGCCGCACGCTCGAGCGACGCATCCGATCATGGCGTGCTGTTCATGGTGAAGCACAGGAAGTGATCTTCCGCCAGGCGCACGAGCCAGGTCGGCTGGGTCTGTCGGATTTTACCGACATGAGCAGCCTCGGCATCACAATCGCCGGCCAGCCACTTGATCATTTATTTTACCACTTCCGGCTGGTCTGGTCCGGGTTCGAGCATGCCCACGTCATTCTCGGCGGTGAGAGCTTCGTTGCACTGGCCGAAGGTCTTCAGAATGCCCTGTGGTCTGTGGGCGGCGCGCCGCTTTATCACCGCAGCGACAGCCTGTCGGCCGCCTTCCGCAATCTCGATGCCGATGCCAAGGTCGATCTCACACACCGCTACGAGGAGCTTTGCTCCCATTATCGCATGACGCCCACACGCAATAACAAGGGTGTCGCGCATGAGAACGGCTCGATCGAAAGTTCTCATGGCCATCTCAAGAATGCCGTTCGTGATGCCCTGCTGATGCGCGGCACCAGGGACTTCGATGATCTCGGCTCTTACCGGGCCTTCATCGACGAGATCGTCAGCCGGCGCAATGCCGCCCATGGCAAGCGGATCGATGCCGAGCGGTCCCATTTGCAAGCGCTACCCGAGCGCCGCACCACGGACTTCGAAGAGATCGTCGTGACGGTGTCACGCACCGGCGGCTTTACCTTGCGCAAGGTCTTCTACACCGTGCCGTCCCGCCTCATCGGACACAGGTTGCGGGTGCGCTTGTTCGACGATCGGCTGGATGTCTTTGTCGGGGGTACGCACCTGATGACGCTGCGCAGGGGGCGTGGTCATGCCGATGGGAGGCACGACCAGGTCGTCAACTATCACCACGTCATCCATTCCCTGCGCAAAAAGCCGATGGCGCTCCGTGGTCTCGTTTATCGCGACAAGCTCTTCCCGCGCCAGGAATACCGCAGAGCGTTCGAGGCCCTCATCGAGCATCTTCCCGACAAGCAGGCTTGCAAGATCACCGTCGAGCTTCTGGCGCTGGCGCATGACCGCGGCTGCGAGCGCGAACTTGCAGAAGAATTGGCCAGAATACTCGATGCCGGCGACCTACCTGATCTGGCTTCCATGCGAGCGCTCTTCGGCCCGGACCCAGCCAGGCTACCGATAGTTCATGTGCAACTCGCATCGCTCAACGGCTACGAGGCCTTGATCGGGACGGGAGAAGCAGCATGAAGACCGCCCATGTCATCGATGAAGCACGGCTCGGCATCATGCTCAACGAGCTTCGGCTGCCGACGATCAAGACGCTGTGGCCGCAATTTGCTGAACAGGCAGACCGGGAAGGATGGCCAGCAGCTCGCTTCCTCTCTGCGATTGCCGAGCACGAACTGGCCGAGCGTGCCCATCGCAGGATTGAAAGGCATCTCGCCGAAGCGCATTTGCCGCCCGGAAAGACGCTCGATAGCTTCGCTTTCGACGCCGTGCCCATGATCTCGAAGGCACAGGTCATGGCGATAACCGCCGGCGACAGTTGGCTCGCCAAAGGAGCCAATATCCTCATGTTCGGTCCACCCGGCGGCGGAAAGAGCCATCTCGCCGCTGCCATCGGCCTCGCACTGATCGAGAACGGATGGCGCGTGCTGTTCACGCGAACCACTGATCTGGTACAGAAGCTACAAGTTGCCCGCCGGGAACTGCAGCTCGAATCCGCTATCGCTAAACTCGACAAGTTCGACCTGCTCATCCTCGATGATCTCGCCTACGTCACCAAGGACCAAGCCGAAACGAGCGTGCTCTTCGAGCTGATCTCGGCACGATACGAGCACAGATCGATCCTGATCACCGCGAACCAGCCTTTTGGAGAGTGGAACCGGGTCTTCCCCGATCCTGCCATGACGCTCGCAGCAGTCGACCGGCTCGTACACCATGCCACGATCTTCGAGATGAATGTCGAAAGCTACAGGCGCAGAACCGCGCTTGAGGAAAAGCGCCAACGGGGCCGACCCGCGTCCTTCGCGACAATCAGGAACTCGGCGCAGTTTGTCGCGGAGCGGCAATCAGAAAACGCAGAAGAGCTTGCCAGCGACAATCAGCATGATAGCTTGATCTCGACCGCGACATAAGAATCTCATCCAGATTGTCGCCCGCGTCTCATCCTGATCGTCGCGCTATAGCCTCTCGTCTTATGGTGGGCCATGACCAGCA
The DNA here is from genome assembly GCA_900470195.1 of Hyphomicrobiales bacterium. Lineage (GTDB taxonomy): Bacteria > Pseudomonadota > Alphaproteobacteria > Rhizobiales > Rhizobiaceae > Brucella. Next base: position 106,515 of record UEIJ01000012.1, on the reverse strand, counting down.
ATGCTTTCAACCCGAACACAGTGAATGGGCAGTCAGGCCCGCACATCCTCGTCGTGGACGATCATGCGGACATCCGCGACTTGATCTCTCGCGCCCTGATGCGCGATGGCTTTCGCGTCAGCACGGCTGCCGATGGCAAAGCCTTGCGCAGAGTGCTGGCCGATAGTCGTATCGATCTGATCGTCCTGGACTTGATGCTGCCGGGCGAGGACGGTCTGACATTGTGCCGCGAAATGCGGGCCTCGTCCAATATCCCCATCATCATGTTGACCGCGAAGAGCGAGGAAGTTGACAGGGTGATCGGGCTGGAACTTGGGGCGGACGACTATCTGGGCAAGCCGTTCGGCAGCCGCGAACTGATCGCGCGCATCAAGGCTATCTTGCGTCGGAGCAAAGGCAATCACCGTGACGAGGAGGTTTCGCAGACAAAGCGATATCGCTTCGACGGGTGGCAGCTTGATGTGGGTGCCAGGGAACTTGTCGGTGAAGATTCGGTCTCGGTACCGCTGAGCACGGGCGAGTTCGACCTTCTGCTTGCCTTCGTCGAACGACCCAGGCGCATGTTGAACCGCGATCAGCTGCTCGACCTTGCACGCGGCCGTTCCGCCAATCTGTTCGACCGCAGCATCGACACCCAGGTCAGCCGCCTGCGAAAGAAACTGGAGAAGGACTCCTCCGATCCGCAGATCATCAAGACCGTTTGGGGCGGCGGTTACATGTTCACCTCAGAGGTCACCAGCGAATGACCGCGGTGCTGCCCAAGAGCCTCTTCGGCCGAACATTCGTGGTACTGCTCGCCGGGCTGGCCATCTCCCATCTTGCCGCCGCCCTGCTTTATTCAGGCCATCGGGAGCAGGCGGTGCGCGCAGCCAGCGGCCTTGTAATTGCGCAACGCATCGCCAATCTCAGCCGCTTGGTGGCGGATGCGCCGCCAGATTGGGGTAACCGTATCGTTTCTTCCTCCAGTGATACCACGTTTCAGGTTGCGTTCACCGATCGTCCAGGGGTGACGGAAACGTCGGACAATGCCATTGCCGAAGCGGTGAGGGATGTCCTGGTTCAGAGCTTCTCCGGTGCCGGACAGGCCCTGCCACTTGTCGCGACAACCCCGTACCGGGCGCTTCCGGCAGATCGGCATTCCGGGACGGCGCATCGGCCGGCGATGCACGGATTTGGAGCCTTCGGTCTGTTGAGCAGCTACGGAGAATTGAGGGTCGCAGTGCCCTTGAGCGACGGCCGATGGCTGTCTTTCGTGACGAGCCTGCCACAAGACAGTCCGGTCCTCTCACGCCAACTGCTGGTGGCGATGGCGTTGATGGCCCTCATCACCCTGTTCGTTTCCGCGTGGGTGGTCCGCTCCGTGACCAAGCCGCTCGCGAACTTGGCCAGTGCAGCGCAAAGGCTCGAGGTTGACCTCGCCGCGCCACCGCTTTCCGAAACAGGGACAATCGAAACGCGGCAGGCCGCCAGGTCCTTCAACCGAATGCAGGTCCGGCTGCGCGAACTGATCGAAAATCGTACGCGGATGCTTGCCGCCATCTCGCATGACCTGCGCACGCCGCTGACGTCGCTGCGGCTACGTGCCGAAAACAACTCCGATCCCGACGATAGAGAGAAGATGCTGGCGACGGTCGCAGAAATGGACGCCATGATCGGTGCGACACTGCACTTTGCCAGGGATGACGCTCTGGCGGGAACTCGCCGCAGAACCGACCTGTCGGCGCTGCTGGCAAGCATTGTCGATGATCTTGCCGACAACGGTCTTGCCGTCGAGATGGAGCCATCTCCTCCGGTGGTTTTCACTTGCCAGCCCGATGCGCTGAAGCGAGCGCTGACGAACCTCTTGGAAAACGGTGTCAAGTATGGAGGCAAGGCGAGGGCGCGTATCGCTGTTCTGCCGGACAAGATTGAGGTGGTCGTCGACGACGATGGCCCCGGCATTGCAGATGGCGAACGGGAGCGGGTCTTTCAGCCGTTCTATCGCATCGAAAGCTCCAGAGCTCGTGAAACGGGCGGCATCGGCTTGGGATTGGCGATCGCCCGTTCCATCGTCGAAGCGCTTGGGGGAGATCTCATTCTTTCCAACCGTGAGGAAGGGGGGCTGAGGGCCCGAATGGTGTTCCCATCGGGACGTTGAGGCGCCGAGAGGGGCTTTGCGTGTGAAAGGCGGAGACAAAGGCGAATGAATGCCATACGCCGCTCAATGTGGGCGCGCCGCCCGGACTATGTCCTTTGCGTCACCGCTACTGAGCCTGCCCTCCAGTTATGCCCGCACCTTTACCTCCGGCATCGCGCCGATCAGCATGCGGGCGTATTCGCTCTTCGGGGCGTCGAAGATCTGGGCACAATCGCCTTGTTCGACGATCTCGCCGCGGTTGATCAGGGCAACCCGGTCGCAAAGATAGCGTACGACCGCTAGGTCGTGGCTGATGAAGAAGTAGGTCAGGCCGAGGCGGTCCTGCAACTCGCACAGAAGGTTGAGAACCTGCGCCTGCACCGAGACGTCGAGCGCCGAGGTCGGCTCGTCGAGAAGCAGAAGTTCCGGGCCCGAGGCGAGGGCGCGCGCGATGCAGATGCGCTGGCGCTGGCCGCCGGAGAATTCGTGCGGATAGCGATGCAGGTGCTGCGGGCCCATGCCGACGAGCGAAAGCAGTTCGGCGGCGCGGTCGCTGCGCTGCCTGTTCGTCAGGCCAAGGGTCTCGTGGTGGATGACCAGGGGCTCGGTGACGATGTCATAGACCGACATGCGCGGGTTGAGCGACGCGTAGGGGTCCTGGAAGACGATCTGAACGCGGGATCGCAGGCGACGCAGCTCGGCGTCGGAGAGCTTGCCCAGATCTTGGCCCTGCACGCGGATGCTGCCCGAGGTCGGGGTTTCCAGATGCAGGATGGAGCGGGTCAGCGTCGTCTTGCCCGAGCCGCTTTCGCCGACCAGGCCGAAGCTCTCTCCCTTGCGCACGCTGAGCGAGACGTTCTTCAGCGCATGGACCTCTGCCGACGAGCCGAAGATGCCGCGGCGGCCGGGATAGATCTTCGAGACGTTGTCGATCTCAAGCATGATGTCAGCCATGGACGAGCGTCTCCATCTCGGCCACGCGGATGCAGGCAGCCGAGTGATCGTTGCCGACCGAAACAGCCGCCGGCGTCGCTGCCGTGCAGGCGGGTTGGGCGAACTGGCAGCGCGGGGCGAAGCGGCAACCCGGCGGCGGCGTGATCAGGTTGGGCACCGAGCCCGCCAGTCCGCGCAATTCGCCGCGCTTGGTCTCGCGCGTCGGGATCGCCGACATCAGGGCGCGCGTGTAGGGGTGGACGGGATTGCCGATGACGGCCGCGACCGGCCCGCTTTCGACAATGTTTCCGGCATACATGACCGCGACATGGCTGCATGTCTGGGCCACGACGCCGAGATTGTGGGTGATCAGCACCACGCCCATGTCGAAGTCTTTTACACTGTTCTTGATGAGCTCGAGGATCTGGGCCTGGACCGACACGTCGAGCGCGGTCGTCGGCTCGTCGGCGATCAGAAGGTCCGGGCGGCCGATCAGCGCCATGGCGATCAGCACGCGTTGGCGCATGCCGCCGGAGAACTGGTGCGGATAGTCGTCGAGGCGTGCCAGAGCGTTGGGGATGCCGACGCGGGCGAGCATCTCGCCGGCCAGCTTGCGCGCGGCCTGGCGGCGTTCGCGCTGGCCGGCATTGGGCGTACATCCGATCACATCCGGATCGCGATCGGCCGCGGCCAGCGCTACGTCGACGAGCTGCTCGCCGATGCGGAAGGCCGGATTGAGGTTCGTGGTCGGGTCCTGGAAGATCATGCCGATGCGCTTGCCGCGCAGGCGCTGCATCGCGGCTGGGCTCAGCTTGAGCAGGTCCTGGCCTTCGAGCAGGATTTCGCCGGCGGTGTAGTGCGCCGGCGGCGTCGGCTGCAGGCGCGAGACCGACAGGCCGGTGAGCGACTTGCCGCAGCCGCTTTCGCCGACGAGACCCCAGATCTCGCCCCGGTTCACGGTGAGGTTGATGCCATTGAGCACATGCGCCCGGCCGTCGAAGCTCGACATCCTGAGGTGCAGGTCTCGGATCGAAAGGAGAGGCTGGGTCATCTCAACGCCTCGCCTTCGGATCGAGGATGTCGCGCAGGCCGTCGCCGAGCAGGTTGAAGCCGAACACGGCCAGGAACATCGCCATGCCCGGCGCCATCGCCGTCCACCAGTAGTCGGGCATGTAGGAGCGCGAGACGGATAGCAGCGTGCCCCATTCCGGCGTCGGCGGACGGACGCCGATGCCGATGAAGCCGAGGCCGGCGACGGTCAGGATGGCGAAGCCCATGTCGAGCGACATCTTGACGATGATCGGCGAGACGACGTTGGGCAGGATGTGGCGGAACAGGATCCGCTTGGGCGTCGCGCCGAGCGCGCGGGCCGCGGTGACATAGACCTCCTCGCGCGCAGCCAGCACCTCGCCGCGCACCAGCCGCGCGTAGCCGGGCCACCATGACAGCGCAATCGCGATCACCATGTTGCCGAAGCCCGAGCCGAGGGCGGCGGCGATTGCCATGGCGAGGATCAGTCCGGGAATGGTCAAGGTGAGGTCGGTCAAGCGCATCAGTACCTCGTCGACCCAACCCTTGGCAAAACCGGCGACGGCGCCGACCAGCGTGCCGATCACCGAGCCGATGAGCACGACACCGAAGCCGGCGAGCACCGAAACCGTGGTGCCGGCCATGACCAGCGACAGCACGTCCTGGCCGAGTTCGTTGGTGCCGAACGGATGTGCCGCCGACGGCGGCATGAAGCGCGAGGCGGTGTCGACGCTGCCGGCGACGTGCTCGGGGTAGGGGGCGAGCACGGTGCCAAAGGCGGTGAAGAAGATCACCACCGCGACGATGGCAGCGCCCAGCATCGAGACCGGTAATTTTTCTGGGGTTAGGCGGCGTGCAGTAGGGGCGGTTGTGGTTTGAATAGCGGTGGTACGTTTACTTCAGGCTGTCGGAAAGGTGCCCGCAATCGATTACGGAGTTCGCCATTTGCCTCCGCAGTTCGAACCTGCATGAGCATATTCGCACCGTGGAGCGACCACCGCATCTGCTGCTTTTTCACCATCCGCTTCCCGACGAGAGAATTCACGGCCGACTCAGCGAGGGTCGTAGCAACACGGAGCCCAGCTCTGTGGCGCTTTCCATAGTCGACAATCGCACCACGGTTCGAGCGGATATAGGTCAGGAGTTGCAAGCCGAGGCTGTGCAGCCGTGCGATCGAGAACTCGCTTACCTGCCGTGATCCCTGCAGGTTCGTCAAGAGCCGCTCCAGGTCCCCGATCGCACGATCCACGCGGCCGTGCCACAAACGCCATTTCACTGCTCTGATGTCTCTGTCTATGGTTGGAAGCGCTTCAATGGGACTGGGCTGCGATCGCGCGATGTGATTGGCAATCTGCTGCATGGGCTGGATCTTCATGGCGATGTGGAACCAGTCGATGATGTGGGTTGTCGGCTTCGGCATGGCGCGGGGCACTCGCTTGAGAACTTCTGCGCCGTCCGAAATCACCGTCACATCGCCATAGCCGCGATATCCGACCCCTTCAAGCGTGTGGAGGGCGCGGTCGCGAATTGCTTGTTGAGCGGTGCTACCGGTGACGAAGTAGCGACCACCTGGTTCGCCTCGTCCTCCGCGGCCGCATCGGGCAACGACGAGCTCGAAGCTTCGCGCTGCATTTGGGTCCGCGCTGCGAACATAAGCGGTATCGATGCTGATGACGAATTCCTTGCGGTGATCGCCCGGGAGCTGCAGCTCAAGCTGGCTACGATCATCCGCTTGAGCTCTCGCCTTCCATGTTTCCCGGGTAATCTGGTCGTCGAGCCGTTCGCCGATCCTGATGGTCCGCTTGCGCACGGTCGCGTACGTCTCGGTGGGTTCAATCGGCAGGAACTCGGCCAGCACCTTGGCTGCCTGCCGGTAGGGCATCATGCTTCCCAGACGGGCACTCAGCTCCAACAGTTCGGGCGTCGCTCGATCGGGGCAGATTTCTTTCAGCGGCGCAAAGGCGCCGTCCATGCCCGGGTGGCAATCCCGGCACAGCATCCAGCGAGGATTGCGGACCTCCACTGTGCCGAATACGGTTCGGATCCGGCGTGATGTGTAGTCCTTAACCGGCCGGAATGTGTGGCAATCCGGGCAGACCCGACGGAAGAGGGAGTAGGTCTCTGCCTCATGGGCTACGACTGCGCTTTGCAGCGCCGTCATGATCGTCTTGCTGTCCTCAATCGACAGGCCAATGCCGCCGTCAAATAGACGTTCCCAACTCTTGTCGATATGAACGGCCTTCCTGCAAACGTCGCCGAACTCGTTCTTCCCCTCGATCGTGATCGTCCATTCCACCGCCATCGCTGCCTCTCCGAACAAAGCGATGCTGATGAACTGCACTGACCTAACAACCCGTGTCCGACCCCAGAGAAATTACCGGTCTCCCATGCGACATTCTCAGATTAACTGCCGTGTATCAAATTAGGTGCCGCGCTATCTAATTGAAAATGTTGAGGCAGATTCTTGCGGTTAACTGCCAAACGACATGCAGGTCCTGCTCGACCGGGCTGGTTCATCGCCGGGCGTCATCGACGGTTATTTAGGCGACAACCTGACGAAAGCGATTGCCGGTTTCGAGGCGCTTCACATAGGCCGCCACATCGAACTTGCACCCTCGCGCATGGGCGGGGGCGGAACAACGGCAGGGGAACACCCGTCAGACGCTTTGTGGCCGGCATTGGACCGACGCCCGTAGTAAGATCGGAATAGCCCCGGACGCACAATCGGGAATGCGGTAACCAACCCGCGCATCAGAGCTTGATCACCGACGTCCTTGAGTTCCGCCTCCACCCATACGCGATCATCATCATGAACAGCCGTTCGCCTGGGCGGTCGATTCCTTGCGTCCAAAGCATTGACAACGGACATCAGAGCGGTGTTCTGCTCACACGCCCTGATTTTGCCTTTGCATGCTCCCGAAGACACCATCACCGGACCGGGTGGTCGCGCTGGCCTGCTGCCAGTTTCGTGGACATCGAGTTAAGGTGTTCCTCCTGAAACCGGAGAGCATGAATGCGAAGACGAATTTTCAGCCGCGAGTATAAGCTTGAAGCAGTGAAACTGGTCAGGGAACGAGGGGCACTGTTGCCCAGGCGGCCCGTGACCTTGATGTCCACGAGAATGTGTTGCGCAAGTCGGTTCGGGAATACGGCGACGATCCCAGCCAGTCTTTTCCTGGAAAAGGCCAGATGAAGCCGGAGCAGGTTGAGATCGAGCGGCTCCGCCGTGAAGTCGCCAAGCTGAAGGCGGAGCGCGATATCCTAAAGAAGGCCGCAGCCTACTTTGCCAGGGACGCGATATGAAGTTCGCGTTCATTGCAAAGCACCGTTCGATCTGGCCGTGGCATGGCTCTGCGAAGCGCTGGGATCGCTCGGCAAGCTTTGCCAACACTGCTGAAGGCATCGCCCGCTTCATGGCCTTTGTTGCGCCGGTCGAGACGATCGATCGCTTTCTTCTTGAGCCCACCGGCGGCTATGAGCGGCGCGTGCTTGATGCGCTGCTTTCAGCACGGATGCCGGTGGCGCGCGTGAATGTCAGACATGTCCGGCAGTTTGCCGGCGCCTGCGGACAACTCTCCAAGACCGACAGGATCGATGCCTTCGTCCTGGCCGACTATGGCCGGCGGATGGAAACGATGCTTGTCTCGCCCCTTCCGGCCGGCCAATCGACCCTTGTCGATCTCGTGGCACGTTACAGGCAGCTATCGCATATGATCGTCCAGGAAAAGAACCGGCGGGAGAAGCTGGGCAACAAGGAAGACGGCAGAACACGGGCCTGGATCGAGGAGAGCCTGCAGTTCCTGTGCGCTCAACGCCAGGCGGTCGTCGATGAGATGGTCATCTGCCTCAACGCGGACGCACAGCTTGCCGGCAAGGCTGCCGTCCTGATGGAGCTCAAGGGCATCGGTTTGCGCACGGCCTGCTTCCTTCTGGCTGGACTGCCGGAACTGGGAAGCATGGGCAAAGGGCAGATCGCCAAGCTCGTGGGCGTGGCGCCGCTGAACCGTGACAGCGGCAAGATGCGCGGCAAGCGAATGATCTCTGGCGGTCGAAAACCGGTTCGAGACGCCCTCTACATTGCCGCACTGCCGGCGATCCGTTTCGATCCCGACATCAAGGCCTACTACGCGAAGCTCAGGACCAATGGAAAACCCGGAAAGGTCGCCCTCGTGGCCGTCATGCGAAAAATCATCATCAGACTCAATGCACGGCTCCGAGAGCATGCAACAACGGTGCTTGACCTCTAACACCGTTGCTTTTTGTATCCAGCCATCACCAAAGGGGATAACCATGGCAAAGCGTACAAAACGGGCGACCCGCTCGACCTCTTCCACGGACACTGTCACCATTCATGATCAGCAGCTTCACCGAGGCGCGGGCGGCGAACTCCACCAGATCGCAGAGGACGGTGCCGACGTGTTGACCACGTCGCAAGGCGGACCAATCGCCGACGACCAGAACTCTCTTCGGATCGGCGCCCGCGGTCCGCTGCTGATGGACGACTTCCATTTCCGCGAGAAAATCTTCCACTTCGACCACGAGCGAATTCCGGAACGCGTGGTTCACGCACGTGGCTATGGCGCCCACGGCTTCTTCGAAACCTATGAATCCTTGTCCGATGTCAACGGCGATGCGTCTCACGCCTGCTCCGCCCCGTTGTGAAAACCTCCAACGTAGACTCCATGGAGAAACTCCTTGTCGCTCATCCATGGAATGTCGATCACAAATCAGAAGCCTGCAGACAATGTGGGGGTAGAACACCGGTTACTGAGATCAACAAGGTTTACGCCGATTTCTTGGCAAAACCATATCCCGCTCGAGCCTGCTACGAGGTGAAAGCCCTGCCGAAGGGGGCGAAGGTAGAGATTGAAGCGGTCATAGCGCTCGGTTGAGTGACACCGAGGCCGTCCCAACGGGGGTTGGCCTCGGTTCAACACATTAGTCTTTAAATGCGGGTGGCGACCCTTTGGCCTGCAGTAGATGCCGGGTCATTGCTCCCGCAGCGCGTGTTTGATCGCCACCATCCAGTGCATCAAGGATCTCGATGTGCTCCGCGCACGAGGCGTTTAGGCGGCCTGTATCGATCAGCGAAGCGTATTCCAACAGTCGACGAAGCTTGTTCTGTTGCGCCACCGCTTGAATAACGAAGGGGTTCCTAGAGCATTCCGCAATGAACTGGTGAAATTCTTCGTCCAGTCGAAACAGCTCCGGCAGGTCGCGGGTCTGAGAGTTGAGAACGCGCTCATGGCGGCTGCGAATGGACGCAGCACCGACCTTGTCATAGTGGAAAGATGATTGAAGGATTGCGCCCGGCTCCACAAGCAGGCGGAAATCGTAGCTCGCGTCGTTCGAGTCTTGCGAATTCAACGTAGGTTCGAACTGCCACCCATAACCAGGCGAGCGGACGATCACTCCTTCTTCGGATAGGAGTTCCAGTACACGAGATTTTTTGCCGAGGCCGTAGCGCGAACGGAAATAGCTTTCCGATACTTCGCGGGGAATTTGTCCCTCGAACCAGTCTCGCGCGATTTGTTCTTTGATCTGCTCTTCGTCTTCCTGAGGCAGGGAGGCAAGCATCTGCTCGGCCACTTCAGGGGTAGCCTTGACATAAAGCCCCCGGCCCCAGCCCCGTTCCGCCGCGCCGAGCTCGGTCACCTTGGCAAGAGCTGCGCGTAGCGGGGTACGAGACACGCCGAACACCTGCGAGAGCTCAATCTCCCGCAGGTGTGCGCCAGTTTCAAAGGCCCCATCCACGATCTTCGTCAGCAATTGCCGTACAAGCCTGAGCTGAAGGTCCGTTTTAGAGTCCACCCATTATCCTATCTCAAAAAATGCTCACTGACCTTACGAGTCCTTGTGCTCCGGTATGCTGAAGCGCTCGGGATCGTTGAACCGCCGCAGGACGTTGGAGGTCATGCGAGCGATTTCGTTATCATAACTATTCCACGCCATCGAGCCTGCCCACGCAATAGACCCGGTAGAGAACACAGCACCTCCTCCAGCGGTTTCGAAGAACGTCAGATCAGCGCGGATGATGTCGGCCTGTGTACCCGACCAGTCAGGAGTGGGATCCAACAGGTCTTCAGGTGTCATCAGGTAGATGTCGGTGTGACGTGTAGATGACGCGAGCACAAGCGCGTGGTCTGGGGTACCCTGGGATTGATCTGCTCGATCAACCTCCAATCCCGCAGCACCTCCACCTGCCAGACCAAAATCACCGATTTTGGTATCCGCCGACACACCGTTGAATATAAATGAAACGCGCGGATCCTTGGCTGCGGGGGCAAGATAGTAGGGTTCGCATATATCGAAGCCTTGGGATGTCATCCCCACGCCGCAAAGATGATTTGGCGGGCGACCGTTGCGTCGCCAAAGTCCCCCATATTCGCCGGTGAAAGCATGATAGAACTGGCCATGCCCCGGCTCCCAGGGGCGAATTCCTGCCTCCGATCGACGGCACTCCATAATCCCCGGCATGTCCTCGTTGAAGCTAACAACCCAATAGAAGCCGTTTCCGCCAAGATACATCAAGCGGCCGCCTCGATCGGTAAAGCCTTGCAGCGCCTCGATCATATTCCGGGTATAGTATTCCGGATGCGTCCCAGTGATCACGACGTTGTACTGACCGAGCAGGCGCATCCCTTCCTCATGGACATCCTCGTCGGTGATCACGTCATAGTCCTGATCAATGGCATCCAGCCACCCCAGGATGTGGGTATCAGCATTGAACTGCCAAACGTTCGAGCCAAAACCGCCCAGGAACGATTTCACCTTGGGCTGCAGGTCTACGATGGGCCGCAAGCGAGAGCTATGGAAGACACCGCTCTCGTCGTCGTGGGTTTCGTAGACAGAGAACCCGATACCCGGATTGGATTGAAGGAACATGTGGTGCCGATCCAGTTCCACCACCCTCCCCATCCCTATCTCAGTTCCCGGTACGTCCATCGCAAGCCGATGGTTGGCATAGGCAAGGTAGCTGCATGTCGGGAACAGGAACGCGACGGTGTTTCGAGACGGCTTCCCCCGAGGCGGCCGCAGAGCAAATACGCAATAATATGCCGCTTCTTCGTCCCCATCAGGGACCAATCGCACAGCGTATACGCCGCTCTTCAGGTCGTCGGGGAGCGAAACGGTGAAGTCAACGTCCCATCCAGCGTCATAAAAGTCCGTGGAGTGGAAATGAATGGCGGAATAGAGATCGGGACGCTTTTTCCAGTCGAGATCCTGCCCCTTCCAAAGCCATCCGGTCATCGCCCGAGCCGGCGCGTTATGGATACGCCCATGGAGCTGATAAGGGGATATGTCGCAGATCGTTTGGGTTGTCATCTTGACGGAGAAGTCCCACGCCGCGAGCAGTGAACGCATCCGGGCAAGCTGAGAGAAGTCGGCCAGCAGCCGTCGGAGAGCGTCATGTGATATTTCCGCGCCAAAGATTGCCGGTCGATCGATTTTTCCATCAAAGAACTGAGCAGGCCGGCCCTCCAAACCTCTGGAAGCTGCGATAACGATTTCCTCCGCGTCGCACCGGAGACCTGCAACCTTAGCCGTTTGAACCAGCGGCTTCACATCTTCGCTCGCTGCCTCGTTGTCCTTCGAAACCGCGAATGTCAGCGATCCGGTTTCGGTTGAAAAGGACAATGAGACGACATACCACGCACCAGTATTGACCGGCTGTTTGACTTCGAGGCGATGGCCATGAGCCTCCGCGACGAAGTGCTCGCCATCAATCCCGATGTGCGCGAATCCTGGCAATGAAATGATGGAACGTTCGCGTTCGTCGACGAGAGTGGGTCGAACCACTGCAGCGATCGTGAAATCGGCAAGGCCAGACAGTACCCGCTGAGCTGGGACGATTACGCATGATCCAGGAAAGAAGCGTTTTTCCACGGCCTTTCGAGCGCCACCAAGATCCAGATCGATCCGTTCGTCTTTATAACCAGGTCCCTCTGGATTGGTGTCACCCTGGATTATTCGGCGCAAGTCGGCGCGATATTCACGCGCGCCAAAGGAACTCGCCATCACGGATATGGTTTCGCCCGCGGCAACACTGAGTTTGTCGGTGTAAGCAACAATCGGCAACATCTTTGATTCCAGTTTAATTTAGGCAGCACTTTGCAGTGCAAGGTTCAGGTCGTTGCCGGTCAAATCCTGCCAACGACGACGAAAGATGTCGCGTTCCGCGTCCAGCAGGTCGGTGTAGACCACGCCTTCGATGATCTCGATTTCCGATCCACGATTCCGCGGCATCTTTCCCAACAGCCAGCGACCATGCCGCTCCTGCGTGACGAGCACGTACTTGAACGCCCAATCGGCGCCTCGCATTCGGTTGAGCACACGCTGCAATCCGGGGCTATGATATCCCACGGGATCGGCGAGAAACTCTCGAGCGAACTGCAGGTCGCTTTGGTCTAGTTCGTATCTGCTCATCAGGCACCCCAAGAAAGAAGTCGGGGTGCGCCAGCCGCACCCCGACGGTTTCGAGTAAGAAATCAGTTCGTCTTGATGCGGTCCCAGGCGCGGGTGTAGGCCCGCAAATCCTTGCCAAGGTCTTCGAAAATCTGAAGCTTCGCGCGGACCTCAGGAGAGGGATTGATCGACGGGTTCGTCTTGAGATTATCCGGCAGCAGCGAGACCGCGGCCGTATTTACAACACCGTTCGTGAGACGCTCGGAGTTCTTTGCAGCGTTCTCCGGACGCATGAGAAATTGCATGAACAGCTTTGCATTCTCGGGGTTCGGAGCCCCTTCCAGAAGGCACACGTCCTCCTGATACATCGTCGCTCCTTCCTCTGGGATGACAAAGCCCAATAGGTCCGGGTTCTGCAGGACGTTGAGAACACCACCGACATAGTAGTGGCCCGCGGCAATGTCGCCGGAAGTCACCAACGGGATTACGTCGTAACGGAACGCACCGATGTTCGGCTTCTGCTGCATAATGAAGGCTTCGGCCTTCTCGATTTCCTCAGGATTGCGTGAGTTTACCGACGACCCCGTCATGATTAGGCCGACTCCCAGCGTTTCTCGTAGGTCGTCGAGCATCGTCACTTTGCCCGGATTGGCCTTGGCGTAGTCAAAGAACTGCTCCCAGGATTTCAAATCGGGAATGAGCTTCTTGTTATAGAGGATGCCCACAGCTCCCCAAGCATACGGGAGGCAATAGTCCCCTTGAGGATCCTCATGCGAGCGTAAAGCTGCCTTGTCGATATTTTCCCAGCCAGGCATCTGGTTCGGATGTGCTGCCTGCAGCAAGCCAAGCTTTTGCATAATATCATGCATGTGCACCGATGGCCAAACGAGGTCGTAGCCAGATGCACCGGCCTGAATGCGAGCAAGCATTTCTTCATTGGTGGAATAGGTGTCGAGCGTTACGTCGACCTTGTATTCCTTGCTGAATGCGTCGATCAGCTCCGGGTTAATGTAGTCGCCCCAGTTGTAGAGACTGAGTTTCCCATCAGCAGAGGCCATCTGGGTTGTCAACAGAAGGATCGATGCCACGCCTGCAAGTCGAGTCAGCATTCTCTTCATTTCAGGTACTCCCCTTATTTTGATTGCTAAGGCTTCCGGTTGCGCAGCAGCAGGCCAACTGTCGCCACGACGAACGAGAACACGAGAATTAGAACCGCCAGAGCGGTGATCTGAGGCCGCAACCCTCTCCGCATCATGGCGAGGATGAAAAGTGGCAGTGTCTGCGAGCCAACGCCGGCGATGAAGTAGGTGATCACCACGTCGTCGAGTGAGATGATGAAGGCGAGCAAGAAGCCGCCCACCACGCCCGGCATGATCTGCGGGAGCGTTACGCGGCGAAAAGTTGTGAACGGACCAGCGCCCAGGTCGGCGGATGCCTGCTCCAAGGTTGTGTCCATCCCTGCAAGCCGAGCAGAAACGACAACGAACACATAGCTAGACAAGAATGTCACGTGGCCGATGATGATCGTCAAAAGACCGAGTTCGAAGCCTACGCCCACAAAAAACACGAGGAGCGCGATACCCAAAACGATGTCGGGAATGAGCATCGGAAGCAGAAGAAGCGTTTGGTAAAAACGCTTTCCGAAGAACTTGTAGCGCGCCAAGGCGATTGCTGTTGCCGTTCCAATTACGGTAGCAATGGTCGCAGCCGAAACCGCCACGAGAAAGCTGTTTTTGACGACCTCGAATATCCGTTGCGGAGACTCGCTGAATGCCGAATCAAACGTTGTTTCAACAGCAGCACCACCGAAGATCGTCCGGTACCAGTCGAACGTGAAGCCCGTCCAGTCGGCCATGTTGATCGGGTTTGCGTTAAAGGAATAGAGCACGATCAACACAAGCGGCATGTAGAGGAAGGCTAGGAACAGGAAGCCGTAGATATTGAAGACGCTTGGGAAGATTTTGAAAGACGACAGGATCCTATTCATCACGCCGCACCCCTTGCTTGAGCACGAGAGCTTCGAACAACTTGGAACATGACCACGAGCACGACGGAGGCCATGATAAGGAGCGCCAGTGCAGCGCCGAACGGCCAGTCACGTGATTGCAGGAAAGAACGTTCGATGAGGTTACCGGTCATCTGGACCTTCGAACCTCCGAGGAACGACGGCACAATGAAATTTCCAAGCGCCGGTATGAAGACGATAATCGATCCACCAGCGATGCCGGGAAGGGTCAGCGGTAGGATGACGCGGAGGAATGTCTGTAGGGGTGTTGCTCCGAGATCCTGGGAAGCCCGTACCAACGAGTAGTCCAATTTTTCGACATTCGCGTAGATGGGTAGAAACATGAACGGCGTGAAAATGTAGACCATGCCGACAATGACGGCGAAGCTCGAGAAAAGCATGTCGAGCGGCTGCCCCACGAGACCAATGCTTTGGAGAGCCATGTTGATGATGCCGGTAGGCCTCAGGAGCAGAAGCCATGCGTAAATCCGCACGAGAAGGTTGGCGAAGAATGGCAATGTGATCAAAAAAAGCACAAGACTCTTGCGCCGTTCGCTCATACGGCTGACCCAGAAAGCAGCGGGGTAGCAGATCAGGAGCGAGAAGATGACGGTTAGGCAAGCAATCTTGAGAGAACTCAGGAATATGGAGAGGTAAATTGGCTCAAAAGTCTCGTAGTCGTTGAGTGGCCAGCCGATTATTCGTCCGTAGTTATAGGGGTACCAGGTCCACTCGACACCGCCGTAGAGCCCAGGCTCAAGGAAGCTGTAAACCACCATGATCCCGAGCGGGATTAGAAAGAAGGCACCGAGAAGGAGCGTGATCGGTGACAGCAGCAAGAGTAGCGCTTGCGTCTTTCTGGATTGAACGGTTTTTCCAGTGACCATCTCAGCCTCGCTCGGCTGCAATCAAATGTGCGGAAGACGGCGAGTACGCGATGCGAACATTCGCTCCAGCTTCAATCGCGTTCCGGATGCCCGTCCGATCGTGGTGGTGATGAACGATTGCCGTCCTTCCAAAGCCAACGTCGATATGGATATGGATGACGGATCCGACAAAAATAACGTCCTTAACTTGCCCCTGCAGGGTGCCTGCTCCCTCGAATTCGTCGGTGTCAACCAGACGGAGATGCTCCGGGCGAAGAACCATCTTCACCACACTGCCGTTTTCGAAGTCGCGTCCCCTCGCAATCAACCGCCGCCCATTGGCGGTCTCGATCGTGAACAAGCCGCGAGCTGCATCGCTCTCCACGATGCGACCGCTGAATAGGTTGGAGGTTCCAACGAAGTTCGCAACGAACTCGTTTGCGGGAGTGTCGTAAACGTCAGTGGGCGACCCGAGCTGCTGTACCCTGCCATGCGACAATACGGCGATACGATCGGACATCGCCAAAGCTTCTTCCTGATCGTGCGTCACGAAGATGAACGTGATACCCACGGAGTTCTGCAGGTTCTTCAACTCAATCTGCATCGTCTCTCGCATCTTGCGATCCAGAGCGGAGAGTGGCTCGTCGAGGAGCAGAACGCGGGGCTTCAAGACCAGCGAACGTGCAAGTGCGACACGCTGTTGCTGACCTCCGGAGAGCTGCGAAGGCTTCCGGCCGCCGTAGCCAGCCAAGCCGACCATTTCCAGTGCCTCGCCAACGCGGCGGTCACGTTCGGCCTTCTTCACGCCGGCAACGTCGAGACCATATGCGATGTTCTGCGAGACGTTCATGTGGGGAAATAAGGCGTAGTTCTGGAAGACGGTGTTGAATGGACGACGGTGGGCCGGAACGGCCTTCAGGCTGCGCCCCTCAAGAATGAGGTCGCCTCCATCCAAGTCTTCAAAACCGGCTATGGTTTTCAGCAGCGTAGTCTTCCCGCAACCCGATGGTCCGAGGAGTGTCAAGAATTCGTTGCTCCTGACATTGATCGTAATGTCGTCGAGCGCGCGCACCAGCGTTCCCTCAGGCGTTTGGTACGCCTTGTGAGCTGAGGCTATCTGTAAGAAGCCCATAATTTTCCTCTGGAGAATTTTGTCGTTGTTTTTATGGAGCTAAAAAAACATACTTTCGAACTTCTCACAAACAGATTTTTCAGTTTGCGGAAAGAAAGTGTTTTGAGGTCCTTGCAGATCGGAGGAATGCACAAATGGCAAGCAAACGGGCTCGAAATTTAGGCTGGAAGCTGAGAGGCACGCCGGGCGAGAACAACGCGATCACGGATGTGGGCGGCGTGCTTGTTGGCAACGAGACACTGAATGAGTCTGAAGGTGTCATCCGAACTGGCGTGACAACAATCCTACCCCTCGGCTACAGCACCGAGGCGCGTATTGTGCGCGCCGGGATTCACTCCCTAAACGGAAATGGAGAAATGACCGGATCCCACTGGATCCGGGATGCCGGTCATTTCCTGGGCCCAATCTGCATCACCAACACCCATAGCGTCGGCATCGCCCATCACGCAGCAGTCAAATGGATGATCCGTCATTATAAACAGGCGTTCGCCGACCAGCATCTTTGGGCCATGCCCGTCATCGCAGAAACCTACGACGGCGTTCTCAACGACATCAACGGCCAACACATCCGCGAGGAGCATGTACTTCAGGCGTTGAATAACGCCAGAGACGGGGCCGTTGCGGAAGGTAACACCGGTGGCGGGACGGGGATGATCTGCTACGAGTTCAAGGGCGGAACCGGCACCTCGTCGCGCAAGGTGGATATCGCAGGACGGAGCTATACCTTTGGCGTTCTCGTCCAAGCAAACCACGGCAAACGCGATTGGCTCACGATCCTCGGCGAACCGGTTGGGATGGAGCTTAGAGACAATCGACTCTTCGACCGTGAGCGGGGATCCATTATCGTAATCATCGCGACCGACGCGCCGCTTCGTCCCGATCAACTAAACCGGCTAGCCAGACGCGCAGGAATTGGCATCAGCAAGACAGGAACTCCCGGCGGAAACAATTCGGGCGATATTTTTCTCGCATTCAGTACCGCCAACAATCGGCCACTCCCCCAGGTGGACGAAGCACTTCAACGCAGCGCGCATCTAAACGACGAAGTTTTAGACGCGGCATACGAGGCTGTCGTCGATGCCACTGACGAATCCATCCTGAACGCGATGCTGGCGGCGCAGGACATGACCACGCTCAAGCCTCCGGGACATCTATGCAAGGCGCTCGACGCAGAATGTGTGACCCAGATTCTGCGTCGCGCTGGCAAGGTGCACGATGCCCCGTCCTGATCAGAGGATTTCGAAGTAACGCCGAAGTTCCCAGTCGGTGACCGCACGGGCAAACTGACGCGCTTCAAACGAGCGAGAATCCGCGAAATGGCGCACGAACGCCTCCCCAAAGAGTTCCTTGGCTCCCTCCGAGCCTCCAAACAACACGGCAGCAGTCTCCAGATTGCTGGGGAGGCGGCGGCTTTCTGGAACGTCCTGGGCATAGGCGTTCCCGGTCGAGATCGTCCCAAGATCAATCTTCCTCTCGATACCAAGCAGGCCCGAGCCGATGGCTGCAGCCATCGAGAGGTAGGGGTTAACGTCTGAACCCGGAACGCGATACTCGAGGCGCTGGGAGCGCGCCGAGCCAGGGATGACGCGGATACCCACCGTTCTGTTGTCGATACCCCACGTCGCTGCCGTCGGAGCCCAATATCCCGGCGTTAGTCGCGAATAGCTGTTGATGTTGGGAGCGACAAGAGCTGCGAATTCACGCAAGTACGCGAGTTGTCCGCCAAGGAAGTAGCGCATCGTATCGCTCATGCCGTGCTCGCCCGCGGGATCGTGGAACAGCGGTTTACCGTCCAGTGACCAGACCGACATGTGGGTATGTCCACTCTGGCCGGAAAGCGTCTCGTTCCACTTCGCCATAAACGTCGCCATCAGGCCACGATTCTGGGCGAGGATCTTCATGAAGGCTTTGAAGATAGATGCCTTGTCAGCCATCGCCAAGGCACCATCGACTGCGATCGCAGTTTCAACGACACCCGGCCCCGTCTCTGCATGCAGTCCCTCGAGTTCGATGCCAATGGAATCGAACGTGTCTAGGATTTCCTGGTAGAGCCCTTCCTGCACAAGCGAACGAAGTACCGAGTAGCTGAAGCTTCCCGGTGAAAGGGTCTGGAGTCCGCGAAAAGCCTTCTCCTCGAGGGATTCCGGCGTTTCTTTAAACATGAAGAACTCGAATTCCATCGCGGCCTTGATGGAAAAGCCCATATCAGCCGCGCGCTTCAATACACGACGTAGCACTCCCCTAGGGCAGATGGCTTCGGCCGCCCCCGAGAATTCACTTGTGAAGAAGAGCGTATCATTCTGAAAAGGTAGGATCATTCCGCTCTCAGGGATGATACGCACGTTGGCATCAGGAAAACCCGTGTGCCAGCCGGTGTACTCACAATTATCGTAGAGTGTGTCGGCAACATCCCAGCCAAGCAATGCGTTGCAGAAGCCGTAACCGTCGTCGAGGGCGGACAGGAATTTGTCGCGAGCGATGAACTTTCCTCGTAGCACACCATCAATGTCGAACACTCCGACTTTGATATGTTTAGGATTTGTTTCGCGAATGTATGATCTTACGCTCTCGATAGTATCGAGATTCAATTTCTGACCCGGCATCCCGGAGCCTCCCAACGATTGATGCACGCACAGCCTCCCCGGCAGACAATGCCGCCGGGAAGGACGTTCAATGGATTCGCGAAGCGATTAGAGGCCTACGTCGGCGAAGACTTCCGCCATGGTCTCGCGCAAAATGTCGAACATCTCGTCGATCTGCGCTTCGGTAATGATGAAGGGAGGTCCGAGAACAATCGCCTGACCGAGAGGCCGGCAAATCAGCCCCTTCTGGAGCGCCTTGTTCGCAATGCGCTCGGAGACCTGAAGTTTGCCGTCCAATGGCGCCTTCGTCTTCTTGTCAGCGACAAGCTCGACGGCCCCCATCAGTCCAACACCGCGAGCCTCTCCCGCATACTTGTGTTCGGCAAGGCTGTTGAGACCAGCAAGGAAACGGGGGCTGACACGCCGCACGTTTTCGAGAAGTCCCTCGGTCTCGAGGATGTCGAGCGCCTTCAGAGCGACAGCACTTCCCAACGGGTTTCCACCGGCCGTAAACCCATGAGGGAACTCTTCGGCCTCTTCCGAGACGCGTGTCAACGCGTCGCAGAGATCGGGACCAAGAATAACCGCGCCCATCGGGAAGTAACCAGCGGTGATGCACTTGGATGCTACGATTGCGTCGGGCTGCACATCGTATTTCACGCTGCCCCACATTTCACCGGTTCGGCCGAAGCCGGTGATCACTTCGTCGGCGATCAGCGGAATGCCGTACTTGCGCAGAATTGGCCGGATTGCTTGGAAATAGCCCTCCGAAGGCGGAATGACACCACCGGCACCTTGCACTGGCTCACAGAACATACCTGCGATAGTGTCCGCACCTTCCTTGATGATCAGTTCTTCAAGGTTTCGAGCCAGGCGCTGTGAGAACTCGAGCTCGCTTTCACCCGGCTTCGCGAAACGCCAGTAGTGCGGGCAGTCCGCATGAAGGAAGCCCGGCAGTGGAAGGCCAAACTCAGCGTTATAGGCCTTTCCCGTCATAGACGCGGTGGCTACCGTCACGCCGTGATAGGCGTTGACACGCGTGATAATCTTTCGGCGCTGCGGTTGCCCATTTCGGCGATGGAGCATCCAAAGCATCTTGACTACGGTGTCGTTCGCTTCGGATCCGGAGTTTGTATAGTAGACTTTCCCGCGCTCGAACGGGGAGAGTTTAACAAGCTTCTCAGACAGAGCGACCGTCGTATCGGCGACACGGCCGAAGAAGGCGTGGTACCCGGGGAAGCGACGCGCCTGCTCGCAGATCGCTTCGATCAATCCCGGATGATTGAAGCCAGCGACATTGTTCCAAAGGCCGGAGTTTGCGTCCATGTAGCTTTTGCCATGAACGTCAAAGACATGAATTCCTTCGCCATGGGTAAGTACGACCGGGCCATTTTTTTTGAGCGTTTCGAGGTCCGTGAAACCATGGAAAACGCTCTCCATGTCGCGCTGCTCCCAGGAGTTTCCTACGTGTTTGTTCATTTTAGGTCTCACATTGTTTTTTGAGGTCCGAAAGAACATTCCCACGCGTGCAAGATTTGGTCAACCACCAGCCAAGGCTCAAAAATCAATTTTTTTGAGCAGGCAAAGAACACTTTTTTTTCCGCAAATTCCGCACAAATGCGCGAATTTTCGATGCAATAGATTGACCTTGCCCCCAAGTTTTATCCGGTTTTGAGTTCGCTCCGGCGATTTTGGGTTGCTGCATTGTGGGCGGTAGCGGCGGGTTGCGGTGCGGAGCCATTCCGGCTGCGCAGCACCGCATCACGTCGCGGGTTGATGGTCTGAGCGAACTCGGCCGGTGTCAGCCAGCCAAGGCCGGAATGTGGCTCGGCGCTCCCAGCGAATATACCGATTCCCTCCTGCCGCATCTGCTAGGTCGCTTTGCCCAGACCCATCCCAATGTCATGCTTGAAGTGACTAACGAGTTGAGCATGACCTTGCTGGCTCGGCAGCAGAATGGCGAATTTGACTTGGTGATCGCTTTGCATGACGAGGGCGAGGCTGGCGACGGCAAGCTCATTCACACCGAGCCACTGTTATGGTTCACCAGTGTCGACCATTCAGGTCATGCTAGAAATCCCTTGCCGCTTGTCCTGGCGCCGCCGCCCTGCATCTATCGCAGGCGCATTCTGTCCGTGCTGGGGCCCGATGCGCGCTCGTCCAAAGTGGCCTACCTCAGTTCCAGCTACAGCGCAGTGCTTGCCGCCGTCAGAGCAGGACTGGGTGTCACCACCATGGCGCAGAGTACGGTGCCTCGCGACGTTCGCGTTCTGGGACGCGAAGAAGGCCTGCAGCCGTTGGGCAGCATAGAAGTGCGCCTGCACCGGCTCAAAGATGGAGAATCCGCTGAGGCCATCGATTACCTGGAAACCTACATTGCCGATCACCTGACTGCGACAACCCGGGGTCCTTCACCCGCTAAGCGGCGATGCGGGACACCATCCGGATCTCCGTGGGTTTGTAGGCTGTTCAGCGTGCTCCCGGAGACCGTAATTCACCGGTAACCGTGCAATTCAACGCGTCGATGTCTAGATCTGCTGGCAGATCCCATAGACCGATGGTTCAGTTCCCCAGCGCGGTCACTCACGCCCCCATGGATTACGTATTGTTCCGTCCGAATGCTGGATGACAGTCTCGGCGGGAATGACAACCTCTACTGTTCACCTTCAAACCTTCCTCCGCCACATCCGATACAGCACAGTCAACTGCTACGCCGTCAGCAAGCAGTCGGCCACTCCATATCCGGTAAGCGGCAAGCTGAGGCCGTTCAGCCCGCGTAATTCCACGGCATGAGTGCATCGAGATCGCTGCTGGGCCAGCCTTTGGCGATGCGCTCGAGGGTCTGGGTGAGCCAGGCCTGCGGATCGACGTTGTTCATCTTCGCCGTCTGAAGGAGCGTGGCGATTGTCGCCCAGGTCCTTCCGCCGCCATCGCTGCCAGCGAAGAGACTGTTCTTTCGCGTAATTGTCTGGGGTCTGATGGCGCGCTCAACGATGTTAGAGTCGAGCTCGATGCGGCCGTCGATGAGGAAGCGCTCGAAGATGGAACGACGCGAGGTGGCATAGCGGATCGCCTCTGCCAGCTTCGACTTGCCGGAGATCCGCGGCAAGGTCTTCTGCCAGAGGGCGAAGAGCTCGTTGACTACAGCAGCAGATGTAGCCTGGCGCGCCGCGACACGGCCGTCAGGGCTCTGCCCCCGCGCTGCTGCTTCCACTTCCCAGAGCTTTGCCATCAGCTCCACCGTCTCAGTGGCGATCCTGGAGCTATCCGAGGCATGGAGCTCGTAGAACTTGCGCCTGCTATGGGACCAGCAGCCGGCGAGTATCACGCCATCATTGCCGCCGTCGGATCGGACGAGCTTGTTGGCGTCACGACACGAAAGTGTTGGATCTGTCCGACTTTTGAGAACGTATGGTGATCACGCTGCGAGGATAGATGTTTCGCGCCGCAATGGCCTGAGATCAACGCCGTCTGTTGGGGTCCAGATGTAATCGCCGGTGAGACTGATGTGCTGCCAGCCGAGTGGGGTAATGTGTTTGATGATGTCAAGCGGCGTGGGAATGCCATCTCGGTTGAGCTCGGCGAACGCCGGTTCGAGATGAGAGCGGCGGTGCAAAAGTCGGCCACGGTAACGGCGCGATAGTCTCGCCGTAGGGGCGGAGTAAAATCCGGCCACCTATCTTCCTTCTGCATTAAACGCAGGAGGGACAAGGGGATCTACACCGTGGAATTGTATCTCAAGGTTCGCTTGGCCGTCTCGGAAGGGATGAGCCGGCGTCAGGCTGCAAAGCATTTCAACATATCGCGCGACAGCGTTGCCAAGATGGTGTCGTATTCGACGCCTCCGGGCTATCAGCGTCAGTTGCCGATCAGGCGACCCAAGCTGGATGCGTTCGTCTCGACAATCGATCACTGGCTGGATGAGGATGTAAAGGTGCCGCGCAAGCAGCGCCATACGGCCAAACGAGTGTTCGACCGTCTCCGGGACGAGCGCGGGTTCACCGGCGGCTACACGATCATCAAGGATTACATGCGCGAGCGAGATCAGCGTCGCCAGGAGGTGTTCGTGCCTCTATCGCATCCGCCCGGCCATGGGCAGGCGGACTTCGGTGAGGCGATGGTGGTGATCGGCGGTGTGGAGCGCAAGGCGCACTTCTTCGTGCTCGACCTTCCGCACAGCGACGGCTGCTATGTGCGGGCCTATCCGGCGGCAGCGGCCGAGGCCTGGGTCGATGGCCACGTCCATGCGTTTTCCTTCTTCGGCGCCGTGCCGCAATCGATCGTCTACGACAACGACCGTTGCCTGGTGGCGAAGATTTTGCCTGACGGCACCCGCAAGCGCGCGACGTTGTTCAGCGGCTTCCTGTCCCACTACCTTATCCGGGATCGCTATGGCCGTCCCGGCAAGGGCAACGACAAGGGGAACGTCGAGGGTCTCGTCGGCTATGCCCGGCGCAACTTCATGGTGCCGATCCCGCAGTTTGCGACATGGGAGGCGTTCAACACCTTTCTGGAGGAGCAGTGCCGGAAGCGCCAGCGCGACAGGCTGCGCGGCGAGAGCGAGACGATCGGCGAGCGCTTGCGGCGCGATCTGGCTGCCATGCGCGCCTTGCCAGCCTCGCCATTTGATGCCTGCGACCAGGCAAGTGCCAAGGTGACGGCGCAGTCGCTGGTGCGCTACAAGACCAACGACTATTCCGTCCCGGTCGCCTATGGCCATCAGGATGTGTGGGTGCGCGGCTATGTCAACGAAGTGGTCATCGGTTGCCGTGGCGAGATCATCGCCCGCCATCCTCGGTGCTGGGAACGGGAAGACGTCGTCTTCGATCCTGTCCATTACCTGCCGCTGATCGAGCAGAAGATCAATTCGCTGGATCAGGCAGCGCCCCTCCAGGGCTGGGACTTGCCGCAAGAGTTCGCTACGCTGCGCCGGTTGATGGAAGGCCGCATGGCCAAGCACGGCCGGCGTGAGTACGTGCAGGTCCTCCGCCTGCTGGAGAGCTTCGAACTCGCCGATCTGCATGCGGCGGTGAAGCAGGCGATCCAGCTTGGCGCCATTGGCTTTGACGCCGTCAAGCATCTGATCCTGTGCCGGGTGGAACGCCGGCCGCCCAGACTGGACCTGTCCATCTACCCCTATCTGCCGAGGGCGACGGTCGAGACGACCTCGGCGAAGGCGTATATGCGTCTCCTGTCGTCGGATGCGGGAGAAGCCGCATGAACACCGAAGCACCCGAGATCCTTCTCACCCATTATCTCAAAACCCTGAAGCTGCCGAGTTTCCAGCGCGAGTACCAGAAGCTGGCCCGGCTGTGCGCCACCGAAGGCGTCGATCATGTCGGATACCTCACCCGACTTGCCGAGCGGGAGATGATCGAACGGGACCGTCGCAAGGTCGAGCGTCGCATCAAGGCGGCCAGGTTCCCGGTCGTCAAAAGCCTCGACAGTTTCGACTTCGCCGCCATCCCAAAGCTGAACAAGATGCAGGTGCTGGAACTGGCGCGCTGCGAATGGATCGAGCGCAGGGAGAACGTTATCGCTCTCGGCCCCAGCGGCACGGGCAAGACCCATGTGGCGCTCGGCCTCGGCCTGGCCGCCTGCCAGAAGGGCCTGTCCGTTGGGTTCACGACAGCGGCCGCACTGGTCAGCGAGATGATGGAGGCGCGCGACGAGCGGCGTCTCATCCGGTTCCAGAAGCAGATGGCCGCCTACCAGCTGTTGATCATCGATGAACTGGGCTTCGTGCCGCTGTCAAAGACCGGCGCGGAATTGCTGTTCGAGCTGATCTCGCAACGATACGAGCGAGGCGCGACCCTGATCACCAGCAACCTTCCTTTTGACGAATGGACGGAAACCTTGGGGTCCGAGCGCCTGACCGGCGCTTTGCTCGACCGCATCACCCATCACGTCAGCATCCTCGAGATGAACGGCGACAGCTATCGTCTCGCCCAAAGCCGCGCCCGAAAGGCCGGCTGACGCCCTTCGAAAATCGCAACGCGCACATGAGACCCCCGCTCGGGCCTAAGCCCTCCCGGCGGTCTCATGCGCGCGCCACAAGTGGCCGACTTTTGCGCCGCCGCGTGGCAGGATTTTACTCCGCCGTTGACACTTGGATCGGCTCATGGGCGCTTGGCCATCGCAGTGCTTCTGTTTCAGGACTTGGCAGCCGTCGCGTTCCTGCTTCTGCACGATGCAATGAGTGGTGCCGCCGAAGGGTATGGCGTGATAACGGTCATCGCCAGTGCAACGGCAGTGGTTGCTGCTCTGTTCATTGCCCGAGGTCCGTTGCAGGTACTTGCCCGTTGGGTCGCGTTGCGTGGCGATCCGGAGCTTGCCCAACTCCTCGCACTTACCATTGCGCTTGGGTCCACGATCGTCGCGACATCTGCTGGCCTTTCTCCGGCGCTCGCCGCATTCGCGACCGGTATGATCATCGGCGAGGGCGACGCGCGCCATGCTGTCGAGAACGAGATCCGGCCCTTTCGCGACTTGTTTGTCGGGATTTTCTTTATCGGTATCGGGACTCAATTGCCACTTTGGATCCTTCCATCTCAATGGCCTGCCGTGCTGGTCTGGCTTGCAATAATACTCTGCGGAAAGACGCTGATTGTTTTCGTCGTCGCCCGACTATTCGGCGAAGCGCTTCAGACCTCATTGCGGACCGGAGTCATCCTGGCCAACGGGGGAGAATTCAGCCTGATGTTGCTATCGGTTTCCTCGACGTCGGGTACAGTGGCCGAGGAGTTCGCCGGCCCCCTCCTCCTCGCGATTGGAGTGAGCATGTTGGCTGGAAGTCTTATGATTAGATGGGCGGGGTCAGGCCTGGGACCAATCGACATTAGGCCCTGTTGACAAAATATGGCAGCCATATCTTTGCGGCGGCCAAGGCGAGAAATGCTGACACTCTAACCAAGCAAAGTCAGCCTTCGGCCCCCATTGCGGTCATCACGGGCCGAAGGGATATCCTGTGGAACACAGTCTATCGCAGCCGCGCTGTCGATTATGTTCGCACCCAGAGCATCGATATTCCCGCCGAACTGCTCTCCCAGGTCGCACCGCTTCCCTGGGCCCATATCGCACTCACCAGCGACTATCTCTGGAACGAAATTGACGGCCCCCCTCGAACGCTTCAGGCCGATCCGCGCTAACCGTTTCAACCCAAACAACTTAGCTTTCCCTTAGCGGGTTTATTGCAGAAATGTCCACGGAACCCCTATTTGCAACACCTCTACCGGCGCGAATTGCTCTAGACTACGGGCAGGACAACCGGGCAACGCTGCTCCTTCTGGCTCTGGAACATATCCGCAATGCACTTATCCAGCGCCGCGCGGTTCGTCTCATAGACCCACCCGGCCGTCACGATGGCCTCCGCGCGCTTCGGGTCTGCCGCCTCGATCATGGCACGGCCGGCGCTGACGCGATCATACCCCATGACCAGGCTGGCAACATGGCTGTCGGCCGAAAAGGGCAGGAAGCGTGGCAGCAGCAAAATCAGGAATATGCCGACGAACAGCCCGACAAGGCCGGCCATCGACATGCGAAAATCCTGTGTTTCCCGTCACCTGCAAAATGCCCTTAGCGTGTATTAATGTAGAAATGACCACAGAGCCCCAAAATAGAGGTTACGCCGGTGCTACGCGGCTGCGTCTACGCTCCGGAGCTGCGCCAGGTCCGCCCGGCGGCTGAAGAAGCCTTCGGCTTTGCGGAAGCGCGGATCGTATCGTTCGCCGACCTCTATGGCGGCAAGCTAGTGGCGGCACTCGACCGCCAGCACCCGCGCGATCTTTTTGACGTGCGCGATCTCCTTGCGAATGAGGGGTTTACCGACGAAGTGCGGATCGCCTTTCTGATCTATCTGGCAAGCCATGATCGGCCGATGGCGGAGGTAATAGCGCCACCCCGCAAGGATATTACCGAAGTCTATGAACGGCATTTTTCCGGTATGACAGGCGATACTGTTCCGCTCGCCGAGCTGGTTGCCACGCGCGAACGCATGATTAGCGAACTGATAGGCTACATGCCCAGGAAACACCGTGATTTCCTGATCGGTTTCGAGGAAGGAAAGCCCGATTGGGATTTGATCGGCCTGCCCGATGCGGCCAGCCTGCCCGCCATCCGCTGGCGCCAGTTGAATCTCGACGGCCTTAATAAAGACCGGCGCGACGAGTTGGTAAAACAGCTTAAAGAGGCACTTGAATAGACGGAAGCGCTATTCCGCGGCTACTGGCTTCTTTGAGGAGCGCTGCAAGTTTAGCTGCAACAATCTTGAAATTGCGTCGTCCAGTTCGATATCTTCGGGCCATCCATAGGCCCGCGCTACGGCGATATCCAGCGCACCGTGGACTTGGGCCAACCATTCAGGCCTATCATTGTAAAGGCTCGTCAACGTTCGTTTCGCAAGAGCCACCCTTGCACCAGAATCTTTGGCAATCCGACGCGGGGGGAAACCGGGAAATTCCTCAGGCTGCTCGACGACGAGATCATCTGGATAAAGCCAATTCTCCCTCAGCGCGGCAAGGCGGGCGGCGGCGGCCTCGATTGCGGCGGCTGCCGGCAATCCTCGTGCTGCATCGACGGCTATGTCGGGCGTCATTCCATCAGGAAAGGGAAAAGTTGCGAACGTTGACGTATGCGTATAGCGGGGGCGATCTTCAAGATCAGAGCCTTTTCGCAACGCCCATGCTTCATGAAATTTGTTGTGGAGCAGGCCAAACATTAGATCATCCTCACGGGGGATAACGATCAAATTCTTATCCGGCAATACAGGAAATGACTGCCAGACAAACAGCCGGTGCTGCGCTGTCTCCGGCGTAATTATGTACCGGTTTAATTGCTCGATACGAGATCGCATCTCCGGCCTTGGCCAATGCGGTTCCCACCATCGTGGCCCGGCCCGCTCACCTAATGCTCCCCGTAACTGCTCGACGGTTTTCCCATCTTCATCTAGCGTGGTAGCAACATGGCGAAAAGGAGATTCGAATAGAGCGGCGTCCGCCTTGCTCAAGCCGAGCGGAAGGTCGATGAACCAAATATCGCGCGGTCGGCCGGTTACATCGTCACCATTCCAATACGGTTTTAGAACCTCGGTGTTCCTGCGCCCATTGGGGTTGGTAGGCTCCCTCATCCATGCACGCGCCAACTCACCCGGAATATCAAACGGACCACTTTTCTGAATCCCCAGAAATGCACCATTTCTATTTTGCACGAGGGGGCCTGCGGCTGTGAGGTCCAATCCAGTCGTCAAATCTGCGTTTATCGAGCCAACAGGTTCACCATTGAGAAGAATGGCTCCGCCTTCACTATCTCCAAAGCAAATGAGGGAAACGTCCACAGCCGCGCCGTCGACCGTCCATTGCTCTTCGGGCCACGCGGCATAAATCGTGGTTGAAGCCGCAATCCGATGCATGACAGGTAAATTCGTATTCTTGCGGATTGAATTGGTGGAAACCAGACCCGCGCGACGGGTTCGCCCCTGTTCAATGGCCTCCCTGGCATTCTCGAACCAATAACAAACAAGGTCTGTAAAGCCGGGCAAACGGCCATCGTAAACTTTGCGGATCGCATCCGTCATTGGTACGCCAAGCCGCCGCTTCAGGAGCTTTGCCCCAAGGTAAGGTGGGTTTCCGACGATCGCTTCTGCCGACGGCCAAACAGCAGGCGAACCGTCTGAAGTGATAATTGCATTGCGGCATTCAATGGTAGTTAGTGGTTTCAGGATGGGCTGACGGCCGACATTGAAACCGTTCCTGCGCATCCACTGAATCTCACCAATCCAGACGGAGACACGGGCCAATTCAGCAGCGTACGGGTTAATTTCAATCCCCAGCAACGCTTCGGGTCCGATGGCGGGAAACGCAGGTGGAAATCCAAGCTGCTCTCCCTCGATCGATACCCGGCGTTCCAAATTCTTTAATTCAACGAGCGCAAGGTACAGAAAATTGCCTGAGCCACATGCAGGATCAAGAACCCGGAACCTGCGCAAGCGTGCCAGGAATTCATTGAATGCAGCTTCCCCCTGCTTATGCGCTTGGCTAAGTGCTGCCGCCGCTGCCCGCAGGCTTGCACGAGTGGCATCCAACGTGCGGACCCTGCGTTGCTTGGCGAGGTCGTCAAAAAGCTCCAGCTGGGGGCGGGCAGTCAGCCGGCCAGAGACGCTGCGAACCTCCTCTGCCAATTCGGGATAGCTGGAAGCGTTCGCAACCGCTTCGTCAACGGCGTCCCGCGCAGGATTGATTATGTTAACTATGCCCTCTCGCACAGAATCCCATTCGCGTAGCAGAGGCTCTGTGATTACAGGCCGAATAATCGTCATGATCTTATCGCGGTCGGTGTATTCCGATCCGGTCTCGGAACGTTTGTCAGGATCAAGCCCTCGGACAAACAGGGTGCCGAAAATCGACGGATCGATCTCGCTCCAGTCCTGGTCGGCAGCGCGAATGCAAAGCTCAATATCTTCGGCAGTAAGAGGCAGAGCTTCGGCGTTGTCAAACAGGCCGCCGTTAAACCACTCGATGTTTTCGAAACCCACCAGTCCCCCATCTTTCATGGCGGCAAAGAGGGTCGAAGCATGCTTGGTAAATTTGACGGGGTCTGCTTTGGCCGCCCCGAGCATGCGTCGAAACATCTTGTTTGGCAGCAGATCGGCATCTTCAGCAAACATACAGAAGACAAGCCTGTTAATGAAATGCGCAACCTTATCCGGCGCATGGCCATCCCGGGTGCGAAGCAAGTGCGCGAGAGTGGCAAACTCCGCTGCGACCGCTTCAGTCAAACCCTGTCGTGTCGTCCCTGGCCGCAATTGCTCGGGGTCGGACATCACCCATTTCAGCTTTTGAAGAATGCCGGCATCACGCAAATCTTCGAGGGCAAACTCATGCTTGGCGCTAACCGAATTCGTCCAGTTGGTATGGATGACGAAACGATCGAGGTCGCAAACCACAAGCAAAGGAGGATTTTCGAGAGCCAAAGCATACTGCTGAAGCTGCGCGAAGGCAGCATTTAGGTTCTTTCGCTTTCCTTTGTACTCCCAACCAAAATGGCCGCGTTTCCAGACATCCGCCCACCCCTCTCCGCCGGTGGTTTTGGTTGCGCCGCGCTCAAAACAATAGAATTCGCCGGCCTTGTCAGCATCGGCAGGCGTCGGCTCTCCAAGAAGGTGGCAAAGATCGATAAAATGCTCTTGGGCCGCCGATCGCTCTTTAAGTTCTACGGATTTCCATTTTCGGACAAAATCATCTGCGGATACTGCCACACTGCCCCCAGGCCAAAAACACGTTGTTAAATTGTTTATCTGGTGACGACGGGCGCGTCACCGTCAATTTCAACTCTAACATGGCAGGTTCCACAATTGGCAACTGATGGATTGACAAGTGCCGATTGATGCTGACGGGAGGCGGCTTGTTCGATGGGAAAAGTAGGTGATACTTGTGGTCATCATCAGCCATGCTCGACACACAAGCTCCAGTCGCCGCAGGTGATGAATGAAGGAGAAATTGCTGCGGCGACCGCTTGGTGACAAGATGTTTAGCGGAAAATTGAATGATATCAGCATCTAGGACCTTTAGACATTCCTGTCGCCGGTTCGAGTCCTTTCAAGGCGAGGCTGTGAGAGCTATTGCTCCAAAAGAAGACATTCGGATGACCGGACTTATAGCTACTACGGGCGTACAGCGGTAAGTGACCCCTGCATCAGGATGGATTAATGCTCACGTGGCCAGTCCGGATGTAGCCGATCGATCATGAAGGCGTGACTGTGCCGGTGACCGTGGCGATGGTGTCCCTCGCGCAGATGCGGGTCGTCATCTGCAAGGTCATCGTGACTGTGTTCCACCTCGGCTTCATCTGCCATCTCCCACAGTGACAATGCGGCAACCAGACCCGCCGCGCCCATTGCCGCCATAACCAAGGCGGTCCCAGGAAGACCGATTGCGACGCCGAGCCACCCCGCGAGTGGGTAGGTTATCAGCCAGCAGGCGTGAGACAGCGCGAAATGGGCGGCGAAGAGCGCCGGCCGATCCTCCGGATGAGCTGACCGCCGCAGCAGACGGCCGGATGGTGTCTGAACGACGGAGTAGCCAATGCCGAGCAGAAACCAAAGCGCCAGCAGCAGACTGTAGGTCTCGATGAATGCAGTCGCGATCAGGCCTGCACTGAGAAGTGCAGCGCCGTAGAGCATGACGAACCTGTCTGAAACTCGGTCGAGAAGCCTGGGCAGCAAGAGCGCCGCGAGCATCGAGCCCGACCCGAATGTCGCGAGCGCAATCGCCGTGTCGGAGGCTGTCAGTTCGAACTTTGCCTGCACGAAGACGACGGTATTGACGATCACTATGGCGCCTGCGGCAGACACCGTGAGGCAGAGCGCGAGCAATCCCCTCAGCCGCGGCGTCGCGAGATAGATCTTCAAGCCGCGTGTCGTCCGCTCGTAGATGCTCCGGCGCTCTTTCGCGGGATGATTTGGCAGCGTCACGGAAACGACGAGTGCCGCTGAGGCCAGGAACCCGAAGACGGTTCCGGCAAAGAGCGAATGGAAGGAGATGACCGTCAACAGGGCCGCCGCCAGGATCGGGCTGACAAGGCTTTCCAGATCATAGGCGAGACGTGAGAGAGAAAGCGCCCGGGTATAATCCTTTTCTGCCGGCAGGACATCGGGGATCGTCGCCTGGAATGCCGGAGTAAAGGCGGCGGACGCAGACTGGAGGACGAAGATCAGGACATAGACCTGCCAGATCTCCGTGACGAACGGCAGACAGAGCGCGACTGCGGCCCTAATGACATCGAGCGTAACCAGCATGGCCCGGCGCGGTAGCACCTCTGCGAAGGCTCCGGCAACCGGGGCGACAGCCACATAGGCGATCATCTTGATCGCCAGCGCTGTGCCGAGCACCGCTCCGGCACGATCACCCGCGAGATCGAAGGCAAGCAGACCAAGTGCGACTGTGGCAAGCCCCGTTCCGAGGAGCGCGATGACCTGCGCGAGAAACAGACGCCGATAGGTTCGATTGCGCAGAACATCCAGCATCGACCGCGTCCTTCAGAGGTACTTCGTGATGGTCTTAAAGTCGTCGATCGTCTTTCGCTGCGAGAGATCCAGCGCGCCCACCGTTTCCTCCAGGCAATGGTCGAGATGGTCCTGGATCAGCGTGCGCTTGGCGTTGCGGACTGCCTTTTCGACGGCATCCAGTTGTTGCGCGATGTCGAGACAAGGTTTTCCTGCCTCGATCATGGCGGTGACACTCCTCAGATGGCCTTCGGCACGCTTGAGGCGCTTGATGATATCGGGATGCGTTTCGTGTCGATGCTCGCTCATGGGCAATTCCTATCCCCCTGGAGGGGATATTTCAATCGGCTTTCTTGTTCCCGCCATCAGTCAGAGCAACCGCGTTGGCCATGAAGTTTTGGGTGGACGATAATTCGGATCCGCTCAAGGCGTTTCGAGACTTGGTCATGCCCATCAGCTTTTAAGCACCGCTGTGGCGGCATTGCAGGGCTCGCGGCCCTCGCACCAATTAGTCGATATCAAGCGCCCCTGTCGAACCGCGAAAGTTTTTGCTTGCACCTCTAGTGGCTAGAGGTCGTACGATTAATCTTTCACAATGTGAGGATTTCCAGTGAGCGACTCGTTACAAACTCGTTTCCGGGTAACCGGAATGGCACCCCCTATCCTGCAGGCACGTTTCCGTATCGGCGGAATGGATTGTGCGTCATGTGCCGCCAAGATCGACACGGCCATCAGACGGATAGACGCTGTCGAAGACGTCGCCGTGTCGGTGACGGCCGGAACCATGACGGTCAAACATCGGCAATCAGCGGATATGAAAGCCATCGAAAAGCGGGTCTCCGGTCTCGGTTACACGATCGTGCCCATCCCAGGAACCGACCGGCACTCATCGTCTACTATCCAAGAAGCTTCTCACAACGCCCACGCTGGACACGACCACGGATCGAAAAGCTCGGCAGAGGGCAAATTTGAGGGACTCCACGGTCACGATCATGGTTCTTCCGAAGGTCCTTGGTGGGCGAGCAAGAAGGGGCGCCTGACGATCTTGGCAGGGGCATCACTGGCCGTCGCTTACGGCATTGGGTACCTGGTCCCGGCGATCGAGACCTACGCCTACACGATAGCAATGCTTGTCGGCCTCGTGCCCATAGCCCGAAGGGCTATTATGGCCGCACTGGCTGGCACGCCATTCTCCATCGAGATGCTTATGACGATCGCCGCTGCTGGCGCACTGGTCATCAATGCGACCGAAGAGGCTGCGGCGGTTGTTTTCCTCTTCCTTGTCGGCGAACTGCTCGAGGGCGTCGCCGCTGGAAAAGCGCGCGACAGCATCAAGTCGCTTACGGCGCTCGTTCCCAAAACGGCGATATTGGAGGAAGGCAGCGAGACTCGCGAGGTGCCGGCCGAAACTCTTGCGGTCGGTTCAATCATTATGGTTCGCCCTGGCGACCGGATCTCCGCCGATGGTGTCATCATTGCAGGTGAAAGCTCGATTGACGAAGCGCCAGTGACTGGCGAAAGCGTGCCTGTTCGCAAGGCGGTCGACGACACTGTTTTTGCAGGCACCGTAAATGGTGATGCGGTTCTGCGTGTCAGGGTCACGGCCGCAGCCGCAGACAATACGATCGCCCGTGTCGTTCGTCTCGTCGAGGAAGCGCAGGAATCCAAGGCTCCGACTGAGCGCTTTATTGACCGTTTTTCAAAATACTACACACCCGGTGTAGTTGTCGTTGCCGCTTTGGTGGCGGTCATCCCTCCGCTTTTCGCAGGTGGAATATGGAGTGAGTGGGTTTACAAGGGACTTGCTGTCCTGCTGATAGGCTGCCCATGCGCGCTCGTAATTTCGACCCCGGCTGCGATCGCTGCATCACTGTCGTCGGGCGCACGCCGCGGCCTGCTCCTCAAAGGCGGCGCCGTTCTAGAAGGACTTGGCAACCTTACGGCGATTGCTTTCGACAAGACTGGCACGCTCACCGAAGGCAAACCGCAGGTGACTGATGTGGTCCCGTTCGGCCGGGAAAGTGAGGACGTCCTTCGGTTTGCCGCAGCGCTTGAAGTGGGATCCAGCCATCCTCTCGCCCTTGCGATCTTAAGCAAGGCCAAGGAGGAAGGCATCGTACCTCCCACGGGGACCGATGCGAAGGCTCTCGGCGGCAAGGGTGTTTCCGCCATCGTAGATGGTGTCGAGGTCTTTTTTGGCTCGCCCAGGGCTGCAGCAGAGCGAGTTCCGGTTCCAGTTGCTCACTTGGAGAAGATCACGTCTCTCAACGATGAAGGAAAGACCGTGTCTGTACTGGTCATTGGCGATGTTCTCGCTGGTGCCATTGCCATGCGCGACGAGCCTAGAGCCGATGCTGTTGCGGGCCTCAAGGCCCTGACGGATGCAGGCATAAAGACGATCATGCTGACAGGCGACAACAAGCGGACCGCCACCGCCATCGGTGCGCAACTCGGCATCGAGGTCCGTGCGGAGCTGATGCCTGAAGACAAGCAGCGGATCGTGGGCGAATTGAAGAAAGAGGGCTATGTTGTCGGCAAGATCGGCGATGGGATCAATGACGCGCCAGCGCTAGCGGCAGCTGATGTCGGGATTGCTATGGGTGGTGGAACGGACGTGGCGCTGGAGACGGCAGACGCCGCGGTTCTCCACGGCAGGGTGGCTGATGTCGCCCTTATGATCGATCTCTCGAAACGTACTATGCGCAACATTTTCCAGAACATTACCATCGCTTTGAGTTTGAAGGTGGTATTTTTGGTGACGACTATCCTGGGCATCACGGGCCTGTGGCCTGCAATTCTTGCCGATACGGGTGCGACAGTCCTTGTAACCATGAATGCGTTGCGGTTGTTACGTCCCATTCGCTGAACGCGGCGCCACCGGCGTTCCAGGTCTCTTTCAACTTGTCGTCATGCCAACCTGTTCAGACCTCTCGAGAGATGACGGTTTCGGATCTGATGTATCCCACTAACTATGCGGAGAAATTACGTGCCATTTCAAAAAACACTGGCTTGCGGGCTCGTTGCCTTGACGTGCGTGACTGCGTCTTTCGGTCCTGCATCGTCTCATGATTTTACGGTAGGGAGCCTGGAGATAAAGCATCCGTGGTCCTTACAGGCTCCTGTGGTTGCTCCGGTTCTTGGCGGTTATCTGACGATCGTCAACACGGGCACGACGGATGATCGCCTTCTTGGAGGAAGCAGTCCGGTCGCTGAGCGGTTTGAAATCCACGTATCATCTGTCGTCGACGGAGTGGCGCGTATGCGACCCGTCAAGGAAGGCATCACAATAAGCGCCGGCTCCACTGTGAAGCTGGAGCCGGGCGCCGCACACATCATGTTTGAAAAACCGATGCAGCGTCCTGCGGAGGGTGAGAAGTTCAAGGCAACGCTGCAGTTCGAGAAGGCAGGGCCCGTGGAAGTGGAGTTTGTCGTCCAAAAGGGTGCAACAGCAAATTCGGATGACCACGCTGGGCACACCCCATGATCCTCAGTGAACGCGTGTAGGCTGCAGGCGGGTCCTCTGCGGGGAACCTCGATTAACCTTTTTGCTTCATTCGGTTTCAAGACTTCGGTGGTTAGATCTGGGCATAGGCTCCCACCGAAGGTTTTCTCCATGCAGGAACGAAGACGGCGCATCTTAAGGATCAGCTTGGCGGTTTTATTCGGAGCACTTTGTGTCGGCGGTGCCGGTGGTGCGGCTGCAGTCTATTATGGTCCAGAAGAGCTTTTGGGTTTATCGGCTGAGAAGAGCGGTGCCGAGTGTCAGACCGTCGCCACAGCCAAGGCGCGGGATCGCGACGGCATCTGGATCCGGCAGTTCATCGTCACAGAGCCCGTGGATGAACAGGTCCGTCTTCGGACCGCCCTGCGTGTTGCCGAATCGCTTCGCAAGGTCGAGGCGGGTCATCTAATCCAGATTTCCGTTCTGGACAGCAAAGGGCCAACCACGGTCTCCGGAATGCGGGGTCGGGCAATCGGCGCCCAAGTGACCGTCATTCCCAGTCCAGTTAGTGACGTAGAAAAGCAGAAAGGCGAATTATCTGGCTTTTCCATTGAAGGTGAGGCTGGCTCGGACGGCGAGTTTCACGGTTTACGCTTCGACGCCAAACCTGAAGATCTGGCAGCAATCGCTGCAGGCTTTGCCGACGCTACAGGCTGTTCCAACGATGTGCAAACGCCGGCCCCTGCTAAAAGCTGAAGCACAGCCGCAGATTCGAACATCGACGTGCGAGACGTTTGTTGCAGCCTGGCACAACGGCTCCGACCCTTGATTTAGGGGGCGATCTGGGTAGTCCTGATTGCAAACAGTCGTGCAGACATGAGGGGCGCTTTCAATCCCGTAGTGGCGCCTGGAGCCGATAGCGCCCATGTCATTAGCGTTTCCTGACCATCAGCCTCCTCGTCAGCATCTCTGTCTGCTGCAGGGATCGGAAATAGCGCGATCAAAGCTGCCGGCTCCGGCAGATCAAGGATGGCGGAAGGGCGGAAACTCTCAATCTGTGTGCGATCAGTGATCGGGCCAAGTGAGGCAACCTCGACCTCAGGTATCTCCATTTCGGAAGTAGGGCGTGCAACTGGTACAGGAATGGCCAAAGCGCTTAAATCGGTGAACTCGGACGTTGCCTCGCCGACCATGGTCTGCCGGCTTGTTTGAAGATCGAGCGCGTCCTGCGCTCGGCTCCGTCCAGTCGGTAGCATTGCGGTGACCAAGCTGCTCCTGTTTGACGAAGTGGAAGTGAAATTACTGTCGTCATCTCCAGCACTGGAAGCGATCTCGATCGATTTTGCGCCGACGCGCCGACGATAATCGGCGACTGCCAAATCGTAGCCGGGGAGAGGGCGGCCATCAGAGGGAAGGTGCATTGTTTTTCCATTGGGAAAGATCCGAGCCAGCTCTTTGCGCGTCATGCGGGGCCATGCACGGACATTGCCGACATCAAGATGGACAAACGGAGATCCCGATGCGGGATAGTACCCCACTCCACCGACTTGCATCTGCATTGCAAGTGATCGCAGCTTGGCCAGTTTGACGCCCGGAATATAAAAATCCATCGCCTTGCCGAGGGTGTGTTGGCTGTTTTTTGCGACCCCACTATCCCTCGATCGTCCTCGGAGCATCTTGTTTGTCCCCGGGGAGCGATAGGCAGAGACTATATGGATATAATTGTTTGATCCGCTGCGCTGGTAAACTTCCCACACAAGATCGAGTAGACGGGGATCGATATTCGCTGGCTCGTTCTTGCGCCAGTCACGCAGGAAACGGTTGATCTGACCAAGGCCACGGGCATCGAACTTCCCGCCCCGCTTGAATGTGATTGTCGCACGTTCCCCAGTGTGCGTGAAAAACAGCTTCAGCGATCTGTCGGTCGCGGCTGTCGCAAGTGACGACGAACCCACCAGCACTACCACTGCGAGCATCACTGCGATTGTAGCCGTCCCCACGCACCGCATGAACCCGGATAGGACGGATGCGGCTGGACAGGGTCTGACGCAAGCTGGGAACTCGCTCACTGGTTACTCCACACTTGACGGCTCTCTGAGTACGGGTCTGGCGAACATTGCTGCCACCCACGGATCGCCATCAGTAAATCCGATTATGGTCAACAAAGCCCTAATAGATCCCAATTGGTCAGGATCTGAACGGTCCCGCTTGCATGAACAGCCCCTTTATGAGAATGATTTGCAATTGCAAATAAGGGCGGGCTTTGAAAGCACGGTGAGACGATGGACAGACCGGTGAGGGGATGGCAGCGAACGGTTGGCGAGGCATCCCTTTCGGATGTGCACCGGTCGATAAAGGTCGCGTCAGGAGCTGGCACCTTCCGAAGGGCGATGGCGTTCTTCGGCCCCGGCTATCTTGTCGCAGTCGGGTACATGGATCCAGGCAATTGGGCGACATCTCTGGCCGGGGGATCGCGCTTCGGCTATGCGCTGCTCACGGTGGCCCTGGTTTCAAACATCATGGCGATCGTCCTTCAGTCGCTATGCGCGCGCCTTGCCATCGCTTCGGGGCGCGATCTTGCGCAGGCCTGTCGTGATGCCTACCCCAAACCGGTCGCCATGGTGCTGTGGCTGCTCGCCGAAATTGCGATTATTGCGACTGACATCGCCGAGGTGATCGGCACTGCAATCGGCCTAAACCTCATTTTCGGAATTCCGCTCGAGCTGGGAGTGGTCATCACTGCTCTGGACGTATTCTTGATCCTCTACCTGCAAAAGCTTGGCTTCCGTTGGGTCGAAGCGCTTGTCATAACTTTGCTCGGCGTTATCGCCGTCTGCTTTGCGGTTCAGATCGCTCTTGCTGATCCGGACTGGGGTCAAGTGATCCTCGGCTTCGCTCCAACGACAGAGATCGTCACCAATCCAGACATGCTCTATTTGGCGCTCGGCATACTGGGTGCGACCGTCATGCCGCACAATCTCTACCTCCACTCTGGCATCGTGCAGACGCGGGACTTTGGTGATACGCTGCCTGAAAAGCGCGAGGCTCTTAAATTTGCGACGATCGACTCTACGGTCGCCTTGATGTTCGCTTTGCTTGTCAACGCCTCTATCCTCATCCTAGCTGCCGCTACGTTCCACGAAAAGGGGCTGACTTCGGTCGCAGAGCTGGGTGAGGCTCATGGTCTGCTGGCCCCGTTGCTAGGTTTGGCCGTTGCACCGACATTGTTCGGAATCGCCCTGTTGTGCTGCGGCATCAATTCAACGGTGACGGCGACGCTTGCGGGTCAGATCGTGATGGAGGGATTCCTGCAGATCCAGCTTGCACCTTGGCTTCGCCGTCTGATCACCCGGGGGATCGCCATAATACCCGCCGCAGGTGTCACGATAGCCTTCGGGGACAGCGGCACTGCCCAACTTCTGATATTGACCCAGGTTGTGCTTAGTCTCCAACTTTCCTTTGCGGTTTTCCCACTGGTCATGTTTACCGCCGACGCTGCTAAAATGGGAGAGATGAAAGCACCCCTATGGCTCTCAGCTTTCGCCTGGATCATCGCCATCGTGATCGCTTTGCTGAACCTGAAGCTGTTGGTCGACTTCGTTTCGTGATGCAGTAGCCACGATAGACCCATCTTTTCCGGAGTACTTCGAACCACTCCGAGAGGTAGCGGGCACCTTGATGTAACCCTTACGAGATTTAGTGCCTGTGCCACTGATGCATTCTATAAGCCTAAACGATGTGTGTGACTTTGTGCGCGCCACGCATCGCACCGACAAAACAGATCGGCATCAACTGGAATGACCGCGTACTCAGCGTTAGGCGTTCGAACGTGAGCGTCAGTCGTGCTCGGTGGCGCACATATCGTGGTTCGCCAAAGCCCTGATCACATAGCAATCGCGTACTTGATTCGAATGGCAGTGTGTTGAGATCCGTTCGAGTTCGGCTTCCAGCTTCTTCAACCTCTCGATCTTCTGTCGGATTGTGACGAGCTGTTCGGCAGCTATCTTGTCGGCCTCCGCACACGGCTTTTCGGGATGCTGGCTGAGCTCTATAAGCTCGCGAATAGCTTCGATCGTCAGTCCAAGATCGCGGGCGTGCCGAATGAATGAGAGGCGTTCCTGCTCGCTCTTCGAGTATCGTCGCTGATTGCCCTCAGAACGTTCCGGCGGTGAGAGCAGTCCCATCTGTTCGTAATATCTAATTGTTGGTACCTTGACGCCGGTGGTCCTGGACAGATCTCCGATCGTGAGCATGCTTCCTCCCTCTCCAGACGCGGCAGGTGCAGGCCGCGACAAATTAGCCCATCACGCGAACCTGAACCCTCGGGCAACCGAGAGGTATGTAAGCAATGGTTCGGCACATGTGAGGATTTACATATGGCAAATCAAGCGAAACGTTGGCGTGTGGCAGCCGGCGCATTTTTTATCGCCGGTCAAAGTGGCGTATTGGCTGAAGTGACAAATGGTCTTCATCAAATCAGCTACGATGCCTTGACCATCGAACACGCCGAATTGGCTCTGACGCCGGACGGGGCAACGGATAAAGCATATGTCACCGTCTACAATGGTACGCCCGATGACATGGCGATTGTCTCTGTCAAGGTCGCAGGGTACACGACTGCCACACTCGTGAGCCCAATGGCGAAATCCAAGGGCTTCGAACAAGTGCCGCTGTCGGACACCTATGTCGTGATACCCCGAAAGGCGGAACTGGACATGGGACCGGACTCGGTTTTCATTTCACTGGTGCGTAACTCGGGTCCTCCCAAAGCAGCAACAATGACGCTGAAATTTGATGACGGAACCTCGCGTGCTGTCCCGCTTGAGATTATTGCTCCAGATTCTGCGGAAACCAATCATCACCATGGAGAACCAAATCGCGAATGAAAGCCACCAAAAACTGGAAGTTGGTGCTTTGCTTTGTCCTCGCGCCGCACGTCGTCAGGAATTCGTCGACGAATGTTCGTCTTTGGTCTGAACTACCGAGGCCGCCACAAGGACAATGGCACCGCAGACGATGAACACATCCGCAATATTGAAGGCAGGCCATGACCACCCGAACGCGTGAAAATCTAGATAGTCGGTAACTCTCAAGTTCATCAAACGATCGACGACATTTCCGCTCGCACCCCCAGCCATTGCCGTGATGGCCATTCCTTCCAGCACACTGTTGGCGAATACTGCCCAGATCACTAGTCCGACAACGATGCCCCCTTGAACTGTGGCGAACATCCGGGGTGCTGACACGATGGTGTCGGAAAATAGTCCGAAGCTGACACCCGTGTTGTAGGTGAGCGTCAGGTTGAAAAAGGGGGTCAACTCAATGGCCCCCGTTGGGGCTTCCAGAAGCTCGGCCATGACGGATTTGACGGACAGATCGATACCGCAGATTACGACAACCCCGAGGACGATAAGGGTAAGCCTGAACAGGCCTTTATTCGAGAATAACATTTTCAGTTCCAGGCTGAGCACGCTCTGACATGCGCGAAGATTTGCAAGATTGGCCGCGAGCGAGATTTCATGCTCACAGGGTTCTTGCCATACGACCTCCAGGAACTAGAGCTTCAAGCGTAAACTTGGGCGCCAGCTATTGCATCAAGGAAACGTGTAGTGGCGGCCGGAGCTCATCATCCGAGCTGGGTCACCAGTTACTGCGAGGTTTCGCCTCGTCAGGCATCCCCGGCTGACTGCCGCAGGGTCGGCCGGTCTACCTGGTTAGTCGGGTTAGTGAATGCCGCTGACTGCCGTTGTGTCTCGACCGTCCCTGATCTTCACCCATTTCCCCGGATTGCGTGAATCCTGACGCTTGAGGTAGGTATATTCAGTTTCTGACCAATTTCTGATTTCACCACGCAGGTTGTCGAGGATGAAATCGCCCATCTGTGATCGCACCGTCAAAACAGCATGCCCGGATCCGTCCGGCTGGAGTACAACTGTGATCAGCAGATTGGAGACCGCGATCCCGCGTCTCATCAAAAGCTTGCGCTTCAGAAGAGCAAAGTCCTCGCAGTCGGCTGCGGTGGTAGGATAGTTCCAAAATTCCTCGACGCCATAGATCTCGATATCCTCGATGGCCGGGATTGTATTGACGACCTGGTTGACCTCAACGAGGCTATTCCAGATCTCCTCTGTGAGCTTCAGGCGTGCGCGATCTGCAGCGTTAGGCTGGCATTCTTTTTGATATCGTTTGCAAAATTCGAAGTGGCCGATCGGTTGTGACGTCGCCCCGGCGACAGGCATGGAATCCCACGTTGCCGCTTCCGGTTTCCAGGCGGCGCCGGTCGAAAAGATCGTTATGGCGAAAATTGCGAGCAGAAATCTAGCGGTCATAAGTCGTCCCTGTGTGCTTGGACGATTTATGAGGATCGAACACGACCATCACGCAAAGATATTCAGTGCAATTTTATCGGCTTGTGTCGAATTCAGACACTTTCCTATTGGATCGCCAGCTTGTGAACGACAGATAGGCCTCTATGCCGATCCAGCCCCCAAGACCAATGGATGCGACCATGCCCGCGATGGCCTCGAAGGAGTCATGTCCTATGCCCCAGCAAACGACGGCAAAAGCAATCTTAACGGACACAAATCCCGCCAGCGAAAACGCAACGATCATTCCAAGGTTCTTTGAGATTTGTGTAATTGACGCGATCATATCCCAAGTTTAGAGGCGACGGTCTTACACGGGGAAATCAATTCTTATTGTCTGCATGAACCGTTCTGCGGCAAGGTCAGCGCACCAGCTTCACGCAATGTCAAACAGGTTGAGTGTAATGTGTGATGATGTTGCGGCTTAGAAAATCGATTCGGATTTTGTGTGTGGCACTGCTTTTGGCAGTTGTCATCATGGGTCCGCGTGGCTCAGTCGCGCGAGACAGCAGCTCCGGGCCGACGATATGCATGAACGTCCATCAAGGGACTGGGTCTGGCGGTACCCATGCGAAATGCCACCATCTGGTCGAACATTCCCACGAGCTTC
Organism: Hyphomicrobiales bacterium; assembly: GCA_900470195.1. Lineage (GTDB taxonomy): Bacteria > Pseudomonadota > Alphaproteobacteria > Rhizobiales > Rhizobiaceae > Brucella. Next base: position 64,032 of record UEIJ01000012.1, on the reverse strand, counting down.
TGGCTTGCATACAGAAAAGCGCTCCAATTTCGGAGCGAATGAGCTCTGCCTATAGAGTCTCACCAAATCGGTTCCGCATCTTCGCCGGCATCGATCTCCTTGATCCTCCTCCCCGAGCCTGACCTTCCCGATTAAAGCGCACGGATCGTCGACGAGTTTCCGTAGATGTTGGATTGGGTCCAACACGCGGCTTGAAAGCGGCTCTCATCGAATAAAGGATCGAGCACTGTCCAATCACGCCTGAATGCGATGACAAGACAGCGATCCGTCGAAGGATCCCGGCGTAGCACCGGTTGGTCCTCATGGAGATCAGTAAATGTGGAAGATTGCATTCTCCGGGGTGTGGTGTGTCGTAGTGTGTTTGGTTGCTGTCTACGCTGGTTTCCAGTGGGCACCGGCGCCCAAACAGGTTGAGGCGCAGTCTCCTAGGCTGACCGAACATGAGGTGGTTAAGTCGGCGATGGTGACCGTACCGATCATTCGGGAGAACAAGGTTGACGGTTACGTCGTCGCGGAAGTGACGATGACCGCAAATGACGAGGCACTCCGCGCTAGTCCCAGTCCGGAGGCAGAACTGACGGACGAATTGATCGCGACACTGGTGTCCACACCGGTTCTTACCGATCCCGAATTCGCAGCTGACACCCTGAGGTTAGATCTGGTGGAGCGGATGAACAAGCGGACTGGTCTGCAAGCCTACTATAAAACTCTGATCACCAAGCTCGATTACCTCACTGCAGCAGACATGGACCGGATGCGCACCTCCGGGGCAAGCCCGATGAAGGTAACTCCCCTGGTTGATAAATCTCTGCTCGATGTCGTGCCTGGTCCGGTGCCCAAAGATGGGTAGATGATTGGGTGGGAGAAGCGTTCAGCTTTTCCGAGGGCGACCCCTTGTAGCTCTAGTTACTTGAGGTCCTATATTTATACCGGCGGCTAAGGATTTGTTCGATGCGGCGTCGTGCGGTCGTCCCCCCTTCTTGGACTGCCGGCTGCCGTGGTGCGCTCGGCATCTTCCGGGTGATTTTGGCAGGGTTTCATTGAAAGCGCGAAGAGTGACGAAATGAATTGGTTTCAGAATTTGACTGAGCGAGCACTTCTGATCGCGCAGAATGCCTGCATTGGAGCGTTTATAGCTGTCTCCCTATCCGGATGTGTTTCAGACATGGGGCTGGACGACCTGTCCAGCAGGGCACCCGAACTGTCGAGCAAGATGCTGGCAGAGATGTCAAAGAAGGGTATGGCAGCGGAGAGTCCTGTCCTCATCAGGATCTTCAAGCAGGAAAGCGAGCTCGAGGTCTGGAAGATCGACCGAAGTGGGCGCTACGCGCTGCTCAAGACATATCCGATGTGCAGGTGGTCCGGGAAGCTAGGCCCCAAGGTCAAGGAAGGTGATCGCCAGGCGCCCGAGGGGTTCTACCACATTTCGAAAGGGATGCTGAATCCTAAATCGCAGTACTATGTATCTTTCAACCTGGGTTATCCAAACAGGCTTGAGTCGGCACTCGGCTATACCGGCGAGGCGCTGATGGTCCACGGTGCTTGCTCCTCTTCCGGTTGCTTTGCGCTGACAGACCAGGGCGTCGGTGAAATATATGCGATCGTCGCCAAGGCACTTTCATCGGGACAGGAGCGTTTCCAGGTCCAGGCCTATCCTTTCCGAATGACGACGGAAAATATGACGCTGCACAGAGACAACGAAAACCTGTCGTTCTGGCGGACGCTGAAGGAGGGATACGACGTTTTCGAATTGACCCGGGAGCAACCAAAAGTCTCGGTGTGTGGCCGCCGCTACATGTTCAACAAAGAGTTCGTGGGCGGAGAGCCCCGTTACCCACTGGAGGCTTGCCCCGCAAGCGCCGCTTCTTCTGATCCCGCACTGATGGCCCGCATGGCCGAAGAAACCCAAAGGCTTGAGGCTGCTCTTCAACAGGCCGGCGGCTCGACGGTGTCATCCTATGTGGATGGCGGAATGCATCCGAGTTTCCGCGCACTCCTTAAGAAAGAGGGTCCGGACCGACTTGCGGCTCGCATTTCGGGCACAAAATATCCGGTCAGCAGACCAGATGCGGCGTTGGCTGACCCATTCCAAAAGAAGAAAGCCAGGTCTGGCGACGGGGTGACCGCCGCAAGTGCGACAGGAGACTGAATTATGGCCCAGCCCGATGATCGGATTAAGAAGATACGGCGCAATAACTGGATTGTGTTGGCAGTGCTCACGATTTTCGTTGTGGCGGTCTTTCTCTTGAGCTTCTCGCATATTGGTCGAGAGGCAAGGCCTGAACCCAATGTAATCGTAACGTCCCCAGCCGTTGATGGGTAAAGACGATGTTGCTTGAGGGGCATGCAGTGCGGACCAACATCTTGATTATCGGGGCGGGGCAAGCCGGGCTCGCCGCGGCGTATGCCTTGAAGAAGCAGGGCCTGACATTCTTGATTGTCGATGCTGGCATAAAAATCGGAGACAGCTGGCGCAACAGATATGACAACCTCACACTTTTTACCCCTCGCAGCATCAGCGCGCTCTCGGATATGCCCCTGGTTGGTGATGCAAATGGCTTTGCTGGAAAGGATGAGTTTGCTGACTATCTGCGGCGGTATGCTTCCTTCCATAAACTTCCGGTCATCAGTTCGAAGAAGGTCGTCCGACTTGAGAAGGTAGGCAGTCTCTTCGTGGCGTCAACGCAAGACGGCGATCGAATCACATGTCATACCGTCATCGTTGCCACGGGGGCATTTTCGACACCGCGAATTCCTGGATTGTCGAAACTGCTCCCGGCCGACATTCAGCAGATGCACGTAGCTGAGTTCCGCAATCCGGGCTCGGTGGCGAAAGGCCCTGTTCTTGTTGTCGGAGATGGCGCGAGTGGAAGTATCGCGCGACGATCAGGATGAGACGCAAGCGACAATCTGGATGAGATTCTTATGTCGCGGTCGGGATGAGGGTATCATGTTGATTGTCGCTGGCAAGATCTTCGTCGTGGTCTGATTGCCGCTCCGCGACAAACTGGGAGGTGCCTTTGATTGTCGCGAATGAGGCGGGTCTGCCACGTTGACGTTTGGCCTCCATGGCGGAGCGTCGCCGATAGCTTTCGACATTCATCTCGAAGATCGTTGCGTGGTGAACAAGGCGGTCCACTGCGGCAAGCGTCATGGCTGGGTCGGGAAAGACGCGGTTCCATTCTCCGAAGGGCTGATTGGCGGTTATCATGATGGAACGCCGCTCATATCTTGCGGAGATGAGTTCGAAGAGCACGCTCGTTTCGGCCTGGTCCTTGGTGACGTAGGCCAGGTCGTCAAGGATGAGCAGATCGAACTTGTCGAGTTTTGCGATGGCGGCTTCGAGTTGGAGTTCGCGGCGCGCGACCTGAAGCTTCTGGACGAGGTCGGTCGTGCGGGTAAAGAGCACGCGCCAGCCGTTCTCGATCAACGCGAGGCCGATGGCTGCCGCGAGATGGCTCTTTCCGCCGCCTGGCGGGCCGAACATCAGGATGTTGGCCCCTTTTGCGATCCAACTATCGCCGGCTGCAATCGCCATGACTTGCGCCTTGGAGACCATTGGAACAGCGTCGAAAGCGAAGCTGTCGAGTGTCTTTCCGGGTGGAAGATGGGCCTCGGCGAGGTGTCTTTCGATCCTGCGATGGGCCCGTTCGGCCAATTCATGCTCGGCGATGGCCGAGAGGAAACGGGCAGCAGGCCATCCCTCCCGATCGGCCTGCTCGGCAAATTGTGACCAGAGCGTCTTGATCGTCGGCAGCCGGAGGTCATTGAGCATGATGCCGAGGCGGGCTTCGTCGACTGTGTAGGTGTTCTTCATGCGACCTCTCCCGCATAAGCAGCGCCGATCAGGGCTTCGTAGCCATCGAGCGATGCGAGTTGGACATGAACCAGCGGCAACTGGTTCGGGTCGGGACAGAAGGCCGCTCTCAAGGCAGCCAGGTCGGGCAGTTTGCGGACCTCCAGGGTTCTGGCAAGCTCCTCGGCCAGTTCACGTTCGCACCCGCGATCATGAGCCAGCGCCAGCAGTTCGACGGTGATCTTGCAAGCCTGCCGCTCTGGCAGTTGCTCGATGAGCGTATCGAAAGTCCTTCGATATTCCGGCCTGGGAAAGAGCTTGTCGCGATAGACGAGCCCCAAAAGTGCCATCGGCTTTTTGCGCAGGGAATGAATGACGTGGTGATAGTTGACGACTTGATCGTGCTTGCCATTCGCCTGAGCGCGGCCTCGGGGCAACGTCAGCAGATGCGTGCCGCCGATGAAGACGTCGAGGCGATCATCGAACAGTCGTACCCGAAGCCGGTGGCCGATCAGACGGGAAGGCACGGTGTAGAAGACCTTGCGCAAGACGAAGCCGCCGGTGCTCGATACGGTCACGATGATTTCTTCGAAGTCGGTGGTGCGATGATCGGGAAGAGCCTGCAGATGTGGACGCTCGGCATCGATACGCTTGCCATGGGCGGCATTGCGGCGGCTGACGATCTCATCGATGAAGGCGCGGTAAGAAACGAGATCGCCAAAATCCCTGGTTCCGCGCATCAGCAGAGCATCGCGGATCGCGTTCTTGAGATGCCCGTGTGAACTTTCGATCGAACCATTCTCGTGTGCGACGCCCTTGTTGTTGCGCGTCGGCGTCATGCGGTAATGAGCGCACAGTTCGTCGTAGCGATGCGTCAGATCGACCTTGGCGTCAGCATCGAGGTTGCGGAATGCGGCCGACAAGCTGTCGCTGCGGTGATAGAGCGGCGAACCACTAAGCGACCACAGCGCGTTCTGCAGGCCCTCGGCCAGAGCGACGAAGCTTTCGCCGCCAAGGATGACATGGGCGTGCTCAAAGCCGGACCACACAAGCCGGAAGTGATAGAGCAGATGGTCAAGCGATTGGCCGGCAATCGTCACGCCGAGGCTGCCCATGTCGGTAAAATCCGACAGCCCCAACCGGCCGGGTTCGTGTATCTGACGGAAGATCACCTCCTGCTCCTGACCGTGAACAGCCCGCCATGATCGGATACGACGCTCAATCGTGCGGCGTATACCTTCGGACAGTTCCGGATGACGCCGCAGCATCTCGTTGAAAACGGCGACCGCACGGATGCCGGGCGCGGACTTGAGGAGCGGAACAACCTCGGTGTCGAATATATGCTCAAGGGGATCGGGGCGACGCCGGTCGCGTGGCGGCTTGCTCTGTGATGGGAGACGCGCATCCTTCTCAATGCGGTAAGCCGTCGCACGGCTGATCGACGCCTTGGCGGCGGCGACCTCAATGGGGTTGGTTTGTCGGTACTTCATAAAAAGCCTCGTCTGATGATCGGTTACATGGCGACCCGGCACAAAGATGATTCTCCATTCTCAGAAAATCACCCACGCTACTGGGCCAACCGCGATCATGAGACGCCGAAAATTGCGCCGCGGCGGGGATGTAACTCCGGTCGGGCTACGCCCTCCCTTCGTCACATCCCCGCCGCCTAGTCTCATCCTGATTGACGCTGTGTCTCACCTTGATTGTCGCCGCGCATGGAAGGGACGTGGCAATTGCGATGGCTGGGTTTCAACAGGTGCTGCTTGCACGCGGGCGAAAGCGCAGGCTTTTACCGGAGAAGATCCTCGGACGCAGTTTGTGGGTATGGCTGGGGCAGCTCGGCCTTCTACGTGTATCGGCGCAGGGGATCATCGGGCGAAGGATGAGGCGTGAGGATCCATTCCCTGTTCGTGGCAATGACGATGCTTCACTTAGGCGGTTGGGGGTAATCCTGAAGCCGAGACTGGCTGCGATCCATGACCGCGGGGCAAGTTTCGCCGACGGATCGAGCGAGAACATCAGATCCATAGTTTGGGCGACAGGCTATGCCGATGAGCTCCCCTGGATTGAAGTCGAGGGTGCAGTTGATGCTCGGGCTGTCCCAATACACTCCAACGGGATTTCGCCTGTTGCCGGTCTCTACTATGTTGGCCGACCTTGGCAGCGTAACCGTGCCTCTGGTCTGATCGCAGGTGCCGCTGACGATGCGGCTTTCATCGTCGAGCATATCCGTCAACGGTGCCTGCAAAGCCTCTAGTCTCAGGTCTCTATAACATTATGACCGATGACCTGTACGCCGTCTTCGCAACCGTCCTCTGGCGTTTCGATCTCCAGAGTGCTGTGGTCGATACCGTGCCTGTCCCGCAGGATTTTTCGCACTGCGCCTTTCACTTCAGCAACACTGCGCAGAGATGACTCCGTCACAACGAGATGCGCTTGCAATGCCTTGTGATCTTCATCGATCCGCCACACATGGACATGGTGCACCTCCTGGACGCCTTCGACGGAACGCATGTCTGAAACAAGTTTGTTCACATCCACGTCCTCAGGCGCCGCCATCATCAGGATCCTGATCGATCCTCCGATCTCAGTGAAGGCCTGCCAGAGTATGTAGCCTGCGATCATGAGGGTGATCGCCGGGTCAATCCATGTCCAGCCGTATATCAGCACAAGCGTGCCGGCAATGATAACACCCACCGATCCAAGGGCGTCCGACACATTGTGCAAGAAAGCGGCGCGGATATTCATGCTGGTTTTTGAAAGGGTGTAGGTGAGCATGGCTGTGATCAAATCGATGACGAGCGCGATGCCTGCGACGATCACGACCGTCCACCCTTCTATCGGCTCCGGTGTGATGAACCGCATGACCGCTTCATACACGAGATAGAGCCCAACGACGATCAAAGTCGTATAGTTGATCAGCGATGCGACGATTTCGGCACGAACATAGCCGAACGTCATCCCTTCGTCGGAAGGGCGGCGCGAGATTCGGCGTGCGCCATACGCAATCACAAGTGATGCAGCGTCACTGAAGTTGTGGAGCGCATCCGCGATCAGGGAAAGACTGCCGGAGAAGATGCCGCCGGCAATCTGCGCAAAGGTAAGGAACACGTTTACGAGAATTGCTCCCCCTATACGCTTGTCTCCGGCATCCGCTCCATGATCGTGGTGATGTCCACTCATGAATTCCGGTCCTGTCTCCGAGGTCAGGATCCTGCCTTGCTGGCATCGATCTCAGCCTTCACCAGTGTGAAAAGACCTTGCGGACTGAACTCTGTCAGAGGCTTTTCGTTGACGAAAAATGTCGGGGTCTGTTTCACATTGTTGGCCTGAACGTCCGCCATATCCTGGGCAAGAATATTGTCGATCGCGGGGGACACCGCATCTTTCTTGCCCTGCTCGACATCAAGTCCGGCCATTGCCGCAATCTGCCATGCCTTTTCCAGATCTGGCTTGCCATGATCGGCCCAGACCGGCTGCTGTTCCAGTATCGCTTCTAGGACCGGTTCAAACAGGTTCTGTTTGCGCGCGGCCTCCAATATGCGCACGGCATCGTCGGAACCCTCGTGGAATACGGTGTATCGCAGGACGAGCCGCACGTCGGTTCCGGTCTGCGCCATCATCTGCTTTACGAGCGGATAAAATGCCCGGCACGCCTCACATGACGGATCAAAAAATTCGACAATTGTCACAGGCGCCGAAACCGGCCCCATGACCGGCGAGTGCATTCTGACAAGGGTATTGTTCCCCGGCATTGGGGAGGGCGCTGGCTCAGCTTCTGGTGTGAGCCCACTATAGAGGGCGGCACCTCCTGCGAAAACTGCGATCGCAGCTGAAGCCGAAGCGATGACGAAAGTGCGTCTGTTCATGCTGGTGTTCTCCGGCGCACGATTAGAAGTAGGGCGATGATGACGGTAAACGCGCCAAGCGACAGGAGCGGAATGGGGAGGGTTCCGAAGAGGAGCATACCCGCGCCCGAGCAGGATGGCCCTTGGCCGCAAGGCTTGATGGCCGTGGGGATGATATTGAAGTAGAGGAGGTTGTGAAATGCCGCGATCAACCATCCCACCGCTGCCAGCGGAACTGCATAGATCCAGGCACGGGCATCAGAGCGGAAGGCGGCGACGGCGAGCAGGACTGCCAGTGGAAACATGAAGGCTCGTTGGTGCCAACAGAGATCGCATGGCATTTGTCCCATGACCTCACCGATGAACAATGCGCCGAGCGTCGAACTCATGGCAATCATCCACGCGCTAAAGATCGCAAGCCATGCCCCGTCGTTAGATTTTACCACTGCTCGGCCATTCCTGTCGTTCATTGATGCGTTGTCAGTATGAAACCTCTAGTAGCTTGAGGGTCAAGGGCGGTTTCCGGTCTGCAGCAATTTCCGGGGCTCTGCAGCGGTAGGTCTGAGGAGAATTGCAATTTTCTTCTGAACTCGCCTTGAACCTCAAGCTGCTAGAGGGATTAGGAGTGCTCCGGACGGTTCATCCGGGGCGAATATCGGCAGGGAATTATATGGAATCTCTCAAAGCGTTTCGACTGGTGGCGTGGTGCGTGGTTGCGATCATCACATTGCTATTGCTCATCGGCTATGTGTCGCAATCGGATACTAGCAGACGCCTGGGTGTGTCAGACACGACCTCCACCCCTGCGGTCGGTCGGCCATTTGAGTTGGTTTCCCACCGTGGCCAAGTCATCGACAATGCCGTGCTCAAAGGAAAGCCGTACTTGGCGTTCTTTGGCTTTACCCACTGCCCTGACATCTGCCCCACAACGCTGTTCGAGTTGAGTGACCTAATGAGTGAACTCGGGCCCGCTGCGAGCGGTTTCAACGTTGTTTTCATCAGCGTTGACCCAGAGAGAGATACTCAGCAGTTGCTGAACGAATACATGACATCCTTCGACCGTCGAATCCTTGCCCTTCGGGGAACGCCGGAGCAAACAGCGACGGCTGTGAAAGCTTTCTCCGCCTACGCACGCAAGGTTCCGACCGAAGATGGAAGCTACACGATGGACCATACGGCTGGCGTATACATGATGGACGCCAATGGTAGCTTCAAAGGAACGCTCGACATGCATGAATCCCGCGAGGTTCGGATGAAGAAGATCCGCAATCTCATGACCGGCCCGTAAGCCAGAAGCTTCAACCTTCGAGAGGAAATACATTGCAGTCTGGGAAATTGACACGACGAGGCTTCGTTATCGGGAGTACTGGGGCAGCGGCGGCTGTGTTGACTGGCTGCTCGACAACGACCCTAGAGACATCACGATCTGAAATCGTACCCATCGTACATCCGGTCCTGGAGACCACTTATGGACCAATTCCAAACGAACAGTTCCCGCTGCCTGCTATACCCTACCAGAAGATCGACAAGCGCTACTACCGCCAGATGGTGAGTGATCCGACCGGGGAGCGGCCAGGCACATTGGTCGTGGATACGGCCAATTACTTTCTCTACCTGACTTATGAGGGCGGACAGGCGATGCGATACGGGGTCGGTCTCGGCCGGCAGGGGTTCGAATGGTCGGGCAAGGGGGTCATCCAGTACAAACGCCAGTGGCCACGCTGGACGCCACCTGACGAGATGGTCGCTCGACAGCCAGAACTTGCGCCCTACAGCATTGCCAATGGCGGTATGCCTCCTAGCCTCAAGAATCCATTGGGCGCGCGCGCGCTCTACATTTTCCAGAATGGCGAGGACACGCTTTATCGCATCCATGGGTCGCCGGAATGGTGGACGATCGGCAAGTCGGTATCCTCAGGGTGTGTCCGGATGATCAATCAGGACGTGGTCGACTTGTATGGTCGAGTGCCAGGCAAAACCCCCATCGTCGTTACCAGCCTGCCTCGCTTCTCTGAGGCTTAGGCGGAGAAAACCGTGAAGTCTCCCCACCGACAGTTCAGCGGCTTGAAGTCGTGAGGTCAGGCATGCGAGGCCTGTGCCATGTCGGAGCTGACTCCGGTTATCCGCATTCCCCTGGCGCTGTCATGTAGAGGCTGTCGGAAAACAACGGCAGCCTCAGCTCGTGCGCGGGCTATGCCAAACTGAACCAGATGTCCGATGGTCGTGCACTCACCAGGCAGGCCATGCGAAGGAAAACATCCGATAGATCGTGTAGATCGTACACAAAAAGAGTTTCTGTTTGTCCCCTGCGATTTGATTTGGTGAAGCGATATGGACGGTTTGTCTGATCTAGTACGAGAATACGGGACATGGATCTACATCCTGCTTTTTGCGTACTGCATGCTGAAAAGCGGTAGTCTCCCATTGTTCGCGGGCTATGCGGCTCAAACACAAGCTTTGGACTTGTCCCTTGTTTTAGCGTTGACCTCTGCCGGCGGCTATCTCGGGGACGAAGCACGGTTCTTTATCGCGAGACGATACGGGGATGCGTGGTTAACGAGGTGGCCTTTTGCCGAAAAGGCCTATGCGGCCGCGAAAATCCTAGTTGCAAAGTACGGCTGCGCCTACATCTTTCTTTACAGATATCCCAAGGGTATGCGGACCATCGGCGCGCTTCCGGTTGGTCTCGGATCAATGTCATGGGCAAAGTTTACAGTTCTGAATGCAGCATCCGCAATAGTTTGGACCGCCTGCCTGGTTTTGGCGGGCTTCGTTTTCGGCGCACAGATAGAGGAGGCGGTGGAAACCGGCTGGGGCTTTGCAAGTATTGTCTTACTTGCCGCAATGCTCCTCCTGTCGGTCTTCGCATGGTGGCGGATAAATCGGATAGCTGTCCGAATCCCGAAAATTGGAGAACAATCCAATTGAAGTCATCAGCAGTTTCATGCCTGGTCACCATGGAAAGGCAGAGAACAGCGCATGTATGCCGCAAAGCCTGACACGCACCCGGACCGACCTATCCCCAGCCCTTTCAAACTGTTACGCCGATCTACGGCGCAGGTCGACATACTCAAATCCAGTGACTTGCGGCATATAGGGGGAGCTTTCAGGTGATGCTGGAAATCGGCACCAAAGGCGTTCGAAGACTAAACCACCGGATAGCAACGGCGGCCATTGTTCTCGGACCTGGCTAGCTTCGTCGGCCTGAAATGAAAACTGAAAGCGCTCCGTTGACCCTCCGTGACACCCTCGAAAATCATCAGGTCCAGATCTATTTTGGCGCAGTTATCCTTGGCGCTCTGGCGGCTCTCTCGATCTCTGGAACAACCGCACTTGAGATCGGCATAAATCCGTCGCTAGCGTTCATGTTGTTTGTGACCTTCCTTCAGGTTCCGCTTGCCGAACTTCGGATGGCCCTCGCGCAATTCCGCTTCCTTGGCGTCCTGCTGCTGGCGAATTTTGTCGTCATGCCTATGCTGGTGGGAGTTCTCGTCCCGTTTCTTCCACCTGATCCGATGATACGGCTTGGCGTATTGCTGGTCCTTCTCGCCCCATGCATCGACTATGTCGTTACGTTCTCGCATCTTGGCCGCGCCGACGCCCGTCTCCTGCTGGCAGCAACACCCACGCTCTTGATCGTCCAAATGCTACTGTTGCCCGTCTATTTGAGCGTTTTCCTCGGTCCCGAGGCTGGGTCTCTTATCAAAGCCGGACCATTTTTCCACGCGTTCGTCTGGCTGATCGCAGTCCCGCTTGTCTTCGCCGTCCTCATCCAGTTCTCGGCCGGCCGAAGTGTGGCAGGGCAGCGTGCGTCGGCGGTTTTGGGGCTGCTTCCGGTTCCTGCGACAGCGTTCGTACTCTTCGTCGTGGTTGCTGCCGTCGTACCGCAACTCGGCCCCGCACTCGATGCCACTTTCCGTGTTGTGCCAATATACGTGGCATACGCGGTTGCTGCGCCCTTGGCGGGGTGGGGTATGAGTAAGTTGTTCCGGCTTGATGCGCCAGCGGGCCGTGCCGTCGCATTCAGTGCCGCCACGCGCAACTCTCTGGTCGTCCTGCCGCTGGCTTTCGCTGTCCCGGGTGCTGTACCGATCCTTCCGGCAATAATTGTCACGCAGACACTGATCGAACTGCTGAGCCAGTTGGCTTACATTCGTCTGGCACCAAAGTTTGGGTCGAACAAGGCTGCCTGAAGAATGTAAGCCGCTTTGTGCCGGGCCGGGATGGCGCCTTCGTCTAATTCGCGCAGGAAGCGGAGGGGGCTGTCTGTTCGTGCACTCAGCTGACCCCTAACGACGGCCTTATCGAGGCCTTGGTTCGCTTAGGCGCTCCGACTCGCAAACGGCGATCAGAGAGCGAGACGATGCCACCAGCCATCATCACGATGGCACCGGACCAGATACAGAGGATCCAGGGCTTCCACCAGAAGCGTACGACAATGCCCCCGGCGGCTATTGGGTCACCCAGCGATATGTAGAGCTGGCTGAAGCCGAACGTGACGATGCCGGCTTCTGTCGTCGGCATCTGGCGGGCCGTGTAGAGCCGCTTCGACGACCAGATATCGGCCACCTCAACACCATCTTCGCGGATGGTGAAATGCCCCTGGTCTTCGCTGTAGTTCGGTCCCGTCGCGGCGCGAATGCCGTCGAAGGTCACGACATAACCGCCGGCCTCCACCGTCATGCCCGGCTTCATCTCGATCACAGTTTCCGTCTCGAAGGTGGTGACGGCCACGACGCCGAGCACGGTCACACCCATGCCGAAATGCGCAAGTGACGTGCCGAAGGCCGACCGGGTTAGGCCTTTCAGTCGACTCCAGGCGGTGGACAGCGGATGCTTACCAAAGCCTGACCGATACCAGAGATCGGATACCGCGCCGCCCATGACGAAGAAGGCAAGCGCAAGGCCTGCCACCGCCATGACAGGCCCACCATTCTGGGCGTACCAGAAACCGAGGCCAAGCATGAGCGAGACCGCCGCCGCCACGTAAAGCCGCTGCAGCGCACCATGTAGATCGCCGCGCTTCCAGGCGAGGAATGGCCCGAAGGGCATCGCGAGCAGCAGGGGTATTATGAGCAACCCAAAGGTGATGTTGAAGAAGGGCGGACCGACCGAGATCTTCTCGCCCGTCAGCGTCTCCAAAAGCAGCGGATAAAGCGTGCCGATTAGAACAGACGCGGTGGAGACGGTGAGAATTAGGTTGTTGAGAACCAGCGCACCTTCACGCGAGATCGGCTGGAACAAGCCGCCGGCCTTCAGCATCGGCGCGCGCAGTGCAAAGAGCGTGAAGGCCCCACCAATGAAGATCACGAGAATGCCGAGAATGAAGACGCCGCGCGTCGGGTCGTTCGCAAAGGCGTGCACCGAGGTTAGCACGCCCGACCGCACGAGGAAGGTGCCGAGCAGCGACAGCGAGAAGGCGATGATGCCGAGCAGTACCGTCCAGATCTTCAAGGCATCACGCTTTTCCATGACCAAAGCCGAATGCAGAAGGGCCGTGCCCGCCAGCCATGGCATGAAGGAGGCGTTTTCGACCGGATCCCAGAACCACCAGCCTCCCCAGCCGAGCTCGTAATACGCCCAGTAGGAGCCCATGGCGATGCCGGCCGTCAGGAACACCCAGGCAGCTAGCGTCCAGGGCCTAACCCAGCGGGCCCAGGCGGCATCGATGCGGCCATCCATAAGAGCGGCGATCGCAAAGGAGAAGCAGACAGAGAAGCCAACATAGCCGAGATAGAGCAGAGGCGGATGGATCGCGAGGCCGATATCCTGCAGAACCGGGTTCAGATCCCGACCCTCGGCCGGGATCGGCGACAGGCGAATAAAGGGGTTGGACGTCAGAAGAATGAAGAGCGTGAAGGCCGTCGTGATCCAGGCCTGTACGGCCAGCACATTCGCTTTCAGCCGGTCCGGGAGATTGGTGCCGAAAAAGGCGACCATGGCGCTGAACAGCGTCAGGATCAGCACCCAGAGCAGCATCGAGCCTTCATGGTTCCCCCAGACGCCGGATACCTTGTAGATCATCGGTTTGAGGGAGTGAGAGTTCTCAAAGACGTTCTGCACCGAGAAGTCGGAGAAGACGTAGCCGTAGGTGAGGGCCGCGAAGGAGAAGGCGACGAGCACGAACATTGCATAGGTGCCGGTGGTACCCACCGCCATCATTGCTGCGTCACCGCGCCGTGCGCCGATCACGGGCAAAATGGAAACGACAAGACAGGTGGCGAGTGCCAGCACCAGGGCATAGTGGCCAAGCTCAATGATCATTGGATCTCTCCCTTGCCGCTGAGTTCCACCCCTTGCGCCTCCAGACGAGCGGCCGCGTCCCTTGACATTCAAGTCTCGTCATGCTGGTAGGCACTGTATCGGGACAAGGGTTTCAACCACGATCCAAGATCAGCGACCAGCCTAGCCCAAGACTTGCCCTGCGAGCAACAGCAGTGTTCATTCCCGGCGGTGTCATCGAGCTCGGCGACTGCGACACGCTTAATCGTCTCGAGGCTTCAGTGAAGTTCCATAATTCTGCTTATGCAATCAAAGGTTGCATTAAAGAATGCCTACATATAAAGGGATCACATGATCTGTTCTAACTGATGATCCACAAGGAATTTTAAATGCGACACTGGCTGGACAAGCTGACCGACCTCGCCGCCATTCCTGGCGATGAAAGCATATTGAAGGACGCGCTAGCAAACTTTACCGAACAGATCGGTTTTATAGGCTATGCCTATCTGAACATCAAGCCAGGACGCTCACTCGCAATCTCGAACTATCGTCGTGAGTTTCAATCCGACTACTTCGCGCGAGGCTATCTTGCGGTCGACCCCGTCATTCGACGCGCCAAGTCCCTGAAACGAGCCTTCACCTGGAGCGGTAAACAGGAGAGTCCACGGCTAACCAAAGCGGAACGCTCGTTCTTTGCGCATGCAGCCGATTTCGGAATTCGCTCCGGCATCACGGTGCCCATCAAGGCCGCACACGGTTCCTTGGCGATGTTCACGCTTGCCTCGGAGAAGCCGGCAATCGACATGGACCGCGAGATGGACCCTGTCGAAGCTGCATCCGCGGTCGCGCAACTTCATGCCCGCATCAATCTCGCTGATCCGACCCCAAGTGTCGAAGAGCCGATTGGTCTCGATCCCAAAGGGGCCGCCTATCTCAGCTGGATCGCTGTCGGCAAAACGATGGAGGAAGCGGCGGACCTCGAGGGCGTCAAGTACAACAGCGTGCGCGTCAAGATCGCCGAAACAAAGAAACGTTTCGACGTGCACACCCTGACCCACCTGACCGCCGTCGCTATCCGCCGAAAACTGATCTGAGCCTCAGTTCACCGACACTTTCGGAATATGACCAAGAATGGTGACCAGCGTGTTCACCACATACATCTGCGCATGCATCTCCATGCAGGACTGGATGTAAGTGAGGTGCTGCGCGCCGCCCGCCTCCTTACCGGATTTGTAGGTGTCGGGCAGTGCCTGGAACAGCCGATCTGCAGTATCGACCAGACGCCGATGGGTCCTGATAGCATCGACCGTCAAGCTCTCCAGGTCAGACTTGGGCAGACCCTGCGTCAGCCCGTACACGGGACGCATTTCCAGTTTGTCTTCCGATGTCGGCGCGTCCGGTGTCATTCGATCCAATCTCCGGCTTGTCCGCGGTGCGCCCCCGCAAACGTTAATCCCTGATCCCAAGCCGGGGGTTGGAAACTGTACTCGGACAGTCCTGCGACCTTTAGTACCGAGGCACCTGGACATACGTCACAGGCCCCCGGCCAAATGGCCAGAGGATTCTGATGTCGAAACGGCCGACACCAACCACCGAGTAGAGGTTTCCACACCCCGAGGCAGCGCGTACTGCCCTGCCCGCCCTTATAGAGGGCGGACGCTGAATTCGCCAGTGCAAACATGCACATGATCACGTAAGTGGCATAGTGACCTTCGCGAGCATCAATGTCATTTGGCACCGATCCCCGAGAGATCTACACGAATACCCGCCTTGTTGGGATCGTCGCTCCGGGCTCCGTTCGTGACAGGATCGCTCACTTCCTCCCCGGCAGAATCTGCGGACGCGTCGATCGTGGACTCGTCCCCACCAGGTTCAGGGGCCTTCACCTCACCAGGGTCCGGCGCGCGGAATACGGCCATTCCCTCGAAATACCCCGTCTGCCAGGCGATGATCGCATCATCGAATACCTGTGGCAGCACTTCCTTCGCCGTCGGGTCGCCATACCATTTCATGACGATCCGGTAGACCTTGGCGAAGAGCGCCGAGCCCATGCGGAGATTTTCACAAGGATCGACCAGGTCCGGTTTCAGCGCTCCGGCCTCCATGATGCCAAGACCCGCCGGATATTGGGTGACGCCGACACGCACGATGTTGCGGCCGACATGCTGGCGGATCAGTTCCATCGCCTCGCCGGACGTGGCGGGCTTCGGCACCAGAACAATGCGGTTCCCGGATCGAACCGTGATCGCGAGTGGTTCCTGCGACCCCGCCCGCTCGATGAACTGTTCGACAATCGCGGGCTTTAAGCCCGGATCGGCGCATTGCTTGATGAGGGCAGCATCGACCATCTGGCGATCTCCATTATGTGTTGAAGGCCATGACGACGGGCAGGTCGAAGAGCTTAGCCCAGGCGGTCACGCTCGCCTTCTGGATAGCAACGATCGAGGTGCCTTCGGTCCACCAGCCGTTACCCGTTGCGACGATGACGCCAGGGGAATGCAGCATCGACTGCAGGACCGGCCAGAGGATGAGTTGCTCGTAGCAGATGAGCGGCGCAATCCTCGTTGTCCCAACCTCCACGACCGGGTTCGCGAACAGGTGCGCCTTGGCGCCTCCGCCCTGCCCTGTCCATCGCAACCATGGCTGCCACATGGAAACCGGAACCGGCATGCGCTCCTTGTAGAGGATGCCAGCGGCGCCGGAACCAACCGCCACTATGACGTTGTCGTAGCCTTGCGCATCGATGACGGCTGCGCCGGCGACGACCGTGAGGTCGAGCCCGTTCAACCCCTCCCGCCAAAGGCGAGCGACCGTCGGCGTCCAGAAGCCGAGCGCGCTCTCCGGAAAAACGACAACTTGCGCGCCCTTACTTGCGGATATGCGCGCTGTGGCGATCAGGCCACGGTGATGCTCGAGCGACCCGTCCCGGCCAAGGCTTCGTCCCAATTCAAGGTCTACGCCCATCCATCCTTCCGGTAGATTCGGCCCTGTCCACGTGGCAGTGGACCAGAGCCAGAAGCCTGCGAGGCCAATGGCGGCAGCCGACCAAAATCTCGTCACCATGACGAGCAAGCCGGCCGCAGCCGCAGCTAGGCCCCACCATCCCCATCCGGGAAACAGTACGCCGGCTGCGGTCAGCGGATGCGCCCATCCGGTGATGCCGAAGGGCGGTAGCCCCGTCAGCACCGCTGCCGCCAGATAACGCACCGCCCTTCCCTTTCCCGGTCGCCTTGTCCACGCCGCCGCATGCACGGCGACGAAGGAGGCCGAGGCCGCCATCCACAGCAGAAGGCCCGGCCAAAGATCGGATGAATAGAAGTTTGCAACTCCCTGAGGCAAACCGCGCGAGGCGGCCAGAAAATAGCAGGCTGACACGAGCGCCGCGACCCTGCGCGATGGCGACATCGCCCACAGCGCCGGGAAGAGCATCGCAACCGGAAGGGCGAGCACATTGCCGCTCCAGCCGAGTGAGCTGCAAGCGACGGATGCGACGATGAGCAAGGCGGATCGCCAACGATCCGAAATATGATCACGGATCGAAGGTGATGACCGGCCGGGCAAGGCCGAGAAGGCCGCTGTCGGGGACCGACCCGAAGTATCGGGAGTCATAGGAGCTCGCAAAAGAAGAGTAGAGATAGAGATGTCCTGATGGCACGATGCCACCAGGATATGGCGTGATCGTCCTGTCCTCCCCGTCCGTCTTCCGGACGACAGATGCGGCAAGGGAACCGCCGTCGATCACGACGTGATCCGTGATTTCGACATGCTGTCCGGGAAGTGCTGCGATCATCTTGATCAGCGGCGCGAACCCACCGGCGCACAAGCCTCGTCGGAGATACCCTCGCCGTCGTGCCTCCTCGAATATTGCGGTCGGGGGCGGGCAGATGAAGACGAGATCTCCGGCCTCGAGCGGACGATTGAGTTTCTCGATGCGCCAGAGCCCGAGCGGCTCGCTCGGCGTCAGGTTCAGTCGATAGCCACCGACGACCGCAGCCGTGACGAGGCCCGCGATAGCAACCAGCGACGTCCTCAACAGCATGATCGCACCGCGTCGCCTCATTGCTTCACAACCGGGCTCTGGCGTTGCGCGAGACGCAATTCCTCGACCTGCCGCAGGGTCTCGGTCGTACGCTCATGGGCGGCGAGCTGCTGGGCCGTGCGCATGACTGGCCAAGCTTCCTTCAGGCGTTCCTTCTCCTGTGGCTGCATTCCCTCGGAGAGCTTGTCGAAGAGTTTGCCCGATGGCTCACGTGCGGCATTGGTCAGCAGGGTGCGTTCGCCAAACCGTTGGGCCACAGCCTTGTTGAACTCGTCAATCTCCAGCTTCGTCTCGCGATTGCTCAGCGCATATGCAAGTGCGGCCGGCAGATCGTTCCTGTCGATCGCGTCGCGTACGCGCTCCAGCACGGCGCGCGCGGCCGGAGACAGCGCCGGTATGTCGATCGAGACACGCTGGCGCAGCGTGTTCTCTTCGGCTTCATGCCGTTGCACCGCGCTCTCGCGCATCTGCAGATAGCGTTCGAGGTCACGCCTGAGCGCCGGCACATTGATCTCGGCGATACGGCGCGCCTCGCGCTCCGCCTTGCTGGCGAGAATGCCGGTCTTGCCCCTGAGAGGACCGATCGACGCCGACTCGGCCTCAAGCTTCTGAAGCGCCTGTCGCGCCATGTCCTTATCCGCCAGCACGGCGTCAAAGTTCATCGCCCGGAAGGCAGTTTCGGGATCGGCGAACACATAGCGGAACCGGATCGAAACCTCCTCCCAGTGCCTCTTCAATGCGGGATCAACGTCGAGCTTTTGCCCGACCGCGTCCGCAACGGAATTCTCGAACCGAGTTATGCCGGCGACCATGGGTTTCGACTCCTTAGCTGATTGGGTTGGCGGGGATTGCCGCAAGCCGAGCCGTTCGCCGAGAGCGCGAAGGCGGCTCGCGAGATCGGTGAGCTTGCTTTTCTGGCGCAGCGTCCAGTCGAGCCGGTCGCGCAGCAATGTTCGCGCCACCTGCAAGATGCGCAGCCCTCGGTTTTCGGCGAAGGCGAGCGCCTCGCGGTAGAGCGTACCGCGCTCGTAGTCGAGCGTCGTCTCCTTGGCGTTTCGCCGCGATAGGATCTTGGCCAGCCCGCCGTTCATCTCGAAGGAGCGGCGACCGAAATAGACCTGAAGGTCCTCTCGATGGCGCGTCATCGCGACATAGGTCAGGTGGCGATCCAGAGAGAGTGAAGCCAGCACTTTCACCCGGTCGACGGTGGCGCCCTGGCTCTTGTGGATCGTGGTGGCATAACCGTGATCGACATTGTTGTAGGAGCGGCTGTCGACGGTCACCTGCCGGCGTTGATCGCCCTCACCCACGGTCACGGCAATGCGGCCGGGCGCGGCCTCGATCACCCTGCCGATCATGCCATTCTTGACGCCGAGCGAACCTTCGTTCTTCAGGAAAACGATCTGGTCGCCGGCGTCGAACTGGCGGATGCCGTCGGCGGTCTTGAAGGCGTGTCCCTCTCCGACGATACCGCGCTCGACCAGTTTTGCGCGCGCCATCATGTTCAGCATGCGAACGTCGCGGCGCAGATGCGCCAGCATCAGCATCGACTTCGCCGGATCGTAGTCGTGGTTCCAGGCCGAGATGAGGCTTTCGACCGCTTCCGATTTCAGGTTTTCTCCAACGACGTGGCCGCGCGTGCGATAGGCCAGCAACCCCTGTTCTATGTTGCCGCGCGCGAGATCGAGCGAGGCATGCCGCATCCAGTCTTCGCGTTGGCGGTAGATCGTCTCGAGTTCGGCATAGCCGATGCGGTCGACAATGGCGCGGAAGGCAGCGCCCGCCTCGATCGGCTGAAGCTGCTCGGGATCGCCGACCAGCACGATCTTCGCGCCAGCCCTGACGGCGGCGTCGATGAACCCGGCCATCTGTTTCGAGGCAACCATGCCGGCCTCGTCCATGACGAAGATGGTCTTGTCGTTTAGAATGTCACGGCCGCGGTTCCACCGTAGCTCCCAGGAAGCGAGCGTCCGGCTCTGAATGCCCGCCTCGCTCGAAAGTCCTTCAGCCGCCTTCCCGGCAAGCGCACCGCCAACCACGCGATATCCGGCCAGTTCCCACGCCTCACGGGCAGCCTTCATCATCGTGGTCTTGCCAGCACCTGCGCGGCCGACCACGGCTGCGATACGCGCTGAACCGGCAACATGCTCGATGGCAGTCCGCTGTTCTTCCGACAGACGCGAATGACGGACGAAGGTGGCCTCCAGCACCTTGGCCGAGACGCCATGCGACACCGTTGCCGCAAGCCAGGTCGACCGACGCGCCATCTCCGCCTCGAGCCGAATCAGCGCGCGCGTCGTGTAACGGGCCGGCACTCTTTCCCCGGTCGCGAAGTCGATTGTTTCGCGCTGAAGCCGCAGCACCTCCGGGCTCTGTATGATCCGAGCCAGGAGCTGCTGGAACACGGCCGGATCGTCGACATAGCGGTTCAAAACCTTCGCAACATCCCGGCTGTCGAAGACACTTTTCTCCCGCGTGATCAGGTCGAGCACGATCCCTGGGTTTCGAAGAATGCGGCGGGCGTTTTCGCTGCGGCGTTTCTCATTCAGCTCGAGCCGTTCGAGCTCCGGACGGACGCCTTGCCTCTCCGCCTTGCGCTCGATAGCCTTTGCCCCGACGCCGAGATGGATGGTCGGCTCCAGATCGATGCCCTGCTTCTCGTAAGATCGACCATCGACGCGCAGCGAGATCCCGTTCAGCGCCAGGTGATGGTTGAGACGCTCGAACCAGGCGTCACGAAAAGCGTTGAAATCATCCGTCCCGCCGGCCCACAGCTCGTAAACGATTTTTCCCGCCTTGTTGCGCAACGGCTGCCCGTCTTCGCCTGTTACCGCGACCTTCTTCGCACCGAAACCATCCTCGGTCAGCGGACGCAATGTCGTCATCAGGTGGATGTGCGGATTGCCGGGATTGTCGTGATAAACCCAGTCCGCCACCATGCCCTTGACGAGGATATGTTTCTCCACGAAATCCCGCACCAGAGCGATGTTCTGCTCGGGCGTCAGTTCCAGCGGCAGGGCAATGGTCAGGTCTTTGGCGAGCTGGGCATCGGAGCGTTTCTCGTAGGCCTCGATCTTGTTCCAGAAGGTTTCCGAAGCATCGGCAATCGAGCGATCGGCTATCAGCATCCGCGCCCATTTCGGGGCGTCGACGGGCAAGACAAATTCCTCGTGCAGGAGCCCCTGTTTGCGGGTGTAGTCGATGGTGCGGGCCTCGCGCTCGTATTCCATCCTGGCGCAGTGCCGGTAGGCCGCCGACAGCACGGCGCTGCGGCCGTCGCCGCGGCTGACGATGCTGACGGAGAAGTGGGCGATGGCCACGGCGACAAAACTCCCGGTTCGAGCCTCGTTCGTCGGGAGCTGGCCAGGCCGTTCAGGCCTCAACGCAAGGCGTCGCGTCAGCGACGTATAATTGCGCCCTTGGAACCGCTCCTTCGGAACGGCCGGGATCATCCTCCAAAGTGTAGGCCTTGCCGACGTGCAAATCTGCACATTTCCTTCCAAGGGCATCCGGAGGAGTTTTGGCGTCGCGCATGCAACGCCAAGACAGCCAGGGAGTGCCACCGGCATGAAGAAACCGTCATCGAAGATCAGGGAAGAAATCGCCAGGCTCCAGGAGCAGCTCAAAGCAGCAGAAACACGCGAGGCCGAGCGCATCGGCAGAATCGCGCTGAAGGCCGGTCTCGGCGAGATCGAGATCGAGGAAGCCGCACTTCAGGCGGCGTTCGAGGACATCGCCGGACGGTTTCGCGGAGGCAAGGGACAGACGACCGGAAAGAAGAATGCCGGCGACGGCAGGACCGGCGGCGACACGTCCACGGCGGTCGCGTCTGGCGCGGATGCGGGCGGCTCTGGCGAGGCTTGAGCGGATGCGGCGAACGACATCGACCGATGCCCGTAAGAAGGACACGCGCGAAAAAATCGAGCTGGGCGGCCTGATTGTGAAGGCCGGCCTGCGCTACGAAAAACGGGCGCTGCTGCTGGGGCTGCTGATCGATGCTGCCGGGCGTATCCGCGGTGACGAAACGGAGCGCTCGCGCCTGACCGCAATCGGTGCGGAGTCGTTTGGTCATGACGGTGAATAGGCTCCTTCTTGCGACCCTGCCCGCGGCATTGATGATCACCACCATGTTGGCAATGCTGGGCATTGAGACCTGGCTCTCGGATTTCGGAGCATCGCCTCAGGCGAAACTGATGCTCGGGCGGATCGGTCTCGCCCTGCCCTACGCGGCCGCGGCCGCGATCGGCGTGATTGCCCTGTTCGCGACGGCGGGCGCGGCCAACATCAAGACTGCCGGTTTGAACGTATTGGCTGGTGCTTCCGTCGTCTGCATCGCAGCGATCGCACGCGAGGGGTGGCGGCTGCATGCTCTTGCCGATCGGGTGCCTCACGGCCAGTCCGTCTTCGCCTATACTGATCCGTCGGCGATGCTTGGCGCATGCGCGGCAGTTCTTTGCGGGATCGTCGCACTGCGCGTCGCGGTCAGGGGGAACGCCGCCTTTGCCAAAGCAACGCCGCGGCGGATCATTGGAAAGCGGGCCGTGCATGGCGACGCCGACTGGATGAAGATGGCGGACGCCGCCAGGCTGTTTCCCGATGCCGGCGGCATCGTGATCGGTGAACGTTACCGCGTCGACAAGGACAGCGTGGCGGCGATGCCGTTTCGCGCCGATGACCCGCAGAGCTGGGGCGCCGGCGGCAGGTCTCCATTATTGTGTTTCGACGGCTCGTTCGGCTCGTCGCACGGTATCGTCTTTGCCGGTTCGGGCGGCTTCAAGACCACATCCGTGACGATCCCGACCGCGCTCAAATGGGGCGGCGGCCTCGTCGCGCTCGACCCGTCGAGCGAAGTCGCGCCCATGATCATCGATCACCGGCGCAAGGCTGGACGCAACGTCATCGTGCTCGATCCCGCCACGCCCGCGATCGGTTTCAACGCGCTCGATTGGATCGGCCGCCACGGCAACACGAAGGAAGAGGATATCGTCGCGGTGGCGACGTGGATCATGACCGACAATGCGCGCACGGCGTCGGCCCGGGACGACTTCTTCCGGGCGTCCGCCATGCAGCTCCTGACGGCGCTGATCGCCGACGTTTGCCTGTCCGGGCATACGGACGAGAAAGACCAGACGCTGCGCCGCGTCCGGGCCAATCTCTCGGAGCCGGAGCCGAAGCTGCGCGAACGCCTGACGCGGATCTACGAGCAGTCCGAGTCCGATTTCGTGAAGGAGAACGTTGCCGTCTTCGTCAACATGACGCCGGAGACGTTTTCCGGCGTCTACGCCAATGCGGTGAAGGAAACGCATTGGTTGTCCTATCCGAACTATGCGGCGCTTGTGTCGGGCGACAGTTTCTCGACCGATGATCTCGCGGAAGGCGGCGCGGACGTGTTCATCGCGCTCGATCTCAAGGTGCTGGAGGCACATCCTGGTCTGGCGCGCGTCGTCATCGGCTCGCTGCTGAACGCGATCTACAATCGCAATGGCAAGGTCAAGGGACGCACGCTCTTCCTGCTCGACGAGGTCGCGCGCCTCGGCTATCTGCGCATCCTCGAAACCGCGCGCGACGCCGGCCGGAAATACGGCATCACGCTTGCCATGATCTTCCAGTCGATCGGCCAGATGCGCGAAGCCTACGGCGACCGTGACGCGACCAGCAAATGGTTCGAGTCCGCGTCGTGGATCTCGTTCGCGGCGATCAACGATCCGGACACGGCGGATTATATTTCGAAGCGCTGCGGCGACACCACGGTCGAGGTCGACCAGACAAATCGCTCGACGGGGATGAAGGGCTCGTCACGCTCGCGATCGAAGCAGCTCAGCCGCCGGCCGCTGATCATGCCACACGAGGTCCTGCGCATGCGCAGCGACGAACAGATCGTCTTCACATCAGGCAACCCGCCGCTCAGATGCGGTCGCGCCATCTGGTTCCGGCGTGACGACATGAAGGCCTGTGTCGGGCAGAACAGGTTCCATCGCGAAGAAGAGAGAGGTGGATGAGAGCCGCGCTCGAACGAGCTTTGTCTGATGCCGGCGGAAAGCCGGTCCGCGAGAGGATCGCAACCCGCATGGGACGAAACCGCTTGGCGGGTTCGGTGCGCTTCAGCGCATAGAGCTGTGCGGCAAAGCCGCCTCGCCCACCCCCTCTTCCTCCGGAGGGGACAACTATCAGCGAGATGAATCAATCACGCGGGATCGATTCATGGAAGTCGTTGGACGCCGCTTCAAAACGAAGCGAGAATCCCGGCATGCAAAACGAGGAAACAGGCCCGGTTCATCTTCACCGCATCGACGCGGCCCAGAACATGCATCGCTTCTATACGCTCGCGATCCAGCCGACTCTGTTTGGCGGCGCCTCCGTCATCCGCAACTGGGGCCGGATCGGATCTAACGGCCAGACGATGATGGAAACCTTCGACTCTCAAGAGGATGCGGATACAGCGCTGTCGCGCCTCGAACGTACGAAGCGAAAGCGGGGTTATCGCAACGTTCGCTGCGCCAAATAACAGACCTTGAACATCCCGAGCTGCTGTTTCCTGTGGTTTTCTTGCATCTGGCAACACTTCCAACATTCGCACCTCTATCGGCGCTGCACCTTCATCGTCATACCTGAAGGACATCCATAGCAGAGGAGATTGTCCTTCATGACCACCACCAACGAAATCGCCGACAAGATTGCATCCGAGCAGAACCTGACCAAGGCACAGGCCAAGGCCATCGTCGAAAGCGTGTTTAGCCAGATCGCCGAGGCAGCAAAGAGCGGCGCGGAAACTTCCATCCCATCCTTCGGCAAGTTCAAGGTCAAGGACACGCCGGAACGCGAGGGCCGCAATCCCGCAACCGGGGCGACGATCAAGATCGCCGCTTCGAAGAAGCTGACGTTCACGCCGGGCAAGGCGGTCAAGGACGCACTGAACAGCTGAGGCGAGTGGGCTGCTGAGATCGGCAGCCCTATGGAAGGCTCCTAGAAAGGAGGCTCCCCGCTGATGCGGCCGTCCTGTTCGGCCTCGACGGCTGCAAGCTCGGCCTGGGCCAGTTCCAGCTCCACCGCGATCTGGCGGCGCTCGCTCGCGTCCAGAACGGCCCTGAGTTCAGCTTTCAGTTCCTCGATTTGCATTTCGAGAGAAATCGTCATCGTCGTCTCCTTGACGTTTGTGAAAGACGACGTCGCGCGTCATGGCGGAGCGGAGGAGTCCAGGAGCGCGGAACGCGACCGCCGGAGGCGGCGAGCGGGGGAGCCGAAATGCGCCAGCATTTTGGGGGTACCGCTAGTGCTGGACGCCTTCGGTCCGCCATGACATTCTCGGACGAACTGAGCAGCCCCCCAGCTCTCCGTATGGCACCGAAAAGCCGGAAGCGGGTTCGAGGCCCGCGACCGGCTTCCTCATCCGGAAGAGGAAGAGCCCCGCCTGCCGGCGGAGCTCCTCGGGTTCGGATCAGGCTTCCCGCTTCGGGCGGTTCCAGATGAGGGCGTATTCCCCTTCCTTCTCGCTCGGCCAAAGCGCCGCGGTGATCGGGGCGTTGAAGCTCGGGTCGTCCAGCTTGACCGAGATATATTCCTCGCCGTCGTTGGAGACCGCCTTCCAGCCCGCGCCGACCTCGACGCCGTTGCCGGCGGTGATGCGGAAGTCCGGGGCGTCGCGCGAGACGCGCTCGATGGGGTTGAGGCGGGCCTTCATGCTGACCGTGAGCGTGCGCACGTTGCCGATGATCGAGTTGTTGCCGTTGGTGGTGAATTCGCCGATGACTGCCATTGTCGTGATCCTTTCCGGTTTGTTCGGGCCGCACCTGTCGCGGCCTCGATGGCGGTGTAAGAACCGGGGGCGATCGACACTGCACCCTCTGGGCCGAAACGAAGTGGAGGGCGGCCGGGAGCGGCTTTCTTGGATCGCGAGGAATGCGAACCTGTTCGCAGGGGAAGAAAGTTGCGGATGGCCGTTGCGGGATGGCGATCGAGACGAAGTCGTCCTTCGGTCACACCAGATCCATCGAGGTCTGCGCGGGTGCGCCCCGCTTCAATCGAGCAAGGAACATCGATCATGGCCCGGACTTCATCGGCGATCCCCGACGGCGACCGCGGTGATGGCACCGCTCTCTCACGATGGCTCCCGTCCGCCCGGCTCGCCGTGTCCGTCGATCCCTCACCGACGCCCCATCCGCATCATGTCCATGACGAATGCGCTGTCGGCGCCGATCGTGTGGCGGCTCTTCCATCGGCCGTGTATTCTCGGACATGCGGGTGACCCAGGTTTCACGACGCCTAGCTGGCGGCCGGTCGAAAGGAATGGATGGGCGCGCTTCGAGACGAACAGGCTTGTGGCGCGCCTTTATCGGCCACACCGGATCCGCCGTCGAGGCGGGGCTCGCTCCATGCGCCCTGCCGGCTGCGCCCACCCGATCAAAAAGACTTATGAGTGCTGCACGCCGACGCTGCAACGCCCCAAAGACGTCGCTCGGCGAAATGTGCTTCGGCCTTCTCGTCGGGAGTGTCGGCCCGGGAATCTTCCAGGGCCTCCTGCACCTTCGCCCGGAACCAGCCGTCGTGGCTGGCCGCATCAGGGCACGGTTTCGATGTCTGTCTGTCTGAACTCATCTGCCGTCGCCAGAATGGGCACGTTGTAATATTTGGCGCATGCGTAATGCAGGCAGTCACCGAGATTGAGGCCCCGGCGGCCCGCGCGATAACGATGCGCGGCGGAAAGAGCGATCCGGGTCGTCGCGGTCGCAGGTGGAAGATCGCGGATTTCGATCCCGCGCTCATCGAGGAACTCGATGACGATCGGTTCCACCTCCGCCACGGTGAGGCCGAACTTGTCGGGGCGGGCAAGGCCGAGCACCGCCTCAAGCACGGCGACCGGGGAGGTGAAGGCGGCCTTCGCAGACGCGATCGCATTGGAGACGCGCGCCGCTTCCGGTTCGTCGGAAAGGAGCGCGACGATGGCGCAGGCATCGACGAACATCAGCTTTCCCACAGTTCGTCATAGGCTTCGCGCGGAAGCGGCTGTCTCTGAGCCTCGTCGAATTTGATGCCATGCTGTTCGCGGAGCCGGGCGGCGGTTTGCAACGGGGTCTCCTCGTGACGGCGGCGTTCGATCGCCTCTTTCATGGCAATCACGATGGCGTCTGTAATGCTGACGCCGGCCATATGCGCGAACTTGCGCGTGAGCGCGTCCGCTTCAGGATTGTTGACGTTGATCGGCATGGTCGCTCCATGTAGATAAATTCAGGAAACAATGTAGATCGCCTCGCCCATATCTGCAAGGTTCCTCCAACGGGGGACATGGAGGTCGCACCGCCGACCGGGGAAGGCCGGTCGCCCTCCCTTCGATGTTCGGAGCGTCACCATCAGGCAGCCTGCCGCTCCGCATTCGGCTGGAGGTCATGAAGATAGGCGACAGCGCGTTGCGCATGTGCGGCCGCCTGGAAGATTGCCCGGCGGTCACCGTCGAGCAGCTTCAACCACGAGGCCACATAGCTCGCGTGATCGGGCCGTGGCTCCAGTTCCGGGACGATCCCGAGATCGGCGCAGAGGAAACATGCCCCGATGTCCGCACAAAGCTCTTCGCGCGCGCGATCCGTGCGATCCTTGTGATAGCGGCTCAAATCCCGGTTCAGCCGGTGGCTTGCGCCAACCCAGTGGGTGACCTCATGTCCGAGGACGGCGTAATAACTCTCGGCATCCCGGAACGTCTCGAAACCCGGCATCTGAATGCTATCGCTGGATGGCTGATAGAAGGCCTGTGACCCACCATGCCGGATCACCGCGCCGGTATTGGCGAAGAACCGGTCCGCGTGCTCGATGCGCTCGAGCGGCTCTGCGACCGGTTCCGGGCGGCGATAGTAGTGATCCGGAAGCCCCTCGATTTGATCGGAATTGAACACCGTGTACGCCTTGAGGAACGGAATGTCGCGCTCGACTTCACCGCCGCCCGCATCCTTCTCTGTCTTCGTGAAGCGGCTGGCGTAGACGACGGTTGCGCCGCTCTCACCCTTGCGCACATGGGCGCCAAGTTCGTTCGCCTGCCGAAGGGTCATCCATGTGGCCGATGTAAAACCGCGCGCGATGCTCTCCGACCAGAGCAGGAGGACATTCAGCCCCGTATATGGCTGGCCGTTATGGCGGAGCGGCCGGGTGATCCGGCCGGACATGTTGCCGGCACTCCAGGGCTGCACCCACGGGCGCACGCCCTTCTCCAGATCGGCGACAATGCGCTCCGTGATCCGCGCATAGATGTCGATCCGCGCGCTTTCTGATTTCCTGCTCATTCTTCTGACCTCCGTGTGAGGCCGCGCCCATCGCGGCCCCGTCGCGGAGGGCCGATGGCAGGAGCGGTCAGGCGGCATGCGCACCGGAACGGCCGGAACGAAGAGAAGGACGGCGTAGCCGTTGCGCCTGCCGCCGGCTCCTGCAGGACCGACAGAAGGGACGGGCCGCGATGGCGCCTGTCTCTCGCCCCGATTTCTTTCTCTCTCTCACCTCTCCTGATGCGACTTCGCCGCGACGTCGAAACGCGAAAAGCCGCCCCCCTGAGGAGACGGCTTCTTCCTGGATACGATGAAGGCGGAGCCGAAGCTCCGCCAGGTCGGCCTCAATCGAAGGCCGACATCTGCGCCGCGGCCGCCTTGCGGTCGAGGGACTGGCCCGGATTGTCGACAGGCCGGTCGAAGGGCTTCCATGCCTCGCCGACGATCTGCTCGTAAGCGGCGACGGCACCTTCGGCGGCCATCCGCAGCGCGTGCGCCTGGACGCCCATGTCGGCTGCGAACTCGCGTTTGCGCTGGGCGGCGCTGTCATAGCCGACGGGACCGTCGAGATCCTCGTCGCGGGCGTCGGCAGATCCCTTGGCGGTGGCATCACGCGCCTCGGTGACCGCGCGTGAGTAGAACTGGCCGGCGCCATGAGCGGAGCCGACATAGGCGCCGACGATGCGCTGCAGGTGGATCTGCATCGCCCGCTCGCCAAGCCCCTCGGAAAGGCCTGTGGCGGTCTCGACGATCAGGCGCTCGTGCATGTCGCGGATGCCGTCGCTGTCGAGAATGGCGGTCCCGAAGCTGTCGGCGATCCGGAGCGCCTGCGCTTCATCGGGGCATGTGAGGCGAACCATTTCGATCGTGGCGCCCTTGCGGAGCTGGACGACGCGGGCGGCGGATTGACGGGACTGGGTTGCGGGCTTTGCCATGATGGTTTCCTTTTCGGTTCCCCCGAAGCGGTTCCGGCCCCCTTGGCCGTTCTGCCCTTCGGTGCGGTCGAAGGGAGCCGGCGCAAGCCGGGCGTTTCAGGGTTCGGGCAGGCCAGGTCGAGCGGAGCAGGCAAGCGGTCAAGCGGGGCTCACAGACCTGCGAAGCCCGCTTGCCTGCTTTGTCGAGTGCGGCATGACCGGTCGCCCCGCGGCGCGACAGCGGCCTTGAAACGACCGGCAGCCGGTTCAGACCGCAACGAAAGCGAAGGGCAGATCGGCAAAGGGATAGACATCGGATGCCAGAGCCGAAGAGGAAATCAGGCAAGGCGCGCGCCAAACCAGTTCCCATCTGCCGGAAGAGCTTCGATCACCAGGTTCGGAATGCTTTGCCGCCCTCCTGATGTCCGCTGGTCTGCGAGGCGCTCTCGATGGGAAAGCGGCGGCGGTTTGCTCTCGGCGGCTTTCCGCGATAGATGCGCTCCTGACATGCGGGGCCGTTGTAAGGTCTCCTACGGAAGGGGCACAACAGATGAGCGACCAGAGCAACGACGATTACGTCTATGACGAAGCAACCGGGGAATGGCGGCCGGCCTCCGAACTTGCCGCGGAGAAGGCGAAGGCAGCCGAAGTCCGCGATGCATCCGGCAATGTTCTCGCCGACGGCGACTCCGTCGTGCTGATCAAGGACCTGAAGGTCAAGGGCGCCGGCCAGACGCTGAAGCAGGGCACCGTCATCAGGTCGATCCGGCTCACCGATTATCCGGAAGAGATCGATTGCCGCCACGACGCGATCAAGGGGCTGGTCCTGCGCACGGAATTCGTGCGCAAGCGTTGACGGGGTGCGCTACCGTTTGGGCAAGCGGTAACGATCAAGCCAGGTGGGGCCGTGCGTGTTGCGAAGTCGGCGTAATATCCCGACATCGTCATGGGGCGCTTCGCCCATCCAGGCGTGGTTCAGGATGCGCTTCCACGAGCGGCCGTGTCTGGCGGCATAATCCTGAAGGGCATTCACCTCTTCCTCGGTCAGAGGTGGAAGCGGCTCGGCGTCAACGCGCCTCATGGCGCGCTCCTCTCACGACGGTGATGACGACATTCTCGTTCCGGGCCCCGGGCGGAAGCATTGAATTCCGGTCGCGCCTGGAAAGCGGCGATGGCCGCCTCCTGGCGCGCGAGCTTGCGGGCAAGAGCATCGATCTCCGGCTGCCGTTCCGCGGTGATCGCCGCCAGACTGGAGCGATAGCGGGCGAGGAAGGCTTCCGGCGCGGGCGGTTTACCCCGCCGGTATCCGCTTCGGCGCCGCCCGAGCGACGGGACGAGAGCCGTCATCTTGGCGGTAATCTGCCGGTCGATCATGTCGAGCTGGCGTTGAGTCTGGCGGCGGGCCTCTTCCATCCGGAAAAGCAACGCCTGACGTTCCGGGGACCGGGTCATGATGTCTCCCTCCCCTGCCAGACGACAAAGCTCGACGGCCCGTCATAGGACCGATGACGATCGACATCGATGACGAAGCCGAAACGGCCCGGTTCGTATTCGGCAGACGGCACGAGAAAACGTCGTTCCCCGGTATTGTGCTCCCGCTTCCCGCCGCGCGTGGCGATCACTTCGGTCATGCCGGGATGATGATCAGAGCGAAGGGCGGAGATGACGATCCAGTCACCGGCATGGGCCGCCTCGAAAGCGCGACGGTCCTTCACATGAGATTCACCGGGCGCCAGGGTCGTGCCGAAGATGGTTTCCCAGGCGTCGGGCCACCAATCCTTGATCGACCGTTCCGCGCAGCGGCGTTCGAACGCGGTGAACAGGAAGGGGAAGGTGATCGCGACGATCGCCCAAGCGGAGTCCTCCTCATAGAAGCCGTCTTTCGACCGCAGCAGCGGGTGAACCTTTCGGTTGCGCTCAGCCGAGAGCTTGAAGCCGCCGTGCCCGGCGGTGGAATGGCACTCGACGCCCTCCGCATAGACGATCGTGCGCTGCGACATTCCCCAGGGCGTATGGACACGGGTGAAGATCTCGCAGCGGCCAAGTGCCTGCCGTTCGCGTTGATGTTCGGCGTTCTCGATCACGCGTGCACGAAACGCCGCCTCGTCGGCGAGTTCGCCGGAATGACCGTAGAAGTCGGATCGCCGCCACTCGGCGAACGGCCGGGCGATCTTCCAGCCAGTGGCAAGATAGTGCCGGCCTTCACGGCTAGGCAACATCGCGAACGCCGTGTCGTGCAAGCGGGCGACCGGAAACCCGTCGGCGGATCGCCCAAAAGAGACCTCCGGATATCGGGAGGTATCATTGGCTTCGGTCATGACAGGGCTGGTGCTCATGCTGCAGCCCTCCCTTCCACGACGTCGGCTGCGACCTCGTCCGCAGTGACGACCTCCAGCACGGCATGAGGATAGCCGTGTCGTGACAGCCATTCCTCCGCAGTCTGGCGGTTGGCGGCGAGGTGGACGAGTTCGGCATGTTCCCCGGCCCGATCGAAGACCCGGCAACAGCCGATGGCAGGGCGCTCGACAATCGTGAACTTCATACTGGTTTCCAGCGAGAAGGTCCGGTGAACGCGGATAGCGATGACGCCGCCAGCGCCATAGTCGGCTTCATGAAGCGTGAAGCTCGCCGGCAGAATGATGTTGCCGGCAGCTCGTTCGTCCTGTTTGCGGATCAGCCGGCCGCTGCTGTTATTGGTCTGCCATGCGGACAGCTTCCTGCGATGGCGTTCAGGTGGGCGCGGCGTGCCATCCGTCCAGGCGATGATCGAACCGATGGGTGCCATAAAAGCGATATGCGCGGACATGCGAATTCTCCTAGGTTTTGGGGGGCTGGCAAAACGAAACCGCCGCCGGTGGAGATCACCGGCGGCGGAACATCATTCGGAAGGAAGTGAGGCGTGCGGCTATTCCGCCGCGACGCGATAGGCCTCCTGCTCCTCGTCACGCTCGGCCGCCTCGGGGGCATCGTCTGACGTGTCGGGCAAATCGGCTTCACCCTCGAACGGATCGAGAGCTTCACCTTCATCGACGACGCTCCCACCAACCGGAGCGCCTTCGCCTGTATTTGCATCCGTCTCCGCATTAACCGCGGGGCCCTCAATGGGCGCGCCGTCGAGGCCATTCTCGGCGGCGTCAACCTGGGTTTCCTCATCGTCGAGAGTATCGGCTTGGCTGATCAGATCGGCGACCTCGTTCGGATCGGGCGCGAAGAGCGCCGACGCATGGACGAAATGACCTTCCTTGAAGTGGTCGACCAGAGCCGCACGGGTTTCGCGCACCTTTGGGCGCGGCAGGACATTGACCTCCTTCGCTGCCGCTTCGAGTGCCTGCCGCGACAGGCACAACAGGAAATCTTCCGAGCCCATGTTCGTGAAGTACCCATCGGCACCGATGGCTTCACCGGCGATACGGGAAACGACGCCGCTGTTCGACATGCCGCGGCGGCAAGACAGGACGTTGATCAACATGGAGCGGGCGGCGACGCGCACCGTCTCCATGTCGAAGGCGAGCTTGCCGTCCTCGGAGAAGAGGCGGGCGGCATGGCGCCTGAACCGCTTCGGCCCGAACACG
This sequence comes from Hyphomicrobiales bacterium, assembly GCA_900470195.1. Lineage (GTDB taxonomy): Bacteria > Pseudomonadota > Alphaproteobacteria > Rhizobiales > Rhizobiaceae > Brucella. The sequence continues at coordinate 31,397 of UEIJ01000012.1, read as the reverse complement.
GTGTCGCTGGCGCCGGAATCGACGCGGACGTTCTGGCCCGCGAAGGCAAGAACGAGCAAGGCCATCAGCATATCGTCCTCGATCGGCGCGCGGCCGAGCGCCTCGTGAAGTGCGTCGGTGCGGAAATCACCGATCATGTCATGGCCCTTCTGGGTGACGTCGGGACGCGGCTTCGGCGCGTCGATGATCCTGCCGTCATGGACATCGCCCTGCCCGCCTGTCGCGGAGACGCCGGACTTGCCCTTCGCTTGCCTGTCCTCCGGCATGCGGAAAGCAACCGACTGCACCTTGCCGTCACGGTCGAGATACATGGCCACATGGTCGGACTTCGAAGGCTTGCCGTAAACGCGTTCGGCCTTCTTCGGCAGTTCCGGTTGACCCCAGTTGTTGACCTCGACGATCGTGCCCTTCTTCGGAAGGTTGTTGGTCATCCATTCCTGCTGGGCGCCAAGGAAAGCCTCGACATTGGTGGTATAGCGCGTGTCTTCGTCAGCCGGCGAAAACAGGTCCTCGACCCACTCGATGCCGTAGGCCGCGGCGAGATCGTCACCGAAGCTCGCATCCTTCGCATACATGCGGGTTTTCGAGAGCGCACGGGAGATATTGTACCAGTCCGCCCGCTCGTTCTTCTTCGGCTTGTGCGCCTTCCACACCTCTTTCTGTTCGTCGAGCGCCGCGGCGGCGACGGTGCGGAGCTGCTGCTCGTTGGGCATGTCGCCGAGCGCCATGTGGTCGAGCATGGCCGGCAGCACGTTGGCGAGTAGCCTGAGTTTCCTGATCTGGCGAACCGGCAGGGCGAGCGCAACGCCGATCCCTTCCTCCGTCCAGCCCAGCGCAACGAGCCGTTCTATGCCGCGCCACTGGTCCACCCCGTTGAGAGGTTCTCTCGCGATGTTCTCGACCATCGAGCGCATGGCGCCGTTATCGTTGGCCGCCTCGCGGACGATCACCTCGATTTCCTCGAGGCCGGCGGCGATCGCCTGTCGGACACGGCGATGGCCAGCCTGGATGATATAGCCGTTCCCACCATCCGTCTGCGGCGACACGATGGGCGGCTGGATGATGCCGACCGCCTTCACCGTCGCCAGAAGCAGTGCGTCGGCCTGCGGCGACGACTTGGAACGGCGCGCGTCGTCGGGATTGTCCTTCAGCGCGCGGGGATCGAGTTTGAGGATCTGCATGAGATTTGCTCCTTCCGGGGTTTCGGAACCGGCACATCGCCGGCTCTTGTCCGCCTTCAGTTCTTTCCGAAGACATCTCCCGGACCGCAGGGCGGGCAGACCGGCGCAACTGCGCCCGAGCGGCCCTGCCGGTCAGGGCGAGCGGGGCGAAGCCTTGCGAGAACGACCGGCAGGGATGAGGAGGGGGCGGTTGAGCGCCAGCGGCGACGGGTCGACCGGTCTGCGACCGGTTTTCCCTTTTCTTCTTTCCTTTGCCCCTGCCCCGTTTAACCGCCCTATGGCGATGAGTTAAACAAATCGCTTTTATCGCCCACTTTAATGCGGCATTATGGGCGATAAATATGGGATTTATCGCTTATGGCATGGAATTGGGAACTGGCGGAGTGGCCGGATTTCGAATGGAACCCGGAGCTGCTGCGGGTCAGGGAGCAGGCATTCGTCGAGAATGCGGCTATCGCCGTCGGCACCATACGCCATCTGGGGAAAGACGACCGTGAGGAGGTCGTGATCGAGCTGCTCAGCTCCGATGCTTTGAGCACATCGGCAATCGAGGGTGAAGTCCTTGATCGCGACAGTGTGCAAACGTCCCTTCGGCGGCAACTCGGAATGTCCGCTGCAGCTTTCCGCAGCAGGCCGGCCGAAGCTGGCATTGCCGAGATGATGGCGGACCTCTATCGACACCCGCTTGACCCCATCACCGAGGAGCGGCTGTTCGAATGGCACCGAATGGTCATGAACGGCCGCCGCGACATCGCCGATATCGGCAGCTATCGCGGCCATGACGAACCGATGCAGATCGTCTCAGGCGCATTCGGCCGCCAGCGCGTGCACTTCGAAGCACCTCCATCCAATCGCCTGGCGGCCGAGATGGGCAGGCTTCTGGAATGGCTTGAACAGACCTCTCCCGAAGGACCCGACCCGCTTGCCGCTCTCACCCGTGCCGGCATCGCCCATCTGTGGTTCGAGAGCATCCATCCTTTCGAGGACGGGAATGGCCGTATCGGCCGAGCGATCGCCGAAAGCGCGCTTGCACGGGCAATTTCGACGCCAACCTTCAGTGCCTTGTCGAAATCGCTGCTGCGACACCGCAAGGACTATTACGCGATGCTGGAGGCGGCTAGTTCCACACTTGTTATCGATGACTGGCTCTCGTGGTTCGCGGACCGGGCGCTCGAAGCCCAGAAATCCGCGGACGAACTGGTCCGCTTCCTGATCGAAAAGACGCGGTTCATGGACAGGCTGCGTGGTGCACTGAATGAACGACAGGAGAAAGTCCTTCTTCGCATGCTGGCCGAAGGTCCCGAAGGTTTCGCTGGAGGCTTGAGCGCCGGCAACTACGCCACGATCACCGGCGCTCCGCCTTCGACCGTAACCCGCGACCTTGCCGACTTGGTCGACAAGGGCGCATTGCTGCGCACCGGCGAGCGCAAGGCGACGCGCTACCGGCTGTATCTCGAAAACGACACATAGGCGACCTGGTCGAGGACGCCAGTGAGCGGATTAAGCCGCGATACCTTGCTTTTCGTCATCATCGCAAGCGGATTTGGCGAGCACCTCCTCGACCTCACGCAGCTTCTGGCGCTTCTCAGCCAGTTCGTCGGCAAAGGCAAAGGTGCCACCCTGACGCGACTGGTAGGAGGAAAGCCGCCGCTGGTACTCAGCCAACCTCAGGCGATAACGTTCCCGCTCCTCTTCGAACCCGCTGAGTGCATGCTCGAGGCGGGAGATGGCACCAAGCGGCGTGACGGTCACCGGCAGATCGATCTCTTGGGTCCCGCCGGTGCGCTGGAGCAGGGTCTGATAGTGGTAGTTGTCACCCCGGCCGAAGCGCTCGCCTTCATAGACGAGATCGAAGCCGCCGATGCGGGCGAGACGGACTTCACCCTCCTGCTGGAACTGGACGACGGTGAGGATCTCCTTCATCAACGCCCGACCGGCATCCTTCCGCTCCGTGTATGGCTTGCCCATCACGGTCATGGTGAAGGTGTCGCCGGAGGTCGGAACCAGCCGTTCGATGTCCTGGCCGATTTCGCCGATACGGCGGGTTGCCGTCTCGATCTCGCGCTCGGCATCGCGGAGCTGCCGGCGAACAGCAAAGAGATCGTCGTCATGAGCGGCGCGCAGGCGCTCAAGTCGGGCAATATCGGCTTCCAGGCCCGCTTTCTGCATCAGGCGCTCATCGCCACTGGCAATAGCCTTGGCCATGGCGAACTGGTTGGCCTGGCCTTCGTTCAGGTCCTCCAGCCTGCGAATCGAGGTATCGCCGGAGAGTGCCGCTGCTATGAAGCGCGCTTTGCGCTCGTTCTGCTGCCACATCGTCGCGTCGAGGCTTCCCTGCGTGGCGTAAGCATAGATATCGACCTCGTCGTGCTGGTTGCCCTGACGCACGATGCGGCCCTCCCGCTGCTCGATCTGTGACGGAAGCCACGGCACGTCGAGATGGTGCAGGGCCTTCAGGCGAAGCTGGGCGTTGACGCCGGTGCCCATCGTTTCGGAACTGCCGATCAGGAAGCGGACCTTGCCGGCGCGGACGTCGCCGAACAGGCGCTGCTTCGCTTCGGTCTTCTTGTAATCCTGCATGAAGGCGATTTCTGACGGCGGCACGCCCATGCGGATGAGCTCGTCGCGGATCCAGCGGTAGGCTGAGAAGCCGCGGCTCTTCTCGACATTGATCGTCCCGAGATCGGAGAAGATCATCTGCGCCGCACCGGGCAGCTCGTAGACTTTGCCGTCCGGGCGGCGATAGCTGTTCTCCGAAGTTTCCCTCCAGATACGGAAAGCGTTACGGACCAGCAGATTGAGCTTGTTCTCCGGCTCGTCATCTATTGCCGGCATGACCAGGCGCAGATCGATCGCGGCATGGCGGCCATCAGTGATAACGGACAGCAGGATGTCGTCACCGGGTTGCGCCGGCCCCTCGCGCATCTCGATCGCCTTGATGCGGGTTTCGAGGATCTGCTGGTAGGCTTTGAAGGCAGGCGTTGGCGCGGCGGTCAGGATTTGCCGCTTGCCCGTCGCGATCTCCGGCACCCTGACGTGCGCTTTAAGATCCTCCGGCATCACCACGTCGGCGAAGGCCCGAAACATAGCAATCAGTTCGGGGACGTTGACGAAACTGGCGAAGCGGCTGACCGGCTTGTATTTGCCGGATGGCTGAAGCTCCAGTTCGGTGCGTTCATCCCCGAAATTGCTCGCCCAGGCGTCGAACTCGTGAAGCCCGCGCTCACGCAAGGCCTCGTAGCCGAGCAGGCGCTGGATCGAAAACATCTCGCCGAGCGTGTTGGTGATCGGGGTGCCGGAGGCAAGCACGAGCGGCCGGCCCGGATTCTTCGTCTCGATGTAACGGGATTTCACATAGAGGTCCCAGGCCTTCTGCGAACCGTTTGGATCGATGCCCTTCAGCGTCGACATATTGGTTGCGAAGCTGAGTTTTCGGAACTCCTGCGCCTCGTCGACGACGATCTGGTCGACGCCGATTTCAGAGATGGTCAGAAGATCGTCCTTGCGGGTGGAGAGAGATTCCAGCCGCTCCTGCAAGGCCTCTTTCAGCCGCTCGAGCCGCTTGCGGGAGACCCGGTCCTCGTCTTCAACTTTGGTCAGCAGGTCCTCGTAGAGCTGCAGCTCGTCGTGGATCATCTGTTGTTCGAAGGCGGATGGCACGCCGATGAACCTGAACGCGGAGTGCGTGATGATGATCGCATCCCAGACAGCCGTCGCAGCCCGCGACAGGAAACGTTGACGCTTGTCTTTGGTGAAGTTGGTCTCATCGGCGACGAGGATGTTCGCCGAGGGATAGAGCGCCAGGAACTCGCGTGCCGCCTGTGCGAGGCAGTGGCCGGGAACGACCAGCATCGCCTTGGCGATCAGGCCCAACCTCCGCTGCTCCATGATGGCGGCTGCCATCGTCATCGTCTTGCCGGCACCCACGGCATGGGCGAGATAGGTGGAGCCGGAGGAGATGATCCGCCAGATGCCGCGTTTCTGATGCCCATAAAGAACGAAGGCGCCAGAGGCGCCGGGTAAATTCAGATGGGAGCCGTCGAATTTGCGCGGCGCGATGTTGTTGAAGCGGTCATTATAGACCCGCGCCAACCGGTCGGTGCGATCCGGGTCTGACCAGACCCAATTCTGGAACGCCTCCTTCATCCGCTGAAGTTTGTCACGGGCGGCTTCCGTGTCGACGACATTCAGCACCCGCCGCTCTCCATCGGCGTCCTTCAAGGTGTCGAATATCTGCGGCACGCGGCTGTTCAGCGCATCCGCCAATAGTTCGCCGGCATGGCGGCGGCTGGTCCCCCATTCCGATGTGCCGGCGGCGCTGTAACCAAGCTGACGAGCCTCGACCGTCCATGAACCAAGCTCGGGCATATGGTGGATCCTGATCTCGGCACCCATCGTTTCCTTGACGAAGGTCACAACGTCGGAGGCCGGAATCCAGGGCGCCCCGAGCCGAGCGGTAATATCCGACGGACGCAGATCGGCGGGCTGGACTTGCCTGAGTGCCACGACATTACGCTGGAAGACGGGATCAAGCGCAGCGGCAGCCTCCGCCGCCGCAAGCTTGGTGCGGACCGGACCGGAGAGATAGGCGTCCGAGGTCTGCCACGAACTGTCGGTCGGATCGCGGAAGATGGCATCACCGAGTTCGGCAATCACCGCCTCGGAGTCGCGGTGCAGGAGTTCGGCGATATGGTCGATATCGACGCGGCCGCACTCGTTGAGCACCACGGCGAGCGCATCCGCCGCGGACGTGATCACCGGGGCCGCGGGAGGTGAGATCACCCTTTCGGAGAAGATCGGACCGGGACGGGCGGTATCGGTTTCGAGATCATAATCCTCGATGGAGGCGACCAACCAGCAATCGGGATCGTCACGGAAGGGCTGAAGGTTCGGCTGCCGATGGGTCTCCCGCACCTCGCCAGTCTCGGTATCCTCCGAGATCGAAACCGTGGTGTGATTGATCGGGCCGAAATCACGGACGAACGAGGACCAGGCGATACGCAGGCGCACCTGAAGATCCTTCCACGGGTGGTCCTGTTCCTGGGCCTTCAGCACCTCCCGCACGGCATCCCGGACCGGGATCAGCTTTCGGATGATACGGACATGCTTTTCCGGAATGCCTTCCGCGGAGCGGCCCTTGCGGACCTTGATCTCGACCGGAGAGCCGTCGACCATCTGCATCAGGCCGTGCCTGGCGTCGATGAAGAAGCTGCCCTCGCGGACCTTCTCGTCCCTGGGGCGGAGATCGACGATCTCGCCAAGCTCGTCCTCCAGGTCGATGTCGATTTCGGTCGACTCGCCGTCGTAACGATCTTCCGGGAGGAGAGAAATGGCGGCATTCAGCGCCGCTTCGAGATCGACGCCAGCGCGACCACGGGACGTATAGGTCTCGCCGAACGGACCGGCCGTCAGCGCGTGGTCACCGAGCACGAAATCCGGATGCTTCGCAAACCAGCGATTGACGCGGATAGCGCCTTCGTCTTCTGTTGCAGGGCGGACTTCATCCACGTCGAGCCAGGTCTGGTCGCCCTCAGCTTCTCCAGCCTTGCGCTTGCGGAAGAACAGGATGTCAACGACGGCGTCCGTGCCGGCATCGCGGCGGAAGCTGCCTTCGGGCAGACGAATGGCCGCGATCAGGTCGGCCGATCTGGCGATATGCTCGCGGGCTGTCGCATCCGCCTTGTCCATCGTGCCGGAACTGGTGACGAAGGCCGCGAAGGCGCCGGGCTTCAGCAGATCAATGGACCTCGCGATGAAGTAGTCGTGCAGTCTGAGACCAAGTGACCGATATTGCCGGTCCGAACGCACGGTACGATCGGAAAACGGTGGATTGCCAATGGCGAGATCGTAGATCGGCGAGAGATCGGTGCGCGCGAAATCCCCTTCGATGATCCGGGCCTTCGGCTGCAGGAGCTTGACGATCCGCACTGTCACCGGATCGAGCTCGACGCCGGTGACATAGCTGCTGTCGCGATACGCCTTCGGCATCAGCGCTGGAAACAGGCCCGTGCCGATGCCGGGTTCCAGCACGCGACCACCGCGCCAGCCCATGCGCTGCAATCCTGACCAGATCGCCCGGATGATGAACTCCGGCGTGAAATGCGCATACTGCGTGCAACGGGACAGGCTGGAATAGTCGCTCTCCGAGACCGCACTTTCGAGCGACGAGCCGAGATCGTCCCAGCCCTCCCGAAAATCCACCTCGCCCGGACGGCGGAACATGCCGTTCGCCAGTTCGGAGGCGCCGAAGCCGGTGAAGCGGATCAACCGCTGCTGATGCTCGCGCGTGACCGGAATGTTGTGCCGCTCGATCTCGTTCGCGGTCAAAATGGCCGCCACACTCAATCTCGCGCGCTCTTTCCACGACGCAGCAAGGCCGCGATCCTCGCCGTCATCGAGGTAGAAGTTCGCACGATCGCCCTGCCGGCGTGGTGCTGACCTCTGGGGCAGCGCGATCGGCAGCGCCGGTGCGGGCGCCGGCGGCGTCGGATCGGGATCGTCGTCATTCGCAGGTTCGGGGGCCGTCTCGGGCGCAAAATCACCGAAGGCCGTGACGCCAAGGCCGACCCCCGACGACAGGGCTGTGTTCCCGAACATGTCGAGGGTGCCAGAAGGATCAAGTGAAAAAGGATCGTTGGGCATGAAAATGCTCTCCTTGGAAAAGGGGCGAGCGCCATCGTTCCGCTGGAGATGAGCCTCTGGGCGGGGCGGTCGCAAAGTTGTTGGAAGGGTGCGGCAAGCGCCGCGTCAGCGGCGGATCAGGCTGATGGATATGGACGTGTCGTCCATCACGATCCGCAGATGCGTCGCGTCGGGCTGAGCCGGGACGAGCTTTTCGAGTTCGACGGCGTCGATGAATTCGACCCCGTCATCGCCCCCGAAATATCGTCGCTTGTAATGCCAGTAATCCGGATTGGTCTTCGGATCGCACTCCTCGGCATAGATGACGAGCGGACGCTGTCCCTCGGCGAGTTGCCCGTTCGAGAGAACATATACGCTCTCGTCACCGACCAGCCACAGGCCGGCTCTGGCCTCGGCTTCAGGGGATATTCCCTGATACGGAAGGCGAAATCCGCCGTTTGCGGCCGCGTCGGCCCGACCGCGGGCGAGCACAGCGCCGATGTCGGTGAGGGAGAAGGTGAACATGCCGCTCTCCCTCACGCTGCGATCGCGTCGGGCAGGTAACGCAGATGGACCGGCAGCTTCGCCGCGACCTCCGCGTCGGTCAGATCCTCCAGCACCTTGAGCGTGGTGCCGCCTGGTCTGGCGAAGAACATCACCGTGCGCTTGCCACGATCATCCTCTGGCCAACGCTCGCCGGCATAGCCGCGATAGTCGTCAGCCGTGCTGCTCCAGATGTGCTCCAGACGCTCCTCGCGCGTCATCGCCCGGACAGGACGGGATTCACGCTCGATGATCGCCGTGCGCATGCGCTGGGGCGAGCCCTTGTCGGCGAGGTCGCAATAACCGTGGAAGTGCCGGATTCGCCCGTCGATCGACAGCGTGAAAAAGATGCTGGTGATCGAGCCGGTGAGGAATTCGCGCATGGCGAACATCTCACCCCGCATCCAGAGGGGCGGCAGGATCTCGAACATGTAATCGTGGCAAGCCTCCCCGATCTCGAACCATTCGCCGCGATAAAGCGCACTGTCGTCGCACTCCCATCGGTTCGGGCGCTGCGCATGACGGTCGAACATGCGGAACATCTGGCGGCGATCGGCGATGCCCTGATAGACTTTACGGATGGGAGAGAGGTTCATGAGCGGGCTCCTTTCAGCCTCGTCGGGCTGAAGCGCGGCTCATCTTTGCGATGACTCCATCTTCTCTTCAGCCCTTCCTGACCCCTCCCCCGCGGCCGCCTCTCCGTCCGGTCGGGTCAAGGGCCGGCTTCAGCCGGGCGAAGCTTCACCCTTGACGCGGCCGGCGGGCATGCGGCAGGCCTCCCCTACCCACCCTTCTTTCCTTTTCTTCTCCTTTTCTCTCCTGCAATGCGTCGTTCCAGTCCTCAGCCGGCGGCGTCAGGCGGAACCAGTCGCAGCCGGCATCTTCTGCGATATCGCGCAGGCGGCCGGCAAAGGCCTCGCCCTGACTGTTGGCATCCGTGGCGGCGACGAGCTGCGCGCCGGGGCGCGCGGCGAGCACGCGAACCGCGGCTTCTGTCGTCGGCGACCATCCCCCGCCTGTGCTGAGATAGAGGCTTCCCTCTCGCATTCCTTCGAACGCGGCCAGGCTCATGGCGTCGATCGCCGCCTCGGTGACGCAGAGGCGTGAGGCGTCGAGGGCGCCGAACCGGAACAGAACCTTTGACCCTCCTGTCGAGAAGCCACGCCAGTCGGGGCCGCGCTCCTCCCAGCCGGTGACGCCGCCATCGGCATCAACATGGGCGGCCCACATGCTGCCGTAGGGACCTTCCCGCAGGACGTTGTGACGGATGGCACCGCGGATGATGGCCTCCGACAGATATCTTTCCTCGCGCAGATAGCGCCACGTCATCGATCCCCGCCACGGTTTGCGGCGCTGTTCCCATCGTTCCGGAATGGAACCGTGCGGTGTGGAATCGCGAGTGGGAGGGGTCCAGACCGGCTGTTTCGGGGCGAAGCCGACCAATGAAGCGATTCGGCCCAAAGCTTCGACGAAGGATACGCTGTCGAGGTGCTCGACGAGGCGGAAGACGTCGCCTTTCGCGTCGGACAGGGGATCGAACCAGCCCCTCCCCTCATGGATGACGATGACGATCTCCGCACTGCGTCGATACTTGATCGCCTTGCGGGTGCTCTCCTTTGCGTCGACCGCAAAGCCGGCCTGCTCAAGCACGACGGCGCAGGGAACACGATCCCGCAATTCCTCCAGTTCATTCTTCTTCATTTTCTGCCGGCGCTGTCGCGTCCGCCTTTCTTCCGGATTTTTCTTTTCCCGCAATTTGCGGGACCGTTTCCGGCGGCCCGCGAAGAGCAAAGGGGGCAAGGGCGCGGCCGGCAAGGTGCAGATCTGCACCTTGCCGAACTGGCCGTGCCAGCCGCGGCGAAGCTTCCCTTGCCGCCTGCCGCTCGCAAGCGGCATCTGAAAAAGGGGAAATGCCGGCTCAATGAGCCGGCCCGTATTCGAAGGGATCGAATTCGGCGATGGTCTCGACCTCGCCGTCATCGAGTTCGTCGCTCGGGAGAACGCCGAACACGTTTCCGGACCTGAAGAGCGTGACCGGGACCATCAGGGTGCGGGCGAGTGCGAAAGCGTGGCGTTGAGCGAGTGCAAGATCCTGTGCCATGTGAGAAACCTCCGTCCGGAGCGGGCCGATCCCGCTTATGTGGACGGCCCCTTCTTGCAAGAGCTTTTTTCTGGTTCGATCGGATCGCTTGCGTGCATATGTCCGGCCTGTTGATGCGTCACATAGACGCTGGCCAAGATGGCTTCCGCGGCGCGAGTTCCAAACACGATGTCGGCCTGATGAAGGCCAAGCGGGATATCGGAGTGTCACGCGTCCCGGATCGATCGATCATACCATCTAGTCGTTCTTGCAAGTTCACTGGATCAGCTCCGATACTGGTACTTCCTTCCCGTTCATCGGGGCGACTGATCAATTGTTATGCTGTTGCCGCCCTCGCGGCTTCACCATCTTCGCGCCTGTACGGTTCGCCGGTGACCATCATTTTCCAGGCGATCCGGGCGATCTTGTTGGCGAGAGCTACCGCTACCAGTTTCGGTGGTTTGCGCTTGAGAAGTTCTGTCAGCCAGTGCGACGCAGCACGGCCACGGCCCGCCCTTAATTGTTGAAGCACAGCGGTCGCCCCTTGAACCAACGTGCTGCGCAATTTCTCATCACCGGCACGGGTGATAACCCCGAGCCTCTGTCTTCCTCCGGTTGAGTGATCCTTGGGTGTTAAGCCCATCCAGGCCGCGAACTGCCTCCCAGAGGCGAACTCTTTGGGCGCAGGCGTTTTCATCGTCAGAAGCGCCGCACCGAGCGGCCCAACACCAGGAATTTTGGCCAGGCGGTTACTCACTTCGTTATTTCTGTACCAAGCCTTGAGTTTGGCCTCGATATCTTTGCGCCGCTCGCCCATCCGGGCAAATTCATCGGACAGGGAGGCAAAGAGTTCGCGGGCGAGATCTGGTACAGTCTCATCGACCATGATCCGTTCGAGCAACAAAGGGATATGGCTTATTCCCTTCGCTGCAGTTAACCCGAACTCGGCTGCATAACCACGAATAGTGTTCGCAAGCTGGGTCTGCGCCAAAATCAGTCGTTCCCGCATCCCGACGAGCATCAGGCCGGCTTGCTGTTCCGGAGTTTTAGCGGGAACGAAGCGCATCGTCGGTCGACTCGCTGCCTCGCAAAGCGCCTCAGCATCCGCAGCATCATTTTTGCCACGCTTGACGTAGGGCTTCGCAAGCTGTGGCGCGATCAACTTCACATCGTGGCCCAGCGAGGTCAGAACTCGAGCCCAGTGATGCGAGGCGCCGCAGGCTTCGATAGCAACCAGCGTTGGCGAGCACTTCTCGAAGAAATCCAACATCTCCCTACGGCGCATCTTCTTACGCAATACCGGCTGTTCGGCAGAATTCACCCCATGCAACTGAAAGACATGCTTCGACGTATCCATGCCGATCCGGGCGATCTCATTCATATTCGGCTCCTTCGCTTGAGTTGCTACGACACATTCTGGCATATTCCGATGCCGTCAGGGCCGTCCACACCAACACGATGGCTCCTCGAAGGACCGGGGACGGTCGCGATCACCGCGAAGGCGAAGCCAAGCGGCCGCAGCTTGCTAGCGGACCCTCAACGGGTTGATCGACGGAGATCCGGACCTGGTCCAGGACGCCATCGATGAAGAGCGGGATTGGTTTGCTTCGGGCGGGCCAGGCGGTTTTCTGGCACGGGTCTTTCACCTGCACCGCAGTTACCGCGTCAACTCGGCATTATTTCCGCCACGCACAGTGCAGGTGTTTAGCGGCGACCGGCGCTTTCCTGATCGGCAATCGCCTTGACGACCTCGAAGTCCATCTCGGCATGCGGTTCGATGCGGGCGACTTCGCTGGCAACCTTGGCCCAATGCCAGTATTCACCGACATTACCTTGCGCTCGGCTGCGGGCGGCTCTTCGCTGCGCCTCGTAATAGGCACCAACCGGGTCCGTTGCGGCAAGCCGCCTAGCATCTGCCCGCCAACGGCGGCGGATAGCTCGCCGATGTTCGATCCTGCCGTAAGAATCCAATCACCACCAACTCACCTTTGCATCTTGATGCAGGCTGCTTAGCTCGACACGAAATGCTGTGATGAGTCACGACACCAAAGACGTGTTATGACTCATCATCAAAAACGTTTATTAAATCATCACCTTGAACGTGTATTGAGTCGACGTTCAAAACGCGCATATAAACGACATCAAAAACGTGCAATGATGCAGGCATTGCCTTATGAGACGCGGCATTGTGAGTTTGCGCAAGAACACCGAGGTCGTGAGAACCAAAATGGCTACACCAAATGAAAAGTTGGCTGACGCCCTGCAAGCCCTCAAAACATTGCAGGATGGCGGGCGTCGAATATTCAAGTCCGACGAGTTCAGCCGACTACACCGAGAGCGCCTTACACGGAGCGGATTTCTCCAAGAAGTCATCCGCGGATGGCAAATGTCAACGGGACCCCAGTCCCAAGACGGCGACACAACCCTTTGGTACGCTTCATTCTGGGAGTTCTGCTCCCTCTACTGCAACGACCGCTTTGGACGGGAATGGCATCTGTCACCGGAACAATCGATGCTACTCCACGCAGAAGCAACTGCGATTCCGCCCCAGGTGATTGTCAACAGCCCAAAGGCAATGGGCAACAATTTATCACTGCTTTTTGGCACATCCATCTACGATCTCAAGACCAAGCAAATGCCACCGCGCGAGGATCTTGTCGAGAAAAACGGATTGAGGTTCTATACTGCGGACGCCGCCCTGGTAAAAGTTGCTGAAGCGTTTTTCAAAAGATCACCTATCGAAGCCCAGATCGTGCTGAAATCCATGCGCGATGTGTCGGGTGTCCTCGGTCGATTACTCGACGGAGGGCATTCGGCCGTGGCAGGCCGTCTGGCCGGGGCGTTTCGGCGCATAGGAAAAGGCGAGTTCGCCGACGATATCTTGAAAACGATGAAAGGCGCGATGTACGACGTTAGAGAGACCGACCCGTTCGATCAAAACCAGCGAGTATCCACCTTAGCTGTCGGTGGATCTCCCATTGTGGCGCGTCTCAATGCTATATGGGAAAGCCAGCGTCAGGCGGTCCTCGATGTTTTTCCTGCTGCACCCGGACTTCCCTCGGACACCGTCGCTTTCATGAAATCGGTCGAGGACATATACAAGAACGACGCATACCATTCACTTTCGATCGAAGGGTACAGCGTTACTCCGGAACTCATTGATCGCGTGCGCGCTGGTACGTGGGATCCGGATGTGGATCAGCAGGATAGGCAAAACCGGGACGCCCTGGCAGCACGCGGTTATTGGCAGGCATTTCAGAGCGTGAAGGAATCTGTTGCGGAGATTCTCCGCGGTGCACCGGCTGGAGCCGTTATCCGTAAGCAACATAGGGATTGGTACCGCGAACTGTTCGGTCCCTCCGTAGCCGCAGGTATCCTGAAACCCAGCGCCCTCGCGGGCTATCGAAACCACCCTGTATATCTCCGCGGATCATGGCATGTACCACCGCGTTCCGAAGCAGTTCCGGATGGAATGGAGACCCTGTTCGATCTACTGGAGAAGGAAAGCGAGCCGGCGGTTAGGGCAGTCCTTGGCCATTGGTTGATAGGCTATGTTCATCCCTATCCTGACGGCAACGGACGGATGGCGCGCTTCCTGATGAATGCCATGTTCGCCTCGGGTGGTTTTCCATGGGCAGTGGTTAGGGTTGAGGATCGGTCAACTTATTTGGCCGGCCTCGAACAGGCGAGCGTCCATATGAACGTCAAACCGTTCGCGGAATTCATCGCCGAGCGCACCTCTTGGTCGATGAGTAAGGAACTCTAAAATCATCGATCGCCTTGACAGGATTCGAACCACCGACCCGTTCGCCCGCCCCTAAAATCAGCGAACGCTTCGGCTCTTGATTTACTGATTGTCGATAGGTGATCCTTGAGCGCAGCGTTTGGGACGTTTTGCTCGACCCAACGGTTTTGTGAAGACGCTAATCAGGTCGTTTTCAGCGGCGACGCTGGCCGTGGAGCGGGTCGGCTAAAGCGTCCAGCCGCTTGCCGAGGCGCGGCGCATTTTGATAGTCGCCGTGAATGTCTGAACTCGCATAAGGGAACGGTCCTTCCACTTCCGGCCATGGTCCACGCACGGCTTGCCGACCGTCGAAGTCTAGGTTCGGTATGTCCCTGGGAATATGATGTCCTGATCTACAAGAACGTTGAACTTGTACCCTGGCCGTATTTCCAGCGTTGGCTGGACATTGAGATTGCGGCTGATCGTTTGTTCAGCAACGCGGCCAAAGCTTTCCGCGAAATTCCGTCTTGCCGCATCGGAGGCCGTATCCTGCGTGGCAAGCGTCGAACTTTCCGGCAAAGACGCGTCGATCCCGGTGCCGATCAGCGCAATCAGCGCCGCCGAACCAAATGTCCGCCAATAGTGGTTGTTCACCTTGTCGTGGAAGCCACCGTAGCCTTGTGCATCCGTTCCCGCCATGCCGCCAATCTGTAGCGTGGATCCATCAGGGAAGATGATATCGGTCCAGACGACGAGAACGCGACTTTGCCCGAACGACACCTTGCTGTCGTAGCGCCCGAAGAGCTTCGCTCCTTGCGGGATCAGCAGGCGATGCCCTGTAGCGCTATCGTAGACATTCTGACTTACCTGGGCTGTGATGCGACCGGGAAGGTCCGAATTGATGCCTGATATGAGCGTCGCCGGAATGACCGAACCGCGCTTGAGTTCATACGGTGATTGCTGAGGCACGACCCGATTGGGGAGATATCCGAGTTCTTTGAGATCGGCGTTGAAAAAGTCCTCTTTGGAGTTCTGCCCGTTCGGATCGACATTCTGCCCGCCGAGACCAGCCCGCAACGCGGCGGCGTAAAGATCTGCGTTGGCGCCGGCGGTTGTCGACGGCGAAGTGTTTGTCGTTGTTCTGGTGGTCTCGTCCGTCCGCGCCGCCAGCGTGCTGCGATCTATCGCGAGCGGTGCGTCGTAGGCCGCATCATTCGCCTGCAGCCGGGCCATGCGTTGTCGATGCCGCTCACGCAGATATTGCTCCCTCTGCTCGCGTTCAAGCCGTGCACGCCAGACCTCCTCGTTTTCCAAATCCTGCCCGCGCTGCTGTTCCTCGTTTTGTCCCGGTTGCGGCGTGAAGGGATTGCTTGACTTTTCCTCGGCCTGCTTCGTCTCGACAGATGTCGGCTGAAACGTGGTTTGCTGCTGTGGCTCACCGATGATGCCATCCGTCACACCACGCTTGATCTGGTCGGCGAAGGTCGATGCCGGATTGCCAGAACTCGTCTCTGGGCCGGTGTCATTGCCAAAGTAGAGTCCGCGGGAAGTGAGCCCATAGAAAATCACGCCAAGGAAAGCGATGACCAGAACGATCACCACGATGATCGGCAGGCGGTTGATCCGCTTGATGCGAGATTCCGCTTCGGCATTTGCTGCGCCGCCAAGTTGCAAGGATTGGACCATGATGCTTCCCTTCAGCCACGTCGCATCAGCGAGAGTGCACTTGCCGGCGCAGCACCGCTTGATGTTACGGTGTAGGCCCGGCCGAGCTCGACGCTGTCAGTCGAAAGACGCGCCAGCACTTGTCCGTCGAAGGGTACGATCACATAGGCGAGTGGGATGATCTTCATTCCGTCGTCCGTCTTCTGGTCGGTGACGACGGCGTAACCCCATCCCTTGAGTGCTGCTTCGAGCGCCTGCCCGAAGGGTGAGGCGTCCGCCTTCAGCGCAACTGTTGCCTTGCCGGGTCCGATCTGCTCGGCAAGACGGCTGACCATATCGCCGGCAATGGCGCTTGCCGCCGGGCCGGAGATTTCCGCCGGCGCGTTGCTGGCGACGAGACCGTCAGTCCCCAACGACTGGCATCCGGAAAGGAGGATGGTGAGGGCGAAGGCTGTGGCAATAGCGCGGATGGGGCGCAAGAGGAGATTGTCGGCAAAGGGTCGCATCATCGCCCTCCCCTTCTGATCGTCACCTTTTCCTGTTTCCATCCGACGCCCGAGACCAGCACCGCGCGATCGATGTGATAATCGACCACCATCATGTCGTTCTTCATTCGGTAGTTGACGATTCGGTTCTGTCCGCCGGACGTCACGAACAGCACCGGCGCATCCTGGCCGGAGATCGAGCGCGGGAACTGGATGTAGGTCTTTTGCCCGTCCGAATAGACCCGTGTCGGCCGCCAGCCGGCCCTGCCTGACACCGAATAGGAGAAGTTCAACTGCTCGGCCGGCACGCCGGCTCCTGGGATCGTACTCGCCTCGAGACGGGCATTGATGTCATCGAGTTTCGCCGAGACGTCTTCCGGATATTCGAAGCCGACGCGGGCCATATATTGGCTCGAATGCGACTTGAGCTGGATATGATAGGTCCGCCGCGACGTCGTCACCACCATCGAGGTGACGAGACCGGGCTCAGACGGTTTGACGATCAGGTGGATCGCCTGGCCACCCGCCGCACCTGATGTCGCAGGTTCGACCTTCCAGCGCACAGTGTCGCCAACGAGTACGTCGCGAACGACCTCGCCTCCCTGAAGCTCGATGTCGCAGACTTGCAGAGGTGAGCAGACGACCGAGGGCTGAACCTCGCCGTAAAGAAAGATCACCTTGCCGTCGGCGCCCTTGGTCACGAGACCACGCGATCCGCGCCACTGGCCGGAGATGCTCACGCCCTTCGCCTCATTGGCTGTGACGCCATCGGCCGCAAGGGCATCGAGAGGTGCAAGGGCGGAGAACGCCAGCGCCGCTGATATGATGGCGCCGGCAGTCAGCATGGCCGAATAGTTCTCAAGACGGATGTTCATGTTCGGGCCATGCCTTTCAAAGCTGTGCAGTCCAGTCGAAGTCTCTGACATAGAGACCGATGGGGTTGAGACGGATGACGCCTTCGTCCTGCGGCGGTGTGAGGGTCACAGTTGCGATGCCGCGGAAGCGGCGTGTGGCCGTCTCCTTGCCGCGGCGGTCGCGCTCGAACTCGGTCCAGTCGAGCTGATAGGACTGGTTCGACAGAGCGACGATGTTGTTGACCTCGACCGCCACCGTCGCAGTCTTCGCTTTCTCGAAGGGCGAATTGGAACGGAACCAGGCATTGACCTTCTCTGTCGCCGGATCCGAGGTCCGGAGCAGGCCGTAGGTCCGGTCGATATATTGCTTTTGCACGACCGCATCCGGCGTCACGCTCCGGAAATTCGAGACGAAGCTGCCGAGCGTGGCGCGCACCACACGCGGGTCGGCATATTCGATCTGCTGTGGGAAGCCGGCACTGGAGGCCGTGCCGAGCTTGTCGACCTCGACGATATAGGGGACGAGCTTGACCTGCGTACTCTGGTAGAGCGCGTAACCGAAGCCGATCACCGCCATGACCATGCCGGTGACGCCAACGATGCGCCACGCCGCGGCCGCCTTCACATAGGAACCATAGCGCTCGTTCCACTCGTTGCGCGCCGCGAGATAGGGATTGGCGATAGGGGAATTCTCTGGCGGATTGCGTCCGGCCATGGGTGATCATCCTCCAGCTACTTGTTCTCGTTGATGGGTGGGGGCGGTGGCGGCGGCGTTGGTCGGCCTGATTGCCGCGTCTGGTCGAGCTTGGCGTTGGCAAGCCCGAGCAGCGATCCGGCATAGGCGCCGGGTGAGGCGATCGCCTTCTCCTTGGCTGCCGATCCGGCAGCCCATCCAGCACTTCCAATGCCAGACGCCATGCCGCGAAGTGCCGCGCCCGCCATCGACGAGCCCCCGGCCCTCGCCGAGCTCGCCGTCTGCGCCCCTTTTGTTGCAGCACTTGCGCCGAGGAACGCCCCGCCGGCTGCGAAGGTGGCGGCCTGGCCGCCATGGCGGATCGCTTCCATGCCGCCGGCGATGGAGGCGCCCTGGACCACGCCCTGCAGGATCGGCGGGACATACATGGCAATGACGAAGACCACGACCGAGATGCCGGCGATCGCAAGCGTGGTGATGAACTGCTCGGAGGTCGCCGTCGGCGCCTCGGCGAGCCCCAGCAGAATGTCGGAGCCGATCTTGGCGATCATTACCAGCGCCATCAGTTTCATGCCGACGGAGAAGGCGTAGACCAGATATTTGACCGCGAAATCCTTGGTGAAGGACGAGCCGCCAAGACCGAGCATGATCATGCCGGCGAGCAGGCCGACATACATCTCGACCATGACGGCGACGAAAATCGCGGCGACCAACGAGAAGCATACGACGACCACGACCATGGCGAAGACGGCGGCGATCGCCAGAGCATTGTCCTCCCACAGACCAAACTTCGCCTGTTCGGACATCTTGGTCGCGACCCGGATGCCCGCGTCGAAGATGTTTGCCGGTGAGGCCGAGCCACCGCCGGCGCCGATTTGGTAGAGGCTATCGACCACGGCTTTGGCGAAGGACGGCCCCTGGTCCAGGATGAAGGCGAAGAGGCCGATGAACATGATCCGCCGCACGAGCTCGGTAAACCAGCTGTCGAGCGAGGCGGCGTTGATCGCCAGCCATACCGCGGCAATCCCGATCTCGATGCCGGCGAGGATCCAGAACAGCGAACGCGCCGCGTTCATCACAGTCGTCTCCCAGCCTTTCGCGGCCGTGACGACGGAATTTTCCAGTGTGGTCAGAACCGAACCCTGTTGGGCAAGGGCCGGTGTCGTCGCCAGCAGGATGATGCAGATCGAAATGAACGAAAGCTCCAGCTTCCGGGAAGGACGAACGATTACCATCGCGGTTTCATCTCCTGCCCGCCACGGACGTTGCGATCCGGATCACTGCTGAAGAATTTTTCCCGATGTTCACGGCGCTCGGTTTCGGAAGCAGATTGCGTCGCGGCTGCGCCGGATCCGGACACGGGGGCCGGGCGGAGTTGGACCATGTTCCAGGTGACGGTGCCGGCGCCGAGTGCGGCCAGCCCCGCCAAGACGAGGATGATAATCAGACGCGGGCTCACCAGCGTGGCTCCATGGTCTGGCCCCCGCGGATGTCACGCTCGGTCCCGTTGAAGAACTGCTCGCGACGCGCCTGGGCCAAGTCCTTCTGTGCCTGCTCGGACTGAAACCACGTTCCCATCATGGTCATCTGCTGTGAGACGAGGCCCCGCAACTTCTGCATCTGCGCAACCTGTTGGGCGGCGATCTGGTGTCCGACCTGCAGCGCCTTCATCTGGCCGTCTGACGACTCCGACATCGAGCGCAGCGACGACATCGTGCTCTCCTCGCTCGAGAACTGGTCGGCGGTCAGGTTCGCTGCCTTCAGCGTTCCGGCGATCGTGTCGCGGTTCGTGTCGGACCAGGTCTGGTAGGTCGTGGAAAAGCTCGCGCCATCTGGCAGATTGCTCTTCATCTCGGCAAAACTCTGGAAGCGCTGCTTCAGCACGTCATCGATATTGCCCATCGAGAAGGCGACGCCCTGTCCTTGCGCGACGACGTTCTGCAGGCTCTTCAGGTCGCTTTCGACCTGCCCCCAGATGTGGTGCGGGAGCTGGGCGGTGTTCTGCAGGAGATTGTTGTAGATGTTGAGCTGGTTCTGGATCTGCTCTGCAAGCTGGGAGATCTGGGTGATCTGATTGTTCACCTGCTCCGCGGACTTGCCGACCAGCGAGACGAGCTCGGCATTGTTGGCGAGCTGCGTCCATTCGGTCGCTTGGCCTGTCACGCCACCGGCCTGAACGGGGAGTGGCAATGTGGCAGAGAGGGCGATCGCCGCGACGAACACGGTGCGGGCTGTCTCAAGAGGTCGGGAAGAGTGTTTCGGCATGGGCGATCCCCCTTTGCTGGAGCCAGTGGAGAGGCCAACCGGCCCCGTATTCGGAATGCAGGGCGCGAATGCGCTTCAGATCTTCTTTGCCGGACGCGCCGACAAACGAGAGCGCGACGGGACCGAGCGCCATGTCGAAGAGCCTGCGGCCCTCGGGCGAGACGACGTAGTATTCGCGCTTTGGAAGCGCCTTCGCGACGATCTCGATCTGCCGTTCGTTGAAGCCGATGCGCTCATAGAACTCGCGCGTGCCGGGCTCGCGGGCAGCTCCATTCGGCAGGCAAATCTTGGTCGGGCAACTCTCCTTCAGCACATCGATGAGGCCGGAGCGCTCCGCATCCGAGATCGACTGGGTGGCCAGAACCACGGCGCAATTGGCCTTGCGCAGAACCTTCAGCCATTCGCGGATCTTGTCGCGGAAGACGGGATGGCCGAGCATGAGCCAGGCCTCATCGAGGATGATCAGGCTGGGTGCGCCGGTCAGGCGTTTCTCGATGCGACGGAACAGGTAGGTCAGCACCGGCACGAGATTGCGCTCGCCCATGTTCATCAGTTCCTCGATCTCGAAGCACTGGAACGCGCCGAGCGCCAGACCATCCTCTTCGGCATCGAGAAGCTGACCCATGGGGCCGTCGACGGTGCAGTGATGCAGCGCGTCCTTGATCTCGCGCATCTGGACGCCGGATACAAAATCGGAGAGCGACCGGCCGCGCGATTCCGCCATCAGCCCGATCTGCCGGGAGATGGCGTTGCGATAGTCTGGTGTGATGGTCACACCCTGCAGCGCCACCAGGGTCTCGATCCATTCCGACGCCCAGGCGCGGTCGCCATCGGTCGAAAGTTCGGCGAGCGGGCAGAAGGCAAGCGCCCTCACTTCGCCTTCTGCCGAAGGACCGATATCGCCGCCGATCTGGTAGTGATCGCCATCGAGCCCCAGCGTCAGCGGAAGCATCGAGCTGCCCTTGTCGAAGGCAAAGACCTGCGCGCCGGCGTAGCGCCGAAACTGCGCGGCGATCAGTGCCAGCAAGGTGGATTTGCCTGAACCGGTCGGCCCGAAGATCAGCGTGTGCCCGACATCATCGACATGCAGGTTCAGCCGGAACGGCGTCGAGCCACTGGCCACCTGCATCAGCGGCGGCGAGCGAGCCGGATAGAAGGGGCAAGGCGCCGTTGGGCTTCCCGACCAGACGCTATTGAGAGGGATGAGATCGGCGAGATTGCGGGTATTAATCAGCGGCTCGCGGATGTTGGCATAGGAAACACCCGGCAGGCTGCCGAGAAAGGCGTCGGTTGCATTCAGCGTTTCGATCCGTGCGCCGAAACCTTCCGCCTGGATCAGCCGGCGGATCGCCTCGCACTTCTCTTGGCAACGAGACTGGTCCTCGTCGAAGAGGACGATGACCGGGGTGTAGTAGCCATAGGCAACGAGTTGTGATGACGCTTCGGCGATCGCGTCCTCGGTCTCCGCCACCATCTGCATGGCGTCCTGATCGACGGAGCGGGATTGGGTCTGGAAGAGCTGATCGAAGAAGGGCCTGACTTTCTGCTGCCATTTCTTGCGGGTGCGTTCCAGCTTCGCCCTCGCCTCCTCGGCATCGAGGAAGACGAAACGCGACGACCAGCGATAGGTGAGCGGCATCAAGTCGAGGCTGTTGAGGATGCCGGGCCAGCTCTCGGCCGGCAAGCCGTCGATCGCCACGACACCGAGAAAACGATTCTCCACCAGCGGCGTCAGGCCATGCTGCAACTCGGCCGTCACCAGCCAGTCGAGATACATCGGGATCTCGGGCAGGCGCACCGGATGGTTCTCGCCGGTGATGCAGAAGCGGATGAACTGGAACAACTCGTCATAGCGGGCGACCCGGAAACCGCCGCGCTCTACAGTCTCCCGTGTCATCATCCGGCGGATCGACACGACATTGGCGAGATATTGCTCGACCTCGCGGATTGAGGCCAGGAAGCTATCGAGCGCCTTATCGGCATAGGTCGCGGAACGGCTGGTCGCATCGGAATAGACATAGCGCGTCAGCCCCGAGCGCCGCGGCTCCGGCGGCCGCCAGGTCAGGATCATTGCGTGCCGGCTCTCGAAATGCCCCCTCTCCTTCTGGAAATGCGCACGCCGTTCGGCGTCGATCGCCCGCGTGACCGGATCGGGGAAGTGGCAATCGTCCTCGGCCGGATAGTCTCCGGTCGGAACCCTGATGGCCTCAACCTGGATCATCCAGCCGGAGCCGAGCCGTGACAGGATCGCGTTGATCTGCCGCGAGACTTCGTTTCGCTCGGCGTCGGTCGAACTCTCGCTGTCCGGCCCCGCGAAATACCAGCCGGCCATCAGCGAGCCGTCCTTGAGCAGGATCACGCCATTGTCGACCAGGCCGGCATAGGGCACCAGATCGGCAAAGGACGGACCAGAATGACGGAATGACTTGACGGCAACCATCGAGAACCCTCAGAACTTGCGCCAGGGCGAGGACGTTGCTCGATAGAACGCCTTGTAGGAGATGTGCCGGATATAGACCCGCCGCATCAAAGGATCGGCCTTTGCCATCATGCGCAGTGCCGCGAGAGCGATCAGCCAGATCGCGAGGCCGAAGAGCGCTGCGTACCAGGTCAGCACAACGAAGATCAGGATGATGGCGGCAAGTGCCGTCAGCAGCACCAGCTCGCGGTCGGCGCCCATCAGCAGGTTCGGACGCGATAGCGCCCTGTGTACAGGCGAGCGGGAAAGGTTGGAGCCGGGCTCAGCCATGCGCTCCCTCCCCTTCTCTTGAAGGTTCGCGCGGCCGCGTAGCGATGTCGGTCGCTGACGGTGTGTCGGCCGCCCCGATCGACGCACCGGTCGCGCCGAACAAGGCGACGATCTGTGTTGAGCCAAGCAGGACCCCGCCGACAAGGGCGATGAAGCAAAGCCGCCGCGCGAAATCGTTCAGCTCGCCGCCGAAGATCAGCATGCCGCCGGCGATGGCAACTGCTGCCAGGGCAATAAAGCCGGCGACTGGCCCGGTGATCGACTGCTGGATCTGCTGCAGTGGCGACTCCCATGGCAGGCCGCCGCCGCCCGAGGAGGCCAGTGCCGGTTCTGCAAGGGCCAACGCGATGGTGGCGAGACCTAAGGTGGCGAGCTTTATCCTTGTCTCATGCGGCATGGCTGTCCTCATCAATCTGGGCATAGTGTTCGGTCCGGTAGCGGGCATTGCCGAACCCCTCGACATGGATCACGTCCCGGACCCGCCTCCCCCTGCCCGTGCGCTCGATGGAAACGACAAGATCGACGGCCTCGCCGATCACCTCCTGCATCGGCTGCTGGCTCGCTTCCGCGGTCAGCTGCTCAAGCCGGCGGAGTGCTGACATCGCCGTATTGGAATGGATCGTGGTGACCCCTCCGGGATGACCGGTGTTCCAGGCCTTCAGCAGCGTAAGAGCCGCGCCATCGCGGACCTCACCAACGATGATGCGGTCGGGTCTGAGGCGCATCGTGCTCTTCAGGAGCCTCGCCATATCGACCGTGTCGGTCGTGTGCAGCGACACGACATTTTCTGCCGAGCACTGGATCTCGGCGGTGTCTTCCAGGATGACCATGCGATCGTCTGGCGCCGTTGCGACAATCTCGGCGATGACGGCATTGGCAAGCGTCGTCTTGCCCGACCCGGTTCCGCCTGAGATCACGATGTTCATGCGCGAGGCGATCGCGCTTCGTAAAACCGAGGCCTGCGCTTCGGTCATCACCTTCGACGTCACGTAGTCGTCGAGCGGGATGAGCCGCGACGCGCGGCGACGGATGGTAAACGCTGGCGCCGATACCACGGGTGGCAGCAGCCCCTCGAACCTGTGACCACCGATCGGCAGTTCGCCGGAGATGATCGGCCGTTCATCGTCTGCTTCCGACTGCAGCGCATGCGCAACGCTGCCGATGACGATTTCGGCCGTGGCAGCGCTCATGGCGCCGGCCGGGGCGACGCCGTGCCCCAACCGTTCGATGAATAGCCTTCCGTCGGGATTGAGCATGATCTCGACGACCGTTGCATCGTCGAGTGCGACGCAGAGCTGGTCGCCGAGGGCGTCCTGGAGTTTGCGCACGAGGCGGGGATGCGAGCGGAGTTGGGTCACGCGGCGCTCCTGAAGAGGCCGGAACCGTTGCGCACGATCGCTGACCGGTAACCGGGCGGGCAGACCTGTTCGAAACTGGCCCGATCAGCCGGCAGGCTGCCCGCGACGGCGACGGTGTTCCCGATCGCAACCGGGTCGCCGAGGCGGTGCATTGGCCAGCCCGCACGCTTCAGGATGCGCTCAAAACGAAGGTCGGTCGCGGTGACGATCTCGCTGTAACCGTTCGCCGTCGACCATTCGATGATGCCGGCGAACATGGTGAGCGTGACCTGATGGAGGGGCCCTCCCCTCCCCGACGGAAGCGAGGTGTCGACGCAGAAGCGTGAGCTCTCGACCATTGAAGCATGGGCACCTAGCGAACCGAGCTCCAGCAGTTGCGGGAATGTCTGCTCCAGCATCGTCGGGCCAGATGCAGACAACAGACGTGCGCAGCCAACTACCTTCTGGTCTGCGGAGATTGCCAGGATGTAGGTCGGCAGGAGATCATCGTACTGATCCCGTTCTCCCTGGTCCGTGATCGTGACATCCCACTCCAGGCGGTCGCCAAACACGGCGGCCCGAAGACGGTGCATCTGGTTCAGGTAGTTGTGGTTGCTTGCGTAGTGGTCGGCCGAGACGCTCAGAATCTGCATTGTGATCTCCGCATGAACAGGTCAGGCGAAGGAAAATCATCTCCTGCTGCGTGTGGCTATGTGCAGATTTGCACCCAGTGATTCTACCGAATCGGCGGTATAGCTCTTGAAAACCGAGCGGAAGGCGGAGTCTAAAATGTTGATAAGAGGTGCAGATCTGCATTTCCCCCGACCCACAGCGAAGAACTGGTGTCAGGCTAAGTACAGGATAATGATTGATGAATCCGCTTTCAGCTTGAAGTGAGCAAAGGCGCATTAACCTTTCGTTAACCAAAAACGCCTTGCAACCAAACACGCATTCAGTAATCGTCACGGAAAAATGGCATTACATGCCGATTAACCGTGACAAGAGATTCCACCGTGAGCAAAGCTGTTGCCATATCCCGAAATGATCGTCCCTCAGTAGATGTCACTATTGGTGATCACGCTGAACAGCTGAGTTCTCAGCTCCAGGCTATGAGCGAAGCCCTGTTCCCTCCGACGTCGCACAAGAGTTTGCGCAAGTTCACGTCGGGTGAAGCGGCGCGCCTGATGAAAATATCTGATTCGACCCTTCGAAAGATGACTCTGGCGGGTGAAGGTCCTCAACCCGAACTCGCCAGCAACGGAAGGCGCTTCTACACACTCGGTCAGATTAACGAAATCCGGCATATGCTGGCAGGCTCCGCCCGCGGACGCGAGAGTATCGAGTTTGTGCCCCATCGCCGCGGCTCGGAACACTTGCAGGTCATTGCGGTGACCAATTTTAAAGGCGGCTCCGGCAAGACAACAACGTCAGCCCATCTTGCTCAGTATCTTGCATTGCAGGGCTACAGGCTACTTGCTGTAGACCTCGATCCGCAGGCCAGCCTATCGGCACTCCTCGGCGTTCTCCCGGAGACGGATGTAGGTGCTAACGAGACACTGTACGCGGCAATCCGGTACGACGACTCTAGGCGGTCGCTCAAAGAGGTGATCCGCTCAACGTACTTCGATGGCCTGCATCTCGTCCCGGGAAACCTCGAGCTTATGGAGTTCGAGCACACAACCCCAAAGGCCCTGACGGACCGTGGTTCGAGAGATGGGCTTTTCTTCACGCGTGTCGCCCAAGCATTTGACGAAGTCGCTGACGACTATGACGTCGTTGTCATCGACTGCCCTCCCCAACTCGGTTTCCTGACACTCAGTGGTCTGTGTGCCGCGACATCAATGGTCATTACTGTGCACCCGCAGATGCTCGATATCGCGTCCATGAGTCAGTTTTTGCTTATGACTCGCGATCTTCTCGGTGTCGTAAAGGAGGCCGGAGGGAATCTACAGTATGATTTCATCCGCTATCTGCTAACCCGGTTCGAACCTCAGGATGCCCCACAGACGAAGGTCGCGGCGCTGCTGAGGAACATGTTCGATGATCACGTCCTGACTAATCCGATGGTGAAGTCTGCAGCGGTTTCCGACGCCGGTCTTACGAAACAGACGCTCTATGAAATCGGGCGAGAGAATTTGACTCGTTCGACATACGACCGGGCGATGGAAGCTTTGGATGCGGTAAACGCCGAAATCGAGGGATTGATCAAGGCTGCGTGGGGACGCTCATGATTGGAGTATTGCAGGATTCCCACACGTTGTTGGGAGCTCCCAACAGACTCCACCAGAGGCGATTTCTGTTTTCGTTGCAGGGGTCGTATCTAACAATTTTGAACGAAAAGGGTGGGGAAAGACGCCGCCCAAGCTGCTTTAGCCGCAGCTTGTTGGGAGCTCCCAACAGGCCGCCTTCCGCCGGATGCGGTGCTTCGAAACTAGCTTGCGGAGATCAACGCCATGAGCCGTAAGGACGCAATCGACTCATTGTTCCTCAAGAAGCCGGTTGTGAGCGAAAAGGCTGCAACGGACAAATCAGCTGCCCGTGTGCGCACTGGCGCAATCTCCGCGATGGGCTCGTCATTGCAAGAGATGGCGGAGGGAGCGAAAACCGCAGCTCGACTTCAGGATCAGTTGGCTTCGGGCGAGGCGGTCGTTTGCTTGGATCCGTCGATGATTGAAGGATCGACGATTGCCGACCGATTGCCGACCGCTATTGATCCAAAATTCGATCAGCTCAAGGCAAGCATCGCTGAAACCGGACAGCAAGTCCCGATCCTCGTTCGACCTCATCCGGAAAAGACTGGCCGGTATCAAATTGCATACGGACGTCGGCGGCTACGGGCTGCCATAGATCTAGGTCGAGAGGTGTCGGCGATCGTCCGGAGCCTTACCGATCGTGAGCTGGTGGTGGCTCAAGGGCGAGAGAATCTTGATCGCGCCGACCTTTCATTCATTGAGAAGGCGCTCTTTGCGCTCCGGCTCGAGGATGCGGGTTTTGATCGCGCAACCATCACTGCTGCCCTATCGACCGACAAGTCTGACCTAAGCCGCTATATCGCCGTCGCGCGGGGCATTCCAGAAAAGCTTGCTATCCAGATTGGCCCGGCCGCGAAAGCGGGTAGATCGCGATGGGTAGCGCTTGCTGAAAGTCTCGGGAAGCCAAAGGTCATGGACGCTGTTGAGGCGATTCTGGGTTCTGAGCGGTTCTTGGCCGCGGATAGCGACGCTCGTTTCGCACTCATCTTCGATGTTGCATCGAAGCGGCCGGCCAAGCCTTCCAGGAAAGTAAAAAACTGGAGTACGCCGAAGGGGAAAAAGGCGGCGCGCATCCAGCTAGAGACCGGGAAGACAGCATTAATTTTCGACGAGAAACTGGTGCCATCTTTCGGAGAGTATGTCGCGGACCAGTTGGATCGTTTGTATGTCCAATTTCTTGAAACGAATGAAGGAGAGAAAGCCGACCGAGGGTGAGATTTGCATCAATTCCGAGCCGCGCTCGGTAGAGATGAAAAACCACGAACCGCAAAAGAAAAAGGCCACCGAAACAAATTCCGGAAGCCCTTCTCTGTAGTGTCGCAACTAAGAGAATCGCATTTCCGAGAATCACCGTCAAGAGTCTTCTGAGGCTCAACGCCGTTTCGGCGGGCAGATTTCTTTTGCCTAACAAAAGGTAAAAGGAAATGCAGACGCATATTTCGACGACGCCCTTCGGGCGGCGGGCAATGACGCTCGGCCATATCGCAAGTCAGATGACTGCAAAGGCAGTCTCACCCGACGCTACCGCCCATAAGTGGCAGGTCTTCCAGCATATCCGCGAAGCGCGGGAACTGATTGGCGCTACGGATCGGTCACTCACGATTCTCAACGCATTGCTGTCGTTTCACCCGGAGACATCCTTGAGCGGCGACGCAGAACTGGTCGTCTGGCCGTCCAACGAGCAGCTTGCTGCGCGCGCGAATGGCATGCCGGCGACGACCCTCAGGCGGCATATCGCGGTGCTCGTGGATTGCGGCCTCATCATCCGCCGCGATAGCCCCAACGGCAAACGGTTCGCTCGCAAGGGCAGGGGAGGGCAGATCGAACAGGCTTACGGCTTTGATCTTTCGCCGATCGTTGCGCGGGCAGACGAGTTTCGAGACCTGGTGGAGGCACTGCAGGCTGAGAAGAAGGCTTTTCGGGTCGCCAAGGAGCGTCTCACGTTGCTCCGGCGCGACATCGTCAAGATGATTGAAACCGGCATTGAGGAGAACGTTCCGGGGAACTGGGGCAGGGTCACGCAGAGTTATCAGGGGATCGTCGCCAGGCTGCCGCGCTCGGCTCCTCGCCAGCTTGTGGAGGACATCGCACAGGAACTTCACGAACTCTGCATCGACATCCGTGAAGTGTTGGAATCATTCGCGAAAACTCAGAATCTGGACGCCAATGAGTCCCACTCCGGTCGTCACATACAGAATTCAAAACCAGACTCTAATTTTGAATCTGAATACGGCTTTGGAAAAAATAAGGAAGCGGGCGGCAGCGTTGCGGAAACCGACAACGTGCGGAGCCTACCGAAACGGGAGCTGCCATTGGGGATCGTGCTGGATGCGTGCCCCGAAATCCGGGAACTGGCACAGGGAGGGGATATCCGGCACTGGCGGGACTTGCTAGCGACGGCGGAACTTGCCCGGCCGATGCTGGGGATCAGCCCGAGCGCCTGGCGGGAAGCCTGTGAGGTCATGGGAGAGCAGCATGCCGGGATCACGCTGGCCGCGATCTACCAGAGGGTCGGTCAGATCAGCAACGCCGGCGGCTATTTGCGCAGCCTGACGGACCGCGCTAAGGACGGGAAGTTCTCGACCTGGCCGATGATCATGGCCTTGCTCCGGGCAAAGCTCGATGCGCAGAAGTTCAGCGACGATCGCGGTCTGGCTGGGAGCCGATCGAATGATGCGGCCGAAGCCGGAGATCGGCTGCAGGTGTCGGATTCGCTGTTGAAGAGCTTGAAGGGCCTGCAGACGCCGAAATCGCGATGAAGACCGCGCTGCTATCCGGCGCTAGAGATCAGTCCCGATCGGCGGGCACGGTCGATGAGGTTCTTCACGGACGAGGGCGACCATTTCGAGCCACCGCGGGGAGTGCGCTCATGCAACCTTTCGAGTTGGGCCGCGATTTCGCGCAGCGTCAGGTTCGAGTTCGACGAATGGATGCCGGCGACCAACGTCATCAAGCGATCTTCGGGCAGACGGGAAGGGGATTTGCGAAGCAATGCCGCATCGGCCATGCGCTCCGCGGCTATCCATTTGACGGCGCGGCGAAGACGCTCTGGCGTCCAATTGAGGCCGCGTTGGTTCAAAACGCGGGTGATGTCGTCCCAGGTGTGATCCGGCCGAATGCGCCGAACGGTCGGAAGCCATTGACTGGCGGTAGCCTGGATGCGTTCGCCGTAAGCCGCTTTCTGCGCCGCGGTCATTTTGGCCAGCGCCTCGGGCCGTTTTTCCCGGATACCGGGGTTGCCGGGCAGCCGACCCTTCGCTTTCGCGGCCTTGATGCCTGCCTTGGTTCGCTCGGAGATCAGCGCACGTTCGAGCTGCGCAACGGCGCCGAGCACCTGGAGAGAAAACATTCCCTGCGGCGTCGACGTGTCTACCGGATCGCGGAGCGACCGAAAATGCGTGTTCTTTGCCGTCAGATCCTCGATCACCTCGAGCAGATGACCGACCGAGCGTGCCAGACGGTCGAGCCGCACGACCACAAGCGTGTCGCCGGCATTGATCTCCCGAAGCAGCTTAGAGAGCGCTGGACGGGCGCGCGATGCGCCGGATCCGTGTTCCTGAACAATGACGGTGCAGCCGGCCGAGCGGAGCTCAATCTCCTGCGCCGCCGTCGCCTGTTCGTCCGTCGAGACGCGCGCATAGCCGATCAGCCGCCCTTGAGGTTGACGGGAGCGTCGATTTTGAGCGTCACGCGCCATTTGAAGCGCCATAGAGATCATTGTCGAGGCTTTTTCCAAATACAGAAGATACGGATAACTAATCGTTTGTGGGCGTCTCTAAGCCGAGAGACGTCACTGGTGATTGAAGAACTTCAAAATTATATTGCGGCGTGCAATAGGTGTTGTAACCGCTTCGCTCGGCGGTTGCCGCTTGCTGAGATATCCAGGATCGATAGTTGCAGATGGGACCAGTTCTTCCTAACATCTACAGAGAATTAAAACGCTCAAGGCATGGTGCTCATCTCGATAGAGAGCTTTCAAAAACAGAATTAGCTGTCTTCAAAGCAGCTCAAAGACGGTCTGCGAACTCGGGGAGAGCTTTTGACATCAGCTTGGAGGATTACAAGAGGATGGTCGCGGCCTCTAATGGACGTTGCGAGGCTACAAAGATAAGATTTTCTGATGAGCGAGTAGACTACCTCAATTACCGGCCCTTTAGAATAAGTATTGACAGAATTGATAGTTCGAAAGGATACTTCTTGGAAAATTGTCAACTGGTTTGTGCGTTCTTCAATATGGCGAAGAACGCGGCTTCTGTTGAGACGGTTCATCTTATTGCATTAGAATACGCTCGCGCGCAAGGCTGCAGTATTCCGGGCTATCTTGTTGAGGCCGAGGATGACGACCGTTGGCAATACTGACTAAATTCGAAATTCAATCATTTAGGTTGGTCTGATTGGCGGTGCTTTGCGGCTTGTCCTCCCCAATAGTGCCGAACATGCGTTCGAACAGATCGGGATCGACTTCAGATGGCTCCACTGGCACCGGGAGGTTTACGGAACTCCGAAATACTTCGATTGCGTTCAATAGACCATCCAGTTCCAACTGTTTGTTGGTTCGGCCTGGAGCGCTACGCACCTCTGCTACGGCAGCCTGAACCTCCTCCAACGACCGGCTGAGCCATAGCAGCCTTCTGCGGAGCTTTGCTCGCGCGCTCGCACGCTGATTATTGGCCGCACGTCCAAAGGTATTTTTGCGAAAGAGTTCGCGAAGCTCATGGGGAGAAATATCGCTCCCATACTCGTTCTGAATTTCGCTATCACTCACGGAATCGGGATCAGATTGCATCCGTCTTTGGAAGGCGATGAGAGCCTCGATCGAAAATGCGGCATCGTCCTTAGGGCCGACCAACTCGCTGTTGTCATCATCAATCATAGCGTCTCTTTTCTTGTTTCACAGTGAACCCAATCATCCGACATGCTCGCTATATGTAGCGGCTTGCCAACATA
>UEIJ01000013.1:156010-157842 GCA_900470195.1 Hyphomicrobiales bacterium | reverse complement strand
TGAAATCCGTGCCCGTCACCTGCAAGGTGCCGCCCTTGAAGTTCAGCCAACCTGTGCCAAGGTTCTCTTTCTGCCCGACCGAGATCACACCGGCATTGAGATAGGTATCGCCATAGGAATTATGGCCCGAAAGCACCAGCATGCCCGTCCCGCTCTGCCAGACACTGCTCGTGCCGCTGATCGTACCATCAAGCGTCGTCGCGCCCTGATTATCGACCACAAGACTGCCCGTCAGCGCGATATCACCGACAATCGAACCATCCGCGGTGCCATTGCCCAGTTGCAATATGCCGCCCGAAACCGTCGTGCCACCCGTATAGCTATTGTTCCCGGTCAAAACCAGCGTGCCGGCGCCGAGCTTGGTCAGCGCACCGCCTGAAGCGAGTGGCCGACTGACCGTAAACGTGTTGTTCACATCGGCAATGTCGAAACCGCCGCCCTCACTGCCCCAGTTGATCGTGCGCGTGGTACTTTTGAACGTCGTGCCGATGATCCGCAAAATGCCGCCGTTAAAAGTAAGAGCGCCAGTCGCAGCACCTAGATTGGCATCCGATAATACAGACAATTTGCCAGCGTTGAGATTGGTGCCACCTTTATAGGTGTTTTGCCCGGCAAGGGTCAAAATGCCAGCACCATCTTGCTGCAACACGCCGAGACCGCTCATCACCCCTGAATAAGTCAGATTGTTGGAGCGATTGAAGATGACTTTGGCGTCATTGATGATGGTACCGCCCAACGCGCCGGTTGTCCCACCATTGCCGATCTGAAGAATGCCACCACTTACATTGGTGCGGCCTGAGAAACTGGCCCCATCGCCGGTCAGGATTGTCGTACCGGCAATCTGGTTGATCGTTCCCGAACCGCTGATATCAGCGATATCAGCGCCAATTGTATGTTCGTCGGTTGTGTTCAGATTCAGCGTGCCCTTGCTGCCAAGGGCGATATCGCTGACATTCAACTGCCCAGCAGCCTTGGCATTTTCTCCAGCCGCTCCGCCAACATTGACAACCCCGGCATTGTACTCGCCTAACTTCACGGAAACATCATTGACGCTGCCGCCGTCAAAGATGTTGAGTGTGCCAGTCCCCCCTACGCCTACAACAACGCCAAGGTAGCCATTCCAAGCCGAGCCCTGCCCGGATATGGTGGCTGTTCCGCTACCCGCACCCGCGCCAGTCCCTCCGATTTGGATCCGGCTTCCTGAGACCTGCCCGCCATCGGAAATAATCATGTCGCCGGGTGAGCCGTCGCCAATATAGATATTCTGTCCCCATTGGCTGGGGAGCGCCGCTACGGACGAACCTTCTCCGGTAACGATCAAATGGGCCGTGGGAACATTCGGATACATCCCGCTCCCTATTGATAATGCTATATTGTTTGAGTCGCCTCGGAGTTCCAGGCGCCCCCCATTGCTGACGGTGACCGAGGACTCGAGATACGTATAACCGACATGCAAAACCTTAGCTGAAAGAATGGAGCCTTTGCCGTCAATAGTCAGATCTGCTCTACCTGTAGAAGCACCCGCTGAACTCTGCGACCCAACTTCGAATGATCCGTTCCCTATAGTGACCTTCGCCCCATCGCGGACATCCAGAGAACCTGCCCCCTTATAGCCTACAAAAATATGGCTGGGCGACCAATTTGTCCCGTCGCTTGGTGGAGGAGTATCGAAACCAAGTGATCCGGTATAGGTAATCGAGGGGTCGGCAAATGCCGGTTGCACCATACCTGCGCCGATGCCCCCGACAATGAGCGCCAGCACGGAAGCGCCTGCGCGCAGGCTGCGTTTAAACTGAACGGCCAAACGTGAATGGGTCGGCGCTGCTGTCTGC
>UEIJ01000013.1:0-155915 GCA_900470195.1 Hyphomicrobiales bacterium | reverse complement strand
ATAAATTTCAATTAATCAATACAAGTATCCCTTTATCATCAATATATTAGAATTTTGTGATATTTTATGCTTTATATATTAGCAATGTATTGCACGCGCCGAGCTATTTATTGATTTCTTTATAGAATATCCAGAACCTGCTTTCAGCGTTTCGATTTCGCCGCAGATATATTTTAGGCGATCTGGAAAAAACCGGGCATCGGTTAGAGCGCGCTTCGATCTGATCGAATCAAATCGGCGCTCTAACCTTTTGTTTTATCGCGCCTCTTTTCCGAAAACCGTTTCACACTTTTCGAGATGCCTTCTAATGATCATCGAACAGAGGGGCTAATCGCAGGGATTTTATGCAAGCAGAAGGCACGCAGCGAGATCTGGCGTCAACGTCGACGGCTCAATGCCCTCAGCTTTGAGCAATTACCTGAACCGCCGGAGCAGGTGGCGGTAATTTTTCGGGGTATCGGGCTTGTACTTCCTCGAAGAAAGGTTCTCTTCGAAAAATCCAAGGTATCGATCGAGGCAAATTGCGTTACCGGTTACATTCATCACGGCACCGTTACTTTAACCACCCTTGCCATGCAAACCAGACCTTGAGGCGTTCCACGGGTTGATGATCGTATGGCGTCGATGGTCTTCTGGGGCGCTTCCGCACCGGGTCATTATGGTTAGAAACCTTGAACGCTGCGGTATTGCAGCGACTTGCTACAATCGGTTCGTATGCTGGGGTGTCTGGGATCGGCTGTCACTCAGGCCTATGATGGGTTGCATGGGACGTTCCCGTGGCGGTCTCACAAGCAAAATCCAAGCGATTGTTGATACGCAAGGCCGCCCGGTCAATCTTTGCCTGGCCGGCGGACAGGTTGCCGATTGCTCTCAGTCCGAGGGTTGCATTGAACGCATCAAAGAAGGGGTGTCTGGAATTTCGTGTGCGGTGAGGCACAATTGTTAATAAGGAGACGACAGAAAGAACCGACGATACCGAACGATGTTCTTGACCAATTGCTTTCCGGTACAGACGCAGCTGCAACGCTCAGCCAACGGGGCTTGCTCAATAGTTTGAAAAAGGCTTTTGCCGAACTTACCCTCAATGTAGAGATAGGATCACCGTTTTGGGCAGGAGGAGCAAGGGAACAACAGCCGGAATCGCTATGGTGGCAAGACCGTGACGACGGACCGCGGGCGGATCGAGCTGGAGGTTCCGCGGGACCGGGCGGATAGCTTCGATCCACAACTGATCTCCAAATATCAGCGTCGTTTTCCCGGCTTCGATGCCAAGATCATTTCCATGTACGCGCGGTATGAGCAATCGGCAGATTACAGGCCATCTGCGTGATTGGCGCTCTATAACAGAGCGCTTGAAGCGTCCCTTCCGGGACGTAAGCCGAGCCATTCCGTTGATGGAGTTGCATCGCTGTCTCAGCTGAATGCGTTGTTCACATTGAAGGCTCGTTCCGCGAAGCTCCATCATGGGGCGCCTGATGTCGACCGCGAAGACAACCATGCACCCCGCAGCGATCTTCAGAGAAATTCAGTCTTGACGCCCCATCTGCGATTAGACAACTCCATCACCTATCTTGCACCCAGCCGAAGTTTGAGTGGCGAAGAAGGCCCTGATGTTCGTTGTACCGCACGGCGAGTATGCTCCCATGCGTTGTCTTAGGGACACCTCTTGCGGTATCTGTTGCAGCTTATTGTTTGAGCGATAGCCAGCGGGTGGCATGCTCGTTCATGAGATTGTCGCTGTACCCCACAACCTTGTCAGATACGAGTGCTTGCGATGACGGGGCCAACAACGGAATGACAGGGACCTCTTGCAACAGGATCTGTTCGGCCTCCGCCAGTACCTTGGCACGCGCCTCGGTATCGGTCATGGTTTCCGATCTGGCAATCAGCGCATCATAGTCCTTGTTCGACCATTCGGAATAATTGAAATAATCGCCGGTCGTGAACAGGCTCAAAAACGAATAGGGATCGTTGTAATCGGCAATCCATGCCTGATAGGCGAAGTCATACATGCCTTTTTCCTGCAAGTAATTGAAATAGGTCGCACCCTCCACTTCGTCCTGCTCGGCGGTGATGCCGATATTTTTCAGCATGTCGGCAATGGCAATCATCGTGTTTTTGTTGTTGACCGAAGTCGCATACCGCAGTTTCACCGACATGCTGCCTGGTGCAACGCCTGCCTCCTTCAGCAAGGCTCTGGCCTTGTCCTCACGATCAAGAATGTCGTCATCGGCATAGGATAGCCTGGGCGCATCAGAGACATAATTTTGGGTTCCAGACGGCACCATGGAATAGGCCGGCAGCATCATGCCGCGCCGGATTTGCTCCGAGAGAAACTTGCGGTCAATGACCATGGAAATGGCCTGACGCACACGCGGGTCGCGCAGCTTGCTGTCGCGCTCGCCTTTGACACTCAGGTAATTGACACCGATATAAGGAGCCACGCGCAAATATGGTTGCAGATTGGCTTTGATATAATCCATCTGCTCGGCGGCGACCGTGCCGCAAATCTCCACCTCTTTCGCCTCAAAGCGGCGCATACAGGAGGCTGGTTGCTCAAACGGCATCCAGTTCACAATATCAATTTTGACCGCTCCACCATCCCAATAATATGGGTTCTTCTTCATGACGATCTTGTCGTTTGGTGTAAAGCCGGCGAGCGTATAAGCCCCGTTTGACACCATGTTGCCAGGCAATGTGAACTTGTCGCCATATTTATCAATCGCCTTCCGGTTTACCGGCAAGGCCGTATGATGCGTGAGCAGCGGGAGAAAATAAGGGGTTGGCGACTTGAGCGTAATCTTCAGCGTGTGATCGTCCGTCGCTGCAACACCAAGCTGGTCGGGCGGCAGTTTACCGGTATTGATCTCTTTCGCATTTGTGATCGGATAAAGGACGTTTGCGTAACCGGCGGCAGTGTTTGGATCCATGATGCGACAGAAAGAATAGACAAAATCTGCGGCTGTCACCGGATCGCCATTCGACCATTTGGCATCGTCTCGGAAATGAAACGTGTAGATCAGTCCGTCAGGCGAAACCTCCCACGACTTCGCCACGCCAGGGATCACTTCTCCCTTGCCGTCAAAGGCGACCAGCCCCTCATAGAGATCGTTCAGCAAGGCCCCTTCATTAACGGTCGTCGTGTGATGCTGATCCAATGTGGCCGGATCGGTGCCGCTGTCGCGGTTGAGCACGGTTTCGGCTCCTGCGACGGGTGCATGGGCCAGCGCGAACAGGCAGACACCCGTCAGTAAAAAACGGCGATACATGAAACCCTCCCTTGATGGTGCGGCCTCGCTCAGAAACCGCGAGATTGCTTCACTGTAATTCTACCGCTGCGTGTTTTCTATTTTAGGTAATTGCCCACGTTTTATTGTCAGTAAGGTGCCTGGAGACCACACGATTGCAACCCGAATTAAGGTAAATATAAATTGCGATTATGCGTATTATTCTTCTGTTCTATTCTGCCTTTCATTCAATCGACAATTGTATGTCGATCACAGAAATTCTCATTTTCTTGGGAGGGATCATGAGGTTTACTTCATTAACTACAATCTCTGTTGCAGCTTTATTTACAACCCCTATGGCTTATGGCGCGGACGCCGTGGTCGCCCCGGAGCCGGAATCTGTTCAATATGTTTCGGTTTGCGATGCCTACGGCAAGGGTTATTTCTATATCCCCGGCACGGAAACATGCCTGCGGATTCACGGTTATGTCCGCGATGCCATCCAGGGTGGCACCGATGTCTTTGGCCGTGGATTTACCGACAAGGATGGAACGCCCTACCTCCAGCGCTCAAGCCGACGCGACACATGGGACAATTCCGTCCGCTTCGCGCTGCGCGCCAGCACAGCATCCGAGACAGAACTTGGAACGCTCAAGACTTATGCCGAAACCCGCTATCAGTGGGATAATGGTGAAGATGCCGGGTCTACCGGCAGCCTGCGCTATGGTTACATAGATTTAGGCGGGTTGCGCGTCGGACTGGATCTGTCAGCCTTTGTCTCCTTTGTTGGCTCTCTGGGTGACGTTTACAATGATGACGTGATCCTGGCCGGAGGTTATCGCACGGGCCTGATCAGCTATACCTATTCGGGCAGCAACGGCGTGTCGGCTATCCTGTCTTTGGAACAGGGCAACAACAAAGATACTGATGGCAAATATGGCTATAACGGCATGATCAAGGATTATACCCCGCATGTCGTCGGCGGTCTGAAATACGCGCAGGGATGGGGTTCAATTATTGCTGTTGCCGCCTATGATGCGCGCAATGAAGAATGGGCTGGCAAACTGCGCGCCAATCTCAACATTACCGACCGGTTTTCGCTTTGGGCGATGGGCGGCTATAAGTCCAACAAGGACAGCTATATGGACGTCAGAGGAGACGACGGCCAAGTCGTCGGCCAGGTGCGCGCCATCAATAGTTTTTATGGCCAATGGGGCGGTGACTGGGCCGCATGGGGCGGAGCTGCATATAAGGCGACCGATAAGGTAACCTTAAACGCTGAGCTCGCCTATGATGATACCAATACTTTTTATACGACTGCCAACGTAGCCTATGAGCTGGTTCCCGGTTTTACAATCAATCCGGAAGTGTCTTATGTGCGGTGGCGCGATAAGAAATCCGTCCTCAATGGGTCGGATGCATGGCAAGGGCTGATTATGTTGCAGCGGACGTTTTAATGATTGGATAATATCCAAATAACTCTGTTGAGGCGCAGTCCACCATTGTCGGAACGAAAGTGAACCCGTTGCCGATGATTGTGGACTGGTCGCCTTCGTAGTGTTCGCATACCGTCGAAATCTCAACGTCGCGAGGCGGTTTACAAAGTCTTGAACTCTCGAACCGGCTTGACCCCACTGCCTCAACAACATTGTACCGATATTTGACTTGGCAGCGCGCATATCTTCGGGGCATTTGCTCTCGGTCTGGAACTGGGTAATCGTGATACCGCAACCTAGAGCCTTGTCGGTGTTGACGACGGGCGGCTTTTCCGGATCGAGAGCATCCGGGATGCTCGCTGATCGGGACGAAAATTAATTCCTAATCCGTCCTTAAATCACCATTTTACGTTCAGTCCAATATTGCCTTCCCAGATACGCGCTCGCTCTGCTCCGAGATTGGTTGTGTAATCGGCCGTCGCAAACAGACTGGTTTTCTCCGTAACATCGACCGTCAACCCGCCCCCCACCTCCAGAGCGGTCCCCTTCAAACCAGTGCCAATGGGATCGATGCCGAAGATGACGTTCTGATCCGAAGAAAAACTGTGCCAGAGATTGGCCTTCAAATAGGACCGCAGCTTGCCAAGTGGCGTCTCGTGCGTACCCTGCAGCCGCATGCCGATACGGCCAGTCCAGGCATCGTCGGTATCAAATGTCACGCTGGAATAACGGTCGGCCTGATAATCGAACGACAGATGCTGCCAGATCAGCTGCGCCTGAGGCTCGAGTGTCCAGTTGTCTCCAAGGGCTACCGGATAGCCGCCTTCCAGCGATGCCGTGATGGCACGACCGTCGGCACCAATGCTTTGCTGTGCGTTGGAATCAACGTTACCGTCAAACCATGTCCCCATCAGCACGGCATCGAGATACCATCCTTGCGGGCCAATATGGGTCCAGTAACCGCCGAAACTGGTGCCCGAAATGTCCAGATCACCCACGTCGAGATCGTTCCAGCCGAGCGCCTGCCCGGTCACGCTGCCCGTCGCGCGCGCATAACCGAAGAACAGGCCGAAGCGGTCGAAATGACCACCAGTCGTTTCGTAGCCGAACAGATCCTGCCCGGCCTGAATGCCGAGAAGGCTTCCATCGACCCCGGGCGCAACCGTTCCCTTCCACTTCATATCGACGTCCTGCCCGAACACCCGCATCCAGCTTGACGGCAAATATCCGCCGCTTTCGAGCAGGTCCTGTTCGCCCCGGCGCTCGTGGAATGTGCCCAGCGTGGTCAGAGCCAGATGATGCGCGACCGGCGGCAGGGCTGAATAGACCGGCACTTCTTCGCGATAGAGGGTGACGATGTCGTCTTCCACGGGCGTAGCATCCGCAGAAGGCGGAGCAACGCCTGGGCCTGGAAGCGGCACCGGGGTTGGCAGAACAGTCGAGGCCGGCGGAATCCCCTGCACAATGGTCGAGCGCAGATACCAGTTTTCAGCCGTGTTGGCAGAGACACCACCCTTGAAGAGATAATATTGGTAAGCACCCGCCGCGAGAGACTCATTCAGCGCAAAAGCGCCCGCAGTCGTGGTCGCGCCGTTGAGCGCCTGAACCACCATGATGCCGTCAGTAGCGGTTCGGGCGCCGGCGCCACCGACATTGTTCACCTCGATTGTGGTGTTACCGGAAGCGGCTCCACTGTCGATCACCAGTCTGTCCGATGGGGAATTATCGCTCGCCAATACCGTATCGATCAGCAACAGGCCGTTCTGTCCTATGTAATTGCCGGCAATCGTAAAACTGTCGGTCGTGCTGGAGCCGCCATTTGTCAGATCAATGCGGCCCGCATTGACCACATTAGCCAGTTGGCCCGCCGTGAAAGGTATGATGCTCGACTGTGCGGAACCGCCCATAACAGTGCTCGTCGCATCGATATTGAGCGTACCTGTGCCGGTTCCGCTATCGCCCAGCGTGAAGGGGGCATCGAAGGTGAGGCGGGTATTGTTGGTGAGATTGACGGTTTCCCAACTGTCGAAGCGGCTGACCCTGTCTGCCACAACATTATCGAATGTCAGGCTGTCGATCCCGGCACCGCCGGTGATACGCGGCGTTGCACCTATACTGGCATCGGCCAGATTGGCGAGTACCGCAACATCATCGTCTCCGCCGAGATCGATAAAACCATTTACGACGCCACCACCATTCCAGGTGAATTGATCATTGCCGGCGCTCAGCAAGACATTGCCGCCGACAGTACCGCCGGTGATCGTGACACTGTCAGCGCCGCCGCTTACACTGATATTGCCGCCGATGCTGCCATTGGAAATGATGATCGTATCGGTATCGAAACCAGCGACCAGATTGTGGTCGATTATGCCACCCGACATATTGAAGTAGTTCTTGTCGAGCTTCATGTCCACGCGGCCGATGCGCCCGCCCGTCATGACGGCATAGTCACCATCATCGAACCAGTCGACGATCCGGCCGCCCGACATGAAAAATGTGTCGTGAGCATCCCCCTGATTGAGTGATCCGATCTGGCCGCCGGTCATCTGGAAATCGTCGGTGCCGTCCCCCTGCTGGATATGACCCGTTACCGTGCCGCCGGAAATGATGAAGACATCCGCACCACTTCCCTGATCGACATTCCCGACGATCGATCCCGAATGCACCTCGATACGATCTGACCCCGCTCCGAAGGTCACATTGCCGTTGACCATGCCGCTGCCACTTTCAGGCAGAAGGAGCGTATTGTTGCCGCTCGTATCGGTCAGCCCGCCTGCAGACGTGCCGCTATCGCAGATGAAAACGTCATTGCTGGCTGTCGGTGAAAACGAACATGCAGCCTGAGCATCGCCAGGTTGCAGCAGCACGGCGCCAGCCGTGAAAAGCGCCGTCGTGGAAAGCAATACGGCCGCCATTAATTCACGAACACCTAAATGCATCGAGACCTCTCAGTTCATAGCATTTAAAAGCCATCGATAATGAAAGATACATTCAAATAAGAGTTGTAGCTAGTTATCAATTTGTCCCGGCAAGACTTTATATCGCTATATACTGTGATGGAGCGGTTATGCTGCTATTTTTTGCCAGTATTTTAGGTACCCTATTGGTTCTGGCGACCCCTGCCGAGGCCGTCCTGAAAGGCGGATAGCGTATCTCTCTTTCAAACATTCCCTCGGGTCCATCCGCATTCTCGTGTGCTAGCAGAACGGATAGGCTCTGGGCCTCCGTGAAAACGCGCTCCACGCTGACCCGCGAAGACCATAAATTGGCAGGTGTTACCGACGCCTTCAGATGAGTAGGCCCTTCCCCGGACCGTCACGAATGTAACGATCTTCGCCACTGCCAAATGTCCGATTACCGACAAGTTTCTTTTCAAGTTGGGGGTCGACCGTAGTGACAATTCAGCATTCATATTGACTGGTATGGTAGTATGGTATAACCAGAGTCCGAGGAGCAAAAATCATGCAGAGCCCGTTGTTGCAACCAAAGCACGTCAGTGTGGTCGATCAGCTTTACGCTACCTTGCGGGCTGCCATCATTGACAATGCATTGTCGCCCGGCGCCCGGATTTCCGAGGCCGACGTGGCTCAGCAATATGGGGTCAGCCGTCAGCCTGTACGTGAGGCCTTTATCAAGCTCGCCAATGAAGGCCTGCTGGAGGTCCGGCCTCAGCGGGGCACCTTCGTCGCAAAGATCTCACTTCAGGCTGTAATGGATGCTCGCTTTGTACGCGAAGCGGTTGAAGCCGACATCGTCAAGCTTCTGGCCCAATCTCCCGATCAGTCGCTGGTTGCCGAGTTGCGGGCCCAGCTCGTTCGTCAGGAAAAGCTCGTCGGCGGATCGGCACGGGATTTCATGGAGGCGGATGAAATATTCCACCGCACTCTGGCCGAAGGCGCTGACAAGGCAAAGGCCTGGCGCGTCGTCGTCGAGATGAAGGCCCAGATGGACAGGGTACGGTTTCTTTCCAGCATGCATTTCCCGGTCGATCGCCTCATCGCGCAACATCGCGCGGTGATCGACGGGATTGCGAAGGGTGATCCCGTCCAGGCCGAGCAGTCGATACGGATGCATCTGCGAGGAATTCTGAGCGATCTGCCTATCATCGAGCAGGAGCGGCCGGAATATTTTCTGTAGAGCCGCAAAACAACAGCAAGCTATATCCAGAGGAGGAACCAATGAAATTTCAGAGACTTACGCGACTGGCAGCAACCTGTACCATTCTCGCTGTCATGGGAGGAACAGCACTGGCGCAGGAGGTCACACTCAAGCTCGGCCATCTCGCCAATGAAGAGAATATCTGGCACAAGGCCGCACTGAAATTTGCGGAAGAAGTCAAATCGCGGACCGAAGGACGCGTTGCCGTCGAAGTCTACCCGAATGAATCGCTCGGCAAGGAAATCGACCTCATCAATGGCATGCAGCTCGGCACGGCCGATATGACCATCACCGGTGAAAGCCTGCAGAACTGGGCGCCGAAAGCCGCCCTGCTGGCTCTGCCATATGCATACAAATCGCTTGAACATATGGACAAGGTTGCCTCCGGCGAGATCGGCAAGCAGATCGAGGCGGAAATAATCGAAAAGGCCGGTATTCGCCCCCTGACCTATTTCGCACGCGGTCCACGCAACCTGTCGGCCAATCGCGAGATAACCAAGCCGGACGACCTGAAGGGCTTCAAGGTCCGCGTGCCGAACGTGCCGATCTTTGTCGCTGCATGGCAGTCGCTCGGTGCAAACCCGACCCCGATGGCCTTCTCCGAGGTTTTTACCTCGCTCCAGAACGGCACCATCGAAGGTCAGGAAAACCCGCTCGCGCTTTTCAAGTCCGGCGGCTTCTATGAAGTTCAGAAGGTCGTCAACAAGACGGAACACGTCCGTTCGTGGATCTATCTGGCCATATCGGAACGGAGCTGGGGCAAACTGTCGGAAGCCGATCAGTCTGCATTGCAGGAAGCTGCCAAGGATACCCAGGCTTTTGAACGTGAACTGTTCATAGCGGACGAAAAGGCGCTCGTCACCGACCTCGAAGGCCGGGGTGTGAAGTTTGTCGACGTCGATCAGGCTGCCTTTGCCGACAAGGCGCGTGACGCCGTCATCAACTCGGTGCCGCAGGAAATCCGTCCCCTGGCCGAACAGGTTTTCAACGACTGAGATAGCGGCGCTGCCGGCCCAGTCCGGCAGCGGCCCCGTCGAGGATACCATGACAAAACTATTCAAGGGATTGGAAGGCATATGCCGCCTTCTGATACTGGCAGGATTTCTCATATTGATGGGCGCGGTGCTGTTGCAGGTATATGCGCGCACGTTCTTGAGCACCGCCCCGGTCTGGACCGAGGAACTGACCAGATTCTGCCTGCTCTATATCGGTGCGCTCGGTGCGGGCCTCGCGCTGCGTAGTGGCGATATGGTCAATGTCGACCTTCTTTGCGAAAGCCTTCCTGGACGTATGCCATGGCTGCTGCGGCTGGTAAGCGCCGCATTGACAGTGGTTTTTGCGGCTGTTCTCCTGCCTGCCGCGTGGGATTACACCATGATCGGAAGCCGCCAGACCGCTCCGTCGCTCGGCTGGCGCATGGATTTCGTCCACGCAACACAGCTCGTTCTTCTGGTCGCTCTGGGTCTCTGGGCCGTGATGCGCATCATTGAAATGCTGTCGGGCCGTCATGACGGGCGCCCCATCCCCAATTCGGAGGAAAATTGATGGGTCTGACCCTTCTCCTTGGCACATTCGTGCTGGGCCTTGCCATCGGCCTGCCCGTAGCCGTGACCCTGGGCCTGTCCTCAATGGCCTATCTTCTGTTCGCGGACATCCCGCTGGTTGTCATTCCTCAGAAAATGTATGCCGGGATGGACAGTTTTGTTCTGCTCTGCATTCCGGGCTTCATTCTCGCCGGAAACCTGATGAACTCGGGTGGCATCACGGAACGGATCATCCGCTTTGCAAATGCCCTTGTGGGCTGGATGCGCGGCGGTCTGGCGCAAGCCAATATCGCAGCCTCAATGCTTTTCGGCGGCATTTCAGGAACAGCCGTCGCCGATGTCGCTTCCGTTGGCGGCATGATGATCCCCGGCATGAAGAAGGTCGGTTATCCAGCCGATTTCTCGGCTGCCGTTACAGCCGCTTCATCGACTGTCGGCCCCATGATCCCGCCAAGCGTGCCGATGATTATCGTCGGGTCGCTCTCCGGCCTGTCGGTCGGCAAACTGTTTCTGGCAGGTGCGGTTCCCGGCCTTCTGATGGGTTTTGCCATGATGGTGACGACCTATTTCATCGCCAAGAAGAAAAATTTTCCCCGCGAGGACTGGAAGGGCGTCCGGGAATTGCTGTCCTCGTTCACCGGCGCGATCTGGGCCATCGCAATGACCGCTTTGATCGTGGGCGGCCTGCTGATCGGCATCACGACGCCGACCGAAACGGCTGTGGTCGCTTGCCTTTATGCGGCTGTGGTGGGGCTGTTGGTCTACCGGGAACTGCCGATAAGCCGAATTCCGAAGATCATCATCGATAGCGCGATCAGTT
The DNA here is from genome assembly GCA_900470195.1 of Hyphomicrobiales bacterium. Classification (GTDB taxonomy): domain Bacteria; phylum Pseudomonadota; class Alphaproteobacteria; order Rhizobiales; family Rhizobiaceae; genus Brucella. The sequence continues at coordinate 144,730 of UEIJ01000013.1, read as the reverse complement.
CGGCTGGCATTCTCGTGCTGGTAGGCACTGCCAATGTGTTCGGCTGGATCCTCGTCGCTGAACGCATCCCGCAAACACTGGCCAATGCGGTTCTCTCGATCACCGACAACAAGTTTCTCGTTATTCTGTTGATCAACATCCTGCTTCTGTTCGTCGGCATGTTCATGGAAACGATCGCGGCTCTGATCATTCTGTTCGTGCCCTTGCAGGCTCTGGCGTTGGCGGTCGGTATCGATCCCATTCATTTTGCCTGCTTTGCCGTTCTCAACCTGATGATCGGGTTGACGACGCCCCCCGTCGGCGTTTGCCTGTTTGTCGCGTCCAATATTGCGCGACTTCCCCTCTCGCCAGTGATCAGGGCAATCATCCCTTACATCATCACCAATTTGATCGTCCTCCTGATGGTGAGCTATATGCCGCCGCTGGCGACATGGCTGCCCAACACATTAATGCCGTGAGGTGGAAATGACTGAATTGTCGAACACGCGCGTGATCTGTCTTCACGCGCAGGATGATCTGCGGATCGAAAGCCGCCCTGTCGGAACACCGGGACCGGACGAAGTGCTGGTCGCGGTCGAAGCAGGCGGGATCTGCGGATCGGATCTGCATTACTGGCTGGAAGGCGGCATTGGAACCATTCGCGTTCGGGAGCCGATCATCCTCGGTCACGAGGCGTCGGGGCGCATCAAGGCCGTCGGTGAAGGCGTGACGGGCCTCGTGCCGGGCCAGCTTGTTGCCATGAACCCGTCGCAGCCATGCGGTACGTGCAGTTTCTGCCAGCAGGGCTTGCCCCGCCATTGCACCGCAATGCGCTTCAAGGGATCGGCAATGTACCTCCCCCACGAACAGGGCATGTTCCGCGACCGGATCGTGATTGCGGCTGAACAGTGCCTGCCTGTACCGGACGGAATCGATCCGGGAGCCGCAGCCTGTTCCGAACCGCTGGCGGTCTGCCTTCACGCTGCCAATCGCGGCGAGGCGATTGCAGGCAGCCTTGCAGGCAAGGTCGTCATGGTAACGGGCGCAGGCCCGATCGGTGCCCTTTGCGTGGCGGTTGCGCGACAACGCGGCGCTGCGGAAATCATCGTGACAGACATTCAGGACGCCACGCTCGCCGTCGCCGCACGCATGGGTGCAGACCATACAGTCAATACCGCTAAAAATCCCAAGGGGCTCGCCTTCTGGCAGGAAGGCAAGGGAAAGGTCGATCTGGTGTTCGAATGTTCGGCCGCAGCACCAGCAATCAGCGATGCGATCTCCTGTCTGCGACCGCTCGGCACGCTGGTGCAGGTCGGCGTGGCCGGACCGACCGCCCTGCCTCTCAACGTGATGGTGGGCAAGGAAATCCAGTTCGTCGGATCACAGCGCTTCGATGCCGAATTCGCCGAAGCTGTGCGGCTTATCGGGTCCGGGGCCATCGATCCGCGACCGATCATCACCGCAACGCTTCCCATGACCGAAGCTTTGTCCGCCTTCCGGGCGGCTACGGATCGTTCCCGATCTGTCAAGGTTCAGATTAGTTTCGCTGATGCGTCAGCATCGCACTGAAAACAGAAAGACGAATAAATGAGACAGACCTGGCGCTGGTTTGGCCCCAAGGACCTCGTATCCATTGATGACATGCTGCAGGCGGGTGTGGAGGGTGTTGTCACCGCCCTGCATCATGTTGCGACCGGTGCGGTCTGGTCGCCCGCTGAAATCGAACAACGGCAGAGCGAAATTGCCCGGATGAAGAATGGCGAACCTTCCGGGCTGAAATGGGAAGTCGTGGAAAGCCTTCCGGTTTCAGAAGACATCAAGCGCCAGACGGGCGACTGGAAAACCCATATCGCCAACTGGAAAACATCGATGCGAAACCTGCGTGACGCGGGTATCGAGGTGATCTGCTACAATTTCATGCCGATCCTCGACTGGACGCGTACCGACCTTGCCTACCGGCTTGCGAATGGGGCGACCTGCATGCGCTACGATGCGCTGGATTTCGCTGTCTTCGACCTGTTTCTGCTCGAGCGCAAGGGCGCGTCTGAAAGCTATCAACCCGAGCTTATCGAAGCTGCCCGCAAGCGTTTTGCGGAAATGTCCGAGGCGCGGCGGCTGGAACTTTCCGGCAATGTCGTATTCGGTCTGCCGGGCGCCGCCGAACGGATGTCGATGGACGATGTGAAGGCGCATCTCGCCCACTACGACAATATTTCACCGGAGCGCCTACGCAGCCATTTGATCGACTTTCTGGCGGAGGTGGCTCCGCTCGCGGAAGAACTTGGCGTGCGTCTTTGCTGCCACCCGGACGATCCGCCGTTCCCGCTTCTGGGACTGCCGCGCATCATGTCTACTGAAGCGGATTACAAGGCGGTCATGGATGCCGTAAACATCCCCGCGAACGGTATCACGCTTTGCACCGGGTCACTCGGCGCACGTGCCGACAATGATCTGCCGGGCATGATGAGACGTCTGGGCAAACGGGTGCATTTCCTGCATTTGCGCAATGTCGCGCTCGAGGAGCCTCACCTTGGCGGTTCGTTCCACGAGGCGGCCCATCTTGAAGGCCATACGGATATGGTGGCAATGATCGCTGCCATTCTGAGCGAGGAAAACCGCCGCAAGGCAGAAGGTCGTGCCGACTGGCGTATCCCGATGCGTCCCGATCACGGTCAGGACATTCTCGACGATCTCAACCGGCGCGCTCAACCGGGCTATCCATCCATCGGTCGGCTGAAAGGTCTGGCTGAATTGCGTGGGATCATGACCGCCCTTTCCCATCCAGATGTCAGGATCGACAATTGAAACGGCTTTGGGCAGCGGCGAATGATGCAGCAGCGGCCAGTTGGCCCGCTTATACCCCCGAAGACCATGAAGTCGGCATTGTCCATCTGGGGCTCGGCAACTTCGCCCGCGCGCATCTCTTGTCCTATACCGATACCGTGCTGGCGCAAGAAGGTGGCGATTGGCGTGTGGCGGGCGTCTCGCTACGAGGAACCGCGGTTGCCGACAGCCTGAATCCGCAGGATGGCCACTATACGCTGATCACGCGCGGCCCGGTAACGGAAGCGCGGGTGATCGGGGCGCTGGATCGTGTCCTCTCCGGCCCGACAGTCGGACAAGACGCCTTGAATGCAATGACGTCGCCCGGATGTCGCATCGTCAGTCTGACCGTGACAGAAAAAGGATATGGCATCACCAGCGACGGCAGGCTGGATCACGCGCATCCGGCTATCGCTGCCGACCTCGCCAATCCCGGGACGCCGACCAGCGTGATCGGTCTTATCGTGGCAGCCCTATCGCGCCGTATGATGGTTGGATTGCCACCTTTTACGGTGCTCAGTTGCGATAATCTCTCGCATAATGGTCAGAAGTTGCGAAATGCAACCTTGGCCTTTGCTCGCGAAACTGATGGCGAGCAGTTGTCTTGCTGGATCGCGGACAATGTCAGCTTTCCCTCGACCATGGTGGACCGGATCACACCCGCGTCGAATGCCGAGACCGCCAGGCTGGCTGCGGAACTGACCGGACGAGAAGACCATGCCGCCGTCGAAACCGAACCTTTCAGCCAGTGGGTGATCGAGGACAAATTCTGTGCGGGGCGTCCGCAATGGGAACGTGCTGGCGCTCATTTTGTCGACGATGTTGCTCCTTATGAAAGCATGAAGCTGCGAATGCTGAACGGGGCCCATTCGATGCTCGCCTATAGCGGACAGCTCTCCGGCAAGAATCTGGTCCGCGACGTCATGGCCGACCCGGAGCATGCTGCACTCGTCCGTCAGCACCTTGCTGCAGCCGCAGCGACTGTAAAGGGACTGACCATTGATCTCGCAGCCTATGCTGCGGCTCTTATCGAGCGGTTCACCAACCCCGCTATAGCCCACTCCACGGCGCAGATCGCGATGGACGGGACACAGAAACTGCCACAACGCATCACGGCCCCCGCACTGGAAGCACTGGCATCGGGCAAGCCCTATAGACCCTTTGTCTTCGCTCTCGCCGCCTGGCTCGCCTATCTGGTTAGAAGAGGAGCGGATGGTCGTCCGGTTCCATTCGATGATCCCAAAGCGGCGGAACTCCAGAACAGGCTGAAAGAAGCTGAGACAACCGGGGAAATAATCCACGCAGTCGCGGCTGTGTGCCCCGACGTGCTCCCGGCAGCCCTTGTGGATGGCCCGTTCGGTTCTGCGCTGCGTGAAATGCTTCACGCAATACAGTCAGACGGCATTTTGCAGGTCATCAAACGTGAGGCTGCAAAGACGTCCTGATCGTCAATATTTAATCTCATGGCCTTCGCGGAATCCGCGAAGGCCAACAGTCTTAGCGCTTTCCATTTCTATGAGCGCTTGCGATTTGGCTATCAGCTTGCCGCGCTCGCTGCCCCATATCGATCCCAGCAATCGCCAAGTTCCCTCGACAGTTTGTGCTTCATGATACGCTGGCTGGGCGTGCGCTCAAACTCGTCGATCACCGCGATGTAACGTGGATTCTGATAGGCCGCGAGACGGGTCGTCAGCCATGCCGAAAGTGCGGCAGGGTCGACTTCGCAACCGTGTTTCGGCTTGACGAACAGCTTTATGTCCTGCTCGCCGATTTCGGCGGCAACGCCGACAATCGCGCAGTCTTCTACTGTTGGATAAGCTCCGGCGATGTGTTCGACTTCCCAAGCGGAAACGTTCTCGCCCTTGCAGCGCACACTATCGGTCAGGCGACCATGGAACCAGAGATTGCCGTCCGCATCGAAGGACCCGGAATCGCCGGTATGAAGCGCACCTTTGCGCAGTGTCTTCTCAGTCGCTTCGGGGTTACGCAGATATCCCTGGAACAAAGCACCTTCAATGGAAGACCGCACAACGATCTCACCTTTTTCACCGTCAGCCACCGGTTTTCCGGTTTCATCGAGAAGCTCGACCGTGAACCACGGCATTGGCTTGCCGACGGCCCCAACGGTTCCATTATCGTTGCAGGTGGTGATGCTGGAAGCTTCGGTCATGCCATAGCATTCGCGCATTTCCACCCCGAAGCGGTCGCGGAAAAGCGGCCAGACTTCCTTGGGACAACCACCGCCCCAGGCTATGCGCACCGGGTGATCTCGATCGGAAGCGCTTTCCGGCTGCTTCAGCAGTATTTGCAGGATACCGCCCAGATAATGGATATGCGTTGCACCATATTCGCGGACCTGCGCCCAAAAACGGCTGGCGCTGAACCGGTCGACCATCGCGAGTGTAACGTCTTCCAGCGTGGGGAGAACAATGAGCTGCGCACCGCCGATGTGATAAAGCGGCTCCCAGACAAAGAATACGTCGCCCGAACGCACCATGGTGAGCTGCCGTACGGCTTCTCCCGCAAGTCGCATCATGCCGTGGGTAACGAGTACACCTTTTGGCCGTCCGGTGGTGCCGGACGTATACATGATTGCGAAAAGGTCACTTGCGGCGGGCAACTCTCCGGCAAGGCTCGGAGCGCCTTGCGCGACGATATCCTGTAACGATCCTTCTCCGGATGTGAGGATGAAGGCATGCTCCGGCATTTCCGCTCCACATTCGCGGATGGTTTCCTGGGCATCCGGATCGCAGATGATGACACCGGGTTCACAATGTTCCAGAATATAGCGCAGTCCCTCGCCGCGCTGCTGCGCATTGACCGGAACCCAGACAATGCCTGCCCGGGCGAGGCCGAACAAAACCGTCAACGAAAGTTCGGAGTTGCGCATCATCACGGCAGCACGGTCGCCGCGCTTCAGCCCGCGAGCGTTGAGGTGCGCCGCAAGCGCTGCGGATTGGCGGTCAATGGCGGCAAAGGTGATCGGCTGGCCATTGAAAAGTGCAAAATTCTGGTCCGGCTTTTGCGCAGCCTTGCTTAGGAAGCTTCCGAGGAAGCCTTCAAATTTCACAGTCATGGGAGGCACTCTGTTTTGATCAGGAGGAGCGGCGGAGTTTTTCCGCCGCCAGAAGAAGTGTTGTGACGATGAGGAAAACAACGACCGATACGGCGGCGAGCGTCGGATTAAGCTGGAGGATCATGTCGTCCCACATCTGCTTGGGCAGAGTGGTCTTGATGCCGCCACTGACAAAGATCGCGACCGTCAGTTCATCGAAGGAAGTAATGAACGCGAAGAGGAACGCTGCCGTCAGCCCACTGCGGATGAGCGGAACGGTCACGAAACGCAGCGCTTGCACCTTGTTCGCACCGAGCGTTGCCGCGGCCTGATCGAGACGCCAGTCATAGTTTTTCAAGATCGCGGCAATCGCAACGAAGGCAAAGGGCAAAGCCAATACCGTATGGCCGATCACCAGACCGGTATTGGTGGCTACAAGACCGATCTGGGCAAACAGATAAAACAGGCCGACCGCGATAACGATACGTGGAACGATCATCGGAGCGAGGAAGAAGGCGAAGATCAGACCGGCCCAACGCGACCGCGAGCGAGCGAGCGCCAGTGCCGCAAAGCCGCCGATGACTGTCGCGAGGATTGCCGTTGCAAAGGCCACACCGAAAGACCGCACGGTCGCGGATAACCAGAGGTCGGAGGTGAAATAGGCACGGAACCAATCGAGGCTGAAACCGGGAGGCGGGAATTCCAGAAACTGCGAACTGGTGAACGCAATCGGGATCACGATCAGCGTGGGCAACATCAAAAATGCGCAGGACAGAAAGCAGTAAAGTCCCATCAGACGCTTTGTGACGGCTTGTCCGAGCAGAGTACGGACAGCCGTTGCAATCCGGCTGGATACCAGCGCGCAGACTTCCAGAATACGCAAGCCGACATTTCGCAGGATGCCATTCTTGCCCTTGCGTTCAGCTCCCGTATCGCCTGAAAGGCTTGAAAGGCCGAAAACGCGATCATAGACCCAGCATGTGACAAGGGCCGCGACCAGCATCATGGCAGCCAGGGCGCCAGCGAAAGCCCAGTTCAGGATTTCCTGCACCTGCACGATAATCAACTGCGCAAGCATGGTCTGCTGGCGTCCGCCCAGAAGGGCGGGAACGATAAAAAAGCCGAGGGAAGAAATGAAGGTGAGGAGCCCGGCTGCAGCGGCACCCGGCAGGGACAATGGGAAATAGACCAGCCAGAAACTCTTGGCCGAATCCGCACCCAACGTGCCCGAGGCCTGTGTCAGCCGGCGGTCGATCCCGCTCATGACCGGCAACATGGTCAATACGGCGAGCGGCATCATCGCATGAACCATGCCAACCATGACGCCGAACTCGTTATGCAACATTTCGAGCGGAGAGCCTATCACGCCCGAGCCGAGGCCAAGCTGATTGATAACCCCGGTGCGCCCGAGAAGAATAACCCAGGCAAAACTCTTAACGAGATAGCTCGTCCAGAACGGCACCATGACCAGCAAAATCATCATGCCACGCTTGCGCTCCGGCAGACGCGATAACCAATAGGCGAGCGGATAGCCGAACAGAAGCGAGAACACCGTGGTCAGGGCCGCAATGCGAAACGTAATCAGCAAGACACGAAAATAGACATCCGTATCGAAAATTCGCATGTAATGCGCACTCGTAATCGCACCGGTATCTGCATCTTCCAGGCTGAGGCCCATCAGCCGCGCAACAGGCACGAGGAAGAAGACGATCAGAAAGACCAGCCCCGGCACAACCAGCCAAAGCGGACCGAAACGGAAGCGGGAACGTGTCGTACCCTCGGGCGAGACCGCAGCAACACTCATGGCATCACCAGAACAGCCGCTTCCGGCTGCCAGCTTAGGGTAACATTTTCGCCGAGCGCAGGAATAGGCCGGTCCGGCAAAACCCGCACCGTCAGAAGGCGCGCCTCGGCGGCATCGACCAATACGCGCGTTTCGGAACCTGCATAGACCACTTCCGCTACCCGACCACTGACACGGTTTGCACCGGAACCGCCGAGTTCCATATGCTCAGGCCGCACCACGAGCGCCATCTCGTGACCGTGGAGGTCGCATGCCTTATCGAGAAGAAGCTTCGCATTCTTGGTCGACAGATGCGTGCGGCCATCACTGCCCGTTTCGACATTGCCGCGGAATATGTTGGAAATCCCGATGAAGTCCGCGGCAAAGGCAGTCGTTGGGCGGGAATAGATTTCTTGGGGCGGCGCGATCTGTTCGACCATTGCATGGTTCATCAGGCAGATGCGATCCGAAAGAGCAAGCGCTTCCTCCTGATCGTGGGTCACGTAAACGATGGTCGCGCCGGTCTGGCGATGCAACCGCTTGATTTCGAATTGCATATGCTCGCGCAACTTCTTGTCGAGCGCTCCCAGCGGTTCATCCATGAGGATGATGGAAGGCTGGTAGACAAAGCAGCGGGCGAGAGCCACGCGCTGTTGCTGGCCACCCGAAAGTTCGCGCGGAAACCGTGACGCCAGATGACCGAGCTGCACCATTTCCAGCGTACGCTGCACCTGTGCCTTCACATCGGCAGACTTCTGGCCACGCATTTTCAGCGGGAAGGCTATGTTTTCCTCGACAGTGAGATGCGGAAACAAAGCGTAATGCTGGAAAACAAGGCCAATATCGCGCCTGTGCACCGGCGTATCCGTTTCATCCTTGCCGTCGATAAAAAGACGGCCTTCGCTCGGCGGAACGAGACCGCTGATCATCTGGAGAAGCGTCGTCTTGCCGGAACCCGAGGGTCCAAGAAGCGTCAGAAACTCGCCCGGCTGCACCGCAATATTTGTCGGTTTAAGCGCGGTGGTTTCGCCGTAGCGCTTGGATAGTCCGTCAACGAGAAGTTTCGGCTGAAGAGCCTGTTCGGGTTTGGCAAGCATGTCGTTCCCTTTAAACCCGGAGCCAGCGGCCCTGCCGGTCGCTGCTCCACCTTTTGTTATTTCATATGATGCAGTCAGGCAGCCCATATCGGCTGCCCAAGTCCAGCTTTTGCTCAAATGCCACTTAGCCGAGGATCCAGGCATTGAAGCGCTCGGTCATTTCCGACCGATTGGCGCTCCACCAGTCTTCGCTGGCGATGCTCATCTGTTTCAAATTGGCCTCGAAGGTCGGCAACGACGATGCGCGTTCTGCCGGAATATGCTCATAGGCCTTCAGATTGGTCGGGCCGTAAGCGAGAAATTCCGTGAACAGCGCCTGCTGCTTCGGTTCGGTGCAGAACTTGACGAACTGACGCGCAATGTCGGCGCGCGGCGATCCTTTCGGGATACCCCAGCCTTCGATGGAATAGAGACCCTGGTTCCAGCCGATTTTCACCAGCGCGCCACCGTCGATGACGGCCTGCGCACGTGCGTTCCACAAGGCGATCATGTCGACTTCCCCGCTCTGGATAAGCTGGCTCGACTGGGCGCCGCCCGTCCACCACACATCCACATGCGGTTTGATCCTTTCGAGGCTCGCGTAAGCGCGCTCGATATCGAGCGGGTAAAGCTTGTCGAGCGGAACGCCGTCGGCGAGCAATGCTTGTTCCAGCGTATCGATCGGATTCTTGCGCAATGACCTTCGGCCCGGAAATTTCTCGACGTTCCAGAAATCCGCCCAGGATTTCGGCGCTGCCGCATCGTCAAATTTGTCGGTGCGATAGGCCATGATGGTCGAATAGACATCGATACCGAGCCAGACTTCAGTCAGCGAATCCGGCATCAGGCCTGGAGCATCCGCGGCAACGATACCGATCGGCTCAAGCAGATCGCGCTTCTGAAGAATATCGCGGGCTGACAGCGTCAGCGTGCACACATCCCAGCTATAGGAACCGGTCTCGACCATGGCGCGAAACTGCGCTGTCGGTTCGGCATCGCGCGCCACGTTGACGACCTTGATACCCGTTGCCTTTTCAAAAGGGTCGTAAAAAGCCTTGCGATAGCCAGGGCTGTAAGGACCACCCGGATCGGCTACAGTCAGCGGTTCGGCAGCTGAAGCCCGGCGCGTCAGAACAGCCGGGGCAGCAAGTGCTATGCCGAGCCCGCCCCCGAGCTTCAGCAAATCGCGGCGATGAATTGTAATCGTCTTCCCATTTTTCATTGTTTTTTCCCTCCGGCATGTCATTCAGTTATGCGATGTCAAATCGCCCGCCGCCGGTTCGGAGGCGGGCGGCAATGGGCTGGTCAGGACGCTTTGCGGGCCGCACGCTCGGCGAGAAACTGCTCCATCATGCGGGCCGGTTCACCCGACGCATAGGCTTCCTTCTGGATGCGCGATCCGGCAGCCAGACAGTCACGGAAGCCTTCTTCCGTCATTTCCCGGAAACGCTGCTTGTTGAGACGCATGGCTACCGGCGGCTTGGCGCCGAGTTCCCGCCCGAGCGCGACAGCCTCATCCAGAACCCTCGACTGATCAACGATGCGATTTATGATGCCGATGGCGCGGCATTCGTCGGAATCCATCAGGCGGCCGCTCAGCGTCAGGTCGATGGTGCGGGCGAGGCCGATGATCTCCCGCATGATCCACGGACCTGTGGTGCTGGCGATGCCGGAATTGATCTCCGGTTGGCCCATGCGGACGCCCGGATGGCCAATACGGAAATCGCACAGAAGCGCGACCTGAAAGGCCGACCCGGCGGCAACGCCGTTAAGCGCCGCGATCAGTGGCTTGGAGAGCGAACGCATACGATCATAGAGACGCTCCCATTCTCCAACCCATTCTTTGCCGCGCTCGGCATCGAACGTCCGGGTTTCATTGAGATCCTGACCTGCGCTGAACGCACGGTCACCAGCTCCCGTCAGGATGATCGCCCGAATATCGGCATCGCCTTCAAACACATCAAATGCCTCAATGAGCTGGCGGCGCATAGCGCTGTGCCAGGCGTTGAGGATGTGCGGACGATTGAGCGTGATGATACCCACTTCGCCTCGACGCTCGGTCAGGATAAAGCGATCCATTGTGTTCTCCCTTGGGGTTATGCACTTACCAGTTTTTTATTGCATTGCAATAACTATTATGTTATCGTGATTTTATTGTATTACAATGTCAAGCATCTTTTCAGATTCTTGATAGTTCTGCTATTAATCGACGATTATCTCAGGCGAGTTTTTGATGGTACGCAAAGCGGAAAAGTCAGTGAAATCAGTCAGCGAAAGCGTGAGCAACGATCGCGATCCGCTGCTCGTGCAGTCAGTCGAAAAAGCATTCCGCGTCTTGCGGGCCTTTGATGGCAGCAGACCCACTCTCAGCCTGTCGCAGATCGCGGAGGAGACTGGGCTGGACATTTCGGCAGCGCAACGGTTCACTTATACGCTCACCAAACTTGGCTATCTGACGAAGAGCAGCGAAACGAAGCGTTTCGAACTCGGCGTAAAGGCGCTGGACTTCGGCTACCATTACAGCCGTGCCAGCGTGCTCGTCGAACGAGGTACGCCATATCTCCTTCATTTGAGCAAAACTACGGAAGAGACGGTCAACCTGACCGTTCTGGACGAGACTGACATCGTTTTTGTGCAGCGTTTCATGAGCCGTCACGTATTGAACAACGATGTCGTCACCGGCATGCGTTTGCCGGCTTATTGCACGGCACCCGGCATTGCTATCCTCTCGGCGCTGTCAGATGCGGAAGCGAACGCTGTATTGGACCGTTCGCATCTGCACCCCTACACACCACACACTACCTGGAATCGTGACGAGTTGAACGCGAAGCTCAAACAGGCGGCGGCCAAAGGCTATGCAACTGCTTTCGAGGAATATTTCCATGGCGATCTGTCATTCGCATCGCCTATCCTCGACGCGCGGGGACGTCCCTACGGTGCAATCAACATTGCTGTATCTCGCAGCCGCTACACGCCGGAGGAAGCAGAAGAGAAATATGCGCCCCTCGTGACGGCCGCAGCTCGTTCCATCACCCTCATTACGAACGCAAGGCGCTAGGTTTTTGAGGAGAGCAAGGGTTCCGTGAAGGCAATGAGGTTTTCGCGTTCGTTCTCAATCGGGTGACGGTTGGTCTCGGTGACTTTATGGAATTGTCTATCGAGACGATCTTACCCGAGGTCCTCATTCAATATGAACGTTACCCAAAGCGGATTGTTACCGCGGATAAATGCAATCCACTAAAAGTTGTACAATCGCCACACCCAGCCCATTGCTTTTTCCGATTACTGTTTATATGAGGTCTGCGATTTCTCCCCCTAAAGAGGGGGATAAGCCACCGCATTTCACGAACATGTTCAGGCTCGGTTCATCTTAGATGTTCCAAGAGCTGCCAGGGAACTGGAGCCTTCCTGAGGCACCGGTTGATCGCATCACGATAATCACTACGAGCTCCGAATGACTCTTCCCACAACTGGCCACGAACGTCTGGCACATGGCGGATTCGCCACTCCCGAGCAACTTGCCAACCAGATTCGCGCTGTCTGGCACGAAAATGGCCTGACGTGGAAACCCACCGCCCGTTGGTTTCCCCGAATGCCTACACATCTGGACGAGATATTCGGCCTGCTGTTCGACACGGATGTCGATGGCCATGTCGATGCAATTCTGTTCGCCGACGAGCGGCGTTCATCGCCTTTGCATAACATTCGCGATTTTGTCGGCTCACTTCAGTCCCCGCTCGTAGACCTCAAAGGGCGTGCTGGCGATTTTGCTGACGCGCATTTCGACCTGCAAGAGCCCCGGACCTGGACAGAAACCGCCCGGCGTATTCTCAAGTTTCGCCAGCAGCGGGACGCACTGCCGCTACAGTTCCGACAGTCGGTAGAACCCGAGATCCAGTTGCTGGCACACATGTACGTTTCGAACAAAGAGCTGCGGGCAATGCGCTATCCTCTGGCGCCGGAAGCCATCTGCTATCCGGGATTTTATTCAGCCGGGAAGATCGTCCCAGTTGCAGAAAGCCTTGTGTTACGCGGCTTCCTCAAAAGGCGTTTCTTCGACCGCCTGCACGAATGTTCAAACTGCCAATCGCGCCGTCTGTCCGTGCGTGAAGAATGCCCGTCCTGCCGATCGGCCGATCTGCGCGAAAGCCCGCTCATTCATCATTTTCATTGCGCGACCATATTGCCGCAAGAGCAATTCCGGCAGGGAATGTCGCTGGTCTGTCCCAAATGCCAGCGCCAGCTTCGCAACTACGGGAAAGACTACGATCGCCCGGGCGAAGCGTATACTTGCAACACATGTGAAGCTACATCGTCGGAAGTCGAAGTCGGGTTCGTCTGCCTGGATTGCAATGCCCGCACAGATGGGGAAGCAATCCAGCAAGTGGATCTCCACAGCTATCTGCTGACGGACGCCGGTGCGGCATTTCTGGAGGGGAGGCATTCCGTAACCGGCTCTTCGTTACCAGTTCCGCTGCAAAGAGAGATCGATCGCATCAATGCGTCCGCGGGTGCGAATGCAGCCTTGGCCGAAATTCGGTTTGCCGATGGTGAACAGATAATCTCGGTCAATGGCCGCCCCACATTCGACAAATCCCGGGATCTCTTTTTCGAAAATTTACGTAACCGTTTGGGCGTTGCCGCTTCGCTCTTTGTGGATGGTGATATGGCCTATCTGCTGGCAGAACGCTTTGACACGGTCCTCGAGCGAGAGTTGCAGGACACCGTGCGAAGCAGTGAGGAAGTCCTACGTGTCAAGCTGTCTCCCGTGTTGACGGTGAAACAACGTCTCGGAAGAGGCTGACCGTGAACACGCTGGAACTGGGCTTCGCATTTCTGCTGAGCCAGACGACCCTTAGCATCATGTCGGTCTTCTGGTACACGTTGATCTTCGAATTTCCACGCTACATCCTGCCATTTCTCGTGGCGGGGATGGCCATGCGTTCGCCGGATGCCGAGGCCCTGATCGATGAAGACGCCGCGGCCAGCGAGCATCCGAGCGTCAGCGTCATTCTCGTGGGGCATAACGAGGAAGATGCGCTGGAGGCTTGCGTCCGCTCCTTGCACGAGCAGTCTATACAGAACTTTGAGATCGTCATCGTCAGCGACGGTTCTACCGATCGCATGGTCGAGGTTGCTCAATTGCTGGTCAAACAGGGGCTGGCAACCAAAGTGCTCTCGACCAGTCTGCGTGGCGGCAAATCTAGCGGCATCAATCTGGCCTGCGCTTACGCTTCGGGCGATATCATAATCAATGTCGATTGTGACTGTTCGTTCGACCGATACGCTTTCGAATATCTGCTAAGGCCATTTTCGGATCCTGCTGTAGGTGCTGTCTGCGGGGATATCGCTCCCCGCAACAGCAACGCAAGTGTTATCAGCCAGTTTCAGGAAATCGAGTATCTGCAATCGATTGCAGTCGGCAAGCGCATTGCCAGCGCGGTCAACCAGGTGGTCTGCGCATCGGGCGCCTTCAGCGCTTTCCGACGCAAGGCTCTGAACGACATCCGTGGCTTTGATGTCGGCGGCGGGGAAGACCTGGATACGACAATCAGACTTCGCCTGAAAGGATGGCGGATCGAATACGCCCCCGAGGCGGTGTGTTATACTGATGTGCCTACGACGGTCTATCAGTACATACGGCAACGCTTGCGGTGGGAACGCGACGCGATATGGATTCGCTATCGCAAGCACGTTCAACTGATGAACCCGCTATCGCCCGCATTCCGCATCACCGAGGCTCTTCACCAGTGGGATTTCCTGCTCTTTAACGTCGTGGGAGCCTTTATCTTCCCGGTCTATCTGGTCTGGCTGTTCATCCAGTATGGAGCCTTCACACCAGCAATCCTGATCGCAATGCAGATCGGCCTGCTGGCTATCGACGTGCTCATTCTGGCAGCTTCAGCCTGGTGTACAGGCCGACATGTGTTCCTGCGCAATCTCTTGTTCCTGCCGGGTTACTCCCTGTTCATGACCTATGTCATGCGCCCCGTCAGGCTCATTGCCTATATCGACGAATGGGTGTTCTCCGGCTCTCACCGTGACAATTACACACCGGTGAAAGTCCGCATGCAACGTCCCTGGTAAAAACGGAAAATCAAGTGAAACGTCTACGCAAACAAACTCGCATCGATGTTCTCGATGCTCAGAAGCGCTCGTCGTCCGGAAAACTCGGTCGTATGATCTATCTTAGCCTGGTCGTCGTTTTTCTGGGTTCGCTTGCCTATTATCTCATCGGCAACATGTTCGTCCTGTCTATCGACGGCACTGTGTTGAAAGAGCGCTACCTGGTTAGCGCCAACTATCCGGGCAAAGTGACAGAGGTTTTTGTCAAGGAAGGTGACGAAGTGCAGGCTGGTACGCAGCTTGCACGTATCGAGTCGTTCGAGATGATTCAGGAACTCGCCAATATCGCCTTCCGGGACAGCGATCTCGCTATTCGCGAGGGGCAGCTCCAGGGCAAGCTGGACTCCATCACTGCTGTCTTCCCTCTGGCTGATCGCACCGCACGCGAAACGAAAGGCACTTCGAGCCAGTTCGATACCGTCTCCGGGAAAGGCATCGTGTCCTCGCTAGCCAAGGACGATGCGCTTCGCAACAGCCTGCAAGCCGCTGAACGTGTTGCTCAATTGCAAAGCGAAAAGGCAGCGACCGAGAACGAACTGAAGCTGCTTCAGCAATCGCGTGCGATCTATCGTCAGGCGATGGAAAAGCTGAATGGAATCTATGACCAGGGTTTCCTGCGGGCCAGCATGGCAGGAACTGTGGGTGCCAAGGTGCCGCTTCCGGGCCAGGTTGTGAAGTTCAGTGACGAGCTTATGCAGATCAATGGTGGAGAGTCCTATATTCTCGCTTACCTGCCGGACGAATATCTGTTCAATGTCCGCAAAGGCATGTCCGTCAATGTTTCCGGCGGAGCACAGTCCGCCAAGGGAAAGATTGAAACCATTCTGACCGTTGCCGATGCTCTGCCCGCGGAGTTTCAAAATATGTTCCGTCCACGCGATCGGTCTCGGCTGGTTCGCATAGCGCTTGAGAATGAAAATCCCTTCGCAGTATCCCAGAAAGTAACCATTTCTGGCTGCGCTTTCGGGTATTGCTGGGCCAAATAGCGGCTACAATCTACCACTTTCCATAGCAACTGTGTCTATGCGACGGGTTCGTTCGCCTGGGCACGGTTGTCAGGAGATACCGGTTAACAGCTTGACCTGATGTTGTCTCTGATCAGGACCCGCTTGCCTCTGTTAAGAAAAGTTATTATTTCAGATCGTCCTAGTTTCAATGAAAGCCGCGTATACCTTGCCGGAACAGAATTCGAAAATGGAGACAAGGCCGGCGGTCATTCAGGTGAACGATTTATCCGTCGATTATGACGGTTCGCCTGCGCTGGCGTCCGTCAACGTCTCCGTGAGCTCCGGTCGGATAACCGCGATATGCGGCGCCAACGGTTCCGGCAAAAGTACATTGTTGCGTTGCATGGCCCGCCTGCAAAAACCCTCCCGGGGCACCGTGCTCTTCGAGGGCCGTGACATCGGCGGCATGCGCCGCAACGAACTTGCCAAGAAGGTCGCGGTATTGGGGCAGATGCCCGAAGTTCCTCCGGGTCTTACGGTCGAGGAACTCGTTGAAAATGGCCGCCATCCTCACCGTGGATTGCTCTCGCGTCTTGGGCCGGCGGATCGGGCCATAATTGCTCAATCGATTACACAGGTCGGCCTCGAAGAACTTCGGCACCGGCAGGTCGCTTCATTGTCGGGTGGTGAGCGGCAGCGCGCCTGGGTCGCTCTTGCTCTGGCACAGAATCCTTCCGTGCTCTTCCTTGATGAGCCGACGAACTTTCTCGACATCCGGCATCAGTCAGAACTGCTTACACTTCTCAAAAAGCTCAACAGGGAGCGTAACCTCACCATCATAGCCGTGCTCCATGAGCTCAATCAGGTAATTGAGCTGGCTGACGATGTGATTCTTATGCGCAAGGGGCAGCTTATGGCCTCGGGCACCCCGCACAGCGTTCTGACGAAACAGCACCTCAAGCAAGCCTTCGAGTTCGACATGGACGTTATCGCCCATCCGGTTCTGCCGATCTCCTTCTGTCTGCCGCGCTGGATTGCCGATGATCACGATCAGGCTGCGAGATGACGGCGCGGAACGCCGTCGCGCAAGCCGCGAAGCCAAGAACCTGTGTTTTCGGCCTGTTTATGCTGGCGTCGGTGCTCATGCTGGGCCTGATTATCGCCGAACTCGTTGTCGGCAGCGGTAACGTCGCTCTGTCCGACGTTTTGCAGGCACCATTGCGCCCCCAGTCGCTGGCGCAGATCATTATCGAAACCATCCGCCTGCCGCGGGCCCTTGCCGCTGTTCTTGTCGGAGCCGCACTTGCAACTGCGGGTGCGGTCATGCAAACGGTTTTGCGAAACCCACTGGCCGCGCCTGACATACTGGCTGTTACCAGCGGTGCGCAGCTGGCTCTCGTCGTTGCCAGCCTCTTGCTTCCATTCGCTTTTCCGGGTTTTCTCGCAACCATCCTTGGCGGAGCAATCGGTGGAGGTCTCTGTCTTCTGGTGGGCGGCGGATTGCGTGCGCAGCCGGTGCGTCTTGCGCTTGCGGGGGTGGCGATCTCCCTCGCCTTCTCCGCGCTTTCATCGGCGATTGTCCTTATGGCCGACGATCGGGCATCGGGCGTGCTCATGTGGTCTTCCGGCCTTCTGGAGCAATCCGGCTGGACCAAGGTTGCTTCGCTCGCACCAGCAATATTCGGCGGAATATTGCTGCTTGCCCTTTTGGGACGCCAGTTCGATGTGATGGCGCTCGGAAATGATATGGCCTCGGGCCTCGGACTGGGGAAAGCGCCGGCCATCATCGGTTTGCTGGCTACGGTCGTTCTCTCCGGAGCGGCAGTTTCCATTGCGGGACCGATTGGCTTCATTGGCCTCGCCGTTCCGAATTTCCTGCGGGCCGTGGGTTTCCACAAACATGGTATCCTGCTGCCCGCCGCAGCCCTTTTGGGGGCTATCGCACTTCTTGCGGCCGATGTTGCGGCACAGTTGTTGAGCAGCAATAGCGCGATCATCCCAACCGGTGTCTTTGCCGCCTGTTTCGCTGCCCCTGTCCTCATTCTGGTTCTGCGCAGGATCAGGGGGGAGACGCGTACCCGCGCAAACGTCGTTTCAGAAAAAGTTCTGTTTCCGCGGAAAACAGTGCTCTATTCCGTTCTCGCCGGCTTGATCGCGGCGGCTTTCCTGCTCGGCCTGTTCTTCGGCGACGGAGTGGCCGGCTGGCAAACCGATTGGAATACCGTCTACGCATTGCGCATGCCGCGCGTGTTGATCGCCATGGGAGCGGGAGCGTTGCTTGCATGCGCTGGTCTGCTGCTGCAGCTTGTTACCCGCAATCCGCTTTCGGGTCCGGAAACGCTGGGCTTGTCGCAAGGGGCGGCGCTCGCCGGGCTTGCCGGACTTTTGATCGGTGTCGTGCCCGGCAGCCCTTTATTCGCGCTTCTTGCCGTGGTTGGCGCAGGTCTGGTCGTCCTGTGCATTTCTCTTCTCTCGACCCGCATGTCGCCGGAGCGCACGGCGCTGACCGGTATTGCCGTTGCAGCGAGCCTCGCGGCAGTCAGCACAGTCATTGTCATCGAAGCCAAATTACAGGTCGCGGAGGCGCTTTCCTGGCTGGCGGGGTCCACGCATGGCCGCAATTGGCATGATGTGGCGGTACTCGCTCCCTGGCTCATCGTCATCCCCTTGTTGATGATGCTTGCAAGGTGGTTCGATATTTTGGCGATGGGACGAGATGAGGCGGAATCCATCGGTCTCAACACGACGTCCGCCCGCATCTGGACGATGCTTTTGGCCTCGCTGGCAGTGGCAGGGGCTGTGGCGACGGTCGGTGCGATAGGCTTCGTGGGATTGATCGCGCCGCATGCTGCGCGGTTGTGCGGCGGCGCCCGCTATCGTCAGCTCGTGCCTGTTACGGCGCTACTCGGTGCAATTCTCACTGCCTTTGCGGATATGTTTGGAAGAACGCTGATAGCACCGCAGGAAATTCCGGCAGGGATTGTTACCGCCTTCATCGGAGCGCCGTTGTTCATTCTGTTACTGCGCCGTCAATAGCGCTAACTGCCCCGCTCAGATGGGCAAAGCACCTTCCACACGGTCAAGCAGGCGCAACATCGACCGGGTGGAACCGAAGGGCCAGATATCCGGGCCAATAGCGTGCACCTGATTGCTTGCGACCATTGGCAGGACAGGCCAGAGAGCACTTTCCGTCAATTCGCGGGGCGGCTCATCGCCAAGAAGGCAAAGATGCGTATCGGACCCGAGCATGGCGAGATCTTCCAGCCCCAATGTCGTGAAACCGAAGGATTGGCTGCCAAGATCGACGGCCGGTGAAAAACCGGCTTTCGCCAGTGTCGTCATCGCGGCGGAGTTGGATGTGAAGATGCGCAGACGGGCCACACCCGGCAATGGCTGCGCAATGACAATCCTGGTTTCCTGCGGCGAGCGCTTCGCCCGGGCTGCGGAAAGACGGTCTTCAAAAGAGGCCCATTCCTCACGTGCTTCCGGCTCTCGCCCGACCGCTTTGCCGGAAGCCAGGAGCCCCGCTTGAATGTTGCTGTAAAAGTCGGTTTTTTCAGAACCCTCATCGATCAGCAAGGTTGGCGAAATTTCGTTCAGACGAGCCGCAATGGCGCCATGCCGCAATGCGGATGTGATAATGAGATCAGGCTTCAGCCGCATCAGGGCTTCAAGGCTCGGCTGCTGGCGTCCGCCAACATCGACCGCATTGGAAAGCTTATCGTTCCCAATGTTCACCCATTGGCGATAGCCCGCCAGATCTGCAACACCGGCTGGGACAATACCCAGCGAGAGAAGAAGTTCCGTTGCCGCCCATTCGAGCGTTACAATTCTTGTCGGCTCTGCGCGGGCGACAGATGTGAGGGCAGCGAGAGCCGCCCCCACAAGAATATCACGCCGCGAAAAAACTATTACCATCGAACGCTCGTCGTCGCCACGATGGAGCGACCCTGACCATAATAGCACTGGCTCGTGGAATTGCAGCCAGCCACATATTTCTTGTCGCCGAGATTATAGGCGTTGACCTGCAAGCGATAGTTGCCGATGTCGTAGCGCAGAAACGCATCCACCAGCGTATAGGACGGCACGTAGAAGGTGTTGAGCGTGTCGCCCGCCGTCTTTCCGATGCGGCGCACGCCGCCACCCACGACAAGGTTGCCTTCGATATTGCCGGGCAGGGGCATGTCATAGCTCAGGAACAAGGATTGCTGATTCTTTGGCACGGTATAAGGCAGTTTGCCGATCTGGTCAGGATTCTGGCTTTCGCTGACTTCCGGGTCCTGGAAGCTCAATGCGCCGGTGACGTTGAGCCTGTCCCAAAGACGCGCGGTTCCCTCGAGCTCGACCCCGCGAACCCGCACCTCGTCGGTCTGGTAATAAACGCCGGAGATGCGGTTCACGACATTTTGCTGCTCGGCTTCGAAAGCCGAAAGCGTGACAGTGTAATCCTCTCCCTCCGGCGCATATTTCAAGCCCACTTCCTTCAGGGTGCCGGTCGTGGGTTTGAGCGGCGTATCGGCAAGCGTCAATGTCGGCAGGAAGGAAGTCGAGTACAGGGCATATGGCACGAAGCCTGAATCGAACAGATATGCCACGCCGACGCGGCCGGTGAACTTGTCGGGATCCTGTTCGTAATCCGTGGTCTTCCCCGATGAAAGTGCGGTCTGCTCGGAACGGATGCTGACGAAATCCTTGCGGCCGCCCAGCGTGACGCGAAGCTTGCCCGCTTCGATCTGGTCCTGGACATAAAGGCCAGTCTGGTACTGTTTCTGCAAAAGCCGTGTCGTCGGAGACAGCTCGGCGAGAGGCTGGTCGTAGGTCGGATTGAAAAGATCCTGCGACGGGCCGCTTGCCGAAGCGGTATAATTGTCGAGGCGTTGCCATTGCTGGTCGACGCCCACAAGCAGCGTGTGCGCCAACGGCCCCGTATCGAAACGCGACTCCAGTTGCGTATCGAAGGCTATCGCATCAAGTTCGGGCTGGGCCAGATAGTTGGTTCGCGGGATCGTATGACCATCCCAGCCCTTGGTCGGAATGACACCGGTGAACAGATTGCGGTAATCCGTCTTCATATGCGAATAGCGAAAATTCTGGCGCACGGCGAACGTGTCGTTGAAGCGGTGTTCGAAATCATAGCCCACATAACCGATCTCTTTCTTGTAGATCGCATTGCGCGGATCGCCATCGGAAAAGTCGCGTGAGATCGTCTGTCCAGTCGGGTTTGGCAATACGCTGCCATAGGCCGGGATTATGACGCCGGCCTGTCCCATATTGTCCTTCAGGTAGCCGCCGGAAACCACGAGGCTGGTATCCGCATCCGGCCGCCAGGCAAAGCTGGGATTGATCGCAATGCGATCATTCTTGCCCAGATCGTAAGACGTGTTGCTATCGCGGAAAATGCCGTTCAGGCGATAGGTGAAGCGGGGATCGTTGTTGATCGGCCCTGTAATATCGACACCGAATTCCTTGCGTTCAAAGCTCCCGCCGCGCAGATAAATCTCGCGCGAAGCTTCGGCCTGCGGCTGCTTGCTGACCATATTGACGATGCCGCCGACATTGCTCTGGCCAAACAGGGCGGAACTCGGGCCGCGCAGGATTTCCACGCTTTCCAGAGAATAGGGTTCGACGACAAAGCCCGAATAGCCGCCGGATTGGCTGGCAATCTGGGGAATGCGCAGGCCATCCAGATAAAGGTCAGCCGGAAAGCCGCGCACGGTAAAATAGTCCGAACGAACATCGGCACCATAACGCTGTGCGTTCACATTGGCGCTATAGAGCATCGCTTCGCTGACCGACTGCACCGCGCGGTCATTCATATTGTCACGCGTGACGACCGAAATAGACTGCGGCGTTTCGCGGATTGGCACGTCACTTTTGGTTGCGGCACGGCTATATTCGGCAATGTAACCTTCCACAGGCGCACGCGGGCCTTTCCCATCCGCCGTCCGTATCTCAATCGTGTCGAGCTTGAGGATTCCAGCCTCTTGCGCTGCTGATGGCGCCGCGATTGCGATGGAAGCCGCGCCACCAAGAATCGCGGTTTCCAGCAGAGATTTGACGCTCGTGCGTCGTGGCCTCTTTGGGCCCTGTTTGCGCGCAGCACCACTCGTATTCAATTCGGCTCTCCTTGCCGACCAGCAAGCGGGCGGCACGTTACCCCGCTGGCTAATCATGGCTGCGGGCTATGCAATGATTTTAGCGTTGCGCAAATTTGAATTTCAGAATAATTCTAATTTGTGCTTATCAATGAACGCGTTACGCGGCTGAATATATTTCAGCAACCTTGATGGAGTCAGGCCAAACTCCGTTGCAATCGGGTCGAAATTCTGCAATTTCCGTCAAATATGACAATTTCAGTCAAATTGGGCCAAACGGAAATCTGCATGCGACCGAAACACGCCATCGACTATCAGAATTTACCGCGGCCCTTGGCCGTCATGCGGCGTGAATACAAATCAGGCATGAACTTTGGCTGGCACAGTCATCGCCGTGGGCAATTGCTCTATGGGAATACCGGTTACATGACAGCGCTGACCGAAGAAGGCGCCTTCATGCTGCCAAGCGGCTATGCGGTGTTGCTGAGACCCGATCTGCCGCACGCCGTGGAAACGTTCGGCGAAACGGAAATGTACTCAGTCTATGTTGAAGAGAACATTTCGCGCGACTTGTGGGAGGAAACGCGGGTCCTCAAGGTCTCCGCACTCCTTGATGCCAGCATTCAGGCGCTCGCGAACGAGCCGCTGCTTTATGACGAAGCCGGACGCGGCCGTCATCTATGCGCTCTCATTCTCGACGAAATCCGCTGCGCGGGCAGACAACCGCTGACGGTACCGCTTCCAGCAGAAAAACAGCTACGAAAACTGTGCCGGAATCTTCTTGGAAATCCGGGTCTGGACCTTACCATCGACGATTGGGCCGAAGAGGTTGGCATGAGCCGGCGGACTATGACCCGCAAGTTTCGCCAGGAAACGGGGATGAGCTTTATCGAATGGCGTCAGCGCCTGCGGGCTTCCCATGTCATGCGCCGGCAGGCGGAAGGCGTCCCATTGGCAGTGGCGAGTGTGGAAGCGGGTTATCAAAGCGTTTCAACGTTGCGCAAGGTCATGAAAAGGTTCAGCCTGATGTAACGGGTTCCGCGTTAAAAGCCGCGACGATGCGTTTCAGCTTGGCATTGCTCTTCAAGTTGCGCCAACAGCTCTATCTCAGACGCCGTCATAATCGTAGTAAAACATGGCATGCTCCCCACGATGCTCTACAACTCACCAACTCTTCTGCATACGTCCGAGCTCTACGAATCTTTTTGCGGCGTGATGATTCATCAAGGTTACATTCCAAAACCTATATCGGCATGAATATTTTCTCGTGGCACATAATTGATCGGTCTCATCACTCCTCGCTTGAGTTTTTCGAAGAGTCTTTCTTTTGTTGCACGGCGGAACTACCCGGCATTGATGAAATTTCCCTGCCCCCTCCCAGAATGAGGCTGCGTAGCAGAAGCCTTGGACCCCAATTCATCGACGGCTGAGTGTCACGAAGCACAATCGTCAGACAATCCTCTTTTTCGGTTTATCCGCCCATCGCAAACGTCACAGAATTTGACTTTTGTCAGCCTGAATGACTAATGTCAGAAACTTCAACGAAAGCACCCCTATGCCTGTCCGACCGAATGACCAGATCATCCACAAGGCCGCGTGGCTCTATTATACGCACGGCCTTCGCCAAGACGAAGTAGCTCAGCGGCTTGAAATCTCCCGTGCCTCGATTGCGATGTATCTGCGTAAAGCACGCGAGATGGGAATCGTCACGATCTCAACCTCCTCCGAACTGTTTTCGGACGACGTGCTAGCGCGTGAGCTCGAGGATGCCACGGGCCTGACCACTGCATGGCTGGTGCCGGAAGACCGCCAGGCAATGGACCCGGCGGCTGAAATGCCGGTCGTCGCCGCTTCTGTTTTTCTTGAACTCCTCAACAAGGACGACCGGGTGGGCGTCGCCTGGGGCCGCACCGTTTATCATATTGCCGACGTGATGCCCTTTGCAGATTTAAGCGGCGTTACCGTTGTGCAGCTTTGCGGCAATCTCGGTGCGCCCTATTCCTATCGGCCGGACCAGTGCACTACGGAAATCGCCCGCCGCCTCAATGCGGAAGGTATCAACTTCTATGCGCCGCTCGTGCTTTCGTCCGAGCGTCTTGCCGACGAACTGCGCGGCGAATCCGTTATCAAGGAACAGCTCGCGACGATCCCGGACTGTAATCTGGCGCTCTATTCCGTTGGCGGCATCGAGGATGACAGCCATCTCGTCAAATGCGGGGCGCTTTCAGCCGACGACATGCACGCCCTAGGCGAAATGGGCGCTGCCGGTGTCATTGCCGGACAGCTGATTGACCGCGATGGCCAGTGGCTGGATTGCAATCACAACAGACGTTGCATTTCCGCCGATCTCGATTCCATTCGCGCCATCAAGAAGCGCATGCTTGTCGTGCAGGAAGACAACAAGTTCGAGCCGCTGGTGGCGGCTTTGAAGGGCGGCTTTGCTTCCCATCTCGTCGTTACGACCTCCATGGCGCGCCGGATACTGGACCGCTGGAGCAAGGATGGGCTTGGCAAAAGCGGTTCAGACAAGGCTTGAGGCAGAAATTTGGGAGCCTGCGATACCCGTGTGCTGGCTTATCGCGATGGGCCGCGAGTCCCGACTGGTGCTGCATCGCGGCGGCAATGCGCTGATCTTCGGACTGCGCAGGCAACGTCCCCAGCCTCCAACCGCACAGAAAAGGGCGGTCCATCGGACCGCCCTTCTACACTCGATTATACTTGGATTCAGGGCTTCGGCATCCATGCAGGCATGGCAACATCGGCATGGGCGAACTGCGGCAGCTTCACGCCCAGCTCTTCCATATTCTTGATGTCCTGATCGTTGAGGTCTTTCTGCGTGATCAGCGTCGGCGGCACGATGACCTGCTTGCCCGGATCTTCACCGGCCAGCAGCATGGCGAGCGAGCGCACAGAAACCTGACCGACTACAGCCGGATTGGTCGCTGCTGTCGCAACCCACGCAGAACCGGCTTCGCGCATGGCGGCGATGTCGGAGGTCGAGATATCCGCCGAATAAATTTTCACGTCGGAAGACATGCCAGCTTCGTCGACCGCGATCTTCACGCCCTTGGCGAATTCGTCGTATGGTGCGAACATCACGGTGATATCGGGGTTGGCGGAGATCACGGAACGTGCCTGATTGGCGACCGAATTGGCGATGGGGTTATCCATCGTGCCAAACTGGGCAGCTTCCTTGATACCGGAATATTTCGCCTTAAACTCTTTCCATTTCTCGTCACGACGGTCGAGCGGCGCGATACCTGCGACATAGACATAGCCCGCCTTGAAGCTCTCGCCGTTATCCTTGATCGCCTGCTCAAGTGCCAAACGAGCAAGGTCATGATCGGACTGTTCGATTTGCGGAATCTTCTCGTTCTCGACATTCACATCGAAAGCAACCACCTTGATGCCTGCGTCGACCGCACGCTTGGCGGCTTCCTTCATGGATTCCGTCAGGCCGTGCTGGATGATGATGCCCTGTACACCGAGCGCGATGGCCTGATCGACCATATCGGCCTGCAGGGCCGCATCCTGGCGACTGTCGAAGACTTGAAGTTGAACGCCCAGTGCCTTGGCCTGCGCTTCAACGCCTGCAAGGTAGGACTGGAAGAAATCGCCTGTCGACAGATAGCGCACGAGCGCGATCTTCACATCGCCCGGCTTGTCAAAAGGTTTCGGCATATCGGCCGCAAGCGATGGCGTAGCAAATGTTGCTACAGCCATCAGCCCGAGCGTCAGCTTGCCCAGGGTTCGACGCGTGAAATTCATGTCAGTCTCCTCCACTGATCAATATTGGTAGCCCGCTGAAGGTTCCCGCCTCAGCGTTTGCCTCTTTTCGAGAGCGCAAAGGTGAAAATCAGGGCGATGACGAGCACGGCGCCCTTGACGAAATCCTGTGTGTAATAAGGCGCGTTCATCATCGTCAGGCCCTGCAAGAGGATGCCGACAAAGAGAGCGCCGACTGCGGTGCCAAACGCGTTCGGTTTGGCGGCGCCAAGCACTGCGAAACCAATGAGGGCTGCGGCAACGGCATCGAGAAGCAGATTATTGCCCGAGGCGATATCACCGCGCCCGAGGCGGGCGGCGAGCAGAATGCCTCCGATAGAGGCGAAGACGCCCGAGATGATATAGGCCGAGATCTTGTAGGCATTGACCGGCGCGCCTGCGAGGCTTGCCGCACGTTCATTGGAGCCGACAGCATACATCATGCGGCCGAAGCGGGTGTATTCCAGGAAGAACCAGATGACGATGGCGAGCACGATCAACACCACTACTGAAACTGGCACCAGATTGGGCAGGATGAAATCAAAGCGGTGGCGACCGAGAGCCAGAAAGGCCGGGCTGAAGGCGCCGGTGGCCGTCGAACCATCTGGCAGCGTCATACCCGTCGCGATTGAGCGCCCCTCGGTCGGGATGCGCTGCAGGCCGAGCAGAAGGAACATCATTCCCAGCGTCGCCAGAAGATCAGGAACACGCATATAGACGATGATGATCCCGTTGATCAGACCAACAATCACGCCCACAGCAAGACAGACGAGCGTCGCGGTCAGAGCGTCGCCCCCCATAACCACCATCACGTAGGACGAGGCCATCATGGCTGTGGTGGCAACCGAGCCGATGGAAAGATCGAAGCCCCCCACAACGAGTGTCGCCGTGACGCCGAGCGCAAGGATGCCGGTGATCGAGACGGATTGCAGGATGAAGACCGCACTCTGGGGTGAAGCAAACCCACCCGTCACAGCCGAAAAATAGAGCACCATGCCAGCAAGCAGCACGAGGAAGCCATATTTGATCGCGGTTTCCCTGATGTTCACGCCCCCAGACGGAGCTGCGGCAATGGCAGCAGGTTTGCTCTCTTCACTTATCATCATGCACTGACCTGTTGATAGGAGTGTCCGGCAATCTCCGAGAGGAGCCGCTCGACATCGATGTCGACATTGCGGTGCTCGCCCACAATCGTGTGTTCTGACATTACGAATATGCGGTCGGCGACTTCGAAGGCTTCATCGAGTTCCGTCAGGAAAAGAATTGTAGTGCGCCCGGCTGCGGAGGCGCGCAACTTTTCACCTATGTCGCGACGAGCGGCGATATCGACGCCCTGGAAGGGCTCGTCTAGGATAAGCAGCCGCGACGGCTCCGAAAGCCAGCGGCAGACCATAACCTTCTGCTGGTTTCCGCCGGACAATGTCTGCATCTCATCCCGCTCGTTGCGGCAAACGACACCAAGCGACGAAATCTGCTGGCGCGCCCTTGCCTTCTCCGCCCGGCGGCTTGAGATGCCGAAAGTCGAAAGCCGGCGCAGAAACGGCAGACTGATATTCTCATAAATATTGAAGTCCGGCACGATGCCGCTGATCGCGCGGTCCTTGGCGACAAGAAAAACGCCTTTGGCAATCGCTTGACCAGTCGTCTTCGGTGCATAGCTCACACCGTCCAGCGCCATTTCGCCCGCTATCGGAGCGCGCGCGCCAAACAAGGTTTCCGCAAGCGCTGTCTTGCCGACACCGACAAGACCCGTGACAGCGACGATCTCCCCATCGCCGAGATCAAAATCGAAGGGCCGCGTCTGTTGGGAAAGTCTGAGGCCGCGCACGCTGAAGACCGGATGACCGGCATCGCGTACGGCAACGGCACCAGCCGATACCTTGCGCCCGAGCATGGCATTGACCGCCCCCTCGTAATCCAGCTCCGGTCCCTCGAAACGGCCAGTGATGCGACCGTCACGCAGCGAAACGATGCTGTCGGCAAGGCGGCGAATATCCGACATGCGGTGCGAGATATAGAGAATGGCCACACCCCGCGCCTTCAGCCGGTCAACGAGGCTGAACAGACGGTCCGCCTCGGCACTGGAAAGCGACGATGTCGGTTCGTCGAGGATCAGCACTTTCGGTTCATGCGCCATAGCGCGCGCAATCGCCACCATCTGCCGATCCGCAAGCGTCAGGTCGTTGATGCTGGCCGAAAGGTCGATAGCAAGACCCATGCGCGAGGCGACCGCCGCCGCTTCGCGACGCACCCGGCGCGGATTGAAAAACAGCCGCGCTCCACGGCCGTTCAACCGGTCGAGTGTGAGATTGGTCGCGACATCGAGATCGGCGACCACGCCGTCGTTAATGTTCTGATGCACAGTGACGACGCCCGCCCGGATCGCCTCGGCAGGCGTCGCTGGATCAAAGGCGGCGTCCGCCAGCGTGATCGCGCCAGCGTCCTTTGTGTAGACGCCCGAGAGGATGCGCACGAGCGTCGATTTTCCGGCGCCGTTGGCACCCATCAAAACCGTCACTGCGCCTGCTTTGAGGTTGAGGTCCACACCCTGCAAGACCGTTACCGGCCCAAAGGATTTACGCACGCCCTCAATGCGAAACACTGGCTGTTCGCTCATAAATTCCTCCCACTGACGCCACGTTAAAATAGGCGTCCGTCAAATGTCAAGGCGATTGACATTTGACAGAAAGATATCTTAGCTCTGATAAAGACAGCATAGCGGCGCTTGGTGGAGGCGGCCTATGCGCAGGAGGAGGACATTATGGACAGCCACGTCTTCGAGGCGCTGAGTACAGAGACATTGCCGGTTCGGCTTGGCGGCAATGCAGCCCTGAAAGAGAAGGTGGGAAGCGACCCGTCGCGCTGGAAAATCCGGGAAGTCGGCGATGGCAACCTCAATCTTGTCTTTATCGTGACGGGCGAGACGGGAGCCGTAATTGTGAAGCAGGCGCTGCCCTATGTGCGTCTCGTCGGCGAAAGCTGGCCCCTGCCGCTCAAGCGCTCCTTTTTCGAGTACCATGCCCTGAAACGCCAGAGCGCACGCGATCCGGGCAAGGTGCCGGAAATCCTGCACTTCGATGAAGCGCAGGCAATCATAGTCATGGAATTCCTGACACCGCACATCATTCTGCGCCGTGCTCTGATTGAAGGTCGCGAGCTTCCCAAAATCGGTCGCGATCTCGGCCTCTTCGTCGCCCGTACCCTCTTCCGAGGATCCGACCTTTCCATGGTGACGCGAGAAAAGAAGGCGGACGTGGCTCTATTCTCCGATAATGTCGAGCTTTGTGACATAACGGAAAATCTCGTCTTTTCCGATCCCTATTTCGAAGCAAAGCTCAATCATCACACCACGCCGCAGCTCGATCCAATCGTAATGGAACTGCGCGCAGACCGTGAACTCAAGGTGGAAGCGCAACGGTTGAAGCACCTCTTCTCCGCCAAGGCCGAGACACTCTGCCATGGCGATCTGCACACTGGTTCGGTCATGGTGACCGACGACGAAACACGTGTCATCGATCCGGAATTTGCCTTTTACGGTCCGATCAGCTTCGACATCGGCATGCTGATCGCCAATTTCTGGATGAGCTATTTTTCGCAGGCCGGACATGAGACTGTCCCGGGCGCACGCGACAGGATGCGCGCTTATCTGCTCGATACGATCGACACTATTTGGCAAACGTTCCGGGCTGAATTCGCCCATCTCTGGCGTACGGAGCGAAAGGGCATCCTCTATCAGTCAAGTCTTTTCGAAGATCGCCAGGACCCGCTTGCTGCCGAACAGGCACTCAACATCGTCATCAATGAGATCTGGCACGAAATGCTGGGCTTTGCCGGCATCGAAACCCACCGCCGCATTCTGGGCCTTGCCCATAATGCCGATTTTGAAACCATCATTGACCCCGATCGCCGCGCTTCTTGCGAGAGCAAGGCGCTGAAGTTCGGGCGTCACCTCGCCGTCAACCGGCAGCGCATCCATAGCCTCCGGGATATCCGTGAGACCGTGGAGCGACTTGAAAAGGAGATCCTTGCGTGAAAGTCGGAGAACGCCACTACCATACGATCTGGCTGAACGAAGACGGTCGCTCTGTCGACGTCATCGACCAGCGCTGGCTGCCGCATGAATTCCGTGTCGTAACGCTGAAAACGGTTGCCGATGTCGCCGATGCGATCCGTGATATGTGGGTGCGCGGCGCGCCGCTGATCGGTGTCACGGCCGCTTATGGCGTCGCGATTGCCATGGCGAAGGACCCATCTGATGCGCATCTCGATACCGTCTGGGAAGAGTTGAACGAGACCCGCCCGACCGCCATCAATCTGCGCTGGGCCCTCAATGCGATGCGCGAACATCTCCGCCCGCTGCCGCAAGCCGAACGCGCCGACGCCGCTTACAAGCGTGCGGCGGAGATCGCCGAAGAGGATATTGAGCTCAATCGCTCTATCGGTGCGAACGGTCTCGATGTCATTCGCAAGATTGCTGCAAAGAAAAAGTCTGGCGAGCCGGTGCGCATCCTTACCCATTGTAACGCTGGCTGGCTTGCAACCGTCGATTATGGCACCGCGACCGCCCCGATCTATATGGCCGTCGAGGAAGGAATCCCGATCCACGTCTACGTCGATGAGACGCGTCCGCGCAACCAGGGCGCCTATCTGACGGCCTGGGAAATGAACGGCCACGGCGTGCCACATACGCTGATCGTCGACAATGCCGGCGGGCATCTGATGCAACATGGCGATATCGACATGGTGATCGTCGGCACCGATCGCACCACGGCAAACGGCGATGTCTGTAACAAGATCGGCACCTACCTCAAAGCACTTGCGGCGCGAGACAACGATGTGCCCTTCTATGTGGCGCTTCCCTCGCCGACCATCGATTGGACGGTGCATGATGGCGTCAAGGAAATCCCCATTGAGGAGCGGACCGCCGACGAAGTGAGCTTCGTCCAGGGTCGAGCCGCCGATGGCTCCATTGCGAGTGTCCGCATCTCGCCGGAAGGCAGCCCCGCCGCCAACCCTGCGTTCGACGTCACGCCCGCGCGCCTTATCACAGGTCTCATCACCGAGCGCGGTATCGCAACGCCCTCGCCCGAAGGACTGAAAGCGCTGTTCCCGGAAAGGAGTTGAGACGATGGTTCTCGTCAATGAAAAATCCACGGAGGATATCGCACTCGGTATCCGTCGACGGGTCTTCTTCCATACGATGAAGAACAATGGCGGCTACCTGAGCCAGGCCTGCTCCGCTGCCGAGAGCCTTGCACTACTCTATAATGAGTTGCTAACGCTCGGCGAACCAACCCTGCCAAAAGTGCCATTGCCTTTCCGGGGCGTACCCTCGGCCCATAATCCAGATGCCTTCACGGGCGCCGGATATCATGGTCCCGTCGGGCCAAACTTCGACCGCTTCTTCATCTCGCCTGCCCATTATGCACTCGTCATCTATTCCGCGTTGATCGAAATGGGACGGATGGACGAACATGCGCTCGATCACTTCAACAAGGATGGCGGCTCGGTGGAAATGATCGGTGCCGAACATAGTCCCGGCATGGAAGTGACGACGGGATCGCTGGCACAGGGACTTTCCATGGCGTCCGGCGTCGCCTGGGCGCGACTGAGGAAAAAGGAGCCCGGCAAAGTCTGGGTCTATATGTCTGACGGCGAATTCCAGGAAGGCCAGACCTGGGAATGTCTCGCGGCGATGAGCCACCACAAGATCGACAACATCCGCGTCATCGTCGACGTGAACCGCCAGCAATGCGACGGCGCCATGTCCTCTGTACTTGACCTCGGTGACCTTGCGTCCCGAGTCACTTCCTTTGGCGTCACCTGCCGTTCGGTGGACGGCCATGATCTGGGCGCACTGCGTACAGCCGCCGAAAGCGCAGAGAAGGGTAAGCCACTCATCATCCTCGCCAACACCTCGCCTTACCAGGGTATGGATTTCCTGAAGAAGCGCTTTCCGCGCCTGCACTATGTCCGATTCAAGAGCGCGGAAGAGAGGTTGGAAATGCAGACGGCACTTGCCGCCGAACTCGGCATCGATCTCACCACGATGGAAGGGGCCTGATCATGGTCGAAATCGTCAACCGCCCCTATGCCAAGGCCTTCGAGGCGTTCGCCACCGCGCGCCCTGAAGTGCTGTGCCTGTCGGCCGACCTCACCTCATCATGCGAGGTAGACGGTTTTCGTGACCGGCATCCGGAGCAGTTTCTCACTCTCGGCATGGCCGAACAGAACATGCTGTCCTTCGCCGGCGGCCTCGCCATGCAAGGCTACCGGCCGTTTATCCATACCTTTTCGGTCTTCCTCTACCGCCGGCCCTACGACCAGTTGATCAATTCGATTGCCTATTCCAACCGAAAGGTGCGGCTGATGGGATTCCTTCCCGGCATCACCACGCCGGGCGGCATCACGCATCAGGCAATCGAGGATGTCGCGGTATTGCGCGCTGTACCAAATATGACGATCCTGGAAACAGGCGATGCAACGGAAGTCGAGACCGTGCTGGAAGTCGCCGATAGCATCGACGGCCCGGTCTATGTACGCATCCTGCGCGGCGAAGTGCCCCGTCTGTTTTCGACGCCCTTTGAGTTCAACAAGCTGCGCACGCTTTCGGAAGGGGAAGACATTCTCGTCATCTCTTCCGGAATATGTACCGAAGAAGCTCTGCGAGCGACCGGTCCGCTCGCCGCGCGTGGTGTCGGCATCCACCATGTTCACGCCTCGACGCTGAAACCGTTCGACAGGGATGGCCTCCTGAAAGCCGCGCGTGGCAAGAAAGGCGTCGTCACGCTGGAAAACCACACCATCGTCGGCGGTCTCGGATCTCTGGTCGCGGAAATCCTCGCGGAAGAAGGACTGGGTACTCGCCTCAAACGCCTTGGTCTCAAAGACACTTTCGCGCACGGCGCTTCGAAGCCATATCTCATGAAGAAATATGGGCTTGATGCAGGCGCTCTGGTTTCGGCAATTGAAGAGCTTGTCGGCAAGAAGCTCTCCATCGGCGAAGAGGAACTCGCGGATGTTCGCCTTGATCATGTTCATTCCGCACAGAAAGCTGAGGCACTGTGATGGTGGCGCGCTTTACAGTCACCTATTGCGTGGGCGCAGCCGACGAAGCAGAAGCCAGAGCGCGCGCACTTGACATCGCGCTGGAACAGACCGTGGAAATTCCGCGAGGCGTCGTCCCGAAGGGCTATGTCGAGGACGAGATACTCGGTCGATTGGAAAGCCTGCACAGGAACCCCGAAGGAAAGCCGGGCTTCCTTGCCGCGATATCCTATTCTGAGGACGATGTCGGCGGGGACTTCCTGCAATTCCTCAACATCGTCTTCGGCAACAGTTCCATCAAACCCGGTATCAAGGTGGAAGACATCGGCTTGTCGCCTGGCCTGCTCGATCTATGCAAGGGACCGCGCCACGGCATCGATGGATTGCGAGCCCGCGCCGGTATCGGTCGAAAGCCATTGCTGATGTCCGCCATAAAACCCGTTGGTCTGTCGACTGCGGCCCTCGGTCGTCTCGCGCATGATTTCGCACTGGGCGGCATGCATTTTGTGAAGGATGATCACGGCCTCGTTGACCAGAAGACGGCACCCTTCGAGGAGCGGCTGAAGGCCTGTGTCGAAGCCGTAGGCGAAGCGAATGCAAAGACTGGCGGACGCACGAGTTTCGTTCCCAACATAACAGGTCCTGCCACTGCGATCATCGAGCGGGCAAAACAGGCCCAGGAATACGGTGCAGGGGGCGTCATGATCGCTCCGGCACTCACCGGCTACGACATCGTGCGTACACTTGCTGCAGATCCGGACTTTTCCCTGCCAATTGTCTCGCATCCAGCCTTTTCCGGTGCCAACGTCGTTTCACCCGATTGTGGCTTCTCACATCGTGCCTTTTTCGGCACACTTCATCGCCTGATGGGCGCCGACGCGGTGATCTATCCGAATTTCGGTGGTCGCTTCGGCTTTACCCGCGAGGAATGTCAGTCGATCGCAAAGGCCTGTGCCGTTGATATGGGTGGGCCCAGGGCGATCGTCGCGGCGCCCGGCGGTGGCGTTACTTTCGCCCGCATCCCAGAAATGCGAGAGGCCTATGGCAACGATGTCATGTATCTCGTTGGGGGCGCTTTGCTGTCGGAACCAGACTTGGTCAGCGCCTGCAGACGCCTTGTCGCCGCAACGGAGTGAACAATACGACTGGGTTCATCAAACTCGCTATTCGTTCCATACGCCAGAACGAGAGCTCATTATCAATCGCCACCAATATCGGTCATTGCCCGCTGCTTCAATAACCGCGCTTGCGGTCAATCTCTCCCATAAGCGTTTCGCGCTTCTGCAGCCGTTTCAGGTTTTCAACGAGCACGTCTGCCGCGCCGTGACTGTCAGTCACGCAAGCGATATGCGGGGTGACGATCACCTTTGGATGGGACCAGAGGGGATGTCGAGACGGGAGCGGTTCTGGTGCGGTTACATCAATGAACGCCGAGGAAAGCTGGCCGCTATCGAGCGCCGCGAGAAGCGCGTCATAATCCGTCTGCGGTGCACGACCGACCAGAACCACGCTTGCCCCCGTCGGCAGGCAGGCAGGCAAAAAATTCGGCATTGATCAAGCCTTCCGTTTCTGTCGTAAGCGGCAGCAGGCAGACGAGTATGTCAGTTTGCGCAACGAATGCCCTAAGCCCTTCTGCCACGCCTTACGCCCGCCATCCTATCACTTATTCCTTCTCTGAACTGATGATGCTCCGCAAGGGCGAGGTTATCCTATCCAACCCTGACGAAGGAAGCGTATCGTTTGCGGCAGGCGACATTTTCCTTGTTCGTCCTGGCGCTGTGGCGGCTTGGGAAAATCCGATTGATCTGCAAAAACTCTGGATCATTCATAGTCCGAATTGAGATCAAATCCTTGACTGCAAGCGGTTCTGATCATCAACCGATCAAAGTCGCTCCGT
The DNA here is from genome assembly GCA_900470195.1 of Hyphomicrobiales bacterium. Lineage (GTDB taxonomy): Bacteria > Pseudomonadota > Alphaproteobacteria > Rhizobiales > Rhizobiaceae > Brucella. The sequence goes on along the minus strand of UEIJ01000013.1, from coordinate 110,137 downwards.
CAGACCTGAACGGTTGTCGGATGTCCACGCGACCCTGCCCAATGCAATCAACCACGATCAAGCTGTTCTTCCGCACGAAGTTACTGTTTCGGCTGGAACGAAAATGGCCGGAATATTGCAGGGGCTAAATTCTCTTGGCTTCAGAGGAGATCAAGCCCTTCCGAACCAGTACGTCGTGTGTTTCCGCACAGATCTGCGATAGATGCTTTATGAGGGATTCCGAGCTGGCAACGACTGGCCGGTTGAAGGGGCTGAGGACAGACAGCACAAAATCCTGAGCGGGCAAAAAAGGTTTCAAGACCAGGCCTTGTGGCTCGTAGCTGAGTGCCGTGAGAGGATTGACGATTGAGGCGCCCAAACCTTTCAGAACCAATTCACATACACCGCCGGCTGACTGTGACGACAGGAACAAACGACGCTGCGTACCTGCCATATCGAAAATGCGTTCCACGCTGAGCCTGTAAGGGTCCCGGGGGCCGAGGCTTATAAAATTGATACCTTCAAAATCGGCGGGCTCGAGAAAATCCCGGCTTGCAAGAGGATGCTGCGGAGGCAGCACTGCGACGAGCTTGAAAGTCCACAGAATGCGAGCATCAGCGTCACGTTCCGTGTAAACGTCCTCGATCAATCCGATATCGAAGTTAAAGCCCGAAATGCTTGATTGATTGCGCGGATCGACGGTGCTGATTTGCAAGGTTAAGTCAGGATGGTCTGCACTCAACCGCTTAACCGCCTCCGGCAATATGGTCAGTGCAAAGGCCGGCAGTGAGGCGACTGTCAGGATTTCCTCCGAGGCTTCCCGCAGGCGATCGATAAAGCCGTTGATACGATCCAGCCCAATGAATGAAGCCTGCACTTCCTCAAACAGTTTGAGCGCTCTTGCCGTCGGTACCAAGCGCTGTAAACGCCGCTCGAACAGGCGAAATCCAATATGCTCTTCCAGTCTGGAAAGCTCGCGGGTGATGGTGGGTTGAGATGATCCAAGAGCGGCGGCAGCGGCCGTGACTGTGCCAAACTTCATGGTTGCGCGAAAAATTTCCACCTGACGAACATTGATATGATTTTTGCGCGAATGCATGGGTTTCTCGCTTCAATTGGGCCACCTGACCGTTACTTCATATCCCATATGCATAAAGTTCTAATAAGTTTTCTATATCAAATGAAAAATTTCCTTGGCTAAATCAACGCAAAACAAGGGGAGTAAAAATGAACACTGCAACTCTCATCTCAACATCCCATCCAGCTGAGCGCGCTTTGGCAGACGCACTGGCATCGACCCGGGGGATGCTCGATGAAAGCCAAGTTGGTGTTGCCGCCTGCATCTATAATGCAACATTGCGTTCGCGCGATCCCGGCCCTTTCCTGCAATCGCCATGGTATGGGCATCAGGCCGACAAGCCGATCTATCCTGCAAGTGTTATCAAGCTGTTCTTCCTGGACGCTCTGGCAGCATTCCGTGAGATGGGAATAATTCCTGAAGATGAGGAAGACGATCGTGCTGCTGCGCAGATGATGGCGATTTCATCCAATGAAGCCACCGTTTACCTCGTTGGCCGCCTGACAGGGGCGGATGACGGCGCCTGCCTGCAAGGCAAGGCGCTTGAAGACTGGTGTGCTGCGCGCCACCGCGTCCAGCAATGGTACGATTCACAAAACCGCGTGGAGTTTGCAGGCATCAATGTCTTGCACGGTACCTACGAAGACAGCCCCTATGGCCGGGCCAAGCAGATCCGCAATGGCCAGAACGGCAATCTGCTTACACCTTTGTCAGGCGCCGCACTGCTGCACGATATCGCGCGCCATGCCCGTCCCCGCTCGAAGTGGATGATGGAGCTTATGAATCGCGAGTTTCAACGACACCCGAACGACGCTGAGCCGGAAGGAGATCAGGTTCGCGGGTTTCTGGTGGAGGGCTTGCCGCCTGAAGTGATGACCTGGTCGAAAGGCGGGCATACATCCTGGACCAGGCACGATCTGGTGTATGGAGAGACGCCGGACGGCAAAAGTTTTGTTTTGTTCGTCATGTGCGACAGCAGGTGGGCGGCAGACGACAAAAATTTCCTTCCCACATTCGCCAGGCACTTTCACGAATATGCATTTCAAAGCTGAGCAATGACAAAACCAATCAAACATAAGGGGAAAAGATGAACTATCGCTCGATTGTCAAAGCGGCGCTGTTAGGCGCGGCATTATCGTTAGCTGTACCAGCGTTCTCCGCCTGGGCCGATGCGCCCCAGCCCGGCGGCACGTTGCATCTGGCGGCACCTTATGGTGCTGCTCTCAAAAGCCTCGACCCGCATGCAACCTATACGTCGCAGGATATGGTCGTCTCCAAGGCCTTTCATCGGTCTCTCTATACGTGGGATTCTGAAAAGAACGCACCGGCACTCGACCTTGCCAAGTTGGTAAAGACCAGCGATGACCACAAGACTTTCACCTATGAACTGTTCGACAATATCTATTTCCACAATGGCCGCAAACTGACGACGGACGACGTGGTCTGGTCTTACACGCGTATCATGGACCCCACGAAGGGTTATCCGGGGGCGGTGCAAGTCGGAACACTGGCGGGCGCCGAGGAATATGCAAAGGGTGAAGCCAAGGAAATCAGCGGCATCAAGAAAATCGACGACCGCACATTCTCGCTGACATTCAAGGATCTCGTCGATCCCGGAAACCAGTTCTTCGAAGCCATAACGGCGATCCTGCCGCGTGAAGAAGTGGAAAGCGGAAATTTCCTTTCTCATCCGATTGGGCTCGGGCCATTCACATTTGAAAGCCATGTCGAAGGCTCCAAGATCTCCGGCAAGAAATTCGACAAATATTTCAAACCGGGCAAACCCTATGCCGATGCGGTTGAATTCACCATTTCCGGTGATAACAGCGCGCTTGACATGGCCTTCCGTGCGGGTGAACTCGACGCCACTGTTTTGTCGGAAAATGCCTATGTTCTCTACAAAGCCGACCCTGAGCTTTCCAAGGGCCTGATCGAACTTTCAGAGGTCTTCACGCGCCATATGGGCATGAATACCGAGAAGAAGCCTTTCGATGACGTGCGCGTGCGCCAAGCGATCAATTATGCTGTCGATCGCGATATCATCATCCGCAAGCTTCTCAAGGACAAGGCTTACAAGGCAACAGGCTGGTTGCCGGCGACTGCCGCAGCTTTCGACAAGGAACGTGCACCTTATCCCTACGATCCGGCCAAGGCAAAGGAACTGCTGGCACAAGCAGGCTATCCGGACGGTTTCGAAGTCACGATTTCGGTGACGGAAGGAACCTCAAGCCTTGGAGTTTTGGAAGCAATGATGCCGTTTCTCAAGGAGGTGGGCATTAATGCCACGGCAAAGGTTGTGGATTCCAATACGCTTGTTGACGAAATGGATCAGGGCAAGGCAATGGCCTGGTTCCGCTCGGCCGGGACAGGCCCGGATTCGCTCAATGCATTGCGCTGCTTCGATAGCCGCGTAAGCCGTTCTGGCTGTAATCGTAGTGCATTCAAAGATCCGGCTTACGATGCGATCCTCGATGAGGCTGCAGCCGAAGCGGATCCGGCCAAACGTGTGGAACTGTTGAAAAAGGCTGACGGCTATATTTTCGAAAAAGCGCCCGTCTGGTTCAATAACTACAACAAGGCCGTAGTGGCAACCCAACCATGGATTCATGGCGTCGACGCCAATGTAACCGAAGCGGCAATTATCGAGGTGGATTCGCTTTGGCTCGACGATAATGCTCCCGGCAGGCAATGAGCCCTAAGAATCCGGCGCCGCACGCTCGAAAGGACGTGCGGCGCCGGGCTGCTGGGGGAACAAGCGCAAGCGCCTCTCGCATCTCTTTGAAACGCGGCGTTCAAAAGTGAATGCTTTTAGCGCAATCGGTCCGCGGGGCCCACGTGCGCTCCTGACACAATTATGGATATTCTTATGTTGATGGTGATTGGCAGACGAATGCTGCAATCTCTGGTCACGGTCTTTGCTGCAATAACGTTGATTTTCTTTCTGTTCAGCGTGATGCCCGGCACGTTTGTGTCATCGCTTGCAGGCGATAAACGTGACATTGACCCGGCGGTTGTGGAACGTATCGAAAAGGAGCTGGGGCTGAAAGACCCCCTGCTGAGCCGGTTCGGCAAATATATCACCGGACTTGCGACTGGCGATCTCGGAAGGTCTTTCTCCACGCAGCGCCCGGTTACGGCCATGTTGTCCGGCCGCATCGTCGCCTCGTTCAAGCTTGCCGTCGCCGCTATTTTCTTTGCCATCGTCATTGGCTTGCCGCTCGGCTTTCTGGCTGCGGTGCGACAAGGAACCTGGCTCGATACGACGGCTATGATAACAGCTGTATCGGGCCTGTCCCTGCCCGGCTTCTGGTTTGGCTTGCTGGCGATGTATTTCGTCTCGCTGAAACTGGGACTCTTACCTACCTTCGGTTATGGCAACGGCAGTCTGAAGAACCTGATACTGCCGGCTCTAGCGCTTGGCATTGCCCCGATGGCGCTGTTGGCGCGCACGACGCGGGCCGCCGTTCTCGAGACCATGAATGCCGATTTTGTTCGCACTGCCAGATCGAAAGGCAACTCGGAATTCCGCATCGTGACCAAGCATATGGCGCGCAATGCGTTCGTTTTGATCCTCACGACGATCGGCTTGCAGTTCGGCTCAATGCTTGGCGGATCGGTGGTCATCGAAAATCTGTTTGCCTGGCCGGGGATTGGTTCGCTGCTTACCCAGTCGGTCTCCATGCGGGACATTCCGACGGTACAGGGCTGCATCCTTGTGATCGTGCTTTTCTTTCTCGTCATCAATACGCTTGTCGACATCGCGTATCTCGCGATCGATCCGCGCATCCGATATCGGTGATCGCTTATGGAGAAGCTCCCGTTGCACTTATTCAAACATTTCGACCGGAACAGGCGGCCTTCATGATACGCTCCAATCTTCTCATAGGGCTCACAATATTCGTGACCATCGTTCTGGTAGCAGTCTTCGCACCGTGGATCGCCCACTACGATCCGGTCTCCAATTCCAATCTCCTTTATGCCGAAGAAGCACCAAGCGCGCAGTTCTGGTTTGGCACCGATGAGCAGGGCCGGGATATTTTTTCGCGCATCGTCTATGGAGCGCGCATTTCGCTGATGATCGGGCTCGCCATCCAGATGATGAATACGTGCATCGGCGTATTGCTGGGGCTCTCGGCGGGCTATATTGGCGGGTGGTGGGACGAATTCGTCCAAGGCCTTACCAATTTGATGCTGTCAATTCCCACCATCGTCTTTGCACTGGCGCTGATGGCCGTGCTTGGACCTGGGCTTTTGAGTTTGTTGATTGCGCTGGGCCTGACCGACTGGGCCTATAGCTGTCGCATTTCACGGGCGCAGGTTCTCACCCAGAAATCGCAGAATTATGTGCAGGCAGCGCGCACGCTGGGTTTCAACAAGCTTTACATCATGATGCGGGAAATTCTGCCCAATATCGGCGGACCTCTGATCGTGGTGGCCACGATGGGCATCGGATCGGCAATCATGGCGGAAGCATCGCTGTCATTTCTGGGGCTGGGTGTCGTTCCGCCAGCGCCGAGCTGGGGCGGCATGTTGGCGCGTGCGCGCGAACAGCTGATGGTGGCGCCATGGGTAGCCATTTTCCCTGGCATGGCGCTGTTTATTACCGTTCTCGGCTTTAACATGTTGGGAGATGGACTGCGCGACCTGCTCGATCCGCATGGGAGGTCAAAGCGCTGATGACCGACAATTCGATTTTACAGGTCGACGACCTTTCGATCGCGCTGCGGGCCAAGGGCCGTACCTTCCCGGCGGTCAACGATCTCAATTTTTCCATCCGGTCCGGCGAAGTCTTTGGGCTGGTCGGGGAATCCGGCTGCGGCAAAAGCCTGTGCGCGCTAACCATTGCGGGATTGCTGCGCGAGCCGATGAACGTGACGCAGGGAAGAGTTCTTCTGGAAGGCCAGGATATCAGTCGCCTCCCCAACAAGGACCTGCGGCGTTTGCGGGGTGATCGCGTCGCCATGATCTTTCAGGAACCGATGACCTCGCTCAATCCCCTGATGACCATAGGCGATCAGATCGGTGAGATGTTCGTGCTGCACAAGGGCATGAACCCGCGTCAGGCTCGATTGAAGGCCATCCAGGCTCTGGAGCAGGTTCAGGTGCCAAGCCCGGAGCGACGCATCAGGGATTATCCGCACCAGTTATCCGGTGGTATGCGCCAGCGGGTGATGATCGCCATTGCGCTGGCATGCGATCCGGCGCTGCTGATCGCCGACGAGCCCACCACTGCGCTGGATGTTACCATTCAGGCAGAGATTGTCGAATTGATCCTCGATCTGTGCACGGCACGCGGCACGGCGGTGCTCATGATCTCCCATGATCTGGGGCTGGTGGCGCGCATGTGCAATCGGGTAGCGGTCATGTATGCCGGCCATATTGTCGAACAGCGCCCTGCGAGCGAAATCTTCACCGACCCGCGCCATCCTTATACACGAGGGCTCGTCGCGTCGCTGCCGCGTCTGGGGCGGCGTTTGGAGGAAGGGCGTTCGCGGCTGACGGAGATCAAAGGTGTCGTTCCCGGTTTGATGGAACGCGACATCGGATGCGGCTTTGCCTCGCGTTGTCCGCGGGTCAGCGATGAATGTCGGGCAGCCATGCCGCCGCTCACCGCCCTGGACACAAAGGGCTCGATTAGGTGTTTCCATCATGATTGAACTGAATTCCGATCTGGCACCTGCAACCGGCTACCTCAATGAAAACCCGGCGCAAGTGCTGGCCATTCAGGACCTTTGCGTCCATTACTCGGTTCGCGAGAACTTTAGAAAAAAGACCCTGAAAGCGGTCAATGGACTCTCTTTGTCCATCAAGGCAGGCGAATGCCTGGGTTTGGTCGGAGAAAGCGGTTGCGGAAAATCCACTCTTGCAAGCGCAATCATGGGACTTGTTCCGATCACCTCCGGTTCCGTCCATGTCATGGGTCATGATATGGCGGCGAATGTACGGAGCGACCCTCTGGCGCAAGCGCGCAGCGTACAGATGGTGTTTCAGGACCCATTTGCTTCATTGAATCCGCGCCGTACTGTGCGCGAGGCGCTTGCCGCGCCTTTACGCCTCCATGGCATGAAGGACAAAGCCGAAATCGACGCGCGTGTGGCCGACATGCTGGACAAGGTCGGCATGAAACCCGATGTGGCGAACCGCAGGCCGCACGAATTTTCCGGTGGCCAGCGACAACGCATCTGCATCGCGCGCGCCTTGATCGTACAGCCGAAACTTCTTGTCTGCGACGAACCTGTGTCGGCACTCGACGTTTCCATCCGTGCCCAGATCATCAATCTGTTGCTGGAACTGAAAGATGAGCTGGGCATTGCGCTTCTGATGATTTCGCACGATCTGGGTGTCGTCGAACACATGAGCGACCGCATTGCCGTGATGTATCTTGGCCGTATCGTTGAGGAAGGCATCTGGAGCGATATCTTCACCAATCCGCTGCATCCCTACACGCAGGCATTGATCGCTTCGATCCCCGACCCCCTGGCTCCGACTGCTGGCAAACCCCGCATGAGAGGCGAGGCTCCCTCGCCTCTCAATCCACCGCAAGGTTGTGCCTTCAATCCTCGTTGCCCATCGGCATTCGCTCAGTGCCGCTCTGGCGATATTCCCGCTTTCACCAATTCGCCGGGCAGTTCCTTCCACCGAGCCCGTTGTCACTTGTTAGAACAAGGCTAAGATCATGAGTCAGAATCCGTTTTTGGTAGGAACGCTTGAACAGCCCACGATTGTCGTTCGTACCGGCCAGGACCAACACAACCCGCATATCGGCTTGCTCACCATCGACGAGTGGACCGTCAAATGCGCGGTGGGCCGCAATGGGTTGGTGGAACCGCAGCTGAAGCGTGAAGGTGACGGGAAAACGCCCCGCGGCCGCTATCCTCTGCGTTATGGCTTTTACGATCCTGCGGTTTTTGGCGATGAACCTCGCAGTTTCGATTTCCCATTTTTGCCCAAGCCCGAAAATTATCGCTGGGTGGAAGATCCAGACAGTCCCTTTTACAACCAGCTGGTTTTTGAAACTGATGAAACCCAGGCTTCCCGTCGGGGTGAGCGGCTTTTCGATCTGATCATTCCTGTCGGCTGGAACGATGCCTTGCCCGACGCACGCGGCGGTTCTGCCATTTTCATGCATGCGGCCCGCCCCGATTTCAGCGGTACATCAGGCTGTGTCGTCGTAGCCCACGAACATCTTATGGAACTGGCGCGCCGGGTGCGCCCCGGCATGGTTATCGATATCGCGTCGATCGATGGGCCGCCAACGACACTCGCACCGCTGGTGACAACGCCGCCCACCGCTATAGAGACTGTTACGTTCCATGGCCTGAAGCCAGGTCCGCGCCTTATTGTGACCGGTTCGGTACATGGTAACGAGCCGTGCGGCCCTTACGCGGTCACACGTCTGATCCACGAGTTCCGCAGCGGACAAAGAAAACTGGAATGCGGCTCAGTGACATTTGTGCCGGTTGTGAACGGGCTCGCCTTTCGTAACAATACCCGCTTCGGCGATCGCAACTTCAACCGCAATCTTTCCGAAAGCGCTATCCCCCAGGATAACGAAGACCGCGTGGCCAATATCATCTGCCCGTTGCTGCGCGCCCACGATGTGCTGATCGATCTTCATTCCTTCAGTTCGGAAGGTCCGCCGCTTGCTCTCATGGGACCCCGCAACAACAACGGAGCGCTCGAACCTTTCGCGCATCAGGAGGCGGAAGAAAAGCTCGCCAAGGCGCTTGGCCTTCCAATCATTATCCACGGTTGGCTGCCAGCGCACGAAAAGGCGCTTGAGCAAAAACGGAAAGCTGGCGTAACCGAAGGACTGTCATCCCTGCATGCCATCGGCACCACTGAATATATGCGGTTTGCGGGTGGCTACGGCGTGACTGTCGAATGCGGTCAGCATCTCGATCCCAATGGGCCACAAGTCGGTTATGATTGTGTCGTCAACGGAATGGCGTCGCTCGGCCTGATCTCCGCACAGCCCGCCCCGGTAGACCGGTCATGGGTGCTGGAAATCAGCGATGCTGTTCTGGCGGATCACGAAGATGACCACTTGCTCAAGCAGTTTGCGGCTGGTGAAAAAGTTGAAAAAGGGACGGTCATCGGGAAGCGCGCCGACGGAAGCGACATTGTGATGCCATATTCCGGAGCGGTGCTCTTTGCCGGAATAACGGCACCCGTGCACACAGAACTATGCTTTTTGTGCAAGCCGAGCGATCGTCTGCAGGCTTGAAGTGCTGCGTATCTAGAGCATTTCCAGCAAAAGTGTGAAACGGTTTTGCGTTCGGAAATGCGCCAAAAACAAAGAGAGCGGTTCCAACGATTCCGTTAAAACTGGAACCGCTCTAGTAATAGCAGAACCCGATCTTGCCGACGCTGGAAAGCCAGCGTCGGCAAGTGGTGCATTCTCTTATTCCTCGATATCGACTTTCTCGAAGCGGTGCGATCCGAGGGGCTCCATAACGTAATTCTTCACGCTCTTGGACATCGGCAATACGACCGTTGAATGCGCAAGCGGAACCCATGGGGCCTGATCGATGGCGATTACCTGCGCCTCCTGATAGAGCTTGGTTCGCTCGTCCTTGTTCGAGCTCACCCTCGCCTTCTGCAAAATATCTTCCAGTGGCGTGTAGCACCAATTGGCATTGTTGCTTCCACCGACGCCGGAGCAACTGAAGAAATAGCTGAGCAGATTGTCGGGATCGCCATTGTCGCTGGTGCCTCCGAGCACCACAGCCCCATCACGATCCTTGTCGCGCGCCTTCTTGAGATATTCACCCCATTCGTAGGAGACGATCTCCACACCGACGCCGATTTTGGCAAGATCCGCTTGCATAAGCTCAGCCGCACGCCGCGCATTTGGCATATAGGGACGGCTGACCGGCATCGCCCAGATCTTCATCCTGAGGTCTTTGACGCCTGCGTCGCTGAGGAGTTTCTTTGCTCCATCAGGATCGTAGCTATATCCCTTTATATCGCCATTATAGCCCCACATGCTGGGCGGCAGAACGCTTTGAGCGACCTGACCCATGCCCTGATAGACAGCTTCCACGATTGCCTTTCTGTCTATGGCCATGTTCAGAGCTCGGCGTACTTCCACCTTGTCGAATGGGGCTTCCAGAGTGTTCATGGCGAGATAGGCCACGTTCAGTCCCGGCTGTTCCATCACGTTGAGGTCTGGATCGGCTTTCAGCCGCGCGACATCCGCCGGCGCGGGATAAGCTGCGATATGACACTCACCCGCCTGAAGCTTCTGCATGCGGATGGCAGGGTCCGTCGTGATCACGAAGATCAGGTTGTCAACTTTGGGCCCACCGCCCCAATATTCCGCATTTGCAGCAAAGCGGATTGCGGCATTGGTCTGATAATCCACGAAACGGAATGGTCCGGTGCCTACCGGTTTGCGGTCGAGATCCTCGCGCTGCCCGGCCTTCGCTAATTGCTCCGCATATTCCGCCGACATGATCGAGCCAAAGTTAAGAGCGAGCTTCGCCAGAAGAGATGCATCCGGCTGGTTGAGAACGAACTTCACGGTGTGGTCGTCGACTTTGACGACTTCCTTGATAATCACCGGCATGTCCATCGCGTTGAACATTTCCCAGCCTGCACCAACGAAATAATTGTTCCATGGATGCTGCTTGTCGAGCTGGCGGTTATAGGTGAAGAGGACGTCGTCAGCATTAAATTCACGGGAACCTATCCTTCGGACACCGAGCAGCAGGTGTCCAAGGGCTTCAGGCCCTTGCGTCTTCCAGGCAAAATCCTCCGCGGCACGTGAATGTTCAGGGTTCGTTGAGCTTAGCGCAGGATTTTGAACAGACCTTGTTCCGCCCCCTAGAGAAGCTCAGTCAAAATCCGCCGGCAGCACATCGGCCGGGATGTTCTGATAGCTGACGGGGCGCAGAAAGCGGCGGATGGACAGAGTTCCAACGCTGGTTGCACCGAAATTGGTGCTGGCCGGGTAGGGACCACCATGCACCATCGAATCGACCACTTCCACGCCGGTTGGGAAGCCGTTGGCCAAAACGCGTCCGGCCTTGCGTTCCAGTACCGGCAGAAGCTTGCGCGCTGCAGCGGCATCGTCCTTGTCCATATGCAAGGTTGCTGTTAGCTGGCCTTCAAAACCCTTGGCCAGATGCACCATGTCGTCGACCGACTTGACGCGAACGACAACGCCGAGCGGGCCGAACACTTCTTCGCCGATGGTATGATCGCCGAGGAAGGCGTCGCCGGTGGTCTCATAGAGATTGGGCGAAGCTTCGCGGCCCTTGCTTTCAGTGGTCAGCACCGGCTTGACGGAGTTACGGCTGTCGAAATGCGCCTTGCCGTCCTGATAGGCCTTGGCAATGCCATCGGTCAGCATGACCTGCGGCGCGACCTTTTCCAAAGCGCTGCGGGTGGACTGCACAAAGCTGTCGGCGTCCGATCCGTCGATAACCACGGCAATGCCGGGATTGGTGCAGAACTGACCGGCGCCCATGGTCAGCGAGCCAGCCCAACCTTCGCCGAGCGGCGCCGCGCGGGTCTTCATGGCTTCCGGCAGCATGAACATCGGATTGACCGAGCCAAGCTCGCCGAAGAAAGGAATCGGTTCCGGGCGCTGGGCGCACAGATTGAACAAAGCGCGGCCACCGCCAAGCGAGCCGGTAAAGCCGACAGCCTTGATCAGCGGATGCGTGACCAGCGCTTCGCCGACCTTGCGGTCTCCACCCTGGATGAGGCTGAACACGCCTTTCGGCATGCCGGTCCTGACAATGGCGGCATGAATGGCCTCGGCAACGATCTCGCCGGTCCCAGGATGGGCCGAGTGGCCTTTCACGACGACCGGGCAGCCTGCGGCAAGAGCGGCTGCCGTGTCACCGCCAGCGGTGGAGAACGCGAGTGGAAAATTGGATGCGCCGAAAACGGCAACCGGGCCAATCGGACGCTGCATCAGCCGGATTTCCGGACGCGGCGCTGGCCTTCGGTCCGGCAGGGCCTCGTCAACGCGGCGATCCAGATAGTCACCCTTGCGGATATGGGTGGCAAAAAGGCGGAGCTGGCCGGTCGTGCGTCCACGCTCGCCCTCAAGTCGGCCCGCCGGCAGGCCGGTTTCCTGCGTGCCGATTTCGGTGATGGCGGCAGCGCGCGCTTCGATTTCGTCGGCAATGGCCTCAAGGAACTGAGCGCGTTCTTCGCGGCTTGTATATCCATAAGTCCAGAAAGCATCTTCCGCCGCTTCGCAGGCGCGCGTCACCAGCGCGGGCGTCCCGACCGCAAATTCATGCGATGGACCCGTCGCAGGTGTCGAGGCGAATGTCCCCTCCCCTGCCGCCCACTCACCGGCGATCAGATGGCATCCATGCGGCTTGAAAATCATTGTCATTTCCATTTCTGATGAATTAAGGAAACCATAATATGTATTTGAAGATGGCGGTCAATACGTCATACGACTTTCATATGCAGTCTTGTTCTGCATAATCAGAATTGCTACACGTTGAAGCACAACCAAGGAAAGTTTGCGGTGACGAACAAAGACAAGGGCACATCCCGTTCAACTGGAAATCTTGTCGCCAAGGTGAGTGAACAGCTGCGTCGATCCATACAGTCGGGCGAAATAACGCCCGGGACGAAGTTGCCGAGCGAAGCACGACTTACTGAATCCTTCGGCGTCAGTCGCACGGTCATTCGCGAAGCGATCGCAGCCTTGCGGGCCGACCGGCTGGTGGAAGCAAGGCAAGGTGCGGGTGTCTTTGTGCTCGAGCCGCAGCCGCCAGAAACAGTTCCCTTCCAAAACCTTGATTATGACCGCGTTTCTTCCGTCATAGAACTCCTGGAACTGCGCACCGGCGTGGAAGTCGAGGCTGCGGGACTTGCCGCCTTGCGTCGTTCGCCGCAACAGGAAGAAGCCATCATCAATTGTCACAGGCAGGTTCTGGCCTGCCTCGAATCCGGTCAATCCACGAGCGAGGCAGATTTTGCCCTGCATCTTGCCATTGCAGATGCCGCCAACAATCCGCGCTTCCGCGAGTTCCTGGCAATGATCGGCAGTGGCGTCATTCCCCGTGCAGCACTTCAGTCGGGTGCAGACACCAGTTCCGGTGATTATATCGCCCATTTGCATAGGGAACACGCGCAGATCATAGAGGCTATATTCAACGGTGACGAGAACGGTGCCCGTGATGCCATGCGCCGGCATTTGAAGGGCAGCCAGACTCGCTATCGGGCCATTCTACAGAGAGCACCATAACTTATAATATAAGTTGTTGACACTTATCATCTGAGTCGGGTAGGTCCTATGTGTAGTTTTCCAGAAGGGATCGACACATGGAACCGCAACTAATCAAACAGAAACTGGGCGCTGGCCTGCTCTCGTTTCCGGTCACGCATTTTGATGTGGAGGGGAATTTTGCGCCTGAAAGCTATAAGGCGCATGTCGAATGGCTTTCGGGTTTCGACGCGCCCGTGCTGTTCGCAGCAGGAGGTACGGGTGAGTTTTTCTCCTTGAGACCAGACGAAATTCCAGCAATCGTCTCGGCCGCCAAAGAGGCCGCAGGCGGCAGCAATACAGCCATCGTTTCTGGTTGCGGCTATGGCACCGAGGTAGCCATCGAGATTGCGAAATCAGCAGAAAAAGCCGGGGCTGATGGGATATTGCTTCTGCCCCATTATCTGATCGATGCCCCGCAGGAAGGGCTCTATGAGCATATCAGGCGCGTCTGTCAGTCAATCGGTATCGGCGTCATGGTCTATAACCGTGACAATTCGGTTCTTCAGGCTGACACGCTGGCCCGCCTTTGCGATGCCTGCCCTAACCTTGTCGGTTTCAAGGATGGCGTTGGCGACATCGGTCTGGTTCGCCAGATTACGGCAAAGATGGGCGACCGACTGACCTATCTCGGCGGCATGCCAACGGCGGAACTCTTCGCCGAAGCTTATCTCGGCGCGGGCTTCACCACGTATTCCTCGGCGGTTTTCAACTTTGTTCCGGGCCTGGCGGTGGAATTCTACAAGGCATTGCGAGCAGGCGAACGCGCAAGCTGCGAGCGCATCCTCAATGAGTTCTTCTACCCGTTTATGGCGATCCGCAGCCGCCGTAAGGGCTATGCTGTTGCCGCAGTCAAGGCCGGTGTTCGCCTGCAGGGCTTTGCTGCCGGTCCGGTTCGTGCTCCCCTTTCCGACCTGACCAGGGAAGAAGAAGGCATGCTTGAAGCTCTGATCGGCAATCATGCCCGCAAACAGGCCGCTTGAAACCTTGACTTGAAGACAGAAGCCGCAGCTTGTAGCTGCGGCTTTTGATGCCTCACATCAGGGAAGCGACCATTTCCCTGAGACGCGTGCAGGCTTTGACCAGTTCTTCTTCCGAAGCCGCGATTGACAGGCGGATGAAGCCCGGAGCTCCAAAGGCAATGCCGGGCACACTGGAAACGCCAAATTCCTCAAGCAGATATTTCGCGACGTCGGTATCGGTTTGAAGAACATTGTCCGCACCGGTTTTGCGACCGAAAAGCTTTTCAACGCCGATGAAAGCGTAAAAGGCGCCTTCGGGCTTGAGGAAATCGATATCCGCAATCTGCGCCAGATGGCCGGCCACCAGATCGGCGCGGCGGCTGAATATTTCTGCGGCCTGCGCAACAAAGGCCTGATCGCCGTCAAGGGCTGCCTGTGCCGCCGCCTGCGCGATAGAGCATACGGAGGTCACGCTTTGCGATTGCATCTTGTTGATCGCGGCAACAAGTGCTTTGGGGCCTGCGGCATAGCCGACGCGCCAGCCCGTCATGGCATAGGTTTTGGACACACCGTTGACAATGAGCGTGCGTTCGCGAAGCTGCGGACATGCGGTCCCGAAAGAGATGAAAGGCACCTCGCTTAACAGGACATGCTCATAGATTTCATCGGAGAGAATGAGAATGCGCTGGTGCTTTTCGAGAATATTGGCCAGTTGCGCATATTCATCTTCGCTATAAATGGCGCCTGTCGGATTGGATGGGGAATTGAGCATCAGCCAGCGGGATTTGGGCGTAATTGCCGCTGCAAGCCGGCTCGCGGTCAGTTTGAAACCAGTGTCCGGTCCGCAAGGCACGAAGACCGGTTTGCCGCCATGCAACGCGACAATATCAGCATAGGATACCCAGCATGGCGTGGGGATGATCACTTCATCCCCTTCTTCCAGCGTTGCCAGAAACGTGTCGAACAATATCTGCTTGGCGCCGTTGGCCACGGTCAGTTCATCGATGCTGAATTCAAGCTGGTTGTCGCGGCTGAACTTGGCAATGATGGCCTTGCGAAGCGATTCCGTGCCAGCAGCAGCACCATAACGCACGCCCCCGGCTTTCACCGCCGCATGGACGGCATCCAGAACGTGGGTAGGCGGTTCAAAATCGGGTTCACCCAGAGAAAGATCAACAATGTCCCGGCCCTCGGCGCGCAGTTTCCTGGCGCCATGGAGACGGCCATGCTGGGGGACGCCTTGATGCCCGATGATCGGCGATTTTCATACTGCATGGGAATACTCTTTTATTGGTGAGATGAAAGAAGCCGCCCTCATGGGGCGGCTTCCGATGACGTTCAGGACTATCCATTCACCACATAATCAAAATCCCGGTCGCGTTTGACGGCTTCCGCATCACGCTTGTCGTGGGGGCCATAACCGCCACCTCCGGGCAGCTGAAGGATAAGCCTGCGACCGGCAGGAACATGCTGGCGTCCCTTGGCGTTCAACACCGTGCCATCGTCGAGAAGGACCGCGCCGGCGGCTCCGTTCTCTCCCCCTTCGCGGCCGCGCGGTGGGTGCTTGATGCGGTCGAACATTGCGTTGAAGTAAATCTCGTGTCCTTCGGTTGGAGCGATTTCCACCACCTGACCGAGGCCACCGCGGAACTGACCGGCACCGCCCGAACCATCGCGCAGTTCCTTGCGCCAGAAAATGACCGGTCCGACATGCTCGGTTGCTTCAATCGACATCGAATGCACGCCGCTTGGAAAAGCCGTGGCGTTCAACCCGTCCAGATGCGACCGCGCGCCGGTGCCCCCGCTGTTGAACAACAGCACTTCCGCACGATGGCCGCCGTCCCTCGGCGCATCCTTGCCGGTGAGCGGACGCGCGCTGACATGCAGGTTCCAAAGCGCGCCGGAACCTTCGGCGGGCACTTTTCCCGGCAGCATCTTGTGGACGGCACCGAGCACCGCATCGGGCACCAGATGGCCCAACACGTGGCGCACTGAAACGGGAGCCGGACGCTGCGCATTCAGGATGCAGTCTTTCGGCGCTGTCACCTTGAACGGCAGCAATGAGGCATGGTTGTTGGGAATTTCCGGTGCGAGCGAGCATTTCAGGCCATAGCAGGCATAGGCGGCAGAATAGATCAACGGACAGTTGATGCCCTTGGGGCTTGGTGCCGATGTACCGGCGAAATCGGCAAGGATATGATCGGCATGCACGTCTATCCGCACGGCAATGTCGATTGGATCGCCGTAACCATCCACGCGCATCACGTTGGAATAGGTGCCGTGCGGCAGGCTGGCCAGGCGTTCCAGCGTCGCATCATAGCTGCGCTTGAAGATGAAATCGGCCAGGCCTTCCAGATCATCGAGCTGGAATTCGTCCATCATGTCCATCAGGCGGCGATGACCGATTTCATTGCAGGCTGCGAGCGAATAGACGTCGCCGACGACCTGATGGCTTTCGCGCACATTGTTTCGCAGGATATTGACGAGGTCCTTGTTGACCACACCGCGCTCGGCAAATTTCATGATCGGCACGAAAATGCCTTCTTCATAAACTTCGTTCGCATCCGGGCCGAAGCCGCGTCCGCCAACATCGACCACGTGGGCCGTACAGGCAAAGAAGCCAGTCAACTCGCCCTTGCGGAAGCTGGGCGACACGACCGTGAAGTCATGCAGATGGCCAGTGCCTTTCCATGGGTCGTTGGTGATATAGACGTCGCCCTCGTAGATGTTTTCGCGACCTATATCGTTGATGAAGTGGCCGACCGCTTCCGCCATGGCATTGACGTGGCCGGGGGTACCGGTAACAGCCTGCGCGATCATGAGGCCTGCCCGGTTGAAGACACCTGCAGAAAGGTCGCCGGATTCACGCACGCTGGTGCTGAAGGCGGTACGGATGAGAGTGACGGCCTGTTCCTCAACAACGGAAATCAGGCGGTTCCACATGATCTGCATATGAACGTCGGAAATGGGTTTCTTTGTCATGTGAGACGGCTCCTTGGAGCATTTCCAGCAAAAGCGTGAAACGGTTTTGCGTTGGATAATGCGATAAAACAAATAGTTAGAGCGGTTCCGGGGATTCTGTCAGAACAGGAACCGCTCTAGGCAGCCTTGGCGCGTAGCAGCAGGCATCCATCGGCCTGCATGATCGCTTCGCGGCTGGAGGTTACAACGGTCGAGGTTTCGCGTTCCGTGATGATGGCGGGGCCGGCAATCCACTCGCCCGGCTTCATGGTTTCGCGCTCAACGATCGAGGCTTCCAGGAAGCGTTCTTCGAGAACGTCGAACACCTGACGCGTGGCGGATATGGCGGCTTGCTCCTGTTTCTGGACCGGCTTTGCGGGGGTTGGGGCAGCGGCGTCTGCGCTTGCGCGCAAGGACCAGCTGACGATCTCGACGTCGAGATCATCGATCACGCGGCCGAAGAACCGCTCGTAGCATTCGTCAAAAAGCGTGCGGAACAGCGCAGAATCCACATCGCTGTAATCGCGGACGTCAATCGTAACCGGCACTTCCCAGCCTTGTCCGGCATAGCGCATGTAAGCGGTGCATTCGAGCGTCGGATCTGCGTCAGGCGCACCTGATCGAACGAAGGAAGTTGCTTCCTCAACCAGCTCCTTGATGACGGCATTGATGGCCTTGCCTTCAAAGCGGCTCAGGCGGCTGTATGCACTGCGTACCGATTCAAAGCCGAAGGGCGCACGCAGGAAACCGATGGCCGAACCAACACCGGCCCCGGGGGGAATGAGAAGATCGGTAACGCCGAGTTTTTCACACAGGCGCGCTGCGTGAACTGGAGCGGCACCGCCGAAGGCGATCATGGTGAATTCCGACAGTTCCTTGCCGTTTTCAACCGCATGCATGCGTGCGGCATTGCTCATGTTCTCATCTACCACTTCGCTCAGACCATAGGCGGAAGTGGCAATGTCGGAACCAAGCTTGGAGCCGATATCGGCATCCATGGCTTTTTCCGATGCGGAGCGCGAGAGTTGCATCGTGCCGCCTGCAAATGTATCGGGGTCGAGGCGGCCCAGAATGACATCGGCGTCCGTAACGGTTGGATGGGTGCCGCCGCGATCATAGCAGGCGGGGCCGGGTTCCGATCCCGCGCTATGCGGTCCGACGCGGATCTGGCGCATGGAATCGACGGTTGCGATTGAGCCGCCGCCCGCACCGATCTCGACCATTTCGATCACCGGAATGGAGATCGGCATGCCGCTTCCCTTCTTGAAGCGATAGGTACGCGCCACTTCAAAGGTTTTGGAGGTTTTAGGCATCTGCTGCTCGATGAGGCAGATTTTTGCGGTCGTGCCGCCCATATCATAGGAGACGACCTGATCGAGCTTGTGATTGGCGGCAATGTGGGCCGCGAAGATCGCGCCACCGGCGGGGCCGGATTCAAGAAGGCGAACAGGAAATTCGATGGCGCTTTCAATGCTGATGATACCGCCGCCCGAATGTATCATGAAGACGGGGGCAACAAGGCCCTCTTCGCGAAGACGCCCGACAAGACGGTTGAGATAAGACGCCATCAGCGGCTTGACATAGGCATTGGCGCAGACGGTGTTGAAACGCTGGAATTCGCGCATCTGCGGCGAGACTTCGGAGGAAATCGATACGGAAAGACCGGGCTTTCTGGCGAGAAGACGCTCGCGGAAACGGCGCTCATGCTCACCATTGAGATAGGAATGGATGAAACCGACGGCCACACTTTCGTAGCCTTCCGCGATGATGCGGTCGCAAAGCGCATCGACTTCTTCTTCATCGAGCGGCTTCAAAACCTCGCCATGGGCGCCGATGCGTTCGTTGACAACCAGCCGGTCGTTACGCGCAACAAGCGGCGCGGGCAGCACGATATCGAGATCGTATTGCTCGAAACGGCTTTCCGTGCGCATTTCAATCACATCGCGAAAGCCCCTGGTTGTCACGAGTGCGGTTTTCGCACCGCGTCGTTCAATCAGTGCATTGGTGGCAAGCGTCGTTCCGTGAATGACAGTGTCGATCTGGTCAAGCTCGACCCCAGCTTTTTCAGCCACTTCCCGAATGCCTTTGATGATGGCATTTTCGGGAAATGCATAATCCGTCAGCACCTTGGTTGAATGGAGGGTGGAACCCACTTCCATTGCCACGTCGGTGAAGGTTCCGCCGATATCGACACCCACCCTGATCAGTTTGCCATCTATCGTCATTTTCTGCTTAACTCCCAGAAAGATATCCCGGAAAGGGACGAGTACGTTGCGTGCTGTCACGGCTTGGTTCAGGCACGTGTTTACCGGTTCCCGCAAAAGGCCTTGCGGGTTCATGTCATTGGATACTGGAGACTTTGGATGTTCCGGTGCGTTTCACACGCACCGGCGAACCTTATGTGCTGGCGTTATTGCTTGCCGGTGAAATCCACCCCTTCAAGCGTGGTTGGCAGCTTTGGACGGTCGACGCCGATCCACTTCTTGTAGAGCGTATCCAGCGAACCATCTGCATTGTGACGCGTCACGAAATCATTGAGAAAATCGAGCATGGCCTGATCGCCCTTGCGCACTGCCATGGCCTGGATATTGTCCGCTGCCTTGTATTTGCGAACATATTTGTCACCATTACCTGTGCTCTCGATCACAAGGCCGTAGGTGAGACTTCCGAGGATCGCATCAACCTGGCCCGACAGAAGCGCCTGCACGGTGGCGGCGTCGTCGTCAAAGCCCTTGATTTTTGTGCCCGCGGGGGCTGCCTTCTTGAGGATCGGCTCGAACGCGCTGCCGCGATTGACGCCGATCGTGTATTTGGCGAGATCCTCGTTGCTGTTGATCTCGGCGTCCTTTTTGCCCCAGACCGTGATGTCATTGGCCGAATAGGGAAGCACAAACTGGATGACCTTTGCGCGCTCGGGCGTGATCGTCATCGAGGGCACCAGAAAATCGACCATGCCGTTGGTCAGCAGCGGAATGCGGTTCTGCCCTGTCACGCGCTCGAACTTGACCTCCACTCCCAGTTCCTCGGCAATAAGGTTGGCCACATCGATGTCAAAGCCACCATTCTTGCCGTTCTCATCGATGAAGCCCCATGGAAACTGATCCATCTGCACGCCGATGACGGCCACGCCCTTGGCCTTGATTTCCTCCGGGCTTGCCGCTTCAGCCGCACCAATGGACAAGGCCGAAGCGACGAGGCCGGTTGCAAGGCTGAGTGCGATCGCGGAACTCTTGAAAACTGCATTGATCATGTTCTTACCTCTGGTTTGTTTTATCGTTGACTAGCGTGCGGTGTTCAGCCGCTTTTCGATCCGGGCGCTGTAGTAAGTGAGTGGCACACAGATGATGAAATAGATGAGCCCCACGGTGCCGTAGACCTTCATCGGCTCAAAAGTGATGTTGGCCATCAACTGTCCTGAACGGGTGAGTTCAGTCAGTCCGAGCAGCGCGGCCAGTGCCGTTCCCTTGATCAAATTGACCAGAAAGCCGATCGTCGCCGGAAGGCCAATACGAAAGGCTTGCGGCAGCACGACATCCTTCATGCGATGGAAATAACCGATACCGAGAGCGCGGGCGGCCTCGTCCTGCCCGGTGGAAACAGCCTGGATGCTGCCGCGCCAGATCTCTCCCAGAAAAGCACTGGCATGGAGCGACAGGCCAATGATCAGCGCCACCCAGATGTCGACCCGGATACCCAGGATGGGCAGGCCAAAATAAACGAAGAACAGCTGGATCAGCAGCGGTGTACCCTGAAAAATCTGGATATAGGTCGCCATCAGATAGCGCAGCCATCTTTTCGCGGATGTGCGACCCAGTGCTACGACCAGCCCGCCCAGCCCCCCGAAAATGAAGGCAAGGATGGAGAGAATGACGGTCCATTTGGCACCGTCGAGAATGAAGAGAAATTCAGAGAAACCAAAACTGCGGATCATCTTGGGACCTCACTTCGACGGGTAGGAAAAATAGGTCCTGCCGATGATTTGCAGAACGATCGAGAAGAATTGCGACAAGGCCAGGTAGATGACGCCGAGCACGAAATAGATTTCAAAGCTGCGGAAGGTTTCCGAATCTATCATCTGTCCGACATAGGTCAGTTCTTCCGCAGAAATCGATGCGACAAGGCTGGAATTGAGCATCATGAGGATAAACTGGCTGCAAAGCGCGGGATATACAGCGCGGATCGCCGGGCGGAAGATGATGAAACGGTAGATGTCGAAGGTATGAAGCCCGAGCGCCCTACCAGCTTCGATTTGGCCCGCCTTGATCGATTCCACGCCGCCGCGCACGATTTCCGCCGCATATGCCGCGCAATTGAGCGTCATGGCGAGAATGGCCGCCTGTTCGGCGGAAAGCGTCACGCCCAGCGAAGGCATGCCGAAGAAGATGAAGAACAATTGCACCAGAAACGGTGTGTTGCGGATCAGTTCGATATAGCCGAAAGCCGTGAGCGAAATCCCCCGCACCGAACTCATCCGCATCAGCATGAAGACGATGCCCAGCGCGAGGCCCAGGACCATGGAAATGGATGAAATCTTCAGCGTCTGGATCGCACCGTTGAGGAGCGCGGGCCAGGCTGCCAGGACCGGTCCCATGTCGAATGTGTATTGCATCAAATTATTCTCCCACTCGCGGCCATTTCCCCTTTGCTTTTTAGTGGTTCAGAATCTGGCCTAGAAACGCCTTGGCGCGCTCATGTCTCGGATTGCCGAAGAATTCGGCTGGCGGCGCGCTTTCGATGATTTCGCCACGGTCCATGAAGATGACGCGATGAGCGACCGCGCGGGCAAAACCCATTTCATGGGTCACACAGATCATGGTGATACCGTCGTCAGCGAGACTGATCATTGTGTCCAGCACTTCCTTGACCATTTCCGGGTCAAGTGCCGAAGTCGGCTCATCGAACAGCATGATCTTCGGGTCCATGCAGAGTGCCCGCGCAATGGCGACGCGTTGCTGCTGACCACCGGAGAGTTGCGCCGGGTATTTTTCGGCCTGCTCGGCAATATGAACGCGCTTCAGGAAATGCATCGCCTTTTCCCGGGCTTCGGGAAGCGAGTTCTTGTGCACACGACGCGGCGCCAGCATGCAATTTTCCAGCACTGTCATGTGCGGAAACAAGTTGAACTGCTGGAATACCATGCCGACATCGCGGCGAATGTGATCGACATTGGCGCCGGTATGACCCAGACGAGTGCCATTTACATCGATAATGCCGTCCTGAATTTCTTCCAGATAATTGATGCAGCGGATCAGTGTCGACTTGCCCGATCCGGATGGACCGCACAGCACGATATGCTCACCGCGGTCGACCTCCAAATTGATATCCTTGAGAACATGGAGCTGGCCATACCATTTGTTGACCGCATTCATCGTGATGGCTTTATCAGACATCTCATTCTCGCTTCGTCTATATTTGCAGAAGGAAGCCAGCGCTCAAAGCTGGACTTCAAAAATGGCGTCGACTTCAACGGCAAAACCGCGCGGCAGGGAACCTGCGCCCAGGGCCGTGCGGGCATGATGCCCCTTCTCCCCAAGCACTTCGATGAGAAGATCGGATGCGCCATCGATCACTGCCGGATGATCCTTGAAATCAGGGACGGCATTCACGAACCCCCGCACCTGCAAACAACCTGAAATTCGATCGAGATCGCCATCAAGGGCGGAGGCCGCCCGCGCCAGCAAATTGAGCGCACAAACGCGCGCTGCCTGATAGGCTTCTTCGACATTCATGGTGCTGCCAACCAATCCGAGATAGCAGTCAACCCCATCGACACGCGGCACCTGACCAGAGATATACAACGTATGACCACTGAGCCTGTATGGTACATAGGCGCCACTGGGCGCCCCCACTTCAGGCAGGATAAGACCCAGTTCCTTCAGTCTGGCTGAAACCAGTCCCATTCTATTTCCCCTTATTCTCGCCGGAACGCATATATGACCGGAAGGCGCATACGTCCGTTCAAGACCATTTTAAGAGCATGTGTCCCATCACCCGGTCCATGAGGCTGGAGGATTGGGCTTGTGCACTTGATGCCAACGCGCCCTTCCGACCGACAGCCTCAGAGTTTCGATAAGTGATATTATGACTTTGCCATTTGTTATGATGATAGGTTTGCTAAAATATTACCACTTGTCAAGATGGATATTTTTGGGGACAGCATGATGCGAAGCCGGCCGCGAGACCGCCATTTAATATAACAGTTACAGCTATTTAACAACGATCAACCATGTCGAATAACATATTATGCGCTCAAAAAATCATGGTGAAAATTTGCGTGCGATCCCCCTCATCGCCAAAAATTAGTAATACCATTCTGCGAAAGAGAGGTCACATCTAGAGGGGCAATTCGGTGCCTTAACCCGGTAAGATAATATCTCCACAGCAGTGATATTATCTTGTAATTCTATTCACGGCATCGTATCAATGACAGACAACCTGATCGGCCAACTGGAACTGACGGACATTGAAGACGCTTACCGCACGGACGATTGAAAATCTTAAGGCCTTCATTCGCGATGGGGATTTTAAAACCGGGGACAAGCTGCCTACGCTGGTGGAGCTTGGCGAGACGCTTGGCGTCAGCCGTACAGTCATCCGTGAAGCCATTGCAGAACTTCGCTCTGATGGTCTGCTGGAAGTGAAGCACGGCGTCGGGGTTTTCATCCGCGATTTCGAAAGACTGCGTTTTTCAGGCGACGATGTTTCGCCGCTTGAGCCTTTGGCCCGGTTGTCGCTGCCCTTCATGGATTTGCTGGAATTGCGCATGGCCTTTGAGGTTCATGCTGCGGGATTGGCCGCGCAGCGGCGCTCCTGGGCGCAGGAGGCCAATATGTGGGAAGCGCTCAAAAAATTCGAGGCGTCCGTGGACGACGAAGCCGCGCTCGATGAGTTGGATTACATCTTTCACCGCTCGATTGCCGAGGCGACCAACAATCAGGCCTTTATCGAGTTTTTCAGCGTCATGAGCCTGAAGATCCTGCCCCAGCCCGCCTTTTCGAGCGATCTCAATCCTTCGTTGATTACACCCGACTATATCCGCAATAGCGTGACTGAACATCGTGCAATCTGCGAAGCGATCAGTGCCGGGAATGCGGAGGCCGCGCGCGAGGCGATGCAGGCGCACCTCGCCCGCAGCCACCAGCGCTATCGCGGTTTCAACGGCAGCATAGGCTCCCCTCTCAGCAATGTGACAGAGCTTTGAACCCGACCGGCCACGGTTTGGACTTGGGACTTGGGACCTGGAGATTTCTGTCAGATCAAATCGATCGCCGCAATTTATGCTGCATTTCTTCTATCCAATGATGCGCTCATTGCATGAAGCCGAACTCCATTGGACACGGCCAAAGGCTTCTATCGCCAAGTTAATGTCCTTGGCGGTAGAAACAGTGCGGAATAAATTTAGAACTTTACGCTAAACTTGGCCTTGCCCGCGTTTTGATTGAAGCTTGAACCATACTGACCTGTATATTCAAGACCCAGCGTCGTCTGATTGCCGAGGTCAATATCAAACCCAGCCTTGATAATCGCGGTGTCCTTCGCAATTGGCGCACCGGCCACGTCAAATACCGTTCCGGCATCGAATGAGGCGGCTGTCGTCGGAATAGTATCGCCATAGGCGTGCTGCCAGCCAGCCGTACCGCTAAGCCGGGCATTCATGCCGCCCAATACGACTGGAGCGGAAGCGCGGAGACCAATTGTGCTAAACGTGGTTGTCGTCGTTTCTTTTCCAATCCGGAGCGCTGCATTCCCGCCATGCTCATTGAAACGGTCAGTTTGCAGGCGCACCACTGCGACATTTGCGAATGGCTCGATCGCCGTTCCGTTCAGATCAAAACGATGCGAGAGTTCGCCGAATGCCTGAAAGCTGTTTGCGCTGTAATCGGCATCGAGACTTTCTGAAAAGCCGGGGAAAGCGACAAGGCGATCCGTTTCGATCTTGTGCCAGCTATAGGCAAGGCCTGCCTTGAGCGTCGTCGCGCTCCACTGGGTGCCGCCATAGATTCCCAGATGGTAGTTATCACTGTGGCCAGACGAATTGCGATCATTCACATCGAAACTGGTGCGGCTATAGCCTGCGAGAGCACCCAGCCTCCAGTTTTCGACGACTTCCGCGTCATAGCCCGCAACAAAGCCGCCCGTCGATTGCTTCAGCTTGCCAGCATTTCCATCCGCGCCGGTTTCACTCCATTGACCGAGCGCCTGCCCCCAGATTGCTGCGCGCGGCGCAGAAACCTGCGTCGAATCCATATCCGTTGCGACCGACGATGATGCAGCATGCTGCCCCCCGCCACCAAACGCCGCGTCGACGCGGTCCATAACGGCATTGCGAACGATGGAGCTGTCATTGATGAGCGCAGTTCGCGTCGAAGCATGGATTTCACCCGAAAGCGCATTGAATGCGCGACGCGCATCCTCTTCGCTGTCCTGCATGACGACCGTATCGTAGACGGCATTACCAGCACCAAGACCCTCGACGGCCACGGCCACCGATTTCTGATTGCCTGTCTTTGCCGTAGCAGCGAAGTCGACGTCATTGCGCGCGATGTTGAGGTAGACAGCGTTGGGATCATAGGCTAGGCCAAGATCGACGAAAGGCATGTTCTGGCTCAAATCGCCGAACGTACCCACAATTCCGCCTTCAGCACTTAAAATGGTGTAGCTCTTGCCGGGCATATAGGTGCCGGCGGCTTTTTCTATATAGACCTTCGCGTTACCAAGCGTCGCCGTTCCGCTCACATCGATGCGGTCGTTTTTACCGGAAGCATCAATTTCCGCAACGTAAGTGGCCCCCGCATCAAAGGCCAGATTGCCATTGACCTTCAGCGTGCCGATAGAATTGCCCGGTGCGATGATACTGCCAGCGCGGGCATAAAGGCCTCCGACTGAACCTGCGCCAGCCAGATATGCGCCGTTTTCAACGCTGGCTGTGCCGACAAGGAATGCACCTGAATGGGATGCATCGCCAATGACCAGCCCACCTTCTTGTACAGTCGTGCCACCTGTAAAGGTGTTGGCACCATTCAGGACCAGAACACCAGTGCCGGACTTCGTGAGACTGCCAGTACCATCAATATTGCCGTCGAAACGGGTATTGGCGGACTGGTCTACGGTCAGAGCTGCCGAACCAAGGCTCAATGTCCCGCCCTCGCCCATCAGCGACGACATGCTCACATTGAAATTGTTGAGATCGAGCTTGCCGCCATTCACCGCGAAAGCCGTGTTGTTGACGAATGCACCGTCCACACCGGCCAGAAGCACACCGTCTTCAATCGAGGTTCCACCCGTATAGCTGTTTGCCTGGCCCAGAACGAGCGTACCGGCTCCACGCTTGAGCAGTGCGCCCTCACCTGTGGCTTGCTGCAGCAGCGTCACGCGGTTGTTGGCATCAGCAATGTCGATCCATCCAAGCCCCTCAAGGGACACGGTGCGGTCCAGCGTTTTCATGTCGCTGCCCGTTATACGCAGACCGCCATCAATGAGACGCAGCCGAGCATCGGCATTGCCAAGAGCCGCATCTTCGCTGACGAGGATCGTCCCGCCATCGGTGACAGCCGTTTCACCGATAAAGGAATGATCGTCGATGCAATAGTCCTTGATGGCCTGCTGGAAGCGCGCATCCGTGCTGTCGCAGTTCAGCAATGTCTTCTTTTCGTCAAGCGTCAGATCGGTCAGAATCGGTTTGCCATTGGCATCCGAAATCTGGCCGAGATAGAGATCCCTGCGTTGATTATTTCGCGTTAGAACAAATTCCTTGTTCTTTTCCGCAAAGCCGTAAGCATTGGCACCCCAAACGAGGCGCGTCTTGCTGGTTTCATTTTCGGAGTAAGTCTGGAGCTGCGGGCCAACCCATCGAAAATCATGCGCAACGGGTTCATGGTCGGAGATCGCTTCCGGCTGGCGACCCGGCCGAGTGACCGTTACGTCCTTGATCACCCCCGTGTAGGGATCATTGGGATCATCCACAATCTCATACCATTTTCCGAATGGCCGCGAGACGAGGAAGTGATCGATCTTGGCACGGTCCCAGCTCGCCCAGGTATTGGTTGCGTCTTCGCCTGCCGACGGCCAAGTGGTGCTGCCATCGTTGAGATCATGCGGCTTGAAATCTTCGCGGACCGCATCCGTCTGGAGCAGCATGTACTGCTTCTTGAGCACATTCATCGTAACCGGCGTGTTGTTGGCAACCGCATAGGTTTCGTCTTGCAGCCCGACATTCTTCCCAGCCTTGTAGGCGGCTGAAAGGGCGTCACCCCATTGCTTCCACGACAGGGTGTCGATGTCCTGTCCAACATATGCTTCCTGAATGACCGAACGCATCGTCTGCTGATCGGCGTTGAGAACATATTGCCGCGTCAGATCGCGATAAAAGGTGTTGCCGTCAGATTGCTGCATCAGTCTGATCTGCGCATCGATGTGATGAAGGCCGCGCTCGGAAACATCCCCCGCATTGAAGTCGCCCATGACCATGATCGGCTGGGTGGCTCCTTTTGCCCATGTGTTGAGGGCTTTGGCTTCATTCACGCGACCGGTCGATCCATCTGCATAATCGAGATGAACCGTGCCGATGAGTGTCTGCGGACGGGAGCCCTGGGCATCAAGCTGAGTATAGCTGACATAGCGACCTTGCGTATTTCCGCCCAGATTGATCGTGCCGAATTTGCCCGGCAAACGGGAGATGATACCCACATCGCCGACCTGCACATTGCCGTAAGTGCCGCGACCCGCAGTTTGGAGGAAATCCGGTATGCGCGTAACATAGGTACTACCGTTGACTTCCTGCATCCCGAGCACGTCGAAATTGGCGGCCGCCATAAAGTCCGCTGTCAATTCGGGGTTCTGTTTGAACTTGTTCCAGATATTGAGCGTCATGACGCGGATGTCATAGCCATCGGCTGCGCGCGCCGGAGCGGCAGCAATTCCTGCAACTGCGACACCGCATAAAAGCTGTGCAGTCAAAGCCAAAAGTTTTCCGTTGCGTTTGGTCGTCCCCGGTACCATCCCTCGGTCCTTTTCCTGGAAGATGCTTCCATTTCATCGATGTGACAGCCGGATTGATCATCCAACTTCAATCGATGCTGAAATGACAGAGTTCAATGTCACTTTTATTACATTTTACTCCCGACCGAGATGTGAGGACTCCAAAACTGACGCTTCTGAATAGTAAATGTCATTAATATTACATTTTTATTCGCTAATCGATTCACCCAGATATTGCTATTTTAACCCCACGATTTCCTCGTCTCATTCAACCTGGAAATGAGAGAGGGATCTGAGTAATCAGGCGCATAAGGACATAACGACAACCATGAGCGAACTTTCCGGTCCCGGTGGCAAGAAGAAGGAAATCCGGCAGCAGGCGTTGTTGCAATGGATTGAAAACAGCCATTATGTTTCTCTTGAAGAGATCGCAGAACGGTTCCATGTCACCACCCAGACGGCGCGGCGCGACATTGCTGACCTGGAGCATCGGGGCAAAGTCCGGAAACTGCATGGTGGTGTGTCGCAACTGGCGCCGCTCGATCCCGTGACCTACCGTCAGCGCAGACATGATCGGGCCGACGAGAAGGTGCGAATTGCCGAAGCTGTCGTTGCGCTCATTCCCGATGGCGCCACTGTTTTCCTCGATACCGGCACAACATGCGAAGCGATTGCCAATGCGCTCGTCAGCAGGGAGCGGCTGCACCTCGTCACGTACAGCTTGCGATCCGCCGCTATCATCAGCGAGAAGACGGATTTCACGCTCGCTGTTCCCGGCGGCTTCGTGCGCCCTATCGATGGGGGAATGTTTCAGGAAGACACACCGGAATTCATTCGGCGTTTCAAGTTCGACTATGCAATCATCTCGGTGAGCGGCATCGATGATGACGGCGATCTATGCGATGACGACCATACCGAAGTCGCCGTCGTTTCCGCAGCGCTTGGACAAGCTGCACACAAATTGCTCGCAGTCGATAGCTCAAAGTTTGGCAAGCGCGCGATGGTGAAGCTTGGTTCGGTTCGCGACGTCACCGCACTTGTAACGAATGAAATGCCGGCCCCGATTCTGGCCCGCATACTCGAGGAAGCCAATATCCCGGTCATTCTCTCGTGACCGGCATACCGGTTGGACACTTAAGCACAGGCTGAGTTTTTGGTTCGGCCGACAATCGGGTTGTCGGCCAGATACGCCTGTTGCCGCGCTCACCTTGGTCCGCAGGGCATCGGTCTACACCGGATTAATTCCAGCAAACGCCCGTAAATGACCAAGGTGTTCAGGCACCGTCACCGCGCCTCAACCAATTTCCAGCCATTGCCGGAGGGATCGCGGAAACTCGCATCGACGCTACCGAAGCGGCTGATCGGTTCCTGAATGAATTCGACGCCTTTTGCCGCGAGTGCCTCATGCGTAGCGTGGCAGTCCTTGACCACCATCACCAGCGGCGGCATGGCGCCCTTCGCGACGACCTCGTCAAGCAGTCGCGCGGTCGTCTCATCTACAGTGGGCGGCTGGGGCCGGAACAGCCCAAGCTGGAAGTGAGGCTGGTCCGGGTGCTGCACTGTCAGCCAGCGGTAGTCTCCGTTCTTGACGTCGGTGTGGACGGCAAACCCAAGTTTGCCTACATAGAAATCAATGGCTTCATCCTGGTCACGCACGTAGATGCCCGCCACCCCTACTCCCTGGTCCTTCACTGCTCTCTCCATGACTGCTCTCCTGTTGTCATGGGTTCTGTGTATCAGCCTTATCTTGGCGCCGCTTCTCCGAAACTGCTATTGTGAGGTCCGGGCGATACGCTGCACTGACAAAGCAATGTGGCACGTGCTTGAGCTTGTGCGAACCCGCCCGCTCGCGGGCACGAAGGTCGGAGGGGTTTTCGCCCGTGATATCGCGGAAAACGCGCCCGAACGTTCCGAGGCTTGCCCAACCTGTGATAAACGCGATTTCGATCACTGGCTTGTCAGTGTCGCGCAGGAATGCCTTCGCGCGCTCGATGCGCCGCGAGAGGAGATAGCGGTGCGGGGGCACGCCAAATGCGATCTTGAACGCGCGGGCGAAATGAGCCTCCGAGACACCGCTCACCTGCGCCAGCCGGCGCACCGGCCAGGGCTCATGCGATGCGGCATCCAGCCGGTCTTTGGCCCTGAGCAGGCGGCGCAACAGGGCTGGGTCTTGTCGCGGCCTGTTATTGCTCATCATTCCAGGATTTGCCAGATAGGCTGACGTTGAATATCAGATCTCATATGTCGTTTCGAAGTTGTTTGCGTTGTCTGCTGCGAAAGAACGTCAGAATTCCTCTTCAGCGGAGACTTGTCTATCGTAAATTATCAAAACCGGCCGATCTATATCCGGACACTATTGTCTACTCCAAGGTGCATCATCCAAAAACAGGAATGGCAGCAATCGAGCCGCGAGCTCCCAGTTCCGTGAGAAGCACCCGCTGCTTCCGGGTGATGCGCAGCCGTCATTGCTGGCCGTGGCTGCGCATCATGATCGCTATTTTGCGCCAAACTGTTCGATCAATTCTTCCAGACCGACGTGGCCCTGAAAGGCTCCGTTGCCCGGCGAGGCCTCGCCCCTTTCCAGCGCCATCGCATGGATGACAGCGGGATCGGCTTCGATACGGCTTCTCACGGCGGCAAGCTTCGGCCAGCGTGCGGCATCTGTCACCTGATGAAAGTCCAACCAGCGGGCAACTCCAACCAGCAGGGCGTCCGCCAGCGTCGGACGGTCGGCGACCAGAAAACGCGTGTTCCCGATCATTTCCTCAAGCCGGTCGTGCCGCTCGATGACGCGTTCGCTGCCCCACCGGGTCAGCGCCGATTTCATCGCAGGGTCAGGCGACTGCATTTCCATCGCGGCCCAGAGCGGGCCGAACATGCCGGTAAAGCCGGTGTTGATGAACCCCATCAGCTGATGCATCCGGTCGGCCTCGCGCGACAGCGGATCGAAGCTGATCCGCCGCTCGGTGTCACGCGCCTCCAACCAGGCGGCGATAGCCATGTTTTCGGTCACGACCCGCCCCTCATCCGTGACGAAGGCGGGCGTCTCGACCCGGCGGTTGATCCGCTTGTAAGCAGGCTCCCGCATCTCTGTCAGCATGTCGACCCGGCACAGCCTGTAAGGCTTGCCCAGCCATTCGAGAGCTGCGACAAGTCCCATGGAGCTTCCGGCCGGGAAGCCATATATAAGGATCGGTTCCATGTTTGGTGTTCTCCGTGATGTTTTCTGATCACGCTGCGCAGCGAAGCCGGACCATAAAACATCGCTCCGCCAAGTAAATTACGCACCTTTTTGTAACCAGGAGCTGCCGATGAAAGACCTTGTTTCCCCATGCCCGATCGAAGAAGTCATGCAGGTCCTGAGCGGCCGCTGGCCGACCCTGCTCATTTATTATCTTCAGGAAGGGACAAAACGGTTCAGCGATCTTCGCCGGGATAATCCCACGATCTCGCACAAGATGCTCACACTGGAACTGCGCAAGCTCGAAGAGGCCGGCATTGTCCGGCGCACCGAATTCGGCGGCTATCCGCTTCGTGTCGAGTACGACCTGACCCCAGCGGGCGAAAGACTGGTGCCGCTCATCGATGCCCTCGGCGACTGGTGGGAAAACACGGATGAGAATAAAGCAAGCGACCAGAATGAAGGCAACGAAGCAGCCGGAATGCATTCGGTTCGGCACCTTTGAACAATCTGCATCGGAATGGAAGAGGGCCCCGGCGGCTTCGCTTTGCGACAGTGTGGGCGAACCGCTCGCGGAATTGTCCGGTTCAAGGAACGTTACTCCATAAACAATCGGACTTATCGCACTTGTCAGAGTTCTTCAGAGGCTCCCCAGCGCATGAAAAAGCGCGCCTCGGGGACCTCACATCCCGTTCTTATATCCAGCTGTAAACTATAGTCTTTTGAAGACGTATTAAACCTAAAACCCCATTAGGTTTTGTTCGAGCGACGGTCGCAAGGGGCCTTCGAAGGGGATTGTGAAGCGGCGCCGGGCGCTCAATCTTCAGAGGTCGGCAGGACCTGACTGGTACTTTCCAAGTTAGCCTGATTTGGTTAAGAAATCCACCCCTGAAAGCACGAAGCGGGACAAGCAGTAAGGGTGAAACCATTCGCTCCCCTCTTCCAGAGAAGAGCGCGTGGCCCGAGGGGCAGAGCTTCACAGGAGTGGGCCCGGCTCAAAATCCGGCGCATCTACTGAACAGGCCCCCCTCACCTTCCGCGTAACGCAGCCTCAACGTTCTTGATCGGAGGAACTGCACAGGGGTTATTGTTTGTTATTGGATTTCTGTCCTTCGTTTTCCGACGCTGGCCCAAGCGGCACCAATATCGGTCACCGCTACCTTCGCGTCCAGTCGACAAGCAGACCGTCACAGGCCGTCCGGACCGACCCCATCAACGACGGAGAATGAAGATTGTGCCGACCAGTAGAGACGCAACGGCGCCCCATCGGCCTCAGGCGACTTCAACACGCGTCCTTTGACACGCCGAAATTGGCAGGGCCGCTTCTTATCATTTCGGCTTCGCAATGATCACGGTGCCGGAACGTAACAGAGAATCGGACGCGCAAGCTTAGTCCCTATAAAGCGACGTTACTCCGGTGTGGAAACAGGACTCTTCTCGATTGAAATTCCAGGCGGGTTCAGGGCTCCGGTTAATAGACCGCCGTCTAAAACCGATAAAAGACCATAAAAACAAAAGGATAGAAGAACCGGCAGCGAATCGATGAAATTTCGCTTAATTTTAATGCCGGCGCTAACTCTTTGTTAATTCGGCTGGCTCTTGCGATAGAATGAGAATCGGACATAATGACGGTATTTAGGCGGTATCAGTTCCAATGCCGTCACTAGGGACACCAAGCAAATGAATATCGCAAATCCGGCAGCAGCCTTGTCGTTTGACGACATGATATTATCGCAAGGGCGCGAGATTTCTCGCAAGCTCAATCTGCTGCGCCACGAAAACTTTCCGCCGGATGCACGCAAGAGCATGCTGCGTCAGTTCTCGATGGCCGAGGCTGCCTATTTCCTTGGCGTTTCCCCCAGCAATCTCAAGAAGCTACATCTGGAAGGCAAGGGTGTCGAGCCGACTATTCTGACAGGCGGCCGCCGTGCTTATTCTGTCGAGCAGATTCAGGAACTGCGCCAGTGGCTCGATCAAAATGGCCGCGCCGAAGTAAAACGCTACGTTCCGCATCGCCGGGGAAATGAGAAGCTGCAGGTTATTGGTGTCGTCAACTTCAAGGGCGGCTCCGGCAAAACAACCACTGCCGCGCATCTGGCGCAGCATATGGCCCTCACCGGTCATCGTGTGCTTGCCATCGACCTCGATCCGCAGGCTTCGCTTTCGGCCCTGCATGGCATCCAGCCGGAGCTCGACGAATTTCCGTCGCTTTACGAAGCCATTCGTTACGACACCGAAAGGAAGTCTATTCGCGAGGTTATCCGGCGGACAAACTTCCCCGGCCTCGACATTATTCCGGCCATGCTCGAGCTGCAGGAATATGAATATGACACGCCGCTCGCCATGCAGAATGGCGGCGAGGGCAAGACATTCTGGAACCGCATCGCGCAGGCTCTCGCCGATGTAGACAGCGACTATGACGTCGTGGTCATCGATTGCCCTCCCCAGCTCGGCTATCTGACGCTGACGGCGCTTTCCGCTGCGACCTCGGTGCTGATCACCGTTCACCCGCAGATGCTCGACCTGATGTCCATGTCGCAGTTTCTGCTGATGCTTGGCGATATTCTGAAGACGGTTCGCCAAGCCGGTGGCGCTGTACAGCTCGACTGGTTCCGCTATCTGATCACGCGTTACGAACCGACCGATGTCCCGCAGGCGCAGATGGTCGGCTTCATGCAAAGCATGCTCGCCTCGCATATGCTGAAGCATCAGATGCTGAAATCGACTGCGATCTCCGATGCCGGTCTTACCAAGCAGACCCTCTATGAGGTTGAGCGTTCATCTATGAATCGCGGCACTTACGATCGCGCCATGGAAGCCATGGAGGCGGTCAATTCGGAGATTCGAGGTCTCGTTCATGAGGCATGGGGGCGGTAGACTGCCGTCTAAAACGGCGAATATTGAATAAAATCAGGTCTCTGACCGGTTTGAGGATATAGGAATGGCACGAAAGAACATCTTCGAAAGCGTCATGCGGGACGAACCGGCAGCCGAGCAGTCCTCGCAGCCGGTCGAAAACGTATCGCGCCGGTTCGGTGCCGCCAAATCCCTCTCCGCATCGATTGACGAACTGGCAAAGCAGGCCGCCCAGAAGCTCGATGGTGAAACCATTGTCGAGCTGGATCCCGCGCAGCTGGATGTCTCCTTCGTCGCGGATCGCCTGCCCGAAACGGATGACGAGGAATATCGCGAGCTTCTGGAAGCCATTCGCGAGCGCGGGCAGGACAGCCCTATTCTGGTTCGTCCGCATCCAGAGACCAGCGCCCGTTATATGATCGTTTTCGGGCATCGTCGCGCGCGGGTTGCCCGGGAACTTGGCATCAAGGTCAAGGCGGTCATCAAGCCCCTCGCAGATCTGGAACATATTCTGAGCCAGGGTCAGGAAAACTCTGCCCGTGCCAATCTGAGCTTCATCGAGCGTGTTTTCTTCGCAGCGCGTCTGGAAGCGCTTGGCTTTGAGCGCGACGCCATACAGGCAGCACTGACAGTCGATTATCAGACCTTGTCAAAGATGCTGACCATTCCGAAAGCCGTTCCGGAACATATTCTTCTCGCCATCGGCCCGGCGAAAGGCATCGGTCGTGATCGCTGGCTGGAACTGCGCAAGCTGATCGAAATACCGGGCAAGAAGGACGCGGCGGAAGAGATTCTGACGACAGTGGCCTTTGAAAAAGCGTCGTCTGTCGATCGTTTCGAGCAGCTCTATGGCTATCTGAAAGGCGGGAAGCAGAAGAAGCCGGTCACCAAGGCGGCTCTGCGCCCCGGAACCAGCTGGACGGCTTCGGACAAGTCCGTCAGCGCAGTTATCAAACAGAATGGCAAATCGGCTACATTGGCGCTCAGTGCTGCCAACGGGCCGCGTTTTGCCGATTGGCTTTCTCGCAATCTGGATGAGCTCTATGCGTCATTCCGGAGCGAGGAGAAGTAAGTAGCGTACAGGCCAGAGCGGTTGCCGCGGTCTGATTGTGTAGAGCATGTCTTCTGGAAACCGGAGCCGGTTTCGGGATCACGACAGGCTTAGTTCAACTTGTAAGCGTGTTTGCGTCGAAACTGTTCAGGAAGAGGAACGAGACAGCAAAAGAAAAAGGCCCCCAAACGTCGCCGTGTGGAAGCCCTTCTCATTGGTTTAGCAGCTAGAGAATCGCAAATCCACGAATCACTGTCAAGTGTAATTAGCGTCATTTCGGCGGGTGGATTTCTTTTGCCTTGTGGAAGGTGAAAGAAGATGGAGATTCAACTGGCCTCGACGCC
Source organism: Hyphomicrobiales bacterium (assembly GCA_900470195.1). GTDB lineage: Bacteria > Pseudomonadota > Alphaproteobacteria > Rhizobiales > Rhizobiaceae > Brucella. The sequence goes on along the minus strand of UEIJ01000013.1, from coordinate 74,507 downwards.
GTTTGGCAGTCGAAGGATGACGCTTGCCTTGCTGGCAAGTCAGCAGAACACACGGCAAATCGCGCCGGGAACAGTCGCCGACAAGTGGCAGCTGCATCGCTGGCTGTGTGAGGCAAAGACCCTGTTCGGCCTGAATGATCGTTCTCTGGCGGTACTTTCGGCGCTGCTGTCGTTCTATCCGGAAACGGAACTGAACGAACAGAGCAGCCTGATCGTGTTTCCGTCCAACAAGCAACTGGCATTGCGCGCCCATGGCATGGCTGATGCCACCTTGCGCCGTCATCTGGCTGCGCTGGTCGGTGGCGGTTTTATTCTCCGCCAGGACAGCCCGAACGGCAAGCGCTATGCGCGCCGTGCCAAAGGCGGGGATGTACAGATCGCGTTCGGCTTTTCACTGGCGCCGCTTCTGGCCCGTGCCTTTGAACTGGAAACCGCTGCCGAACAGGTGAGGGCGGAAAAGACTGCATTGCGTGAAATGCGCGAACGTCTGACATTGCTGCGCCGCGATATCACCAAGCTTGTCGAATTCGCAGCAGAGGAAAAACTCGCCGGTGACTGGCAGAACATCGGTCAACGTTTCCGGCTGATCGTCGACAGCATTCCGCGTCGCGCCGAGCATGAAGAACTGGCTGCTCTGGTCAATTCCTTGCAGGATATCCGTGCGGAAATCGATAACGCATTGAAAATTCATGAGAATGTTGAAAATTTGCGCGCCAATGAATCTCAAAATGAGCGGCAGCAAATTGAATCGAATCCAGATTCCCATCTTGAAAGAGCAACGCCTGAATTTATCGACCAGCGCGTAAATGAAATCACCAGCGCTCCGGCAGAACCCATGGTTTCGCTCGACATGGTACTTCGTTCCTGTCCGGAGATCACGGCCTATGCGGTCTCATCCATTCGGCATTGGCACGATCTGGCCAATACGGCTGAGAAAGTCCGTTCCTTCCTCGGGATCGATGGAAAGCTCTATGATCTCGCAAAGAAGGTTCTTGGAACCCACAATGCGTCTATCGTGATCGCCTATATTCTGCAGCGTTATGAGCAGATTCAGTCCGCGGGAGGATATCTGCGAATTCTGACGGAAAAGGCCGCCAGTGGCTCTTTCTCGATCAGACCAATGCTTATGGCCGCCTTGAACGCGCAGAACCGTTGTTAGCGAGATTTGCCGGGACCCCAGACCTTCAGAAAAACCCTTGTCAGAGCGACTAAACCAAATATCGGATTAGGTTTCATATCGTTCATAAATCTTAAGGAGACCAAGCGGTCCTGTTCGGCGCCAAAAATCGCTTGGGAAGGCGTTTTTGAGCATTCTGCTCCTGGAATATGTCTGTGCCTCAACCGGCATAAAGCCACCCGAACGGGGATCGAAACAGTTCCTTTCTTTCGACTTAAGCTGTTCATCTGGATGGCCTGTCGGGAAGCTGTCGACCGAGAAGGACCAAATGAAGCCTGCCGGAATGCTGTTGATGTTCAACGAGCGTCCATGGTTTCCACGACACAAGCAGAACTTGCCTCAAAGGAGGCCGGCACCGGCTGGTAACGAACCCTCATGAAAGATGACACTGAAAAATGCCGCGCGAATTGTTGTCGGTTCAATCGGGCAAGGATTGCCGGAACTGATACAGCTAGGATCGGTCAGCTATCGTGAAGCTGTCTATGAATAGCGGCTGTAACGTCAGTCTTGAGCCTGAAAGCGGCGGCGGCGTGAACGGCGGCGAGGGCGCAATGTGTTGAGGTCCTGCGCCTGATCGGTCTTCTGGCGCGGAGGAGGCGAAAGAAGGCGCATGATGAAAAGGATGCAGCACCCGATGGTGAATATCCAGAATATCTCATCGGTGAGATCGTTGATCATGACGCCATCCAGAGCAAACCGCTTGTCCGTTTCCGTGACGCGCGAAACAATTTCCAAGGATCAATATCGCCTTGCTTAACCGCGGCCAAGTCACGAAGGCGTGCTTTATCGCCGCGCCAGGCTGCCAATCCGGCTGTTCTGTGGATGGCGGGAAGGCGCTGGTCGCGGTTTCCGTGCCGATCTGCGATAGATCGCTGATGCTGCCTTTCACGATCCATTGTTCCGGCCCGGTGCTTGCGGCCGAGTTTCAGGACCCGCAAAACATTTTGAGCTGGTCGCTCACGCGTCCCGGTTTCGTCCGTGCGCGGTCTGTCGCCTGGCTGGAAGTACGCAATGACGATCTAACTCTGGATGTGGACCCTGCGCTTTTGCTGCAGGAAAGATTGGCTGAGGCCGGTTTTGGCGAAGCCGTGCAGATGATGACCTCGCGCAGCGTGAAGAAGCATCACATTGCCATGCGGCGCTCCGGCGATGCGCGCGCTGCATGTCTTGCCACTGTCGGCCTGTCGAATGCAGGCAGGGTAGGGGAGCTTGCGCAGATGAAGATGCCCGCCGGGACGATCAACCTGCTGGTTCATATCGACAAGCCCCTGTCTGTCGCGGCCCATATAGAGGCGATGTCGATAGCTGCCGAGGCCCGCACCGCCGCCATTATGGAACTTGGGCTCGATGTGGGCAGCAGAGCGGCAACCGGCACCGGAACGGACTGCATCGCCGTCTCCGCGCCATGCGGGCAGGATGCCGAAAGGGCATTATATGCAGGCTTGCATACGCCTATCGGTGCCGCCCTCGGTGGCGCTGTTTATGACGCTGTATCCGAAGGCGGCAGGCTCTGGATGAAAGAGCAGGTTTTCTGAACGATCAGGCTTCTGCGGCTGCCCCTTTCGGCTTCAGGCGCAGGATGAGCGGCACCAGAACGAGGGCGACGATCGGGAAAACGAGCCAGTTGATGGTTTCCCAACCCGAAGAATGCAGCAGCGAACCTGCAAAGAAGGAAGCGCAGGCAACGGTGCCGAACATGATGAAATCGTTCGCGCCCTGTGCCTTGCCGCGTTCGGCGGGGGTATGGCAGTCCGTCACCATGGCGGTCGCCCCGATGAAACCGAAGTTCCAGCCGATGCCGAGGAAGATCAGCGCCCCCCAGAAATGGCCGACATCGAAGCCGCCGAGCGCAATGATGGCGGAAAAGGCAATCAGCACCAGCCCGACCGCGGTGATCTTTTCCTTGCCGAAACGGGTGATGAGCTTTCCGGTGAAGAAGCTCGGCGCGAACATGGCCAGCACGTGCCACTGAATGCCAAGGGCCGCGTGATCGACGGAATGGCCGTGGCCGACCATGGCGATGGGCGCTGCCGTCATCACGAATGTCATCAGCGCATAGGAACAGACACCGGCTGCCACGGAAAGCATGAAGCGCGGCGAACGGAGAATTTCGCTGAGAGGACGGCCTGTATCATGGATGACGTTCGGGTCTTTGCGGACCTTCGGCGCGCGCAGCATGAACAGGACGGGGAGGGCCAGAAGCCCCAGAACGGCCTGGCTGAGAAAACTGCCCGCAAACATCGCGTCGGGAATGGTGTCGCGCGTCCAGATCACAAGCTGCGGCCCGACGATTGCCGCAACAAGCCCGCCGACCATGACCCATGAGATGGCGCGCGCCTTCATGTCGCCCGTTGCCGCGTCGGTTGCGGCGAACCGGTAGCTCTGCACATAGGCGGCATAGAAACCGGCGGCCAGCGTCCCGAGACAGAAGACGAGGAACGAGGCTGCAAAAATGCCTGCGGCGGCAATCAAGCCTGCCGCAACGCCGACAAGAGCGCCCAGCATATAGGCGTTGCGCCGCCCGAACTGGCGCATGAAGAAGGCTGCGGGCAGCGTGCCGAGCGCAAGGCCGAGATTGAACAGGCTGACGGGAAGGGTGACGAGTGCCGGGTCGGTTGAAAGTTTCTGGCCAACCAGACCGCCGAGCGAAATCACGATGGGCGGGCTTGAAGCGCCCAGTGCCTGTGCAATCGTCAGCACCACAATATTGCGCCGTGCGGCCGCCATGTCGGTCATCATTTACCCTTCTCTCCGGAAAATCGGAACGGTTTTATCCGAAAGCCGGTGCGCCCGCAAAATCATTCTCATGAGCAATTGAAAATCACGGCATTTCCCGCAAAATCGGAACTTCGCCAAAGCTTCATGGAAGCGTCAAGCCAGCGATACAAAGCCAGCCTAATTCCGTCCCTGTATTTCCAGAGCGTTTCAATCCGGCCCAGTCAGATCGGCGCTCAGAATATTCGTTTTGTCGCGCATCCTGTCCGAAAGCCCTTCACCCTTTTCGGGATGCGCTCTAACCAACGGGGACTTATCATGATATCGCGTCTTGTCGCCTCTACCATGCTTGCCGGTGCTGTCGCCTTGGCATTTCCGGCCTCCGCTGAAGAAAAAGCTTTTCCCGCAACGCTCAAGGCCCATGCCATCCTGCCCGCGAACACGATCATCGCCGCGCCGGATGATGCGGCGGAACACCTGAAGACGTCGGGCAAGTTCACCACCGCCGACCGCAAGCGCGCTGAAGGCATCGGCACTGTCGAGGGCAAGGACGGCGTGCGCAAGACCGGCCTTTCCGTGCCGTTCGACGGCCAGCCGGTGCAGGGTTTTTCCGGCATCAAGACCATGGAAGACGGCAGCTTCTGGTCCCTGTCCGACAATGGCTTCGGCTCGAAGCTCAATTCGCCCGACGCCATGCTGATGCTGCACAATCTCAAGTTCGACTGGGACAAGGGAACGGTGGAGCGCGTCAAAACCGTGTTCCTCAGCGATCCAGACAAGAAGGCTCCATTCCCCATCGTCATGGAAGGCGCTGAAAAGCGCTATCTGACTGGCGCGGATTTCGACGTGGAATCCATCCAGCCGGTGGCGGACGGTTTTTGGGTCGGCGAGGAATTCGGGCCATTCCTTTTGAAATTCGACACGGACGGCAAGCTGACCGATGTGTTCCCGACTTTCGTCGGCGAGACGGAAGTGGTGTCGCCGGATAATCCGAAGCTCGCTCTGCCCGCCAACCCGAGCCTCAAGCTTCCCGCCTATAATCTGAAGCGCTCCGGCGGCTTCGAGGGGCTTGCCATGTCGAAGGACGGCACGAAGCTCTACGGTCTTCTGGAAGGTCCGTTGTTTGTCGATGGCGCACCGGAAAAGACCGAGAGCGGCAAGACCGGCCTGCGCGTCATCGAGTTCAATGTTGCGGACAAGAAGTGGACGGGCCGGTCGTGGCTCTATCCGCTGGCGGAAGGCGGCGAAGCTATCGGCGATTTCAACATGCTGGATGAAACCACGGCGCTGGTTATCGAACGCGACAACGGCGTCGGCACGGCGGACAAGGCCTGTGCCGATCCGAAGAAGCCGCAGGCCGATTGCTTCGATGTTCCGTCGAAGGTGAAGCGCATCTACAAGATCGCGTTCGACGACAGCAATGTCGGCAAGGACGTGCGCAAGATCGGCTATATCGACCTGCTCGCCATCGCGGACCCGGAAAACAAGCGCCGCCAGGGCGGGCGCGAGGGCATTTACGACATGCCGTTCCTGACCATCGAGAATGTGGACCGCGTGGACGACACGCATATTATCGTCGGCAATGACAACAATCTGCCGTTCTCGGCAGGCCGCGCGCTCGACAAGGTGGATGACAACGAGTTCGTCCTGCTGGAAGTGGGCGAGTTCCTGAAGGCCGAGTAGGCTTTCCTCGATTTTCCACGAAGCCGTATGGCGGCCTGCCCTTGCACCGGCGGGCCGCCATTGATCTTAGAGCATTTCCAGTTTGGATTGAATCGTTGGAAATGCTCTACTTGGTCGTATAGCCGCCATTGACGAGGATGGTCTGCCCGGTCATCCACCAGCCGTCCGAGACCATGAAGCGGATATAGGGAACGATGTCCTCGATATCGGTCAGGCCGGTCTTGGAGAATTTTGAGAGTGCCGCCGCACTCATGTGATAGGCGACTGCGTCCGCGCCTTCCGCCGGATAGAAGAACGGCGTATCCATCGGGCCGGGGCCGATTGCGGTTACTGAAATGCCGCGTTCTCCGAATTCCTTGGAAGCTGCGCGCGTGAAATGCTCCACCGGGGCCTTGGTGCCTGCATAGGCTGCATAAAATGGCGTGTAGGCGCCGAGCAGCGATGTTACCAGTGTGCAGATCTTGCCATTGTCGTTGACGTGTTTGCCGGCTTCCTTCAGGAAGAAGAAGGCTGACTTGGAATTGACGGCGGTCATTTCGTCATATTCGGCTTCCGAAACTTCGACGATCGGCTTCTTCAAGACCTTGCCGACCGTGTTGATAGCGATATCGGGACGCCCGATGGCGGCAATCGTATCGGCGAAGAGTTTCTCCATCGCACCCGCAGTGGTGAGATCGGCCTGAAAGGAAACCGCTTGCGCGCCGGCAGCCTTCACGGCGGCGACAGTGGCGTCGGCACCCGCTTTGGTCGATGCGCTGTTGTAATGGATTGCGATTGCCTTCGCCCCTTGTTCCGCAAGATCGCGGGCGATCAATCCGCCGAGGTTCTTGGCGCCACCGGCGATGATAACGGTTTTGCCCTTGATGCTGTGGTCTGTCATGGCTTCAACCTTCCTTTTCCGATGCGGCCGCGCCACGCAGCCGCTTTCAGTCCGGGAGAGTATCGTCTACAATAGCCTTATAAAGACGGTCATTCTGACAACACCTGTCAGAAATGATGGACAATGGAGGCAGAACACCTTGGATCGCATCGACCTTTTCCGTGTTTTTGCCCGCGTTGTCGAATGTTCGAGCTTTACCCGCGCCGCCGATACGCTGGGCGTGCCGCGCTCCTCGGTTTCAGCGGCGGTTTTCGAACTGGAGGGGCGTCTGGGCGCGCGGCTCCTTCACCGGACCACCAGAAGCGTGTCGACAACGCAGGACGGCGCTGCCTTCTATGAACGATGCCTGAGCCTGATTGCCGATGTGGAGGAAGCGGAAAACCTGTTCCGCAATACCGCGACGCCGTCCGGCACGTTGCGGATCGACGTTCCCGGTCGCATCGGGCGCCTGATCATCGCGCCTGCCTTGCCCGAATTTCTGGATGCCTACCCGGAAATCGACATACATCTCGGGGTGACGGATCGCGCCGTCAATCTTGTCGAAGAAAGTGTCGATTGCGTCCTGCGCGTCGGGCCATTGACGGATTCCGGGCTGATCGCCCGGCCGCTCGGAGAGCTTCCGCTGATCAACGTCGCGAGCCCGGCCTATCTGGAGCGGTACGGTATTCCCGAAACGCCTTATGACCTTTCCGGGCATTGGGCCATCAACTATGCCTCGCCGTCGAGCGGGCGCGTCGAGCCCTGGGAATGGGTCGAAAGCGGCGTAATGCGCTCCATACCGGTGCGCGGGCGTGTCACCGTCAACAATGCCGAAGCCTATATCGCCTGTTGTCTCGCCGGTCTCGGCCTCATCCAGATTCCGGCCTATGATGTCAAACGCCAGCTGGATGCGGGCGAACTGGTTGAGGTAATGGCCGATATGCGCGCCGAGCCGATGCGGATGACGTTTCTATATCCCCACCGCCAGCATCTTTCCCGCCGTCTTCAGGTCTTTGCCGATTGGCTTGAAAAGCTTTTGAAGCGGGAGTTGCACTTCAGGGCGGAGCCGGATTGACGATGTGGCTGTTCTCTCTGTGCATGGTGAAAGCCCACCGTGGAAGTTTCGCTTCGGCGCGGTTATGGTGCGCCGGTTAAGCGATGGAGAGACCATTGAAGATTTTCGTTTTCGGCAGTGTGAATGTCGACGTCAGCGCCAGAATGCCCGCCTTGCCGCGTCCGGGGCAGACCGTAAACGCCACCGGCTATGGCATTGGCCTCGGCGGCAAGGGTGCCAACCAGGCCGTTGCGGTGGCAAAGCTTGGCGGTGATATTCGCTTCGTCGGCGCGGTGGGCAACGATGCCTTCGGCGAGCTGGCCGTGAAGCAGATGCAGGAATTTGGCCTTGATACCGGAAGCGTGCGCGTGATCGATCGCGTCGATACCGGCATGGCGATCATTCAGGTCGAGGAAGCGGGACAGAACACGATTGCGGTCTGTGCCGGGGCCAATGCGCGCTGGTCGGTTGCCGATATCGATGCCTATGCCGCCGATATTGCCAGGGCGAAGATTACGCTGTTGCAGCGCGAAGTTCCGCATGAGGCCAATCGGGCGGTGGCGAAAGCGGCGCGTGCGGCAGGCGGCAGTGTTCTGCTCGATCCGGCCCCGGTCGGCGATGCAAGCCACATGGCGGACCTCATCGCCTTGAGCGACATTATTTCTCCGAACGAAACGGAAGCCGCTGAAATTACCGGTATCGAGCCGACCGATCTCGCTTCGGCGGAAGCTGCCGCCCGAAACCTTCTGGAACGCGGACCGAAAATTGTCATCGTCAAGCTTGGCAGTCGCGGCGCGCTGCTGGTGACGGCGGACGAGGTGAAACACTTCGCGCCGTTCAAGGTCAATGTGGTGGATACGGTCGCAGCTGGCGACAGTTTCAACGGCGGTTTTGCGGTTGCCTTCTCGCAGGGGCAGTCCCTGCACGATTGCGTGCGCTATGGTTCGGCGGCGGGAGCGATTGCGGTCACGAGAGCGGGTGCTGGCGCGGCTGCGCCGACGGCGGCGGAAGTGGCAGCGCTTCTGCAAAGTCAGGGCTGAACCGGCCTTCGCAAATTGTGACAAAGTGAAGATTGGCGCCAGTTTGCGCCGATTTCATGCGATTTGAGCGAAAAACTGCTCAAAAACGCCCGGGCAAATACGGCGAAGAAGACGCGAGAATAAGGCGCTCGCGGCTTTTTTGTGGCGAAAGTGTGATTTAGAGCATGATCCCGAAAAGTGGACTTCCGGTTTTCGGATAAGATCATGCCCAGATAAAATCAAAGCGCCGCAAGCCGTTCGGTCAGCAGGCTGAAGAAGCCGTCTGCATCCACGTCCTTGATGAAGAGCGCATTCTTCGGACGGTCAGTCACTTCCCACCAGTCGACGACTGTTTCGCCGATGGTCAGTTCCGAATTGATCTCGATTTCGACATTGCATTCGCGTCCGGAATAAAGTTCCGGCTTGATGAGATAGGCAATGACATTCGGGTCATGCAGCGGGCCGCCATCGGTGCCGTACTTGGCTTCGTCGTAGCGCTCGAAGAATTCAAGCCATGCCGCAACCACCTCGCCGACATGGGTGCCGATGCCGCGAATGGCGGCGATGCGCTTCTCTGTGGTCAGCACCTTGTGGGTCACATCGAGCGGCAGCATGGTGATCTTGATGCCGGATTTGAACACGACCGCTGCGGCATGCGGATCGACATAGATGTTGAATTCCGCCGATGGGGTGATGTTGCCGCCCTCGAAATAGCCGCCGCCCATCAGCACGATTTCCTTGACGCGTCCGGCAATCTTCGGCTCGCGAATGAGTGCGGACGCGATGTTGGTGAGCGGTCCGAGTGGGCAGAGCGTGACGGTGCCCGGCTCTTCCTTCATCAGCGTTTCAATGATGAAATCAACGCCATGCTGCGCTTGCAGCGGCATGGTCGGGGCGGGGAGGTCGTAACCGTCGAGACCGGTCTTGCCATGGACGTTTTCAGCCGTCACGAGCGGGCGCACCAGAGGACGGATGGAGCCTGCGAACACCTTTGTTTCCGGCTTTTTGGCCACTTCGCAGATTGTGCGGGCGTTGATCTCGGTGCGGGCAAGCGGGCCGTTGCCGGCAACGGCGGTGATGCCGAGAATGTCGAGTTCCGGGCTTGCCAGGGCCAGAAGAATGGCGACGGCATCGTCCTGACCGGGATCGGTATCGATAATGATTTTACGGGCCATGATGGTTTCCTGCGTTAGAGCTTTTCCAGCAAAGGTGTGAAGCGGTTTTGCGCTCGGAAAAGCGTGAAAGAGATTTAAACTGCGTTTCGTGCCGCGCTGACCGTCTGGTCGACAAGCGCGTCGAAGGAGATTTTCGCCGGGCGGCGCATATAGGTGACGATGTCGTCGGCCAGAAGCGGCTTCGACCACCGTTCGGCGATGATGCCGGAACCGCGCTGAATGGCGATCATGCTGAGTATCTGCGCGGCGTTGCAGTCGACGTCGTGGCCGATGCCGCAAACGATTTCGAGCGTGCGGTCGAAGTCGCCTTCGCCGAACCACAGCGCAATCACCTGTGCGGCTGCATTCGGATAGACGTGAATCCAGTTATATTCGGCATATTCCGCATCGCATTTCGCCCATGCATCCTGCCAGCTGCCGGCGGAGCGGCAGGCATCGAGCGCGAAGGCCAGAACCGCGCCATATTCGGTCTCGACGGGGAAAAGTGCTGCCGTCGAGACGAGCAGTTCGCGCGTATCCTGAACCGCAAAGGCGCGCGCCGCCATGACGGCGTTGAAGACTTCGCCCAATATGCCGTTTCCGGCGTGGGAGATTTCCGCATCCATCCATGCAAGGCGGGCCGCTTCGCGGGCGCGGCCCGGCACGACCATGCCGCAGATCGTGCCGCGCATCTGCGCGCCGATCCATTCATCGAAGGGATTGTCGGACGTGCCGGTTTCAGGCGCGGTGAGGCCGCGCCGCATATTGGAAAGCGCAATTGCCTCCGCCGACCAGCCAAGCGGGATCAGCGAGGTCCAGCGCTCGGCAATGTCGGCGCTGGTCACGGCAGACCCCTTGTCGCCGAAGGCTTCGAGAAAGGCAATTTCGAAGGTGATGTCGTCATTATAGGTGTTGGGCTCGCGCACATAGTCGCGGATCGGGCCGAAGACCTCCATGATGTTTTCAGCCGTATAGCCTTCGAGCGCCGTGCCAGCTGCGGCTCCCACGAGCTGCGCCATCCAGGCGGCGGCTGTGCGGTCGCGGAAATCATCCGACTGGATGGCATAGAACACATCGTCCGGCCATTGAACGGCAGCGTCGAACTCCTCCCACGAGCCATAGCGCACCGTCTTTTGCGACGGATGGTCCGGGTCGGGTTGTGCCGCTCGCATCAGGATGCGCATGCGCATGTCGATGCGGTAAAGCGTTTCAAAATCGCCGCGCTCAAGGGCTGCCAGCCCGTCGCGAAGCAGTTCTTCATAAGGCGCGAGGACAAAGCCCTTGTTTTCCAGCGATTGCAGCGCACCGGCCATCAGGCATTCGGGCGCTGCCGATCCCGGCACGTTGCTTTTCCAGAACATGGCCATGAGATCGTCCTGCGCCTTCATGACGGCGCTTGCGTCCCAGGTCTGTTCCTCCGCCGTGCGTACGACAGGTTTTGTGTCGCGCAGCAGGTCCCGGGTCAGTTCCCAAGCTTTCATTTCATTCTCATTTCAATGTTCATTATCAGGATTTCTTCAAAAGCCGGGCGCGCCGCTGGCGCCGCGCCGCGTGGATCGTCAGCACGACGACCGGGACGAGATAAGGGATCATCTGCATCAGCTCGAAAGGCAAGCCGAGGCTTTGCAGCGTGATGGCGAAGCCTTCCGCCGCAGCAAGAACAAGGCTCGCCACGAGCGTTCCCCATGCGGTTCCCTGTCCCATCACTTCCGCCGCAATGGCGATGAAGCCGCGACCGGCGGTCATGTTCTGGGCAAACCATGTGACATAGCCGAGCGACAGATAGGCACCCCCCGCACCGCCGAAGAGGCCGGAGAGGACGAGCGCCATCATCTGCACGCGGCCGGTCTGGATGCCTGCGGCGCGCGCCGACTTCGGATCGACGCCGGTGGCGCGCAGATGCAGGCCGAAGCGCGTGCGCATCATCAGAAGGCTGACCGCAGGAACAGCGAGAAGAGCGGCGAAGGTCAGCACATGGATATTGCCGATGAAAGGCACGGCAAGGCTTGGCAGCGCGCCGCTTTTGAGCGCGCCCGACATGCCCTTGTCGCCTGTCGCCAGATAAAGCCCGAGCGTCGTTGCAGCCGCTGCGGCGATGTTGAGCGCGATGCCGGTCATGATGAGATCGGTGCCAAGCCGGTTGACCGAAAGCGACATCAGCCAGCCGAGAGCCGCGCCGACGACGAGCGCCGCCAAAAGGCCGATGGCCGGGCTTCCGGTCGCGGCGCTCGCCAGAACGGCGATGAGGGCTGCAACCAGCATCATGCCTTCCATGCCGATATTGAGCACGCCCGCCCGGTCGGAAATCATCACGCCGAGAGCGGCCAGCAGCAATGGCGTCGCCACGCGCAGGATCGTGCCGATGAAATGCGGGTCGAGGATTTGTGCGAGAACGGTGTTCATGCCTGTACTCCCGGCTGCGCTTCGGCCTGTTCTCCATCGCGATTGCGAAGGTTGCGGATCAGCCGCAAGACGGTCGGGTGATTGTGAATGACGCTTGCCGTCGCGCCCACCATGATCGCCGCCGTCACCAGCCCCACGACTTCGGTCGGAATGTTCATGTTGCGGGCGAGAAGATCGCCACCCACCTGCACGAAGCCGAGGAAAAGCGCGGAGGGAATGAGCAGGAACGGGTTTTCACGCGCCAGAATGGCGACGACGAGGCCTGTCCAACCATAACCCGGCAGATCGAGCCAGGCAAAGCGGGCATGAAGGCCCAGAACTTCCAGCGCCCCCGCCATGCCCGCCACCAGTCCGCCGACAATCTGGGCCCGCATGATGATGCGTTTCAGCGGCAGGCCTAGGTGATTGGCAAAGCCGGGGCTTGAGCCTGCGATACGGATATTGAGGCCGGAGCGCGTCCAGTAAAGCCAGATGCCGCCAGCGACGCAGGCGAGGATTGCAATGATCGAACCGCTGTTGAGGCGCGTGCCCGCCAGCAGGCGATCGAGCTTGGCATCCGGCGGAATCTTGAGCGACATCATCCCGCCCGCAGCCGGATCGCGGATGACATAATTGAGGACGAACAGGCCGAGGAAGAGAAAGGCATAGTTGAGGACGAGCGAGGTCACCATTTCCGATGCGCCGAAGCGAAGGCGCAGCGCTGCCGGAATGGTGCAGGCGAAACTGCCTGCCACCGCGCCGCAAAGGATCGCCACCGGCAGCGAGAACCAGCCGAGCGAAGGGAGCAGAACGGCACCCGCCACCGCGCCGAGCGCGCCGAGGAAGAAGCCGCTTTCCGCGCCCAGATTGAACAGGCCGGAGCGGAACATGATGGTGATCGCAAGGCCGGTCAGCATGATCGGCGTTGCCGCCTCCACCACATTGCCCATATGGCGAATGCTGCCGAACGGTCCGAGGAAGAAGGTTTTGAGAACGCCTGCCGGGTTGTCCTGCATCAGCGCCAGCGGCACAAGCAGAACGGCCATGATGACGCCGATCACCAGCACGGTCAGGAAGAATGGAATGAGATAAGAAATCAGTCTGCGCATTATATACGTGTCCCCAGCATATACGGTCCGAGGACGGCTGGTGTTATGTCTGGTCCGTTTTCCAGAACAGCGACGATGCGTCCATTGAAGAAAACGACGATACGATCACTCAAACGCAGCAATTCATCGAGATCGGCGCTGATCAGCAGCACGGCGCAGCCGCCCTGTGCCACTTCGTCGATGCGGCGGTGCAGGAACGCTGCCGCCGACACGTCGATGCCGCGCGTCGGTTGGTCGGCGATCAGGAATTTTGGGTTGGTGGCAAGTTCGCGCGCGGCGATAAGCTTTTGCGCATTGCCGCCGGAAAGGGAATCGAGCCTTTCGGTAATTGCGCCTGCCCGCACCGAATATTGCCTGATCATGCCGCTGACGCGGGCCTTGATGGCGTTCCAGCGCAGGAATGGCCCCCGGAATATCTGCCTGTCGGCGGTTATCGAGCCGGCCCCCGCTATCGCGTTTTCGGCGAGAGACAGGCCGGGTGCGCCGCCTTGCGAAAAGCGGTCGGCTGGCAGATGAGCAAGCCCTTGCCTGCGCCAGCTTGCCGTGTTGGCGCGCAGCATGTCCACGCCATTGAGGCTGATCGTGCCGCTTGCCGCATCAGCAAGGCCGGAAAGCACGGATACGAGGCCGCGCTGGCCGCTGCCATCCACACCGGCAACGCCGACGATTTCGCCCGCCCCGACGGTCAGGTCCACGTCCTTGATGCGGTCTGCCGGATCGGCTGCTGTCGTCGTGACGCCCTTCATGTCGAGAACGGTTTTCATCGCGCCATGCTTATGGGCGCGTTGCGGAATGTCGACCGCGTGGCCCATCACCATCTGCATGATGGCATCATCCGGCACGTCGGCCAGTTTTTCCGTGCCCGCGACTGTACCGGCGCGCAGCACCGTCACGCTTTCGGCCAGTTCGCGCACTTCGTTCAGCTTGTGGGAAATGAAGAGGATGGTAATGCCTTCATCGCGCAGCGATTTCAGCTTGCGCATCAGTTCCTCGATCTCCGGCGGAGAGAGAACGGCGGTCGGCTCGTCGAGGATCAGGAGCCGCGTGCGGCGCGCCAGCGCTTTCAGGATTTCGACCTTCTGTTGGGCGGCGACGGAAAGCGCGCCCGTGATCGCATCCGGGTCGGCGTGCAGGTCGTATTGCTGCATCAGCGCTTCGACGGTTCTGCGCGCGCCCGCGCGGTCGATCAGCCCGGCCTTCACCGGCTCATGGCCCAGAATGATATTTTCAGTGACCGTCAGCGTCGGCACGAGCGAGAAATGCTGGTGCACCATGCCGATGCCCTTGGCCGCGGCATCTTCGGGCGACCAGGATGCAATATGCTGTCCATCGACAACGATTTCGCCCGCCGTGGCATTTTCAATGCCGAACAGGATTTTCATGAGCGTGGATTTGCCGGCACCGTTCTCGCCGCAAATGGCGTGGATCGAACCGGGGCGGATCGAAAACGACACGTCGCGAAGCGCTTGCGTGCCGTTCGGATAGACCTTGCTCACATCGCGGAAGGCGACGATTGGGCGGAAGGCGACGATAGCATCGCCGCCTTCAATGTCTTCAGCTGGATTTTCCACGATCAGGGACGAACCTTGTTGCGGATCGCGTTGAGATCCTCGGTGCTCATGCCGAATGCGGTCGGAACCGTAATCTTGCCTTCGGAAATCTCGTCGGATGCCTTCTTGATGGCGTCCTTCATCTCCTGCGTGGCCATGGAAGCCATGTTGCCGTCCTGCACGATGCCGACAGCGCCTTCCTTGAGGCCAAGCGCTTCCGCCTTGCCGAACGGCAGGTCGCCTGCCTTGAAGCGTTCATAGGCTTGCAGAAGGCTGACATCGACGTTTTTCAGCACGGAGCTGACAACCTGCTTGGCGATGGCCGGGTCGCTGTCCTTGAAGATCGCTTCCTGATCGGAATCGACGCCCAGAACATATTTGCCGGTTTCCTTCGCTGCCGAAAGCTGGCCGAGGCCGGTCTGCGAGGCGACGACGAAGCCGAGCGCTACATCGGAGCGATACTGCGCGAGCCCAAGTTCCTTGCCCTTGGCGGCATCCATGAAGGAACCGGCATAGGAAATGGCGATCTTGGCGTCGGGCATGACTGCCTGCGCGCCGGCGATGTAGCCCACGAGAAAGTCGTTGATGACCGGAATGTCCATGCCGCCGAGGAAGCCGAGGTTCTTGCCCGCGTCGCCGAGCTTGCCTTCCTTCAGGAGCGAAGCCGCCAGCATGCCGCCGAGATAGGAGCCCTCGTTCTGCTTGTACTGGATGGAATAGACATTGTCGTAGCCGCCTTCTTCATAAGGCACGCTTGCATCGTAGAGGATGTATTTCTTGTCCGGATATTGCTGGGCGACCGAGCCGACGGTTTCCGACATCTGGTAGGTGCCGCCGATGATGAGGTCCCAGTCCTGTTCGGACGCATCGAGGAACACCGGTTCCCATTTGGTCGGATCGTCGCCGATTTCGAGAATCTTGGTCTCGACGTCGTCGCCATACTTGTCCTTGATCATCTTCATGCCCTTGGCGGCGCTGTCGAAGAACGACTTGTCGCCGAGCGCGCCATTGATGATGAGCAGGATCTTGTCCTGAGCCTCGGCCGCCGTGGTGGCGAAGGTGCCCATCGCCGTCGATGCGGCAAGGGCAAAGGCCAGGTGGATTATTCCCCGTCTGGTGGATTTGATCACAACAGAACTCCAATATTGTAGCGTTATGGAGATGGATTTTCTGCTTTGGATAATTTGCCCTCCGCCCACAGAACCTCCACACCTGCCAGCGATCAAACGCTGACGGCGGGTGCGAGTCAATCGCCAAACTTTTTGCCCGCTGTGGACAAAGCCGGTCTGTTGCGCACAACTATTTGTTTCATCGCATTATCCAACGCAAAACCGTTTCACACTTTTGCTGGAAATGCTCATAAAGCTTTCGTTTATTTCAACAAAGCCTGATTTGGGTGCCGCAGCGTCGGGTCGAACGGGTTGAGCCGCTGCGAGATGATGGCCGCTTCCTTGCGCAGAAGTTCGGTCACCGTCTCCTGCCGCTTCTCGGTCAGGCGCGCGGCAAGCGTGCCGATGCTGAGCGCGGCCACTGCCTCGCCATCACGGTTGAGGATGGGAACGCCGAGGCCCGCCATGCCGTCGATCATGTTGAAATTGAAGGTCGCCGCGCCCGTTTCGCGCACTTCCGCAATCATGATGCGCAGGTCAACCTCGTCCACCGCGGATTTATCGAGAATGCGGGGCATGTTGAAGCGGATGATCGCCTCGCGCTCTTCTTCCGGCAGGAAGGCGAGGATGGCAAGGCTGCCCTGGCCGATGCCGAGCGGCACCTTGCCGCCAATATCGCCGGTAAAGGAGCGGATCGGAAACGGCCCCTCCACGCGGTCGAGGCAGACCGCGTCGAAATTGCTGCGCACGAGCAGGAAGACCGTGTCGTTGAACGTGGTCGACAGGCGCAGCAGCGACGGGCGGGCAATGCTCAATATGCCGTCGCGCTGGCGCGCCTGCGCCGCCATCGCAAAAAACTCCAGCGACAGGCGATAGGCCTTCTTGTCGGGAAGCTGCTCGACAAGGTTTTCGGCAATCAGCGTCTTCAGCAGGCGATGCGCCGATGGCTGGCTGAGTTCGAGATCGCGCGCCAGATCGATCAGCCGCACGCCGTCATCCGTGCTGGCGGCCAGACCCTTCAAGATATGGATTGCCTTCACCAGACTTGAGTTAAGCGCGGCGCCGGATTTCGGATTCTCAGATATATCATCCATAAAATTGCTTCCAAATTCTGCATTTTGAAAGAAATATATAATTTCTTCCGGATTTGAAAATTATAATTTGCATTCCAGCAGATTTTTCCGCCATCTAAAACCGTCGCCAATGGGAAGGTCCGGCACGGCATTGGAGAAGTGCCCGCAAGCGGATCGGCGGTTTTACTTGTAAACAAGGGGAACGCTGCGGCTGCGTAAGCGGCTGGACAGTCATGCGTTCAAATGGACAAGTCGGATCGGCGCTTCAAAAGCGCGGTCAAGCCGCTCCCGCCAGCCAGCCCGACGAAGAGGCGACGTGAGACAACATCACGGCGCTTCCGCTCCCCCGCTCTATTCCGCGGAAGTCAAGCCGAGAGGGAGATGCAATGAGCTTTTTGACCCTGTCCGGAATTTCGCGCCACTACGGCAAGTTCGCGGCTGTCGACAATTTCAACTTGGCGATTGAAAAGGGCGAGTTCATTTCGCTTCTGGGGCCTTCGGGCTGCGGCAAGACCACGACCTTGCAGATGATCGCCGGTCTGGTGACGCCGACGGCAGGCACGATTACGCTCGACGGGCGCGAGATCACGCGGCTTGCGCCGGCCAAGCGCGAGCTTGGCGTCGTCTTCCAGAGCTATGCGCTGTTTCCGCATATGACGGTGGCGCAGAATGTGAGCTTCGGCCTTGAAATGCGCAATGTGCCGAAAGCAGAGCGCGAAAAGCGCGTGCGCGACGTGCTGGAGCTGGTGCATCTGGGCGCGCTTGCCGACCGTTATCCGCGCGAAATGTCGGGCGGCCAGCGCCAGCGCGTGGCCATTGCCCGCGCGCTGGTCATCAACCCGCCGGTCCTGCTGCTCGACGAGCCGCTTTCCAATCTCGATGCGCAGCTGCGCGAGGAAATGCAGTTCGAGCTGCGCCGCATCCAGCGCACAGTCGGCATCACCACCATCATGGTGACGCATGACCAGGCCGAAGCGCTGTCGATCAGCGACCGCATCGTGGTCATGGAAAAGGGCGTCATCACGCAGGTCGATGCGCCCTACAAGCTCTATGAGCACCCGCATAACCACTTCATTTCCAATTTCGTCGGCAAGTCGAACTTCCTCAAGGCGCGCGCCGAAGGCGACATGATCGCGCTGGCTGAAACCGCGATCCGCTTCCCGGCCAATGGCACAAAGGTCTCGGGCGAGCTTTCCGTCTTCATCCGCCCTGAAAAGGTGCAGCTCGTGGCAGCGGGCGAGGGGCATATCGCCGGTGAAGTGACGACGCGCTATTTCATGGGCGCACAGTGGCTGCTCGGCGTGACGACGCCTGCGGGCCAGCTTTCGGTGGCGCTTCCCAATCTCGGCAACCCGCCGCCATCCGAAGGCACATCGGTCGGCCTCAGCTGGAACCACGAGGATTGCCGCATCCTCACCGCAGGGGTGAACTGAGCATGTCGGCCGTCACCTCACAGGACACAACCCCCACGCCAAAGCAAAGGCGCGATCTGACGCCGCTCTTTCTGGTAGGGCCTTCAACGCTTCTGTTCTTCGCGCTGGTGCTGCTGCCGCTCGGCCTTACCGTGCTTCTGTCCTTCAACAGCTACAGCTATGACAAGGGCATCGAAAACGTCTACACGCTTGCCAATTATGTGCAGGTCCTGAAGGACCCCTACTATCTCTCGATCTTCTGGCGCACGCTGAAGCTGGCGCTGATCACCACCGTCATCACGGTGCTCGTCGGCGTGCCGGAAGCCTATATTCTCTCCAACATGCGCAAGCCATGGCGCTCGATCTTCCTGCTGGTCATCATCGGCCCGCTTCTGGTTTCGGTCGTGGTGCGCACATTCGGCTGGAGCATGTTATTGGGCCGCAATGGCCTCGTGAACAGCGCGCTCGACATGGTGGGTCTGCCGACGACGCAAATCCTCTACAGCGAAACGGCCATCGTCATCGGTCTCGTGCACATCATGCTGCCATTCATGGTGATCCCGGTCTGGACCGTGCTGCAAAAGCTCGATCCGTCGGTGGAAGCCGCGGCGCTGACGCTCGGCGCATCGCGCCTGACAGCGCTTCGCCGCGTGGTGTTTCCGCAGGCCGTGCTTGGCATTCTCTCGGGCAGCCTCATCGTGTTTGCGCTTTCGGCGAGCTCCTTTGCCATTCCGGGCCTGCTTGGCGGGCGTCGTCTCAAGATGGCGGCAACCGTCGTCTATGACGAGTTCCTGATCGAGCTGAACTGGCCGCTGGGCGCTGCCATCGCCATCATCGTTCTGGTCGCCAATCTCGTGATCATGATTGCCTATAATCGTCTGCTCGAAGGGCAGGCCAAGAAGAAGCTGGGATAAAGCCATGGTCAAGAACGGTCCCTTTGCCCTTTTCTTCCACACGCTGATCGTCATCTTCATGCTGGCGCCGATGGTCGTGGTGTGCCTTGTGGCCTTCACGCCGGAAAACACGCTGACCATGCCGTGGAGCGGCCCGAATGCGGGCCTGTCGCTGCGCTGGTTCGAGGCCGTGTTCGCGCATAATGATTTCATGGCGTCGTTCTATAACAGCGTGCAACTGGCATTCTTCTCGGCAACGATTTCCACGCTTCTCGCCGTTCCCTCGGGACTGGCGATTGCGCAGTATAATTTCCGTGGCCGCGATGCGCTGAACGCGCTTTTCCTGTCGCCGCTCATCATCCCGCATCTGGTGCTGGGCGTGGCGTTTCTACGCCTGTTCTCGCTGATGGGCTTTACCGGCTCCTTCGTCTGGCTGGTCGCGGCGCATTCCATCGTCGTCACGCCCTATGCGCTGCGCCTCATCCTTGCTTCGCTTGGTAGCATGGACCGCAATGCGGAAAACGCGGCCCGCACGCTTGGCGCTGGTGAATGGACCGTTTTCCGCCGCATCACCCTGCCATTGCTGCTGCCGGGTCTGTCAGGCGGATGGCTGCTTGCCTTCATCAATTCGTTCGACGAACTCACCATGTCCATCTTCGTCACCTCGCCGTCCACGGTCACGCTGCCGGTGCGCATGTATATGTATGCCAGCGAATCCATCGATCCGATGATGGCGGCGGTTTCGGCCCTGATGATCCTCGTCGCCACCGTGACCATGATTATCATCGATCGCATGTTCGGTCTCGACCGGCTGCTGGTGGGCAAGGGCTGAACAGGCAGATCATGACGATCCCGGTTTCTTCTTCGGCGGCTCAGTTCCGCAGACGGTATCGGCTGGCCGAACAGCCGGTCAGCTTCTCGCTCGACGGCGTGCGCTTCGAGGGACGCCGCGGCGACACGGTGCTGACCGCCATTCTCTCCGTGCAGGGCAAGCTGCGTCATACCGAGTTCACCGGCGAGCCGCGTGCGGGCTTCTGCCTGATCGGCGCGTGTCAGGACTGTCATGTCATGACCTCTGAGGGCCACAAGCTTCGCGCCTGCACCACGCTTCTGGAAGACGGCATGGCCTTTGTCACGGAGCCTGCGAAATGAGTGCGGTGCTCGATCCGGTTATCGTTGGCGCAGGTCCGGCAGGTGTTCGCGCCGCCGAAACGCTGGTCAGGGCGGGTTTGAGGCCCATCGTGCTTGACGAAGGTTTTCGTTCCGGCGGGCAGATCTATCGCCGCCCGCCGCTCGATGACGGGCGCAGCTATCGCAGCCGCTACGGGTCAGAAGCGCACAAGGCTGAAGCGCTGCACAAGAGCTTCGACGCCTTGCGCGGCGCGATCGACTATCGCCCGGAAACGCTGGTGTGGAACATTTCCCGCGGGGAAACCGACCGGCTCGACCTTTTGACCGGTGGCGTTCACGGCCAGTTGCCCTACAGCCATCTCATTCTGGCGACGGGCGCGACCGACCGGGTTCTGCCGTTCAAGGGCTGGACCAAGCCCGGCGTCTATACGCTCGGCGCATCGCAGACGGCGCTGAAAGCACAAGGCTGCACGGTTGGCGAGCGGGTGGTGTTCATGGGTTCCGGTCCGCTGCTCTATCTGGTGGCCTGGCAATATCATCATGCCGGTGCCAAGGTTGCGGCCGTTCTGGACACGGCGCCCTTCGTTTCAAAATTCCATCTGGCGCATCTGGCGCTTTATGCGCCGCGTATTGTGGCGCTGGGCGCTTATTACGGTCTGCGTCTCAAGCTTGGTGGCGTGCCGAACCATTATAATGTGCGTCCCGACGAGGTTCTGGGCGAGGGGCATGTCGAAGCCATTCGCTATCGCGTCGGCAAGCGCGAGCGCGAGGTGGAATGCGATGCGCTGGCTTATGGTTTTGCGCTGCGTCCCGAAACCCAGCTTGCCGATCTCGCCGGTTGCGATTTCCGCTTTGAAGAACGGGACCGCGCCTGGCTTCCTGCTGCTGACAGGCTTGGCCGCACCAGCCGTATCGGTGTCTATGTGGCAGGCGACGGCGCGGGCATTGCCGGTGCGGATGCCGCCGAAATTCGTGGGGCATTGGCCGCGATTGCCTTGCTGCGCGACAGGGGCCTGCCGTTTGACGAAGGCGTGGAACGCGGCCTTCTCGCAAAGCTCGATCATATCTATCGCGAGCGCCTGATCGTCGAAAAAGCCTTTCCGTTCCCGCGCGACTGGTTCGACACGATTGCTGGCGATGTCACGCTTTGCCGCTGCGAGGAAATCGCGGTGCGCGATGCGCTGGCGGCCATCAGTAACGGTGACGTGCGGGAGATCAACCGGCTCAAGGCGCTTACCCGCGTCGGCATGGGGCGCTGTCAGGGCCGCATGTGCACGGCGGCGGCGGCCGAACTCCTGGCGTCGATGCAGGACAAGACTCCTGCCGAAGCAGGCCGCATCCGCGCTCAGGCGCCGGTCAAGCCGATCCCGCTCGGGTTTGGCGCTCCGGCCAGGGAGGGCGCTTCGTCATGACAAGGCGTCTTCAGGCTGATGCGGTGATTATTGGTGGCGGGATCGTCGGCGGTTCGGCAGCGCTTTTCATGCGCCGGGCCGGCCTGTCGGTCATCCTGCTCGACAAGGGCTTTTGCGGCGCGCAGGCGAGCGGCGTCAATTATGGCGGCGTGCGCAGGCAGGGCCGCGCGCCGGAACAGTTGCCGCTTGCACAACGGTCGCATGAATTGTGGGCGCGCCTGCCGGAACTCATCGGCATCGACGGCGAATATGTCCGCAGCGGCCATTTGAAGCTTGCCCGCACGGAAGCGCATTTTGCGAAGCTTGAAGCCTATGCGGCGACAGTGCAGCCTCTCGGGCTCGATGTCGAGCTGATCGGCGGCAATGCGATCCGCGAGCGTTTTCCATGGCTGCCGGGCGATGTGGCGGGCGGTTCGCTCTGCGCGGAAGATGGCCATGCCAATCCGCGGATGGTCGCGCCTGCCTTTGCCCGTGCGGCGCTGGCTACGGGCGCAACGGTGCTGGAAAACACGCCGGTCATCGAAGCGCGCGAAACCGGCGACGGCTTTGCCATTCTGGCAGGCGGTGGCTCCGCGAGTGACACGATCGAAATCCGCTCGCGCCTCCTGTTCAACTGCGCCGGTGCTTGGTCGGACCGGTTCGCGGCCTCGTTCGGCGAGCCGGTGCCGCTCCAGCGCATCTATCCGTCGATGGTCGTGACCGAGCCGATGCCCTTTCGCCTGCCGATGAGCCTTGGCGAAGAAGGCGGCGGCTTTTATGGCCGTCAGGTCACGCGCGGCAATTATGTGATGGGCGGCGGGCGCGGCGCGGCGCTTGAAAACCCGGATTTTTCGCGGCCTTCGGTCAATGCGGCTTCCTCGGTGATGCTGCGCGCCATCGAACTTTTCCCGCATCTGAAAAATGCCCAGGTTATCCGCTTCTGGTCTGGCACTGAATCGGAAATGCCCGACGACAATCCGGTTATCGGGCCAAGCAGCCGGGTCAACAATCTCTTTCACGCTTTCGGCTTTTGCGGCGCCGGTTTCCAGACCGGCCCGGCTGTCGGCGCCATTCTTTGCGATCTCGCCGTGCGCGGCGAGACGGAAACGCCGATCGATGCCTTCCGCATCGACCGGTTCGATATGAACTCAAACCACAAAGGGGAGTAGCATGAAGTATATCACCAAAACCGCCCTGTTGGCGCTCGGCCTGTCGGCAGCTTTCGCTTCGGCCGCATCGGCTGAAACCAAGACGCTCTATATCGGCATGAATGGCGGCAATATGGAGAAGGCCTATACCGAGCATGTCCTGCCGGAATTCGAAAAGGCCAATGACGTCAAGGTCGTTGTCGTGCCGGGCACCTCGGCGGATATTCTCGCCAAGGCGACCGCGCAGAAAGACAATCCGCAGATGCATGTCATGCTGCTCGATGATGGTGTGATGGTGCGCGCGATCAATGCGGGCCTCTGCCAGAAAATCTCCGACGATCCGGTTCTGGCCGACATTCAGCCTGCCGCGCGCCTCAAGGACGACATGGCCATCGGCGTCGATATGGGCATGACCGGCATTGCCTATAACAAGAAGCTTTTCGACGAAAAGGGCTGGGCAGCCCCGACTTCGTGGATGGATTTCGCCGACGAAAAATATGCGAATGCCGTGGTGTTCCAGTCGGCTTCCGCCTCGACTTTCGGCCTGCATGCCTTCCTGATGTTCAACCGTATTCAGGGTGGCGACGACAAGAACCTCGAGCCGGGCTTCGAGAAGTTCCCCGACATGATCGGCAAGAACGTTCTGGAATTCATTCCGTCTTCGGCCAAGATTTCGGAAATGGTCCAGACCGGCGAAGCGGCGATCTTCCCGCTGACGCCGACCGGCGTGAACAACCTGAAGGACAAGGGCATTCCGGTTGAATATGCGCAGCCGAAGGAAGGCTCCGTCGTCCTCGCCGTGACCGAATGCGTGCTGGCAGGCAACAGCGAGCCGGAGCTGAGCCAGAAGCTCGCGCATTACCTGCTCTCTGCCGATGCGCAGAGCAAGGCGCTCGACCATGGCAACGTCATCCCGTCGAACCAGAAGGCCAAGGCCGGTTCGCCGGAAGCACAGGCCAAGCTCGACGCCTTCAACGGCTATATGAAAACGGCCAAGACGCTCGATTGGGATGCCGTCAATGAAGGACGCCAGCAGCTCAACAGCCGCTGGAACCGCACCATCGAAAAGTAAGATCGGGATCGTGATCCGAAAAGGCCCGCGCCGGGAAACCGGGGTGGGCTTTTTGCTGGAAAGCCGCTTACGCATTGCCTGCCGATATTGTAGCTTGCGCGCAAATCATCCGGCAAATCGATGGATCGGGGCAAGCGTTGAGAAAAGCGGCAGCATTCGCATTATCTGGAATTCTGGCGGCGGCACCCGCGCTTGCCGAAGACAACTGGAAGCCCGTCGAGGAAATCAAGTTCTACGCCATCGCCGGGAAAACTGGTCCGGAACTTTATGAATCGATCGGCGAGCGCGGCCCGAAAATCGGCGGCGGCAAAACCCGCGTCATCGCCCATACAAGCTATGTGCTGACCTGGGACCGGCAGTTCGACCGCTCCAACAATGCCTGCACGATCCTGTCTGCCACGCCGAAGCTGAAGATCACCTATACGCTCCCCAAGCCCTCGCAGAAGCTGGCCTCACCGGTGAAGGAACATTGGGAAACCTTCTATGAAGGCATTCGCAAGCATGAGCTTGTGCATGGCGACCACGCCAAGGACATGACGCGGGAGATCGTGCGCCGGACCGTTGGCCTGTCGGTTCCAAACGATCCGAAATGCCAGAAGATCCGCAAGGTGCTGATCAAGGAAATCACCGATATGGTCGACGTGCAGCGCGCTCAGGGCCGCGCCTTCGACCACGTGGAGATGGGCAATGGCGGCAATGTCCACCAGCTCATTCTGGCGCTGGTGAACGGCGGCTGATCTTTCTCCGACAGCCCGCGATCTGCATCGAAATCCGCTATTTTGAACCAGACGGAACATTCCTGATTTTCATGGAATGTTGGCGTTTGCGCATTTGTTCAAACAGAATGCATTGACTTCCTAACCAGTTAGTACATTTTAAGGAAGGGATGGAGCTGACCGATGCGATTCCGTTCCTCAGTGGGAGCGACTGAGAATGGATTGCACTCGCGATAGGGCGCTGCCGGAAGCCGGAAAGGCATCCGACGGGACCTTCGTGGCGCTGGCCGGCCCGGGAACGGTCAAGGACTGTGGGGAAAGCGAAGTTTCACTTCGGATGCATGAGGCATCTTGCCGGTGATGTCGCGTCGCTTTCACCTGAAACCCGAAAAGGGGCCGCAGTCTGCAAGCAATACGCCGGAGGAGGCCAGGAGGAGGCCGGAGGAGGAACGTGAAAGCTTTAGTCGATTTCTATTTTACCGCGGCGCGGTTCGCCATTGCCTGCCTTCTCGGCTGCATGGTCGTGCTTGTGTTCGGCAATGTGGTGCTGCGCTACGCCTTCAATCAGGGCATCACGGTTTCGGAAGAGCTGTCGCGCATCTTCTTCGTCTGGCTAACCTTTTTGGGCGCGGTTGTCGCCATGCGCGACCATGCGCATCTGGGCGTGGACTCGCTGGTGCGCCGCCTGTCGCCGGCAGGCGCGCGCATTGCGCTGGTCGCAGGTCATATCTTGATGTTCGGCGCGACATGGCTCGTTCTTGCGGGAAGCTGGACGCAGACGCTCATCAATATCCCGACGCTGGCCCCGGCGACGGGCATGTCCATGGGCTGGTTTTATGGTGCAGGGCTGGCCTTTGCCGTGCCCGCGCTCCTCATCATTGCGTGGAACGGTTTCGGCATCGCAGCCGGGCGGATCGACGTCGCCAGGACGCATTTCGTGACGGATAGCGAGGAGCACGTCACGCCCGTCTCGACCGATGAAGATCGCAAATAGGGCGCGCCGACCATGACCTTGCTTATCTTTCTCGCCGCGCTTCTGGTTCCGATGGCGCTCGGCGTCCCGGTTGCCTTTGCACTCATCATCAGCGGCGCGGCGCTGATGATGCATATGGATATGTTCGACGCCCAGATCGTGGCGCAGAACGTGCTGAACGGCGCCGACAGTTTTCCGCTGATGGCGGTTCCCTTTTTCCTGCTTGCCGGAGAAATCATGAATGCGGGCGGCCTGTCGCGCCGCATCGTCAATCTGGCGCTGGTCATGGTGGGCCATGTGCGCGGCGGTCTCGGCTTTGTCGCCATCTTCGCAGCTTGTATCATTGCCAGTCTTTCGGGGTCGGCGGTTGCGGATGCGGCAGCGCTCGGCGCGCTGCTGTTTCCGATGATGCGCAACGCCGGACACGAACCGGGCCGCGCTGCCGGACTGATCGCCTCGGCCTCGATCATCGCGCCTGTCATTCCGCCATCCATCGGTTTCATCCTGTTTGGCGTGGTCGGCGGCGTTTCGATCACCAAGCTTTTCCTGGCGGGTATTGTCCCCGGCCTGATGATCGCCGTCGCGCTGTGCCTGACATGGTTCATTCTTGCACGCCGCGAACAGTTCGAACTGCCGAAGAAGGCCGAACCCGGCGCGCGGATGCGGGCTTTCCTCGACAGCATATGGGCGCTGATGCTGCCGGTTATCATCATTGTCGGCCTTCGCTTCGGTGTGTTCACGCCGACGGAAGCGGGTGTGGTCGCCGCTGTCTATTCGCTGTTCGTCGCCACCGTGGTCTATCGGGAATTGCCGCTTTCAAGGCTCTATCCGGCGATGGTGGACGCGGCGAAGACAACCGCCGTGGTGATGTTCCTCGTTGCCAGCGCCAGCGTTTCGGCCTGGATGATTACGGTCGCCGATGTGCCGGGCGAGCTGGCCGAACTGGTACGGCCCTTGATGGACAATCAGACGCTGCTGCTGCTTGCCATCATGCTGCTGGTTGTTCTCATCGGCATGGCGATGGACATGACGCCGACGATCCTGATCCTGACGCCGGTGCTGATGCCGATCATCAAGGAAGCGGGCATCGATCCGGTCTATTTCGGCGTGCTGTTCATCATCAACAATTCCATCGGCCTTATCACGCCGCCTGTCGGCACGGTGCTGAATGTGGTGTGCGGCGTCGCGCGCCTGCCGTTTGAAAAGGTGATGACGGGCGTTCTGCCGTTCCTGATCGCGCAGCTGGTGGTGCTTTTCCTGATGGTGCTGTTCCCGCAACTGGTGACGGTGCCGATGGGCTGGTTCCACTAGAGCGCATCCCGAAAAGCGCGAAGCGGTTTTGCGTGAAAACGAAGACAGAATTTTTGAGTGGGAGGAAAACATGAAGAAAATACTGAAGACAATGGCACTGGGCATGGTGCTGCCGCTGGCCCTGATGACGACAACGGCCATGGCCGAAATCCGTTCGCAGACGATCAAGTTTGCTGCCGCCAACAGCAAGGGCCATCCGCAGGTCACGGGCATGGAGAAGTTTGCCGAGCTGGTGAAGGAAAAGAGCGGCGGGCAGATCAATGTGAAACTGTTTCCGGGCGGCGTGCTGGGCAGCGATCCGCAGACGCTTTCCGGCTTGCAGGGCGGCGTGGTGGAAATGACGGTGATGAATGCGGGTATCCTGTCCAGCACCGTCAAGGCATTCGAGGCTGTCGATCTGCCATTCCTGTTCAATAGCGGCGAGGAAGCCGACAAGGTGATGGATGGCCCGTTCGGCACCAACCTGATGAAACGCCTGCCCGATACGGGGCTGGTCGGGCTTGCCTATTGGGAACTCGGTTTCCGCAACCTGACCAATAATCGCCATCCCGTCGCAAAACTGGAGGATATTGCCGGATTGAAGATCCGCACCCTGCAATCGCCGGTGCCGGTTGCCCTGTTCAATACGCTTGGCGCCAATGCGGTGCCGCTGCCCTATACCGAGCTTTACACGGCGCTTGAAACCGGCACGGTCGACGGGCAGGAAAATCCCAATGCCAACATCATCAATGCCAAGTTCTATGAAGTGCAGAAATATCTGACGCTGACCCGCCACCAGTATAATCCGCAGATCGTGATGATCAGCAAGAAGTTCTGGGATCGCCTCAACGATGAGGAAAAGACGGTGATCGAACAGGCGGCGGTCGAGGCGCGGGATTATCAGCGCAAGGTTTCGCGCGAGCAGGAC
Source organism: Hyphomicrobiales bacterium (assembly GCA_900470195.1). Lineage (GTDB taxonomy): Bacteria > Pseudomonadota > Alphaproteobacteria > Rhizobiales > Rhizobiaceae > Brucella. The sequence continues at coordinate 46,669 of UEIJ01000013.1, read as the reverse complement.
GCGACGGCGCTCGATGAAATCAAGAAGACCGGCATGCAGGTGACCGAACTGACGCCCGAGGAAACCGCGCGCCTGCGCGAAGCGGTGAAGCCGGTCATCGACAAGTTCACCGCCGAAATCGGCGCGGAAACGGTCGATGAGCTGTTTGCCGAATTGAAGAAAGTGCGCGGCGGTAACTAAACCAGTACGGCTCTATATCCAGGTGATATCAAACAAGACGGTTCCGGGCGGGTTTGCCCGGGACTGGCGGAAAACTCCGGTCCGGCCGGAGACAGGAGCGTGACATGAAGACTTCGATAGCAACCGTCTCCATCAGCGGCGATCTCCAGCAGAAACTGGGAGCCATCGCCAAGGCCGGTTTCGACGGGGTGGAAATTTTCGAGAATGATTTTCTCACCTTTGACGAAAGCCCGCGTCAGGTGGGCCAGATGGCGCGCGACCTGGGGCTTGAGATCACGCTTTTCCAGCCTTTCCGCGATTTTGAAGGCATGCCCGAACCCCTGCGCAGCCGTACTTTCGACCGGGCCGAACGCAAGTTCGATCTGATGCAGGAGCTGGGCACGGACCTCGTTCTGGTCTGCTCCAACGTGTCGCCTGCCGCCATTGGCGGCATTGACCGCGCTGCGGATGATTTCCGCGAGCTTGGCGAACGGGCGGCGCGGCGCAATCTGCGCGTCGGATATGAGGCACTTGCCTGGGGGCGCCATATCAGCGACCACCGCGATGCCTGGGAGATCGTCCGCCGTGCCGACCATCCCAATGTCGGGCTGATCCTCGACAGTTTTCACACGCTGGCGCGCAAGATCGACGTGAATTCGATCCGCTCCATTCCGAAGGACAAGCTTTTCATCATCCAGATGGCCGATGCGCCGCTGATCGACATGGACCTGCTCTACTGGAGCCGCCATTACCGCAACATGCCGGGCGAGGGCGACCTGCCGGTGCTGGATTTCATGCGGGCGGTGGCCGCGACCGGCTATGACGGCTATTTCTCGCTCGAAATCTTCAACGATCAGTTCCGTGGCGGATCGCCAGCCACGATTGCCGCCGACGGGCGCCGTTCGCTCATCTATCTGGGCGATCAGGTTCGCCGGGTCGAGCCGGACAACAGGCTGACAGTTGCGGCCATGCCGCCCCGCGCAAAGGTGCACCGTGTCGGCTTCGTCGAATTTGCCACCCATGCCGACGATGCCGAACGGCTGGTTTCGGCTGTCGGTGCGCTGGGTTTCAGGCTCGCCGGCAAGCATCGCACCAAGGACGTCGCGCTCTACCGGCAAGGCGGCATCAACCTTGTCATCAACACGGATACGCGCGGCTTTGCAAGCTCGGCCTATGCCGTCCATGGCACCGCAGCCTACGCAATGGGGCTTGTGGTGGACGATGCGGCGGAAGCTCATGCGCGCGCCGTTGCGATGGGGGCGGAGAATTTTGAACAACCGCTCGATCCGGGCGAAATCGCCATGCCCGCCATCCGCGGCGTGGGCGGCGGGCTGGTCTATTTCCTTGACGAGAAGACCGATCTGGCCCGCATTTTCGACATCGAGTTCGAGCCCGTCGCAACAGATGAGACGGCGGCAGGTGTCGGCCTCACCCATATCGATCACGTTGCCCAGACGATGAAGTTCGATGAGCTTCTGACCTGGCTGCTTTTCTATACCTCGCTCACGGAATCGCGGAAATCGCCCATGGTCGATATTGTCGATCCGGGCGGTGTCGTGCGCAGTCAGGTGGTGGAAAACGACGAGGGAACGCTGCGCATCACGCTGAACGGCGCGGAAAACCGCCGCACGCTGGCCGGTCGTTTCATCGCCGAAACCTTCGGCTCGGGTATCCAGCATCTGGCCTTTGCAACGGACGATATCTTTGCCACCGCTGCGGCCTTGCGCGACAACGGCTTCCACACGCTGGAAATCTCGCCGAATTATTACGACGATCTGGAAGCGCGGCTCGGCCTCGACCCGGAATTCACCGACCGGCTCAAGGCCGCGAACGTGCTTTATGACCGGGACGAGAGCGGAGAGTATTTCCAGCTCTATAGCCCGACCGACGATCAGGGTTTCTTTTTCGAAGTCGTGCAAAGGCAGGGCTACAAGGGTTACGGCGCGGCCAATGCGATCTTCCGCATTGCGGCGCTGCGGCGCTATATGCGCCCGGCGGGCATGCCGAAAAGTGCCGCGGCACTTTGAACGCTGAGGAGAAGACTATGGCAAAGGCGCTCGCCAAGGCGCAGCCGCGCAAGAACGACCCCGACGCAACGCGCGAGAATATTCTCGACGTTGCGGGGCGGGAGTTCGTGGCATCGGGGTTTTCCGGCGCGCGCGTCGATGAAATTGCAGCGCAGACCCGCACGTCCAAGCGCATGATCTATTATTATTTCGGCAGCAAGGAGGGGCTTTATCTCGCCGTGCTGGAACGCGCCTACGGAAAGATACGCGCGCTCGAAAGCTCGCTGTCGCTCGACGATCAGGACCCGGAATCCGCCATGCGCAGCCTGGTGGAAAGCACTTTCGACCATGACGATGCCAATCCTGATTTCGTGCGCCTGGTCGCGGTGGAAAATATTCACCGCGCCGAACATATGGAACGTTCCGACGTCCTGTCGCGCCAGAATGTCACCATTCTGGAGACGATCGAGAAAATCCTGGAGCGCGGGCGCGAGCAGGGCGTCTTCCAGCGCCGCATTTCCGCGCTCGACCTTCACATGCTGATCAGCGCGCAGTGCTTTTTCCGCGTGTCCAACAGGCATACGTTCGGCGCGATCTTCGGCACCGACCTGATGGCGTCCGACGTGAAGGCGCGGCATCGACGCCTGATCAGCGACACGATCATCGCCCTTTTGAAAAGCCCGGAATAGCGGGGGTCGGCGCGCGCCGCCCGATCCTGTGGAGAATGGAATTGAGAAGTGAAGTGACGAAACGCCGTGTTCATGTGGGTCTGATCGGCGCGAATATCCAGCGTTCGCTCTCACCGGCAATGCATATGCGGGAAGGCGAGGCAGCCGGTCTCGACTATCGCTACGATATTATCGATATTGCCGAGAAGGGGCGTTCAGCCAGCGATCTGCCCGCGCTTGTCGCGGAGGCGGAGGCTGCGGGTTTTTCCGGTCTCAACATCACCCACCCCTGCAAGCAGGCTGCGGTGGCGCTGGTCGACGAGCTTTCGCCGCATGCATCCGCCTTGCAATCAATCAATACGGTGGTGTTTTCCGATGGCAGGCGCATCGGTCACAACACGGACTGGTGGGGCTATGCGGAAGGGTTTCGCCGCGGCCTGCCGGACGCGTCGCTGGCGCGTGTCGTGCTGCTCGGCGCGGGCGGGGCAGGCGTTGCCGTCGCCTATGCGCTCGCCGAAATGGGTACGCGGGAAGTGCACATCTTCGACCTCGATGCCGCGAAGGTCGATGCGGTCATCAGCAAGCTTGTTGCGGTGCAGCCGGAATGCAGTTTCATCGCGGGTTCCGATCTGGAGGGAACGCTGGCGGGCGCGTCCGGTCTGGTCCACGCCACGCCGACAGGCATGGATGCGCATCCCGGACTGCCGCTTGCGCCCGCGCTGGTGCAGCCTCACCTCTGGGTTTCGGATATCGTCTATTTCCCCTTGCAGACGCCGCTGGTCCGGCTTGCGAAAGAGCGCGGATGCCGCGTGCTCGACGGCGGCGGCATGGCCGTGTTTCAGGCGGTTGGCGCGTTCGAACTCTTCAGCGGCATAAAAGCCGATCCGGACCGGATGCTTGCCCATTTCGCGCAGCTGCAGGCGCGGAACTGACCTCGCCCGCCTCATTTCAGATTGCCGTTTCAAAAGGTGCGCCGGCCTGCCGGCGCGCCTTTTTTCATTCAGCGGCCAATCCAAAATTGATGACGCATCATTTCCAGATCGTTTATTAAAAATATCCGGATTGTTGACAATATTTCGGTTGCGTGTTTAGCTTAAGAAATCCTTTCTCCGCCAAATGAGAGAAAGGTAAAGCTAAGCAAGGGGAACTGAAATGATTACTAGACGCGCAGTTGTTAAGACTGCGGCGCTTGGCGCCGTTTCTATATTTGCGCTCATGTCCGCGTCGACCTCCCAGGCGGCGGACAAGGAGCTCAAAATCGGTTTCGTCGGTGTTACCAGCGGCCCGGCGGCGGCCTGGGGCACATCCAATGTTCGCTCGATGCAGGTTCGCGCCGATTGGCTCAATGAGCAGGGCGGCGTGAAGATCGGCGACGATAATTACAAGATCAGGATCGTCACCTTCGACGACCAGAAGGACCCGAAGCGCGCCATCGCCGGCATGGAAAAGATGGCGCAGGAAGGCGTCCATTACGTGGTTGGTCCGAACGTGGATGACGGTGCCGCCGCAGTCCGCCCGGTGGCGGAAGCCAAGGGCATCATCTATTTCCCTTATTCCTTCCCGAAGGAACTTTACACGCCACCGGCGTCAAACGCCGTTCTCGGCATGATCGCCAACTATCAGTCCGGTCCGGCGATTTACAAATATCTGAAGGAAAACAAGGGCATCAAGACGGTTGCCTTCGTGGCCGCCAATGAATCCGATCCGCTCAGCCAGCGCGACAGCGGTATCGAGGCGGCCAAGGCGCTCGGTCTGGAAGTGGTGTCGGCCAACGATGCCTATCAGAACGACACGCGCGATTTCACGCCCGTCCTGACGCCGATCGTGATGCAGAAGCCGGACCTGCTGGTTCTGTCGGGTGTTGCCCCGGGCAATGCGCCGCTCTTGATCCGCGCAGCGCGCGAGCTGGGCTATCAGGGCTTCATTTCCACCGAAACCGCGCAGGACGCCAAGGTCCTTGAAGAAGGCGCGGGCGAGCTGGCAAACGGCTTTATCTCGGTAGGCGGCGCTTCCACGCCGGAAATCGCATCGGATGTGATGAAGGAATTCGTCGATCGCTATACCAAGGCTTATGGCGAATATAATGACGAGTCCAACACCAAGGTCTATGCGCTGGAATATATCGTGGAGACACTGAAGGCCAATCCGGCAGCAGTCGACAATGTCGAGGAATTCAAGAAGACCATGGACACGTTCTCCGCGCCCAATCCTTTCGTCAAGGGCGATGGCGACGGTTCCAAGCTGACCTATGTCGGCACCTCGTCTTTCAGCCAGAAGCGGCAGATTGGCATTCCGATGGTCGTCACCGAATACAAGGACGGCAAGTTCGAAACGCTGTTCGTCGGTCAGGTCGATTAACCGATCGGCCTGAAAAGCCCGAAGCGGAGGAGGGGGTACTTCCGCTTCGGGCCTCCCAATCGTCAGGAACTGTCAGGGAGCTTTGGCCTGTCCGGAGCTCCGCCGAGGGAGTTTGCCTTCATGGAACAAGTGATAGCCAACGGGCTATATCTGGGTGCGCAATATGCACTGATCGCGTTGGGTCTGACGCTGATCTTCGCGCTCATGAACGTCCTCAATTTCGCGCACGGCCAGATGTATGTGCTGGGCGGTTTCGTCACCTACACGGTTTATGGGCAGCTCGGTCTGCCGTTTGTCGTTGCTCTCGTGGCCTCAGCCGTCACCTTGATGATCGTGGGCGCGCTGATCGAAAAGCTTCTCTTCCGACCGGTCATCAAACGCAGTCTGCGCGAGGAAAGCACGATGCTGCTCGCCGCTGCCGTCGCTTTTTTCCTTGATGCGGTGATCCTGCTTCTGTTCGGCGAAAAACAGCGCGGCGTGCCGAAGATCGTCAACGGCGTCTTCGTGTCCGACTGGCTGATAATGCCATATGACCGCATTCTGATCGGTGTGCTTGCCGTGGTCTTCATCGCAGCCTTCGTTCTTTTCATGCAGTACACAAAACCCGGCCGCGCCATGCGCGCGCTTGCACAGGACCGCGTGGCTGCACAGTTGATGGGCGTGAACGTCGACCGCTATTCCATGATCGGTTTCGCGCTGGGGGCCATGCTTGCGGGGCTGGTCGGTGGACTGCTGGTCGCCATTACCGGTGTCAATTCCGGCATTGGCGGCGCCGTATCCATCAAGGCCTTCATGATGGTGATGATCGGCGGCGCCGGCGTGGTCAGCGGGGCGATTGCCGGCGGCTTCATCCTCGGCATGATGGAATCCGTCGGGCTGACGGTGCTGCGTTCCTATGGCGACATCACCTATCTGGTCATCTTCGCCGCATTGATGGTGTTCCTGAGCATCCGTCCGAACGGGCTCATGGGCAAGCCGTGGGGTTGAGGAGGCAATCATGACCAGGACGACAAAACTTATCGGGATTGCTGCCTTTCTTGCCCTGATCTTCATCGGCATTCCGGTGCTGATCGAAGTAACGGGACGGCACGACCTTTATTATACACTGACTTCGGTCGCGCTTCTCTCCATCGTCAGCGGCGGGGTGTGGCTTACCTTCTATATCGGCCGCATCAATATCGGCCAGGGCGCCTATGCTCTCATGGGCGGCTATGTGTCGGCGATCCTGATGGTGAAATATGGCGTCTCCTTCTGGCTGACGCTGCCCGTTGCGGGACTGTTCTGCGCGTTGGCCAGCATCCTGATCGGGCTGCCGATCCTGCGGTTGCGCGGGGTCTATTTCGCCATGGTCACGCTGGTTCTGACGGAAGTCGCCCGCCTGCTCGCCATGGCGCTGCCGATCACCAACGGCGCCAAGGGAATGGTCAGCATTCCCATGCCGGGCGGCATATCGCTGTTCGGCCTGACGATCCTGCCGGATTTCGCAACCTTGCAGAACCCGCGCGCGGCCTTCTATTTCGTGTCCATCGTGCTGATGGTGCTTTGTTTTGCCGGGCTATACCGCCTCGTCAATTCGCGCATTGGCGGTTTATGCCAGTCATTGCAGCAGAATGAGGAACTTGCCTCGTCGATCGGCGTCAATATCACCAATCTGCGCGTGCTGGCCTATGCGATCTCGTCCTTCCTCGGCGGGCTTGGCGGCGCGATGTTCGTCGCGATTTCGCAGTCGATCTACCCGTCGAGCTTCACCGTCACGGATTCGGTCAATTTCATGCTCAACTGCTTCCTGGGCGGGCTTGGCTATGTGTTCGGGCCGATCATCGGGACTTTCGTTCTCTATTTCGGCTGGGATTTCCTGTTTCAGACCGGCAAGTTCCAGCTTCTCATCTTCTCCAGCGTTCTCATCATCCTGATGCTGTTCCTGCCTAACGGGCTGCTCAGCCTCAGACTGTCCGGCAAAAAGGGAGCGGGGTCATGAGCGATCTTCTGGAAATCAGGAACCTCACGAAACGCTTCGGCGGACTGGTGGCGGTCAATGATGTCTCCTTTTCGGTGCGGGAAAAGGAAATCCTGTCGGTCATCGGGCCGAATGGCGCGGGCAAGTCCACGCTGTTCAAGCTGATCGCGTCGTTCCTCAATCCCACGACTGGCGAGGTTCGCTTCAATGGCGAACGCATATCGGGTCTGGCGCCGCATATCGTGGCGCGCAAGGGCGTGGTGCGCACCTTTCAGGAAACGACGATCTTCAAGGGCATGACGGTGCGCGACAATGTGATCGTCGGCCACCACCTGCGCGCCAAGGCGAGTTTCCTCGGATGCTATGTAGGGTCGAGCCTCGCGCGTCGCGATCAGGAGGAGTTTGGACGCTCGGCGGATGAAATCCTGCAATTCCTCGGCCTTTGGAAGCAGCGGGACGAAGTGGCGCAGAACCTGCCGCACGGCCATTTGCGGGCGCTTGGCATTGCCATCGGTCTCGCCACCGATCCGAAGATCCTGCTTTTGGACGAACCTTTTGCCGGGATGAACCACGACGAAACCGTCAAGGCGGTGGAAATGGTGCGCGCGGTCCGCGACCGGGGCGTCACGGTGCTGCTGGTGGAACATGACATGCCGGCCGTGATGAATATTTCCGACCGGATCGTGGTCATCAATTTCGGGCAGAAGATCGCGGAAGGAACGCCGAAGCAGATTCAGGAAAACGAGAAGGTGATTGAAGCCTATCTCGGCGCAGAAGACGAAACGATTGGATATTGATCATGGCAGAGCTTCTCAAAGTATCCGATGCCGAACTCTATTACGATCATGTTTATGCGCTGAAGGGCGTTTCGCTGAGCGTTCAGGAAGGAGAGACTGTCGCGCTGATCGGCGCCAATGGCGCGGGCAAATCCTCCATCCTGCGGGCGATCACGGGGCTGAAGAAGATCCGCAAGGGTGAAATCCATTATGAGGGACGCCGCATCGACGGCACACGGTCTGACGAGATCGTCAGGATGGGGATTGCGATGGTGCCGGAAGGCCGTCGCGTCTTTCCCTATATGAGCGTGCGCGACAACCTCATGATGGGTGCGTTCACCCGCTCAAGCAAGGCGGATATCGCCAACACGCTGGAGATGGTTCTGGGGCGGTTTCCGCGCCTGAAGGAGCGCTATTCGCAAGCGGCAGGCACGATGAGCGGCGGCGAGCAGCAGATGCTGGTCATCGGGCGTGCACTCATGGCCAAGCCGAAGCTTCTGCTGCTGGACGAGCCCTCGCTCGGGGTCGCGCCGAAGCTGGTGCAGGACATTGCCCGCTCCATCGTCGCCATCAACCGCGACGAGAAGGTGAGCGTTCTTCTGGTCGAGCAGAATTCGCGCATGGCGCTGCGCATCTCGCAACGCGCCTATGCCCTGACGACCGGCAAGATCGTGCTTTCCGGCAATTCGGAAGAACTGGCGACGGACGACCGGGTCAAGAAACTCTATCTCGGCGGCGAAATCTGACCGTCTGGGCTGCGACTAGGCAGAGCGCCGTTCCCGGCGCTCTGGACCATCCACAACGACAACAAATATTTCGATGGTTCGAGGAAAATGGAAATACTTGTCATCAACCCCAATACGACTGCATCGATGACGCACAAGATCGGCGAGGCCGCGCGCAGCGTGGCTGGTGCCGGCACGACAATCATGGCGATCAACCCGGCCGATGGCCCGCCCAGCATCGAAGGATATTTCGACGAGGTCTTCGCCATTCCCGGCATGATCGGGGAAATGCAGAAACATCCGACCGCGGATGCCTGCGTGATTGCCTGCTTCGACGATACCGGCCTCGATGCGGCGCGCTGCGCCGGAACCATGCCGGTGATCGGTATCGGTGAGGCCGCATTCCATATGGCAAGCCTGATTGCCGGAAAGTTCAGCGTCGTCACCACATTGTCGCGTTCTGTGCCTGCCATCGAGCATAATCTTGCGCGCTATGGCCTTATCTCGCGTTGCGCCCGGGTTCGGGCCAGCGACGTGGCTGTGCTCGATCTCGAAATTCCGGGATCGGATGCACGCAACAAGGTTTCCAGCGAGATCGCCAGGGCTGTTCGGGAAGATCATGCCGAAGCGATCGTGCTTGGTTGCGCAGGCATGGCCGACCTTGCGGCGTCCCTTTCGAGGGAGCATGGATTGCCAGTCATCGACGGGGTGACCTGTGCGGTGAAACTGTGCGAAAGCCTTGTGGGCCTCGGTCTTAAAACATCGAAGCTGGGCGGCTATCAGCTGCCGCGATTGAAGGGTTTTCAGGGCATTTTTGAACCCTTTTCGCCGCGACATTGAGGTATGGCGGCGGGATGGAGCCGATATGCCGGTTTTCTGAATGATTTTACCGGGGTTTGTGGAGCAAAATTAGCGGGATTGTTGACACTCGCGGGACCTCTGTCCGATATGTAAGCGAGGGCAAATATTTGGGCATATATAAGCTGTAGCGCCTGACCGCATCGACCGGGGGGCAGCTTCTACTGGAAGACAATGAATCTGGCTGAGACGAACATGACAGACCTAAACGGCAGCGGAAATGCGCGCTGGCTTCCGGTCTATAACGGCCTGCGCGAAGCGGTTGTAAGCCATCGTCTGCTTCCCGGCACCAAGCTGCCGGAGGACGAACTGGCGACGATATATTCCGTCAGCCGCGCCTTCGTGCGTTCTGCCTTGCAGGCGCTGGCGCATGACAGGCTCGTGCGTCTGGAACCCAATCGCGGTGCCTTCGTGGCCGAGCCGTCACGCGAGGAAGCGCGCGAGGTGTTCGAGGCACGCCTTCTGATCGAGCCGGAGGTGGCTGCGCTGGCGGCAAAGGTCGTCAAGCCCCGGCAGGTCAAGCAGCTGCGCCAGCATCTCCACGACGAGCATGAGGCGCTTCATGCCGGACGCGACAGCGAGGCGATCATGCTGTCGGCGCTCTTTCACACGCATCTGGCTGCGATTTCGGGCCATTCGATCCTGGCGGGTTTTGTGGGCGATCTGTTGCCGCGTTCGTCGCTCATCATCTCGCTCTATTGGGAACGGCGCGAAACGACCTGCCAGAGCGATGCGCATCACGCGCTGGTCGACGCGATTGAAAAGCACAGAAGCGAGGAGGCCGCGGCGTTGATGAAAACCCATATCCTCGATCTGCTGGCAGGGCTCAATCTGGAGCGTGTCGAAAAAGAGCAGAAGCGCCTTTCCGATATTCTGCGCTAAAATATGCCTACCAATAAACTGTCCGCTTAAAAAATGACGCAAGGATAAGTTTCCGGATTCTATGCTAACGACTCCGGTCTCCAGCGCCGCTATCTTCAATCATCCGATAGAGCAAGCATAAACCACCGAACAGCACGCTTCTATTCAAGCGCGTTGATGGAGCTGCTTTGCGTTTTACTGGATGGCGCAATTGAAGAATTGGCGTTGGAGGTTCTCGTGAATATAAACTTCAGATCGTCGGGTATATCTGCTGCGCGCATGTCGACACGGCGCATTCTTGTCGCAGGCGGAGCAGGATTTCTCGGTTCCCATCTTTGCGAGCGTCTTCTGAACGAAGGAAACTTCGTCATCTGCGTCGATAATTTTTCGACGGGACGGCTTGAGAACCTGCGCAATCTCCTGCGTTACGACACGTTCAGCTTTGTGCGCCACGATATCGTAAACCCGATCGATCTGCCGGTGGACGAGATCTACAATCTGGCATGCCCGGCTTCGCCGCCGCATTATCAGGCCGATCCGGTGCATACGATGAAGACAAACGTTATCGGCTCGCTCAACCTGCTTGAGCTGGCAGCGCATTACCAGGCCCGGATTTTCCAGGCATCGACTTCGGAAGTCTATGGCGACCCGCAGACGCATCCGCAGCCGGAAGCCTATTGGGGCAATGTCAATTCCTTCGGGCCCCGGTCCTGCTATGACGAAGGCAAGCGCTCGGCCGAAACGCTGTTCTACGATTTTCACAAGCAGTATGGCGTCGATATCCGCATCGTGCGCATCTTCAACACCTATGGCCCGCGCATGCGGCCCGACGATGGGCGCGTCGTGTCGAACTTCATCGTCCAGGCGCTCAAGCGCGAAGACATAACCATCTATGGCGATGGCTCGCAGACCCGTTCCTTCTGCTATGTCGACGACCTGATCGAAGGCTTCAGCCGGCTGATGAACAGCCATATCCAGAAGCCCGTCAATCTTGGCAATCCGGGGGAGTTCACCGTGCGTGAACTGGCCGAGCAGATCATTGCGCTGACAGGTTCGTCCTCGCGCATCGTCTATCGTCCGCTGCCGACCGACGATCCGCGCCAGCGCCGACCCGACATCATGCTCGCCAAGCGCGAGCTTGGCTGGGAGCCGCAGATTGCGCTTGCCGAAGGCCTGAAGCAGACGATCGCCTATTTCGAACGCCAGCTTGTCAGGCCAACGGGCGAGCTTTTCGAGGTGGCGAGATGACACGGCGGACTATCCTCGTCACCGGAGGCGCTGGTTTCATCGGCAGCCATACGGCAAAGCTTCTGCACGAGAGCGGATTTTCGCCGGTCGTTTACGACAATCTGTCGACGGGTCACCGGTCCTCCGTGCGCTGGGGCGAGTTTGTCGAGGGCGACACGCTTTCTCAAGATCAGCTTGTCGCCGCAATCAGGAGCTTCGAGCCAGCAGCCATCATCCACTTTGCGGCCTCGGCCTATGTGGGGGAATCCGTCACGGACCCGGCGAAATATTATCGCAACAATGTCGGCGGCATCCAGTCCGTTCTGGAGGCGAGCCGCCTGACGGGCGGACGCCCCATCATTTTCTCGTCCAGTTGCGCCACCTATGGCATCCCGGATGTCCTGCCCATCCGCGAAGGCGAAACGCAGCGCCCGATCAATCCATATGGCCGCACGAAGCTGATCGCGGAACATATGCTGGCTGACTATTCCGCAGCCTATGGCATTTCCTATGCGGCGCTGCGCTATTTCAATGCCTGCGGGGCCGACCTGGATGGCGAGCTTGGCGAAAAGCACGAACCCGAAACCCATCTGATACCGCGCGCCATGCTGGCAGCGGCGGGAAAGGCGGATTGCCTCGAAGTTTATGGCGACGATTACGAGACGCCGGACGGCACCTGTATCCGCGACTATATTCATGTGGTCGATCTGGCGCGGGCGCATGTGCTTGCGGTCGAGCATCTCCTGAATGGCGGCGGAAACCTAGTCCTCAATCTGGGAACCGGGCGCGGAACGTCGATCCGGGAAATCGTGGATGCGATAGACCGGCTTACCGGACGTACGGTGCCTGTCGAAATGCGCCCGCGCCGGGTGGGCGACCCGCCGGTGCTTTATGCCGATCCGTCGGAGGCTGCGGCAAAGCTTGGCTTCCGCACGCTCCATTCCGACCTCGACACGATCATCCGCACGGCTGCGCCCTTCTTTGGGCTGGAGATGCGGCCATGACACGGCGCGATCTTCATCCGGCCATTGATACGGACGAACCGGAACCCTTGCTGGCGCCGATCTTTACGGGACGCAAGCGGGTGGAATATGTGGTGGGCATCATCCTCTGGGTTGTTGCCATCGCCTATTTCTGGCAATGGTGGTTCATCAGCGCCAAGCACAATCACCTGCTGGGTTCCATTCTGGTGACGGCACTTGTGGCATGGATCACGATCCTGCCGCTTTACTTCATCACGATTTTCTTCCACGCGGCGCGCCCGACCGGGCCGCTTCGCATCCCCGCCGGAAGCCGTGTCGCCATGGTCGTCACCAAGGCACCGTCGGAGCCGTTCGAAGTAGTGGCTGAAACATTGCGCGCCATGCTGGCGCAGGATGTGCCGCATGATACCTGGCTTGCCGATGAGGACCCTTCGCCTGCAACGCTCGCCTGGTGCCGTGAGCATGGCGTGTTCGTGTCTACGCGCAAGGCGCGTGCCGACTATCATCGGCAGAGCTGGCCCCGCCGCACCCGGTGCAAGGAAGGCAATCTGGCCTTCTTCTACGACCATTATGGCTATGAGCGCTATGATTTCGTCTCGCAGCTCGATGCCGACCATGTGCCGGAGCCGGGCTATCTCTTCAACATATTGCGGCCCTTCGCCGATCCTGCGGTCGGTTATGTTTCGGCACCGAGCATTTGTGATCGCAATGCGCGTGAAAGCTGGTCGGCGCGCGGACGCCTTTATGTGGAAGCCAGCATGCATGGCTCGCTGCAGGCCGGTTACAATGGCGGGTTCGCCCCGGTCTGCATCGGTTCCCATTATGCGGTGCGCACGGCAGCGCTGAAGGAAATCGGCGGACTCGGACCGGAACTGGCCGAGGATCATTCCACGACCCTGTTCATGAATGCGCATGGCTGGCGGGGCATTCATGCGCTGGACGCCATCGCTCACGGCGACGGTCCGCGCACCTTCGCCGATCTTGTGACGCAGGAATTCCAGTGGTCGCGCAGCCTTGTGATGATCCTGCTGCAATATACGCCAAAGCTGATCGGGCGGTTGCCGCTGCGCCTGAAGATCCAGTTCCTGTTCTCGCAACTCTGGTATCCGCTCTACGCATTCTTTCTGGCGCTGACATTCGTTCTGCCGATAGCCATCCTGATCTATGGCGATAATTTCGTAAGCGTCACCTACCCGGCCTTCCTGATGCACTTCATGCCGCAATCGCTCGTAATTCTGGTGCTGGCATTCTGGTGGCGGTCGAGCAAAACGTTCCGCCCGGTGGACGGCAGGATTTTCAGCTGGGAGGCGATGCTGTTCCTGCTGGCGCGCTGGCCGTGGGTCCTGGCTGGAACCTTCGCCGCTTTCCGCGACTGGCTGACCGGTTCCTTTGTCGATTTTCGCGTCACGCCGAAAGGTTCATCCGAGGTCGATCCGGTGCCGCTGCGGGTGATCGCTCCCTATGCGCTGATCTCCGGCCTGTCCATCCTGCCGGTCCTCTTCGTCAACGATGCCGACCAGACGCGCGGCTTCTTCATCTTCGCCATCATCAATGCGTGTTTCTACCTGTTCCTGATGGCGATGATCGTCATCCAGCACACGCGTGAAAATCAGGTGCGGATGACCAGCCGCCTCTATCGGCCCGCCATGGCATGCAGTTTTACGGCGCTCGTGGCGCTGACCGGCTTCACGACCGCCGAACGCGGACGCGACGGCATTGAGGCTCTCAGCTGGGGCACGAAAAGCTTCACGATCTTCGATGACCGCTTCTCGGTAGCTGGTGCCGGCAGAGGCGGGCGGGACGTCCACAGGACAATCTTCAATCCACGTTGGCGCGCGAGCGCTGCCGGCACAGCAAACTAGGCGAAAGGCGCGACGATTATGAAGATCGCTGTCATCGGTACAGGATATGTCGGACTGGTCAGCGGCGCGTGCTTCGCGGGTTGGGGACACGAGGTCGTCTGCGTCGACAAGGATGCCCAGAAGATCGCCCGGCTGGAGCGCGGCATCGTCCCGATTTATGAGCCGGGGCTGGACGAGCTGGTGGAACGCAATTTCGCTTTCGGACGGCTTGGCTTCACCACCGATCTGGCGGAAGCCGTCAAGGGAGCGGCGCTTGTTTTCATCGCTGTGGGAACGCCGGCGCGCGCCGGCCACGGCGATGCAGACCTGTCCTTCGTCTATATGGCCGCCCGCGAACTGGCGCCCCTGATCGACGATCACAGTGTCGTGGTGATCAAGTCCACCGTTCCCGTCGGCACCGGCGATGTGGTGCAGAAGATCATCGGCTCGGTCAGACGGCCGGGAAGCTTTTCCGTCGCATCCAACCCGGAGTTTCTGCGCGAGGGTGTCGCCATCAGCGACTTTCTGGAGCCGGACCGCGTGGTCATCGGCGTTGAGGATGAACGCGCGCGTTCCATGCTGGTCGCCCTTTACGCCCAGCCGCTCGAAACCCGGAAGACGCCGGTCCTGATCACGCGGCGGCGGACGGCGGAACTCATCAAATATGCCGCCAATGCCTTTCTCGCCACCAAGATCACCTTCATCAACGAGCTGGCGGATCTGTGTGAGGAGGTGGGGAGCGATGTCAACGAACTGGCGCTTGGCATGGGCCTGGACAAGCGTATCGGGACGGGATTTCTCAATGCAGGGCCCGGTTATGGCGGGTCCTGCTTTCCGAAGGATACGATTGCGCTGCTGCGCACCGCCCAGGATCACGGGGTTGCCCTGCGGCTGGTCGAGGAAACGGTCACGGTCAATGAAGCGCGCAAGCGCCGCATGGCGCTGAAGGTGCTGGATGCGCTTGGCGGCAGCGTCGAGGGGCGGGCGATCGCCATTCTCGGCCTTACCTTCAAGCCCGATACGGACGATATGCGGGACGCACCGTCCATTCCGCTCATCGAAACCCTGCAGCGCTTCGGCGCCAGCATTCGCGCCTATGATCCGGCCGGAATGGATAACGCCCGCCGCCTGCTCAGCGACGTCGAGTTCCATGACGATCCTTATGACTGCCTGCACATGGCCGACGCCGCCGTCGTCGTGACCGAATGGGACAGTATTCGCAAGCTCGATCTCGTCCGGGTGAAGCAGATCATGCGGGACGCCGTAATCATCGACCTGCGCAATGTCTTTTCACCGGCGATTGCCGGGAATCTGGACTTCCGGATTTCGACAATCGGCCATCCTGTTCAACAGCGGCAGGAAAGAAGAGCAACAAACGTTCTGCCGCAGGCGCGCATCCGTCAATCGCAAGAACCTTTGGCGGGTGCGCGCAACCTCAAGGTCGTGGGAGGTTCAAATGAAACATTCGATGTTTGAGGGCCGACAGACCCTATCGTTGCGGGGGAAAGGCATTCTGCCATTCTTCGCCGTGCTTGCCGGACTGAGCGCGCCAGCCAGTGCAGCACCGTCCGCCAAGGATGTCTTGCCTGACGGTGCCCGCGCGATGACACCTGCCGAGCTTTACATGCTCTATCATGACAAGAGCTGGCAATGGGCCGACGGTTCCGGGCGCATGGAAAGCCAGAACCGCCGGTTCACCGCGCGGGTCGATGGCGAGAAGGGCAAGGTCTGGGCCGAGGGTCGCTGGCGCATCACATGGTCCGGGCAGATGTGCTTCGATGCGAAGTGGCATATGGATGAGGGCGTTTTCCCCAACAAGACCTGTTTCTCCCACCGCATCGCCGATGGGACCATCTATCAGAAACGCGAGCCTGACGGCGTCTGGTATGTCTTTCGCCATGCTGGCGGAAACAAGGATGACGAGGCGCGCAAGCTCGTTTCCAACGAAACAATAACATCAGACACGGAAGCGCTGAATCTGGCGCTGCCCGTCGCCCAATCACCGACGCAATAAGGAGGCGGCGATGAAAACCTCTTACAAAATAGCAATGGCCGTTCTATGCGGAGGGCTGCTTTCAACGGTCGTTTATGCGGCGAGCGGTGTTTCTGGCGCCAATGTCGATACCCGCAACATGTTCCACGACAAGCGCCCGGTCATAACCCCGCAATCCATCACATTCGGAGCCTACGATCCGCATGGGGATTTCACCAACGATCCCAATTCCCGCATCGAGCATCTGTTCCTTCCGTGGGAGGATGTGGACCTGACGAGCCTTTCGGCGGCGGATGCCTATGCGCAGGAACGGGGCCGGGAGCTGCTGATCACCGTGGAACCCTGGTCATGGGCCCGCGACTGGCGCGTTGCGCCGGACAATCTCCTGAGCGGCATCGTTAGTGGCCGCTATGATTCAAACATGGCTGCCGTCTGTTCCGCCGCGTCCAAGCTGAAGAGCCCTGTCACCATTCGCTGGGCGCAGGAAATGGACGACAAGACCGGGCAGTTCACCTGGTCCTACTGGCCCGCGCAGGGCTATATCCGCGCTTATCAGCATGTCGTCAACGTCTGCCGCAAATCGCTGCCGCACGCCAAATATATGTGGTCGCCCAAGGGAGAAGAGGGGCTTGAAGCCTATTATCCGGGCGATGGCTTTGTCGACGTGATCGGCCTGTCGGTGTTCGGTTACGAGCCCTACGATATGCTTGAACTGGGACATGCCTCTTCCTTCGTGGAACGCGCAAAGCCGGGCTATGACCGGGTGGTGGGTTTCGGGAAGCCGATTGTCATTGCCGAACTCGGTTACGAAGGAAGCGACGCCTATGTCCGCGCCTGGGCGCAGGAGACCAACAAGCCGCAACCCGAATTTCCGGCGCTGACGGCGACCGTCTACTTCAATGACCGCGAAGTCTATCCGTGGCCACGCGGCGTCGGACGGCCCGATTGGCGGGTTGCAAACCATCCGCTCGATTGATCTCAAAGGCGGGTCAATTTGCGCTCCAACATCTGAACAGGATTACGACAATGTTTTCGATCCGTTTGAGAACCGTCAGCGCGGCGCTGGCCGTACTTCTTCTGGCAGGCGCTGCGGAAGCGGCGCCGAAGCAGAAGGCCGACGATGCAGTCGCCCTCAAGGCCGCGGCGGCATCGCCCTTGTCAGCCGGCGCGCTTGAAGCGCTTTATTCCGGCAAGACGTGGAAATGGAAGGATGGCGGCGGCTATTTTTCCGCCGACAGGCATCGTTTCATCGCCTGGTCGCAGAAGGGAAGGGCGTGGTCTTATGGACAGGGGCGCTGGTACGCCACAGATAGCGGCAAGCTCTGCCTGCAGGCCTATTGGACCAGCAAGACGGGCGGCGGCAGCGACACGACCTGCTTCCTCCATCGCCAGAAGAACGGCGTCATCTACCAGAAACGTTCGCTGGGCGGCACATGGTACGTGTTCCGCAGCAATCCGCCGCGCCCGACCGATGAGGCCGCCAAGCTCCTGCGCGGCGACCTCATAAGCAAGGGACTGGCGCGCATGAAAGCCAACGCGAGCTGATCGCGGGGCAAGCATGCCGGCTCGCCGATCTGTATGGAGTTGCGGCGAGCCGGTGTGACTGGTGCTTTTCGCGCTTCACCCTAGTTGCGGTTGAAGCAGCGGGATTTCTGCCCGAAGCCGCTCGGCGTGCACACAAGGGAGGTGCCGCTCGCATATTGCGAGGCGGAAACCCTGATGACCTTTGCCGATCCCGGCTTGTTGTAGCGAACCTGGCCGTCAGTCCGGACCTTGGCAAGATAAACGGAAACCGTCTCGCCTTTCTGCTTGCGGGCATCCTTGGCTTCGGCGCCTGCCGTCAGGCACAGTGACGCGGACAGTCCCACGACGATTGCGACAGCCCATTTCAAGCTTTCGCGGCGCACAGTATATGCAAATACATTGTTCATGCGATTGCCTCCGGTTGTTATTACCGTGCTTTCTATCGGATGCGTTTTAATATTCTGGCCGGATTTTCCTGAAAATTTTCATCAAATGGGATGCAATTAACTTCGTCTGCAGGCCGTGCCGAAGCGGCGCTTTCGCCTTGCAAGAAAATAGCGGCTGCCGGTCCGAACGGATAGCTGACAGACAATGTTCCGGCTTATTTTGATTTTATACGGGCAAATGCTAATATTATTTCAGGGACTTCGGATGCGGGCTCCGCACCTTGGTTCCCGGTTTGGTTTTGGGAGTTGCCGTGACATCCCCGAAGGACAGGGCCAGGAATGATCTGAAGCCGGAATTTGTGGAGCGCCGCCAGTCAGCGCGGGTGCCGCTTGCAAGGCTTGGTGAAGAAGCCCGCAGCGCCAATATTCTGGCTCCGCTGCTATTCACCACCGAACAGCTTGAGCCATCCGCGCAGTTCGCTGCATGGCAACAGCATGTAGCTCCGCTCTATGATGTGCGTTTGCCCGATGGCGGGAGTGCCGCAGACGGCTTTGCGGTTACCCAGAAAGTCTGGAACCTGCGTGGAATGCTGCTCATAGAGCAGACCGTTCCGCCGTTCAGCTATGAGCGCACCTCTGAAAAAGTTCGTTTCAGCCCGATCGACCACTGGCAGATAAGCTTTCTGCGTAGTGGCCACACATGGACCTCCGTTGATGGCCATGTGGCGGAAAACGAGCCCAGCATGGTCAATATCCGTTCGTTTGGCTATCCGTTTCGCGGCCGAGCGCTGGCGACGGAAGCCGTGCTGCTCATCATTCCGGTGGACCAGTTCGCGGGTCTCGGCGGTATGCCGGAAGCCTGCAACAATGCGACGCTCGGGGGCTATCGCGCCAAGCTGCTGATCGATTTCTTATCGACCATCCAGACGGGACTCGACCGCATAACCGCCGAAGATCTGCCGGAATTGCGCAACGCGTTGCGCCAGCTCGTATTCGACACGATCGTGCCCCTGGTCAATGAGAACGATGCGAACGAGTATAACGCTTCGCTCGGGCTGATGACCCGGGCCAGACGTTTTATCCAGAAGAACCTCATGTCACGCGATCTCACGCCCGATGCGCTCAGCAGGGAACTGGCGATCTCGCGCACGCACCTCTATCAGCTGTTTGAAGGCTCGGGCGGGGTGCTCAGCTATATCCGCCAGAAGCGTTTGCTCGCCGCCCATGAAATGCTTGCCGATGCATCGGAGAACCGCAAGGTGTCGGATATTGCTCAGTTGCTGGGCTTCGAGACCGCTGCCAATTTCACGCGGGCATTCACGCAGCATTTCGGCTACAGCCCGAGCAATGTCCGCAAGTCGCTGTCGCGAAACGATGGCGTCGGCGACAGCCAGACCGATCTGAACGGCTCCATCACTTTCTCTAATCTTTTGCGAACACTGGCCATGTTCGATACGTGACAGCGCAAGCGAACGAGCGCTTCCGTCGCAGGCTGTTGTGATAAGAGCCGATGTCTGTCCAAAGACAGCGGTGCGCGCCGGTCACTCTCTATCAGGCATATGCAAAAAATGTCTCATTTTCCTGTCGAGCGGCACCCATGCGTGCTTCGATTGCTCGAATATGGATAGGGCAGGTGGCGGAAACGTCGGGTCGGCAAAAGAACCCACCGCCACCCCGATCATGGATGGGGCGCCTTCGGGCCGCCAATAGACGGTTGAGCCGCAACTTGGGCAGAAATGCATCCGGACCTTGCGGCCACTCTCGGCTGTCCGGATGAATTCCGTCGATGCGCCTGAAATTTCAATACAGTCTATCGAATAGAAAGCGTTTGCACTGAACGGCGAGCCCGTCCTTCGCTGGCAGGCCAAGCAGTGACACAGGGCCGTCAGTAGCGGAGGCCCGTGAGGCGTTACTTTGAGATTACCGCAAGCACATTGAGCATAGGTCATGGATTTCTCCGGCAAGGCGAGACCGCGTCGTCTGAAATGGAATGGGAATACAGCCCGAACGGCCAGAGTGGTTTGGAACGAGGGCTGGCGAGGGCTTCGGTTTTGGCTGCAAATCTGGCAGCATCCCTACCGAATACTGCTAATTATCATCGCTCTGCGCCCCGACTGCAAGCTGGTTCGGGTGATATTTCTTATACTTGCTTTTGGGAAAGATTTTGCGGAGGCTGTGTCTTAACTCCCATCCGGGAGAACATTGGGAGGAAAGACATGCAGCATTACAGACTGAAATTGCTTTCCCTTGCCGCCGTCATTGCCTTTGCGTGCCATCCGCCGTCGGCTGACGCGGCATCGCCAGCCCCGGCTGAAGGACAGAACGGCATGGTGGTAACAGCACAGCATCTGGCCTCGCAGGTCGGGGTCGATGTGCTCAAGAATGGCGGCAATGCCGTCGATGCGGCTGTCGCGGTTGGCTATGCGCTGGCGGTGGTTTATCCGACGGCTGGGAATCTGGGCGGGGGTGGTTTCATGACGATCCGCTTCAAGGACGGCAAGAGCACCTTTCTTGATTTTCGCGAGCGCGCGCCGCTTGCCGCCACAAAGACGATGTATCTCGACAAGGACGGCAAGCCGGTCGATGGCGCCAGCACTGAAACCTATCTCGCCATCGGTGTGCCGGGCACGGTCGCCGGCCTAGAGGAAGCACGCGAGAAATACGGCACCCGCAAGCGTGAGGAGCTGATCGACCCCGCGCTGAAGCTCGCCAAGGACGGCTTTACGCTGGAGCTGGGCGACATTCTTTCCTTCGCGGATGGCAACGAAAGACTGGCGAAGGACCCCGCAGCTGCAAAAATCTTCCTGAAGGACGGAAAGCCGCTCGGTCTGGGGGAGAAGCTTGTCCAACCTGATCTTGCAAAGTCGCTTTCGGCCATTTCGGAAAAGGGGCCTTCGGCTTTCTATCAGGGCGACATCGCCGATCTGATCGTCAGGTCGAGCAAGGAAAACGGCGGCATTCTCGCCAAGGAGGATTTCGAGCAATACAAGGTCCGTGAGCTGGAACCGGTCAAGTGCAGCTATCGCGGCTATGATATCGTTTCATCGCCGCCGCCTTCCTCGGGCGGGCTCATCATCTGCGATATCCTCAATGTGCTTGAGGGCTATCCGATTTCCTATCTGGGCTACGGCTCGGCAGAGACCACGCGTTTGATGGTGGAAGCGATGCGCCATGCCTATGTGGACCGCAACACGGCGCTGGGCGACCCGGATTTTGTCGATAATCCGGTCGAGAAGCTCACCAGCAAGGACTATGCCGCGGAAATCCGCGCCCGCATCGACCCTTATCGCGCTGGCGTCAGCGAGGCGCTGAAGCCCGCCGAATTCAAGGAGTCCAATGAAACCACGCATTATTCCATCGTGGACAAGGACGGCAATGCGGTTGCGGTGACCTATACGCTGAACGGCTCGTTCGGCACGGCCAAGGTGGCCGAAGGCACTGGCATTCTGCTCAACAACGAGATGGATGACTTTACCATCAAGCCGGGCGTGGCCAATCTCTATGGTCTCATACAGGGTGAAGCCAATGCGATCGAGCCGCGCAAGTCGCCGCTTTCCTCGATGAGTCCGACCATCGTGTCGAAGGATGGCAAGCCGTTCATGGTCATTGGCAGCCCCGGCGGTTCGCGCATCATCACGATCACGCTGGAGGCGATCATGAATGTCATCGACCATGGCATGGATATTCAGGAGGCGATCGACGCTCCGCGCATCCATCACCAGTGGCTGCCCGATCGGGTCTATATGGAAGCAAACGCGCTCTCGCCCGATACGATCCGGCTCCTGACCGGCATGGGCTACACGGTCGGCGAGGACCATAACTGGCCGGTCTGGGGCGAGGCCGCAGGCATTCTTGTCGGCGGCAAGAACATGGCGGCAATCGAAAAGGGCGGCGACAACCGCTATTACGGCGCTATCGACAGCCGCGCCGTCGCCGGTGCCGCCATCGGCTATTAGAGCGTGGACCGCTCCGGCGCCTGATCGCTCGAACGAGGAGACGAGATATTTCACGTCTCCTCAGGATTTGAGGCTGTGCCGGATCAGCTTTTGCCGTTGATCCGTGCCCTTTTCAGTATTTCGATGACCATTTCGGATGCCTTGTTGAGCGAACCGACCGGCAGGAACTCGTAAATCGAGTGGAAGTTGTGCGCACCGCAGAACAGGTTGGGGCAGGGCAGTCCTTTTTCGGACAGCACCGCGCCGTCATAACCGCCGCGCATCGGCAGCGGCGTCGGCTCCACGCCTATTGCCTTCATCGCCTCAAGGGCAAGCGCGACCGGATAACGGTTTTCGCCTTGCAGGCTCTCGGCTGCGTTGCGGTAGACAGCCTTGTAGTCCACGTGAACCGTGCCCTCGCCATGGAGCTGGTTGAAACTCGCGGCCAGGTTTTCAATGAACATGCGGCGCGTCTCGTATCCGTCCTTCGTGAAATCGCGGATATCGATGACAAGGGTTGTCTCGGCCACGGTTCCCTGAATGCCCTTCGCCCAATAATAGCCCTCGGTGCCTTCCGTATATTCGGGACGCTCGCCGCCCGGCATCATTGCAATGAATTGCTGGGCATAGAGAATGGCATTGCGCAGCTTGCCCTTGGCCGACATCGGATGGGCAGGCTGGCCCTTGAAGATGAGGCGGAACTCA
Organism: Hyphomicrobiales bacterium; assembly: GCA_900470195.1. Lineage (GTDB taxonomy): Bacteria > Pseudomonadota > Alphaproteobacteria > Rhizobiales > Rhizobiaceae > Brucella. The sequence continues at coordinate 23,707 of UEIJ01000013.1, read as the reverse complement.
CCGGCATTCCAGTTTTCATACACGATCTCGCCCACCGCACAGCAGTCGAGCGTATAGGCGAAATCGGCATTGAGGGACGCCACGTCGAGCGCCTTGGCGCCGAGCAATCCGATTTCCTCATCGGGAACGAAAACGACCTTGACCGTGCCGTGTTCGATTTCGGGATGGCTGGTCAGGACCTGCATGGCATGCATGATCTCGGAGATGGCGGATTTGTTATCGGCCCCGAGCAGGCTGGTGCCGTCCGTCACGATGATCCGGTCGCCGACATAGCGTTCAAGCTCGGGAAACTCGGCAAGCCGCATGGTGGCGCCAGTCGTTTCATTGAGAACGATATCGCCGCCCTGATAATCGACCACATGGGCGCGGGTATCGGTCGTATATTCGCTGGACGTATCGAGATGGGCGACCCATGCAATTGTCGGAAAGCGGTGATCGGCATTCGAGACATTGGCAGGCAATGTGCCGACGACGATCGAGTGGTCACGCTCTTCAACCTCCATGCCCATGGCGCGCATTTCGCCGGCGAGCAGCTTTGCGAGATCGGTTTGTCCCGCGCTAGACGGGAGTTTTCCCGCATTGGGCACGGCGGTCGTGTTGATGCGGGTATAGGCTAGAAAGCGGTCTACGATATCCATATTTTTCTCGGTCATTGGTCCGTGTCGGCCCGGATTTCATACAGGCACAAAAGAAGAATAGCGGGCGTTTAGAGCGCCGATCTGATTGCATCAGATCGGCGCTCTAAACTTGTCTTTCCAAAGCATAATCTTATCGATCCTCGTTTCACTCCGGTCGTATTATGCTCTATGCCCGCCAACCGTGTTTCATCGCCAGCCATCAGGCTGGCGGGGACAAGCCTTATTCATCGATGTCGACATCTTCAAACAGGTAGCCGCCGAAGGGATCGATGCGGAAATCCTTTACCTTCTTGCTGATCGGCTGCTCGACGATCTGGTGGGCGATTGTCAGCCAGGGAGCCTGTTCCTTGAAGACGACTTGCGCCTGCTCATAGAGCTTGGTGCGTTCTGCCTGGTCGGTCGTCAGCTTGGCAGCCTGAATGAGCTTCTCGAAATCCTGATCGCACCAGTTTGCGCGGTTCGCGCTGCCGATGGCCTTGCAGCTCAGAAGTGCTGCGAGGAAATTGTCTGGATCGGCAATGCCGCCGGTCCAGCCAAGCATGACGGCGCCATCGCGGTCCTTGTCCAACGAACGCTTGAGGTACTCGCCCCAGTCATAGGTGACGATTTCCGCCGTCACGCCCACCTTGGCGAAGTCGGCCTGAATGAGCTCGGCCGCGCGGCGCGCATTGGGCATATAGGGCCGCTGCACGGGCATGGCCCAGATTTTCATCTTGAGGTCCTTGACGCCTGCCTCATCGAGCAGCTTGCGCGATTGTTCGGGATCGTAAGCGTCGTCCTTGACGTTCTTGTTGTAGCCCCAGACGCTTGGCGGCAGCGGATTGACGGAAGGGACAGCCGAACCCAGATAGACCGCATCGATGATCGCAGCCTTGTTGACCGCCATGTTCAGCGCCTTGCGGACACGCACATCGTCAAACGGCTTCTGCTGGGTGTTGTAGGCGAGGAAGGAGAGGTTCAGGCCCTCCTTGTGCAGCATTTCGACAGCCGGATCCTTCTTCATCTCCGCAAGATCGGCAGGGTTCGGCGCGGCAATGACATGGCATTCGCCGGACTTCAGCTTCTGGTAGCGCACTGCCGCATCCGGCGTGATCGCGAAGATCAGATTGTCGATCTTCTGCTTGCCCGCCCAGTAATCGGGGTTGGCCTGATAGCGGATGGCGCTATCCTTCTGATAGGCGACAAACTGATAGGGCCCGGTTCCGATCGGCTGCTGGCTGAACTCCGAAATGCGGCCTTCGGCGACGAGCTTGTCGGCATATTCCTTGGACTGGATGACGGCGAATGTCAGCGACAGCGTCGAGATGAACGTCGCTTCGGGATGCGCCAGCACGAACTTGACAGTGTGATCGTCGATCTTTTCGATTTTCTCGATCAGCGAAGGAAAGGAATAGGCCCCGAACTGCGGCCACGTGCCCTGATTATAATAGGGATTGTCCTTGTTTCCCTGACGGTCGAAGGTGAAGATCACGTCATCTGCATTGAATTCACGCGACGGGGTAAAAAAGCTTGTGGTGTGGAACTTCACGCCCTTGCGCAGATGAAACGTATATTCCTTGCCATCGGCGGAAACGTTCCAGCTTTCCGCAAGGCCCGGCTCCAGCTCGGTGGAGCCGCTCTTGATCTTGATGAGCCCGTTGGACACATTGCGCGCCGATGCGTCATAGACGGCGCCCGATGTCGTTTGCGCCGCGTCGAACATTTCGGGAGATGCCTCTGAGCAATAGATCAGTGTCTTGGCGAAGACCTGTCCAACTGCCGTGCTGTTGAGCGCGGCCGCGACCAGCGCGGCTGAAAATAGTTTTCCGTATGTGTTCATGAGGCTGCATTCCCTTGCTGACGACGCGACCGACCCTTGGTGGTGTGTTGTTCAGTATCGACTTTTCCAGATGATTCTAAACAGCGGTGCGATTTTATATGAGCGCGCAAAGCTGCATGAAGCAAGCCGGTCTTTGGAGTTCCAGCCACTAATTCGCAATTGCCGGGCCCGTGTGCGGACTGCGGAACGGCATTTGCCAGCGGTGGGAAACTCCAATAGTTTTGCGCCTGCCGATCGAATGATAAACGTAGCTGATGCGATATTCTGCCTGAGCAGGCCGATACTGGGATGCAATTCATGAACTTCAACAACAGAAGCACCCGGGGAAATATCCGCTCTGCACTGCTGCCGTTTTTCGTGTGGTTGCTGATCAATCTTGTGGCAATGGGCGGTCTTGTCGTCTATCAGCGCGCGGCACTTTTGTCCGAGCTTCAGGCTGCCAGTTTCACATTGCACCGCGAAGCCTCGCAGCGCGCAGGCCAGCATGATGCCCATCTGACCGCGCTTTCCACGATAGCCCAGTCCAAGGCGCGAACCGCCGATGCTTCGCAGAATGATGTCTTCCTCGAAGTGGCGGCGACGATTACCCGGTTCTATCCGCGCATCGACGAAATTCAACTCGTGCCGATGGACCCGTCCCTGCCCGTGGCCGGTACCAGAGCGCTGGAACCGGAACTGGCGGAGACCATAAGGGCGGCTGTCCGTTCCTACCGCGGCGTTCCTGAACTGTTGGCGCCATCTGCGCGGCCCGGCCACTACATGATGGTAAAACGCAGCCCCAATACCGACAATCCGCATGACGGCCTGACACTGTCGATAGATGCCGGCAGCCTGATCAGTTCCGACGATGCGTTCTGGAGTCGTAAAGGTGTGGCGCGACGCCTCCTCATGCCCGACGGAAAGGTACTTTTCAGCCATCCGGCTTCCTTTGACGATGTCGATTTCTCCAAGAAGCTCGGCAGTGCCTCGCAGCCGCTGCTTTTCCAGACTGCGCTTGCGATGAGCTGGGGCGACCTGCTGCCGTTCGACCAGCTGATCCCGCTTCTCATCCTCACCAACCTGTTATTCTTCGGCGGATTGATCATCGTGCGCCAGACGCAGCGCACCCGCCATGCGGAACGCCGCGCAGAGTTGAGCGGCTTCGAGGCGCGGCTCGCCCATGCCTCGCGGGTCAATACGATGGGCGAGATGGCAAGCGGCATGGCGCATGAGCTGACGCAACCCCTGACCGCCCTTCTTGCCGGGGCGCAGGCAGGGCGCCGCCTGCTGAGCCGCAACAATACAGCGGCTCTCGCGGGAGCGCTGGACGATATGGTGGAACAGGCGCGCCGGGCATCCGCCATTCTGGACCGTCTGCGCAACTGGTCTCGCCCACAACGGCGGCAGACGACCCATGCCGATCTGCGCCTGTCGCTTCAAAACGTGCAGACCCTGCTCGCCTCGGAAGCTGCCCGCCGGGACGTCAAAGTCGAGCTTGCCATGCCGGAAACACCGGTGATGGCAGCGGTTGATCCGGTGGAAATGGAACAGGTCATGTTCAATCTCCTCCGCAATGCGATTGAATCCTTTCATGAGGGTGATCGGAACCGGCGTGTCAACGCATCCCTGAAAGCTGACGGAGCGGTGGCGGTTCTGGAAATTGCGGATAATGGTCCCGGTGTCGCGCCCGACCTGTTGCCGCGGCTCTTTACCCCCTTTACGACAAGCCGTCCTGACGGAACCGGCCTCGGTCTGGCCCTCAGCCAGCGGCTGGTCGAACGTTTTGGCGGCGAGATTTCCTATATCCCACAGGAGCGCGGCGCGCTGTTTCGCGTCGTGCTGCCAATCGCCGAAGAGACAGGAAGTTAAGAGAATGGTTCAGCCGGTCTATCTTGTCGACGACGATGAAGCAGTGCGAAAGTCGTTGAGCCTGCTCTTGTCGACCATAGACATGGAGGTGAGGAGCTTTGCCGATCCGTCTGCATTTCTGGCGCAACTGCCACGATTGAAGCCGGGCTGCATGATCTTCGATATCCGCATGCCGGTGATGACCGGCCTGAAACTCCAGGAGCTTCTGGCCGGACAGGAAATCGACTGGCCGGTGATCATCATTTCGGGGCATGGCGACATCGAAGCGTGCCGGCGGGCCTTTCGAAACGGCGCGGTGGACTATCTTTCCAAGCCCGTCGATGAGCAGGATCTGATCGACGCAATCCAGAAGGCACAGCAATTGCTCGAGCAAAGGCTCGGAAGCAAGGCACTGAGGGCCGAAACGCTGGCGCTCCTGGACACGCTGACAACACGTGAGCGCGAAGTGCTCGGCCGCATCGCCCAAGGGTTCACCACCCGGCAGATTGCCGATGGCCTTGAACTGTCGCCGCGCACGATCGACAGTCACCGTGCCGCCATCGGAGCGAAACTCGGGACGACCTCGCAGGCGGAAATGACGCGCTTGTGGCTGGAAGGGCAGTCCAATCCGTAGAACTACCGAGAAGTTTGCAAGAGCTACGGATTTCGTCGCTTGCCGACGAAAACTAAATGTTCCTCGTCACAACCGAGGAACGACCATGATCCGTAAACTTGCAATTGTCGCCCTTTCGATGGCTCCCGCCACCGCCTTCGCACAAACTCTTCCCACCACGCCTTATCTGCCGCTCGATCTGGCAACCAAGGCCGCGCAGGCTGCGCTGGACGCCTGTGTCGCCAAGGGCAGCAATGTGAGCGTCGCAGTCGTTGCGCGCGACGGGGCAACCAAGGTTCTGCTCAAGGCCGATCTTTCCGGCCCCCACACCGGCAGCAGCGCTGAAGGAAAAGCATTTTCGGCAGCCGCTCTGGGCCGGGATTCGGGCGAGCTTGCGGAGTTCATCGCTTCGAAGCCAGCCAATAACGGCATGCGCGACATGGATTCGCGCTTCGTTATCCAGGCGGGCGGTCTGCCGATCAAGATCGGCGACGCGCTCGTCGGCGGCATCGGCGTCGGCGGCGCGCCGTCCGGTGCGATTGACGCGGAATGCGCTCTTGCCGGTCTGCAAGCCATCGAAGCAAAGTAAAAGACGGGCAGGACCGGACATTGTCCGGTCCTGCTTTTTTATATGCCCAGCGGCGAAATCGCCGCCGCCCATGCGGTGATCGCGCATGGCTCCGCAAAATTGGTGTTGTTCAAGGAATATGGCTTGCTTCGGGGCGCACAGGCTGTTTTTCTGCTCGCCAAAGCCGAAGCATCGACGGCTTCGTGGCCGGCGGAACACCGCATCTGCGGATTTTCTGACACGCTTGCATCGCAGACCTTTAGCCATCGTGATCCGCGGTGAGCAATCTGTCCTGCGCGCCCCGGCCAGAAGCGTCGCGTGCTCCGGATAATGCGGAGGGGACAGAATGGCCGCAAGTTCGGCAAAGCGACTGACAGCATTCGGCATGGTTATTCTGCGTGAAGCGGTCGGCGTCTACTGGACGCTGATCAAGATCATGCTGCCGGTTATGGTGCTGACACAACTGGCTATCGAAATGGGCTTCATCAAGGCAATCTCGCCCGCCTTCGCTCCGGTCATGCAGTTCGTGGGCCTGCCGCCGGAGGCAGGTTTCGTCTGGGCGATGAACCTTCTGGTTGGCATCTGGAGCGGGGCCGTGGTGATGTTCGCCGTCTTGCCGGTTGACACGCTGACAACAGCGCAGGTGACAATCCTCGGTTCGCTTTTCCTCTTTGCCCATGCTCTTCCCATCGAACAGCGTATTGTCCAGAAGGCGGGTCCGCGCTTGATCGTCTCAACGCTGATCCGGCTTGGCGGCGGACTTCTCTTCGCCTGGGGAATTAACCTGATTTCAAGCCGTACCGGCTGGCTCGCGGAACCGGCTGCGCCGAACTGGGTGCCGGGCCATTACGATGCAAGCTGGGGCAGCTTCCTGACCGATACGGCTTCGACGCTCGTCTGGATATTTATCGTCCTGCTCGGTCTGGTGGCGGTGCTGAGAACAATGGATGCACTTGACGTGACGCGCTTCCTCAATCTGCTTCTTTCACCCCTGCTGCGCCTGCTCGGCATAGCGAAGGACGCCGCTCCGCTAACGGTGGTCGGTCTGGTGTTGGGACTGTCCTATGGCGGGGGCCTTATCATTCGCGAAGCGCAGCGTGGACACATTCAGCCTCGCGACGTTTTTCTCGCGTCGAGCTTCATGGGGCTTTGCCACAGCCTGATCGAGGATACGCTGATCGTCGTGGCTCTTGGCGCGGATATCTACGTGGTCCTTTTTGGCCGTTTGGTTTTCTCGGTTCTGCTGGTCGCAATCCTCGCCAGAATTCTGCGAGGAACGGGCGATGCCTTCTTCTTCCGCTTCCTCTACCGGGACCTGCTGCATGGCAAATCTCAACCGCAATATGAGCCCGTGGTGGAGCGACCATTGGATTCATAAGAGCGCACCGGATTTGACAGCTTGCCGGGCCGGATGCGTGCAACAGTCCCTTATCGAACGAAACAGCATGATAATGACAAAAGGCCCCCACGCAAGGGCGTAGGGGCAAATCGGGGCATAGAATAATAGGGGGAAGCAACCGAGGGGAGGAGCCTCCATGTAAATAAATAATCAAGAACATTTTTAGACCAACGACGGGGTCGAAAGCTGTTCGTTCTATCAATGCCGATAGAAAGCACCTTTTCCGGCTGCAACTCAATCGCAACAAGTAGATGGGGAGAAATTGGGACCTCCAAGTTTGGGTTGGCGGCGATCTCCGCGGAAAAAGAAACCCCGGTGCTGTTGCAACGCCGGGGCTGTGCACAGCAAGGGCCACTCTCACCACCTGCCCTGCACAAACCCAGTGTAGGAAAAGATTGGAAAGCGTGAAATCCCATGGTTGCGGGAGAGTGTTTTTAGGTCGCACCCTGGCTGGCAGACGTCGCCTGTCAGGATTGGAAGCGAAATACGCAACCTGTTTGGGGAGCTATCTGGGTCCCGGCAGGATCAATCAGATTTGAAACGCGGCTATTGTTCCAGGCTACGCCGCAGAAACAGCGCTTCGGCTATCGTGGACAAGTCCCGGTGGCGAGCACTCAGCACAAATCCGGCAAAGCGCTTGCTGTCCAGCCTTGGATTGTCCGACAGGGCGAATATGAAAGGTATAGCGCCCTGTTCCAGTTCTGCGATGAGAGGAAGCACGGCTTCCGGCTCGAGGGCGACATCCATGACGACCGCGTCTATCTGTTCACTTTCCAGATAATCCAGCGCCTGATCGGCAGTGCTGACAGGACCGAGCACGACAGCACCGACGTTCGCCAGTCTGGCCGCTGCTTCCTCCGAAAGCAGAAACCCATCCTCAAAAACCAGAATGCGCTTTCCTGAGAACAGGCGCATAGTATCATCGTTAAACTTATTCATTACAAGCAATTGGTCATGTCTGAGACAGAATGACAAGATGCCTCGTGCTGAATTCACACCACGAGCCACAACACGATTCCGCAGGAGACGATGTCTCGATAACACTCTCTAGGCTCCATCCACCATGTCGTGAAGTCTATGACGGGCGCGATGCAGGCGGCTTTTCACCGTTCCGATCGAGCAGTCGCAGAGCTCGGCGGTCCGTTCATAGCTTTTGCCTTCCAAAACTACCAGCGCCAGCACCCGGCGATATTTTTGGGGCAGGGCATCCATCGCCGTCTGCACGTCGCGGGCTTCCAGTGTCAGTTCCTGCGACGCCTTGACCGATGCCACGGGCGAAACACACTCGGTTGCGCCCGGTGCTTCACGCTTCTGAATGCGAATGCGCGTGCAGAACGTGTTGCGCATGATCGTAAAAAGCCATGACTTCAGCGGTGAGTAGGGAGTGTATTTTTCCCGGTTCGCCAAAGCTTTCATCAAGGTTTCCTGCACCAGATCTTCGGCATCTTCCTTCTGGCTGTAGAATGTGCGGGAAAAAGCGCGGAGAGCCGGTATCATCTCGACGAGATGATCCGGCTCCAGCATATAGTCGGGGTCTGGCTTGAACGACATGGTCTTGGCCTTTCCGAACCGGCGTCCGGCTAGAGAATGGGGCGGCACAGGGCCGCCCCCTTAAATCACGAGTTCTTATGGCTCTGCTGGCCTGCTTTCACATGCTGTTCGTGGGATCCGCCACGCGAAGAAGACTGCTGCTTGTCGCCGCCGCCTCCGCTGCTGGCCTGCTTGCCGTCGTTCTTGTGGCTTTGCTGTCCGGCTTTCACGTGTTGTTCGTGTGTGCCACCTTGCGTGTGGTTCTGTGCCATTCTCTTTCCTTTCAGTGGTTTCATACCATTGATTTCGGGAGTGGAATTTGTCGCGCGTGACATAAGCCTAACCATGGGGGGCGGACGATGTTCCAAGAAAAAGACTGTAATAAACTTCACGTTTCGGCGGCGCGTCCGAACTCCGCGACTTTTGCCAGTTCCTGGAGAAACATCGACCGTTCGCGATCAAAGCCGCTTCTGCCGCGCAAGCGCAGCAGATAGGACGGATGGATTGTCACAAAGATGCGGCGGTTTTCGTGATGCAAGATATGGCCCCGTACTGCCGCTATTTTTACGGGCTTGCCAAAAATGGCGCGAGCCGCAACAGCGCCCAGCGCCACGATGATATGCGGTCCGACGAGTTCGATTTCCTGTTGAAGCCACCAGCGACAGGCTTCTATATGACTGGTCGACGGGCGCTGGTGGAGACGTCTCTTGCCACGCTGGATGTGGCGAAAATGTTTGACCGCATTGGTGATGTAGCATCTCTCGCGGTTGATGCCCGCTTCGGCGAGACAGGCATCAAAGACCTGGCCCGCAGGACCGATCAGCGGACGCCCTCCGATATCCTCCTTGTCGCCCGGCTGTTCTGCGACAAAGAAAATTCGGGCCCCGACCGGGCCTTCGCCAAAAACTGTCTGTGTCGCATCCTTGTAAAGCTCGCAACGCCGACAAGTCCGCGCTTGCGCGCAGACTTGCTCTAGGTCGGGTTGGCGGCGTGGAACTGCCGGGGCCAGTGCTGTCATTGCCGCCCCGTTGCCGAGGGCGGCGACTGCGATTCCGTGGATGCTGGCGGTTTGCTGTTGTCATCCATGAAACCGCGACCCGGACGCATCTTGCCGTAAAGTTCCACACCTCCCCAGACGATCATTGCCAGCACCAGGCTGGAGATGAGTATCGTGAGGATACGCCGTCCATCCAGCCCCTGACGGGCCCTGCGCGGATCTACCTCTTTCATCGGTGATCCACCTAGCCCCAGCGCTGGCGCTCACGTTCGATTTCGTCCGCCGTGTAAGGAGCGCCCGATGCGTTGAAGCTCTCCCATCCCTCTTCCAGATAAGCGTCGCGTCTCTGCCCGATATTGACGCGTCCCCAGTCCTCCAGAATGGCTTCGACCTTCTCGCGTTCGGTTTCGTCGCAACGGACTGCGACCAGAGCGCTGCCCCGGCGAATGGCTTCGCTGTAGGCCTCTGCTTCTTCTTCCGGTACACCGGTTTCAACGAGAGCGCCAACGATGCCGCCCGCAACGCCCCCGGCTGTCGCGCCGCCGACCAGCCCGACCAGCGTGGCAGTCAGCCAGCCACCAGCCACGACCGGACCGACGCCGGGGATAGACAGGAGCCCCAGGCCGGTCAGCAGCCCGGCACCGCCGCCCGCGACCGCGCCGAGACCGGCGCCGGTTTCCGCGCCGGTGACAGCGCCGTCTTCGTCCTTGAGGGCGTCGCCTGCATATCGGCCGTCTGTATTATTGGAAATCAGGCTGATGTTTTCAGCCGAAATTCCGGCTTCCTCAAGGGCGCGGACAGCATCGGCTGCTTCATCATAGTTGTCGAACAGACCTGTGATATAAGCCATTTTCATCTCCTTTAATTCGTTCGCCCGTTACAGCCGGGGCACTCCCCGGATCATTGGGTGGTGATGTTTCCCTGGAAGTCGAAGAGGACCTTGACGGGCTGGCCGTTGCGCGCAGCGTCGGCGCGCCAGACGCCGTCTTCGCCGAGCTGAAGGTGCATGATGTTGGTATAGCCTTCTTCCGTCAGGCGATCCTTCACCTGATCCTCGGTAAAGCTGTTCTGCCCCGGCACCGGTGCTTTCGGATTTTTCTCTCCGGGCGTGGTGACCGCAGGGGTCTGCGGCTCTCCGGAAGGAGTGGTTTGGGCAAGCGCTGCTGGTGCGAGCAGCAGGAAAGCTGCGCCTGCGACATTTGGAATAGACCGTTTCATTGTTGGCTCCCTTGTTTCAGAGGGACTGTCCCAACCAATGAGCCGTTTGATTGTTCCCCAGGAATTTCAGCGCGCGCCGAGAACCATTTCCCTGATCCAGCGGGTCAGGAGCTGATTGTAGGTCTTCTGGTGGAGCTCTTCGGTAAGCGCATGGTCTGCGCCGCCCAACATGCGAACCGTCAGCGAACGGGAATTGATGAAGGCGGTTTGATAACTTGCGACTGTCGGGTGGGGAACGATGTCATCGTGCTCGGACTCGACCAGCAATACATCGCCGCGAAATTTCCGCGCTTGCCGCAAAGCCCGGTTGTCATCAAAACTCACAAGTGCCGAGCGATAGGATTCCAGATCCTTGCGATCGAGCCTGGCCTTCGGGATTTGCCAAAGCTCGTCGCGGTACAGCGCAGGCGCTCTCAGCGCCAGCCAGCGGACGGGACGAAACTCGGTCAGCAACGTCGCGAGATAACCGCCATAACTGCTGCCTATGACCACGATCGAGCCGTCTTCGACCATTTTGAGACTGGTCAGGCGGTCATAGGCTGCGATTGCATCATCAAGGTTTTCGCCGCGCGTTACGGTTTTGTTGCTCGACAGCAGTTCCCCATGGCCGCGCATATCGAAAGTGAGGCAAACGCAGCCAAGCGACGATATTGCATTCGCCCTTTCAATATCGCGTTCCTGACTGCCGGCCCAGCCATGAAGAAACAGAACGCCGGGAATGGTGGTATCCGGAGAGATTACAGTTGCGGCCAGTTCATACTGGTCGACACTGACGGCGGTAGCATTACGGATCATGATAGATTTTCTCGATTCTCGCATATTTATGCAGGGGTCGACCGAAATCGTCGGCACCGGCATAGACTATGAAATCATCGTCCCTGAACGGCGGTGTCTGATCGTAGCTCTCGCGCAGAATGGCCTGCACGGCGGTAACGGTTTTGTCCTGCATCAGTTTTTCCATAGCAAGGAGTTCAGCGGGGGAAGCGCCGCCCACACGCCACGACTGTTCCAGCACCCCACAGCGCACGCCATTTTCCGTTATCGGCCCAACGAGGACGTCGTAATTGCTGCGCGACGCGATCAAACCCAGATGTTGCCGCGCGGCTTCATCGTAGCGTCGGGCATTTTCCACAATCTTGCGTGCGACAGGTGATTGCAGGAGCGGAAGAAGCGCATCCCAGCCGCCACGAACCACGCGCAAACGGCTGCCAGCGTAAAACTCGTTCCCGTCCTTGTCGCGGGAAGTGTACTGGCGGCCAAGATAGCTCCCGACCAGATTTTCAAGCTGGACCTGCCCGACGGAATAGGTGGTTGAATTTTCCACATTCTCTTCGACGACCAGCCCGTTTGCCATATCGCCATCCGGAACCGTGGCCAGAAAGTCGTTGAGCGCGCGAGCGGTGTCGATGACTTTCTGGTCCTTGCCGCCGGATGCGTACGGGTTCTTGAAACGTATTTTATGCTTTTTCAGCAGGACGCTGGCCGCTTCCAGCGCGTGGCGATGTGAGAACACCGAAAAGCCCGGCAGGACACAGTCCTCCAAGCATGCCGCAAAGTGTCCCGTCCAGCCTTCCGGCAGGTTGTCATGGTCATGCCAGTGCGGGTGGGTAACGAGCTTGGTGGCCATGAAACCGTGGTGAACGATACCACCATAAAAACGGTCCACAGGCATTTCCGGGATTCCGTCCTGCCGGACAAGGGCAAAGGTTGGAATGAAAAACGTCTCGTCGTTTTCGTCAAAGCTTTGTCGGGTGGGGAGTAATTGCCGGCCGGTCAGCGCACATAAACGCGCAGCCAGCGCTTCCACGCTGGCTACGTTGTGTGGGCTGTCCGAAGACCGGCAGACGACGCGAATTGTCCGCATGGGATCGTGACCTCGCTGCAGGTCCTGGCATGTCTTTGGTCAAGCCGCTTCCGCACGGAGATTGGCGGATGACTCGGCGAGCTTCGAGAGGTCCTTGTCGGTCTGGCCTTCCTCCTGCAGGGTCTGATCGAGAAGTTTGGCGACGTCCTTGTACCCCAGGGTTTCGGCCCAGCGTTTTAACGTGCCGTAGCGCGTGATTTCGTAATGTTCCACGGCCTGAGCGGCGGATATCAAGCCCGCGTCAAGGGCTGGGCTGTTCGAAAACTCTTCGATGATTTCCTCTCCCTCAGCGATAATGCCTTCAATGGCATCACAGGTCTTGCCCTGCGCACGCTTGCCGAGAATCTCGAAGCATTGCTGCAGGCGTTCCACATGCCCTTCGGTCTGCTCCCGGTGTTTTTCGAACGCGTTCTTCAGCTTTTCATCGGCGGCTGCACGGGACATTTTGGGAAGCGTTTTCAGAATTTTGCGCTCCGCATAATAAATGTCCTTGAGGGTGTCATAGAAAAGATCTTCGAGATTGCGTTGCTTGGTGCTGGCCATTTCAGGCTCCTCCTTTGGTTCCGAAACTGTCCTCGTCGTACAGCGGAAAATTCCGACGACGGCACACCTAACTCGCCACCAACGCTTTTGTTTCCCAGCGGGCGGCAAAAAATCGAGGCGTGCGTCAGCGCTGCGTGGGAGAGCCGGGCGGCTGGGTGGGACCATCCGGAGAAACGTCACCCTTGTCCGAAGTGATGAACAGGCTTCCGAGACCGAGCAATGCGACGGCGAACATCACAACGGCAAGCCATTTGAGAGTAACCATCGTTATTCCCGTTCGTATGATCAGGATTTCGACTTATGCTCGGGCTTCCCCTTCTGCTTGGTGGAAGCCATTTTCTCGAGCTCTTTTTCGCTCATGGATTTGGCCATTTCCTTGGACGCTCCACGCAGTTCGCTTTTCGATTTGTCGCCGCGCTTTGCAGCCAGAGCCGCGCCGGCGGCCTGTTGCTGTGCTTTGGATTTTGCAGGCATCTTCGTCTCCTGTGGTCTCTATCGGTTCTCTTCGGTGCTGCGGCCTTCCCGTCGCAGCTCGCGCGCGCTGGGATTGGCCAGATCGTTCGGGCGCTCACCATTGGGGCTGTCGAAATCGAAGTTTTCTTGCAGGTCGTTCGTCTGGCGCGGGTCGCCCGGCGCGTTCGATTGTTCATCCGTTGAGCGCAAGTTTCTGTCACGTGGTTCTAGTCGTGGCGGCTCGCCCGTACCGGTTCGGTCCCTGTCGAAAACGATCGATCTGATGCTTGAAGGGCCATTGTAAAACATGATGTTTCTCCATGTGGCGGCCATGACGGCTAAACGTGCTTCCGAACCAGCTTGCGAGCACTTTGTTCCATCAAGGCAACGAAGCCAGCTGGCATGACACGACAGCCACCAGCCGGGCTGCAGACAGATGATAAGGAACATGGTCGGCCGTCGGCAGTTATCGAAACTCGCAAAGAAGGAGTTTTGACATGGCCCACCCAAGGAAATGGTCAGCGGAAGTGACCGAACACAGCGACGCGCTGGATCTGGAGCCGCATGTATTCGAGCAGGACGATCCGAAGAAAATTGCAGCTTCCCTGAAGCGTTCAGCCGAGAAGAGCCACAAACGCAAGGCGGAGCCGTTTCGCTCGGCGATGTCCATGCTGACTTTCTACATCAACCGCGCTGGCAAGAATCTGCCGGAAAAACGCAAGCATGTGCTCGAAGCAGCCAAAGATGAATTGCGCAAGGCTTACGGCAAGCCGGATCACGCCTGACGCCTGCTGTTTGTTAAGGGAGAAATCGAATGAACATCCATGTCGATGACCGGGGCGAATGGTTCGAGATTGTTCTGTCCAGAGATCACGAAACACCCTCCGACCCGCTGGAAGTACCCGAAAATGAGCCGGAAGGCATTCCCGTTGAGCCACCGGAAACCATTCCGCAACCGGACAAGGGGCCGTTCAGCCCCGACGAGCCGGAGCAGATACCGCCGCTCCCCATGCCCGAACACCCTTCGCCTGGTCCGGTCAGTCCGGGCCAGCCGACAATGCTCTGGCGGCAGCTTTGTCAGCGTGAACCGGGATAGGGACTGCTCTTCAGCAATCGCGCCAGATGGGCGCAATTGGCAGCGAGCATTTTGGTGGCGGAAGCGACGGTTTCAGGTATTTCCTCCAGATCGACGAAATTGGTGGATTGCATCGCCTCCCCGACCCAGTAGGTTACGCCATTGGCCGGGATGGTGAAGCCGACATCGTTCAGCGCCTGATAGAGTTGCGACGACACGAAATGCGCGCCATCCTCGTTACCGACCACGGCTACGACGGCGACGCGCCCATAGGACGGCATCCGGTTCTCATCGTCAGTCTCGGAAAGAAATGCGTCCATGCGTTCCAGCACACGCTTGCAGATGCTTGATGGCTGCCCCAGCCAGATCGGTGTACCGAAAACGAGAATATCTGCATCAAGAATTTTTGTTCTGAGGGGCGGCCACTCATCGGCATCGCCCTCTCGCGATTTGACGCCGGGTTCAATGTTGACTTCACTTAGTCGCACGTGTTCCGTCTGTACTCCGTAGGGAGCCAGATGCTTATCAAGGTAGTGCAACATCCTGTCGGTCGAAGACAGGGCCTCATCGGCGCTTCGCTTTAGCGTAGCGTTGAGCGCGACGGCTTTCAGGGGAGACGGAGATGGCAAGGTCATTCTTCGTCCTCTTCTCTCTTCGCGTGCTTTGGTTCACTGAGCGCATCGGAAAGGTTCTTGCGGTCCGGATCGGAAAGATTATGCCCGGCGGCATCGCGCTTTTTTGCCGGGTCGTCGTCGGCAGGCTCGTAGCCGCGAGGCCGGTTTTCCGGCGGTCCTTCCCATTTCGGCTTCTGGTCTGTCGTACCGGCTTTCGGATCGTGTTTCATGGGAACCTCCATTTGTTGAAACCGATGGTCCCAACCGTTCAAACGCTGGATTGTTTCGTTGGACGAAACGGGAGCGGCGGGCCCCGGCGCCGAAACGTCCCGATGGCGACGATAAAATTCCGGGAACAATTGGCATGCCTCATGGTTGGAACCCGGAGGCTCAAAGCGATGAAAACAGTTTCTGCAGACAAAAGCACTGGCGCCCGCGCACGGGGCGCGATCCAACGGGGAGAGACCGGCGACAAGGTTCCCGGTTTCGATCCGGCGGCAGCGCCCATGGAAACGGATGCGGAGGCAGGCGGCAATTCCCAGCCGGCTGGAGACGCCCAGCCGCAGGCGGTATCGGCTGACGACAGCAACGCTTCCAGCCATGCATCCGGCCTGCGTGCGGGGTCATCCGAAGAGAACGCGCGATCCGCAAGCGGAAGCGCACGGATGCGGGAAGGTTCGGCCTATCTCGTATGGTGGTTCATCATCGCAGTCGTCATCATTGGTTATTTCGTAATCTCATGGGCATGGCAATGAATATGCAATCGAAACACGATCCGCAAAAACAGGAAGAGCGTACCGAGCAAACGCTGGGATATTTTCCGCGCTTCGCCCTGGTCATTTTGGCGGTCCTGCTGCTTCTGTTCCTTGGCTGGAGCCTGACCGGCGGCGGATTGATATCGCAGCAGCAGGGCATACAGACGCCTCCCGCGACGGGCTCCGCCGATCAGCCGGCAAACAACCCGCCGGTAGAAAATCAGCGGCCGCAGACGGGCACGGGAGGCGACCAACCGACCAACCCGCCGGAAGGTCAGAAATGAAGATCAGAAATGAGGTCGATCATGAACGAGAAACCAACCACCCCGCTGACGGACGACGATGACGTAAAGTTTCTGGCCGAGAACTCGGACATTTCACCGCTTCAGGCGCGGCAGTTGATCGAGCGTTTCGGCAGGGACAGGCAAAAGCTGCTTGAAGAAGCAAGGAAGTTCAAAGCGGAAGGATAGAACGATGGCCCAAATCACACGCGACCACGACAAAATCCGCCGGTGGGCCGAAGACCGCAACGGACGCCCCGCGATGGTGGAAACGGGCAGTGAAGGCGGCATACTGCGCATCGATTTCGCGGAGAAGGACCAGAATCTGGAAGAGATAAACTGGGATGACTTCTTCGCCATATTCGACGACCGAAATCTCGCCTTTCTCTATGAAGAAGCAGGCGACAGCCGCTTTAACAAATTCGTTGATGCAGACCAGAAGGGATGAAGGATATTAAAGCCCGGTCAGGTCGGAGCTTTCGACCGGGGCGGAACGCCCGGCACTCCGGGCGCATCCGGATGGCGCTCCTGATATCTCATGTGCGCAAGCCGCGATGCCAGTTCTGCGATGTAATTCAGATCGCGCAGGCCGCTCTGGTAAAGCATGACGATTGCGGATGAAAGGTCGGTTGCAGCATATGCCCTGTCGCTTTCTTCAAGAATGATCGCGGCATGCGAAAAGCAACTGCGCATGAAGTTCACTTCATCCGGCTTGTAGATACGGCTCGCTTCGTTGAAGAGCGGCATGCAGTCCTCCTTCGGAAACCTCAACAATACGCTTCCTGGCTATTTTAGATAGGCGCAGTCGATCACTTCATGTTTCGGAGACGCCGGAAGTCACGGCAGACGACCACTGCCGTTCTCGGGATGGCGCTCCAGATTCTGGCGGTTGAGGCAGTCGAAAACCCGCTTCGCCTCCTCCTCGTCCAAGGCGACCTGCAGCCGACCCTCGAACGTGATCGGGTTGCCTTTGAAGGCGTCGATCACCGACCAGGTGCCATCGCCGTTTTTCTGAAGTTTGTAACCATTTTCTACCATGGTCTCCTCCGTCCTTCCATTCGCGCCGCCGCGATCGAAGGCGGTGTTAAATGCCTGGGATCGCTGCGCTGTTTTGCTTGGCAGCGGCGCATCTCCGGCAAACTAGAGAGGTCGCAACCGGTGGCTTTCGAGGTGATGCGGACCATTGGATGCTCGGGTTTGCCTTACATGCAAAACATCACAATGTGTGTCGCCCTTGCACCTCTGGTCCAAGCAGACCCAACCCACCATTAGCGGAGCCATCGTTGTTAATGCCGGAGAAAGGAGGTTAACGAAGCTGGGGCTCGAATGGTTCCTTCGCCCTTCAACCGTTTCGCCTGCGCTCGTCTGCCCAACGTAAAAATCTATTTTAGCTTAACGCTCGAAGAGCGGGAACAAGCATCCGGTCTCGTTGTTGGACCCGTAGCTCAATCTCAAAAGTGAAGGAGATGGTTATGCAAGTCAGAGACATGATGAGCAGCGACGCACGCGTTGCGAACCCGGAAACCACGATCCAGCAGGCTGCGCGAGTGATGGCCGGTATCGATGCCGGCTTTCTTCCTGTGGGTGAGAACGGCCAGCTTGTCGGCATGATTACCGATCGGGATATTGCCGTTCGCGCGGTCGCTGTGGGTCGTGGGCCGGACACACCTGTCCGCGACGTTATGACGAGCGACGTAAAATATTGCTTTCTCGATCAGGAGATCGAAGAAGTGACCGCCAATATGGCTGATATTCAGGTGCGCCGTTTGCCGGTTCTGGACCGGAACAAACGCCTTGTTGGCGTGATTTCCCTCGGCGATATTGCGCTAAGAAACACCGACGGAGCCGCAGGTGAGGCTTTGACCGGCATATCGCGTCCCGGTGGCGATCACACCCAGACCGGATAACGCGGACAGTCAGTTATGCTGGACGCCGCCGATTTTGCTCGCGCTCGCAGACATATGGTCGAAACTCAAGTCCAACAACGCGGAATCACGGACAGGAATGTCCTCCACGCGATGCTCGAAGTTCCACGGGAAGAGTTCGTCGACGAGGGATACGAAGAGTTTGCTTATGACGACACGCCGTTGCCCATAAGTCGCGGCCAGACGATCTCGCAGCCCTTTATCGTCGCTTTTATGCTTGATGCGGCACACGTTCAGTCAACCGACCGGGCGTTGGAAGTCGGTGCCGGTTCTGGATATGCGACGGCAGTGCTGAGCAGGATAGCGGCGGAAGTCGTGGCTGTTGAACGACACGAGGAACTCGCAAGCGCCGCGCGGCGACGTCTGGATAAGCTCCAATATGCAAATATAGAACTGCACGTGGCGGACGGCATCCGTGGATGGGAAGCGGGCTCGCCCTACGATGTAATTATTGTGTCCGCTGCGGGACGGCGGATTCCCGAGGCTTTGAAGGATCAGCTGGCGATCGGAGGACGCCTTATTATTCCTGTCGGCGGGGAAGACGATCAGATCCTCCTGAAAATCACGCGTCGCAGCGCAACTGGTTTTAGCAGCGAAAAGCTCGACAGGGTCCGGTTCGTTCCGTTGATCGAGTGACAGTGCGGGGGTGAACTCACAATTCTATCTCACTCAAACTGGAGGACCTGATTATGAATATTGGAAGCGATCTTGCCCTGCGCAGCGGAAACACAATGCCCTGCATGGGGCTTGGGACTTGGAAGCTCACGCGGAACACGGCTGAAACAATCTCGGCAGCGCTGGAGCAGGGTTATCGCATGATCGATACGTCAGGTGACTACGGTACTCAACCTGGCATCGGCGATGGCATCCGGCGGGCCGATATTGACCGCGACAGCTTTTATCTCGTGACCAAAATCGAGGACACCGATGACGATGCATACGAGGCCGTGCAGAAAAACCTCGAGGAACTGCAGCTAAGCTATGCAAACCTCATTCTCATTCACCGTCCTCCAGAGGGGAAAGTGGGGACGGAACTATGGGAGGGGCTCATCAGAGCAAAAAGAGATGGGCTGACGCGCGATATCGGGGTGAGCAATTATTCTGCATCACTCCTTCAAAGCTTGGTTGACGCCACGGACGAAACGCCGGTCGTCAACCAGATCGAGTGGAGCCCTTTCGGACACAGTGAAGAGATGTTGGCATTCTGCAAGGAAAGAAACATCGTCATTCAGGCCTACAGCCCTCTCACGCGTGCGACGCGTCTGGACGACGGCGATATCGTTCAGGTCGCCGACAGATACCAAAAAACACCTGCCCAAATAATGCTGCGATGGAATCTTCAGTTAGGCACGGTTCCTCTCCCCAAAGCGAACGAGCGCGAGCATCAGCGGGAGAATATCGACGTGTTCGATTTCAGCCTGTCCGATGAAGATATGAACAGGCTGTCGAGCCTCAATCAGCGTTATTCCGCTCTGGGAGAATTGCCTTATAGCTGAGGCAAGCCGCGCAACCGATGAAGACGGTTGCGGCGACTTGTCGGACCTATGGCTCCTCGATGCCTGACACCAATTTGCCGACCGGGATGGTTACTTTGATTTCCAACCCGGTTGGAAGCCAGTTCCGATCGACAGAGGCGTTCAGTGCAGACGACAGTCCGGCCTCCAGACGGGTTCCGAACCCTTCCGTACTAACTCGCCCGCCCGTCTCCTCGACACTTTCGATCCACAATAACTGGACGGTATCGGTTGTTTCTTCCACAACGATGCTGAGGCAGCCTCCCATCGATGAAAGCGCCCCGTGCTTGGCTGCGTTGGTGGCAAATTCATGCAACAGCAGTGACAGGTTTGTCAGAGACTTCCCCGAAACAGCGGGGTCAGCCCCCGACAGGCTGATATTGCATCCATCGTAGGGATCGAGGATCGTCCGTATCAGCGTTTGGAGCGGAATAGCGACGGACATGTCCGGATTTTCATCCCAGGCAGGCATCGTCAACTCGTGAGCTCTTGCAAGTGACGACAGTCTTGCCTGCACGCGTTGGCGAAACTCATCCACGCTTTGTGCTTCGCGCCCGCTTAGAGACACGATCCCGTTCGCCAGTGCAAACAGGTTTTTGACCCGGTGATGCATTTCGCCCAACACAAGAAACAGTTTTTCCTGCGCCTTACGGCGCTCGGTGATGTCGCGGGCTATTTTTGAAGCGCCAACGATCGCTCCTCGCGCGTCACGGATGGGAGAGATTGTCAGGGAAATATCGAAAAGCGTCCCGTCCTTCTTCTTGCGAACAGTTTCGAAATGCTCGACGCGCATCCCAGCGCGGATCTGGGCCAGGATCGCGGGTTCTTCGTTGAGGCGATCGTCAGGAATAAGAAGGGTAATGGGTTTTCCTATGACTTCTTCGGGTTCATAGCCGAACAAGCGCTGGGCTCCCCGGTTCCATGTCTTGATATTCCCCTGCAGATCCTTGCTGATGATTGCATCATCTGATCCGTCTACTATGGCAGCGAGCCAATCGCGCAAGTCCAGTTCGGTATCGTAGAAATTCGCTTGCCAGGCATAGGAACCGTTGTAGGAGACGACGGGTATCTGCACATCGCTGCGCTGTCGATCATCATTTTCTTTACTCATAACCGTCACCCGCAAAATCTCACTGTGGAAACGTCACCCTAATAAACTCTCAAAACTCAGTCGACCAATATTTGCGTCCCATTTCGTGTAGCGCTCATAAACCTGAAATAGATTTTGGTCGGCGCCGGGTCCGGCGAACAGCAAGGCCAATCGACTTCTCTCCAGCCGAGATCGCCGTCCATAAAATAAAATCGCTCCAAGGAACAAACCAGTCCGAATGTGGTTCGGTGGGCTGTCATCACGACTGTGAAGAGGAGCTAATCTCATGCCAGGTCGATATCAGAACGAAGATCGTGACGATTACTACAACGAGCCCTACCGGGAGCGCGATTACGAAGGGCGGGGAAGCGACTACCGGGGCTACGATGACCGGTATTCAGGCGACTATGCCCGGGGACGTTATTCCGATGACAATGACGAACGATTTACCTCTCGGCGGGAGCCAAATCGCGAGCGGGAAAGTGATCGATACCGTCAGCGGACGGAAAACTATTCGAGAGGCAATTATGCTTCCGGCGGCCAGCATCGCGGAAAAGGACCGAAGGGATACACACGCTCCGATGATCGCATCAAGGAAGACGTGTCGGACGCACTGATGGAAGATCCGGATCTCGACGCATCCGACATCGAGGTGACGGTCAAGAAAGGCGAAGTGACCCTTCAGGGGCAGGTTGCAAATCGTCAGGACAAGCGCAGAGCAGAAGAATGTGCGGAAACATGTGCCGGCGTTGTTGATGTCCAGAACAACATCAAGATTCGTTCAGCAACATCGGCTTCGTCAAAGGGTGCTGCCTGAAATTCAAACTCGCGGCTGGAAAATGCAGCCGGAGATGGGCCCAGGAAGGGCTCGTGCGCCACAGGGCGCGAAACCCACACACAATTGGAGGATAACATGCCACGCAATATGCCAGAACGTGACGACCAGGGCCGTTTCGTAAGCGATGACGACAGGGGCCGGGGCGGAGACGATCGCCGCAGGTATTCCAGCATTCGTCGGGACGACGACACCCGTCGGTCCAGCCGGTATGACGATGATGATCGGGGTCGCGGCCATGGCGGCTGGTTCGGCGACTCCCGCGGCCATGCCGAAGCTGCCCGTCGCGGATGGGACGAACGCCGGGATGATCGTGACTATGATGACCGGCGCCGCTATTCGAGCCGCGAGGACGACTACGATGATCGCCGTTCCAGATATGACGACGATGACCGCGGGCGCGGCTGGTATGGCGATTCCCGTGGTCACGCAGAAGCTGCACGGCGCGGATGGGATGAACGACGCGACCGCGATTATGATGATCGTCGCAGATATTCCAGCCGCGATGACGACCGCGGTTATTCAAGCCGGGACGATGATCGCCGTTCCGGCGGCGGTCGAGGTCACGGCGGCTGGTTCGGCGACTCCCGCGGCCACGCCGAAGCTGCCCGCCGAGGTTGGGACGAGCGCCGGGACGATGATTACGACGACCGTCGCGGCCGCTAGAAGCCGGCAAATAGACGGAGCGGCCTTCGGGCCGCTCTGTCAGAATGAACGTTTTTCCAAGGAATTTTCAGATGGGTGCCAAAGCCATGCGCGAACTGGATATCATTGCCGAAAAAGCGCGCCTTCGCTATCTTCGAGCCCGCAATATGCTGATATTGGAAGCAGCGATCAGCGCACTGCTCGATACCGAAACGCCGCAGGATGCTGCAAAAACCTTGCGTGAACAGGCAGATTTGCTCGTTCGTTACCTTTGAGAATACCTAGAACCCACCCCTTATCTTTTCGACGTTCCAATTCAGTTGGAAATAATACAACTGTCACCGATTTGAGAAATTAGGGTGCAGGGCGGGAACATTATTCTCCGATGCTGGTTCGTTTTTCTTTCAAGGAAAGGAAACAGGATCATGAAACCAGTATTACTTGCCTTCTCGGCAATCATTCTCATGTCTGCTCCGGTATACGGCCAGTCTACGGGTGAAAAGACAGGTATCAATTCGCTTGTCGGGTCGGCACCGTCCACTCAGGATTTCGTGACGTTGAGCGGAAGCAGCGACATGTTCGAGATCGAATCGAGCAAACTCGCGCTGGCAAAGGCAGACCCAACCACCAAAAGCTTTGCGCAACAGATGATCACCGATCATCAAAAGACCACCGAGGAATTGAAAAAGCTTCTGGGTACGAAAGTGAACTCCGTGAAGGCACCGACTGCGCTTTCCGAAGATCATCAGGAGATGCTGGACAAGTTGAAAGGACTGGAGGGCGAGGATTTCACGAAGCAGTATCGAAGCGATCAGCAGGACGTACACGAAGACGCTGTTGATCTCTTCAAGCGATATGGCGAGGGCGGCGAAAATGCCGATCTCAGGGCTTGGGCGAATGCGACCCGGCCTGCGCTGGAGCACCATCTCGAAATGGCAAAGAAGCTCAACGATTGAAGGGCAGGCGGCTCGCGGTCACTTGCGCGCGGCGGTTAATATGGCGACGCCGCACGCCGCGCCGATCGCGAGCCCTCCGCCCAATCCCTGATAATCAGTCATGGGACAGGGTTCCTTCCATGCTGATTATGCCCCGGGGCGTGTCGATGGGCTCGTCGCTGACACGATGCACCTGATAGGATTTCTCATTGCGAAACGCACTGAAATCATTGGTCGTAAGATCCGTGTCCCCGATTGCCACCTGACCGCGGAAAGCCTCTGTCTCGCCCTGGCTGGCGACCACTCTCGCGTCGGCCTCGGACCGGGCGGAAACGAGAACAGTCCCGCGCTTGCGGGCAAGTTGATTATCGTCGCCCGGCGATGGAATGAGCAAGAAGGCGTAGCATTGATAGTCGGTCTCGACCTTTACGCCGCTGTCGGGCGTCTCTTTCCATGCGGTGAAGATATTCTTGTCGCGGTATTCCATTTTTACCTCCATTGGCTGTTCAGGGCCGTAGTCCAACAGCCGGGAACGCTTGATGTTCCCTTTCAGAGCCTGTTCCAAAAAG
>UEIJ01000049.1 GCA_900470195.1 Hyphomicrobiales bacterium | reverse complement strand
TGCGCCCTGATAGCCGGTGGCATGCTCTCCATCCTCTACTTTGGCGCGCGACCAGACATAATCCCACGCCTTGGCAACCAGATCAGGAATTTTCAGTTCTGCTTTAATGGTGATTTCGGCAGACGCAATTTTCGTGTCGTGCCTGTCACGGTCGATATCGCCGGACATTTCAACCAGAGCAAAGCGGCTGGACGCCGGAGCATAATAATTGAACACATCAAGCGGATGCTCGCATGCATGGAAGCCGCTATTGCAGGCTTTGACCTTGCCTTTATGGGTGTAGGTCTTACCGATTTCATACTGAAAATCACGGCAAACCAGATCGGCAGAGAAGCCCTTGAATGCAACAACGGTTGCGACGGCAGTTTTCTTCGAAGCGGCCATGATTATGCCTCCCCCTGAATGCGCTTTTCGGTGCGGATGGAAAAAACAGTGACCTTCGGCTTGCGGTACTTCTCAATATCGATACCGTCTTTGGCCATGGCCTTGGTATCGACAGCGCCCGCACGTTCCGTGACTGTCTGACGGGCAATATTTTCATCGCCGCCGAGAACGTCAGCGCTGCCCATCAAGTCGGAAACTTCGGTTTTAAGCTCGGCCTCGCGTTCCTCAAGAACTTTGATGGTCGCGCGGATATCCGCCAACTGGTCAACGGGGTGCCTGTTTACAGGCGTAGCAATATTGTTCATTGTCTCGGTTCCTTTCGAGCAATGTTGAAAAATGTTGATCGGGATGGGTGCCGGGTAATCTGGTTTACTAGGCCTTCTGATTACCCGGCTGCTGTCTTACTTCCACGGCGCGGAGCTATTACCGCCACCGCTCGCCTGCTGGCGCTGTGCCTGCTGCTGGTTTCCGTTGGATGCAGAATTCTGCGGTGCATGGTTCTGCGCTGAAGCGCCGCCCACCGCAGAAACGCGCTTGATTTCGTTCTGCGGATCGTATCGCCCGGTAGGATCAACGCGGACAGCTACCCGGATCGTGCACGCAATATGTTCGAGTTCCTGCGTATTGGACGGGGTGAGCTTGCCGGTAGCCTGCCGGATTTCAGCAAACTGCGAATTGGCGATATTAATCACCTTGTCCAGATTGTTCATGTTCTTGCCGTACAGGTTCAGGCGCTGCCAGATCAGACGGCCATCGTGCGGACCGGTTTCGATCTGCCACGTGAGAACAAGGCACTTGCCCTTGTCGTCGTTGTTTGAAATAGGCTGAATGTCGCCTTCGATGATCTTTGCCCGGTATTCTCCTGCCGGGATCGGCTCGAAAGATGACGCTTCAGCGTTCTGGTCGTAGCTTCCTGCAATATCAACCATTTATGCGGCCTCCTGCTTGGTTTCTTCTGCAAAGGTGGGGAAGTAAGGAGCCAAGACGGCAAAGCCCTGCCCCTTGTCGTAACGGATTGTCGGCGGCATGTCGTAACGGTTCTTGGCCGTGTACGCGGGCTTCCCAACTGCGTGGATAAGGACGGTGCCGCCGCCAGTTGCCAAAGCGCGTTCCTTGTTGAAACCAACTTCTTCGGTCTTAACCGTAACCGGCTGTTTCAGAAGAAAAATCGCATCCATATCGCGTTCGAACATGCCACGAATGTCGGCGTTCGGCTTATCGGAAGTGCGCAGCGCGATTTCGTAACGGTCATAGGAAACCGTTTCTGGATCATCGAAGCGAAGCACGGTCGAATGTGCGATAAGAACAACGGCCATGCCACGATCCCGGCGCAGTGCATTGATGCCTTCAATGAATTCACCGGCAACGCGAGTTGCGAAAACGTAGCCCTTGCCGTAACCGAAATCTTCAATGTTGGCTTTCGGGTTGCCGCGTTCGTCGCCACGTGCGCAGGTTTCTGCGAAAATGAGCTTTTCCAGTGCCGTCACACTGTCAATGACAACCGTTTTGAACTCATGTTCTTCGGTATAAAGGGCGGCAAGCGCTTCCATAACCTGACTGAATGTCTTCAGATCGCTGAATGCATCCAGTTCCTTGCCGGAAGGTGTACCTTCCTCAACCTGAAGAAAAACAGGGTTCGGGAATTCGCTTGCAAGCGTGGTCTTGCCTATGCCGGGCGGGCCGTACACCAGAATACGCGGCGGCTTGTCCGCTTTGACTTTCTTGAGGTTAGACAGGCTGATAGCCATCGTCATTATCTCCTGTGAGTGAAGGCGCATTGATGAACCACCCGCCGCTTGCGCCATCCTGCGAGGGGTGAAACGTCAGGTCCAATGTCTGGACCGGAAGAATTGAGACGTGAGACAGGCCGTTAGCCTTCGGAAGCCAGACCAGAGCGATGCCAGTAACGAACCGGTCATCCTCGATCACTTCGGCCTTAACGATTGCGTCAAGCGTGGCCTTCAACCTGTTGTCGATATCGGCGCGCGCTGACATGCGTTCCACACCGATGATTGCCAGCACATGGCCGGGAACGTGCTTCACACCCTGACGCCGGATCGCGGCAACACCCATGCGAATGAATTCATCGTAGTGAGCCGATTTAACGCGCCCCACGCCTTTGACATTCTTGAACAGGTGATTTGCGCTTGGCGGCGTCGGCATTGTGAAGGTTGCCGGTTCCGGCAGGTCCGCCAGAACACCGGAACCGGCAATACGCTGCCCTACCGTGGCTGCGTTCGTATTCATGCGACCTCCTGTGCAGCCGCTTCCGCAAGCCGCTCATAAGTGACGCCCGCAATGCCACGTTCAGCGGCACGCAAAACCATGCGCTTCCAGTAGCAAGAAGGGATATTTCCCCTTGCGATCATGTTTGTGACGGCTTGCGGCGACCTGCCGATATCTTCAGCAAGGGCGCTTCGCGTCGGCCACAAATCGATAATGGTTAAGAAAGCGTTCATAACCGATCTATACGTTTCGTGTAACTTTTTGTCAACACGTTACGTGTAGATTTAGGCGCTATAATATCCACAACTTTACACAGGGCCTAAATGATGAACACACAAGGTGAAAGATTGATGCAGGCGCGAGAGGCGGCAGGCTTCAGGAGCGCACGCGAAGCGGCAGAGCATTTCGGGTGGGGATATTCCACCTATGCATCCCATGAGAATGGGCAGCGTGGCATAAGGCTGGACGCGGCCCGGAAGTATGCCAGAGCGTTTAAAATCAATATCGGCTGGCTTATGACTGGCAACGAAAACAAGACGAATGGCTCGGCGGAAAAGTCAGTAATTTCGGTGCCGGTTATAGGGAAGTCGGCAGCAGGGATATGGCTTGAAGCTGAAGCAATGATATTACATGAAACCGTTACAGTTCCTGCCGTTCCTTCGGATATTTACCCGCCAGATAAACAGGTAGCCATCAAGGTTGAAGGTCCGAGCATGAATAAAATCTTGCCGGATGGGTGCTTTGCAATCGGCGTTCTGATCGAAGCAGCAAGGTATCCGCAACATAACGATATCGTAGCCGTCCGTCGCACGCGCGCCGGATTGGTAGAAACGACAATCAAGCGGTATCTGAATATTGAAGGCGAGATTTTGCTAATGCCCGAAAGCTACGATCCTGCATACAAAACCGCCATAGAATACCGATCTTATGAGGATGATACGCAGGTTGAGATATTCGCCCTAATTATCGGATCGTATCAACCGTTCGGATAAATTACACATAACGTGTTTGACAGTTACACGTTAAGTGTATATTCATAATGCCACGAAACGAATTTTTCGGAGGCATACGAATATGCATAACGTGTTTACAAAATCCGGTGAGCAGTCGGCAGCGTGTATTGTTGCCGACCGCGATTTTACCGACTTCAATAATCATGATCTGCACTGCTGCTATGACGCTTTGCACACTGTCCGCACAACACTTACCGGCTTCATCAACCAGCCTCGATTTTTGCGACATAAGCAGCCCACACCTGCGGGAGACTTCCTAGAACAACTCTTGGAATTCCTGGACGAAGTGGAAATGCTAGTTGTTCGCACCAACGCATTGTCAGCGCCTAATGACGTTGAACAATCAGAATGGCGCAAATGGCTTATGATCAAATTCGAAGCCAACTGCACCGACAGTCTGGAAGAATTTGGCAAACTGGTGCGCAGCCTCACCGATGAGGCAAAACAATGAGCCGCCCTGAAAAACATCTCGATCCCGAACGTTTCGCGGTTCGGTTTTGGACGCTCGTTTTCGTCTGCAACACCGGCTTCGTACTGGTTGCGGTCGCTGTTGCTGCCTTCAGGTATTGGAGGGGGTTGATATGACCTCTCCATACATTTTGCCAAAAGGCAACGTTCAGATTGCCTTCTCTGGTGGCAGAACGTCTGCATATCTCCTTCATCAAATTCTTGAAGAAAACGGAGACTTGCCGGATCGCGTCGAAGTGACGTTTCAGAATACTGGTAGGGAAATGCCGGAAACGTTGGACTTTGTTGAAGAAGTCGGCAGGCGCTGGAATGTAAAAATTACATGGCTTGAGTTTCAGCCTAGCAACGCCCTCGATAGCGAGAAGCTGAATGCTGTTAAAGAGGCATTTGGCGAAGGATATGCAGAATTGTTGTCAGATTGGTGGGAACCGACACCGGAGAAATTCAAAATTGTTGGCCATAACAGTGCAGCGTTAGAAGGAGAACCATTCGTTGCCCTAATCCTAATGCGCAAGTTTCTGCCGAATGTCATTTCCCGTTTCTGCACCACAGAAATGAAAGTTCGGGTCGCAAAGCGGTTCTTGCGCTCACTCGGTTGGGAACATTGGACAAACTGCGTTGGCCTGCGAGCCGATGAGCCTCACAGGTTGAACAAGCCGCCACCTAAGGACCGCTGGACAGTTTGGCACCCCCTCGCCGACGCGCAGGTGTCGCGCCGCGATGTGGCAGCATTCTGGAACCGACAATCGTTCGATCTGCGGCTACCCAACATCAACGGCAATTGCTGGTTGGGGAACTGTGATGGATGTTTCCTGAAAAGCGAAGCAAGTATTGCGGCCTTCACTCGTGACTTTCCGGGCCGCGCATCGTGGTGGCAAAATGCAGAAACACTCGCCAGCATAATTTCGAAAGCAAGGGGAATGACAGAGGGTCGCGGCGCTTGGTTTTCTAAGCGATACACGAGGGCCGACCTTAGGGATTACATGGATCGCCAAGGCGATTGGGCGCTGGCTACAGAAGGGGCGCTTTGCCAGATTAACGAAGGGGAGTGCACAGGATGAGCAACTATCTGATTGATCGCCCCCGCCTTCGCCGGAAGGACGTTCCGGAATATTTGCGCACGAAACACGGTATCGATATCGCCTATGCCACGTTGGAGAAGCTTGCCAGTGTCGGCGGCGGTCCAGCGATGCAATATCAAGGCCGGTTCCCTCTCTACCACAAAGAGGATTTGGACAAGTGGGCAGATGAACGATTATCGCCTACCGTCCGCTCTACTTCTGAACGCTGATCATTTGGCCGGGGCTTTCCCGGCCATTTGCTTTTCGACCTCATGTGCGATCTGGTCAGCGGCAGCGATTAGCACACTATCGAGACGGTGCGTGTATCGGCTGGTAATACCGCTTCCCGTATGGCCGAGCATAGAGCCTATGGTGCTGTCCGAAAATCCCAGATCAGCGCCCACGCTGGCGAAGGAGTGTCGCAAAACGTGCGGCGTCACATCTTCAAGGCCAGCCGCCTTGAACAAGGCGCGGTAAAATCTCTTGATGCCCGCATAAGGGCGGTTTTCCATGGTGTCGGAGGGAAAAACAAACTCGTAGTTTGACCCTGTTGCCAACTTTTTGAGCAAAGCCACCGCTGGCGCACCAAGCGGACGCACTGACTTTCCTGTCTTACTGTCTTCTAGCTTCAGCAGGCTGTTTTTGATATCGACTTCAGCCCATCGCAGATTGATTGCCTCACCAAGACGGCAACCGGTCAGCGCAATAAATCGTAAAGCATTCACGCCCTGCCACGCTTTCGTTTCATCCAATTCAGCTTCGTTCAGGGCCGCGCCAAATGCTGCATATTCGGGAGGGGTCAACCGGCGCTCACGCTTCCCAATGGCTGGCTTTTTCACACCATGCGTCGGGTTGTGGTCTATGATCCCTTCGGCAACGGCATAGGTCAGAACCGAGCCGAGAGCCGCCACCGTGCGGGTTGCAGAGCCTACGCCGCCAGAAACCCGCACCCGGCCACGCAACTTGCCGGATGGGGCTTTGGCCTTCGCAGTTTTACCGGATGACACGTCACGGATGAACTTGACGATATCCGAGCGTTTGAGGTCGATCACCAGCTTACTGCCGAGCAATGGCAAAACATGCGCCGAGACCATGCTTTGATCTGTGTCAATCGTGGTCTGCTTCTTCGGCTTCCCACCCCGACCAATGATCAGCCCTTTTTCAGCCGCCTGAAAATACTGTTCGCACAACTCAGCAATGGTCAGCGAATTGCGGCGTGTTTTTCTTTCAAGCTGCGGGTCTTCGCCCTGTATCGTGCTGCCGAGCGTCTTGATTGCCAGCTTGCGCGCTTCTTCGGTCGTGAGCGGCCCATGCCTCCCGATTGTCATTCGCCGCCGCGCGCCTTCAGCAGTGCGATAGTCAACGATGTATGATTTCGAGCCTGCCGGGTTGATCGATACGCCAAAGCCCTTCAGGTCCGAACACCAGACTGTGTATTGCTTCTCTTTGGGCTGTAGACTTTCAACAACTGTCTTCGTCAGTTTTGGCACTTGTGGCTCCATGGCATTTGGCATTACTCACCAAATACTCACCACAAAAACGGAAGGCGGGGAAGGATGCGGAAAACATGATATGGAATGATCTGGATCGATCGTATTGTTTTTGCTGGATAAATAAAATCGCTGGCAGTTGTGGAAAACAAGAGCGGGGATAAAGAAACCACATTCGTAATGATGGGGTCGCGTGTTCGAGTCACGCAAGCGGCACCAGTAAAATCAATCACTTATCCCGTCATCTAAACTCCTCCAGAAGCCTGGTGTCACCGTACCGCAATTCCTCGTGCCACGAAGGCTAAATCTGTATTTAGCGCCTTTCGCTTATATTGCTTGAAATGGCACCCGATTGGGTATGTGCCCAACTTCGGTATTAGCGCCTCGGCTTGGCGACGCAACAACCAAGAATCCAAGAGATAGGAAAAGCTGCCCCCCGCACCAGACAGAGAAATCCAGAGCACTGGAAAGTTCAATGGCTTATCCCAAGCCCCCTGCTTCCTGTAAACCCCATTAGACCGCGATCAAGCTTGACCTGCCACTGAACTTTCATCCAATGGCGATTAGAGCCTCGGCGGTTTTGACTACGCCAATTGGCGTGTTGGTAGCAACCGGCGGAAACGCCAAGCTTTCATATTGCGCAGTGTTGGAGCCGGTTGCGGCGATGGATCCAGCATAGACCGCCGGGGTTTGGTATCCCAGCGACGAGTGTGGCCGGAAATTGTTGTAATCGTCGGCCCATTGGGCGATGGCGCTGCGGGCGTGATCGACGCCAAAGAGCAGGCTTTTGTTGAGCAATTCGTCGCGCATCCGACCGTTGAAGGATTCAACATAGTCGTTCTGCATAGGCTTTCCTGGCGCGATATAGTGCCACTCAACCTTGTGACTCCTTCGACTACGACGTAGACTCATAAA
>UEIJ01000033.1 GCA_900470195.1 Hyphomicrobiales bacterium | reverse complement strand
AAACGACCCCCTCATGCTCGACCGGGAGATCGTCGTGCGCGCCGATAAACGGCTGACCGCGCGTCTGGTGGCCGCAAAGCTGCGCTTCCCGCAGGCCTGTGTCGAAGATATCGACTTCCATGCGGCGCGTAATCTCGACCGTCGGGCGACAATGGCGCTGGCGCAGGGACAATGGCTTAAGAACCAGGAGAATTTGATCGTGACAGGGAAAACCGGCACGGGAAAGTCATGGCTGGCCTGTGCACTGGGACGTCAGGCGGCCCGACATGACCATTCCGTTCTCTATATTCGCGCGCCCCGCCTCTTCGAAGATCTCGCCATGGCCAAGCTGGACGGTCGCTATCCAAGGCTCATGAACCGATTGATGAAGGTCCAGTTGCTGATCCTTGACGACTTCGCCACCCATACGCTCAGCGATCAGCAGCGCTTCCATCTCTTTGAAATCATCGAAGAGAGATACCAACGCAGGTCGACACTCATTACCGCACAGGTTCCGGTAAATACCTGGCACGACCTAATCGGGGACGAAACCGTTGCCGATGCGATACTCGACCGCGTCGTGCACAATGCTCACCGCATCAATTTGGAAGGGGATAGCATGCGCAAAGCCAAATCCGGCATTGACATAACGCTCAGCGCGGACAACGAAAGAACGTAAGTCTGATCAACAACAGGCCTGAAAAACGCCGCGGCTGAACTGTCCGCGAATTAGCGAAACAAGTGTCCGCGATTTACTGAAATCGCTGTCCGCGAATTCTGAAATACGCAATAGTGCCCAGTGCGGAGAAGACAACACCACAACGCCACCAGATGTGCCCCTTCAGGGCATGGCTCGTAAAATTCGCGAACGCGTTGACTGAAACAGCAAGTGCACCCGTACCGATGGCGACATGGGGCTGGCTCACACCGACGACATAAAGGAGCAACGGTGTAGCGAGGATGGAGCCGCCGCCGCCAAGCAATCCCAGCATAAAGCCAACAACACTTCCGGAACCCACCGCCGCAAGGATGGAGTTACTCAGCACCATAGGATCCTAACTCTCTCACGCACTGTCAGCGCTCATTTCGCCTTCTCCACGCAGAAGATGTCGTAAAGGGAGGCGACCAGTTGCGCTGCCTTTTCTTCTGTGAGGCGATAAAAAATCTGTTTCCCCTCCCGTCGCGTCTCGACTATTCCGGAACTGCGCAACACCGTTAGATGCTGCGACAGGTGCGGTTGATGAACCCCGATCTTTTCTTCCATCCTACCAACGGAATACTCGCCTTCCACCAAGGTACAAACGATCATCAGACGCGCTGGATGGGACAGCGTCTTGAGCAGGTCTGCGACTTCGTTCGCGCGCAGAGATAATTCAACTGAAGATAGTCCATCTTTCATCATCGTTATGCTGTTCACGGTCATTCCCATGCGGCCCCTTCCAGAGCATCCAGCGGAAACCTCAGATAGCGCTTACCGTTGGCTTCTGGCTCAGGTAGACGTCCACCACTTATGTTCACCTGCAACGCATGCAAGATGAGCCTTGGCATTGGCAGCGTTTTGTCGCGCTTGGTCCGTAAGGCAACGAAGGCTTCTTCCGATACGCCCGCCAGGTGCGGATTGTGCTTCTTTTGATCAGCCACGGTGCATTCCCAACGCGGCGCAC
This sequence comes from Hyphomicrobiales bacterium, assembly GCA_900470195.1. Classification (GTDB taxonomy): domain Bacteria; phylum Pseudomonadota; class Alphaproteobacteria; order Rhizobiales; family Rhizobiaceae; genus Brucella. The sequence continues at coordinate 72,563 of UEIJ01000033.1, read as the reverse complement.
GACCGCCCGGCTGGTAATCATGTCCGGTGAATAGCCGCGTCTCATCGGGAAGTGCCATGATATTCTGGATTGACCCCCACAATGCTCGCGCATCGCCGCCGGGAAAATCGGCCCGTGCCGTACCGCTGTCGGGCATAAAAATTGTGTCGTGGACAAATACCGCGTCGCCAATCACGTAAGTGATTGAAGCGAGAGTATGGCCAGGCGAGAACATAACTCTGGCATCGATGGAACCAACCTTAAACGTCTCACCATCGGCAAAGAGCCGATCCCATTGCGAGCCATCTGTAGCTAGTTCGGGCCAGTTGTAGATCTCCTTCCACAGCTTCTGGAATCTGATTACATGCTCGCCTATCGCCGTCTTTGCGCCCGTTTTCTCCTTGAGATACTGAGCTGCGGAAAAGTGGTCGGCGTGTGGATGAGTGTCGAGAATCCATTCGACCGTCAGGCCACTATTGCGGACGTAATTGAGTATTGCGTCTGCGTTGATCGTCGCCGTGGCCCCCGACTTTTCATCAAAGTCGAGAACGGGATCTACAATTGCGCACATACCGGTCGCCGGATCGGACACCACGTACTGAACACTGGAGGTTCGCCTATCGAAAAAGCCTTTTACCTGCGGGCGACGGTCAGCGAAGCGTTGAAGCCACGATGCTGCGACACTGGTATCAAAGCCGAGCTGATGTCCGAATGGTACGACGTCTTCAACAGACATGCGTCCGTCCAACACCTCACCGATCAGATAAAGGCTGAGCGAACGCGTACCTGTTTTGCAATGCGCAAGCACGGGGCCATCGGATTTTCTGACCGCCGCCTGAAACGCTCGCACATCAGCTTCAGTGATCGTATTCATTGTGACCGGAATATACGCATAAGAGAGATCGCATTGGTGGGCTGCATCGCATTCCGCTTCGTTTCCCGGCTGGTCTGCGCTTTCGTTATCGGGGCGGTTGTTGATCAGCGTTTTGAAGCCGCTTCGATCGAGTACACTGAGTTCTTGCGCGCTTGGCTGCGAAGATACCGACAGCTTCTCAGATATTCTGGTGACGGGCATTTATGCCTCCAACATAACATTATATAATATACTATAATGTATAATGTTAACGTTTTCAAGCCTCCCTCGAAAACGCAGATTTTTAAAATCCGCGCAGGAGCTCTAACGAAAAAGGTAAAAGCCCAATCGCCGGAGAAGAATTCTATAACTTCAAATTTTCAGTCCACTGGCAAAGGGCCTCGATATAGGTATGATGATATGCATCCAATGCCCGGAGGTACCTCAATGAGCCGATTGCATACAGAAAACCACCTCGTATCGCGGATCGGTTGGCTTCGCGCAGCGGTACTCGGCGCCAATGATGGTATTGTCTCAACGGCGAGCCTCATTATGGGCGTCGCATCTGCTTCAACGGGAACGACGCAGATCTTGATCGCTGGCATCGCAGGCCTTGTTGCAGGCGCGATGTCCATGGCGGCGGGTGAGTATGTTTCTGTCAGCTCTCAATCCGATACGGAGTTGGCAGATCTTGCCAGAGAGCGCAAGGAACTCAAAACTCAGCCCGAAGCAGAGCTCGATGAATTGATGCAAGCCTATATTGATCGCGGCCTAACTCCGGAACTGGCGCGGCAGGTGGCAATACAGCTGACCTCACACAATGCTCTGGCAGCTCATGCTCGTGACGAACTGGGAATTGTCGAACACATGGAGGCACGGCCAGTGCAAGCAGCGCTGACCTCAGCGGCCACGTTCTCGATTGGGGCCGCCCTACCCTTGCTGATGGCGGTCATCGCGCCTCCCTCGATCTTGCTTTATGCGGTTGCTATCTCTTCCTTGCTGTTTCTAGCGTTACTAGGCGCAATCGGCGCCAAGGCGGGAGGAGCTAATATGCTTAAGGCAACCGTTCGCGTCACTTTTTGGGGCGCATTGGCCATGGCAATCACGGCTGGTATTGGGGCCCTCGTCGGCACATCGGTCTGACCGTGGATCTGAGTTTATAGGGAATACATATGTAAAGAAGAATTACTGTAGTCGGTCAGAGGCAGGGCTCTATAATTTGCTCATTCTATAGGTCGGGGAGACGCTAAAGATGCGGTTTTCAGGTGAAGATCGATCAAAGACAATCCTTTTGATTTTTGCCTTGTGCGGACTTGTTATCGGGCTCGGCCTGCACTTCTCCGGCTACTCATACGGCGCGCGGCTAGCCTGGACTATTGCCACTTTGCCTGTGCTGGCGACTTTGCTCGTCGAAATTCTCCGGAGTTTATGGCGAAAGGAGTTCGGGCTGGATATTGTCGCGGCGATGTCGATGACGGCCGCGCTGGCATTCGGGGAAATGCTGGCGGCTTCGATCGTCGCCCTCATGTATACTGGGGGAGCCTTTCTTGAAAGCTTTGCCGAAGGGCGGGCACGCCGTGAGATGCATGCCTTGCTGTCCCGTGCGCCGCGAACGACAATGCGTTATATCGATGACCATCTCGAAGAGATTGCCGTGGATACGGTTCGTCCGGGTGACCGCCTCCTGATCCGTCAAGGGGATGTCATTCCCGTTGATGGGCGTATCGCCTCCGCAAAGGCCTTCGTAAACACGTCTGCGCTCACGGGAGAGTCACTTCCGGTTTCGCTTGCGTCGGGAGCGGATGTGCTGAGCGGCTCGATGAATGCCGGCGATGCTTTCGATATCGTTGCCAAGCACGAAGCGAAGGATAGCACCTACGCTGGCATCGTTCGCCTCGTGGAAGAAGCACAGCATTCCAAGGCTCCAATGTCGAGACTGGCAGACCAGTGGTCTGTCGGCTTTCTGATCGTGACCGTCATAATCGCCTTCGGAGCATGGTGGTTCACGGGAGACCCGATAAGGTCGGTCGCCGTTCTCGTCGTGGCGACACCATGTCCTCTCATTCTGGCGGTGCCCGTCGCTCTTGTTGCGGGACTGTCGCGTTCGGCTCATTTCGGGGTGTTGGTGAAAGGCTCCCGTCCATTGGAGAATATGGCCCGTATCAATACACTGGTGCTGGACAAGACCGGAACGCTGACCGACGGTCGTCCGCAAATCACCTCAATCCACCTTGAGCCGGGATTCAGTGAAAACGAGGTATTGCGGTTCGCTGCTTCCCTTGACCAGGTGTCCAAACACCCTATGGCACAGGCCCTTGTACTGGCCGCTCAGGGGCGCGATATAGATCTTGTATTGCCGACTGACGTCAGCGAACTGGCAGGGGATGGCGTGGCGGGCTGGGTCGATCGCAAAAGCGTCGTTGTCGGCGGACATAGCTTCGTTGAGAGACAGGTCAATGCAAAACTGAGCGAAATCCCCCATACAGAAGCTGGAGCGGCCCTGGTTGCAGTCGCGATAGACGGCAGGATTGCGGGCTATATCGTTATGGCCGACCCCTTGCGCGGCGAAGTTGTTGATACGTTACAGGAACTGCGCAAAGACGGCGTGAGGCGCATAGTGCTGGCGACAGGCGATCGTGCTGCGGTGGCCAGGCGCATCACCAAGGGCTTGGGGCTTGACGCCATCTACTCAGAACTTTCACCCGATCAAAAAGTGCTGACCGTACTCAGCGAGCGCAAGAACGGTGCTGTGATGATGGTCGGAGACGGCGTCAACGACGCGCCCGCACTTGCCGCGGCTGATGTCGGCGTTGCGATGGGTGCAAGGGGAGCGGCAGCGTCGGCTGAGGCAGCCGACGTCGTTCTTCTCGTTGACAGGATAGACAGGCTTCGCACCGGGATGGAGATTGCGAAGCGGTCAAGGCGCATTGCGATCGAAAGTGTTGTGGTGGGCATCGGCCTTTCCGTGATCGCCATGATCGCGGCAGCGTTCGGTTATCTGTTACCTGTCCAGGGTGCATTGCTCCAGGAAGTGATCGATGTCGCTGTTATCCTCAATGCGCTCCGGGCGTTGAGAATCTCTCCCAACATCGGCTAAAGGGCGTCGTGGTTTACCAGAATGTGAACTGGTGAATAATTCACCTACAGCTTCGCACTGAATTACTGTTCCTCCAGCACGCAATAAGAACAGAACATTGAAGCTTAACCGCCTGGCCAGCGTCACACCGATCTGCGAGCCGAGTACCATTAGCGCTGTTGCCCATGCATCCGCTTCGGCACAGGTACGTGTCACGACGGTGACTGACGCCGGAGGCTCCATGACGGGAGCACCGCGACGTGGGTCCATGGTGTGCGACAGGCGATAATCGTTGACATTAATCCAATGCCGATAATCGCCCGACGTGGCGACCGACGCATCCTGAAGAGCGAGAACCGAATGAGCTGCGCGACGATCATAGTCAGGAGCCTCTACTGCAATCGACCAAGGACTCCCATCTGGCCGCAACCCGAGCGCCCGCATCTCCCCATCGATTCCGACGAGGCCTGACGAAATCCCGAAAGACAGCAATGTCTCCGCCAGACGATCCACGCCATATCCCTTGGCAATTCCATTGAGATCAAGCGTGATGGGAGCCAACTTTCGCACCATTCCCAGCTCGACGTCCAGTTCCAGAACGTCATGGGCTGGTCGGCGCTCGCGCTCAAGCGCTGCTCGTATCTGCTCAGGGACCGCCTCTGACGCCCCGAAACCCCAGGCGCTTACGGCATCCCCCATGCCGATATCAAACGCGCCGCCCGATGCACGGCCAATGTCGAGCGCAAGGCGCAAAACGTCCAGCAGTTGCTGCGGCACCTTTATCCAGTGTCCCACCGGCGCGGCGTTCACCTGCATTAGAATACTATCCGGCTTCCATGTTGACATTTGCATGTCCACCGCGTCCATTGCCGCCTGAAGTGCGGCCCGAACGGATTGTGGATCGAACCCCGCTGCTTGGTAAAACAACGCTGACCAACGTGTACCCATGGTAGGCCCGCTCAAAGCGTGTCGTTGCATCTCAGTAGACGTCTTCGACATAACGTCCCTCCGCCCTGAGTTTGGCCAATGTCAGCCCCGTGGAACCCAGAATATCGGCAAGAACCAACGAGACTCCGTTGGCCATATCGCGTCCGCCACATACCATGATCCGCGCCCCCTCCTGAATCAGCCGAGTGACGTCATCGGCTTCTTCCCGAAGAGCATGCTGCACATAGCGCGGCATTTTCCCGCGTGAACAACAGGAGCTAATCTGCGCAACTTGCCCCTTCTGCTTCCATTCACGGAGTTCGTCGCCATAGAAAAAATCGCTATTCGTCCGGCGCATTCCAAAGAACAAATGGATCGGGCGATGTCGCGTATTGGCACGGATAAAACCCGCCAAAGGTGCGATTCCGGTTCCCGCGCCGATCAAAATCAGGGGCATGTGTGTCCGATTGTCCGCATGGAAACCGGGATTGCGGCGCGGGAAAGCGCTGATCGTGTCTCCGGGCTCCAGTTCCAGGAGCTGGCAGGAGCATAGCCCACCCGGATGTTTTCTCACGACGATCTCGACAAAGCCATCCTTGCGTCCAGAAGCCAGTGAGTAGAACCGGGGAACAGTTGATCCCGGAGGAACGATGGCGAGGAGATCGCCGGCCACAAAGCGCCCCAGTCCGCGGCCACGCACTTGCTGCCAGAAGGAAAGCTTCGGCAAGGCAAAGCGCAGTATTGCTGCGGGCGCTTGCACTTCGGCACCATAATCACGGCGCGACACAAGCGTAAGCGTTACGGCGGCGGGTTGAACGGCCTGGTGCGTGAGTTCCAGGTCTATGTCCAACGCAGCACCGAGTGTCCGTCCCCATCGGGCAAAAGCCTGCGGCGACTGACGGTCCACCGTGTCAAAGGGTATGAGCATTCTCCATCCGACGGCATGCGCCGTCTCCGTCACCGCTCGCGCGAATCCACAATAGGCTGGAAAGCTACTATCGCCAAAACCGAGCACAACCAGCGGAATTGCCGAATCCGCTTCCTGAGATAACAGTCCTTCGAGAAACCCCTTGGCCGAAGCGGGTGCATCGCCGTCGCCATAAGTCGCGGCCAGGATGAGGATGCGCCGCGCCTGCCCGTAACGGGCCGGGTCGAAAGCCGACATTGGCGCGGCATGGACGGCCTGACCGGCGTCGGACAGCGCCGCATGCAGCGTAGCGGCAAAGCCCCATGTGCTACCGCCTTCACTGCCGACGAGAATGATCGTCTCCGCCTTTCCTGCGGAAACATTGCCGCGAATACGTGGCCGTCCGCGACGCCCGTCGAACCAGAGAACAACGCCCGTGCCCGCCATGACTGGTACACCAAGAGCCGCCAGGCCAAGGATCAGCGCCAGAACAGAAGCCCCCCGTCCCGTATGGAGCATATAAATGGTTTCCGACAGACGTTGCCATCCGGTCAGGCCGCTCCAGCCGAGAAGCGCGCCCGTGCCCTGATCGATATAGCCGGTGCCCCGGTCGGTCTTAAGGGTGAGAATGTCCATCGGGTTGGATGGATCGGCGAATGACAGGCTGCGCATTTCCGCAACCGGTATCTGCCGCAGCGGTTCCATCGTCGCCGGAAGCGCTCCAGTCTGGCCGCTTGCCTCAGTCTGCATGACCGGCGAAACCGCACTATCAGGCAACAGATCGAAGGTGGAGGCCGTCATCCACAAAGCCGTGGCCGAGGAAAGCAGCAGGCCTGCGACGGCCAGTCGGGCGACCTCGACATGCAGACGCCCGGAGAGCGGGCCACGCAGGCGCGAGAACCAGTGCTGCCAACCCCCGGCCCGACGTGCGACAAGCGCCACCCCGGACAGGCTCAGCACCATCATGGCGGCAGCGCCCGCAGCCATGACCATGCGACCGCTATCATCAAGAAAGAGCGAACGATGCAGACCTGTCAGCCAGCGTTCGACTGGATTCGGATCGGCAGAAGCGATAGCCTGACCGGTGGCGGGATCGATGACCGCCGCCTGAGGCGCACCATTATCGAACCAATAGGCCGTCATCCGGCCAGACGGCGCCCGCCGGATTTGCTCCACCTGCGGATAGACCGCTTGAACACGCCCCGCCAGATCGGCGATCGTACGTGTCACATCTGCCTGTGGAGACGAAATACTTTCGACAGCGGGAAAAATCGACAGTGCTGCACCGCTGATACTGAGCACAATCAGGAACAACGCGGCAAGAAGTCCCGGCCAACGATGGATAACGCGGAACATAGCAATCACCGTTTATAGTGAATAATCGGCTGTTGCGATGTAACGGCGTCCTTTGACTGGAGCTTTCACACCGCCGGATGTCAGCGGTATAACCACCTCATTGGGGCTGTCGCGCATGTCTTCCACCGCAGCGTCGACGTGCAATGTGTAGCCCGCATCAAAAAACGCATCGGCCAGATCAACTGTGATTTTAAGCGTCTTGCCCGTCCCGACGCTCGCGCCCGTGATACCATTGATTTCGCTCGTGTTGCCACCCGTTGCGCGATACCACCCAGACAGGTGTTCGTAATACTTGGATTTGCTACCAGCCATCCAAAGACTACCAGCATATTTGCCCTGAGCATCGGTGACGTAATAGGCAAGATAAGCGCCGTCCCCGCCATAGCTGTTCAGCGTCGTGGTCAGAGTTACGGGTCGCGCCATGGCGATACCCGGAAGCGTAAGTGCCGTGGTCATTGCCAATACTGCGAGAAGTACTTTCATGTCAGACTACCTCTTTCAAAGAAACGGGCGCACGGACCTGAACCGGATCCGTGTTCATGCCAGCCACTCTCGCAAGATGAGCTGAACGCCGCCTGACACTGATGTAATTTCTGCTTCAGCGCTTTGTCAGGAAAGACATAACGAAAACGCTGGACCTGCCAGCAGGTCCACCGTTTTAAGAACCGACGATGCGGGCTGTTATCAATGCAGCGACATGCGCTTGAGCGTGCCATCGCGCAAAACGAACTGGTGCCATATCGCCATCAGTGCATGAAGACCGGCCAGATAAAGAATGATGGTGCCGGCATTCTCGTGGAAGTCGGCGATCAATCCGGGGGAGCCTTGCACTGGGGCCGTAATGGCTGGAACGGAAAGGCCGAAGAATGATATGGGAACGCCAATCCGCGAGGCGGCATACCAGCCGCTGAACGGCAAGGCGAGCAGAAAAAGATAGAGGATTGCATGACCTGCCTTGGCCGCAAGCGCTAGCATCCCTTGCGTCTGAGATGCTGACGGCGCAGCGCCAGAAAGACGCAAGAGAATGCGTGGGAAAACAAGCACGAGCACGGCAAGCCCTAGAGAAAAATGCAACAAAGGCGGATTTTCCGCCATACGGCGTCCACCCACCGACGTCAACCATGCTCCGAGGATCAACGCTGCGGTGAACCAGTGAATCACAACCATGCTTTTTGAATAACGATCAGGACTGCGAGGCATGACAAGTCTTTCCTTGACTAAACGCGCTCTATTAGCGGAGCGCCGGGTGCTTATTTGGCAGGGAGTTTTGTCGAGCAAGCGGCTGGAAAGCATGCCGACGCAGCGCTTGACACCTATCCCTAGTTATCTCTTGATTTGCGACGGCGATCATCGTCGTGGTCGGATTCGCCGACCTTGTGTTTTATCTTGACTATAGCAAGCGTCGCCGGATCAACTTTGGCCCTGAAAGCAATTCCGGTTTTGTCGGAGCCGCGGACTTCATAACAGCCGTCGTCGATTTTGATCCGCGCTACGGTCCAGCCGCGAGAAGTAGCCATAGCCTGAACCGCGTCCCTGGATTGCCACTTGTCCATCGACACATGGCAGTCATCATCGGCTCGCGCCACGCCGCTTCCTGCTGAAATCAATAAAAGGGAGATTGCAGCAAGGTAATTTACCATCATATCATTGTTCCTGATCAATGCGCTTTGAAGAGAATAATGCCAGCCATTTCTGACGAACAGCTGAAGCTGGCAAGGGTATGACGTCAGAGGAATGACAGGTTACAGCTTCAGTTAGAATATGTTCACATCTGACTGAATCGGGTCGACACGGGGCCGCTTCTTATCGAATAAAGGGTGCTGTTGTATGCGGGTTCTGTTGATCGAAGACGATACAATCCTGGGCAAGGCCGTTCGCGACCATATCGCCGTCAACCATTCCGTGGATTGGGTGACCCGGCTCGACGACGCAACAGAGCATGTCAACTCTGCAGTCTACGACCTAATGCTGTTGGACCTGATGCTTCCCGACGGGCTGGGTGTCAATTTTTTACGCAATCTTCGCGCCAAAGGCAGTGTCACGCCTGTCATTATCCTCACGGCACTGGACCAGATTTCCGACCGGATCGAAGGACTCGATGCCGGGGCAGACGATTACATGATCAAACCGTTCGATCTGGCGGAACTGTCGTCACGACTGAATGCCGTTGCGCGACGTTACAGCGGCAATCCCAACCCATTGATCAAAATAGGCGACCTCCAGATCGATCTGGCCGCCAAGACCGTGAGGCAGGACGGGCGCCCCGTTGAACTGACCGGTCGCGAATGGGCACTGCTAGAAAACTTCCTGCAGCGACCTGGTATTGCATTGACCAAGTCGCAACTCGAGGATCGGCTCTATGCCTTTGGCTCAGAAGTCGAGAGCAATACAATTGAGGTCCATGTCAGCCGTCTCCGCAAAAAGCTTGGACATGCGATCATCGAGACGGTTCGCGGCATCGGATACCGGCTTGGAAACGCAAAATGATCCAACCGAAGAGCCTGCAATGGAGACTTTCGCTCTGGCTCGGGCTCGGCGCGGCCCTGTTGTGGGTTGTTACAACGATTGTGACAGCACAGCTTCTGCGCCAGGAACTGAATAAGGCCTTTGACAGCGCCCTCGAAGAAACGGCGCAACGCATTCTGCCAGTCGCAGCGCTTGAGATATTGGGACGCGATGCCGACGACACCGAACAGCGGGTTGCCACCCTGCGCCAGCACGACGAATATTTCACCTATGTGGTGCGTGACGCGGCCGGAACCGTGCAGATGCGTTCGCATAGTGCGGATGTAACCATTTTTCCGCCCTATTCAAAAATGGGTTTCAGCAGCACACCAACCCACAGGCTCTACTCTGACGCCGCAATGCAGGGTAGCCTCACAATTACTGTCGCTGAACCCCTCTCCCACCGGCGCGATACGGCTAAGCACATATTATACACGCTTGCTGTACCTCTCTCCCTGGCCGTCCTCCTTGGCTTGATCGGTGTCTGGCTCATCGTGCGTCTTTCCATGGCGCCGGTTCGCAGTTTTCGCGATCAGATTGAGGCGCGTGGCAGCGGAGATCTTGATCCGGTCGCCGTAAATGGGCTTCCCTCCGAAATTGACACTGTAGCCATAGCGGTAAATCGGTTGTTGGACCGTTTGAAACTGACCCTGGAAGCCGAACGCAGTCTTGCAGCCAAATCAGCCCACGAATTGCGCACCCCGGTGGCAGCGGCGCTCGCACAGTCGCAAAGACTGATCGTCGAGGCGCCCGATGCTACCACGCGCGAACGTGCCCAAGACATGGAAACGGCGCTGCGCCGCCTCGCCCGCTTGACAGAAAAACTGATGCAGTTGGCAAGAGCCGAGGGCGGACGGCTCCTGGCCGAAAAGCCAGTAAATATTGCTGCAATCCTTCGATTAGTTGTAGGCGAGTTCAACGGATCTACTGATGCTATCGGTCGCATTGAGTTGACTCTCCCTGATTGCCCCGTGCTTAAGAGCATTGATGCGGATGCGTTTGCCATACTAGCGCGCAACCTGATCGAAAACGCACTCAAACACGGTGCACAGGACATGCCTGTTCTCGTAAGTTTTAAAAGCGACGGGGAACTGCGTGTTGTTAATGGCGGCCCAGTCGTGCCGCCCGAAACGCTTGCTCGGCTGAGTGAGCCGTTCGAGCGCGGTCAGGCTCTTGTGCGCGGTGCAGGACTTGGTCTTGCCATTGCCAAAACAATTGCTACTGGAGCAGGCGGTCGGTTGGAGTTTTCCTCCCCGGCATCTGGCATGAAAGACGGCTTCGAAGCGAGGTTTTCTTCCATTGCATGAACGCCGAACCGGTGCACCACTGACCATTGAGAAGCGCCTCACTGCTTTGATTGCCAGTCAAGAACATCGAGGAACTTCGTGAACCTGCGTAAAACGCTTCATCGGGCTAACCGATGAAGCGATTCAAAGAGCGTACCGGAACAGTTAGTCGGCGCTCGCGCGCCCTATCATGTTTCGTTCCAAACATTTGATCTGCCACCAATCACTACGTGTTGCTGAACTCCGGTTTGAAGTCTTTGGAAGTATTTACTGACCCATTGTGCCAACGGCGCGTCCCGTCTCATGACCACCCCTCAGCCATTGGAATCACGTCGCAAGATTGTGTTTGCATGCGTAAGTCGGCTTCCTCGCTGTTAACGAAGTTCACCGCTATTACGGCGCAATCGACAGTCGGCCGTCGCTGACGCAGCAACGGATATTAGATCCCAACCACTCGAAGATGATTGCAACGCCGGATTAGAGGAGACGCGACGATTTCACGTCACATCTATATGCAGCATTTTTTCGCCCTACAGCCAAAATTATATCCCGTTTCCCACGTCCGGGTTTCAGACCACCTAACCTTTTACCGCACCGGCGGTCAGGCCGCTGACAATCTAGTGTTAAAAGGCCATCACCAACAAAAACAGGGGGTGATAGAAAAAGCTGTACAACTCCGTCGTGATCACGCCGGGCTACATTACCGGCATAATATCACTCTTCGTCTGATAATGCGTGCAACCATCGACACGCGCGGCTACTTGGAATTCGTCGCAATTTTAACACTCAAATCGTTAGATGACCTGAGCCGGAACCGCTGTTCCGCTGGCGGAGAAGATATGCATGTCCTTTGTCGAGGCCGTGAATGTTAATTTATTTGATAACCTCCCATCCACTTCCTCAGGGGTCTTGATCAGATATTTGGTGTCGGAACCAGCCATGTCGATATAAAGGATTTGCGCCTCGCCCAGATGCTCTACAAGATCCACGACACCAGAAAAGACCGGGCCATCAGTTTTGTCGTGGGCAATCCTGGTATTCTCGGGTCGAATTCCAACGCTAACTCTATCACTGAGTGCGAAAGTTCCATCGCTGGCTTCAAGGGCAAGTTTCGTCCCACAATCAAGATGACAAGTATAACTGCGTCCCATGGCTTCCGATATGGTGCCCCCGAGTATGTTCATGGCTGGAGAACCGATGAACTGGGCCACGAAAAGGTTGGCGGGCTTTCTGTAGAGCTCGACGGGTGTGCCGATCTGCTCGATGTGTCCGTCTTTAAACACGACGATGCGATCAGCCAGTGTCATCGCTTCCACTTGATCATGCGTGACGTAAATCATTGTGACATCGGGCATGCTTTGTTTGAGCTTCGCCAGTTCTATACGTGTTGCAACCCGCAAGGCTGCATCAAGATTCGACAAGGGTTCGTCGAACAGGAACACACGTGGATTTCTGACGATTGCGCGGCCGATCGCAACGCGTTGTCTCTGTCCGCCGGAAAGGGCTTTTGGCAAGCGCTGCAGATAATCGCTGAGTTGGAGAATCTCGCCTGCTTTTTTAACGCGTTTGTCGATCTCGGTCTTTGCCACGCCGGCAATACGGAGACCAAAAGCCATATTCTCATAGACGGTCATATGTGGATAAAGTGCGTAGGATTGGAAAACCATCGAAATACCGCGCTTGGATGGAGCCACATTATTCATGCGCTCCCCGGCGATGACAAGATCACCGGATGTGATTGTTTCCAAACCGGCAATTGACCTCAGCAAAGTTGACTTTCCGCAACCGGACGGTCCGACGAAAACGATAAATTCGCCCGATTTGATATCAAGATCGATGCCATGGAGTACTTCCAGGTTGGCATAGGATTTACGTATGTTCTTCAGCGACAGGTCGGCCATCGTTCCCGTTCCTTTTATTATTCTACGCGCGGTGGTTCCGTTCGCTCACGGAGCCAGACTTGCCAGAAACCTTGTTATGGGACCTGGGGCACGATTGAGGATTTCGACATCGTTCTTTTTCCGAATAGCTCGGCGGACGATTCTGGCTCCTAGATAGCGCACAGGTTCGGGCGGAAGTTTGGTCCGCTTTTCGATCCCGACCAGTCCGCACCGGCTCCATTTGTCCGTCCGGCCCAAGACGAGGCTCGCCATGATGCGGCCTGCAACCGGTGTTTGGGCTATGCCGGTGCCGTTAAAACCGAGAGCATAAAAAATATTGGGATGCTGCTTGAGATGATCGAACACCGGCAGATGTTGTGCAGTGCAATCGATCGGACCGCTCCAGTCATAAAGGATCGGCACATTTTTCAGCTGAGGATAAACCCGGTGAAGCTCCCGGATATTGTCAGCGCCGCCATCACCGCTGCGGTTGAAACGAGCGTCAATTCGATCCTTATAGGTGATGCCGCCTGTTCCCCGTCCGAAAACAACCTGACCGGATGGCGTGCGTTGATAGTAGAGCACGTGATGCTGCGCATCGCAGATTGAAGCGCCATCGATCCATCCGATGCGTTCGAGCACATTTTCCGCAGGTGCCGTCGCGATGAGCTGACTGCTCACGACATAAAGATATGGATGCAATTCGGGGATTGCGGAAGCCCACGCATTGATGGTCAAAACGACCTTCGCGGCGGAAAGCGTTCCATGTGCCGTTCGAAGTTTCGGTTGCTCGCCTGTGACGATCTCCATGACCGGGCTTTGCTCATGAATGACAATTCCCCTTGCAAGAGCCAACTGGCGAAGGCCCAGAGCAAGCTTTGCCGGCTGGACAGTGCCTGCCCGGTCTTCCACGATACCGACATAAGAAGCCTTCGAACCGGTGCGGCGTTCGATGTCTTCTGCACTCAATGTCCGGAATGGATTAGATCCGGATTTCTGACAGAGATCGTAAGCCTTGGACCAGGCGCCTTCCTGGGCCGAAGAGCTGGCCGTCCAAAGCCAACCGTCAAGCCGCAGATCCATGTCGATGGTTCCGCGATCCTGCAAAGCTTTCAGTTCGTCGATCGCATCGCATGTCGCCTGGCACAGCATGCGCGCATCGTCATCGCCCACGAGGTCGCGCAACATGTCGATTTCGGCAAACCAGCTATGCACCTGCCCGCCATTGCGTCCCGATGCGCCGGAACCGCAAAAATCCGCTTCCAGGATCGTGATACGCGTCTGCGGAGCGTGTTCCTTGATCCGCAGCGCCGTCCACAGTCCGGCATATCCTCCGCCAACAATTGCAATATCGCATTGTTCGTCGCCGGTGAGAGGTGCGGCGATCCTGTCAACGCTGATGCTTTGCAGCCAGAAAGAACGGTCCTGTTTCGCGGCGACAACGGGTGGTCGCATTTTAATAATGCTCATATTCAGACCTTTTGCGCTGTTGCGATGACGTCATCGTATTTGCTGAGCAGCCATTGCGGGATGGGCTGCACGCGCTGCGGAAAACCGCCAAGATGCGTGCAGGTTTCGGATGCGCGGATAGCTGCCTGACGAAGTGCCGCCTCTTCGGAATAACCTTCAAAGAAATGGGCCGTCAGAAAGGTCGCGATAAAGCTGTCGCCGGCACCGCAGGTATCCACCACGCTTACAGGCACCGAGCCTGCCGAAAACAATTGGCTTCCATTGTCGTAGAATGAACCGCGCTTTCCGCAGGTCACGACAATCTTCTGCGCGCCAGCCTGCTTGAATCGCGCGATCAACGGCTCCACCGGCTCTTTTGGATCGTCGGGACCCGACGCAAAAACAAGCGGAACACCTTCAAGCGACACGTCGAAATGCCGTGTCGAGACGTCCACGCTGAACCCGATCCCGTCTTGCACCAGCTTGCGCACCAGTTTTTCACTGGAATTGGTCCCAAGATGGGTCCAGTCGGATAAGAGCAATTCCTGATATCGCTGTGTATCCGGAATGTAGTTCTCGCCGACGCCCAGAGATTCAAGCAGGAAATGTCTTTCGCCTGCATCATCGGTCAACAGCGTAACCGCTGATTTTCCTTGCAGAATTTCAACGTCATCACGCGCCAGTCCGGCATCATCGATAATGCCAAGCATGATATCGGCTTCTTGATCGGGAGCCAGGGCGCCAAAATAGCGGGCACCATATCCAAGCCGTTTCCATTGCACGGCGACATTGAGGGCGTTTCCGCCAACCGTGACAAAACCCTTGTTCAGATAAGCATCAAGACAATTGTCACCGACGGCAATAAGATTGGGATTTGCGTTCTTCATCATCATTCCGCAGTATCAAAATGAGGAGCGATTGCATCAAGGCAGCGCCGCCAGGCCGCAGCCGGGTCCAGCGCATACGAACCATTGCCAAAGGGCTCGAAGGTCAAAGTACCCTCGAAAGAATGGTCAGAGATTTCGGCAAGATAATCGTCCAGTGGAAGGTTTCCGTCGCCCCAGACAAGGTGCCCTGACGGAGTTCCGTCAACGATATGAATATGGGCAAGGCGCTTGCCAAATCGCTTCATATAGCCACCGACCTGATCTCCGGCAGCAGCCATCGCAACCAGATCGAGGACCAGATCGACATTATTGGCATTCAGGTCCCGCCAAAGCCGTTCGAGATCGGCGGCATTGTTGGCGATGTTGCTTTCAAGACGCTGCAAGGGTTCGAGCAGACATCTGATACCAAGGCCGGCTGCATGCGTAGCAATTTTGCTCAAGGATTCAACGGTGTGAGCCCAGGCGAGATGGCGGCTCTCGCATTCAAAGCCACGACCGGGCGTCAAAAAGAGATAGCTCGCGCCCAGTTCGGCACTGATATCAGCTGCACGCAGGAAGCAATCCACACTCTTCTCGCGATAGATCCTGTCGCCCGAGGCTATATTGACCGGATACAGGACCTGCTCGGGTGTGAAGCAATGTACACTGATCCCGTTATCGCCGAGAATTGAGCGGAGTTCCGCCAGTCGCGCCGGGCTGCCATGAAACAGATCGAGATGGGGGGCTATCCCCCAAAGCTCCATGCGTTTGAAACCCATCTGGCGAAGTTGCCCGGCAACCCATTGGAAGGGATGGTGCTGAAAGGAGAAATTCGCACCGATCAACTGTTCACGTCTTAACATTTCTCGCTCCGTTATTTGCCGATGCCTTCAGCCAGACCGCGTATGAAGAAGCGCTGTGCGGCGAAGAAGACAATCAGGATTGGGAGTGCGGACAATGTCATTGCGGCAAAGACAACGGCATAGTTTGTTCCGTGTTTTGCCATGATGGACGTCAACCCCACTGGCAGGGTCTGGACATCGGCGCCACTGGTAAAGATCATGGCGAAGAGATATTCGTTCCAGGCAAAAAGAACGTGCAGGATCACGCAGGAAACGAGGATCGGTTTGCAAAGCGGCAAGGTCACCCGCCAGAAAATCTGGCCCTCGCTTGCGCCGTCCATCACCGCCGCTTCGTCGAGATCGCGCGGAAGCCCCAACATATAGGCGCGAATGAGGAAGGTGGTGAACGGGATACGGAATGCCGTGTAGAGTATGATAAGCGCCCAGTAGGTGTTATAGAGGCCGAGCTGTTGCATGATCCGCACCAGCGGAATAACCGCGACCGTGGGGCTCAACATCAGGCCGCCAAGCACTAGGCCGACAAAGAAAGGCTTGCCCGGCAGTTTCGACCGTGTCAGGCCATAGGCGGTCCAGGCGCTTAACAAAACCGTACAGACAGCCGAAACCAGCGTGACGATGATGCTCGTTGCAATATAGTTCCTGATGCCCTGGTTCCAGGCAGCGATGTAGTTATCGAGCGTAAAGCCCGTCGGCAACGCAAACGGTTCGCCGAATATCTCGGAATTGGTTTTGAAGCCGTTCAAAGCCATCCACAGAAGCGGATAGATAACCACAATACCGAGGCAGATCAGAAAGGTCACGAGACAGACCTTGGCCAGTATCTGCACGAAATCGGTGGGTTCCGTTTCGCGTGTCTGATAGGAGGCGTTCATAGATACACCCTCCGTCTCCTTGTGTACCAAAGCTGTCCGAAGCCCGCCAGCAGCGTAATGATAAAGATTACCGATGCGATGGCTGCGCCATAACCGAAATCGTTTTCAATGAAGCCCTGCTGGTAGAGCCATGTTCCAAGCACCTGACTGGAGTTGTTGGGACCGCCGCCCGTCATCACCATGACTTCGTTGAAGACCTGAAACGCACCGGTGATGGTAACGATCACCATGAGGCCGGTCATTTCACGCGTCAGCGGAAAGGTGATGTTCCACAAGCGGCGCCACATACCGGCGCCATCCATGATCGCCGCATCGTAGAGTTCGCGCGGGATCTTCTGGATTGCAATGGCAAACAACAAGGTCGAGTATCCGAAGCCCTGCCACTGGCTCATTGCGATGATTGCATAGGTCGCGGTCTGTTCTTCTCCCAACCATGCGCGAGACCAGGCGCCCAGCCCCAGATGGGTCAAGGCGGAGTCCAGCAGCCCGATATCGGGCTGATAAATGAAGTAGAACAACAGCCCCGTCACGGTGATCGAAATCGCGGACGGTACGAAATAGACGGCGCGCCAGAACCTGCGCCAGGTTTCCTGTTGCAAACCTTCAATGATCGCAGCAAGCACGAATGCGCCAAAAACCTGGAAAACAACTGAAATGACTGCATAAAGCGTGTTGTTGAGAATTGCCGTCCATATAACCGGATCGTCTTGCAGACGCCGATAATTATCCAGACCGACAAAGGCTGTTTCACCCGTAAAAATATCCTGATTTGTCGTACTGACGATGAAATTGTCTATGATTGGATAATAAACAAACCACAAGATCAGAACGAACGCGATCAGAACCCAACGGAACGACAGCAGCTTCGCCAGCAAACCGGACTTGTCCAATTCGGACCCGTCCGGTCGGGAGACGCCGTTTTTGACGGCCTCCCCCTTATATTCACGCTTCATGACAGTCATCGGCCGACAACATCCTTATTTGGAAGAGGCTGCTGCTTGTTTCACCTTTTCCATAACCTGCTCCGGTGTCATGGAACCACCAATCAGGGCTTGCAGACTTGAAAGCCAGGCAGCGGCGACGCGCGGCGGGTTTGCAGTATCGAGCCACGGCACCAGATAGGACGAATCCGCGATAACCTTGAGCCCTTCAACGACAGATGGGTTCATGCTCTCGGACGAATAGCCGCCGACAGTGGCGCTGGGCTGCCCATAAGGCGGCGCCGACAGAACCTTGCCGTTTTCCGGAGAAGTGATGAACTTCATGAAGTCGATGGCCAGCGGAACATTCTTCGATGCCGCATTGATCATGTAGCCCTCGGGCGCGCCTTCGATCGATTTGACGTCGCCCTTTGCAACCTTGGGTGCGGGTAGCTTAAAGAAGCCGAAGTCTTCCTTCTTCAATGCGCCATCGGCTGTGCTCTGGTCGAATTCGATGATTTCCTGATAGTACATTGCGGACTTGGCGTTGCTGAACTGTTGCAGTGCCGAGGCATAGGACGAGCCGTTGGTACCTGCACCGTCCGAACATTCGTCGATGAGCTGCTTCAATTGCTTCAGGCTCTCGACATAACCTGCATCCGAATATTCGGCGGTTTTCGGGTTGAAGTCCTTTTCAAGTGTCGCTTGCGGTACGTTATAGGCGAGAAGCTGTCCAGCGAAATGCACCGCCGGCCATCCCTCTTTGTTTCCAAACGAAATCGGCACCACATTGGACTTGCGCAAGGCGGCACATGCGCCGATCAACTCATCGAAACTCTTCGGTTCGGCCACTCCAGCCTTGGCAAAAAGCGCCTTGTTGTAGCCCATGAACTTGGCGTCCAGATAAAGCGGAATTCCGTATAACTTGCCATTATACTGGAAGGCGCTCACAGCGGCATGGGCAAGCTGTTGTCCCCATGGCGTATCCGGACCGATGACCTTGGTCAGATCTACCGCACGATTGCCGCGCACGAAGTTCTCACCCCAGCTACCGGTCCAGGTGAAATAGATATCCGGCAAGGAATTCGATGCGACCAGAGCCTTGGTCTTTCCCTTTACGCTATCGTCACTTTCCTGGATAAGCTCAACCTTTACATCAGGATGCAGCTTCTCGTATTCCTTGGCGGCATTAACGAAATAAGGTGAAAGCTGCTGGAGGCCGAACTTCGTCAGAACGCTCAACGTGCCGGAATATTCGACCGGAGCATCGGGTTCGGCAACAACGGCGTCCTTTGCAAGGGCTACATCGATATTGCTTGCGGCCAATCCAAGCACCATGAGCGATGCGAGGCTTGTGGTGCTCAAAAACGTCTTGCGTTTCATTTCAAAGTTCCTCTCTTTTGGTTATTGTTTCTTGATATTCGTCTGAATACGGAAACCCGATCCGGCGGAGCCGGACCGGGAACTGTTTTAGTACTCGACGCGCTTATAATAACGCCGTGTGGTCAGCGGATGGTCGCGCAGCACTTCCAGATGAGCACTCAGGCGCTCCAGCATGGTTGCGAGGATGATCGGAGAAATCAAGCTCCGCGTCTTCTCAGAAACACCCGGCAGCTTGGCTGTGGCTGCGTCGAGAATACGAACTTTATCCGTGTAGCGCTTGGCGAAATTCTCAACCCGGTCCGTCAGCGGACGGCAGGCATCCTCACCCTTGAAAATGAACAGGCTGACACCCGGTTCTACCAGCTCCAGCGTGCCATGGAAGAAATCCGAAGCATGAACAGGACGCGTCCTAATCCATTGCATTTCTTCAAGAATGCACATGCCGTAATAATGAGCCTCTGGCCACGCAGATCCCGCCCCTGTGAAGATATGGTAGTTCTCGTCTTTGATTTCCTGCGCAAGCGCGGCTGCGCTTGCTTCAAAATCTTCCTTCACGGAGACCAGCAGTTCGGGAAGCAGCTTCAGTTCGGAAACCGTTGCATCGAAATCGGCATATTCATCGCGTTCGGCCAGCAGCGCCAGCACGATGAGCAAGGTCTGCAGGTAGAACGATTCCGACGACGTGTCGTCCTCCGCAAAATTCGTGAAGTTGTAGTCGGCATCGAGCCCGAGAGGCGTATCCTTGTGTCCGGTCAGCGAAAGGGTTTTCACACCCTTCTTTTTCAAGAACGCGAGAAGCTGCACGCTTTCCTTGGTCGTCCCCGACAGGGACGGAAGGATAACCAGCGCCTTTTCGTCCAGTCCGGCGGGCGCTTCGAGGACAACCTGGGCGGAAAATGCCGCTGAAACCGGAAACACCGTCGAGTTGCGCGCAAGCTCGATCGCGGGCTGGGTCAGAAACTGCACACCGCCCGTCCCCATGAAGAAAATGCGTTCCAGGCCGTCGTCGAGCAACTTACGCACCAAAGCGCGTACATCGTCGGCGATTGCGACCGCGCCGCCCTGTATTTTCACAAAGCGATCTTTATCGAAGTTGAGCATTACTACCTTCCCGTTTGCGCAGTTGAAACCTCGAGAAAAGCCCGAACCGGTTTTGCGCCTGTAACTCGTTGAGACAATGTGAGATCGATCTCACATATATCTAGCGCACAAGAATTTTCTTCTGGCAAGTGGGTTTTTGAAATTTTTTAAAGGGCCAGGTTTTGGTCGTCGTCAGCTTAACGACGGCTTACCGAACCTCTGACTATCAGCTTGGTTTCAAAGCTTATTTTCTGCGGAGGTCCCTTTTTTCCCGCGATTTTCTCAAGCATGAGCCGGCCCGCGGCCCGACCGATTTCCGACACCGGCTGAGCAACGACAGTGATCTGCGGATCGGTAAAAGTGGCCAGATTAAAATCGTCAAAGCCAATCAAAGACACATCGTGGGGAATCGATATACCCATCGAGCGGAACGCCAAAAGCGCGCCCTGCGTCATCAAACTGTCCACCGTGAACAGTGCTGTCGGAGGATTTCGGCGGCTGAACAGGCGTATGGTCGCATCGATGGCGTGTTCAACCGTCGATTGCGAGACCGATATCATTTTTTCATTCGGCTCTATACCATGCGCGAGCAACGCAGTCTTGTAACCGTTGAAACGCTCGCGTGACGTAAAGATGCGCGCATCGTCTTGCAAAAGCGCAATATTCTGGTGCCCCATTCCAATCAGATACTCAATGGCCTTTCGCGCGCCGCCTTCATTGTCAACAAGGACGCTGTCGCACTCAATGCCTGGCGCCGCACGATCGATCAGCACCACGGGCACATTCTCATCGATCAGACGTTGCAGATGCTGATTATCCTCGGCTGAGGTTGGCGCTACTATGAAACCTCGAATGCTGAGCGATTGCAAACTCGCCAGCAAGGATTTTTCCAGTTCCAATTGTTCTTCGCTGCTGGCGATGATGAGATTGTGCCCTTCTTCGCGCGCCAGCACTTCCACATCATGGGCAATTTTTGCAAAGAACGGATTTTGTATATCGCCGAGAACACAACCGATAATCGGAAGTTGACCGCTGCGCAAAGCCTGGGCCAGTCGATTGCCTCTATATCCAAGCTTCTCGGCGGCGGCCTGAACTTTTAGCGCCGTTTCATCACCAACATAACCGTAGCTGTTGAGCGCACGAGCAGCAGTGGCGCGCGAGACTTTTGCTAATGCTGCTACATCCTTCAAGGTCGCCGTTTTTTGCGTCATGTCATTTTCACAACTGATGATCCTTGACAGTAGTTATCATCCGCAGAGGCGCAAGAGTAGTACCGTTTATCAAATGATTTGCAGGATGATCGATCGAAGATTATTTGGGCTCTGATCTATTGTGCGGTGAAAGGCCGGGCATATCAAAACAGCTTTCGTCGTATAGAACGGAATCGACCCGTCAACTATTCTGACACTCTCGTGATGCGCTGATTGCCAGTCAAAAACTCCTCTCGAGGTGGCAAAAACACTTCCCGTTTTGATAAAGTATGACCGCCAGTCATCCCTTTTGACCTTCTTTCACCGCAAATACGAAATCTGGTATCTCTTGGTGCCTTGCTTCGGCAATCAAGGGATAAACAAGACTAATAAATTCTTGTTTCAAAATTATCATTCAGATTATAGAGAAGCCAGTTCCACACGGCTAACGGCAAACTGCCACTCGCAATTCAGGATATTATCAGTGATCGCAATGAAAACTCTTCTGGCCGCTACAGGCCTTGTGCTCTGTTCGCGCTTCAGAACAATGCAGCAGATGCCGCCACACAATATCCGCTGACGCTCGAAAACTGCGGTACGAAAGTTACGTTCAGAAGGCGCCGGAACGCACGATCCGCCTTGGACAGAACAGCGCTGAGATCATGTTGCTTCTGGGGCTTGAGAGCAAAATGGCAGGAACGGCGTTCTGGCCGAGTAAAGTTTTGCCGCAGCTTGAAGCCGCCAGTTCTAAAGTAAAGCTTCTCACCGTTGAGTTCCCGACATTTGAATCGATCCTTGCAGAAAATCCGGATTTCGTAGCGGCAGCTCTTCCAAGCCTTATTGGCCCAAACAGCAAGGTTGCAAAGCGCGAGGATTTCGACAAGGTAGGTGTTCCGACCTATCTTTCGCCCAGCACGTGCCTGAGCATAGAGCAGGTCAAGGATGAATATGGCAGCCGCGACAAGCTGTGGAACATGGATCTTCTTGGAGATTGACGCGCTCTGCCGCCATGCAGCCTCAGAACACTGTTTTGGCCGGACAAACACGCCGAAACTCGTATGTTCATTATGGCCCGCCTTACAAGGAAAGCGGGCCATAATCGTAATCCCCGAGATCGAGCGGATCAGATTCCCCGAGGATGACATTGATTGAACGAACTAGAAATCGACCGTCCGCGCTATATGAACATTCTCATATGCCGTGGCCCGGTCTGGAACTGGCGGATAAATCCAGACCGTATTGATCTCCTGTTTCACCTTCTTCGCGTCGGTGCCGGTGATTTCAACTTTGCCGGACCATCCACGTGTAAAAATTGCAGCGTCAGCACCGAGATCAAGGCAAACAACATATGCGGGCTGATTATACGCCAACGTTGGCTCGCCTAAGAGTTCCGCTGCTGCATTATGGCCTGCAAATGCGCCAAGTCGACGTGCATGCTGACAGGACATCAGCGAAAAATTTCCCTCATTGTCGGTTGCCGCCTTTGCGGTATCTCCAGTCGCGAAAATCTGAGAGTGACCAGGTACGCGCAGATCCGGTTCCACTATGATACGTCCGAGCTGGTCTCTTTCTGCCTCGAGCTGACTTGTGAGCGGCGAGGCGCGCATGCCTCCCGACCAGATAACTGTCGCCGTCTCGATCCGTTCTCCGTTATCAAGCGTTACGGAATTCTCGTCGAGTTTTGCAATTCCCGTGTTTAATCGGGTCTCTATACCCAGTTCCTTGAGACGCTGCTCAATATATGGACGTGGATTTTCTCCCATCGCCGGAGCGACATGCGGATTCCGGTCCACAATTATGATGCGCGGATGAGTCCTCGAACCCAGAATACCACGCAGACGCGTTTTGAGTTCGGTAGCGACTTCCAATCCTGTGAAACCCGCTCCGCCTACCACAATTGTGTCTCGTGCGGGGCTTGCCGGATGATCAGCAAGCCTGTGCAGATGCTGATCCAGTATTACAGCTTCTTCAAGATGGTTGGAGGCAAAGCCGTATTCCTCAAGCCCGGGGATTGGTGGCTGAAAACCGCGACTACCAGCAGCAAGCACGAGTCTGTCATAGGATTGTAGGAAGCTTCGACCATTGCCATCTATGATCGCAACTTGGCTACCAGCAACGTCGATCTTTTCTACTGTACCTGCAATGAAATTGATCTCAGTAGCGGAGAAGAGATCCCCAAGAGGAGCCGTCATTTTATCGGGCTCGGGTTCATAGAGCCTGGGGCGGATGACCAGCTCCGGTTCGGGGGACACGACGGTGATCTTCAAATCCTCAGCTGACACGCTCTTTTCGTGCCTCAGCCGAGAGGCAGCCAATGCTGCCATAACACCGGCAAAACCGGCGCCAACAATGAGGATATGCTTGGACATGATGATTTCTCCTGTTTACGAGATGCCGGTAATGGTGGGCATTTCGCCCTAGACATTCGTCTGAGTTTCGGACGTGCTGGCTAGTTTCCAGTATCGAGACGGTGAACACGGTAGACAGACATGTAATCCATCCGATTGATGCGTGATCTCGTGCCTTCATCAAGAGATCCCGATATGCCAACTTGATACTGACTGCTGAAGCCGCAATCGCGATCTCTGCTTTCAAACTGCTTTACCAAGTTGCTTTCAAAAATATCGCGGGAGACAACATAGGGTCGATTGGCTGATGGCATGGAACATCCTGTCCATCATACTGGGCCACTTACGCCCAAAGTATTGGTGCAGGGTCGTCGAGAACAGCGCTCACATCCAGCTTACGGGGTGGGGCATATCCCTGATCTCAGCGTTGGCTCAAAGTTTCGGTTTCAAAGAATGCTTCGCTCGGATTTTTCTCATCACCTTGACTGACGATATGCGCGAGAGTTCGTTTCGCCCGGCAACAGCCATCTCGATGTTGTTTGCCTCGCATAACGCTGCAAAAGTTACCATAACGCCGCCGACTTCTTGTTCAGGAATACCAGTGTCCCGAGCGTAAACATATTCAACGATTTGAAGTATGGTAGTCTTGTCGCATCCCAGAGACTGGACCAGTTCTACGGTTTCTTCGATAAACCGACGATTCCTTTCCGCTCTGTCGTTCGCCAGATCCCTTCCGAAACACTCAATCACCCAGTTCCAGGCCCGCCTCTGGAAACGTACGCCATTCAATGCTTCAGCTTCTTGCATCCCAGTCACGATGATCACCTTTGAAAAAATTCAACTTGCAAACGTGTCAGAGAGAAATTTGTTACGAGAACAACGCCTGACCTGCATATTAAGATTGATGAAGCTTTGCAGAGTTCAATTTACCGAGCAATCTATACTTGTTGACAGGATTTGAATGATCCCGGTGGCAACTGTTCGCCACCGAGGTTTCATATATCTACGGTCGTTCAAACACGACTATTCCCGCTTGAAAGCTAAGTTTTCACTCAAGTTCCGGTCTGATCTGGTAATTGCTTTTCTCGCGGAGGAAGAAAGCTGCCAGCTTGAGAAAGGTCAGGCCACGGCAATACTGTTTCACCGCAAACCTTCCAGTTGCCCTCCTGCTTTCTAAGGCGCAGTTCATAAAATGCAGGGGTCGCTTTTTCACTCATCTGGCGAAAGAGGATGACAGTGGCTTCATCTTCCTGCTCTTCAATATGAAGGAATCGTTTTGTGGTAAGAAGAGGAAGTTCTCCTGCGTCTCGTCGTGACCGGAACTCCTCGAATATTCCCGCTTTCGAAAAGCGGGAGATTTCGCCATCTGGCGTCAACACCAGGAAAGCCAGATCTTCCGAATATAACTCTTCCATTTCGTCCATGCGATAATGGCTGCCCACTTCTGCCAGTTTCTCAACAAAAGCAGCAATTTCAGAATTACTCTGTGTCATAATCCAGATCCTTTAAACAAGCGACATTCCGCCATCGACGTGGAGATCAATGCCATTGATGAAGCTGCTCGCCTGTGAAGCGAGGAACAGAGCGGCTCGTGCCAGTTCATCAGTTGTTCCCAATCTCCCTACGGGAATCGTTTCGGCCATCAACTTGAGAAACGGTTCGCGTTCGACATCTGAGATTCCAAGTTTACCCAGGATTTCAGTATCTGTGGGTCCTGGGCTGATAACATTTGCCCTGATACGTCTATGCTTGAATTCGAGAGCCCAGTTCTTCACAAATGCCACCGCAGCCGCCTTCGACCCGGCATAAACTGTATGATCGGGAAGGACCTTGGTTGCCGCCAGAGAACTGGTGACAATAATAGTGCCATCATCATTTATGAGAGGTGATAATGTCTGGACACCGAAGAAGACACCTTTTGTATTGATGTTGAAATGTCGATCATAAATATCTTCAGTCACTGCCTCAGACGCTTTAAGGTCGATGACACCGGCATTTGCAAAATAGATATCGAAAGTGCCGAAGCGATCGGAGATCTCATCTGCCACCCGTTTATGGTGGGAAAGATCGGAGACATCGCCGCAGATGCCAATGGCATTTCCGCCGATGTCTTTCAGTGCTGCGTTTAGAGCGTCCTGTCGGCGAGCAGTTATGACGACCTGTGCTCCATTCTCCACGAATAGTTTAGCGGTAGCTTTACCGATGCCACTGCTGCCGCCTGTGATGACGGCCACCTTGTCTTTGAGAAGACCCATATACTTTCTCCATATTGATCTGGAGGTAAAATATGGATTTGATCTGTGTTCCATTAGCCCATGGCTGGGTATTTCACTTTTGCTTCCGGAGTTCGAATGCCAAACCTTTTGAATGAAACCGCAGGCCTTCTGGCATTTGTGCGCACTGTGGAAGCAGGTTCCTTCAGTGCAGCAGCCCGGCTGCTCAAGACATCCCCTTCAGTTATTTCCAGAAGTGTCGGACGACTTGAAAGACTCATCGAAGCGCGACTCTTTCTAAGGTCGACGCGTGCTCTCGTACTGACTGCAGACGGACATTTGCTATTCGAGCGCCTGTCTCCCCTGCTTCGCGAACTCGATATTGCCGATGATGAAATCAATGCACGCAAGGAGATATCAGGTCGTGTCCGCTTCTCCATGTCTAGTGAACTTGCCCCGCTGTTCCTTGACACCATATTGTCCGGCTTTGCTGCGCGTTACCCGGGAATTCATCTTGAAATCGGCCTGACCGATCGTCACGTCGATATTATTCGCGAAGATTACGACGTGGCATTTCGGGTGGGAGCGGTCGAGAATGGTGATTTGATCATTCGCCGACTGGCCGATTTTGAAATGATTATGGTCGGTTCTCCGGATTTTGCGAACAATCATGGTTTGCCTGGCACGATAAAGGAAGCCGCCAAGTTGCCCTTTGCAAGGTATATGGCCAATGGATACCCGAACGACGTAAAGCTGGATGATGGTACTCACTTCGCCCCACAAGGACGTGTCGATTGCGATTCAGGCCAGGCTTTGAAAGCCGCTGCCAGACATGGTCTCGGTGCAGCTGTTGTGATGCGTTGTGTGGTTAAGGACGATCTCGAAAAAGGAAGTCTGGTCGAAATTTCGAAAATGCTAACACTTCCGTCTATGCCATTTCACGCTGTGCACGCCTATAAGCGCCTGGTTCCCACGCGTGTGCGCGTTCTTTGCGATATGGTCGAAAGCCGAGCAAAAGCATTGGCTTCCTCGTGAGGCCATATTTAGCTTTTCAGACAATTAGGACAGAATCTTCAACAAACCAGCCTTGGATTGATGTCGCGCTCTTTTTCCGAACCCCGGCCATTTGAAACGATCAATCTCCAGCAGGGTTCGTATCATGCATTCTGGATCTGCGATGGCAGAGTTTCCCAAATCCTAATCAACTCCCCTATGGAAGATGCCTCCATTTTCCGCATGACATTTCCCCGATGAAGCTTGACGGTTACCTCACTGATCCCCAGGTCAAAAGCAATTTGCTTGTTAAGTCGACCGCGTGCCACTTCCCGCAAGACCTCCCGCTCTCTGGGGGTCAAGGTCTCATGGTGCTCGATATTGCGTTTGACGATGACTGCGTGGGAACGTCGCTGCGCATCCATTTCTATTGCTGACGTAACTGCATCAAGCAATGTTTGATCTCGCACCGGCTTGGTCAGGAAATCGACTGCGCCAGCTTTCATTGCCTCGACAGTCATCGGAATATCACCATGACCAGTCAGGAAAATGATCGGTTTGGGATTGCCGCTTTGTGCCAATTGCCGCTGTAAATCCAACCCACTTGTGCCCGGCATGCGCACATCAAGGATTAGACAACCCGGTGCTTCCAGCAGGTCGGTTCCAATCAACTCGCGTGTAGAGGCAAAAGCTATGGGCCTGAGCCCTGCCGATAAGATCAACTCGAAGAGTGCCTCTCGTATGGCCTCATCGTCATCTACGATCACAACGAATGGCTGCTCCGCATCCGTTGCGCGTTTTGACGATTGCCCTGGTTTCAAATTGTGTGACTGCTGTTCAGTTCTCATGTCCACCCTCCATTCGACGCTTGTCTAATGCTTCACCAATTGCTGCAAGCAATGCCTGTCCATCGAACGGCTTCCTGAAGAAACCTGTTATTCCCTGAGCTCGCTCCTGGTCTGCTATTTCGTGCCTTCCTGTAATGAGAAATACAGGAATATCAGGACGAACCTCCTGAACTATTTCTCGCAATTCGAAGCCATTGATGTCCGGCATGCCGATGTCCGTTATAACGAGGTCTATACCTCCAAGCCCCCGCGTTAACAGTGAGACGGGAGAAGAAAAACAGCGAGCCATGTACCCTGTCGACTCCAACAGATCTTCCATTGATTCCAGTAACCGTGAATCGTCGTCAACAACTGCAATTACGAGCTTGTTCTCGATCATAGTTCCTCCCCTTTTGATCTGCGCGAGTGGGTGATCGGTATTTTCAACCTCTCCGCGATGCGTACGAGATCAGGGAGCGACGCTGCCGCCATTTTTTGCATGACATTCCTTCTGTGGAGTTGCAACGTCACTTCGCTTATGCCGAGTTCGGCAGCTGCCTGCTTATTGAGGAGACCGCTCACGACTAACGGCATCACCTCTCGTTCTCTGGATGTGAGTTCTCCATAGCGCTGTCTCAGCAATTCGATTTCCGCCCGACTATTGCGTAGCTGTTGATCTTGTTCGATTGCCGCATTGATTGCCGCCAGGAGTTTTGCGTCACTGAAGGGCTTGGTCAGAAAATCGACAGCGCCCCGCTTCATTGCGCGAACAGAACTGGGAATATCGCCATGTCCAGTGATGAAGACGATGGGCGGATGTTCCTGCACCGAAATCTGTTTCTGCAGTTCCAGACCGTTAATATCCGGAAGTTCGACATCGAGCACGAGGCAAGACGGAACATCAGGCTTGTGAGCATTGACGTAATCTCTTGCCGATCCAAATGACATAGTGCGCATGCCATACGAAGCCAAAAGTTCCTCCAAGGCTTCGCGGATGCGCTCGTCGTCGTCTACAATGAATACTAACTGGCTAATGCTCATCACTTGTCGCCTTCGCCTCCACGGGGAGAGTAAAAATTAGCGCCGTTCCGTACGGCTCGTTCTTTTCCGCCCACAGGCAACCACCATGTGCCTCGACAATCGAACGGGAAATCGCGAGTCCCATGCCCATTCCCTGTTCTTTCGTCGTAATAAACGGTTCGAATATTCTTTCCGGGGATGTAATTCCCACGCCCTGGTCGCTGATCTTTGTCTGAATGAAACCTCCGTCGCGAACCACCTTGATCGTCAAGTGGCGATCACGTGTGATGGCTTCCATCGCTTCAATGGCATTTCGAATGAGATTCAAAAGGACTTGCTGGATCTGGACCCTATCCGCCATCACATACGGTAAATCTGCCTCTATTTCGACGACGGTGCGGACCCGCCAGCGCAGCAGCTCCTCCGTCATTAGCCCGCGCACCTCCGCGATGACGTCATTCAGCGTGATTTTCTTTTTTGCGTCAGCCGACTGCCTGAACAGAGCTCGAATTCGACCGACAACGTCGGCGGCAGATGTGGCATCCCGTGTGATGCGTTCAACAGTCTTAAGGGCTCGTTCGGTGTTTGGCGGTTCGGCGGTGAGCCAGCGCCGACAGGCATGGGAATTGGCTACAATAGCCGCCAAAGGCTGGTTGACCTCATGTGCGATCGACGCCGAGAGCTCTGCAAGGCTTGAGGCCTGGCTCGCTCGAGCTAATTTCTCATGTGTGAGACGAAGTTCATCCTGCGCTCGGACTTCGCGATCAATATCCAGACATATAACGTTCCACTGAACGATATTACCCTGTCCGTCGCGCATTGCTTCTGCCCGTGTCTCAACCCAGCGATATTGCCCATCGAAACGCCGTAAACGATGTCTACGTGCATATGGCTCCCCTGTAGCGAGTGAATGTGCATATTGTTCTTTCACTCCGGCCAAATCGTCAGGATGCACTCCTGCATCAAGCGTTGCATTGAGCTTGCCGTCTTCGTCGAGCCTGTCGAGACCATAGCCGAGAAATTGGCTCAATCGATCGCTCCGATAGATCGGTTCGCCGTTCGGATCAGCACAGTCGATCATGACAGGTAAAGCTTCCACCAGACGCCAAAGTGACCGTTCCCTTTCCCGTAACGCTTCCTCCGCGCGCTTCCTCTGGGTTATATCGATGAATCCAACGAGACTTTTATCAGCCACTGCATCAGGTCGTGCAGTCGTAAAGAGGACATCGATGACGCGACCGTCCAGGCGCATTACTTTTGTTTCTTCCTGAAAAACCTCTTCGCCACGATAGCGCGCCTCTATCGAACGGCGAATCGTGTCCATGCCGGGCTGCCAATAACGGGTGGCGGAACCACGCATTTCATCGGCATTTTTGGCCCCAAACATTTCGAGAATATGCTGATTAACCTCTTCGACCTCCAGAGCCTCGACAGCCTGTGTTAGAAATTCTGGATGCTCGTCTATATAGTCGCGCAAGTCGTTCACCCCTTGCGCCCGCAATTCATTGAACAGAAGAACAAGTTTTTTGGCGTCGACCTGGGTGAGGCCGATCGGCATGTACTGAAAAAGATCGCGATAACGGCGCTCGCTGTGTCTAAGGGCATCCTCGGCTTTGACCTGATCGTCAATGTCGGTAGATAGACCATACCATTGGATTATACGTCCATCGTCATCTCGCAGTGGATCTGCCTGTCCGGCAACCCAGCGATATACGCCGTCAGCCCGGCGAAGTCGGTATCTCATCGAAAAGCGTTCGCCAGTGGCAATGCTGTGGTTGAGCGCCTGGGATACCCGCCCCACGTCGTCGGGGTGTGTCGTGCTTTCCATGATGGCTGCCAGACGCTTTGGCCCCATCTTTTCTGCGTCCTCCACATCCATACCGAAGAAATCAATCAAACGCCTGTTGAAGAAATTCGGCTCTCCTTCCGGGGTGAGGCGCCAGATAAAGCTCGGCACCATATCGACGAGCATTGAAAGCTCGCGCTCCCGATCAGACAGAGATTTTTGGGCAGTTACCAGATCGTCGATGTCGACGCAGACACCGTACCACTGGACGACCGCGCCGGTTTCGTCTCGCAACGGTTCGGCGCGGGTTTCGGTCCAACGATAATTGCCGTCAGAACGCAACTGTCGGTATCTTTGAAAATACGGTTCATGCGTCGTCAGGGAACGGTCAATGGCATCTCTTGCCTTTTGAATATCATCTGGATGGATGACACTGAGATTGGGAGACTTGTCGACTGCGGTGATATCCTCGAGCGTCGCGCCTGTTACTTCGGTAAATCGCTTGTTGACATAAGTTGGCGACCCCTTGTCCGAAATGCTCCAGACGAGTGCAGGGACTGTGTCTATCAACTGTTGCAGACTTTGTTCCCGCTCGCGTAACGCGGTTACCGTTTTCTTATATAGATCATTATCGAGTGCGATACCGTACCAGCCTGCGATTTGGCCATTGCTGTCGCGTACCGGTCTGGCAGAGGTTCTTGCCCAGACATACACATCGTTGGCACGTCGAAAACGGAATTCTACGTTAAAGTCGTCTCCGGTCGCCAGGCAGTGACGCCATTTTTCCGCAACTTCTTCATAATCATCGGGATGTAGTACTCGTTTCCATGCAGTGTGCCCTTCATCTACAGCCGCATTAAGATAGTCCAGAGTGACACCGAGAGAACTCTGTGCGAACGGATGGAGGAATATCCATCTTCCTGCAGCGTCAAACGCCCAGCCATTGCCGAAAATGCTTTCCACAACCTTGGCCGAGCGCATAGGCTCTGTCTTATCATTTCCAAACAACTCAGCCGCCGTTTGTTCAGGAGGGTCTTGCTCGGTGACCAGGTCTCCAATGTCCAAGCTAACGCTATAGCCTGGCTCCGACCGGGTCTCGATCCAGCGATATGTCCCATCGGACTGGCGTTGACGGTGTCGAGTGATTTGCGGAACACCGGTCCAGAATGCGCGAGCGGCGGCATGAGATGCCGATATCCTTTCTTCTGGGTGGGTAAGATCAAGCGTTTCTGGTTGATCAGAGCGCGCTTTTCTGTCCAACGCCAAGTTCGTTACAAGGTTGAACCGCTCGCTATCAATTGATGGGACATCGGCATTAATTATGGTTCCATACCAGGCACGGATTCTACCCTGCTTATCCCGCAAAGGTTGTCCGGAACTGCGACACCATCGATAAGCGCCGCTCGAACTCAAAAGCCGATGTTCGAAACTATATTTTTCACCGGTATGCAATGACCTAAGCCATACTGCCGCAAAACCATCGAGGTCATCTGGATGGATAAGTTTTGACCAGCCATATAAAGCTCGATCAACCGGTTTATTGAATTGCCCCAATGAGGATCGGACAAGGGAAAGCAGCGCCTCGGTTAGATAAATAACCTCGCCAGCTTTATCGGTCGCCCAGGCGATCCCCACCACGCGTTCAACAGTTCGCGCAGCTTCAATCGCCTGAATATGATCGTCTTCATCCGATATAGAAGTAAACGTCATTTGCCGCAGCCTTTTCAGCATTCACTGATGATCATCATGCTCAGTTTAACCTGAACTCTCTCGATCTGCATGCTATGGAAATCTATAGAACGCTTGCCTTATTTTTGATGAAGCTGACCGGACAGGTTAAGGCTTGCGAAACGTCGGCAAGGCATCTCCGTATCGGCGATCGAGCGGTTAACGAGCTCCGATGGAGTGTTAAATTCTATTCAGTAACGCTAGAGTATCTTATTACAACTATCTGGAATTGATAATTTTTATGGATTCTCGGACGATCGAATTTGTTGCTGCCTTCGACGTGGCGTCGTACCAAGGATGCGGCGAAAAGCATAGATGAAAGCACTTTCAGACCCGTACCCCAGCTGCGCAGCCACAGACGCAATTGTCATATTCGGTCGCGCCAGCAGTTTGTGCGCCTGCATCATACGCCAGCGCAAAATATACTCCATCGGACTATGTCCGACGGCGGCACGGAACCGTGCCGAGAACTGGGACCGTGAAAGATGGCTGATGCCTGCAAGTTCATCCAGCCGCCAATTGTGCCCTGGGTCCCGATGGATCGCCATCAATGCACCGCCAATTCTGGGATCTGAGAGGGCGGAGAGCCAACTGCGCTCAGTCATAACGGGCAGACTACGTATCAGTTCAATAAAAATCATCTGCATGATCGGAATAGCTATCGCCGCACCACCGGGAACATCGCCGGCGAGCTCTTCTTCCAGTCTGCCGGTGAGCCAGTGAAGGCGTTCCGCTACAATGCTTTCCGCTCGAATCACGACGATCGATGGTAAGATTTCTCGCAGAAGTTCGCTGTTTAAAGGCAGATCCATGCGACCACTATGGCAAAGGAACTCCGACCCCGCGCCACCGTCCAGTTTTGCATGGTTCTTGTAGGCTTTCTGCGAAAAGACTTCACCCGCTGGAATGGGCAAGCAATTCAGATCACTCCCGATGACAAAGGGCAGATCCGGGCCGATCAGGAAACAGTCTCCTGCAGCAAGCATCAATCGCTCACCTTGCACTTCCAGAAAACAACTACCCTGTCTGATGATGTTGCATTTCAAGGCACGTACAGGAGGCACGTCGATTGCCCAACGCCCGCAAGCCTCAAGTCCGACGGACATAGTCGCGCTGGCTTCAATCAAATCCAGCAGCTGGGAAAGAGGTTCGTAGTACATCAGAACCGGTCAATCTCTACATTAAACGAGCCATATGACTATAGATTTTCCTGTCATCAATTTCTACCTTTTCGAGGCACAATCAGGAGAAGAACATGCAGCATGGTCAAACGCCGCTCGGCACCCCATTCGGCCCATATACTACTGCCCAAGAGGTTATTCGCGACATCGACCTCACTGGAAAGACTGCCGTTGTGACAGGCGGCGCGTCAAATCTCGGCCTTGAAACCGTGCGCGTGTTGGCATGGAGAGGGGCCCGCGTGATCGTGCCGGTGCGCGACACCAGCACCGCCCGCAAGGTGTTATCGAATGTTCCAAATGTTGAACTATTCGAGATGGATCTCCTCGACCCCGCCTCTGTCCGCAGCTTTGCGGATAGGTTTGTCATTGAGCATGGCTCCCTAGACATTCTGATCCTCAGCGCGGGAGTGATGGCCACTCCTTTATTTCGCGATGCGGAAGGCCATGAAGGCCAGTTTGCGACTAATCATCTTGGTCACTTTCGCTTGACCGCAGCTTTATGGCCAGCTCTTTGTGCGACCAAAAATGCGCGCGTCATCGTAATGTCCTCACGGGGACATCAATTGGGAGGATTCGCGCTCGAAGATCTCGATTTTGTGAAACGACCCTACGACAAATGGCTCGCTTACGGTCAAGCCAAGACAGCCAATGCACTTTTCGCCGTAGCGCTCGACGCTCGTGGTTTCGATCACGGTGTCAGGGCATTTTCGGTACATCCCGGCTCTATATTCGGTCCATTAGCGCGACACCTCAGCCGGGAGGAAATCGACACATTCGGCGCAATCGATGAAAACGGAACACCAGTCATAGATCCCGATCGCGATATGAAGACGCCTCAGCAAGGCGCTGCCACGACGATCTGGTGCGCCACGGCCCCCGAGTTGGCGGGAATTGGCGGCGTTTATTGTGAGGATTGCGATATCGCACCGGTGGAAAGCCATAAGCGCTTTGGCGTGCGACCTTTTGCAATCAATCCCGATATCGCAGAGGCCCTGTGGTCCGAAAGCGTGCGGCTTACCGGATATTTCTACTAGAACAGCGCCTGGAACAGCAGGCAAGATTTTCGATAACAAGGCTTGGTACTAGCTCGGGGCAACTGACATACCACCCGAGGAGAAAAGTGCTTCTTCGTCCTCTTCAATTCGGTTTGCCAGTCTGCGACCGAAACCAGAACTTGACCATCAAAATACAAGGGGTCAAAATACAAGGGAATGCCTTGTCTTGGTAGTGCAAACTTGGCCTTCCGACTTGCAAGTCAAGGCGAATGGGCAGCTTGGATTAAGTCCGCGTGGGCAGCCCGTACTTTCTTGAGGCGTTTCAATCCCGCCATCTTCCCTGCAGGACGAATGAAACTGGGAGCGAGCCCCCACTCGACTGGAGGACTGCTCGCTCTCCTTCATTTTCTGCCTGGATGAACTCATGAAAGATTTTGCCGGGATATACATATTCTTCTTCCTCGACAGGTCAGGGTTTTACTAATCATTGGTGGTGAGGTTCGTTTCATCAGTGTCAACGATAAAGATCGCCAAAAGACGGGCACGCTTAGTCGGACTGACGTTTTCACTAACATTGTGTCGATCACCCGGAAATTCCGAGAAACTCTGACCTGCGTGATAGGTAATAACCGGACCATCATTGACCTGACTGCGGATAGCTCCTTCCAGAACCGTCGCGTAAATGAAGGCAGAAGCAGGATGGGTATGAGCAGGCGAAGTACCGCCCGGTCCATACTCCACGAGCACGCTCTTCATGCTCTTTCCCGGCACATTCGGAAGCACCTGGTCGTAAATGACCCTTACTGTGGATGTTTCACTGGGTTTTTCATGTGCAAAACCTGTCGAAATCGGAATAGTGGTTGCCAACGCAATGCGGATAAACGTCTTGATCATGGTGGGTTCCTGTCATGTCTGCAAAAATGGAGTGACACACAAGCCGACCCCGCTCGCCAAACGTGCCCCAGGGTCATTGTTCTTTGTCAGGAGATTTGTTTACGGCGGTAGTTGCCCGAGCGCCTAATGTACGGAAGCTGCTTCCTCTATCAGCGCAGCGACTTCTTCCGGATGCGAGATCATCACCACGTGGGAAGCTCCATCTACGACAACAATTTTTACTGTGCCCGCACGTTTGGCCATAAATTCCATTGCGGCCGGCGGTATGTTTCGATCCTGCGATCCATAGATCGAATAGGAGGGCAACCTCTTCCACGAGGGAAAACCAGATTTCTCTTCTAGTGCGGCTTGTGCGACCGGACGTTGGGTGGCCGCCATCAACGCCGATTGGTCTTCGGATAGATCCGCTGCAAACTGATAATGGAACCGGTCTAACTGAATGAAGAGATCATGGGCGCCCTGCCCCTGCTCTACTGAAAAAATAGCATCCGCCAACGTGCTGCCGGGGAACTTGTTCGAAAGGCCAAGGCTCGTTTCACCTCGGTCCGGCGCGAACGCAGAAACATAGACGAGTGCAGTCACGTTGGGATTGCCGTTGGCGGCCTCTGTAATAACGGGACCACCATAGGAATGTCCGACGAGGACAACTGGCCCCAATATTGATCGAATAACTGCGGAGACAGTTGCCGCATCTGCCATGACGCCCCGAAGCGGATTTGCGGCAGCTATCGCTTTATAACCGTCGCGCTTGAGCCGAGAGATAACTTCGTTCCAGCTCGAGGACTCTGCAAAGGCGCCATGAACAAGAACAATGGTGGGCTTGGATTGGGAAAATACTGGCTGTGCGATAGTGTTTCCAGACAAAAACATTACTGCAAAGGCCAGGACTTTGGTCAGCTTCTTCATCTCTTTCTCCAACAACTTCTTCTTACAAGTTGTTGTCAACTATGTTCCATCTTACCAGCATCTCCTATCGAACAGTTGGATCTGTCCGGTTGTACCAAGGTCTAGGTTCAGCACATCGTTGCGATGATCGTCAGAATGATTGTGGTTACTCCAGGTGATCCGGTACGGCCTCGAGCCTCGATAATACTATCCACCATATGGATTAATGCCGTAACGAATTGTCTCAGCTATTCAAACGCCGATTGATTACTATGCATCATGATAGGTCACCCCTTTCGATCAGATGATCGTCAAGGGATTAATAAGCTCCTACCGTCGAATTGTGCAGATCGCACAACGGAAACATTGGAGAACCACAATGAAAGCGATAATTCTAACCGCTGCAGCACTTCTTCTTTCGAGTGGAAGTGTCCTTGCCCAAAGTGACCATATCGGATCGGATTGGCAATATCCATCAACGAGAACCGATAGCCGTCCAACATCATCTGTAAAGCAGGTGCGTGCTGGTCACGGTCCAGATGCTCCCAAGACCGTATACAAACCAATCAGCTCCACCCAGGAACCAGGTCGGTTGCTGTGGGGCCAATGATAAAACAACAAAATATGGTTAGACTGAGGATCGGCATTGCCGATCCTAATTTTTATCAATAAGGGCTAAGCACCTAGCGCCGCCATTTCTTGAAGAACGATCGGACTTACTGCAACTGATGTGCTGTTTAAAATTGCATCACTACCGGTAGATACAAACCAATTTCGTTTGACACATTCACGTCCCTTCCAGCTTCGTCAACAAGTATTGCCGAGCGTCACCGGAGTTGCCCTTGGAAACTGGAAATGACCAGTTTGCTGATTGAAGCTGTAGAACCGGACGAGGTGAGCTGCAAAATCATTCAGTCGCGGTTATCCCTGTTTGATGATCGCATCAAGAAAGCTGGGTAGTCGGGAACCCTATATTTATTAACTTGGTAGTCTCGATCATATGCACGGTGCGATTATGCCGTACTGCAATTTGGACACAGTTTCAATTAATACGCCAAATCCGTTAAAACGCGGCCGTTTCGACTTAACAAGATCAGTATTCATATCTGGACTTTTAGAAATGCTACGTCCATCGTCAGTACACATGGGATTGCACCAAAGTATGGCTGTTCCAGTTACCCGGCACAATGGAACTGAATGCCAGTTTTGAACATAGTAGGTCATCTTCAACCAGAAAGGGAGGCAAATACGATGTCGCCTATTCCCTCATACACTACCAGGCTAGAAGCGATTAAAGGTCTGCTGGTGGTTGAAAGAATGATCAATGCGAGTGTGTGGCAGCATCCGTTGAGCGGATTGGTGCGGTTGCGGGTCTCACAGATGAGTGGCTGCGCATCCTGCATGAAAACAAGTGTGGTGGAAGCGCGCGCGAATGGTGAAGCAGAGATGCGTTTATTCATGGTCAGCGCTTGGCGAAAATCA
This sequence comes from Hyphomicrobiales bacterium, assembly GCA_900470195.1. Classification (GTDB taxonomy): domain Bacteria; phylum Pseudomonadota; class Alphaproteobacteria; order Rhizobiales; family Rhizobiaceae; genus Brucella. The sequence goes on along the minus strand of UEIJ01000033.1, from coordinate 34,819 downwards.
ATTCTATATAGCGTCAAGGAGCGAGCAGCCCTCGCATTGACCGAAGCACTCATCAATGGTGAAAAACGTGAAGAACTGCGAGGCGATCAAGAACTGATCAAAACGCAATTGAAGGATTACGAAATTGTCAATCTGACGGTGATGGTTGGTACTATCAATCTGTGGAATCGCCTGCAAATCGACGCTCGCGCGGTTCACGTCACCCAGCCGTCAGACTGAGCGACTACCTGACACTATCTGTCGGGCCTGGAACGTATATCCTCCCACGTTTGTCGCTCAATTGGCGGATCGCTGCGTCCCTCCCACGCAGCGATCCGCATTCCGTTGCATCACGGCTGAGAGCCCATCGGCGTCGGCATTCAAGATGTACAGATAATCCATCCAGTAAGCGCTGGTGTTCTGTCTGATTAATTTATCTCTCAATGCATCCGGCAGGCATTTTCCCCCTTACCCAGCTTGACCGAAAACCAATGTATTCTTCGGGTCATAAAAGTCGTTTTGCCGTTCGAAGGGATAAGCAGACAGCATATCAGGCACAGATCAAATCCGGATCCTCCTCAGGAGCTGAAGAGCAGAGACTTCATCGAAAGCCTGGCAGTCGTTATTTGTAATGGAATGAATGGACACCAACCGTTCTTTGACAAACAGAGCCCTTGAACGGCTGAGCAGAGAGCAAATCCTATCCATACATTGGATAGGTCGCTGGTTGTGTCCAGGAAGATGTTCTTTCACGAGATATGCTGGTATCTGGCACGATAAAAAACACCGGGCACACTCGCGAGAGTGTGCCCGGAAAATCCTGATCATGAAATCAATCAGTAATCCCAGAAGACAGGGACCCAACGATAAGCGTCACCATCGACCGCGACACGGCCCACAGATGGAAACGGTAGATGGGTCGCCACCAGTTGTTCACCGGTTTCGGCGAGTTCGGTTAAAAGACGTACACGAACTCGGGCTGCCTCCTCGGGGTCATGTTCAAAACCATTATACCAGTCTGGATGATCAAATCCGACAGCAAAGATGGCATCACCAGCAAATGTTAGTCGGTCTTCACCAGATGCCAGACGAACTACACAGTGGCCCGGCGTGTGTCCGCCGGTGCGATGGGCCACCACACCGGGTGCCACTTCGTATTGCTCATCAAACAGGCACAGTTGATCCCGATACTGCTCGACAAATCGTTTGGCAGTTGCCCTGAGCGCATCCGGAAAGCCATCAGGCATGTGAGCGTATGTAAAATCCGGCGATTCCCAGAACTCAACTTCTGCGGCCGCCACATGAATCCGCAGATCAGGACGCAATCTTTCCTTCACGCCCTCGACAAGAAGACCACCGATATGATCCATATGCATATGGGTGAGGACCACGTCAGTGACCGAAGCAAGATCAATACCGGCACCGGCCAGTCGCTTGACCAACTGTCCCGCGCGCGGCAAGTTGAGGTCAGGATCGAGACCCAATCCAGCGTCGACGAGGATCGTCTGATTACCGCTACGCACTACGACCACGTTCAGCGACCAATCAAAGGAATCCGGTGGCAGATACATATCGTCAAACCATTCTGCTCGTACGTCCGGGTCAATGTTGTGCCCCAACATTTCGGTTGGAAGAGGCAACACACCATCGCTGATGACCAGAACGTCAATCTCACCGATGCGCAATGCATAGCGGGAGGGCACCAGTTCGTCGGGTCCTGATTTGCTCAAGTTGGTTTCGTGTTTCATAAGGTGTCTCCGTTTTCACCCATTTGACGGGCGTTGTTGGAAAAGGTGCACTCATATTTGCCATTGTATGTTGGAACAGATTCGCGATCTCGCCAGTTCAAGGATCACTTGCAATGGCAATTTGCCGTAGGACCGCCGATGCAATTCTGCATGAACATGCATGCGATCGTCCTCCGAAAGCGATCGAGTGCTTATCGCTTGCATGGCCATGATGTACGAGAACGGCGACGAATGGCTATTGATCGGAAGTGTCTCGATTACACACTTTATGTCTAATACTCGCCACACCTAAGTATAGGAGTTATGTTTCAGCCGGTTGCCTGGAGAATATTACAACGAACGAATAGAATAGCGCGACACGAGCTATTCAAGAAATTCGACTGAAACTATCAAGCTGCGCATCGGTTACCGGTATCGAATCCGTTTGGCGATCCAGCCCGATGCAACGACTTGGCGCTCCAAGCGCAAGAGTGCTTTGGCAATAGAGCAAAGGTAATTTCAGTAATTTACTGCACCGATTATGCGTCAGTGATAATACTGACAATTACTCCTGAGACGTGACAAAGGTTAAAAGCGGGGGCTATGAATAGTGGCGGTCGTGCTTGATCATTGAGCGCTTAAACAGCCCTCGCACTAGTTGTCAACGCTTGTGGCTGCTCTTGTAACCTTGGACAGGGCTAGCGGTGGATATGTCCTTGTCTTGATAATCCACACAAGCTGAATGCGAGCCCTTTTTGGCGCTCGCCATTCGCGTCAGGATAATCTTGGTAACGATCAATGTTGGCGCAGCAAAAACGAAAAGCAATGCAATTGTGAAAAATGCCGTATCGAAAGCGATTACCGTAGACTGGTACGCGACAGCCTTGCTCAATAACGCCTTGGACGCCTGATTTGCAGCAGCCGTAGTCATCCCGCGGGCCTCGAGAACTGCCACACTTGTTCCTAACCGATCGCCTACAGCAGAATATCCAGCTGTGATATGGCTGGCGAGCACAGATACATTGCCTGCGATATTCCGTGTCATAAGAGACTGAAGACAAGCTATTCCCAGAAGACCGCCAAACTGGCGGCCTGTATTGAAGATGCCGATTGCGGCAGGGAGACTACGTGCACCCATCCTACTGAATGCGATCAAGGTAATAGACAGAAATAGAAAGCCAAGGCTCAAGCCACGCAGGAGAACGGCGTTCATCATGTCGTCCATTCCGCTGTCGCCTGCAGAGCCTGACAGGAGCCACATAGCGATCATAATCATCACGATCCCGAAGGGTACGGTGGCAATTGGAGAGACGCCCAGGCCCTGGAATACGAAGGCAGACAAGAAAAGCGAAAATACAAAAAGAATGCTACTGGCGAGCAAAAGCATACCGGTATCCGTTGGCGTGAAAGCCAGGACCGAGATTGCAAAACTCGGAATCAAATAAGTGCTTCCAAACAATGCCGCACCAGCTACAAAACTTACTATGAATGCGAACGTAAAATCGACGGACCTGAAAACACTGAGCTCGAGCAGTCCCTCATCCTCCGGCCGGCTCGCTTGTTGACCGACAAACAGGCAAAGCGTCACTACACCTATTCCGGTCAGCCACTGGATGCGACGTTCATCGAACCAGTTCCAGCGGTCGCCTTGGCTGAGCACATAGACGAGACAGAAAAGCGTGATTGATGCCAGCAGAAGGCCACTCCAGTCAAAGCGCCTATAGGGAATATGGGTGTCGATGGTTTCTTCTGATAGGAGAACAAGCCCTGCTGCCAGCAATCCGATAGGAACTACTGAGAGAAAAATCCACGTCCAGGAATAGCTGTCCAATAGCCATCCTTGCAGTGCCGGTACGATGGTCGCCGGTGCAACCACAGCCCCTGTTGCAAACAAGGCTTGTAGAACAGGTTGGCGAGAAGGCGAAAAGTCTCGAAAGATAACAGTTTGCCCGATTACCAGTAGGAGACCTCCCGAAAACCCCTGAAATGCGCGCAGAACAATCAGCAAATCCAGTCGGGTCGTCAAGGCAGTGACCGCACTTGCCAATGTTATCATCATAGTTGCCCCAACAACGATAATCCGCAAATTAACGGTCGTCGCAATCCAGGATGCCGTAAGGAACGCGATCATCTTTAGTGTCGTATATCCGATGTCGAGCCAGGCGAATTCGTCGGGAGTAGCGTAAACGTCACCAATTATATCACCTTTGCCAAGCGTCAAAGCGGTACCCGCAATCGCCTCAGTCAAAGTGGCAATCACAATGCCAGCAAGGAGGAGGCATCCTGTATTCTGCCTGGTTTGGCTTGAGACGCTTGGGGGAGAGATCATCAGCCCTCGCTCCCCAGAATGATCTGAACTCGGGCAGAAAGTCCGGGAAGCAGGCGGCCGGGAATTGGGTTCTGAACAAGTTTGATCTTGACTGGAACACGTTGCACGACACGGACGAAATTGCCAGTCGCATTGTCAGCGGGCAGGAGACTGAAGGCCGATCCGCTACCCGGTGCAAAACTGTCAACTTTTCCCTCGATAATTATGCCGGGATAGGCGTCGACCGTTACCTGGGCCGACTGACCGGGTTGAATATTCTCAATCTGTGTCTCCTTGAAATTTGCGACAATCCAAACGTCCTTGATTGGCACCAGATCGATCAAGGAAGCTCCGGGGGATACCAGGCGTCCGACGCGAACCTGACGGTTACCAATAACACCATCAAAGGGAGCACGGACGACTGTATTGTCGAGATCAATTCGGGCCAGGTCACGCGCAGCCCTGGCTTGAAGCACAGCAGCCAGGGCAGCTTCCTTTTGTGTGGTGAGAACCTTGATACGTGTTTCTTGTGCCTCCAGCGCGGCCTCTGCGCCTAATAAGCCAGCTTCCGCTTTTGACCTCGCAGCGTCACTTTCATCGACCTGAGCTCTGCTGACCGAATTTGTGCGAACAAGTTCACGCTGTCGCTGAGACGCTTTGACCGCGAGAGCAAGATCTGCCTCTGCTGCCCGTTTCTGTGCCGTCGCCTGCTTGACCAGAATATGCTGAAGCTGGATCTCCGCTTCAACATTGTCGGTATGTGCCTGTGCTGCCTGCACATTTGCTTCAGCCTGCGCCAGACGTGCGTGGAAATCCCTGTCATCAATTCTGAACAGAACATCATTTGCCCGTACAGTCTGGTTGTCGGCTACATCAACCACGGTGACATATCCGGTTACCTTCGATGCGATTGCTGTCGTATTACCGCGAACATAGGCATTGTCCGTTGTCGTGCGCTCACTCGAGCGCGCCCACGCCCAACCCCCTGCAGCGGTTGCAATCGCACTGAGACAAAACACCAGACCAACGATTTTCTTTTTCTTCCAGGTCATCATCTTGTGCACCAATTGGTAATTGTCGTTACCGTTGACGGTTATGGTAATGTAGGTTACCGGTCAAGCGGAAGTTATTGAAGAAGGCCGATAAAGTGACCGACACGAAAAGCGAACGGACAAAACTTCGACGGAAAACTATTCTTCGTGCTGCAGCTGAGCTTTTCTTCGAGCAGGGCTACGCAACCACCAGCATCGATGCGATCATAGAGCGTACCGGTGGCTCGAAGCGAACGATCTATAGTGAGTTTGGCAGCAAGGAGGGATTGTTCCTGGCTCTGGTTGCCGATAATGCGGATCGCGCGATCTCTGCACTCTCTCTGGACTACACTACCCAAAGTGACTTAGCCGATACGCTGACGACTTTTGGTAACCACCTACTGGACGTTTACATGAGCCCTTCGGTCTTGGGCATTTATCGTATCATCATTACGGAAGCCGGGCGATTTCCCGATCTTGCGCGCGTGTTCTATGAAGGGGGCCCGGGTCGTACCACGGCTCATCTCGCCAAAGTTCTCCAGGCTGCAGCCGATCGCAAAGAAATTCAGATAGACGATCCTTTGCTTGTCGCCGGACATTTCGTCGGAATGATCCGGGATAATCTTCATTTACAGGTTGTGCTGGGATTACGACCTCCCCCCACGGAAGGGGAGGCGCAGGCCACTGTCGCCTCTGCTGTAGCGCTGTTTCTTAATGGTGTGCGGCCTCGGTGAGGTTGCTACGCTCAGGCCAAAGCAGAACGCACACATTGGAGAAATCAAGCCTTGGCTGCCACCGGAAGCCGGAACGGCGCGCCGAGGCGATTGAACGCGTTCATCGCGGCGATCGTGATAGTCAAATCGACGAGGTCCTTCGGTTCGAAGGCGGCTGAGGCCGCGGCATAAGCCTCGTCGGAGGCATGGGTCTGGCTGACATTTGTCACTTCCTCGGCCCAAGCGAGAGCGGCCCGTTCCTGATCGTTGAACAGATGAGGCACCTCGTCCCAAACCGGCAGTAGAGTGATCTTGTCCACTGACATCGTTTTGCGCAGATCACGGCTGTGCATGTCAATGCAGTGGGCGCAACCATTAATCTGCGACACGCGCAGAAAGACGAGGTGTATCAGCTCTTCCGGCAGCTTCGTCTTGGCTGTGACGTACTGGTGAACACCATACAGCGCCTTGGCACCTTCGGGTGCGACTTGGGACCAGTTCATTCGGGACATGTTGTTTTCCTTTCTTGAGGCGCGACTCTTCATAAGCCGGAGAGCCGCCCTTGCTCGGTCAAAAACTAAGAAGGTTCAGGAACCGTGTCGTCTGACTACGGTTTGCGCGGGGTCGTCAGGGCGGTATCGTCTGTATCGACGACGAAGACAGCGAGCAGTTTCGCCGGCTCTGTCTTACTGGCGTTGGCGGATACATCGTGCCGGTCGCCCGGCAGCTCGGTGAAGTTCTGACCGGCGGTAAAGGTCTTCGTCTCGCCACCGTTCACGGCGCTCTGGATCGCGCCTTCTAGGACCGTGGCATAGATCAGCGCGGACTTCGCATGCGTGTGGGCGGAGCTGTAGCCGCCGGGGCCGTACTCGACGAGGACGCCCTTGACGCTCTTGCCTGGAACGTCAGGAAGAAGGTGTTCGTAGACCAGGGTGACCTTGGCGTCCTTCGTATCGTATGCGAGCGCAGGCTTCGTGACGTCGTGAGCCTGAGCTGTGACCAACGAGGCCGCGAGCACAGCGGCAACATAGATGAACTTCTTCATGATTTTTCTCCTAATTTGCTGTGGGCTAAGCGTTAAGCCATTCGGCGATCGTGATCCGGCCTTTAATGCAGTCTCCGCCTGGGACAAGCGATCCATTGACGACTGGGGCGCCGAAGTACTCGACTTCAGAGTCCGCTTCTACGACAGGAGCGTCCCCCTTCGCATCGAGATACATCCGGACGATGGATTCGAACGATGCCCGTTCCGGCCCAGCAAGATCGATATTTCCGTTCTTCGGTTCGCCTAGCGCAGTCTCCACCAGAGTGGCGGCGACGTCGTCGGCTGCTATCGGCTGTAAGTCGATATCCGGTACCTTCACGCTACCGTCGGCTGAATAGGCGCCGACCAGGGTCTCGATGAACTCATGAAACTGCGTTGCCCGGATGATTGTATAACCCTGGCCCGAGGTTGCGACAGTCTCCTCCTGCACCACTTTGCCCGCCATGTAGGGATTGGCGGCAAGACCGTCCGCGTTGACGATCGATAGGACGACGTGATGGCGCACGCCAGCGGCCTTTTCCGCGCTCGTCAGGTTCCTGCTTGACGTCCCAAAGAAGTCGACGAGTGCTTCCTTGTCAAAGGACATTATGTTCGACACATCAATGACGGCGTCTGCGTCTGCGAGGGCTTCGGCCAACCCTTCTCCCGTATAGACGTTGATGCCGTTGCGGGAGCTTGCGACGACGGCTTCGTGGCCGGCGTCTTGCAGCAGCTTCACTGCCTTTGAGCCGATAAGGCCCGTGCCGCCGATCACAACGACCTTCTTCATCTTGGTCATGGTGCTTTCTCCTATGACGAGGCGCGCTTGCCCGTCTTGCGCTCGTGGAGTTCGAGGAAGGCGCATCCGCGGGCGGCGATACCGCCGTCGTCGTCAGCACCGAGATCAGCCAGAAGGTCCGCAACGGACACCTTGGCGAGTTCTACGCGATAGGCCTTCTCGGCCTTCAGCATTGCAGCGTTGATCTGGCAGGGCTTGGTAAAGTAGCGCTGCGGCAGAGGGTTTGGCCCCCGCTGGCGGATCTCGGCGCACCGGAAGGCGGGGGCCGGTCCTTCGACCGCGAGGACGATGTCCAGGAGACTGATGTCATGAGGCGCCTTAGCCAGCCGATAGCCCCCTTTCGGCCCCGGATTCGTCGCAACTATCCCGGCGCCAGAGAGCGCTTGCAAATGCTTCAACAGATAGCTCGTCGACACGCCGTGGAGTTCGGCCAGTGCTGCCGCCGACAGGACGCCGTCGTCGGACAGTCCCGCCAGAAATGCCGTGCAGTGGATAGCCTGCTCAACGCCTTCGCTCAGTTTCATAATGAATCTCCTTATCGTAGATAACAAATATCCACGATTAGGCCCACTGTCAATACCTGTTTAAATCGAACGTGTTCATCATCGAATCGCCCGACTTTCGGAAAGCAGCGAGTATGATAATCGGTGCCGGTGCCCCAAAGTATAAGCAACCTCTCGAAATGAAGCTGGTCGCCGTATTTCCAATAGGTACTAACGTTGTGGTGAAGGTTCCAGGAAATGCGTCGGTCATGCGAGTAGCCTTGACTGCATCTAGAAAAACGCCCCATACGCAAAACCTCCGCCCCTCCGATCATTTCACGCAAGACGAGAAGGGCAGCACGGGGTGAGATATCGTGCTTGTGGCGATTATGCTGGCTGAAACCAATGGCCTCGCCAGCACCAGTTCAATGAACCCGGCAGATTTGACGAGGCGCGACGGCCGATAAGCCGCCGCCCTAACATCTAGCGCGCTAGCAACAACTGGTCATGTTCTTTGAAACCGTGGTCGATCCCGGCAATCTGCCCGTCAAGACTGGCGCGTAGCTGTGTTTCGAAATCGCGATGACCCGCCGATCAACACGAAGAGTTTTTAGGCAGCCCATATTGAACGACAGCAAATGTGTTTGGCTTATCAACCCATCGCGGGTAATGGTCAGGGCGTGATCGGTTGAGCGAATATCGCAAGCCACCTTCTGCAGCATCGAGTCCTCGATCTCGACCAATTCCTCATTGAACCACAGCGATGAAAGGTCTCGACAAACCAGAACTCTTCGATGTTCCCTTTCTCCACTGGCGACTGCTCAAGTCTCTCATCGAGACACGCGATAGCGACACCGACGTCGAAAGACGGTCGCATAAGTAATTGGGCGGAATATTTGTTAGCGGCTCATTTGTTTTTGACGTAGAGTCAAGAACTGGGGCGCCTCTGCAATGGCTTCTTGCAACTCTAATTCCAGATTGCCAGTCAATAACATATGCCGAATACATATTGTGCCTCTACCAGTCTGGTTATTTTCGACAAGTCCCTGAATTATTTAATACGGCCGTATACCATGATTGGCGCTGCTACGATCTGAACGGTCGTTAACCATTGTAGATCTGAGTTTCATCTACTCAGACTTGATGAAGTCACCCGCGTAGCGCGTGCCTCATGTGAAGAACGCAAACGGTAACGATCGCCGGGATATGTGAACCTGCTGCGCGTAACTGGTATCCCATCGCGCCACGTCTGCCTGTCCACGAGCAGGCAGGGTTGGTTGGCTTCAATCTGCAAGATTTCGCGAATGTCTTCATCCGCGCGTATAGCACGGATTGTATTGTCGACTGTCGTGACAATCGTGTTACGCAACAGCCAGAAATTCGGGGTAATCAGGGTGAAGTCCTGCCCTAGATAATCGGGGGCTTCTGCGCTATTCACATATCGCTCTTCGATCTGGATCGGCGTTCCATCTTCGAGGTGCAAAAGCTTGGAATAGAAAACCTCGTTTTCCGGTGAGCTCTGCAACATGTTGCGGCGGGGGTTGTCAGGACCCAAAACCTCATGCTGCAAAATACGGCTGCTATGCGCGCCACCCGATAAGATCACTTCCTCGGAAGCGTCCGGTAAATTGAAAATTGCGCATTGCATTCGCGGACCGATGACAAATGTTCCGCGTCCCTGAATGCGCAAAAGAACGCCATCAGCCTGCAATTCCCGCAGCGCCCGGCGTACAGTCAGGCGAGACGCGCTGAAGGTGCCTGCAAGGTCATCTTCCGAAGGCACCTGAAAATTTGCCGGCCATTCTGCTGTTTCGATCTTTTTGTCGATAGCGCTTTTTATTTGAGCATATAATGGTTGGTCTGAACTGTTCATATCTCGACAACAAATGATGTTATTAGTAGCACATAATCACATCCATAGCTGGGCTGGGTCAAGGCCACTTATGTCAATACACATGGCATGAACCTTGGAAGTCATCCTGGTTGACTTAGCACTATCGTTCTCGCCACAAATTCGGCGTCTGCCGGAAGATTGGCCAGATCCAACGAGCCGCAGACATTTAAGAACATGAGCGAAGCGGCAAGAATGTCAGGCTTGCCATCAATGGAATTCACCCCGAAATAGTTCGGCATCAGTTGTTCCAGAACCACGACTTCAATTCTTTCAGCGTTTAACTCAGCGCTTTTTATAGTTTCGCGTAAGGCACCCGTATTTTTAAAACGTGTGGCCCATGCATGCACCTTCAGTCTCCTTCGCACATCTCTCAGCGGGATCACGACCTGTTCCCGCCATTCTTCTATCTCGGCGTAAAGGGCACTGATCGCTCTTACCGTGACATGATGATCTGTTTTCACCGCGTGCAGAACCGCCAGATAAAACGGCACATCAATAGCGTAATCGTCCTGCAAACCCAGCAAGGCATCCGGAATTCCGGGCTCGGCATAAAGCTCGAGCATAAATTTCCAAAGTGCTGAATGAGGTTCTGTATCGTTCACTGGCGTGTTCCTCCACCTTTATGATCCAGACTTCAGCCCATCCCAACGTTTGACAGTGCCGGTTTCAATACCGAACAGATCAAGAGCGCGGCCCACAGAATGGCAGACCATCTCATCAATGCTTTCGGGATGCGAATAGAAAGCGGGAACGGGCGGCATGATGATCGCCCCCATTTCAGTGAGCGCTGTCATCGTTTTCAAATGACCAAGATGCAGTGGCGTTTCCCGCACCATGAGAACCAGTCGACGCCGTTCTTTCAAAACCACATCCGCCGCCCGGCTCATAAGTGTCGACGTCACCCCCGACGCTATCTCGGACATTGTTTTGACCGAGCACGGAGCAACCAGCATACCCATTGTCCTGAACGATCCCGATGCGATCGAAGCGCCGACGTCAGCAGCCGAATGAACGACATCGGCGCGATCCGACAGTTCAGATTTTTGTATACCAAGCTCCTGATGGAGAGTGAGCAGCGCTGCGCGTGAAACGACAAGATGCGTTTCAACGCCTACTGATCGCGACAGTTCAAGTGCTTTGAGCCCATACGCTGCACCCGAAGCGCCCGAAATTCCTATCACCAGGCGTTGAATGCTCATCGGTTAAACTCCCTCGAACCAGTCACTGGCCTTGACATTGTCGCCAAGTCGCAATCGTTTGCGTTCAAACTCCTGTTCACGCCCCCATGGCTTGGTCGCATCGACGAGCAACCTGCCCCAATGGTCCTTCTGCTCATCCCGATAAAATGAAGGTGTATCCGGAATAATCAGCATGTCTTTGTCCGGGCGGCACCGCGTTAGAATGGCCCATTGAACATCATCCATGTCGTAAATGTTCACATCGGTATCAACCACCGTGATCTGCTTTGACCATATGGGTTCCGCGCCGATAGCCGCCAGCATGACCTGGCGCGCATGTCCCTCGAACTGCGGTTCGATCTGGATGATGGCGTGATTGACGAATGGCTGGCAGGTGACGTTGACGATACCGGGAAGTGCAGCACTCAGACGCTGATAGATATTCGCGGAAACGGATAACTCGAGTGTGAGCACTTCTTCAGGTGAACCACACAATATCGAATGAAACATCGCGTCTTTACGCACGGTCACGCCCAGCACTTCGAAAACCGCATTCGGTCCGACAGGAACGTAATAGCCCATGAACTCGCCAAAAGGCCCTTCGGCGCGACGTTCATTGGGTAGAAAGCGCCCTTCGATAACCACTTCAGTTTCTGCAGGAACTTCAAGATCAATATGATTGCATTTGCGCATAGCAATCGGCCGTCCACGCAGCCGCGCTGCCACTTCCAATTCGTCGACATCATATGGCAGGGGTGCCGCCGCGGTTAGAAATGCATGCGAAGGTGTACCAATCAACATGGCGGCTTCGAGCGGTTTGCCCAGTTTTTCCGCCTTCTCATGATAGATCGTCAGATGATGGCGAGGTGCCAAGCGACAGCGCAACTCGTTATCGCTGATAAACATCGAGCGATGATAGGACAAATTACCAACGCCGGTTTCGGGATCTTTGGCGATAAACATCGCAGAGGTGAAATAGGGCGCGCCGTCCCGGTCAGAATAGGTGATCAGCGGCAGATCGGACAGTTTCACTTCCTCATATTCGGGAAGCTCGCAGTCCTCGGCAAGTTTGAGCGGCTCTTTCATCTCTGACGTGCCAAGCGATGCAAGTCGGCTCCACTGGGTGCAAAAATCCATTGCATCAATGCCGATCACTTCGGCAATTCTGTCGCGCGTGCTGTATACATTGCTGACAACGGGAAACCGCGTGCCTTTTACGTTGGTAAACATCACGGGCTTCGCCCATTTTTTCTGCGCAAGCTGCGTGACGGCTGCAAGTTCGTGCGCAGGGTCAATCTCGCGATCAACCACCAGCAGATCGCCGCGCTCTTTAAGCTTTTTGATAAAGTCTCTCATCCCAAACTCCATTCTAGGATTCAGCGGACAGTGCCCAAATTAGGTGTTAATGCGATACGGTCGGTGCGAGCGTCGTGCGCAGAACGCAGCCGATAACGGTCACCGGGATAGATAAAGCGGCTGCGCGTGACTGGAACCTCGTCGCGCCAGGTTGAGCGGTCCAGAAGCAGGCAGGGCTGGTTAGCATCGATCTGCAAAAGCTGGCGTATATCTTCTTCAGCGCGAATGGCACGAATGGCATTATCAACGGTTGTTACCACCGTTTCTCGCCGAAACCATGCCTCCGGGCCCCGCGCTGAAAACGTCTGATCCAGATATTCAGGGGCCTCTGCAGCGTTGACATAGCGCTCTTCGAGCTGAATGGGCGTGCCATCTTCCAGATGAAGAAACCGGCTGTAATAAACCACCGCATCTGGGGACAATTGCAGAATGTTGCGCGCAGGATTGTCCTGTGAAAGGGTTGTGTGGACCAGAACTTGACAGGTGTGGGCGCCGCCTGAGCTTGCGATTTCATCGCTGATATTGGGAAGCTCAAACACGGCGCACTGAATGCGCGGCCCCAGCACAAACGTGCCCCGTCCCTGCACACGGATTAACACGCCTGCCGTTTGCAGTTCGCGTAACGCACGGCGCACGGTCAGTTGTGAAACATCAAACTCTACCGCCAGATCACCTTCGGAAGGAACTTGAAAATTCGCAGGCCATTCTTCCGTCTCAATACGACGATCGATTTCGCTTTTGATTTTTTTGTAGAGATGCTGGTCAGTGTTCACGATACGCACTCTTAAAAGGCCGATGTAATAGCAAACCTCAACTATTATGATATCATTATCAACCCATTAAATTTTGCGACGCTATGATTTTATCAGGTTCCGATAGCTTCACTCGGCATAAATACGAAAATATCGCGGCTTTGTCGCCATGTTGGTGCAATTCTGGCATCTTTTCTTTTTTCTATTGACTTTTAAAGTAATATCACTTTGCATAGATAGAGATATCCTTAGTGCATCTAAATGAATGATTCCGGGCCGCAAAGGCAAAGGGAAGCCATGCTTCCAGCCCGAAGGCTCGCCAAGAGGAGGGGCGATGTCGACCCACGAGCTGCAAAAACTTGCTATGTATATCAACGGTGAATGGGTAGAGCCGTCATCGGGTCAATATATCGAGACCATTGATCCATTTACGGCCAAACCGTGGGCTCTGGTGCCTCGCGGCAATGCCGAAGATGCTGACAGAGCCATACAAGCAGCGCATAACGCGTTTACCAAAGGCCCTTGGAGACAGATGCATCCCAGCGAGCGTGGCCGCATTATACAGCGCTTCGCCGACCTCATCGAACAGAATGCCGATAGACTGGCCGAGATCGAAGTGCGCGATAATGGTCGCCTTCTCGCCGAAATGCGCCATCAAATTCGATATATTCCGCGCTGGTATCACTATTATGCCGGGCTTGCAGACAAGATCGAAGGTGCTGTACATCCCTGTGATAAAAAAGCCCTGAGCTTCTCGCGGCACGAACCACTCGGTGTCTGCGTCGGCATCGTTCCGTGGAATGCGCCGCTGTTTTTGTTCTCGCTCAAAGCTGCCCCCGCTTTGGCCGCAGGCTGCACTTTGGTGATGAAACCGGCTGAATACACGTCGGCTACTGCCATAAAATTGATGGAGCTCGTCGAGAAGGCTGGTTTCCCCGCAGGTGTGATTAATGTCGTGACGGGTTATGGACCCGAAGTTGGCGAGCCGTTGGTGACGCACCCGCTCACTCGCCACGTTGGATTTACGGGATCAACACGCACCGGCGCGCACCTCTATGCGCTGGCCGCCAAAGACATCAAGCGGGTCAGCCTTGAGCTGGGCGGCAAATCGCCCAATATCATTTTCGAAGATGCCAATCTTGATAATGCCGTACGCGGCGTTGTCGGCGGTATTTTCGGCGCCGTCGGTCAGACCTGTATCGCCGGTTCGCGCTTGTTATTGCAGCGCAAAATCCACGATGAATTTCTGGAAAAACTCACAGCCTTCACCAAAACCGCACGCATTGGCGATCCCAAACACCTCGATACCCGCATCGGGCCCATCGCAAACGCCATGCAATATGAGAAAGTGCTAGGTTACATTGATATCGCCCGGCAGGAAGGTGCAGAACTCATCCTTGGCGGCAAAAGACCGGATCTGGATGAATGTGCGGCGGGCTATTTCGTTGAGCCAACAATTTTTGCTGGTGTGAACAATGATATGCGCATTGCCCGTGAAGAGGTCTTTGGACCTGTTCTGTCGGCCATACCATTCGATGAGCCGGAAGAAGCTGTAGCCATCGCCAATGACAGCGAATTCGGGTTGGCCGCAGGTGTCTGGACCTCGGATATGCGTCGCGCCATCCTCATGTCGGAAAGCTTGGAAGCGGGCAGTGTCTGGATAAACACATATCGCGATGTGTCCTACACCACGCCATTTGGCGGATATAAAAAGAGCGGAATAGGCCGGGAAAACGGAATAGAAGGAATTAAAGAATTCCTGCAGACCAAAGCCGTGTGGTTGTCCACCGCGGAGGAGATAGCAAATCCGTTCGTGATCGGTTGAGAAGGAACAGCAGAACCAAGAAAAAAGCGAGCCATTTGAGGCCGGGTGGCTCGCAAATAATCTCGGCCAAAGGGGAACTAAAAATGAGCGTTGTAAAAACAAAGCGATCCAGAAATGCAATGGGGCTTATCATCGGGGCGGCAGTCGGCCTTCTCATGATCACAGGCGGTGTCAGTGCGCAAACCGCAGCTGACAGCCTGCCACAGAAATATCGCGATACTGGTGTCATCAAGCTGGTTACCGATGCGAAATATCCGCCCTTTCAGTCTATGAACGACGCTGGAGAAATGGTCGGTTTTGAGGTCGATCTTTGGAACGCCATCGCCGCTCGTCTCAACGTTAAAGTCGATGTTACATCGGTTTCGTTCGATTCCTTGATCCCCGGCGTTCAGTCGGGACGTTGGGATATTGCGATGGAAGGCATCACCGACAATGCTGAACGCCAGAAAGTCGTGAGTTTCGTTGATTACGGCTACACTACATCATCAGCTTACGTCCTTGAGCAAAAAGGCGCTGACATCAACGATCATCTCGGCCTTTGCGGGCTTAAAGGTTCCGCGCAAAGCGGCACTGAATGGGTCGACATGATCACACATGAAATCGGCGAAGCGTGCGTTGCTGCAGGCAAGGAAAAGCCTACCGTTTCAGAATTCGGCACATCCGAAGCGACGTTGCTGTCCGTTTATTCCGGACGCAGTGATTTCGTTTTGACCTCTGCGGCACTTGCTGGAGAAATTCAGAAGTCCGCACCGCATCCAGTCAAAGTCGTTCCCATGGGCATTTTGCCAAGAATGCCAAGTGGCATTGCATTTCGTAAGAATGAAGCAGATCTCGGCGAAGCACTGCTTGCAGCTCTCAAGGAAGTCAAGGCCAGCGGTGACTACGACAAAATTTACGCGAATTGGACTGTCTCGCCAATGGCGATGGAACACGAGCCTGGTATAAATCTGGCCACGATCCCAACTTCAAAATAGCAATCTCGGCCGGTGACATAACTGATGATCGGGCTCATCGGCCGCATCAATGCGAATACGATTGAGAGACAGCCACCATGTCGGATGATTCAACTTTCGCCCCCTCGCCTTCACCTGACCGGCCCATGTTAACATATGTCCCGTCCAGCGCCTGGAAGACGCGGATTGCTGCAACGCTGCTTATCATCTTCATACTTTATTGCGTCAAGATGATTGCGGCTAATCCTAATTTTGGATGGAATGTAGTTGGAGAATATCTTTTCGACAGCCGTATCCTGTGGGGGCTGTATCTCACGCTATGGTTGACGGTAGTCACCATGGCTATTGGAGTTGTTCTGGGAACGATTTTGGCCATTATGGCAATGTCCAACAATATCGTTATTTCGAATGTAGCCAATGCCTATATCTGGTTTTTTCGTGGAACCCCCGTCCTGGTTCAATTGATATTCTGGTACAACCTCGGTGCGCTCTTTCCCGAAATGTCGATCGGAGTGCCTTTCACATCCTTGTGGACTTCTGTTCCCACCAATTCGTTGATATCACCGGTAACGGCCGCCGTTCTTGGTCTGGGCCTGAACGAGGGCGCATATATGTCCGAAATCATTCGGAGTGGCCTGCTGTCGGTGGAGCCCGGTCAAAAACAGGCGGCAAAATCACTCGGCATGACCAACGGCAAAGCTTTGTGGCGCATTATACTGCCGCAGGCGATGCCAGTAATCATCCCCCCGACCGGCAATCAAACGATTGGCATGTTGAAAACATCCTCTCTGGTGAGTGTGATATCGCTGGCTGACCTGCTCTATTCAGCGCAAACCATCTATTCACGCAATTTTCAGACTATCCCTTTGTTAATCGTGGCGTGCATTTGGTATCTGGCGGCAACGACCATCTTGAGTGCTGCGCAGGTTCGCATTGAGCGGCATTTTGGTCGCTCCAATCAGCAGACCCATAACTCCCCAACCCGTCGTCTGTTTCGTCAGAAAGCTCAATAATATGTCTGATCCGATGATTGTCTTTGACCGGGTATCGAAAAATTACGGCAGCATGACTGTTCTCAGTAACATCAACCTTGAAGTGGACGCTGGTGAGGTGATCAGTCTGATCGGCCCGTCGGGGTCAGGAAAGTCGACGCTGCTGCGCTGCGTGAATCATCTGGAGCGCATTGAGCAAGGTAGTATTACGGTGGACGGCGAGTTAATCGGCTACCGGCGCGAAGGCAATTTTGCGCACGAACTACCAGAAAAGCTGATTGCCTGCCAACGTGCCCGGATCGGCATGGTGTTTCAGAACTTCAACCTCTTTGGCCATAAAACAGCACTCGAAAACGTTATCGAAGCGCCCGTCCATGTGCTGGGAGTTCCAAAACGCGAGGCCGAGAAAAAGGCCTGCGAACTGTTGGCTCGCGTGGGGTTGGCCGATAAATTAAACCATTATCCCCGTATGTTATCTGGAGGTCAGCAGCAACGCGTTGCCATTGCACGCGCCTTGGCAATGAAGCCCAAGGTCCTGCTTTTCGATGAACCGACCAGTGCACTTGATCCCGAACTGGTGGGGGAAGTGCTGGACGTCATGCGGTCGCTGGCAGCAGATGGCCTGACAATGATGGTGGTGACGCACGAAATGTCGTTTGCACGCGATGTCTGCAATCGGATTGCATTCATGCAGGCGGGCCAGATTGTCGAATGTGGCGCTCCGGCGGAAATATTGGATAATCCCGCATTTGAGCGAACCCGCTCTTTCCTTTCCAAGGTTCACTAGATGACTGTTCCGCACAAGGCGCATTCTTCGGACAAATGGGACCTGATCATCGTTGGCGGCGGTATAGTCGGATGTTCAACGGCTCTTTATGCCGCACGATCAGGCTTGCGTGTGCTGATTGTCGAGCGTGATACACCGGGATCCAGACAATCCGGCCGAAATCTTGGCTTTGTACGTCAGCAGGGCCGTGACTTTCGCGAGCTTCCGCTGGCCATGGCTTCTCTCAACCTGTGGGAAGGGCTGGAGCAGGATCTGGGCCGTAAAGTGGGCTGGCTTCGTGGCGGCAACGTGGTCCTTGCCACCAGTGACGGTGACCTTGCCAACCAGGCCAATTGGCAATCCAAAGCCACACAGTTTGGGTTGGACACGGTTCTGCTCACACAAGCGCAAATTCGTGAAAAACTCCCGCTTATCTCAGACAAGGCTGACGTGCGCGGGGCGATGTTTACGGCATCAGACGGGCGTGCCGAACCGAGCCGGGCAAGCCGAGCCATGTTTGAAGCGGCAGTAGAAGCCGGTGTTTCCGTGATCCTTGGTGGACGCGTGACGCGGCTAGACCTTCAGGCTGGACATGTCCACGGCGTCTGGATTGATCGCAAGCTTTATCGCGCAGATCAGGTGCTGTGTGCTGCGGGCACCGAAAGCTCCAAGATGCTTCGCGCGGTTGGATACAATCTCCCGCAGGAAAGAATACGAGCGACCGTGGCCCGCACGGTCCCGGCAGCAAGCCTCACCGTCAATCCATGCATTTCACTGCCACTGACCGGCATTCGTCAGGATGCGCGTGGAGCATTCGTCTTTTCGGTGGCCGGCGGCGAATATGACGTGCGCCTCGATTCCTGGCGCACCATGCGTCACTACAAAGAAACACGTAAAAACAACCCCGACGCAGCACGCATCAATTATCTCAGCCCACTGCAAAAACTTGCGCCCTCGCGGCCTGTGCTGGCGATTGCTGATATTGCACCGACGACCGAGGCGGTTGAACCTGCGTATTATCGTGTGCAGCAGGCGCATGACGAAATACGGGGCTTCATACCGGCGATCGCTGATCTCGAAATCGAAGCGGTCTGGGCCGGCATCATCGACACACTTCCCGACGTGATCCCGGTTATGGGCCATGTGGAGTGCATCGATGGACTTCTGGTGGCGACGGGCTTCAGCGGACACGGTTTCGGGCTGGGGCCAATGGCTGGAAAAGTCATGGCGGAGCTGGCTCAAGGACGCCCGTCTTCAGTAGATATAGCGGGTCTGTCGCCTGCTCGTTTCTAACCAACTGGGTGCAACCAGAACCGCCACCCCCTACACAACACAATGAATTATAAGAGACTTGGAGACGCAAGAATGGCCCAGAGAATTTTTTCCGGTCAACCTTCGGAAGCAATCGCCGGATATGCCAAAGCCGTTATAGATGGAAGCACAATCTATGTCTCCGGCACCACTGGCCGTGATAAATCAACGGGCACCTTCCCTTCGGATGCAGCGCAACAGGCACGCAATGCGCTCGCTGATATTGACGACGTTTTGAAGAAGGCTGGGGCAAGCCTTGCTCACGCCGTCGCCAGCCGGGTTTACGTCACCGATCTTGAAGCCGCCGATGCTGTAACGCCAGTGCTTGGTGAAGTGTTCAAAGACATTCGTCCGACCAGCACATTTCTCATCTGCCAAATTCCTGCGAGTGGCGCAAAAGTGGAGATTGAAATTACAGCTTCAGTCGCAAAGTAAGGCACCATTCCTACGGTCTGCCTAAAGTGCTGAGCTACATTCAAGTCTTAGATTTAAAGTCCTTAGACTTGGACATGTAAGGCAAATTTGGCTGGGGACTTGATATTTATCATTATAAGTTTGGAAGACGCGTTCAACGCTAATGCTAGCTGAAAAGTCGCAGTGGACAGCAATTTGCCGTCAGAAGCGGGCGTTCGATTGCCAGTCAAGATTCGATGGCACGCAAAGCGTTTCTGTTGCAAACTTTTCATCAATGAATGAGGTGATAGTCTCTTGGCTTTCAATCAGCCGAGTATTTTAGATGTTTAAAGGTCGCCATTTCGATAAGTCAGTCATACTTCTGTGCGTTCGGTGGTATCTGGCTTACAATTTGAGCCTGCGCAATCTGAAGGAAATGATGGCGGAACGTGGCATCGATCTCGATCACTCAACCGTCCATCGTTGGGTCATCTGCTTTAGCCCAAAACTGCTTGAACGTTTTAATCGGAAGAAGCGTCAGGTCACGCGCAAATGGAACCTTGACGAGACGTATATCAAGGTTAAAGGTGAGTGGCTGTATCTGTATCGTGCGATTGACAGCAATGGCGATACGGTTGAGTTCTATTTCAGCAAACATCGTGATCTGACTGCTGCTAAACGTTTTATACGCAAGGCACTGGCCCGCCATGGCATGCCAGAACGAGTTACCATTGATGGAAGCGAGACCAACAGGATTGCGATTCTGCAATGTGATGCAGAGAGCCGACTTAGACAGACTGGCAAACCGATTGTCATTCGTTCCAGCAAATATATGAACAATAGGATTGAGCAGGATCACCGTCGCATCAAACGACGGATACGCTCAATGCTCGGTTTCAAGTCAGAAACCGCTGCCGCCATAACGCTCGCCGGTATCGAACTCATTCACATGATGCGTAAGCAGCAAGGCGTCTTTTCAGCGGCAAATACACTTTCTATCAAACAACAGTTTGAAGCACTCGCGGCATAACTGCGTCCTGAATTAGGCCGCGCTCCGTTCAAGTCAAATTTTTGCAACATAACCTCTTGATCCAGGAAACAACAAATCGAGAAATCTTGCGGCAGTCGGTTGGGGCTCATGATTAGCAAGCCCCGGACGCTCATTGGCTTCAACGAAGATATAATCCGGGTTTTTGGGTTGCTTGACCATGAAATCGATCCCGACAACGGGAATACCGATTGCCCGGGCAGCCTTACAGGCAGCATCAACAAGGTCTCTATGAACAGTAGCTGTAACGTCGTGGATCGTACCGCCTGTATGAAGATTGGCCGCCTTGCGGACCGTAATTTCGCGATGATCCTCCAAAACAGAATCGAGCGACAGACCTTGTTCCTCTAGGCATCTTTTCGTTTCAGCATCTACAGGAATACGGCTTTCTCCGCCTGTCGCCGCAGCGCGTCTGCGGGATTGTATCTCGATAAGCTTGCGGATTGTTGCTTTGCCATCGCCGACCACCCGTGGCGGGCGGCGAACTGCAGCTGCAACGAGCTGGTAGTCTATTATCACCAGCCGAAGGTCCTCGCCTTCAAAACACGCCTCCAGCAGTACACGGTCGCACACGGTTCGCGCCTGTTTGATCGCCGTTCGCAGGTCTTTCATGGTCGAAATCCCGATGGAAATGCCTCTTCCCTGTTCGCCCCGGGCTGGTTTCACCACCAGCTTGCCGTGATGCTTTAGAAAATCTTCCAGCGCACCGTCATTCGCTTCGGCGGCAATCTGCTCCGGCACTGTCAAACCCGCCTTCTCGACGACACGCCGCGTCACGGCCTTGTCGTCACAGATCGACATTGCGACACCAGATGTCATTTCAGATAGGCTCTCACGACAATGAACCGAGCGTCCGCCATAGGAGAGACGGAAAAAGCCACCATCGGCATCGGTCACTTCAACCTGAACACCACGGCGCACCGCTTCATCAATAATGATGCGGGCATAGGGATTGAGCGCGTCAAAGGATTCCAGATGTGAGGCGAAGAACTTCTCATTTATTGCGTTCTTGCGCTTGATCGCGAAGAGCGGAACACGGCGAAACTTCAACTTTTCATAGAGCCTTATAGCATTCTCATTGTCGTGCAGAACCGATAGATCGATATGGCTCAAACCACGAGCCTGAAAATGCTCGGCAAGTTTACGCACCAGTTTTTCGCCAATACCGGGCTGTCGTGCTTGCGGATGGACCGCAAGACACCAGAGCGAAGCACTGCGATCAGGATCGTCGAAAAGACGCTGATGATCGATACCCGTCACAGTGCCAACAATTTCGCCGGTAGCATCGTCCTGAGCCACAAAATAGGTAACAGCACGGTTGTCTCGCTCCGATGAGAAAAAGTCGGGACGCAGTTGAACCATGCCACAGGCCGCATAGACGGCGTTGATGCCTTCCGCGTCCACTTCGGAGACTGCACGACGGATGGTTATGCCGCGTGTCCGCCGCCCGCCCGGGCGATAGGTAGCAAGTTCAATCCGATACGTATGCGACGGATCGAGAAATATCTCGTGTGGTGCGAGCGACAGCAGCACATGAGGATCGCTGACGTAAAAGACGATATCGCGGCTTGCTGGTGCTTCCGCCCGCAAAGCTTCCACAATGGCCTCATTGGTTTCGAAGGTCTGCGCGAAGAGCAGCCGACCCCAGCCACAATCGACAACCATATCCTGCTTGCGATCTTCGCTTCCCGCCTTGTCATGGCCGTGCGCATGTTCCTGATAAAAGCCTGCGCTTTCAGGCGTACGCAAGCGCGTTAGACGGTGCGAAAAGGCTTTGCGACCTTTCGCTTTCTGCCGGGTCATATCCACCTCACCGGTTTTCCGCATTTCATGCCTCCTGCGTTTGCAGCCACATTTCAAGGAGGCCAGCCTGCCAAAGCTCAGAACCGCGCAACGGCGTTATGTGTTCGGACGGTTTTGCAAACAGGCGTTCAAGATAATCGCGTTGGAAAAGTCCGCGCTCCCTCGCCTTTTGTGAAGAGAGGGCGTCTCGCAGCATATCGAGATAAGGGCCATCGATGTATTTGAGCTGCGGAACCGGGAAATATCCCTTCTTGCGGTCGATCACTTCGCTTGGAACGACCTTCCTCGCCACATCCTTGAGGATACCCTTGCCGCCGTCACGCAGTTTTTCCTCCGGCGGAATGCGGGCGGCAAGCTCGACCAGCTCATGATCCAGAAACGGCACCCGCGCTTCAAGCCCCCAGGCCATCGTCATGTTGTCCACGCGCTTGACCGGATCGTCCACGAGCATCACATTCGTATCGAGCCGCAGCGCACGGTCGACAGGCGTATCCGCTCCATCCTGCAGCAGATGTTCTTCCAGAAGGTCCTGACTGTAATCACGTTCCGGCATCCATTCCGGCGATAGCTGCGTGACTAGAACGTCGTGCGAGCGGTCACGGAACCCTTTGGCATAGTCGCTGACGACATCGTTGGAATCGACTAGCGGTGGATACCAGTGATAGCCGCCGAACACTTCATCCGCGCCCTGTCCCGACTGGACAACCTTGATATGCTTCGAAACTTCCTTGGAAAGAAGGTAGAAGCCGACATTATCATAGGACACCATTGGTTCGGACATTGCCGCGATCGTTCCCGGCAAGGCGTCCATGAGGTCTGCAGAAGGCACAAAGATCTTATGATGTTCGGTCCCGAAATGCTCGGCGATCAGATCGGAATAGACAAATTCGTCGCCTTTTTCCCCGTTTGCTTCCTCAAAACCAACTGAAAAACTCATCAGGTCCGATTGACCTGCCTCAGCAAGCAGACCGACGATCAGGCTGGAATCCACCCCGCCGGACAGCAGCACACCAACCGGGACGTCGGAAATCATCCGGCGCTTGACAGCGACGCGCAGCATATCGAGCAATTGTTCCTGCCATTCCTCGCGGCTCAACGCGCCGTCACCCGGCAGACGCCGATAGGATGCCTGCCAATAAATACGGTCAGTGAAGCGCCCATTCGGTTCGTAAACACGGATCGTGGCCGGGGGAAGCTTTCGAACACCATTATAGATCGTGCGCGGTGGCGGCACGACGGCATGAAAGCTCATGTAATTGTGCAAGGCCGCGCGGTCTATCGAGGTGTCGATGCCGCCTGCCTTAACCAGAGCAGGCAAGGAAGAGGCGAACCGCAAGGCACCCTCCGCCTCGGCAATATAGAGCGGCTTGATGCCGAACCGATCACGCGTGAGGATAACCCTGCCGGTATCACGTTCGTGAATGGCGAAAGCGAACATGCCAAGAAAACGCGTTACACAGCTTTCGCCCCATGCATGCCATGCCTTGAGAATGACTTCTGTGTCACCGTCGGAGAAGAACTTGTAGCCCTTCTGTTCCAGCTCTGTGCGCAATTCGCGGAAATTATAGATGCAGCCATTGAACACAAGCGTCAAACCGAGGTCGGCGTCGATCATCGGTTGCTGCGATTTTTCGGAAAGATCAAGGATTCTCAATCTTCGATGCCCGAAGCCGATATTGCCCCGGATCACAATCCCGGATGCATCGGGCCCGCGAGGACTGAGTACATCCGCCATTTTCGAGACTGCCGAAACTGACGGCGAACCACCGTCAAACCTGACTTCTCCGCAAATACCACACATAAAAAGGGTCGAAACCTCCATTGTCTTTCATAAACAAATGAGGCCGTCGCATCTGTTAAGGCGGCGGCCTGCATAATTGCAAATGCGGGAGCGCCGGGATTGTTCCCAACTTTTTCGTTTCCACTACGTGGCTTTCCCGACTAAATTCGCCTTGGAAAGCATATAGTTTTCAGCGGAAACCATATGCTCAAACGTTATACGGCGCGCATCCTCGCTGCGATTTTCGACAAGCGCTGCAAGCAATTGGTGCTGGAAGATAAGTCCTTCTTCGCGCGAAGCCGGTGTCGGATCAGCGTAGATCGCGCGCGCTATTGGCAGGCTTCGCAACAGATTGTGGGTCAATCCGCAGATGAAGCCCAACAGACGGTCCGGACAAAGCTGTGCCAGCAAGGAATGGAAATCAAGTTCCGCAATGCGCTGGCGATATTGATCATCAAGATCGACCGGCGGGCGATCGTAGACCCGCATCGCATTTTCCAGCCGAGCAATGTCGTCACCAGTCAATCTGCCGGACAAGAGAGCAGCAACCTCCGGTTCGAGAAGCTTACGGATAGCGTAAACTTCGGCAAAGCTCGGCTGATCGAAAAAGAAATAGCTTCCAAGCATTTCCATTGCGTGCTGGGCGGAAGGTTCGGCCACAAAAGCCCCGCCGCCGGGACCGCTGCGCGTAAAAATCAGACCCTGCGTCTCCAGCGCCTTCATCGCTTCGCGCACAGTGCCCTTGGCGGCCTTGAACTGGTCAATCAGTTCCTTTTCCTGTGGCAGTCGATCTCCCGGCCTCAATGCATCGGAACGGATAACATCCTTGATACGGTCGGCAATCTCTTCCGGTCGCCGACGGACCTTTGCCGCCCTCGCGCGCGATTGCGGTTCGTGATCGGAATTCCGGCCCATTCTGACCATATCTTGCTACTCTCTCCTTATGCGCGGCGCGCTTTCCACGAGTTGTCGTGTATAGGCATGTTCAGGTCTGGCAAAAAGAGCGCTTGCGGTTGTTTCTTCAACGATCTCCCCGAAGTACATAACCGCAACCCTGTCGGAGATGGCTTCCACCACGGCAAGGTCATGACTGATGAAGAGATAAGAGAGACCAAACTCTTTCTTCAGTTGATCCAGAAGCAGAAGAACCTGTGCCTGAACTGAGACATCAAGCGCGCTAACTGGTTCATCGAGCACCACGATTTCCGCTTCAGCGGCCAGCGTGCGCGCAATGGCGATACGTTGAGCCTGCCCGCCGGAGAATTCGTGCGGATAGCGTTCCAGCGTATCCTTGGGCATCTGAACGGCGTCCAGCAACTGGATCATGCGTTGCTGGCACTGAGCTGAATCCAGCCCGCCCAGAAGCTTCAGTGGTGTTTCCAGTATCTGTCGGATCGTCTTTCTGGGATTAAGTGAAGCGACAGGGTCCTGAAACACATATTGTATGACCTTGCCGAATGCCTGAGCACCGGAATTTCGCAGTTCATGCGCATCGCGTCCAGCAATCGTCATCGTACCGCCCGTCGGTTCTGTCAACCCGACGAGCATTCTGGCGAGCGTGCTTTTGCCCGATCCGCTTTCACCGACAATCGCCAGTGTCTCACCGCTTCCAAGATCGAACGAAACATTTTTAACCGCCTCGACCTTGTGACGCTCTTTACCCAGAAGTGTTCGTCCGCCACCGAAGGTTTTAGTGAGATCGCGAACGCTGATCGCATTTCCGCTCATCCTGCCGCCCTCCCGTTTTCGCTCTTGAAGAGACCAGCCACACGTTCCAGAAAGTCGGCGCCCTGCCCAAGCTCGGGAACGCAGGCTATCAAGCGTTTCGTATAGCTATGCTGCGGATTGGAAAGAACTGCCGAAGTTGTGCCCGTCTCGACAATCTCGCCGTCTTTCATCACTGCCACGCGGTCGCAGATCTCCGAAACCACTCCAAAATCATGGGTGATAAACAGGAGAGCCATGCCGCGCTCACGCTGGAGATCGCGTAGCAGCTCGAGAATGTGCGCCTGCACCGTGACATCGAGCGCCGTGGTCGGCTCGTCCGCAATGATGATATCGGGATCATTGGCCAGAGCCATGGCAATGCCGACACGCTGACGCTGGCCACCTGAAAGCTGGTGCGGATAGTGATTGGCCCGTTCCGCTGCATCTGGAATGCCAACCTTGTCAAGAAGCACAATCGCCTGTTCCCGCCGCTCACTGGCTCCGATCCGCCGATGCGCTGCAATTGCTTCCTCGACCTGCCGACCGACCGGATACATAGGATGCAACGTCGTCAGCGGGTCCTGAAACACATAAGCAACTCTTGCGCCCCGTGCCGCCGTTAACTCGGTTTCAGACATTGAAAGAACGTCCCGGTCGCCCAGATAGATCGCGCCGTCGCGGATAAGTCCGGGCGGGGACGCCACGAGGCCCATTACTGACAGGGCGGTCACGCTTTTGCCCGATCCGCTCTCCCCGATCAGGCCGAGACATTCGCCGCGTTCAAGTTCCAGTGAAACGCAGCGGACAGCGGGAGTGAAATGCCCGCCATTGACGAAGCCCGTTTCGAGACCGGCAATAGAAAGAGCTTTTTGGCTATCCTTGATCATGGGCGATGACCGGTCCCTGGCAATATCGGTTATCGCGCCTGGCCGCCCCAGCGCACCTGACCGCAATCGCGGATCGAGAACATCGCGCACTCCGTCTCCCAATACGTTGAGACTGATGACCAGCAGGAAGATCATCAATCCCGGCACGATGGATACGTGCGGGGCATTGAACAGTTGCGCGCGGCCCTCGCCGAGCATGGAGCCGAGATCGGCCTGCGGCGGCTGTGCCCCCAGGCCGAGAAAGCTCAGGCCAGCCGTTTCGAGGATCATCCAGCCTGCCGTCGTCGACATGGTAATGACGATAACCGGCAGCACATTGGGCAGCACTTCGCTTAACAGGATCGAAACCGGACTTTTTCCGGAAAGCCGGGCAGCATCAATGAATTCACGATGCGCGAGACCAAGCGTAACCCCGCGAACATTACGCGCGAAGAACGGAATATTGACCACCGCAATCGCGTAAAGCGCATTCATCAGACCCGGCCCGAGCACCGCCACGATAGCCAGCGCCAGCAGGATATAAGGAAATGCCATCAGCATATCGATGCCGCGCATCATCAGATTGTCGGTTCGTCCGCTCGCATAGCCGGCCACGAGACCGATCGCCGAGCCAACGATCGCTGCGATCAGCGTCGCTGCAAATCCTACTGCAACAGACACACGCGTGCCCCATATGACGCGGCTCAATATATCCCGCCCGAGCTGATCCGTTCCAAGAAGATGTCCTTCGCTGAACACGGGTTTCAATCGCATTGCGGGAGAAGTCGCGTCAGGATTGGGAAGCGGGAGAACCGGGGCCAGCAGAATGACGAGGCAGATCAGGACCAGCATAAAAAAACCGAAAGCCGCCAGTCGATTGCTCATCAGGAGTCGCCATGATGACATGCGGACCGCCGTTGGCGCGGCAGAAATTTCTGGAAGCGCGCTCATGAGCGTATCCTTGGATCGAGTATGGTCTGGATGAAATCAGCGAGTAGATTGAAGAGGACATAACTCGCGGCAACCACAAGCACGCCACCCTGCACCAGCAAGATATCGCGGGTGGAAATGGCTTTCACCAGCATGGCGCCAATACCGGGCCACTGGAACACGGTTTCGATGTAGACGGCGCCGCCCAGCACAAATCCCGCCTGAATACCGATCACAGGAATGACGCTGACCAGTGCGGCGCGAAACGCATGACCGTATATCACGCGACGTTCGTTGAGACCTTTGGCCCGGGCTGTCCGGATATAGTCCTGGCGAAGCACTTCCAGCATCGCGCCGCGGGTCAGACGTGCGATCACGCCTGCCGCTACCACGGCCAGCGTCGTGGCAGGCAGGATCAGATGCCATAGCAGATCCTTCAGGTCACCGCCGCCATAAACAGCATACATGCCGGACGCTGGCAGAATGCGCCAATGGACCGCGAAGAGATAGATCAGAAGCAACCCCAACCAGAATGAGGGAATGGAAATTCCGGCAAGCACGATGAAAGTGATCGTCCTGTCTGCCCAGCCGAACTGGCGTACCGCCGAAACGATGCCCGCGAGCAGGCCGAAGACTGAACACAGTACGAGTGCTACGCCCGCAAGCACGAGTGTCGCCTGAAAGCGCTCCATAACCTCATCCAGCACCGGACGATTGAGCACGAAGGAACGCCCGAAATCACCGTGCAGGAGATTGCCCATCCAGATGAAATATTGTTGCAACAACGGCTTGTCGAGACCAAGATCGCGATTGATCCGCTCGACATTTTCCGGCGTCGCATATGATCCAAGCAACGCGGTCGCCGTATCACCCGGGATCATCGCCATGACGAGAAAAACGATGATCGAGAGCCCGAGCAACACAGGAACAACGGCCAAAAGTCGCTTGAGAATATAGGCTGGCATGAATGCCCTCCCTGCTTATTCCTTGGTTACGTCTTTCAAATGCAGCAGGAAGGACGGCTGCAGCTTGAAACCCTTGACGGCTGCAGTCGTGACTGCATTCTGTTTCCAATTCGCCACGAAAAGCCATGGTGCGTCGTCATGGACGATACTTTGCACTTCACCGTAAAACTTACCGCGCTCGGCCTGATCGGTCGAGGATCGAGCCTTCTCCAGAAGCTCATCCACTTTGGGGTTGGAATAGTAACCGGAATTGAAACCACCCTTGTCCGGCAGCGCATCACTGCGCAGCGTCAGATAGGGCACCGTGTCCGGATCATTGGTCATCCAAGCCATCTCGGCCATATCGGCCTTGCCTTCCAGCCCCGGATTGACCCGGCCAAGGAACGTGTTCCACTCATAGGTTTCGATCTTGACCTTGAAGCCCACAGCCTGGAGATCGGCCTGAATTGCAGCACCCATGGTGATTGGATCGAGCATACCCGAACCACCTTCCGTTACGTAGAACGTAATCTCGGGATTGCTTGCACCAGCCTCGGCCAGGAGCGCCTTGGCCTTTTCCGGATCATAGGGATAGGGTTCGGTCTTGTTCTCGACCCAGTTGAAGGCAGGCGGGATCGGCCCCGCAGCAACGGTTGCGGAACCCTGCAAAACATTGTCAACAAGCCCCTCCTTGTTAACCGCATAATTCGCTGCCTGACGCACTTTCTTATCCGCGAATGGACCGCTCTTCGCGTTCAGGATGGTAAACCAGACATGGGGGCCCGCCTGTTCGGCAACCGCGAAATTCGCGTCCTGCTTGAAGGTGGCAAGATTATCCGGCGGCACTTCCACCATGACATCCAGCCCGCCTGCCATCATCTCCGCGACGCGTGTATTGGCATCCGTGATCGGGCGGAACACAACTGCTTCCAATGCTGGCGCTGTGTCCCAATAGTCGGGATTACGCTCCACCACCACACGCTGGCCGGATTGCCATTCCGCGAACTTGAACGGACCGGTTCCGGATGGATGACGGCCAAATTCCTTACCGTATTTCTTGACCACTTCCGGCGACACGATCAGGCCGGTCGGATAGGCCAGATTGGAAAGAAATGGAGCGAAAGGCTCCTTCAGCTTGAACTCGACAGTGTGTTCATCGAGCACATTGACTGCATCGATGGACGAGAAATTGAACGAAAGCGGAAATGGGCCGGTGTTATAGAATGGATGGTCTTCCTTTAGCATTCTGTCGAAGTTGAACTTGACCGCTTCGGCATTGAAATCCGAACCATCATGGAACTTCACGCCTTGACGCAGCTTGAACGTATAGGTCTTGCCGTCGTCCGAAATCGTCCAGCTTACCGCCAGTGCCGGTTCTACTTCCAGCGTTCCGTCCTTGTAGCGCACAAGGCCGTCATAAATATTGACTAGGATGCGGAAATCATTGGTGGCCGTGACTGTATGCGGATCGAGCGATTGCGGCTCTGCAATCTGCCCGACAATCAGCACATTGGGCGGCGTTTGCGCCAGCGCGACTGTGCCCGCTCCGGCGACCGAAAGCGCCATAGCAGTCAGGACGGCACGGAATAACCTTCTCATGGGGTTCCCCTTCATTTGTCAAATCCGTCAGACTCTAATTTATAGGCATAAATCAACGATCATCAATGAATTATCATAATTAATTTTTGCGAGACAAAAAAGCGGGCCTGAGCCCGCTCGTGATTTCAAAAAGTTCAGAGCCTATTCTGCAGGTGTATCCTCGGGTTTCAAATCCTGCTCTGCCTTAGTTGATTTCTGATGCGTGAAACCCTTGAGGCCCTTGGCGGTTTCCTCGGCATCGCGTTTGATCTCGACTTCGCTCATTGCATAATGAACTGCAAGTTTTGCAATGGAAGTGAGCGCGCTCAGATGAATGCGCTCATAACCATGCGAGGCATCAACACCGAAGGTCAGCAAAGCCGTGCGCACATCATGCCCCGCTTCGACCGCAGACGCAGCATCTGAGCGGTAATAACGAAACACATCCTTCTGGACCTGAATGTCATGCTCTCCGCAAAGCTCGTAGAGTTTCTTCGTCAGATGGTAATCGAACGGTCCAGTCTGATCCGCCATGGCAAGCGTGACGCCGAACTCCGATGAATTCTGGCCCGGTGCAGTCGTGCCATTATCGATGGCGACAAGCGAGGCAATATCCGGCACTACAACTGCAGAGGCACCCACTCCAACTTCCTCTCCGATGGTGAACAGCCAATAGCTGTCGACCGGCGTTTCCACATTGGCTCTCTGCATTGCCTCAAGGGCTGCAAGCATGATGGCGACACCTGCCTTGTCATCAAGGTGGCGCGAGACGATAAAGCCATTATCGATGAATTCGGGCGCGGGGTCGATGGCGACAATATCACCGACATCGATACCGAGTTGTAGCAGATCATCGCGATTTCGGGCGAGTGCATCGACGCGGAGTTCAACATAAGGCCAGCCGACCGGTTGCGTATCGACTTCCTCATTGAAAGTATGCCCGGAAGCTTTCAACGGCAGGATTGACCCGCGATAGATTCCTTTGGACGAGAAGATGGAAACCCGAGCACCTTCGGCGAAACGTGCCGACCAGTTGCCGATAGAAACCAGCTCCAGCCGTCCGTTTTCCTTCAGATATTTTACCTGCGCGCCGAGCGTATCGATATGCGATACGATCCCGCGTGCCGGTCTATACGTAACACCTGCCCTGCGCGCGCGAATGGCACCGCGTCGCGTCAGCATAACCTCAAGCCCCAGATGCTCCAGCTCGCGCGCGACGTAACGGACGGCTTCGTCGGTAAACCCGGTCGGGCTCGGTATGGCAAGAAGTGCCTTGAGCCGTGTTACGAGATACTCCTGATCGATTGTGATAGCGGTCTGCATCATTCATGTGTCGCAAAACGAGACGGCAACGTCAACGTGTCAATCGGCGTTTAAGTAAGCCCCCTTATCGGCGCCCGAAAAGTACCCCTCCTTTAGATTGCCGCGATCTTCAGCGGCATCATTACGTTGTCGCGAATGTTGAGCCAGGGAAGCAGAGCCGAATTCTGGAAAGCCATGCCGATCCGGGCGTCATTCGTTCCAATTTCAAGACCAGCCACGAAAATGTCACTTTGAGACAGTGAAAGCGTCCCGACGACGAGGCTATGAACTCATCGTTTTCGATCCGAAGTGACGTTGCAGTCAGCGCCACAGTTTTGTTTTTCCCACAGCAAAAGGTGACGTTCATCCGGTAGTCTACGTCATAACATCGCACGGTGTGATGACGTGCTTGCTCGTTTGAGACAACGAAGGCGCTTTCGAAAACGATCATTGATGTGAAAGGAGATGAACCGCTGGCACCAGCCATTGGACGATGTGTTGAATGCCAATCAGAATCTGGCCTAGATCAGCGTTTCCTCAGAGAAACAAATAACATAGGCAGGCCCGCCAACCATGGTTAAACAATGAATGTTGTATTGCAAGGTATAAGGCTTATTATAAAAATATAGGCATATCACGATTCCTCTTCACCTGAAGTTTGCTTGTACAACGTATTGCGCATCCGCCGCTTAGCGGGGGTTCGCATTGCAAACTTGCACGGCGCCTTTACTGTCGACACGTTTTGAATGACAGCCTTTAAGGTAGCCTATAAGATTTGCAAATATGTCAGCGGCTTTCGATATTTTACAAAAGGTGGGTTTCCCCCGAGGAAATTGAAGAATTCATCCCCCTGGAAATAGCACCAACAAGTTCGAGATCGCCCATGAATTCCGATTTTCAACTTCGGCCTCTTAAGCAATTTCGACAAGATCCAGCCCTCTTGCGTCGCCTGCTCAGGGCAAAGGACAAACTGGATGCCGTATCGCACGAGCCTTGGCCGGTGCGCCGGTTGGCGCAGGTGAGTGGCGTCTCTAAGGCTCATTTTGCCCGTGCGTTCAAGCTCGCGTTCGGTGTGCCACCGCACCGCTATCTTCTCTCACGCCGCATAGAGCGCGCGAAGGCATTGCTGCGCGACACCGACAAGCCTGTGACTGAAATCGCATATGCTACTGGCTGGACCAGTTTGGGCACGTTTGGTCGCGTCTTCCGCGACATCACGGGTGAAAGCCCATCCGACCTTCGCGCACGTGAGAGGTCGGAGGCGCAACAACTGGAGGAAGTGCCACACTGCTTCGTCAGCGCAGCCTATCGTCCAGACCTAAAAATAGCAGTTTCGGAGAAGCGGCGTGACGATAAGGCTGCTACACGACACCCGTGACAATAGGAGAGCAGTCATGGACAGAGTCGATCTAGGGGTAGGAGTCGCGGGCATTTACGTGCGCGATCAAGATGAAGCAATCGATTTTTATGTGGGCAAGCTCGGTTTTGCTGTGCACACCGACGCCAGGAACGGAGATTACCGTTGGCTGACGGTGCATCATCCAGATCAGCTGGGATTCCAGCTTGGGTTGTTCCGGCCCCAGCCGCCAACAGTAGACGAGGCTACCGCGAGACAGCTAGACGAGGTTGTAGCGAAGGGCGCCATGCCGCCGCTTGTAATGCTGGTCAAGGATTGCCATGCCGCGCATGCGATATTTGCGGCAAAAGGTGTCGAATTCACCCAGGAGCCGATCAGCCGTTTCGGTAACGTCGATGCGAGCTTCCGCGATCCATCCGGAAACGGCTGGAAACTAGTGGAGCCGCGGTGATGGGTGCGGAATTCTTCTCAACCGAGCCGCAATCGAGGCAACCTCTTGGGAGATATCGGCGAGCCGTTAGCTTGCGTTTAAGGCAAATGCACCGGTGGGTATCAGTGGTCTTCACTGTTACCGTCGCAGCAAACTTTCTTTTAATGATATGGGGTCAACCTCCGGTCGTCATCACCTACGCGCCGCTGCCGCCATTGTTGATCCTACTCATTACCGGCTTGTACATGTTGGGGCAATATCTAACGGGCGCGTCATTGCGGGTCTCTCTTGCTCATGGAAAAAGGGGAGCGAGATGACTGAAACCGTCCATACGTAGATGGTCTGCTTTAAGTATTGGCGAAAACAACCCGATCTCGTACCGTTTCTGAGAAATGAAAGTAGGTTGTAGATCCTTTACGATTGAGTTTATCAGTCGAGTTCCGAAACCATAACCGGCTATCGAATTAAACCCGAGTGGTAGTTTTGGTGGCGCAAACAGGCGCTTCTGAATTACAAGCCAGCGTAAAACGGGCCATTTGAATTAAATCAACGTGGGCACGCTGTTCTCTCTCTCGAGTAGTTTCGAGTTCACCGACTTCCGTACTGCTTAAGCAAGAATGGAGAAGAGGCTCAATGCCGCTGGACGAGTTCGCCGCCCCTTAATTGGACCACGTGCTGATTGCTAGTCAGGAAACGTACCTGTCGATGGAGCGCAGACCGCTCGGCTTGATGAGAATTGAACCCACGCCCTGTCAGTGATGTGGACAGTAGTACATCTTCTTAGATTACCAATGAATGCGGTGAACATACGCTAGGGATTAATCAGTCCAGTCTTCTACTCGCAAGCCAGGAACACGATCAAATTCCCTACGATTGTTTGTAACGATTATTAATCCACGCGAGCGAGCATGGCCAGCAATCAATTGATCGTATGGACCGATTGGAGTTCCACTGCGGGCCAATTCAGCACGTAATTGGCCCGTATGGTTTGCTGCCGGTTCATCGTACGATAACACCTCAAGGCGAGCTGCGAAGCCCTCAACGACTGCAAGGTTCTTCTCAGGATGGGCAGACTTCTCCGCCCCGTAAATCAGCTCCATTAAACTGACTGAACTGATGCACAATTGATCGTGGAAGCGGTTGAACGCCTCGCGCATTTGCTGTGGCCGGTTCTTGATCGTGAAAATGCATATATTTGTATCCAGCATGTACTTCAGCATTAAAACGCCTCGCGTTCCTGTGAAGCAGGCTGATCACGCTCATTCATGAAGTCGGAAGTCGCCTCTAAGCCATCAAACCAGCTGTCCCAGACCTCACCAGCGGGTGCTATAATTCGAGTGCGCCCCACAGCAACAATATCGACGCGTTTCACATCAGCAGGCAAAGCTACGGCCTTTGGCAAACGGATAGCTTGGCTTCGGTTGCTCTGGAATACGGCTCCCTGCTCCATCTGCGCCACTCCTAGTTCTATCCATAGTGATATGATGTAAATAGTGCATCCAATGGGATATGTCAACGGGATATACATAACAGGATCCGACCAGACGAACAATCGATCTGACTATAAGGAGCCTAGGCTCAGGACCCATTG
>UEIJ01000008.1 GCA_900470195.1 Hyphomicrobiales bacterium | reverse complement strand
ACGGTCGATGTCGTTCCATCGGGCCAGCTCACAACTACCGTCGAGCCCGGTTCCGTCACGCCCGAAGCCGTCGGGATATTGTCCCCATCCGGATCGGTTAGATCAATGGTCGTCGTCGGTGGCGTCAGGTCGATGGTCACAGGTCCGAGCGGGGTCGCGGGACCAACATTTCCTGCAGAATCGATCTGGCGAACTAGAATATCACCATCGCCGTAAGCGCCAGGTTCAAGTTCAAAGCTGGCCCCATTCCCGTCATGCCAGGTCCGTCCGCCATCTGTACTATACTGCCAAGTCGCGCCTTCTTCGAGGCCATCTACAATGACGGTGCCGTCACTGGTAATGCCGTCACCCGGAAGGCCGGTGTCGTTTTCTAACGCTACCACCAGCGTTCCTGGCGGATCCCGATCCACGCCTATGCCATCGTCACTGTCGTCGTCACCGGACCCCGAAGCCGCGGCAATAATCCCGGCAGCCGCGCCGATGCCGAGCAGCCCCAGCAGGACGGGACTTACACCGCCTGTTGCGCCACCAACCAGTTGGTCAACCGACTGAATTTCGGCAAAATTAAAATCCGCCAATCCATCACTGTGTTGACCGACCCACAGCTTTCCATCGCTATCTTCGAGGACCAGATCGCTATCACCGCCATTTGGATGATGAGCGTAAAAATGAACAATCCGGATTGTCTCTCCATTGTGAAGCCGAATGACGAGATCGTCGCCGATCTTCTGGTAATCCGCAATTGCGCGCGGACTTAACGACAGCTTAACGACGCTTGGTGCTGTTAATACGATGTTATTTCCACCAACCGTACTGGATGAACCAGTCACCTTATTCGTAACGACAACCATGACAAGCCCCTCTTCAGCGTGATGATCAGCATTGGGGACAGGAACCGATATAAACGAAGAGATGATATCCAGCCGCGCTGGAAACACGGGGGAATTTTTGTGGATGGTACTTGTATTTTTAAATACTGAGTTTCTGCGTTACTGACTCAAATTCGCCTCGTGCATATATTTGTCTATTTAACTGC
Organism: Hyphomicrobiales bacterium; assembly: GCA_900470195.1. Lineage (GTDB taxonomy): Bacteria > Pseudomonadota > Alphaproteobacteria > Rhizobiales > Rhizobiaceae > Brucella. Next base: position 130,174 of record UEIJ01000008.1, on the reverse strand, counting down.
CGATTCCAGTGTCCGATGCTGGCCTGTGACTCCAAGAAATATAGAGATATAGAATAATTTCTATGCAGATATCGACGTGCTTGCACAAAATTGACTTCGATCACAAATTAAACCGTCGGTTTGACGATTGATCTCGTGTCTTGCGCCTGAAGGATGCCGGACTGGTGCCAACGATGCGGCTGAAAAAACGCGTAAGATGCACCTGATCAGCGAAACCACATTCCTGTGCAATCTCGACGACCGGCAAGTCAGTCTCTTCAAGCAACGTCCGGGCACGTTCTATTCTACGCAGTATAATGTACTGATGGAGCGTGACATTCGTTGACCGTTTGAATAAACGCGCGAAATGTGCCGACCCCAGACCTGCCATTGAGGACAAACGGTCCGCCGTGAGGCGACCGGTAAGATTCTGATCTATGAACGCGACTATGCTACCCAGTACATGGGGAGAGAGCCCGGTTTCGCCGCTGTGTTCCGCAGGACAACGGCTTGAATATTTTGCAATTAATCTTGCTGCGAGAACCCGAGCAAAATATTCCAGCTCAATTCTCGCGAAAGTACCCCCTCGCTCTAAAATCTCTTTCATTGAAAGAATTGTCTGGGTCAGGAATGAATCAGAGATCGAGAATTGGTAGTCGAGGCTGAGCAGACTTTCACTTACCGTCAGAAACTCTTTCTGAATATTTTTGAATAACCGATCCGAGATATACACACTAACAATCTCGGCGCTGGATTCCACATGCGCCTCGAAAGAGGTGTTTGGCGGCATTATGAATGCCGAACCGGTCGGCAAATCCAACACGTTTGACGTGTTTCCTATCAAGCATTTTCCTCGGACATGTCCGCCAATGACCATCCCCACCAGCAAAGAAGGAATTCCTATGAATCTGGCATCGAATGGAAATATTCTTGATGTATATATATATACATTTGATAACTCAAATGTCGCACTTGTTCTTAGTATCTGCACGCCATCTATGTCATCCACCTCATGAATTGCCACGACATTCTGACTTAGACGGTTCATTTCCCCTCCTTATTTAGAACCATTATAATTATATTTAAAACACTTCCCTATACAAGCCGATAATTTTGCGCACTACGTTGCTCGTCGCACAGCATCCTCCGCTTCATAAGGTAGAGCACGACGATCGGTTCGGCTAGAAGTTGTCGAAATTTTAACACTCGTTGAACAACGGGACCGCATCGGCGCATATGTCGAGCAGGTTCTCGTGCCAAGGCCGGCGCCCCGGTGACAGCGTTGAGCCGGGCTGTAAATGCGATTGCCAGAAAGAATCTTAAAGGCAGCACAATGCTACGCCCAATTGAAAACTGGGCTCCGTTATTAGGCAGCCGGGGCCTGGTATTTTACAAGGCGAGCTTACCGCGATCAGCCTCGCTAAAATTATCATAATAACTCTGGAGCTTGATGATCTGCCCCACCTGGCGTTCGGTCATGCTCTGTCTTTTCAAGAATTCGGACGGCGAGAGAGAAAACTGTTTCTGGAAGCTCCTGGCAAACTGAACCGTATTCGAAAATCCATACTTGTAAGCAATCGCCTTGATGCGCAAGCTCGACTCATCCCGGCGTCGCATCAATTCGCAGCGTGCCAGTTGCAACCGCTTCTTACGGATCAATCCGGCTGCACCGCCGTCAGCCTCCAGCAGTCGATAAAGATACGACCGCGAGATAGCGAAACGTTCCAATATTTGTTCGATACCCAATTTCGGATCGTTGATGTTCTGGTTGATGAAAACCAGCACCTGGTTGCGAAGCTGTTCCGACGGTGCGCTATGGATGTTGTCAGGATCGTATTTTACAGCGGATGCGAGCAGATTTAAAAGGACATCGCCGCAGGCAACGCCTTCCGTGAAGGAAAGGTTCTCTGCTTCGCTATAAAAGCTGCGAAAGAAGCCGCCAAGCAGCTTTCCCAGTGCAGTATCAGCCCGGATGATCGTGCCATTCAGATTGCTTTTTCCGCAGATATATTCCAGCTCCTCCTTTTCGAGCACAAGTGAGATTGTTGCTGCCGAACTGCTGCAAATCGCATCGACATCAGCGGTTACCGAAGCGATATGGATATCACCTGCGGAAATAATGCTCTCTTTGCCCTGGAACGAACCATAGCAACAACCGCTAACAAAAAGCTGGATATAATAATAGTCAAAGTGGCTGCGTCGTATCCATTCGGCGGTCCTTAAGCATCGATGGTTGCCGAATGTCGCCTCGGCGATGAACCTTTCCCCCAAGGGAAGTGAACGGATCGATCCATGAATGGGAACCGCATGTTCTCCGGAAGCCTCCAAGGCTTCGTAAAGCGGTGACACGGCTTCACGCCAGTAGTCCGTTCGGTCCTGATCCGGAAGGTTCTTGTTGGTGACGTAAAAGCCTTTCTGCGGCTCTTTTGAAGACAGATCCATCGCCTAATCCTCACTTCCTGCCTTCACGACTCATAAGTATATTACACATATACATGTTGTTTATTAAATCGTCCCGCAGATCGGCAAGCAGTAAGAAGTATTGTTTTCCAGCACTCCGCAACCTCACAACATCACAACATCACAGATGATCAGGGCATGGTGAGGTCAGCTTCTATCAACCAGGATGCGTCACAATGTTCAATCTGGGTTCAATCTGGGTCACGCCTTGCCATTTGGCTCGCATTCTCTCGCGGCAGTCATCCGCTGTCGCGAGGGTCGCGGCATGTTGTTGCCTGCCAAGCAAATATTCCAAAACTCAAATGGATGGGCAAATAGCGACCAAAAACGTTTGGGATTTTCTTCAGAATGCGCTAGCGTTTCCGCAGTTCTGCGGGAGGACATTATAAAATGCGGTGGGGGAAGTAATCTGCAAAAACTCCCCGCTTAGTCGTGGTGTCCGCGCCATGACAAAATTTACTGGAGTGAGGAGGAAATATGCAAATCTTCAATCGGAAAACGACTGTCTCGCTGGCTACTGCACTGGGGCTCGTATTCGGTGCAGCGCAGGCAAAGGCTGAGGAATTCATAAATATCCTGACCGGCGGGACGAGCGGCGTCTATTACCCGCTCGGGGTCGCTATGGAAAAAATCTATTCGGGCATCCCCGATGTGCGTCCCTCGGTGCAGGCGACGAAGGCCTCGATTGAAAATATCAACCTCATTAACAGCGGTCGCGGCGAAGTTGCGTTCACGCTGGGGGATTCCCTGCGCGATGCCTATGAAGGCAACGAGGCAGCCGGTTTCAAAAAGAAGCTTACCAATCTGAGTACGCTTGCCGCGATCTATCCGAACTATGTTCAGATCGTTGCATCCAAGGAGTCCGGCATCAAGACATTGGCCGATCTCAAGGGAAAGCGCCTATCCGTTGGCGCTCCTAAATCTGGAACCGAACTGAATGCGCGCACCATCCTGGAGGCTGCCGGGCTTTCTTATGACGATCTCGGCAAGATCGAGTACCTGCCCTTTGCAGAATCCGTCGAGCTCATGAAAAACCGCCAACTGGATGCGACTTTGCAATCCTCCGGACTTGGTGTCGCCTCGCTACGCGATCTTGCAAACTCGGTCGACATCAACGTGGTTGAAGTTCCGGCAGACGTCATCGAAAAGATCGGTGCGCCTTATCAGGTCAATACGATCCCGGCGAACACCTATAGCGGGCAGGACAAGGACGTCGTGACGGCTTCCGTGATCAATTATCTGATTGTCCGTCCCGATATGGATGAAGAACTGGTTTACCAGATGACAAAGGGGCTCTTCGAGAATCTCGACCAGCTCGCCGCCGCCCATGCTTCGGCAAAGGCGATCAAGCTCGACAAGAACACCATCGTGTCACCCGTTCCGGTTCATCCCGGCGCTCTGCGTTACTACAAGGAAAAAGGCATCGAATAGGCTGGCGGCAGTCCTGCGCGACTGTGGGACCCGGATGTCATGTCCGGGTGCCGCCCTTTTCTGACAGATGGTGCCTGATCCTTGTCAACGGGATCGCTCCTGTAACGGTTAATTTCAAAAATACAATCTGATGAAGGTTCGTTCATGACGCAGAGCGAGAACAGCGCCGTAGAATCGGCTGAGCATATTCCCGCCTGGGGTGCTGGCGCAGGCGCAAAAATCCTGTTTGCCATCGCCGTGGCTTTTTCGGTTTTCCAGCTCTGGACCTCCGCCTATTCACCCCTGCCAAGTCAGGTGGTCCGCTCCGTCCATGTCGGATTTCTGCTCTTGCTTCTCTTCGGCCTTTACGCCAATGCGAGCACTGTCGCTGCAAAGCGCGCGGCATTCTGGCTGGCAGCGATCGTAGCGTTTTTACTCAGTCTTTATCACTGGGTCTTCTATGAAGACCTGGTGATCCGCGCGGGCGAACCTAACACGTCGGATATCATAATCGGTATTCTCGTCGTCGCTCTCGTCTTCTGGGCAGGCAAGAAAATGATGGGCTGGACCCTGCCGCTCATCTGCGCGATCTTTCTGCTTTACGGTTTGTTCGGGCAATATCTGCCACAGCCCTTCAATCATCGCGGCTACGATTTCGAGCAGGTGGTCGAGGTCCTTTTTCTGGGAACAGAGGGAATTTACGGCACGCCGATCTATGTCTCGTCGAGCTATATTTTCCTTTTCATCCTGTTCGGCGCGTTTCTCGAACGTGCTGGCATGATCCAGCTCTTCAACGACATAGCCATGGGAACGGTTGGCGCATCACGCGGCGGTCCGGCTAAGGTTTCAGTGATTTCGTCAGCCCTTATGGGAACGATCAACGGTTCCGGCGTCGCCAATGTCGTGACCACAGGCGCTTTCACCATCCCGCTTATGAAGCGTTCCGGCTTCCGTCCGGCCTTTGCCGGCGGCGTCGAAGCGGTGGCTTCGATGGGTGGCCAGATCATGCCGCCGGTCATGGGGGCTGTCGCCTTCATCATGGCTGAAACGCTCGGCCTGCCCTATGTCGAAATCGTCAAGGCGGCAATCGTTCCGGCAATCCTCTATTTCATCACGGTCTTCGTGATGGTTGACCTCGAAGCCCGCCGTCTCAGGATGAAAGGGCTCGACAAAAGCGATATGCCAAGCGCTCTTGATGCAATCAGAAAGCGCTGGTTTCTGGTTTTGCCCCTTGTCGCATTGGTGTGGCTGCTTTTCTCCGGCTACACGCCGCTTTTTGCTGGCACGGTTGGCCTCAGCCTGACTGCGCTTATCATCCTCGGGGTTCCGGTTTCCGGCTCCATGTCGATGCCCTTGCGTGTGCTGTTCTGGATTGCGCTCGGCATCATGTCGGCGGCGGCTTTCGGCACGACCTTCAATATCTTCGGTTACACCCTGCGCGGCATTACGCTGATCATCGTTCTTGTTGCGCTTCTGGTCGCGATAAATTTCCTGGTCCGCGGCGGTCGGGAAACGCTCAACCTTTGTCTTCAAAGCCTCGCGGAGGGCGCCAAGAATGCCCTTCCCGTGGGTATTGCCTGCGCGCTGGTCGGCATTATCATCGGTGTTCTGGCGCTCACCGGAGCGGGTTCGACTTTTGCCCGTGTTATCGTCAGTGTCGGAGAAAACTCGCTGTTCTTCTCGCTGATATTGACCATGCTGGCCTGTCTGGTGCTTGGCATGGGCATTCCGACCATTCCGAACTACATCATCACCTCTTCGATCGCCGGACCCGCGCTTCTGCATCTCGACGTGCCGCTTCTGGTGTCGCACATGTTCGTCTTCTATTTTGGCATCATGGCCGACCTCACGCCGCCCGTTGCACTCGCAGCTTTTGCGGCCGCGCCAATCGCGCGGGAGTCCGGCATGAAGATCGGCATGCAGGCGATCCGGATCGCGGTTGCAGGATTTGCCGTGCCTTTCATGGCGGTGTACGAGCCGGTCATCATGCTTCAGGCGGGCGGACCACTTTCCGAAAAGTTCGGCTTCTGGCCCGCCTTCGCTTACATGTTCATCAAGGCGCTGCTCAGCATCCTGCTTTGGGGGGCAGCCGCTATCGGCCATCTTCGAACGCCGTTGAACATGTGGGAGCGCATATGGGCGTTTGCTGCCATTGCGCTCATGCTCGCGACATATCCCTATAGCGATGAACTCGGCTTTGCCGCCTGCGCAGCCTTCCTCGCATGGCATTTCTGGAGGTCGCGGCCTTCCGCCGTCGCGACATCAGGTTGATGGCGGTCTGTATTTCAACGGCTGGCGGCGTGATGAAGATCGCCGCCACCAGCTTCGTTCTCTCCTGGACGCACAGCGTTGAGAAGGTCCCGTGGCAGGAATTCTGGAATGTTACGTCCCGAGGGCTGGTATTGTCAGAAGCCCGCATCAAAGGCTCCGGCGCAGGCATGGAGCCGCCTGCCGATGCCGTCCTTGAAGATGGCTGGTACATCTATCATCCAAGCATTCCTCCACGCCGTGAAATTGTCTTGGCTGCCTCCGGCAAGACAGGAGGAGGCTGGACCCTCTGTTCGGGACAAAAATGCATCGAATTGGGGCAAGCAGAGGAAAAGCCAATCCATATCCTGCCGTGTGACCAGAACGGATAGGCGCTGGGCCCCGTGATAATGCGCTCATCGGTTATCAGGCTGCTTTTCCCTTCCGCTGCAATCAACTTCAAAAGCGCAGGGTGCTCTGGTGCGCCATCGAACATCCCGTCCGTCGTTAGGTCCGGTGCTTCACTCTAGCGAGCCCTTCTTCACATCCGCGTTCCCGGACAAGCAGTATCGTTCGGGTCCATCGCTTAGGTTCCCGGTCCGTACGCCAAGACGTTCGTTAGCGCATTGCGTTGGCCTATCCCTGCAAATGAGAAACGAATTTCGTATTTTGATATGCATCCAGCGCGTCAGCTCCCCCTTCGGTTCCATAGCCGGAATCGTTGATGCCACCGAAAGGCACTTCCGGCAGCGCCAGACCATAATGGTTGATGGTGATCATTCCACTGCGAACGGATGAAGATATTTTCGCTGCATTGGCTGACGATCCCGTAAATGCATAAGCGGCGAGGCCATAATTGAGCCTATTAGCCTCCACCAAAGCATCGTCTAGTGACCGGAAGCTATTGAGAAGCGCCACCGGGCCAAACGGTTCTTCGTTCATGATTGCCGCATCACGCGGTACATTCGCAAGGATCGTTGGTTCAAAGAAGTTGCCGCGATTGCCGATGCGCTCGCCGCCCGTCACGACAGTTGCCTTGTGTGCCTTTGCATCACCGATCAATCGCTCCATGGCGTTTACACGGCGCGCATTGACAAGCGGTCCCATTGTCGTTTCGGCATCCAGACCGTCTCCTACTTTCAACGAACGTGCGTAAGTTGAAAGGCCTTCGATCACCTGATCGTAAACCGGTTCTTCAATCAAAAACCGAGTGGGCGCGATGCAAATCTGTCCCGCGTTTCTGAACTTGGCTGTAGCTGCAACCTTGATTGCTTGCTCCACATCGGCATCAGCCATGATGACAACCGGCGCGTGTCCGCCAAGCTCCATCGTGGCTCGTTTCATGTGCAGGCCACTGAGCGCTGCGAGCTGTTTCCCCACCTGCGTTGATCCGGTGAACGACACCTTCTTAATCACAGGATGAGGGATGAGGTAAGACGAGATCTCTGCCGGATCGCCATAAACGAGATTGATAACACCATCAGGCAAACCAGCATCAGCAAAGGCGCGCACCAGTTCGGCTGGTGCTGCGGGCGTATCTTCAGCAGCTTTCAAAATGATGGAGCAGCCAGCCGCCAGAGCCGCAGATATTTTGCGAACCGACTGGTTGATTGGAAAGTTCCAAGGAGTAAACGCAGCCACTGGACCGACCGGCTCTTTGACTTCCGATTGCATCACATTGGCAAAACGTGGCGGAACGATACGCCCATAGCTGCGCCGGGCTTCTTCTGCAAACCAGTCGATCAGGTCACTGGCCGCAGCAGCCTCGGCACGCGCTTCCGCCAGAGGCTTGCCCTGCTCAATCGTCAGCAAGCGCGCAACGCCCTCGCCACGAGCCCTAAAAATATCTGCAGCCTTGCGCAGCATCTTATAACGATCAAAGGCCGATACCTTGCGCCAAATCTCAAAGCCGCGCTCGGCTGCAGCCAAAGCGTCATCAAGATCTGCTGTCGTGGCTTTAGCAATATGTCCGATAACGTCGTTGGTCGCCGGGTTCAGGACGTCAACCGTTTCACCAGAACTACCATCGCGCCATGTTCCATCAATGAACAGCTTGATATTGGAATATCCCACTTGAGTGTTCGTCATCACTCTCTCCTCAAACTGTTGCCTGATATTGATGAATGACACGGGCGTCGATCAGCTCTGCCAGTTTGGCTTTATCGAATTGAAGAACGTCCTCCAGAATGGAGGTACTATCTTCACCCAACATTGGCGGCGCCTTATAGGAAGCATGTTTCTGTGCCTCCAATCCTTGTGCAGGGCGCACAAGAGAGACCGGCCCCAGATATGGGCTTTCCAATGTTTGCACCACATTCCGTGCCACAACATTGGGACTTTCAAAAGCTTCTGGAACAGTTTTCACCTGCCCCGCAGGAACGCCCATCTTCAGACATTCAGCCATCCAATATTCGCGCGTTTGGGTGCGGAAACGCTCAGCCATCGGCGGTATCAGTTCAGAACGATTAAGCGCTCGCCCGCTCGCCGTTTTGAAACGATCGTCCGCGGCAAGTTCTGGCAGACCAATGATCTTTTCGCAGAGGATTGCAAACTGGCGGTCGTTACCGACAGCGAGGGCAAAGGCACCATCGGAACACTCGAAAATCTGATAGGGCACCACGGTCGGATGGGCATTACCAAAGCGTTGGGGAATATGCCCGCCATTCAGATGTGCACTACCAATATTGATGAGCGTATTGAGCGCGCATTCAAACAGAGAAATATCGACAAACTGTCCGAGACCTGTGGTCTTGCGCTGATAAAGCGCTGCCAGAATGGATTGCGTTCCAACCATACCCGCCACGATATCGGTCATAGCCACGCCGATGCGCATCGGCTCGCCATCGGTTTGTCCGGTGATCGACATCAGGCCGCTTTCAGCCTGAACCACGAAGTCATAGCCTGGGCGACGTGCTTCTGGGCCGGTTTGGCCATAACCGGATATCGAGCAATAGATGAGCCCGGGATTAAGCGCCTTCAAAGTCGCGTAATCAATTTTCAGACGTTCGACAGTTCCGGCACGAAAGTTCTCGACCACAATATCCGCCTGCTTGGCCAGTTCATAAATTATATCGAGGCCTTCTGGCGACTTCAGATCGAGCGCCAGGCTTTTCTTGCCGCGGTTGGCACAGAGAAAATAGGTACTTGCTCCTTTATAGTTGGGAACCGACCACGCACGCGTGTCATCACCGCCTTGAATATTCTCGATTTTCCAGACCTCTGCACCGAGATCAGCAAGGCTCATCGTGGTCCAGGGACCGGCAAGAACGCGCGAAAGATCAAGAACCTTTATTCCAGCCAGCGGAAGGGCAGAGTTGTTATCGCCCATAACAGGAACCTCAAGTTCGTTCATTATTTTCAAGGTCACGTCCTTCTCAAACATCCGCGATAAGCGGCACCTGATAGTCAAAATTAGTCACGGGAATTACTGAGGTGACCGCCATTCCTGCGGGAAGTGACACGCGACCGCGTGTCCACCTCCCTGAAGCTGCAATTCCGGCCTGACTTCCGCGCAGATCGCTTCCGCCCTGAAACAGCGGGTTCTGAACGGGCAACCGGATGGGGGATTGATCGGGCTCGGCACATCGCCCTTGAGCAGAATTTGCTGCCGCTTCCGCTCAATGACCGGATCGGCCAGCGGAACCGCCGACATCAAAGCCTGCGTGTAAGGGTGCAGCGGTCGGTTATAGAGTTCTCCAGCCGGAGCCTTCTCAACGATCCGCCCAAGATACATCACTGCAACCGTGTGGGAGATATGCCGCACGACAGACAGATCATGCGCAATGAAGATGTAGGACGTGCCGAACTCCGCCTGAATTTCCTGCAAGAGATTCAGCACCCCAGCCTGCACCGAAACGTCGAGCGCCGAGACAGGCTCATCGAGCACCATAACCTGCGGGTTAAGCGCCAAGGCGCGTGCGATCACGACACGTTGCCGCTGGCCGCCTGACAGCTCATGCGGATAACGCTTGCCGTGCTCCGGGTTGAGACGGACAAGTCGCAGCATTTCCTGGACACGCTCTTTACGCTGCTGTTGTGAAAGATCGCTGATACGAAGCGGCTCGGCGATGCTTTCTTCGATGCGCATACGCGGATGAAGCGAAGCAAACGGATCCTGAAACACGAATTGCAGATGCTTGCGTGCAGCCCGCATTTCTTTCGGCGAGAATTGCGCCACGTTCTGTCCCTGAAACAGAACCTCTCCGCTCGTGGGCTCGATCAGCCTGAGCAGGCAACGCCCGAGTGTGGATTTTCCGCAGCCGGATTCACCGACTAGACCAAGCGTCTCACCCTTGGCCAGATCAAACGAAATGTCATCGACCGCTTTAACCTCAGCCACATCGCGCTGAAAGATCGTACCGCCTTTGATCGGAAATGATTTGCGAAGATTGCGGACCGAAAGAGCGGCATCCGACACAGAGGATGGAACTGCTTGCGATGAAAAACGCTGGTTCATAGCGCGGCCTCGTTACTGACCGGTATGTCGGCCTTTCGTTGATATGCAGGCAGACTATCGGCAAAGTGGCACGCCGATATGTGGCGTCCGAATTGCTGATATGTGGGGGCCGTTGTCTTGCAGATTTCCTGTGCATGTGCGCATCGCGGATGAAACGCGCACCCTTTCGGGAATGCACCGAGAACAGGCGGCGCACCGTCAATGGAATACAATTTGCCGCCACTATCATTCAGTGTCGGGATCGAAGCGATCAGTCCACGCGTGTATGGATGACGAGGATTATCGAAAAGTTCAAAGACATCCGCTTCCTCGACCACCTCACCAGCATAGACAACGGCAACGCGGTCGGCATGTCCCGCAAGGACGCCGAGGTCATGGGTGATGAGTATAAGCCCCAGACCGAGCTTATTCTGCAAGTCGCGCAACACCGCCATGATCTGTGCCTGAACGGTGACATCAAGTGCAGTGGTAGGCTCGTCTGCAATCAACAGGTCTGGATCGTTAGCGACAGCTATGGCGATCATGACACGCTGCCGCATCCCGCCTGAAAACTCATGCGGATATTGCTTCACGCGCTGATCAGGCTGCGGAATGGAGACTAGCTCCAGCAACTCAATCGCCCGCGCCATAGCAGCTTTCCGGTTGAGCTTTTTCTGATGAAGCTGCAAGGCTTCAATCAGCTGATCGCCGACCTTCATCACCGGATTGAGCGAAGAAAGCGGATCCTGAAAGATCATCGCAATTTTCGAGCCGCGAAGGCTCCGCAGTTCGCGCCGCGATTTACCAACCAGTTCTACGCCCTGAAATGTAACCGAGCCTGAAATCTTGGCATTGGGCGGCGTCAGGCCGATTGAGGCCAGCATCCCGATAGACTTGCCGGAGCCGGACTCGCCAACGATCCCCAAAACCTCGCGCCGCTTGAGTTCAAGATTAATGCCCCTGACCGCATCAAGCACCACACCATCGCGGCCAAAGCCGACACGCAGGTTTTCAATTCGAAAGAGACTGGTGTTCTCATTTGGATTTGTCATTTTCTTCTCCAATCACTTCGAACGCGGGTCGAAATAGTCGCGAAGACCATCGCCGATGAAATTGAAACCAAGAACGATGGTCAGGATGGCAAGGCCCGGTCCCATCGCGATCCACCAGTTGTAGAAATAGACAGCACCCTCGGCGATCATGGAGCCCCATTCCGGCGTGGGCGGCGTTGCGCCAAGACCGATAAAGCTGAGCGATGCCGCAAGCAGAATGACCTGCCCCAAATCCATCGTTGCGCTGATCAATATCGGGGTCCAGCAGAGCGGCAGAATATGCTTGAACAGAACACGGGAGCTGCTGGCGCCAGATGCTATCGCGGCCTCCACATGCTCACGCTCACGCACTTCCAGCACCTGCGCCCGCATGAGACGCGCATAGACAGGCCACCAAACAATGACCATGGCAATCGCAGCGTTTTCAAGCCCGGGTCCGAGCGATGCGGCAACCGCCATTGCGAGAAGCATCGGCGGAAATGACAGTGTGATATCGACGAGCCGCATAATGGCTGAGCCGATCAATCCACCTTTATAGCCTGAGATAGCACCAGCCAAAGCACCAATGATAACCGCACTTACCACCACCAAGAGGGCAATTGGCAGCGAATGCTTGGCTCCGTAGAGCGTGCGCGTCAACACATCGCGTCCCAGAGCATCGGTTCCAAGCCAGTGCGACCAGCTTGGTGCCTGCAGGCGGCGTCCAACCATGTCGAGCGGGTCGTAGGGCGTCATATATGGCGCAAAGAATGTCGCAATGATCCAGAAGGCGACGACAATAATTCCGATTGCCACCGGCAGGGTAAACCAGCGCGGTATTCTGAATTTAAGCTGACGTGATGAGGTGTTTGCTGCTGCAACCAATTGCTTTCCCCTTAGCCCAAACGCACGCGCGGATTTGCGAGAACATAGGCAACATCGGTGAGCAGGTTCGTAATCAGGAACATCACGCCACCGACGATGGTAACACCAATGATTGCTGGGAAATCCAGTGATCGCGCGGCCTCAACCGCATAAGATCCCATGCCAGGCCAAGCAAAAATTGTTTCGGTCAGCACGGCACCTGTGATGAGATAAGCAAACGAATAACTGATGACTGTCAGAACCGGCACAAGAATGTTGCGCAGGGCATGGCGGAACACCACACGAAGTTCGCCAGCACCTTTGGCGCGTGCGGTGAGGATGAATTCACGCCCGATCACATCAAGCATATTGGCGCGAACGAGACGCGAAATCGTACCCGCCACGGTCCAGCCAAGCACTGTTGCGGGGAGAATCAGATGTGCGAGGGCATTTTTGAAAGCCGCGAAATTTAGTGCGAGCAGACTGTCGATTGTCATGAGACCTGTGATGGCAGCAGGCGGCGCCATGCGTGGATCAAGTCGGCCCGGTCCGGGCAGCAACTCAAACTGCACTGAAAAGACGAAGAGAACGGCAAGCCCCAGCCAGAAGACGGGCAAAGATGATCCCAGCAGCGCAAAAAGGCGCGCCACATGATCAATGGCGCTGTCGCGATAATAAGCCGCCAGAATACCAAGCAGGATACCGACAATAGACCCCAGAACCATAGCCGATAAAACCAGTTCCATCGTGGCTGGCAAACGGGCCATCAAGTCTGTGCTGACAGGACGCTTCGTGACGAACGAGGTCCCCATGTCGCCAGACAGAAGGTTTTTGAGATAGATGACATAGCGCTCTGGAAGACTGCGATCGAGCCCCCACTTTGCTTTTGCTGCGGCCACAACTTCCGGATTGTTCATCTGCTGCTCGGCCACAATGGATGTAAGCGGATCACCCTTGGTGATCGTCGTGAGCGCAAAGGCCATGGTCACGATGCCAAGAATTAGAAATGGCATCGCAATTAGGCGCTTAAAGAGATAATTTGACATGCACGGTTCCCATTTTGGAAATCTGGCGCAGTTTTTGTGCGTCCTTGCACATAGTATTGACAAGCAAATTTGACGCCGTCAATATAAATGAAATTAAATTTCATTTTCTGGAACGACACTCCTTGAAACTGAAAACGACACACGCCCAGGAGACAACGTGAAGAAGAGAACGAAGCCCAGTTCATTGGACCTCGATAAAGACAGCGCTCAGGTTTCCAGTGCCCTCGTAAGGGGTCTGGAAATTTTGCGAAGCTTCACCCCAAATGATATTTCTCTTGGAAATCAGGACCTTATTGATCGAACAGGTTTACCGAAAGCCACCGTTTCGCGCCTGACACTAACCCTAGTCAATCTGGGTTATCTTAATTACGATGAAAACCTCGGGCGCTATAGCATTGGCCCCGCGACAATCTCGCTGGGCTACTCGGGCCTCAGTGCAAATGCTGTTGTCTATATGGCGATGCCGCTCATGCGGAAACTTGCGGAAAAAACCGGTGTGGCCGTTGCCATGGGACTGCGTGAGCAACGCGAAATGGTCTATGTCGCCAATGCGCGCTCTGAAAACCCCGTTTCCCTACGCCTCAATGTCGGCTCAAGGCTGCCAATCTGGCGGACTGCAATGGGGCTTTCCTATTATGCTGGCATGGAAGAAACGCAGCGGGAGTCTCTGCTTGAGCAAATGCTTGCAGCCGAGCCGGAACAGGCCGAGAAAATTCGTCGCCTGACAAGCAATGCAATCGAAGATTTTGAGAGAGATGGCTTCGTTGCATCATGCGGCGACTGGTACAGCTATATAAATGCGGTTGGCGTTCCATTCCGCCCGACTGATGGCACCCAGCTTGTGGCAATCACCTGTGGCGGCATTACCGACATTGCGCCACGCGACGTCTGTTATGGCGAAATCGGCCCGGCACTCAAACAGTTGACCATCGAGCTGCAGGCGCGGCTTGTCGGCAAGCTGGAAACACCTTCACACACCTTACCCTAATCATCGCCAACGCGACGTAGCAGATTGTTGCAGGAAATCTCATGGCCACCGATATTTTATATCCAAAAGTCAGTCTGGAAACCAATTCCGGCACAATCTCTCGTTGGCACGCGAAAGACGGTGATACAGTCAGCCAAGGACAGCTCCTTTTTGAAATAGACAACGATAAAACCGTTGTTGAGGTGGATGCACCTCACAGTGGAATACTTAAAATTCTAAAGCCTTCGACATCAGATGAAATCGACGTTGGCCAAAGGGTGGCAAGCCTTTTTCTTGAAGGCGAAGCTATTTCCTCGGCCATTTCCAAACCCGCATCGGAACCCGCTGCCGTTTCGTCACCTGAAGCCACAAAGTCTTCGGAAACTCCGGCGTTGGATATCCGTTCACACACCACACAAGCCGGCAGGACTGTAGCAACACCACTTGCAAAACGTCTGGCCGGAAACGCTGGAATTGATCTTTCGCAGATCAACGGTAGCGGGCCGAGCGGGCGCATACAGAAGAAAGATGTTGTTGCTGCCATCGAAACGCAACAGCCCGCGGCAAGCAGTTCGTCCCAATCTATCAACGGTATTGAGCTGAACGCGGTATGGCTGCGCAAGGGAGAAGGAACGCCGATTGTCCTTCTGCATGGCTTTGCCTCGGATCATAATAACTGGCGTGGCTTGTTTGCCGGCACCCAATGGCAGCAACCCTTGCTGGCGATTGATCTGCCATCGCATGGCGCCTCACCGCTTGACGTTGTTGACGACCTCGACGCAATTGCAGAACGCGTAGAAACGACAATCCAACGGCTCAACCTCTCGCAAACGATTGTTGTCGGGCATTCTTTTGGCGCGGCAGTGAGCGCCCGACTGGCAACAAGAGGCAATATCGATATCCGTGCGCTCGGATTGTTTTCACCAGCGGGTCTGGGGCCGGAAATCAATACTGGCTTTGTCGAAAACTTCGTTAAAGCCAAATCCAAAGAAAGCGTCATACCTTGGCTGCATGAACTTGTTCACGCGAAAGATATGATTTCAGACGCTTTCATTTCAGCCGTGGTGCAACAGCGACAGAACCAGCCGTTGAGTGACGCGATGGGCGCTTTTGCAAAACGGTTCTTTGCGGATGGAACACAAACCATATCAATTACAAACGACCTTGCATCGCTTGAAATACCGGTTCGTGTTGTCTTCGGAAAACAAGATCGCATCCTGCCTTTCAAACACAGCCGCAACCTGCCGGACAATGTAGCGCTCCACGCATTTGACGCCTGTGGACACATGCCTCATTTGGAAAAACGCGGCCTGTCGCTCCGTATTCTGCAGGAGCTTGCGGACTCTGTTCGTAACTAAAACAATCATGGCAATAAAAAAGGCCGGAGATTTCTCTCCGGCCTTTTTTGTTTCATCTGCAATATCTTATTTGACGACTGAAATCTCAGCCAATGGCAGGTTGCAGCAAGCCGAATAGCGCACGCCGTTCACCTTGTTATTATATGCCAGAATGACGTCGGGGCTCAGCATCGGAATGATGACATTGGCAGCGGCCATTTTCTCACCAGCCTGGAACCAGACCTTATCAGCCTGATCGGCAGGTGCTTTAAGGGCATCGGCCATAACCTGCTGAATGTCGCCGATCACGAGTGACGGGTCACGCGCTTCACCGGCTCGCTTGGCCCAGAGGCTACCCTTTGCCAGACCGAACGCATCGACATATTGCGATGTGCCATAGAAGTCAGGTGCATAATAGACGACAGTCAGCGGCGTGCCATCACCATTCACCTTCTCACGCCACGTTGCAAAAGAAACAGGCTGCAGCTCAACCTTGATATTCACCTTGGACAGATCCTGCTGGATCTTCTGCATCATCTGCGTGAAATCAACACCGTAGACGTTGAGGTTTGGATAGGTTGCCTCAAGCTTGAAACCATCCGGATGCCCTGCCTTTGCAAGCAGTTCCTTTGCCTTGTCAGGGTTGTATTCAGGTATCTTGTGATCAGAGCCACCGGGGAAGCCAATTGGAATAGCGGCACCAATCAACTGGCCTTTGTCACCCAACATGAAATCGAGCAGTGTTTCACGATCAATTGCCGTGGAAATGGCTTCACGAACTTCAGGTGTCAGAGGCACTTCATTCGATTTGGCACCCGGTGAGAGCGCGATATAAATGAAGTTATAGGAATGAATGGAGTCGATCTTCACGTCGGGATTGCGGATGGTCTTGGCAGTTTCCGGATCGATCTGCATGGCAATATCTGCAGAGCCGTTTTCAAGCATTTGCGCCTGAGCAACGGCATCCTTAACCTGACGGATAACGACTTCCCCTACTTTCGCAGCCTCTCCCCAGTATTTTTCGTTACGCTTCAGGCGAAGTTCGGAATTGGGTTCGTACGCGGCCAGAACGAACGGGCCACTACCTGCCGAATTGGCTAGAAACCAAGCTTCAGCATTGTCCTTTTCTGCAGCATCTTCACCATTGACGGCCTTGGCTTCAGACGTAGCAACCTCACTATTGACGATGCCAAAATATGGCGAAGCCACAACATTGAAGAACTCCGAATTGGGCGCCTTGGTCTTTACGACCACGGTTGCCTCATCAGGCGTATCGATGGAAGCAATTGTATCTGCCAAAAATGAAGGGCTTGCCTTCACATTCTTGAGGCGTTCCCAGGACCACTTGACGTCCTTGGCTTCAACCTTTGAGCCATCCGAGAACACAGCTTTGGGGTTTATTTTGAAGGTAAATTCGGTCTGATCGCCATTTGCGGTATAGCTCTCGGCGAGCACCGGCACGACCTTGTTATCTTTGTCGAGCGACAAAAGACCTTCATAAACTGCCGAGTCATAAATCTGGCAAGTGTCGCAGAAGGTGCGATGCGGATCGAGCGAGTTGATGTCCATGTTGCGCGCGATCACAAGAGAATCTGCGTTTTGCGCATAGGCTGCGGGAACCGCAGTCAGCAAAGTCGCAGCCATCATCAGGCTTTTGAAATTCGTCATCAAAAGGCGGTTCAGCCCCGTTTTCCCATTTTTCATTTCGTTCCTCGTTTTTCTCTTCTTATGTTCAAACTCATCAGGCATTGCGCGTGATTTTTTCCAGCGCCGCCCGAACCTTTTCCGACGACCCGAGAGCCGCCTTATTCAAGACCAGTGAAACCACAGGCGACGACAAACTGCCGGTCACATGGAGAATTTCATGGTCGAGATCGTTGAAGAAACGCCGCTGAATTTCAGCAGCCCAATGCCGTCCGAGCGAAAGCCCGCTCGCGACCTGTTCGGCAATCACCACACGATTGGTCTTGGCTATAGACTGGCCGATTAGCTCCCAATCGATGCCCGTCATATCGAGGCTGCGCATGTCGATAATCTCGGCATCTATGCTGGATTCTTCCGCACCTTTAACGGAGGCCTGTACCATCACAGATGTTGAAAGCACCGTACATGCCGAGCCTGATCTCACGATACGGGCCTTCCCGAGAGGAATACAATAATCGCGGTCTTCCTTAGGGACGAGGCTTTCACGCTGATAAAACTCAACATGCTCTATAATGGCCACAGGATCATTTGACTTGAGCGCGCTGTTCATCAACCCGACATAGTCAAAGGCGTTGGTCGGGGATACGACACGCCATCCCGGAAACATCGCAAACAATGCCGAGGGATCACCCGAATGCTGAGAGCCGTAGCCAGTGTGCGGCGACACGCGAACGCGCATCACAATTGGCACCGGAAAACCATCGCCAAACATATGACGGACTTTGGAAATACCATTGGCGATCTGATCAGCCGCAACAAAGCAGAAGTCACCGAACATGATTTCCACAACCGGGCGCAGTCCCCGCAAGGCCGCTCCCAGCGCAACGCCCGTAAAACCATTTTCCGCAATCGGCATGGCGAGTACTCTTCCCGGAAACAGCTCAAGTGCGTTCTTGGTGAACCCGCTGACGCCACCGGCAAAACGGTGAACATCTTCACCCATGACGATGATTGTTGGGTCTTTCTCCATTGCCCGACCAAGAACATCGGACGCAGCCGCCGCAAAACGTACCTTCACAAGCTCGTCGGCGGAATAGTCCTCAATCTCGCTAAAGCGAGCATCAGAGAACTCCTGCCCGTCGCCAAGTATGCCTTCATCGACACTTTCTGCTGAAGGCCATAGTGCATCAGGTATTCGCAGCACATTGCTACCGGGTGCTGTTTCAGTCAGGCGAGATCCCGCAGCCTGCACTGCAGCGCTGACTTTCACGTCGATCTCGGCAAGCTCTGCATCGCTGACAATGCCAAGTTCCTTCAAGCGTCGCTCTGCCTGCGCGATTGGATCACGGCGCTTCCACTCTTCCTCTTCTTCGCTTGTACGATATCCGAAATCGCTCCCGGCCTTGCTCCCGCTTTGATGCAGGTAGCGATAGCATTGCGCTTCAATAACGACCGGGCCGCCTTCTTCTTCAATGATCTGACAGGCATCACGCATTGCCTGATGAACAGCGACAACATCCATTCCGTCGCACTCAATGCCAGGGAAGCCCAGCATTGGGCCGCGCGACGCAATGCGTGTTTCGCGCGTGGCATCCTGAATGTGTGTCGATACCGCGTAGAGATTGTTTTCGACGTAGAAAATCACCGGCAAACGATAGAGTGCAGCGATGTTCATCGCTTCATAGGTCGCTCCCTGTAAGGAAGCGCCATCGCCAAAGAATGCGACCGATATGCCTTTTCTGCCAAGCAGTTTATCGGCGAGCGCATAGCCGGCAGCATGAGGAATATTGCCACCAACGATAGCACTTGTGCCTGCAACGCCGGATGCGGCATCGCGCATATGCATCGAGCCGCCACGACCACCGCAATAGCCGGGGTTAAGCCCCATAATCTCTGCCATCAAACGATAGACGGCATCATTCATATCGTCGGTAAACTCGGATTGAAGAATATCGAAATCCGATGGCGTCTGTGCATTAATCAGCTTCGTCAGCACCTGGTGATGCGCACGATGTGTACCATTGATCTGGTCATTAGAACCGAGCATCGACATGGCGCCCACTGCCGCAGCTTCCTGCCCAATACTGGCATGGGCCGGACCATGAACCAGCCCTGCTTTTTCAAAGTCGAGTATTTTTTCCTCAAAGCGCCGAATGAGCTTCATCTGGCTATACCATTTCAGCAGTTCACCGGCTTTTGCAACGCGCCAGTCATCTTCCGTCACATTGAGCCGATACCAGGGCGCAGAAGGTTTCAGTTCGATTTTCTCGGCCATGATAAAGGTTCCCTAATTGCATTCTGCCAATGGCAGTTTCAGCTCTGCCCTGCGGCGCAGCCACAGGCTGGCGCGGTATCGCGGATCGCCAGTTCTCCCCAACATGCGATCCAGAATATGGACGACGATATCAGCGCCGATCCGGTCGCCCCATTCAAGCGGGCCATATGGATAGCCGAGTCCCAAACGCACGGCAGCATCGAGGTCATCGACTGATGCTATGTTTTGATGAACGATATCGGCTGCGATATTCACAATCATTGCCAAAACACGCTGGCAAACAGTTCCGCATGTATCTTCAACCAGCGACGCTTTGACTCCATTGGACTGCGCCAAAGCGAGAGCCTCTTGCCGCGTAAGGTCAGTTGCTCCCGGTGAAGCGACCAGCGTTCGGTGTCTGTCGATGCCAAATAGCGGATCAAAGCCGATGGTGTTGGCAGAGTTCAGACCTTCCCGCACAATTGCCGAGGTTAGATCATCGCCAATCAAACCGATCAGAACCAGCGCGCTCGCGCTTACATCATTGATGACTGGAACGCCTGCCTGCTTCGCGAGCTTATGCAGCGCCTTGTCAGGGGTATCGCCGATAATCGTCACAGATTTGGGCAGGCTGCGCGGGCCATCGCTTGCTACAGCTGTGGTGGCATCGTCTGAATAATCATAAAAGCCGCGGCCGCTTTTGCGTCCAAGCAGACCTGCATCAAGGCGCTGCCGTGTGATAACCGACGGACGATAACGGGGTTCGTGATAATACTGTCCGTAGATCGCTTCCATGACGGGATGCGACACATCAAGTCCCGTCAGATCAAGAAGCTCGAAAGGCCCCATGCGGAACCCGGCAGCATCCCGCAGAATTGCATCAATCGTGGTGAAATCAGCGATATTTTCGCGGATCATCGCAAGCGCTTCCGTGCCATAAGCACGACCAGCGTGGTTGACGATAAAACCCGGTGTATCGGAAGCCATCACGGGTCGATGACCAATCCGTACCGCAAGCTCCTTCAGAACATCAAGCACCCTGGCATCCGTCAGCGCAGCTTTGATTACTTCCACAACCCGCATTAGCGGAACGGGATTGAAAAAGTGAAACCCGGCTATACGCCGCGGATCTTGAGCTTTACCGGCAATTGCAGTTACCGACAAAGACGATGTGTTCGTTGCTATGATCGCTTCAGACGGAAGACATTTTTCAAGCGCAGCAATCAGCTCCTGCTTCACGCCAATGTCTTCAACAACAGCTTCTATGACAAGATTTACCTCAGCCAAATCGCCAAGAGCATCAACAGGTGTGATCCGATCAAGAACACCTGCAGCCGTATCCGAGTCCAGTTTCCCGCGCGAAACCCGGCTATCCAGGCGCTTTGCAAGCTCCTGTTTTGCAGCCTCGGCTTTTCCGGGAAATTGGTCGAACATATGAACAGTCAGGCCAGCCGCAGCCATGGTTTCGGCTATGCCGATCCCCATAATCCCGGCACCAACGATACCAACTCTATTGATAAGACGATATTGCTCCGACATCGCAGCCATACTAGCGCCCCTTGAACTGAGGTTTGCGTTTGGACAGGAAGGCGTCAATGCCTTCCCGCTTATCTTCCGTGTCGAAGAGAAGCTGGAACGCTTTACGCTCCAATCTCAGAGCTGTTTCAAGAGGTGCATCTTCGCCGTGAGTGACAGCCTCTTTGATTTGTTCCGCTGCAAGCGGTGGCATCAGGGCAATTTTTCCAGCAAGCTTTAGCGCTTCTTCCAAGGCCTGCCCTTCGTCCGTCAATCGGCTGACGAGACCGTATCTTTCCGCGTCCACCGCCGAGAGCATTTCTCCTGTCAGAGCAAGCAGCATGGTTTTATATTTGCCTATCGCGCGTAAAAGCCGCTGCGTACCCCCTGCGCCAGGCATCAATCCGAGCTTGATTTCCGGCTGACCGAAATTTGCTGTTTTTGATGCAACGATAATATCGGCGTGCATTGCAAGCTCACAACCACCGCCCAACGCATAGCCTTCCACGGCAGCGATCACAGGCTTGGGGCAACGAGCGAGGCTCTCCCAGTAACGATGAAGCCGCTGGGCGAGAATTTCTCCCGCGCCAGTCTGTGCGAACACTTTAACATCTGAACCAGCAGCGAAATTTCCACCTTTGCCAGTAATGACGATAACCCGCGTTTCCGCATCACTCGCAAGCCGATCAACTGTTTCTGATAGGTTCTGGCGGATATCCATATTCAATGCATTGAGTGCTTCTGGACGATTGATTTCCAGTAAGGCCACACCTGCCGCCGGACGGCTTTCGATCACCACATCGGTAAGCTCGGTCATCCTCTCCCCAACTTCCCCTGAACCCATTCCAATCATAGCAAAATCGCAAATGGAATTTAATTTCATTTTATATTGTCTCGAACTTTAATCTATGAAACATTCCCTTAGCAATAGGATATTTCTGCAAAACGCGACGTGTTTCATCTTTGTTGAAATCACCCGCGAAGGGGCACTTCATGATCCGCGACCCGGAGACCTTTCAATCACTGTTAGATACGATCAGACGCTTTGTCACACAGCGGTTGATGCCCGTCGAAAGACAGGTGGAAGAAACAAACAGCATCCCCACCGATGTCATAGACGACATGCGTGCCATGGGCCTGTTCGGCCTC
This sequence comes from Hyphomicrobiales bacterium, assembly GCA_900470195.1. Classification (GTDB taxonomy): domain Bacteria; phylum Pseudomonadota; class Alphaproteobacteria; order Rhizobiales; family Rhizobiaceae; genus Brucella. The sequence goes on along the minus strand of UEIJ01000008.1, from coordinate 107,836 downwards.
TCAATTCCTGAACAATATGATGGACTTGGGCTGACAATGGAGGAAGAAGTCCTCGTCGGTTTTGAGCTCGGCTACACCTCTCCGGCATTTCGTTCTGTCATCGGCACAAACAACGGTATCGGGTCGCAGGGGATTATCGCTGACGGCACCGACGCCCAGAAAACCTATTGGTTGCCGAGACTTGCCAGCGGAGAAATCATTGGCTCATTCGCCCTGACAGAACCCGATGTGGGGTCCGATGCAGGTGCGGTCAAAACCACGGCTGTAAAAGACGGCGATGCTTACATTCTTAATGGCGTAAAGCGCTTCATAACCAATGCGCCAATTGCTGGCGTATTCACGCTCATGGCACGAACAGGCGAAGCCGGACCTTCCGGCGTCACAGCATTTCTGGTTGACCGCAATTCACCCGGCCTCACCGTCGGTAAGGCGGATCATAAGATGGGACAACGCGGCACGCAGACCTGTGATGTCTATCTGGAGAATGTTCGCGTCCCTGCGGAAAACATCATTGGTGGTGTGGAAGGCCGTGGCTTCAAGACAGCAATGAAAGTTCTCAACCGTGGCCGGCTGCATATATCCTCCGTCTGCACAGGCATGGCAGAGCGATTGATTGATGAAGCCGTCGGCTTTGCCAAAACCCGTGTTCAATTCGGCAAGCCCATTGCAGAACACCAGATGATACAGGCAATGCTGGCGGATATGAGCACCGAAGCCTACGCCGCACGGTGCATGGTGCTCGATTCAGCGCGTGCTTTCGATGATCGGGATCCCGCAATCATTCGCAAGGCGGCAAGCTGCAAGCTCTATTGTTCTGAAATGGTGGGACGCGTCGCCGATCACGCCGTTCAGATACATGGTGGCTCCGGGTACATGCAAGACTATGCTGTCGAGCATTTCTATCGCGATGTGCGCCTGTTCCGTCTTTATGAAGGCACCTCACAAATTCAGCGGATCATCATCGCACGCGAAATGACAAAGGTTTAACCCATGGAAGTTACCGGCAAGAGCAAAATCCTTTTCGTGCTGGCGCATCCAGTCGGTCATGTGCGAGCAAGCCACGTCTTCAATACTCACTTCGATAAGACAGGGAAGAACGCAGCGGCAGTTCCCTTGCACGTTCATCCTGATGATCTTGCGCAAGTCACGCAATCCATTCGCAAAATGAGTAATGTAAGCGGCTTTGGCGTGACTATCCCGCACAAGATCGCAATCATCCCGCTTCTCGATGCTGTAACAGATGCAGCGCAAGAAATTGGTGCCGTCAACTTCGTGCGTCGGGAGGAAAGTGGTCGCCTTGTTGGTGACAATTTGGACGGCCCCGGCTTTATCGAAGGATTGCGCAGCAATGGTATCGAATCTAACGGCATGTCTGTTTTGATGCTGGGAGCAGGCGGCGCCGGGCGTGCTGTCGGATTTGGGCTGGCAAAAGCGGGGGCGCGTTCCTTGTGGATCGTCAATCGCGATACTGCAAAAGCTGCAGCGCTCGCCACGAATATACAATCTGCTTATCCAGACTGCGCACTCCAAAGCGGGCCGGATCACGGCAACCACTTCGATCTCATCGTCAATACGACTTCGCTTGGCATGGTCGAGCAAGACGAGCTTCCGCTGGATCTGACAGAAGTTTCCTCCGACACCATAATATCCGACATCATCGTCAATCCGCCGATGACGCGCTGGCTGGAATTGGCGCAGGCTAAAGGATGCAGGATTATCAACGGTGTCCCGATGCTTGATGCACAGATGGTTCTGGCGTGCAAACATATGGGCATTTGAGTAGCCGCATTGAATTGATATATTCGATCGCTCGACAACGGTGCGTCCGGCAATTGGAGCCTATTGATGAATTTTGTAAATGAACCGGACAGCAGCTTGACTGAAGCTGATGACGCTATCGCGGAAGAAGCTCAGGCGGAATCTGGCGAGGTGTTGTCCAACACCGTTTACAATACGCTCAAATCGCAGCTGATGCAGGCACAGCTCCTTCCGCTTCAGCGGCTCAAGGTCCGCGATCTAGCGCGCTCGTTAGGAACATCGGAGACCCCTGTCCGTGAAGCTCTGATCCAGCTTTCGCGCGAAGGTGCCATCGAGATCAAGCCGCGCTATTACATCCGCGTGCGCAAGCTTTCAGCCGATGAATACGAAGAAATTCGTGCGATGCGCCTGGAACTTGAACCCATGGCAGCGGAACGCGCATTACCGCATATCACTGAAGAAGACATTCTTCAGCTTGAAGATCTGCATAATCGGCTGGTTGCTGCAGAAAAAAGCGGCGACTGGCCGGAAGCATTGCAGACCAACTTTGATTTCCATTTTATCATCTATCGTCGTTCAGGCATGAAACATCTGATTGATGTGCTTGAAGCGCTCTGGATGCGTATCGGTCCGATCCTTTCGGAACTTTATCCCAACGCAATGCCAACCTATGCCGGCCCTCACCAGCACGAACAGGTTCTGGCTGCCTTGCGCGATCGGGACTCCTATGCTCTGCGCATGGCTATTCGCATGGACCTGATTGAAGGTGGAGCGGCTCTCGTCAGGCATCTGAAATCGTCAGCCTATACAGATTGATCCAAACAAAAAGGCCGACACCACGAGGGCGTCGGCCTGAGATTCTTTTGCGACCATTGCTTATTCAGCAAGCCAGTTCTGCCAGCGTTCACGCAGCATGTTGCGGTTCTCGCCGATCCATTTGAAATCCGGAACAAGCAGCAGCTTGTAATTATCCGGCGACGTTGCGTAGTTCTTCTGCTCAGCTTCAGGCAGCAAAGCCACGCCTTCTTTTGAATGGGTCGCGTAGTTTGCTGTCTTGATGAAGGCCGGATGGCCTTCTGCATGACCATAGAAGTAATTGATAAACTTCAGGGCGCCTTCCGGATTGGGAGCATCTTTCAGGATAGCGAAATAGCCTGTGTCCATCACCGCATCATTCCAGCTTACATTGAATGGCGCACCATCATTCATGGCGCTCAATGCTCTGCCGGAATAGGACATCGTCATGGCGACTTCCTGGTCGCGCATGATCTGTGCCACCTGATTGCCCGTCTTCCACCACACGCTGATATGCGGCTTGATCTCGTCGAGCTTTTTATAGGCCCGGTCCAGATCCATCGGGAAGATCTTGTCGCGCGGCACGCCATCAGCGATCAGTGCGATAGCCGGCAACCACCAGTCACGATCACCCGTATCCGGCAATCCACGCGGGCCGGGAAATGTGTTCACGTCCCAGAAATCAGCCCAGGTCTGAGGCACCTTGTCCTTGTAAACGGATGTGTCATAGGCGAGCAGCATACCGCCCGTCGTTCTTGCAACACCCTTTTCCTTGCAGGAGCCTTCGACGCCTTTCGCTTCGACATTCGGTAGTTTCGAGCAATCAATCGTCAAAAGAAGATCGGCTTTGTCGACAAGGTCGGGACCCGTTGCCGTAACAATATCAAACTCAAATTTGTTGGCGCGCTTCATGGCTTCGACACGCGCCCATTGATCCGGCACCTCAATATCAAACGGCACGACATCCGTGCTGCTTTCTTCCTTGAAAGGCCCGTAGAACTCTTTCTCAAGCGTCTGGCGCATCTGTCCGCCAGTCGTCGCATAAACAACGCTGTCAGCTTTGGCCACTATCGATCCGGCTGCAAGCAGCAACCCGGCGCACATCAGTAATCTGGTAGTTTTCTTGAACATGTTTCCCTCACTTCTATGGTTTTCTTATTCTTCAGACACAGCCTGCTGTGAACGCGTAGCAAGCGCGCGCAGCCCTGCGGCCCCCACCAAAACAATGATGGAAAGCAGCGTGAGCATCACGGCAATCGCTGGGATAATCGGTGTCAGGTTCTGCTCGATATCATCGAACATCATGCGCGGCAGGGTCTTGTCGCGCACACCTGCGAGAAAGAACGAAATTACCGGTTCATCAAACGATATGACGAAGGCAAACAACGCGCCCGATAAAACATTCGGCCATATCAGCGGCAAGGTCACGGCTCGAAAAGCCAAAAAGCGATTGGCGCCACAACACATTGCCGCATCTTCCAAAGCGGGATCGACCTGCGAGAGCGCTGCTACAATCGTAAACACACTGAAGGGCAGTGCGATAATTGTGTGCGCAAAAACGTAACCGGCCGTTGTCTCTGTCAGTCCGACACTTTGAAACCTCAGATAGAGCGCAATCGCGAGGGCGATATGCGGCACAACGATGGGACCAATGAGCAAAGTCTGGAAAATGGTCGCGAGTGCGCCCTTGCCGCGAACTATCGCATAGCTTGCACATAACCCAATAATTGCACTCGAAATCGCCGTGAAAAATGCAATTTTCGCGCTGAATGCCGTTGCGCTCATCCATTGTGCAGACTGAAAGAAGGCACCAAACCACTGCCACGTAAACCCGCGTGGCGGAAAGGTGATGTAATCGGTCTCACTAAACGCCATTGGCAGAATGATAAGGATCGGCACAACGAGAAAACACAGCACCAGATAGACATAGGCATTAAGGAGCAAATTGCGGCTGTTCATGCATTGCCTCCCATCATCCGGTTGAACTTGAACACACGACCGAAGACCAGCGAAACAGCCATCACCAGAAGTGTAAGAATACCGACCAGTGCTGCTGCGAATGGCCAATCCAGTGTTTCTCGCAGCTGCTGGGAAATCAGCGTTGCAATCATCATTTCTTTCGGCGAACCAAGCAGCGAAGGCGTGATGAAATAGCCAAGTGCGGTGAGAAAGGTTAGGATCATCCCGCCCAAAACTCCCGGCAGGGTGAGCGGAAAAATGACCTCAAAAAAAGTTCGTATTGGGCCAGCTCCAAGGATGGCAGCAGCTCTCGCATAATCCCGCGGCACGTTGCGAATAGCGCCATAGATCGGCAGAACCACAAACGGCAAGAGAACATGCGTCATAGCAATGAGAACTGCGGTCTGGGTATAAAGCAATTTCAGCGGCTGATCGATGAGGCCAAGTTGAAGCAAACCTTGATTGACCAATCCATTACGCTGCAAAAGCACTGCCCAGGCAGCGGTACGCACCAGCACAGACGACCAGAACGGCAACAGGATACAGGCGGTTATAAATATCAGTTTTGGTCCGCTCGAATGCGCCATCAGCCATGCAATGGGATAGGCCATCAGCAGCGCGATCACGCTGACCAGCGCAGCAATCAAGACAGTGCGTCCCAGCACATTGAGATAAACCGGATTTGAGAAAACCCGCTGATAATTGTCCAACGAGACCGATGGCTCTGTTACGGACAAAGCGAGCAGACTGACCAACGGATAGATAAAGAACAGCAATAGCAGCGAGAAGAATGGCAAAAGCAGAAGAAGCATTCCGCCTTTCGATAGCTTGCGCCCGTCTGGCTCAAACAACATTTTCAGCATCGGCTTAGCTCGCACGGGAATAGACGAGGCTTGCTTCGGGAGCAAAGCCCAATCGCAGCTTTTGTCCTGCGCCAATGTCAGGAACCGCTGCACTCGCCAGTCTTGCGCGCAGTTCTGTTCCATCGGCCATTGTCCCCAGAATAGCGGTGTCCGGACCGGCATAAATCACATCACGAACGGTGATTTCCAATCCTTGCTCCGCAGGAATTAAGCGTTCCGGACGAACTGCCATCAACGCATTGCCGGATTTTGCTCCCATGACATTTTCAGAGGGTATCGAAACAACGGTGCCGTCAGCGGCTTGCGCTTTGGTCCCATCCCAAACGATCGGGATGAGGTTCATTTCACCGATGAAGCTTGCGGAAAACAGATTGGCGGGACGGTTGTAGAGTTCGCGCGCGCTGGCGACTTGCTGAATATGTCCGCCTTGGAGGATCGCAACGCGATCCGCCATTGTCAACGCTTCACCTTGATCATGGGTGACGAATACGATGGTCATGCCCAATTCGGAATGAAGGCGTTTGATCTCGATCTGCATTTCTTCACGCAGATTCTTGTCCAGCGCCGACAAGGGTTCATCCATCAGAAGAACGCGCGGCGAATAGACAATTGCGCGAGCCAGCGCAACACGCTGCTGCTGCCCTCCCGACAATTGCTTCGGACTGCGATTGGCGAAATCGGCAAGTCGCACACGGGCAAGTGCTTCGCGGGCAATACGGTGCCGTTCTTCTTTTGGCACACCCCTTGTTTTGAGTGGGAAGGCCACATTATCGAGCACCGTCATATTGGGAAACAGCGTGTAATGCTGAAACACCATGCCGATATTGCGCTTATGCGGCGGCACGCGGGTGTAATCGCTGCTGCCAAACAGAATACGCCCTTTGTCGGGACGCTCGAAACCGGCCAGCATCATCAGGATAGTTGATTTGCCGGAACCCGAAGGCCCCAGCAGGGCAAGGAATTCACCCGGCGCGATCTCCATGTCGAGACAGTCTACTGCTGTGAAGCTCCCATATTTTTTAGTCACTCCCTGAATGCTAATACCCAGCCCGGAATCGGGCGTGCTCTTCTGGCTAGCCATGCTTTCCCCTGATCTTTTTGTTGTTGGCAGAGCTTAACCCGCATTTCGCGCCCATGTCTATAATGATATATCAAATTTATCGATCAAAATGACTGGGCACTATCTTCAACGCTGTTTTTCCTGGTGTTTTTGCCAGATGGCGCGGTAAAATGCCTAAATTCTCATATGGAAACCGATGGAATGCCTCGCAGCGGGAGTATTTATCTCATTTTTTGGAATCTCTCTTGACATATCATCGCGACAAGGATCATTTTTGATATATCATAATTTGAGGTGATGAACGTAAAAGCGTCATCAAATGGGAGACTACCAATGCCTGCGCATTCCACTTCAGCCCAAACCCTGAGCGAACACAATCCAGACGCAGAGCTTCGTGCACGCGCCGAACGCGTGATCCCGAACGGCATGTGGGGCCATCAGCGCGCAGCGTCGCTTCCAGAAGGATATCCGCAGTATTTTGCATCGGGCGAAGGCGCTCATGTTACGGATGTAAACGGCAACAGCTATATTGATTTCATGTGTGCTTGGGGACCGATCATTCTGGGCCACCGTCATGAACTCGTGGACGCTGCAGCACTCAGCCAGATAAAGGCAGGCGATTGCCTCAACGGTCCAACAGCGCACGCTGTTGAACTTGCAGAGCTTCTCGTTGAAACGGTACCCCATGCCGACTGGGCATTGCTGCAGAAGAACGGCACCGACGCCACGACCAGCTGCGTAACAATCGCGCGCGGCGCAACCAAACGCCGCAAGGTTCTGGTCGCAAAGGGGGCCTATCACGGTGCTGTGCCATGGTGTACGCCATCACTCGTCGGCGTAACGGCCGAAGATCGTGCTCACCTCGTCCACTATGTTTACAACGATGTTGAAAGCCTCACTGCCGCGGCAAAACAAGCCGGTGACGATCTGGCTGCAATCATTGTCTCCGCCTTCAAGCACGATCTTGCCATCCCGCAGGAACTTCCCACCACGGAATTCGCCAAAACGGCACGCGCCCTTTGCGATGCGGCGGGTGCGGCGCTCATTCTTGATGACGTGCGTGGCGGCTTCCGCATTGATCTGGGTGGAAGCTGGCGCGGAACCGGTGTTGAGCCGGACCTTGCTGCTTATTCCAAGGCAATCGCCAATGGTTATTCGCTTGCAGCAGTCACCGGAACCAACCGTTTCCGTGAATCTGCAGGACAAGCTTACATGACTGGTTCGTTTTGGTATGCCGGTGCATCCATGGCAGCAGCGGTTGCCACCATCAAGGAACTGAAGCGTATTGATGGTCCTGCACGCATGAAACATGCGGGCGAACGCCTGCGCACCGGTCTTGATGCTCAGGCACGCGCACATGGTTTTGAGCTGCTGCAAACCGGACCTGCCGCAATGCCGCTGGTGCAATTTGTCGGCGATACGGATGCACAGCTTGGCGCACGTTTCTGTCGCGAAGCGCTAAACCGCGGCATTTACCTGCACCACAAGCACAACATGTTTATCTCCTGCGCACACACGGATGCGGTGATCGACGACGCTCTTTCCCGGACGGAAGACGCTTTCAAGGCAATCTCCGCCCGGTAAGGAAAAAGCGTGAGCGAACAGTCGGGCGACGAAAGGGACAACCTTTCAGACGTTGTGTACCAGCAGCTCAAATCAGGGCTGCTGCGGGCACAGTTCAAACCGCATCAGCGGTTCAAGGTTCGTCAACTGGCTCAGGATCTGGGCACATCGGAGACACCTGTTCGCGAAGCGCTCATGCAGTTGTCACGCGAAGGCGCGATTGAAATCAAACCGCGCTTTTATATTCGCGTACGGCGTTTAACGCTGGCTGAGTACAACGAAATCCGCGCGATGAGGCTCGTTCTGGAGCCTCTCGCAGCCGAACATGCGCTGACAAACATATCTGATGAAACCATCACCAGACTGGAAACCATTCATCAGCATCTGATCGAAGCCGAACGCACGGAAGATTGGCGCGCGGCCCTGCAGATAAATTCGGATTTCCATTTCGCGCTCTACAAACAAAGCCGGATGGCACATCTGATTGACGTGCTTGAAAGTCTCTGGATCAGGGTTGGTCCGCTCGTTTCGGAGCTCTATCCAACGGCAAAACCGAGCTATCCCGGACGCCACCAGCACGAGAACATTTTGACGGCGCTCAGCAACCGCGACAGCTATGCGTTACGCCTCGCCGTCCAACTCGACCTCATAGAAGGAGGCGCTGCCCTTCTGAAGCGCCTTCAGCAACACGAACAAGACAATCCCGGCGATGCCGATCGTTCAGCATTGAACAGCAATCAGAATTTTTGATTCAAGGAGGAAGCTCACAATGTCCCGCGACAAGTTCAATTTTCCCGAAATGGGGCCACATGCGATCAAGCCATGGGCGGTTCGCAAAGGTTTTGCGGACGAGCACTTTCTTTCAGACTATCGCTATCAGTTTCCGCGCGAAGACCCTACTCTGCCCGAAGTTTTCGTCTACACCGAGAGGATGTCTTACGACCCCGGTGAAACGGTCGAGTTTCATGGCTCCACCACAGCCAAAACATGGTCGATCCAGATATATCGGGACGGCCACGAACCTCAGACGATGGATGAGGCTTTCGACCTTCCCGGCAGCTTCACCAAAACATCAGAAACGGCCTATATGGATGGCTGCGACTGGCCAGTTCTTTATAGCTGGAAAATTCCCGACGATGCGCGCTCGGGCTTCTATCGCGTTGTCTCGACATGCATGCGCCCCGATGGCGAGCGCTTCGTTCAGCATCATTTCGTTGTGGTCCGCCCGACCAAGAAGACCCGTTCGGGCCGCATTCTCCTCATGTTCGCAACTGGCACCTGGACTGCCTATAATGATTGGGGCGGTGCGAACCACTATTTTGGAACATGGGGTCCAAATAAGAATGAAGGTTCGCCGATCTTGAGCCTGCGCCGTCCATGGTCGAAAGGCATGATCTGGTTGCCGCAGGGAGCTGCGCGCGTCTGTAACCCTGTCTGGCAGGACATGGGTGATGCGACCCGTTACCCATCCAAAGAATGGGGCTATACAATGGGGTTCTCGCAATATTATTCATCCGCGGGTTATGCCCAATACGAACGTTATTTCGTAACCTGGGCTGAGGCAGCAGGCTATCAGATCGACTATATAACCCAGACCGACCTCCACTATAATCCCGGCATCCTCGACGATTACAATTGTCTGGTCACTGTTGGCCATGATGAATATTGGTCATGGGACATGCGCAAAACCGTCGAGGATTTCGTCGCTCGCGGCGGGCATCTCGCGCGCTTTGGCGGCAACTTCCTCTGGCAGATACGTCTTGAGAATGATGGTCAGACACAGGTTTGCTGGAAAACCAAAGCGCCTACGCAAGACCCCATCATGCAAACCGATCAGAAACACCTATGCACGGCGAACTGGGCAAGTGGCGCGGTTAACTGGCCGGGGGCTTCGACTGTCGGTGTTAACGGTGAAAACGGAATGTATGGCAGCTGGGGCGGTTTCTCTCCCCGCGGCTCTCGCGGCCTCACCGTCTACCAACCAGAGCATTGGATCTTCGAAGGCACGCATCTGCGCTATGCGGATATCTTTGGTCACGAAGCCCAGATCTTCGGCTATGAGGTCGACGGACTCAACTATTCATTCAGGAACGGCTTCCCCTATGCCGTTGAAGAACATGGGGTGCCAACCGAAAAGATCGAAATTCTCGCGATGACGCCAGCATCGATCTACGAATATGAACTCGACGGTCAGGGGCATCGCTACTACGTTCGCGATAGCGACCTCCGCGGCATCTGCGAAATGGCGCCAGATGGTTATGAAGCAGCCCGCGAGCGCCTGGCACATGGGGCGGGTATGCTCGTCTCCATGAAGCAAGGCGACGGTGAAGTGGTAACTGCCGGACTTTGTGAATGGGTGATGGGCCTCAAGCGCAACTGTGCCTATACCACCACCATTACCCGCAATGTTCTGGACCGGTTTCAGGAAACCGGACCTTCTCGCGCCTGATCCACAATGCAAACCAGGCCCGAATTTTCATTCGGGCCTGTTCTTATCAGCGCGGCATCGGTTTGCTACCGTAATATCCGTAGCGTGCGCGAACTTCATCTAGTTCAGCCTCGCTCAGAAGAACTGGCTCACCAATCTGACAAGCCAATATGTACTGGTGTGCCAGCGCTTCAAGTTTCTCTGCCAGCAACGTTGCATGTGCCATATCCCGGCCCCACACCACCATTCCATGGCTTGCCATCAGACAGGCGCGATGGTTGCCCATAGCCCTCACGACTTCATAGGCTAAAGCATCAGAACCAAAGACGCGGTAATCAGCACAGGGAACCTCGTTCCCGCCAAACGAAGCAATCATATAATGGAAAGCGGGCAATGGCTTACGCAGACACGACAATGCAACACAGCTATCCGCATGCGAATGGATGACCGCGCCTGCTTCGGGATGATTGCGCATGATTTCTGTATGGATGCGCCATTCGCTGGAAGGCACCTTGCCCGCAAGATGCTCGCCTTCCACAGAAACGAGACTCATGTCTTCAGGCTTCATAAGCGATGTGGCGCCAGTCGGCGTAACCCAGATATGTTCACCTTCCCGGATACTGATATTCCCGCTGCTGCCGTGATTGAAGCCCTTCTGTTCCATATGACGCATCGCATCCACGATTGCGCGACGTGCTTCAAGGCCCTGATCATAATCGGTTGGCATCCTCTGTTCCCCGTTGTTGGCAGCCAAGAATTTGTGATGATGCCTAACTTCATAATCCCGGTAATTGACGCGGTCCATCAAAATGATACTTAATTGGAATTAAATTTCATTATCCATGACGCGCAATTACGCATGGCATGATACGAGGACAAAAATGGGGAATAACGGTACTCTTGGGATCATCGCCGACGATATGACAGGCGCGTTGATGGTCGCTGCCTATTATGAATCAGCAGGCATTAGAACCGCCGTCGTGACGGATATTGACTCTATCCGCGAATGCGCAGGCGAAGCTGTCGTCATATGGGCCGGCAGAACGCGTCTTGCTGAGCCCGATGAAGCAAAACGACAGATTACGCGCGCAGCTGATGCGTTTGATGCAATTGGGTGCGATCAGGTCATTTATAAAGTCTGTGCCAGTTTCGATTCAACAGAACAGGGTAATGTTGGGCCCGCTGCCGACATATTGCGCGCGCGCTATAATCCGAGCAGTCTTTTATTCTGCCCCGGCTTTCCGAAGTTTAACGCCACGGTTCACCAAGGTTATCTTTTCTATCGAAGCCGCCTCATCTCTGAATCCGTCAAGCGCTATGATCCTGCCACTCCAATGAGCGACCCTGACTTAGTGCGTTTCATCGGAAAACAGACGAGCGAGCCGATCGGGCTTTTGCCCCACTCCATACTGCTTAAAGGCAAGGACGCAGCGCAAGCACATCTTGATGAGCTCGCAAATGCAGGCAAATGCTATTGCGTTGTCGATGCAAGCGATGACGGCGACGTCAAGATCGTCGCCGAACTGGCACAGGCACAGCCAACAATGGTCAGCTCCGACGCTGTTCTCATTCAGCTTGGAATTGATCGCTTTGCGCTCGAGCCAGCCATAACCGTCGCGCCACCGTTACCAAGCCATGGCACTGCCGCGGTTCTGGTTGGAACAGTTGGTCCCATTGCGGATGGACAGATTGCAGCTTTTGCCAGACATTACCCGGTTTTGACTCTGGACCTGATAAAAGATGGCGATATCGACGCTATGGTTTCAAAGGCAATGGAATGGGCAAGAGATCATCACGGCAAACAGCCTTACCTCATTTCAACTGCGGTTAGTGATGCTCGTGTCAAAGAAATCCAGACAGAATTGGGCGTCCGTGGCGCAAGCGAAAAGGGTGAAAAGCTTATATCCGAGCTCGCTGCAGCTATTTCCGAACTTGGCCTCGACAAGCTTATAGTCGTTGGCGGTGAGACATCTGGCGGCGTCATAAAGCGTCTTAACTTACAGAGGCTTCGTGCTTTTCCCGATAATGGAATCGGAACGGGATTTTGTGAGAGTGATGACAATCAAAAAACCCGGTTTTTTTTTAAATCTGGCAAAACCGGAAATGAAACTGTTATTCTTGATGCCTTGGCAGCTATGTGACGTCACATAACTAGGCTCCCGTGTTGGCACTGGCTTATCTGTCCCTTTACAATAGCCGCCGCCCACATTCAGCGCTAACTGGTAGACGATGGTCAGGTTTACATTAACGCGCTGTGGCGATGACGGTGGCAGCATAATCGAGGCGGAAATCCACTTAGAAATATCCCCAAACTGTTAAGACAAACCGAGCCCTCTCAGAGTTTCAGATGATTTTGGAATGACTTTATTATCCTGGCGTTCCAGGTCGAGTATTGATTGCATCCCAGAATACGCTTAACACTTCCGTCGCGTCGAAAACCGCATCATGGACAACAGAGCAACAGGCCGATAGATGCACGAGAACTCTCCAGTCGCCGACGACGAACAAGTACGTGCGCGGGTGGCATGGCTCTATTTCCTCGGCGGCCAGACCCAGCATGAGATTGCACAACGTCTCAACATAACACGTCTGAAAGTCAACAAAATCATAGGTCAGGTTCGTGAATCTGGGCAGGTGCATGTGACTGTCAATCTGCCGCTTGTAGATTGTATTGAACTTGCAGAGAAAGTTTCTACGCGCTACGGCTTGGCGGAGGTCGTCGTTGTACCTGACCTAGATGATTATCTGGAGCAGAAACGTGTGATAGGTGAGGCTGCTGGAAAGATGGCCAGCGAGCTTATTGCAGGGCGCGACATGGGCATAGGCATCGCCTCCGGCCGCACGTTAAGTTTCGCGGTACGCAGTCTGCATACACGCCCCAAACCTCAAAGCTGGGTAGTCAGCCTGACCGGCGGCGTGACCAGCGGCTCCTCAACCAATACATTTGAAGTTGCAACTGAATTTGCTCGTGCATTAGGTGTGGAATGTCACTATCTGACCGCGCCGATTTACTGCGCCAACCGCGAAAGCCGTTATGCCATACTTTTGAGTGATGAACTGACGGACGTTCTTGCCCGAACCGAAATTGCCGATATAGGCCTTGTATCGTGTGGAGCTCTCACATCTGACACTTCGCTTACCCATATTCGCGTGGTGAAAGATAATCTCGATGCGGTGCTGAAGATGGGTGCAGTTGGTGAATTTCTGGGATATTTTCTTGATGCTCAGGGGTGTCCGATTGACCATTTCCTCAATGATTCAATCATTGCGTTGCCCCCTGATAAGCTCAAACTCAAACCGGCGTCGGTTCTGGTTTCGGGTGGACTGAACAAAATCCCGATTATTCGGGCCATTTTGCGTGGAGGATATGTTAATCGCCTCGTTACGAACGAAGGCGTGGCCCGTGCGCTATTACAGGGACCGCGTTAAGATACGGCCCCTGTTTTTGGTTGATTTAAGCCTTGGCTTGAAGCGCTTCCGCCATGGCGCGCAAGGTTACGAACGTGGACGCCGCACCGGGATCGATGTGGCCAATGGAACGCTCGCCAAGCTTGGCCGAACGTCCGCGGCGCGATTCCATCGCCGCTGTGGCCTTCATCCCGGCTTCAGCGCCGTCACGCGCCGCAATCAACACGTCGAGCGTTGATTTGCCTGCCTTGCCAGCTTCATTCGCAGCATCAACCGCAGGAACCCAGGCATCGATCATCGTCTTGTCGCCCGGTGCCGCGCGGCCTCGATCCTGGATGCCTTGCGATGCGGCTGCAAGCCATTCGGCAATGCCGGTTCCATCAAGGTTCAGACGGTTGCTGACAGCCGTACCCGCACGCAGGAATGCCGTTGCATAAAGCGGACCCGACGAGGCGCCAACCGCATCAAGAAACGCCTTGGCCATGCGCTTGCAGATGGCTTCAATCGTCTCGTCACCCGGCTCGTCTTCAAGCGCTTGCTGAACGGCCTTCCAGCCAATCTCCATGGTGATGCCGTGATCGCCATCGCCGATCACGCCATCGAGTTCCGAAAGCCAGTCCTTCTCGGCAATGATCTGATTGCCGACATTCATCATCATCGTCTTGAAGAGCGCAGGCGTCACATCGCCCTCGGTGATGAGCTTGCGCGCCGTATCCGTCGACGCTTCTTTGTGTTCAACGCTGCGTGCAGCCTTGCGAAGCGAAGCCGGTTCACGATCCGCTGCCTGCACAGCACCAACCGTCAGCGCTGGCGTTTGGCAGGGATGATCAAGGAGCATCTGCAGGGTCGCATCGAGCTTCATCAGCGTCACCGATGCACCGGCCATTTCAAGCGAAGTCGCATATTCGCCAACCCATGAGGCGTGAACCTGAATTTCCCTACCATCAAGAATCTGCTTCACACGACGGAAGATAAGATACAGTTCGATCTGCGAGGTCGCGCCAAGTCCGTTAACTAGAACAGCGACGCGATCACCGGCTTTGAGGTCGAGTTCTTCGGTAATTGAAACCATCAATTCGTCGGTAACTTCATCGACAGGTGCAAGCTTCTGACGGCGGATGCCCGGCTCACCGTGCAGCCCCATGCCGATTTCCATCTCATCGTCGCCAATGGTGAAATTCGGTTTGCCTGTCTGTGGCAGCGAGCATGGGCTTAATGCTACCCCCATGGAACGCGTTGCCTCATTGGCAGCCTCCGCTAGTGCTTCAACACGCAGCAAAGATTCCCCCAGATCAGCCGCAGCACCCGCAACCTTGAACACGAAGAAGTCACCAGCAATCCCGCGACGTTCCGACTTGCGATCAAGTGGAGCTGAGGCCACATCATCGGCAACCGCGACATGACACACCTCCATGCCGTCCTGCGCCAGTTCCTCGGCAGCCATAGTGAAGTTGAGAACGTCACCGGTGTAATTGCCATAAAGCATCAGCACACCGGCACCGCCATCAGCAGCCCGTGCCGCTTCGACAATATGTGCGGGGGATGGCGAGGCAAACACATTGCCGACCGCCGCTGCATCCGCAAGGCCGCGACCTACATAACCCGCAAAGGCTGGTTCGTGGCCTGAACCGCCGCCCACAACGATACCGACCTTGCCTTCACGCGGGCCATCGACCGCCACAACCGCACGGCCCGTTGTGCCTTCGACACGCAGCATATCCGGGTGTGCAGCGACCATACCTTCAATCATTTCTGCAATGATGTTTTCAGGCGCATTGATCAGCTTTTTGGTTTTGACTTGTTCATTCATACTTCTAGCTTTCTGGAATGCGTCAGATCGTCAGTTCAGCGGGCATCACGGCGCAAATAACGGCGCGATATGGCATCGAACGAGATAGCCAGTACGACGATTGCGCCTGAAACAATGCCCTGCCAGTAGGGAGAGACACCGAACAGAACGATGATGTTTTCAATAATAGCAATGATACCTGCACCGAGGATCGCACCGATCGGGCTACCGATACCGCCCGTTGTGGCAACGCCGCCGATGACGGATGCTGCAATCGGCGCCAGAACCCAGCTGTCGCCAATGGATGGTTGCGCCGTTCCAAGACGCGCAACCATGAGTACACCTGCCAACCCCGCAATGGCACCGGCCGCACCGAACACCATAAGACGCACGCGGTCCACGCGAATGCCCAGCATACGGGCACCGTCACGATTGTTGCCGATAGCATACATATAACGGCCGAACGGTGTTTTCAGCATCACGAACGTCGCGATCAGCAATGCAACAAACATGATGATGAATGGCACCGGAACACCGAATAAATCACCGCGACCGAGATATTGCACATCGCGCGGAATGCCGGTGATGGCAACACCGCGCGTCAGTACCAAATTGGCACCCCCAAAAATGCCTGCCGTACCAATGGTGAGCACCAGCGAATGCAGACCCAAGAAAGTGACAAGGAAACCGTTGAACAGACCGAGGCAAAGCCCAAGCAGTGTGGCCAGCAGCATCGCCGAATAGGGCTCGAATCCCATCCGCACCATCAAAATACCGGACAGCACGCCACAAAGTCCGCCGATAACGCCAAGCGACAAATCGAGTTCGCCCAACACCATTAGCATGGACTGTGCAATGGTGATCAGCCCCACAAAAGCCAGACCGCGCGCAATAACCGACAAGTTGTAAGGAGTCAGGAAGTAGGGTGACAGGATCGCCGAAAGGACAAAGATCACCAGGAGCGCTACAAGAACACCGGTAAGTGGCGTGCGCATAAGATTGGAAAAGGGATTAGTTTGCATCGGCTTTTACCTCTGTTCCAAAGATCGCGCCCACGAGTGTTTCATTACTGGTATCGGTGGTGGAGAACTCACCGGTGATATGACCGTTATGCATGGCAATGATACGGCTTGCACATTTCTGCAGTTCGTTGAGTTCCGAGGAGACGAGGATGACCCCGACGCCTTCTTCGGCGAGATTTTTCATGATGCGATAAATCTCGGATTTGGTGCGAATATCGATACCCTTCGTCGGCTCATCAAAGATGAGGACGCGCGGTCGCGTAGCCATAGCGCGACCGATAATGGCCTTCTGCTGATTGCCACCGGAAAGCTGCGAAATGCGCTTGCTCATTCCAGACGTGCGGATACCGTAATCATTGATGACCTTCTGCACGATATTGCGTTCACGGCGATCGGAGATGCCGAGCTTGCCGCTGGTCAGCGATAGCACCGAAATGCCGATATTTTCGCGCAGGGACAGAAGCGGCAGAATGCCGTGATGTTTCCGCTCTTCGGAAAGATACAGCATGCCGTCCGCAACAGAGCGTGACGTATCGTTGAGCGTCCAGCTTTCGCCTTCAACCTTCACCTGGCCCGATTTGGATTTCAGAAACCCGAAGATTGTTTGCATCACTTCGGAGCGACCCGCCCCGACCAGACCGGCAAAGCCCAGAATCTCACCCTTGCGCAGGTCGAAACTGATGTCTTCGAAACGCAAACCAGATAGGCCGCGGACTTCCATGATGGTTTCAGTGGCAGGCATTGAGGGGCGGAAATGCTCATCGAAGGAAAGATCGCGGCCAGACATGGCACGGATCAGATCGGCTTCCGTCACGTCCTTGATATGACCGCTTTCGATCTTGGTGCCATTGCGCAGAACCGTATAATCATCGCCGATCTGAAAGACTTCTTCCATCTTGTGACTGATGAAGACAATCGCATGATCACGATCAAGAAGACCACGAATGACCCTGAAGACACGCTCGACTTCAACACGCGTCAGCGATGACGTCGGCTCATCAAGGATCAGCACCTTCATCTGTTCATTGGTGCAGGCACGCGCAATCTGCAGAAGCTGCTGATCAGACACGGAAATATTCGCTACCAGATCATCCGGACGGGCCTCAATGCCAAAACGATTGAGATAGGATTTAGCCTCTTCCAGCAAAGTCTTGCGGTTGACGAGAAAGCCGCCGTGGCCGGTTCGGCTGAATGGCATAAATAGGTTTTCAGCGACGCTCATCTGCGGAAACAGCGTCAGTTCCTGAGGAACATAGGCCACGTTTTTATAGAGCGAAGGATCAGCAACCGGATCACGACCATCAATGAGCACCTGGCCACGCGAAGCGCTATCGGTTCCGGTCAGAATTTTAACGAGTGTCGATTTGCCGGCCCCGTTTTCGCCAGCAAGAATATGCGTGCGACCCAGCTCGATTTTCAGGTCAACACCATCCAGCGCGGTTACGCCGGGAAAGTCCCTGCCTAATCCGCTTGTTTCAAGATAAGCCATGATGGACCACCTTAACGACTTCTGGGAGCACCTATCGAAACACATCCAGCGACGCGCCGGTCAAACTCGATAGTACAGAAAAAATGGAGCACGAGAGAACCCGTGCCCCTGCAACAAGACAGGAATGGATTAGTTACCTACATTTTCTTTGGTGAGGAAAGCATTGCCGGTATCGATATAACCCGGAACCGGAGCGCCAGTTGCCTGCGCCCAGAGCGTCATCACTGACCAGTAGCCCTGCAATTCAGGCTGCGAAGCTGACGAGCTGTCGGCCACC
Organism: Hyphomicrobiales bacterium; assembly: GCA_900470195.1. GTDB lineage: Bacteria > Pseudomonadota > Alphaproteobacteria > Rhizobiales > Rhizobiaceae > Brucella. Next base: position 89,425 of record UEIJ01000008.1, on the reverse strand, counting down.
CCATTGCGGATCATGTCGAGCATTTCCGGCAGATTGTCGAGGCCGACCAGCGTAACCTTGCCCTGTTTACCAGCTTCAACGATAGCCTGACCGATACCAATCGGGCCAGCCGCATCAGAAGCAACCCAGCCCTTGAGGTTTGGGTTGGCCTGCATAATGGCGGCTGCTTGCTGCTGTGCGATTTCGATGCTGTCATTGTCGATACCTTCGGCAACAACCTTGATGCCCGGATGTTCCTTGAACACTTGGCGATGGCAATCGGCGCGGATCGAATGGTTCGGCGCGGTCGGTACGCCCATCATAATTGCGACTTCGCCTTCATCACCCAGAACTTCAACCAGACGACGGGCAGCAATCTTGGCCTGCTCGCAGAAATCCGAACCTATATGGGTGATGTTCATACCTTCTGGTGGCACGGAATCGAACAGAACTAGCGGAACTTTCTGGTTCTGCGCTTCTTCAAGCGATGCGCGATTGCCTGATGGATCAAGCAGATCGAGGGCGAGACCATCCGGGCGGGTTGCAAGTGCGCTGTCGATGATCTGGTTTTGCTGAACAACGTCCGCGCTCTGCGGTGCTGAGTAGACGATTTCAACATTGGCGCCAGTCTGCGCCTTGAGCGCAGCAGCAGCCTGCTGGGCACCTTCGTTCACCTTGTCGAACCAAGGATGAACCACCTTTGGAACGATCACAAAGCGATAGCTGTTCTTTTTCACGGTACCCGGTGCATCCTGTGCAATCGCGGCAACAGGTAGCGAAAAGGCAGCGAGAGCCGCCAGCGTAGCAAACTTTTTCATAAATTCCTCCCTTGGAAATCGGGTGAAACTTACTCTCACCCGATTGCTTGAAAGATCACCTGGGAAGGCTCCTCTGCCTCCACTCCACAGCGAACTCGAATCCTGGATACAGATGTATTATATAAAATACAAGAGTATTCCTAATTGATTATTGAATAACCATCTGACACAGGGCGTTTCGCATCGGTGGCGAGAAACCCTATCTCGGCGAGCGAAAGACATGATGAGCTTAGGGGTAAAATCTGGCCGAGCACGCCGCATATCGTGGCGCCTCATTTGATCGAGGCGTCGTCAGGAGTATTCGCACGCCATATCTCGAAATGGATGAGCTCTCATCAATGAAAGGCGGGTCCATTGTAAGCGAGGGCTGAAATCTCGATATCGTCTGGATGATACAGAAGGAACTTTAGGAAGTTTTAAGGAAGAAAGCTCGCATCATCGCGCAGTAGGTTTGCCGTGGCTACGCCAACGCAATTGCTAGACGATAAATGAAATCCTTCACAATCTATTCCGCGAAAATTTACAAGCAATTTCAGGGGGGTAAGTGGTGGGCGATGAGAGACTCGAACTCCCGACATCTTCGGTGTAAACGAAGCGCTCTACCAACTGAGCTAATCGCCCGACTGTTTCGCCAAGTGTCTGGCCAGTCGTTGTGAGAGCCGTTTAGGCAATTCGCGCGACAAGCGCAAGTGCAAAAATCAGCATCCGGCTTCTTTCTTGTGTTTTTCTGCAGGCGTTTCCGCCGGTTCCCTGACGAACAAGCCAAAAGGGAACAGTCAGACGAGAACACCGCAAAAGCCCAACAAAATCCGTACCCCGTGCCGATATTCCCTGACGGGATAGGAAACCGCATTGTCTGAGCGGTGAACGGTTAGTGACCGCCCCTGATTTATCCGGCCAGACGCTCAGGCGAACGGAGGATGGATGCGCCGCCCGCCGCCTGCACAGCGAGGCTGCCATAGTCGATCCCGGCTGCCAAAGCCCGATGGGCGTCGTGACTTTCGAGCCAGGAATCGATGAAGCCTGCATTGAAGGCATCGCCCGCGCCGGTCGTGTCGATGACCGGCACGTCTTTTGCCGCCATGTGAATGTCGGCTTCGGCAGTGCGAAGCCATGCACCCTCGCCACCGCCTTTCAACGCAACGACCGGGAAATGGCCTGCAAGCGCATCGAGCGCCTTCGCCGGATCGTCATGGCCGGTGATGGCCTGTGCTTCCTCACGGTTGGGCAGGAAGATGTCGACGCCCTCACAGGCCGCGAGCAGGCCGGGATCATAGATCAGGGTCTCATCCCAGCTCGGATCGAGCGAGACGGAAAGTCCGGCAGTCTTTGCCTGCTGCACAAGACCTGGAATTTCGTGCAGCGTTGCAAATTCGGCGATGTGCAGATGCCCGGCATCCTTCCATGCCAAAGCGGCGGAAAGCGTGGCGGGAAGCGCTGAACCGGCGCGGCGCGACAAGAAGGCGCGGTCGTTGCCGATCACGCTGGCCACCGTCACCTGCGGCCCGGCGTCGTCGGCGCGCTCCAGAAAGCGCAGATCGACACCGTCGATCTTCAGATCCGGCTCCAGCCCGCGCGACAGGCCGTCGAAGCCGAGGCGGGCAACCAGCGCCACCGCCCTGCCCGCATGGGCAAGGTGTGCTGCGGAAATGAACGCACCGCCGCCCGCCGCCATTTTCATGTTTTCGGCAAAGACCTCGCGCCCCGGCTGCGGCAACGATCGCAGACCGGTGAAGATAAGGTCGCAGTAAATCCGTCCGATGCTGAGGACAGCCGGACGCTTGAATTGTTGCGGCATCATAGGCGGCCCAGACTCTTCTCGGTTTTCGCGTCGAAGAGATAAAGGCTTCCGGCAGGCGCAGACACGGCAAGTGTGCCGCCCGTTGCCGGAATGACCTTGCCCGGAGCGGTTGCAATCACCGAAACGCCGTTGACATCAAGATGCACCAGCGTTTCCGCACCAAGCGGCTCAACCGCCGTTACCGTGCCGGTGAGCGATAGGCCATTGGACGTCGCCTCCTCGACTTTCAGGTCGTGCGGACGAACGCCGACCAGAATGTCGCCATCAGGCGCAAGCTCAACGCCCGCACCGCTGCGACGGCCCGCAACCAGATTCATCGACGGACTACCAATAAAACGCGCCGTGAATACATCGGTCGGGTTTTCATAAAGCTCTGTCGGCGTGCCGGTTTGGAGAATGCGGCCGTCGCGCATGACCACGATGCGGTCGGCCATGGTCATGGCTTCAACCTGATCGTGCGTCACATAAACGGTCGTCGTCTTAAGACGCTGATGCAAGCGCTTGATTTCAATGCGCATCTGCGCGCGAAGCTGGGCATCGAGGTTCGACAGCGGCTCATCGAAAAGGAAGGCCGACGGATTGCGCACCATGGCGCGACCGATGGCGACGCGCTGACGCTGGCCGCCGGACAGTGCCGCCGGGCGACGGTCGAGATAGGGTTCGAGGCCGAGCGCCTTGCCGGTTTCTTCGATCCGCTTGTCCTTCTCAGCCTTGGAAAGGTTCGACGTATAAAGCCCGAAGCCGATATTCTGGCGAACCGTCATATGCGGATAGATTGCATAGTTCTGGAACACCATGGCGATGTTGCGCTGCTTCGGATCGCGTTCGTTGACGACTTCGCCGCCGATCTTCAGATGACCGCCGGAAATGTCCTCAAGCCCCGCAATCATGCGCAGGGTCGTGGACTTGCCGCAGCCCGAAGGGCCGACAAAAACGACGAATTCGCCGTCCTTGATCTGGAGATCGATTGCCCGGACCGCCTCGACCTTGCCATAACGCTTGACCAGCTTTTCAAGTTCGATGGTTGCCATCAGCGTGCCTCCACAAGTGCACTGAATTTATCATTGAGTTCGCGCGCAGCCTTTGCTTCGGCGGCTGCGTGATCGACGGCCAGCGCCTTGAAGCGGTCGGCCTCAGCCTTGTGCCGCGCCAGCGCTGCATTCATCGCGGTTGGCGCCGGGCCGCCAAGACGATCCCGCACCGCCACGAAATGCTGCGGCGAGACCAGTTCCTCGAATTTCGCGCGCCCGAAGGACGGCTCGCGCCCGGCGGATTCGCGGAAAGCTTCGAGGAAAGGCTCGAAACCGTCCTTTTCCAGACCGCCGCCCATGGCAACGACCGCCCGCGCAACCCTGGCGGCGATTTCATGCGCCTGCCGGAACGAAAGCCCTTCGATGCGCACCAGCGAATCCGCAAGTTCCGTGATGGTGATGCAGGAGCGGCGGATGTTTTCGGCGACACGCGCCGGATCGATGCGGATCGCGCCGATGAACGCGGCCAGAAGATCCAGCACGCGGCCAGCAGAGGCGAATGCCTCATAGCCCATCTGTTGCGTTTCGCCTTCACTGTCGTTCATGTCGGTGAAAGGCGTGTTGTGCATCACATCCAGCACCGTCCGGGCGCGGCCCATGGTCTGGCTTGCCAGATGGCGCATATGTTCGATTGGCACCGGATTGCGCTTCTGCGGCATGATCGATGAAATCTGCACGAAAGCGTTCGGCACATAAATCTGGCCGACCTCGAAACTGGTCCAGAACTGGAAGTCCTGAATGAGACGCCCAAGATGCACGAACATCAGTTCCAGCGCCGAATAGGTGGAGGTGATGTAATCCACCGCCGCGATGCAGCTATAGGAATTCGGCAAGGGGGCGGCAAAGCCCAACAGGCTGGCGACCTGTGCGCGGTCAATAGGGAAGCCTGAGGTGGTGATGGCCGCCGCCCCCATGGGCGACAGATTGACGATGGCGCGCGCGGCTTCCATCCGTTCCATGTCACGGACGAGAACCTCGATAGCCGCCGAAAGATAATGGCCGAAGGTCGATGGTTGCGCAGGCTGGCCGTGCGTATAGGCGACGATCAGCGTCTGTTTTTCGCGTGTCGCAGCGGCAACCATGCTATCCAGCAGATTGCGCGCCTGCGCCATCAGCGCGTCGATGCGGGCTTTCAGGCCAAGCTTGAACAGGGTGTGGTCGATATCGTTGCGCGAGCGCGCCGTGTGAAGGCGACCGGCAATATCGGCACCGATGCGGGCCTTCAGCTCCTTTTCGATGAGGAAGAAGAAGTCCTCCACTTCACCTGTATAGGTGAGCTTTGAAGGATCGATTTCCTTGTCGATGGCTTCCAGCGCACCGGCAATGGCTGCGGCCTGCTCGCGGTCGAGAATGCCGGTTTCAACCAGCATGACGAGATGGGCGCGGTCGATGCGGCGAAAGCCGTCGATATGGTGGGTCTTGGCGCCGTCGAAAAGCGGGCGAAGCACGGTTTCCTTGTAAACCGGATCGGGGAATACGCTTTTATCGGACAGCCGTGGATCGAGATCGGACATGGTTCAACCCTTGAGGCCAGCGAGCATGACACCGCGCACGATGTAACGCTGGAGAAGAAGAAAGACGACGAGCGTGGGAAGCGTGGCGATGGCCGCGCCGGTCATGATCATTTCCCACTGGATGGACTGCTCGACGGCGAAGCTCGAAAGCCCGACCGGCAGCGTGTAAAGCTCCGGACTGGTGGCGACGATCAGCGGCCAGAAGAAGGCGGTCCAGTTGCCGAGGAAGGTGAAGATCGCAAGCGCCGAGAGCGCCGGCGTCACCAGCGGCATAGCCACTTTCCACCAGATCTGGAATTCGTTGAGACCATCGACGCGGGCAGCTTCCAGAAAGTCGTTGGGAACGCCTTCAAAAAACTGCTTCATGAGGAAGGTGCCGAAGGCCGTCATCATGCCTGGGAACATGATGCCCCAGTAGCTGTCCAGCCAGCCAAGCTTGCTCGACATCAGATACCACGGGATCACCAGCATTTCGGTGGGGATCATCAGCGTAGACAGGATGGCGAGGAAGATGAAATAGCGCCCGCGGAACTGGAATTTCGCCAGCGTATAGCCGACGAGACTGTCGAAGAAGACGTTCGACAGCGTGACCACGACCGCAACGATCATGGAATTCAGGAACCAGCGGATGAACCGGCCATCGGCAAGGATGGTGGCATAATTCTGCAATGTCGGCTCTGCCGGGATCAGGCGCAGGTCGTAGACCTGCCCCGCCGTCTTGAGCGAGGTGGAGAACATGAAAGCCAGCGGCGTGACCATGATGAGGCCGCCGATGAGCAGCAGCGTCCATGTCAGGATGCGGCCGGGCCGGAGGTTCTGGAAGGGGAGCGGTTTCGTTTGAGCGGGCGCTGTCATTTCTTTTCCCTCAGAATCCAGAGCTGCAACAGCGAGACGCAAAGCAGGATGGTGAAGAGGACGACGGTTTGCGCTGCCGCATAACCCATCGCATAGGAGGAGAAGGCCGTCTGATAGATCATCAGCACCAGCGGCTTGGTGGAGCCGAGCGGCCCGCCGGGATCGTTCGTGGTCATGTTGTAGACCTGATCGAAGATGCGCAGGAAGCCGATGGACGAGAAGACGACGAGGAATACCGTGGTCGGTTTCAGAAGCGGGATCGTGATCTTGCGCAGGATCGCCCATTCGCCGAGGCCATCAATGCGCGCGGCTTCGTAGAAGGTGTTGGGAACAGCGCGCAGGCCCGCCATGAAGATGATGATCTGGAAGCCGAGACCGGCCCAGATGGACGTCGCCATGATCGCATAGAGACCCTGATCGACCGAGCGCAGAAAGCCCTGCTGCGGAAGGCCCAGCGCATTCAGGATATTGTTGATGAAGCCGATGGGGGCTGGCTGGTAGAACCAGCGCCAGACCCATGCCATGGCCGCAGCGGTCGTGAGATAAGGCAGGAAATAGAGCGCACGAATGAACCCGTGCATGATACGTACGCGGTCCAGAAAATAGGCAATCGTGAACGCCACCACGAGGCTTATCGGTGTGCCGACCAGAAGATAGGTGAAGGTGTTCCGGAATACTTTCCAGAATTCGGGATCGGCGAAAAGCTTCTGGTAATTGGCGAAGCCGATGAACTTTGGCGGGTTCATCAGGTCCCAGTCGGTAAGCGACAGCCAGAAGGCTTCTATCGTCGGGTAAAAGCGGATGACCGAATAGAACAGGATCGGGAGAGCCAGAAAGCTCCACACCCAGATCAACCGTCTTGTGCGCATGGAAAGGCGGTCCGTCAGGCCGTTACCCGAAGGCCCCTTGCCCGTACCGCCTGTTTCAGCCGTCCCGGCCTCTACAGTCATTGTCATGTGTCAAAATCCTTCGGCTACGGATGAGCCGCGCCCTAGAGCGGTTCCTGTTCTAACGGAATCGCCGGAACCGCTCTAACTATTTGTTTTGTCGCATTTTCCAACGCAAAACCGTTTCACACTTTTGCTGGAAATGCTCTAGAAGGCAGGATGAGAGGAAGTGGCCAGAACTGTTTCCAGCCACTTCCTCTTTCACGATTGCCTTACTTGGCCGCGTCGAGCACTTCCTGCTCGGACTTGGCGGCTTGCTCGAGAGAGTCCTTGACCGCCTGCTTTTCGAGGATCACGCGGTTGGCCATGTCAACAGCGACCTGACGCTGCTTCAGCTCGTCCACGAACATGGTCGTGTGCGCATATTCCAGACCTTTCAGGAACGGGCCGTAGATCGGATCGGCAAGGTTCGTTTCCGTCAGGGCCGCGGAACGGCGCGCAGGCAGTTCGCCCACATCCTTCAGCCAGATTTCCATGGCTTCCGGCGAGGAGATGTAGTTCAGGAACTTCTTGGCAGCTTCGAGTTTCTCGCCGCTTGCCTTGGCGCTGATGCCGTTGGCGAAGTAGCTCGCATAGTTGGAGCGCACGCCTTCGGCGTTGGCCGGAAGCTCGGTCACGCCCCATTCGAAGTCCTTGATGGTGCGGAACGAGCCGAGACGGAAGGTGCCGTCGATGGTCATGGCTGCCATGCCAGCGCGGAAAGCGGCCTGGCCTTCATCCATGAATTTCACTTCGCCGACCTTATGTTCGGTCTGGAGGCCAGTATAAAAGGCGAGCGCCTTTTCACCGGCAGCGTCGTTATAGGCAACCTTGCGATCGTTGTCGGTATAGGGCTGACCGCCGAACTGGCGCACCAGAACCTCACGCCACCAATGCTGGTCCTGCCCCGGCATGTCGATCGTGATGCCTTCCGCCAGAAGGTTGCCGGAAGCGTCACGCTTTGTCGTCTTCTTGGCAGCTTCGACCATTTCATCCAGCGTCTTCGGCGGATTGTTGGGGTCAAGGCCGGCGTTGGTGAAGAGCTTCTTGTTGTAGAAGAGCGCAAGCGAACGCACGGCGGTCGGCAGGCCGTAATATTCGTCGCCCCGCTTCATCGCAGAAACGATCGGGAAGAATTCGCTTTCGATCTTGTCATGCGGGAATGCGTCCTGCGGCAATGGCTGCAGAATGCCGCCAGCCACGAACTTGTCCAGCCAGCCATAGAAGAGCTGCATCACGTCCGGGCTCTTGCCGGCCATCTTCGCTGCGATCACGCGCGTCTGATAGTCGTCATAAGGGAACGTGACCTGCTTGACCTTGATGTCCGGGTTGGCCTTCTCGAAATTCTCGATCAGCTTGTCCATCGCCTTGACGCGTGTCTCAAAGACATATTGCCAATATTCGATTTCGACGGCCTGTGCAGCGTTGATCGCAAAGGTGCTGAGCCCTGCAACCAGACCTGCCAATAACAGCTTGCGCATTTAAACCTCCCTATTGCCCCGCCCACCGGTACGAATGCGGTCCCAGGCACGGCCACGGAGATGCCCAGCATCATCCGCTTATTCCACCACATGCCGCGCAGATCGTGCGCGGCGCCCATTTTTCTCATGCAGGAACCCACTTCCCCAACATGAGCCAGAGCGGTTTTCGCCACCCTGCCTTACGGTTCAATTTTGCGGGCCATTTGTCAATAAGATAATTTAGTTGAATTAATATATTGCTGTTAAAAGCGGCTCGCGCTATCTCTTTTGACGGGGGACAGGAGGGACCATGACATCGAAATCAGATGGGCTATCCGAAGATGGACCTGCGGCGGCGCGGGCCACTGCGCAGGCTGTCACGCTCGGCAAGAATCCCGAACGCATCCGCGATCATAACCGTCGTGTGGTGCTTGATGTCGTGCGCCGTCACGGTCCCCTAGGACGGATGCATATCGCCCGCCTGACCCATCTGACCGCGCAGGCCATCGCCAATATCGTCGACGAACTGGTGGCGGAGAACCTGCTCATGCAGCTCGGGCGGCTGAAAACGGGACGCGGCCAGCCGCCGATCCAGTTTGCCGTCAACCCCGAAGGCGCGATGACCATTGGCGTCGAAATGGGATCGACGCATATGGTGACGACAGTGCTCGATCTTTCCGGTACGCCGCGCAAGCAGCATGTGCGGCCGATCAATGATGTCAGCCCCGACAAACTTTCCGCGCAGTTGCGAAAGGAAGTCGATGCAGTAAAGGCTTCGTTTCCAGCGCGCCTTCTTGGTATTGGCGTGGTTATGCCCGGACCGTTCGACATTGAGGGCATGAGTTCGGTGGGGCCCACTACCCTGCCCGGCTGGTCCGGGATCGATGCGGGGGCAGTTCTGAGCGAAGCCTGCGGCGAGCCGGTTCTGGTCGAAAACGACGCCAATGCGGCGGCTGTCGGCGAGCGTCTTTTCGGCGCGGGCCATGCGATTTCCAATTTCGCCATGATCTATTTCGGTGCTGGTATCGGGCTCGGCATGATTCAGGACGGCGCCCCCTTTCGCGGTGCCTTCGGCAATGCCGGTGAAATCGGCCATATCGTCATCACGCCCAACGGGCGCGGCTGCGCCTGCGGCCAGAAAGGCTGTCTCGAAACCTATGCTTCTCTTCATACCTTGCGCGAAAAGCTTCATGCGGCTGGCATCGAGGAAACCGATTTCGACGCACTCCAGAAACTGCACGAAGCCCGCAATCCGGTTCTGATGGGCTGGGTGCAGGAAGCCGCCGACCATCTGGCGCCAATGATTGCCATGATCGAAAACATTCTCGATCCCGAGACGATCATTCTGGGCGGCATGTTGCCCGATGCGATCATCGACGACCTGATCTGGCATATGGGTGGCCTGCCGATTTCGGTCGCAAGCCGCCGCGCCCGCGCGCTTCCTCGTGTCATTCGCGGACAGACGGGACAGTTTACCGCCGCGCTCGGCGCTGCATCGCTCCCCATGTTCGAGGCCATGACGCCGAAGCTCGACACGAATTCGGAAATCTGACCATGCTGACCGCCCGCCAGCGCATTGAGCGCCAGAAGTCGTCCTCCGCCCTTGTCCGCCTGCACCGGGCGCTGAGCAGGCTGCGTTCGACCGTGACGCTGATGCACACGGGTGCGCATCCCGACGATGAGCAGAGCGGCCTGATGGCCTTTTTGCGGTTCGGCTTGGGTATGCGGGTGGTGATTGCCTGCTCGACACGCGGCGAAGGCGGGCAGAACGCGCTTGGCCCCGAACGCGGCGGCGCGCTTGCTGTGATCCGCAGTCGCGAAATGGAGGAAGCAGCGCGCATTCTCGATTGCGACGTGCATTGGCTTGGCCATGGGCCAGACGATTGCGTCCACGATTTCGGTTTTTCCAAGGATGGGGACGGCACTTTCGCCCATTGGGGCGAGGAGAAAATTATCGAGCGGCTGGTGCGCGCCTATCGCACCGAGCGTCCGGATATCGTGTTGCCGACCTTTCTCGATGTTCCCGGCCAGCACGGTCACCACCGCGCCATGACGCGGGCAGCGGAAACGGCCATACGGCTCGCCGCGGATCCCGACGCCTATCCGGAACATTTTGCCGACGGACTGACGCCGTGGCGGGTAGCGAAATTCTATCTCCCTGCATGGCCGGGCGGCGGCGATACATATGATGACGAGCTTCCACCGCCCGACACGACATTGACAATTCATGCGGCGGGCCGCGATGCGGTAACCGGCGCCGATTACGACCGGATCGGTGAATGGTCGCGTGCCTGCCATGCAACGCAGGGCATGGGTCGCTGGCCGGAAACGCCGCAGATCGAGTGGCCGCTGCATCTGAAATTGCCGGAAAGTCGTTCGGAAACAACTATTCTTGAGGGACTTCCCGAAACTCTGGAAGCGCTGGCAAAGCTCGATGGGCTGGCATCGGAAAACCGGAAGCAGCTTCGTGATGCTCATTCTTCCATCGAGCAGGCAATAGCGGCTTTTCCCGACCGCGAAGCCATTGTCAAAAATCTGGTCGGGGCCGCGACACGCCTAAAGGCTGTACTGACCAGTGCACCGGACGATTTTCTGCTGCTGCATGGACACAGGCTGGAACGCAAGTTGCGGGAAGTTGACGCGGCCCTGATCGAAGCGGCCTCGCTGTTTGAGCGCGCTTATCTGGATGAGCCGATATTGCCGACAGGCGGCGAGACGCGCCTCGTTGTCGAATATGGCCCCGGTGCGGCAGAAATCGCAGCAACGGCGGTGGCTGTGCTGCCCGAAAACTGCGCGCTTGTCAGTGACCAGCGGAACCCTGGAAGAGAAATTCTGACTGTTTCACCAGCGAAAGACGCGGAACTTTCCCCGCTTTTCGAAACCGCTTGGCGGTCTCTCGGCGGCAACGGGCAGGCCTATATCCGGCTGAAGGCGCAGTTTGGCGGGCATCTGGCGGAATGCAGCTTCGACCTGGAAGAGCCGCTCGCCATTGTGCCGCCCGTCTCGTTGAAGATCGACCCGCCAGCCGTCCTCCTATCGCGCCAACGGGAACCATCGCCGGTCCAGCTCCTTGCGAACGGTCCCGCAAAACAGATCACGTTTACATCGCAAAACGGTTGGGGAGCCAACGTAAACGGATCGAGCGTCACCTTGCACGGTCCCTCCGATCCGATACCGGGCTTGACCTGCCTGCAGGCATTGATTGACGGAACCCCGGCATGGCAAACACACATTGCCAGCTATCCGCATATCGGCAGAACGGTCTGGCGCGAGCCTGCAACGCTTCCGGTGCTGGCTCATGACGTGAAGCTGCCCGATACCCGCATTGGCTATATCGGCGGCGGTGCGGACAATGTCGGCTTTTGGTTGAAACGCATGGGATTTGACGTCACCGACATCGAACCTCATCATCTTGCCGGTGATCTTTCGCAATTCACTACTATTGTGATTGGAATATTCGCTTTCGGCCCGCGCGTTGACCTTGCTGCGGCAACGGAAAAGCTGCACCGATTTGTGGAGGATGGCGGGCATCTGGTCACACTCTATCATCGCCCGTCCGACAATTGGCGCCCAGACCAAACGCCGCCGCGACCACTGACCATCGGCTCGCCATCATTGCGCTGGCGCGTGACGAATCCCGATGCGGTGGTTACAGTTCTTAAGCCTGAACACCCCCTGCTCGTCGACCCCAATGCCATCAGCGAAACGGATTGGGATGGCTGGCACAAGGAGCGCGGACTTTATTTTGCTTCTGCATGGGATGATGCTTATCAGCCCTTGCTTTCCATGCACGATGATGGAGAACAACCGCTCTATGGTGCACTTGTATCCGCCAGGATCGGCAAGGGCCGCCATACGCATACGAGTCTCGTATTGCACCATCAGCTCGACAGGCTCGTCCCCGGAGCTTTCCGTTTGATGGCAAATCTTATGCAACCCGCTGGATAATCCCAACATATCGTTTTCATGAAATATTCGTGACGAATTATCCCGAAGAGAGGAAGTATTTTCTCTTATATTTCATTTCACTAATTAATTTTTCTTGAGTTCCCTTTGCAGAAAAATTTCGCTCTATCACAGCGTGTATTTGACTCATGGAGATAAATTATCATGCGCAATCTGGTACGTGTTTCTTTGGCCGGTCTTTTCCTCGGCGCTAACCTTGCTACGGCTTTCGCTCAAGCAACGCCGGAGCAGATGGAAATGGCCTATAATGCCGCCCGCAATCAGCTTGGCGTGCTTCAGTACTGCCAGGAAAAGGGTTACACTGATGGCGGCGCCATCGAGATCCAGACGAAAATGATTGCACTTATCCCTGCCCCAGCCGACACCTTCAAGGCCGATGCTGCCGAAGCAACCGGCAAGCAGGGCAAGGTTTCTGCGATGGGTATGGAGCAGGATATCGCCACCAGCGCAAAAGCGCAGAACATCTCTGAGGAAAAGCTCTGCCAGACCATGGCCGATGCCGTTAAGCAGGCAGGAGCCCAGCTGCCGCAGTAAGGTGGATGACACAACCATCCCCCGATGGAGCCTCGCGCAAGCGGGGCTCTTTGCATTCTGCAACCTTACATTCAATAATGCTTAAATGCCGTTCATCGCGAAATTTCAAATTTCATTTTGTATTCAGCACTTTATTAATCATATGCAATACTCACCATCCGTTTACCATGCAACTTAAGAGGGTGAACATAATTGCCGGATAGTTTGCTCCCAGGTCACAGCGACCACTAAACAAACAAAAATGATCTCAGGAGCAACACATGACCAAGCTTATCGCACGCTTTCGTAAAAATGAATCCGGCGCAACCGCCATCGAATACGGCCTCATCGCGGCTTTGATCGCTGTCGTAATCATCGGCGCGACGACGACGCTGGGAACCACGATCAAGGGCAAATTTGGAGAAATTTCCACAGCAATTTCTAAGGCAAGCAGCGAGTAAAGATGCCGCTTCTTCAGTCAAACAAACCGCCTTTCGGGGCGGTTTTTTTGTCTTGTGGAGTGCCTTTCATCTGCCGGAAGCAACTTTTGGAACGTTATTGCGTTATTGAACAAGCTTGTAGCACCAGCCCATTGAGTGGCATCTACGAGACGATATGAACTGAGCTTACCAAGCTAACGTTCTGCAATCTTTATTGATTATGGTGCTCAAGCAGAAACGCGCATAATCCCTCTAAATAGTGGTTCGCCGCGTGGTTGTTGCGTATTCCAGCGCTGGCACCGGCTTTACTGGAGTAGCGAACATGTCATTGAAATCTATTCTACTCGCGCTTGGCATCGGCGCTGCGAGCCTCACACTCAGCGGTTGCGTGTCCGAAGGCTATTATGGCGACGGTTATGATCCCTACTATTCGCGCGGCAGCTATATTGGTACGGGCGTCATTTATGACAGCGGCGGCTATTACCGTGATTATCGCCGCTATCCGCGCTATTATCGGGACTCTCGTTATCGTTACCGCGACAATTATCGTTACCGTGACCGTGACAGGAACCGTCCGAGTTATAACAGGCCCGAGCGCCCGCGCCCGCCGCGTCCGGATCGTCCGCCGTCAGGAAATGCAGGCCGTCCAAATCCGGGCGATCTGCCGATTATCCAGCCTATCAAGCGCGGTCCCCACAACTGAAACAAAAACACCCGCCGAATCGGCGGGTGTTTTTTATAAAGCAGAGGCGGTCGTCATAGCTTGATGACATATTCCTTGCGGGTGGCCTCAAGAACCTCCCAACTGCCCTTGAAGCCGGGCCGGATGACGAAACTGTCTCCGGCTTTGACTTCGCGGACTTCTCCGTTCTCTTCCTCGATGATCGAACGCCCAGACAGGATATGGCAGAATTCCCATTCGTCGTATTGGATCCGCCACTTGCCAGGCGTGCTTTCCCATATGCCCGCGAAAAGCGTGCCTTCGGCGTTCTCTTCCAGATTCCATGTACGAAACCCGGGGTCGCCGGAAAGGACGCGCTCCGGCAAGGGAGCGCCTTCCTCCGGCTCCATGGCAGCGAGGTTGAAAGCGAGAAACCGGCTCATGGATCAGACCTTTGCCAACGCCTGCTCGATATCGGCGATGATATCGTCTGCATCCTCGATGCCGATCGACAGCCGCACGACGTCCGGTCCGGCGCCTGCGGCCACCTTCTGCTCGTCGCTCAACTGGCGATGCGTGGTAGATGCCGGATGGATTACCAGCGAACGCGTGTCGCCGATATTGGCGAGCAGCGAGAAGAGTTCGAGACTGTCGACAAACTTCACGCCTGCGTCATAGCCGCCCTTGAGGCCGAAGGTGAAAACGGAGCCGGCCCCCTTCGGTGCATATTTCTGCTGGAGCGCGTGAAATTTATCATGCGGCAGCCCCGCATAATTGACCCACGACACCTTGTCATGGCCATGCAGCCAGGAAGCGACCTTCAGCGCATTGTCGCTGTGGCGCTGGATGCGCAGCGGTAGCGTTTCCACGCCTGTCAGTATCTGGAACGCATTGAATGGAGAGATAGCCGGGCCAAAATCACGCAAGCCCAGCACACGCGCAGCGATGGCGAAGGAAATATTGCCGAAAGTCTTGTGCAGTTCCAGACCCGCATAATCCGGGCGCGGCTCGGTCAGAAGCGGGTAGTTGCCGGATTTCGCCCAGTCGAAGGTGCCGCCATCAACGAGAATGCCGCCCATGGAATTGCCATGGCCGCCGATGAACTTGGTCAGAGAGTGGACGACAATATCCGCGCCATGCTCGATCGGGCGCACCAGATAGGGCGAGGCAAGCGTGTTATCCACGATCAGCGGCAGGCCGTGCTTGTGAGCGATTTCGGCAATCGCTTCGATATCGACGACGATGCCGCCTGGATTGGCGAAGCTCTCGATGAAGATGGCGCGGGTGCGATCATCAATCTGCTTGGCGAAATCAGTCGGATTGGTGGCATCGGCCCAGCGCACGTGCCAGTCGAAAGACTTGAACGACTGGCCGAACTGGTTGATCGATCCGCCATAAAGCTGACGCGCGGCGACGAAATTGTCACCCGGTCGCAGCAGCGTATGGAAAACGAGCAACTGTGCGGCATGGCCGGATGCCGTTGCGACCGCTGCCGTACCGCCTTCAAGTGCGGCAATGCGTTCTTCCAGAACTGCCGTCGTCGGATTTGTTATGCGTGTATAGATATTGCCAAAAGCCTGGAGGCCGAAAAGGGAAGCAGCGTGGTCCGCATCATCGAACACAAACGAAGTCGTTTGATAGATCGGCGTCGCACGAGCACCTGTCGTCGGATCTGGCTTTGCGCCTGCGTGGACCGCGAGCGTTTCAATTCCGGGAGAGCGTTTTGACATCATTTCCTCCTATGTCCCAAACCCCAATCAGGTCCGGACGTTAGGCGTTGCCGCCAAGAAAGCAAAGAAGGATTTTCCGTCCAGTTTCGGAATTGCAGAAATTAAATCCGAAAGTTCTTATCGACCGATCAAACGAGGATATTCGATGGCCGGGCAGCGGTCCATGACGACCGTCAGGCCTGCGTCCACCGCTTTTTTCCCGGCCTCTTCATGTACGACACCAAGCTGTGTCCACAAGACCTTCGGCCTATGCTTCATCGCAAGAATTTCGTCCACGATTCCCGGCAGCGAATAAGGTTCGCGGAAGACATCCACCATATCCACCGGCCCTTCAATATCCGCCAGCCGGGCCACCACGCGCTGGCCGTGAATATCCTTGCCCGCCTGCCCCGGATTGACGGGAATGACGCGATACCCCTTGGAAAGCAGGAATTCCATTACGCCATTGCTCGGGCGTTCCGGCTTCGGTGAGGCGCCAAGAAGCGCAATTGTTTTGACGGATTGGAGAATGTTGCGAATCTGATCATCGGAAAGATTTTGCATCTCTGTTCTCTTCAAATGGCTGAGCCAGTGCTTGCCTAGAGGCACATGAACCTCTTATTGAATATTTAAGTTGGGAGGAACGCATGAATATCAATACCGCACATCGCACGAATGTCGGCCCCGTGATGACGGTCGAAGACCTCCGGGCCTTCATGAAACGCGAATTTCCGCAGCTTGGCGACGCTTTTGAGCTCGTGTGCCTGGGGGAAGGCTCTGCCACGATGCGCCTTCACGCCGATGAACAACACCTGCGCCCCGGCGGCACGGTTTCCGGACCCTCGCTTTTCGCGCTTGCTGATGTGGTAGCCTATGCGGCCATTCTGGCTCATATCGGTCCGGTTGCCCTGGCGGTGACGACCAACCTGAATATCAATTTCCTGCGCAAGCCTTCGCCCGGCACGGTCGAGGCTGTGGCGCGTCTGCTCAAGCTCGGCAAACGGCTGGCCGTGCTCGACATCAGCCTTACCGACGGTGCCAATGGCGAACTTGTCGCCCACGCAACCGCCACTTATTCGATACCACCGCGATAAAACGGTCAAAAATGTAAGGTATTATAATACCAATACCCTAACCGTTTGATTTTGTTATATTTCTAAAACAGAGTTTCAAATATAGGACTTGACGACCAACCCGACATTGTGTATCGACCCGCCGGAAGCGAGTGAAAGGTAACTTTTGCCCGCCCGTTCGGGTTGGACCAGTCCAACACAAGCAACAAAAAAAGCCCGGTTCGCAGGGACAGGGATCAAGTCAAGGAAGACTTCAATGGCAACTTTTTCTCAGAAGCCGGCCGAAGTGGTGAAGAAGTGGGTGCTGATCGACGCCGAAGGTCTCGTCGTCGGCCGTCTCGCATCGCTCGTCGCCAATCGCCTGCGCGGCAAGCACAAAGCAACCTTCACCCCGCATGTTGACGATGGCGACAATGTCATCATCATCAATGCCGACAAGGTTGTTCTGACCGGCAACAAGTATGCCGACAAGAAATACTACTGGCACACCGGCCATCCCGGCGGCATCAAGGAGCGCACCGCTCGCCAGATCCTCGAAGGCCGTTTCCCGGAACGCGTTCTTGAGAAGGCAATCGAGCGCATGATCCCGCGCGGTCCGCTTGGCCGTCGCCAGATGAAGAACCTGCGCGTTTATGCAGGCCCGAACCATCAGCACGAAGCTCAGCAGCCGGAAGTCCTCGACGTCGCAGCGCTGAACCGCAAGAACAAAGGGAATGCATAATCATGGCTGAGAGCATCAACTCGCTCGAAGAACTCGGCACCGTTGCCAAGACCGAAGCTGCCGCTCCGGTTCATGTCCAGAAGCTGGACGCACAGGGCCGCGCCTATGCCACCGGCAAGCGCAAGGACGCCGTTGCACGCGTATGGGTCAAGCCGGGCACCGGCAAGATCACCGTCAACGACAAGGAATTCGAAAAGTATTTCGCACGTCCGGTCCTGCAGATGATCCTGCAGCAGCCGATCGTCGCCTCGAATCGCGCCGGTCAGTTCGACATCGTTGCCACCGTTGCCGGTGGTGGCCTCTCCGGTCAGGCCGGTGCCGTTCGTCACGGCATCTCCAAGGCCCTCACCTACTACGAACCAGGCCTGCGCACGGTTCTCAAGAAGGGTGGCTTCCTGACCCGCGACAGCCGCGTCGTCGAACGTAAGAAGTACGGTAAGGCCAAGGCTCGCCGTTCGTTCCAGTTCTCCAAGCGCTAATATCTGTCGCTTTGGATTTACAGAAAAAGCGGGCCTTCGGGTCCGCTTTTTTGTTATGTAATGCGAGACTCAGCCAGCACGGAGCCAGCCGAATGTCGTCCAGTCGTTTTGCAGTCACACCAGAACCTCCCTATCTGATCGTCACCTTCGCCTCCCAGCGTGTCATGGGCAAGGATGCTGGCGGCGAGGACGACGGCTATGGAGACATGGCGGCTCAGATGGGAGAACTTGCAGCAAGGCAGCCCGGTTATCTTGGTATTGAAAGCGCGCGCGACGCGGAAGGTTTCGGCATCACCAATTCGTTCTGGGCTGACGAGGAAAGTATCCGCGCCTGGAAACGCGATGTGGACCATCTGGTCGCGCAGAAGCTCGGGCGCCAGAAATGGTACGAAGCCTATCGCGTGCGCATCGCCCGTGTGGAACGCGCTTATGGATTTGATGCCAAAGGCGAATGAAAGCGCTATAGAAGCCAGACTATCACTCGGATGACCGCCATGCCATCAAAGACCATCGACCACGCGATCACTGCCCGCAACCTGACTGGTGCAGCCACGGACCCGACCCATGCCGGCGTATTGTCCTTCATGCGGCGGATATACACGAAATCGCTCAAGGGAGCGGAAGCGGTTGTGTGGGGCATTCCCTTCGATGCAGCCGTTTCCAACCGTCCCGGTGCACGTTTCGGTCCGCAGGCGATCCGGCGCGCATCGGCCATTTTCGACAACGACCCGCAATATCCGTTCGAGCGCGATCTTTTCGAGAAACTCGCTGTCATCGACTATGGCGACTGTCTGCTTGATTATGGCAACCACAGCAAAACCCCGGCCACCATCGAGCGCGAAGCGGCGAAAATCCTGAAATCGGATGCGTTCCTGCTGACGCTGGGCGGCGATCATTTCGTCACATGGCCGCTTCTGAAAGCTCATGCAGCGAAGTATGGCCCGCTGGCGCTGGTGCAATTCGATGCGCATCAGGACACTTGGTTCGACGATGGAAAGCGGATCGACCACGGTTCTTTCGTGGGCCGCGCGGTACGCGACGGGATCATCGATCCGAACCATTCGATACAGATCGGCATCCGCACCCACGCGCCGGAAGATTGCGGCATAAAGATCGTTTACGGCCACGAGGTCGAGGATATGTCGGCGGCGGCAATTGCCGATGAAATCCTGAAACGCACCAATGGCAGGAAAGCCTATCTGACCTTCGACATCGATTGCCTTGACCCGGCTTTTGCGCCGGGGACAGGAACACCGGTTGCGGGCGGCCCTTCCTCGGCAAAGATGCTGTCCGTGCTGCGTAAGCTGACGGCTCTTGACTTCGTGGGCGCTGACGTGGTCGAGGTTGCACCGGCCTATGATCATGCCGATATAACAGCCATCGCCGGAGCGACGATCGCAATGTACTATCTGGGCCTTTTGGCCGAACGGAGAGAACGACGATGAGACGCTTGCTCACAAATTGATTCAAGCAGCTCGAACACCGATTCCGATTATCGCCGTAACTTTCTGAATTCAAAGGCAAAACGCATGAAACCGAAAATCTTCATTGATGGCGAACACGGCACAACCGGCCTGCAAATCCGTACCCGTCTGGCCCAGCGCGACGATCTTGAAGTGATCTCCATCCCGGAAGCCGAGCGCCGCAACAAGGATTTGCGCGCCGACTATCTGCGGTCTGCCGATATTGCCATCCTTTGCCTACCGGATGATGCCTCCAAGGAAGCGGTTTCCCTGCTCGAAGGTCACAACTCGACCCGCATCATCGATACGTCGACGGCCTATCGCGTGCATCCCGACTGGGCCTATGGGTTTGCGGAGCTCGCAAAAGGCCAACGCGAACGCATCAGCGAGGCGCGCCTCGTAGCCAATCCCGGCTGCTACCCGACAGGCGCGATTGCGCTTGTTCGCCCCCTGCGCGATGCGGGACTCCTGCCTGCCGATTATCCGGTGAGCGTAAACGCTGTTTCCGGCTACACCGGCGGCGGCAAGCAGCTCATTGCGCAGATGGAAGACAAGAACCATCCGGACTATCTGGCGGCAAATAACTTCCTCTATGGCCTTCCGCTGCGTCACAAGCACGTTCCGGAACTGCAATTGCATGGCCGTCTGGATCGCCGCCCGATCTTCTCGCCCAGCGTGGGCCGCTTCCCGCAGGGCATGATCGTGCAGGTTCCGCTGTTCCTGAGCGAACTCGAAGGATCGCCGTCGCTTGCCACGGTTCATGCCGCGCTGACGGAGCATTATGCCGGTCAGGATATTGTCGAGGTCGTGCCGCTTGAGGAAAGCGTGAAGCTTCCGCGTATCGATGCAGAAGAGCTTGCCGGCAAGGATGGCATGAAGCTTTTCGTCTTCGGCACTGAAGGCGACGGGGAGGTCAATCTGGTGGCCTTGCTCGATAATCTCGGCAAGGGGGCATCGGGTGCCGCCGTCCAGAACATGAACCTCATGCTCGGCAATATTTGATGACGACCCAGCCGGTATTTCCTGTCGAATGGAATATCGGCTCCTATGAGCCTTTGGCCGATACGCATTCAAGCCTCGTCTGGAAGGTCGAACGCATCGATCATCCGGGCGAGGTTTTTGTCATCAAGCAGTTGAAACCGGCCGGGATGGAGGAACTGCGCGGCGCGCATTATCTCGACTGGCAGGATGGCCATGGTGCGGCACGATTATACGGCCTCAAAGGTACGTCGATGCTGCTCGAATATGCGGGTGATTATCACCTCGATGAGCACCTGAAACGCGGCAAGGACGGCGAATGTTTGCACATATTCGGCGACGTTTTGAGCGCGCTGCACACGCCCTCTCCCGCCCCGATACCGGCTGACTTGCAGCCGCTGGACAAACACTTTTCCGGCCTTTTTGCGGCAGCGCATGAAAGCCCGCTCTATGCAGAAGGCACAGCGGTCGCGAAGCATCTGCTGGCGACGCCGCACAAGGCCATTCCGCTGCATGGCGATATTCACCACGAGAACATCATCAGGGGACCGCGCGGCTGGCTCGCCATAGATCCGCACGGGCTTGTCGGAGATGCTGCGTTCGACGCGGCCAATATCTTCTACAATCCGCTCGACCGGGATGATCTCTGCCTCGACCTTGGACGCGCCCGGCGCATGGCCGAACATTTTGCACCGATCATCGGGCGCGATCCCGCCTATATTCTGGATTACGCGTTCGCCTATGGCTGCCTCTCAGCAGCGTGGCATCGCGAGGACGGCAACGACGCGGACGAAGCGCGGGAACTGAAGATTGCCGCCGTGCTGTGGCATTTGCGCCAGACAAATCATCCCTCGTAAGCACCCTTGGCTGCGCGCCAGTGCGCGACCGCAAAAGCGAGCACGATCAGTGCGAAGAACTGGTGCGTCAGTCCCAGATGCAGCGGAACGCTCATCAGAAGCGTGGCAATGCCGATGACAGCCTGCACGAGAACAAGGCCAACCAGAACAATCGTACGGCGCGCATGGGTAGTTCCAGCGGCGTTCCTCCAGACCTGCAAGGCGTGGAGCACAGCCAGAACCAGAACCGTATAGGCGAACATGCGGTGCACGAACTGCACCGTCTTCGGGTTCTCGAAAAGGTTGCGCCACCATGGCGACTGAATAAACAGATCGGACGGGATGACGGCACCATCCATCAGCGGCCATGTGTTATAGGTCAGTCCGGCATGAAGCCCGGCCACGAGGCCGCCCAGATAAATCTGCACAAGTACTGCGAACACGATCCATCCGGCAAAGCGCTGGATTGATCTTTCTGCCGGGCGCTCCGTATAGGTTGCGAGCCCGCGCGCAATGTAGAATACCGCCGTTATGATGACACAGGCTGTCGTCAGATGGATCGCCAGGCGGTACTGGCTGACGCTCGTCAGCTCACTCAGGCCGGAGGCGACCATCCACCAGCCAATGGCGCCCTGCAACCCGCCCAGCGCGAGCAGACCCAGCATGCGGTATTTCAGGCCGCCCTTGAGACGCCCTGTAACCCAAAAGAAGGCCAGTGGAACAGCGACCAGGAACCCGACAAAGCGCGCAAGCAGGCGATGCGCCCATTCCCACCAGAAAATGTACTGGAATTCCTCCAGCGACATGCCCTTGTTGATCTGCTGGTATTGGGGAATCTGACGATACTTGTCGAACTCCTCCACCCATTCAGCATGGTTGAGCGGGGGGACGACACCATGAATGGGCTTCCATTCGGTGATGGAGAGGCCCGATCCGGTCATACGGGTGGCCCCGCCGACCATGACGATGGCAATCAGTACGACGAACACCGCATAAAGCCAGTACCGCACAAGGCGACGGTCGCGGTCCTCTTTCGATGACCTGAAGCCCTGTCCTACATGCTGTGCCGCTGCTGCCGTCATGCCATACACCCTTTGATAATGAGCCGAAGGATACATGCCGCATAGGTCAAACGGTTACAAGCTGGCGCCACGCGACATGCCGCCGCGTTTTTGCCCTTTCACTGTCCCCTCTCACCGGTTAGTGATGAACCGGGAAAAGGAGAACTGCGCCATGCCCGTCCGGCTGAAGAAACTGATCGGCACTTTTTTGCTGGTTTCACTGGTCATCATCTATGCCGTGTTCGCGACCATTATCGCGGTAGCGCATCTGGCCCAGTCAAGCGCCTGGGTACATCTTCTTTATTTCTTCGTGACCGGCATCCTCTGGGTTCTCCCCGCCATGGGCATCATCTGGTGGATGGCACAGCCGCCGCGCAAAAAACAACATTGACCCCATCCTAGGATGCTGCAGACAATGGCGGGCGAAGTCGCAGCGCGCATTCTGACGGATTTCAGCGAGATCGGGCGGCTCTGGAAAGATGCCGGGGCCATTCATGGCGCGCCTCAATCGCTCGCCTGGATCGATAACTGGCGTGCCTTCGTCAATGCTGACAGTTTTGTCGTCGGGCTTTTTCGCGGAAGCACTCCAATCCTGCTTGTGCCGCTGGAAGCCGTCATTCATAAGGGTGTGAAAATTGCACGCTATCCCGGCGGAACCCACGCCAATTGCAATTTCCCCTGGCTGCGAAAGGAATATGGCAGCGTTCCCGGATGCGAGGCGGTCCGTCAGATGGTTGGGGCTATCCGCAAGGCGCGGCCCGACATCGACGCACTATCGCTGACACGCCAGCTTGCTGAACTGCAAGGCACACCCAATCCACTGCTTGTCCTTGAAAGAGGGATCAATCCAAATCCGGTTCTCGCTGTCTCGCTCGATGCAGGCTTTGATGCGGTGCTCGATCGCACCAATCGCAAGCGAAAGCTGAAAAAACATCGCCAGCACGGTCGCCGCTATGAAGAAAACGGAGGCTGGAGAATTACATCTGCCCGGAGCCACGCTGAAACAGCGGAGGTTCTCGATCTCTTTTTTGCGATGAAGGCGCAGCGTTTTCGGCAGATGGGTATCAGCGACCCGTTCGCCGATGGGAATGTGCGCAATTTCTTCAACGCCTTCTTCCGCGAAGGCCTGACGAAAGACGGGGAACTGAACGAACTGCGCTTTCTTGAGGTGGGCGGAACCATACGTTCGATCATCGGAAAGGTGTTCGGCATTGCAGGGCCGACCGTTGAGTTTGGCGCAATCGCGCAAGACGAACTGATGACGGCAAGTCCGGGCGAATTCCTCTTCTTCGAGGATATCAGCCGGAGTTGCGATCAGGGACATTCGATCTACAGTTTCGGCATCGGTGATGAGCCATACAAGCGCGAATGGTGTGACATCGAACTTACGATCTACGACACACTCGTGCCGCTTTCCGCCAAGGGCAAGCTTTTCACGGCGCTGCAATCAGCCCGCAACGCGGTCGCCGGAAGTCTCAAGCGAAATCCGCGTCTTTGGGGTTTGGCCAAGACGCTGCGCAGCAGGTTCGCAAAAAGGTAGAGGGTGCTGGCAACCCGATTCAGGAACCTGTTCCAAGCCATTGTTCCAGAATCAGATTCGGCAATCAGGCAGGTTCGTCCATCAAAATGACGACGTCTTCATAACCACCTTGGTCGAGGTCGAGAGCAGCCAGCGCGACGCCCTTGTCATCCGGGTCGACGATGCTCATCACGACGGAAGCAGGTCCGTCGGCAATGCGCCTGATCTGTTCCGAAGATGACGGACCGCACTCTACGACAACAAAATCATAGACCGTTTCCAGCGCGTCGAGAATGAGCGGCAGGCGATCGGCGGAGCGCATGGCGATTTCGGGGTCGGCCTCACCCAGCGGCACGACATGCGCCTGTGAGAACCGGTCGCTATGGATGACCTCATTGAACCGCCGCTCGCCGGACAGAAGCTCGGTAATGCCGGGCAGACGTGCACCGTCCAGCATGGCCAGCCCCACGGTCCCCTGTGCCGTCATGTCCACGAGAATTGCCCGCTTGCCACGGTCAGCGAATTCGCGCAACAGACGCACCGTTCCCGCTGATGCCTTATCACCTTCGGGAGAGACAGCCACGATGCGCTTCTGCTTTCCGCCAGCAAGCAGCTCGACAACAGCTTCCACGCCATTGGGATTGCGCTTTCGGGCCTCGCGCCGGCTGATCTTATCCCGCTCGATCATGGGAAGCTCCTCCACGGTTTTCCGTATGTCTGACACCGGCGGCTTGGCCGCAAACGGCATCCTCCACGAACGGCGTGGCACGGCAATTGTTTCGTCGGAAGCCGCATCCTCGCGTTCGGAGCCGGATGGCGGCACGGAAGCGGCTTCAGCGGCAGCGGCAATAACCGGCATTTCGATTTCCTCGACGGCAGCAATCCGCTGGCCATCCGCGGTCACGAATGCGCGCCCGCTGAACAACTCACGCAAGAGAACGAAAATCGACAGCAGCAGCAAGCCCGCCACGAAGGTCGAGCCGACAATCGGCAGTATCATCGGATAATAGGGAACGGCGGGAGTCTCGGCGGAAGAAAAAACCCGGGCGTCGACCGGCACATAATTGCGGTCGGTACGGGACGCGGCTTCGCGATAGCGCGTCAGGTAGGTTTCCAGAAGCTGGCGCTGCGCCGCCGCTTCACGCTCCAATGCGCGCAACTCGACTTCCTGATCGCCTGCCTGTGCCGCCTGTGCCTTCACCCGGTTCAGCTCACGATTGAGCTCATCCTCGCGAAGCTTAGCTGCGGAGGCTTCATTATCGAGGCTGGCAACAAGCTTGCGGCCTTCGTTCCTGATCTGCTGGTCGAGATCGACAAGCTGCGAACGCAGCGCCTTGATACGCGGATGACCGTCCAGAAGCGTCGTCGAGAGATCGGCAATCTGGGCATTGAGCTGAATGCGCCTTTCGGCAAGGCGCTGCATCATCCCCGAAGCGAGTACATCCGGCAGCGTGTCGATGGGAGCACCAGAGGCGAGTGCCTTACGAATGCTTTCCGCCTTCGCTTCCGCCGAAGCACGGCTGGTGCGCACCCGCGTAAGTTCAGTCGAGACTTCAGAAAGCTGCTGTGTCGCAATTGTGCTGTTGCTCTGGCCGGTGAGAAGTCCACGCGAAGCACGATAATCCGCGACCTTCCTTTCCGCATCGCGGACACGATTGCGCAGGTCGTCGATTTCGGGGGCAAGCCAACCGGTCGCATCATCGTTCGATGCCAGCTTCGCAGCCTGCTGGAACAGGATATATTGATTGGCCAGCGCGTTGGCGACGTTCTTAGCTGTCTCAGGGTCCGCGGATGTGTATTGCACCACGATGACGCGCGAGGCGGTAACAGCAAAAACCTGCATGTTTTTGCGAAGTTTCTGTAAAACACGCTCTTCCGGGGTCAGCCGCGCCGGGTCCGTGCGCATGCCCAGCATGATGAGAGCCTGGGTCCACGGCTTCACGTCGGTCGCCGTGAAAGCTGCGTTATCGGTGAGCTTGAGGTCGTCGGAAACCTTCTTGAGAAGCTCGCCGGAGGAAAATACCTCGACCTGGCTTTTCACGCCTTCGGCATCGAATAGTGGCCGCTCGGCGGCGGTTTCGCCATTGGGACGGGTATAGATGGATTCGCGAGCCTCGATCATGATGCGCGCTTCGGCACGATAATCCGGCGTCAGAAGGAGGCAGATGGCCCAAGCAAGCGCCGCCATGAGAAGCGCGCCGACAACAATGAACAGCCAGTGGCGCCGCAGGCTGGCGAACAGCGCGCCGATATCGATATCTGCATCTTTTGATAACGGACCGACTTCTGCCATTCACCATTCTCCATGGACTTCGCGAGTGCGCTTGGGCGCGCGACCGCTCTCGCCCGCGTGGGGTAAACGACCCCCGAATCTCGCCGAACGGTAAAGGAACAAGGTAACCAGAGGGTTAAACGGGATAAGCCACCGGCAAGCCGCAAAGTTTTTGCGCTGGAACCTGTCTTCTTTACCAGCCATTAACCCTAATCAATCGATAACGCTTGCAACCGATATTCGTAACCACGCGGCATACCGCGTCGATTGCGTTCGTAGGAAATAATGCTTTTCGGAAGAACCGAGGCGGAAGATGACGGCGACGACAACTCATAACAAGCGCAAAGGCCACACTCTGCTCGTGGCACTCGGCCTTGCCGCCATGACGCTTTCTGCCTGCTCCAGCTATCGCCCTGCCCCGCCCGCTTTCCACGAAGCGCTGAACCAGCCCTATATGCTGGACGCGGGTGATCGCGTGCGCATTACGGTTTTCGAGCAGCCGAGCCTCACCAACACCTATAGCGTCGATCAGGCTGGCTATATAGCCTTCCCGCTCGTCGGCAGCATTCCGGCGCGCGGGAAGACATCCAAACAGCTGGAAGGCATCATCGCATCGAAGCTGCGCGGCGGCTACCTGCGCGACCCGGACGTCAGCGCGGAAATCGACCGCTATCGCCCCATTTTCGTGATGGGCGAAGTTGGTGCTGCCGGCCAATATTCCTATGTCCCTGGCATGACCGCACAGAAGGCAATTGCCGCTGCCGGCGGTTTCAGCCCCCGTGCCAATCAGGAAAATGTCGACATCACGCGCCAGTTCAACGGCAAGGTTCTGACCGGTCGCGTGCTGATTTCAGATCCTATCCTGCCGGGCGACACGATCTATGTGCGCGAACGTCTGTTCTGATGGCGATTGATGGCTGATGACACCAATGTCTCCCCACTGCGTATCGTCCACTGTTTCCGCGAACCGACCGGTGGGCTCTTCCGCCATGTTCGCGATCTGGTGGACTTGCAGGCGGAAAAAGGCCACGCGGTCGGCATCGTCTGCGACGCAAGCACCGGCGGCCCGCGCGAAGACGCGCTTCTGGAAGAATTACGGCCAAAGCTCGCGCTCGGCCTTCATCGAATTGCCATGCAGCGCCACGTCGGATTGGGCGATGCAGCCGCAGCCTATAAAACATATCGCATCATCAAGAAATTGCAGCCGGACATATTGCACGGACATGGCGCCAAGGGTGGGGTCTATGCACGTTTGTTCGGCTCAGTCTTACGGGTATTCAGGTCTCGCGTAGCCCGTATCTATTCACCGCATGGCGGCAGCCTGCATTTCGACCGGAAAACGCGGCGCGGCGGCGCCGTCTTTCTGGTCGAGAGATTGCTGGCCCCTCTGACCGATGCGGTGATGTTCGTCTCGAACTTCGAAAAGCGCATCTACGAAGAGAAGGTAGGGCGGCCCTATGGCCTCCACGCCGTCGTTTATAACGGTTTGACCGAAGGGGAGTTCATCCCGGTCGCCGACGCAGCCGATGCCAGTGACTTTCTGTTTGTCGGCACGATGCGCGAGTTGAAGGGACCGGACCTCATGATCCGTGCCCTTGCTCGTCTGCGCACCCAGAACCAGCGCGACTTCACCGCAACCATGGTGGGAGACGGCGCGGAAAAGCCCGGCTTCATCGCCCTTGCCGACGAACTTGGCGTTTCCGGGCAAATCCGGTTTCTACCCGGCATGGCTGCGCGAGACGCCTTTGCCCTGGGGCGGATAATGGTGGTTCCATCGCGTGCCGAAGCGTTTCCTTATATCGTTCTGGAGGCGCTCGCCGCAGGAAAACCTGTCATCGCCAGCAATGTCGGCGGCATCCCCGAAGTGTTCGGACCTCGTTCCCCGGCGCTGGTGGAGCCGGAGGACGAGGCGCTTGCGCATAAGATGCTGAGCGTTGCGGATGATCCCGGAGCGTTTCGCGCCGCGATGCCGGACGCAGCGCGGCTACACGAGCGTTTCAGCCTGCAATCCATGGCGCACTCGATCGAGACGATCTATTACGAGGCGCATCCGGACCGGACAGTACCGGAAGACTGAGGGATATTCCCTCAGCCCGCCATTGCCGCAAAGGGCTGGGACGCAGTGATGGCCCTGTCGACCTGCGATCGAAATCCGCCCCGCGCCGCAAAATAGATGTAATGGAACGCATCGGCGCGCCCGCCGATGAGCGATACATCCTCGCGTTGCCACTCCCAGGGCAGCATGTCCAGCTTATCTTCAAACGGGTTGGATATGGTTGCCGACCAGAAAGCGGCGATGCCATTCGGCTTCAACGCTCCTTTCACCAGCCTGAGGCCATCATCTTCATAGATGGCGCCATTGGCAGCGCGGACGGTGAAATCCGGTCCATTATCCGTGTCCATCAGAATGGCGTCATACCGGCCCGGCTCTGCACGGAGAACATCCATTACGTCCGCAACCCGGACATCGACGCGCGGGTCTTTCAACGGATGGTCCGCAAGATGACCGATATGGGTCCGGTTCCAGTCCACGATCTCCGGCACAAGCTCGCAGACTATCACCCTGGCATCCGGTCCAAGCAAATCGAGTGCGGCCCGAAGCGTAAAGCCCATGCCGAGCCCGCCGATCAGCATATGCGACACCGCCCGCCCGTGCAGGCGAAGCGACCGTTCTGCCAATACGGTTTCGGACTGGAAATTGATGTTGGACATCAGTTCCAGGCCGTTATAGCGAATTTCATAGATGTGATCGCGTTTTCGCAACAGAATTTCATCGCCGGCATGATTGCCCGCTCTAGCCAATTCGGCCCAGATAGTCATGATCAACCCTAGCGCGCCTTACCGAATGCCGCTAACGACTCGGACAAAAGCGCATCAAAACAAACAGTTAATACGACCTTCAAAGGTCGCAGCGTGAATTGCTCTCATCAGGATTTTGGGTCGCTGTGCGGTCAGACGCGCAGCAACCCCATGACATCGTCCGATCTGGTGCCGATCAGGAGGGGGAAGAGAGCCTGCCTGTTGACGGCGATATGTGCCGAACAGTTCGATGGCAAAATGCCGCTTGCAGCTTTATCTTCCAACGGTTCCATATCACCGTCCTAGGCAATATAATCCGGCAAGGCAAGCCTTGCGACAACTGGCGCCTACCGGTTGCCGCAGCCAATGTAGTAACAGTTGGGGCAGAAATCTTTTCTATTTTAGCCATTGCTAACAGTAACG
The DNA here is from genome assembly GCA_900470195.1 of Hyphomicrobiales bacterium. GTDB lineage: Bacteria > Pseudomonadota > Alphaproteobacteria > Rhizobiales > Rhizobiaceae > Brucella. The sequence continues at coordinate 60,128 of UEIJ01000008.1, read as the reverse complement.
GCTTTCAGTCATGTATTTAATCGAGTGTTTACCTAAGCCGTAAGCTTGTCAGGCAGTGTTCATGTTCTGCTTAGAACTTTGAGGCTAATCACTACGCGTCATCTTTATGATCAGGGGCAACGTTGTGCGAGATAATGATGCGCTTTCTCCTTTTGGCCGAAAAGCCATGGAAGCCAGCGGCAAGCAGGAAGCCGGGCAAGACGCCAGGCCGCAAGGCTCGGTGAAACTCGGTCCGCTTGCGCGCCAGATGGCCGAACAGTATCAGCGCGAAACATTTTCACCGCTGATGCTGAGCGGCGTCATGCGCATGGTGGAGTTCGGGCTCGTCTTCCTCGCCGGTATTGCGAGCTTTCTGCTTTATGTCGGCGTCCGCACGCATCTCGTCCTCTATTACCCGCTCATCATCATCGCCGGCGGCGCGCTTTTCGTCCTGCTGATGGAAGTCAACGACGGCTATCAGATCAACGTACTGCGCAGTCCGGGGGGGTATCTGCGGCGGCTTTTCATCAGTTGGGCGGCCGTACTTGGCACACTTGCCATTGCGGGCTTCCTGCTGAAATCTTCCTCCGATTTCTCGCGCGGCTGGTTCCTCTATTGGGCGCTCAGCGCCTGCGTGCTGCTGGTGCTTTCGCGTATCTTCATTGCCTGGAAAATCAAGCGCTGGGCACGAAACGGCACGATGGAGCGCCGCGCCGTCATCGTCGGTGGCGGTCCAAATGCAGAAGCGCTCATTCGCTCGCTTGAACAGCAGCCGGACAACGACATCCGCATCTGCGGCATCTTCGATGATCGTGACGACAAGCGTTCGCCACCCATCGTCGCGGGCTATCCGAAACTCGGCAATATCAACGAGCTTATCGAATTCGCCCGCATTGCGCGCATCGACATGCTGATCGTCTCTCTGCCAATCAGCGCTGAAGCCCGCGTGCTGGCTCTGCTGAAAAAGCTGTGGGTTCTCCCGGTTGATATTCGTCTCTCGGCCCTCAACAACCACCTGCGTTTCCGTCCCCGCGCCTATTCCTATGTCGGCGCGGTACCAATGCTGGATATTTTCGACAAACCGATCAACGATTGGGATTCCGTCGCCAAACGCGTCTTCGACGTGGTGTTCAGCATTCTCGGCATCATTCTCCTTTCGCCCATCATGATCGGCACGGCGATTGCCATCAAGCTGGACAGCAAAGGCCCTGTGATCTTCAAGCAGAAACGGCATGGCTTCAACAATGAAGTCATCAATGTCTGGAAGTTCCGGTCGATGTATACCGAGATGTGCGATCCGACCGCGAAGCTGGCCGTTACCAAGAACGATCCTCGCGTAACCCGTGTCGGGCGCTTCATCCGGAAAGCCTCGATCGACGAGCTGCCGCAGTTCTTCAATGTTCTTGCAGGCTCCCTATCCCTAGTCGGCCCCCGCCCGCATGCGGTCGCAGCCCATTCGCACAATGTCCTCTACAATGAGGTCGTTGACGGTTATTTCGCGCGCCATCGCGTGAAGCCGGGTGTTACCGGCTGGGCGCAGATCAATGGCTGGCGAGGTGAAATCGACAATGAAAACAAAATCCGCATGCGCACGGAGTTCGATCTGTATTACATCGAAAACTGGTCGCTGTGGCTCGATCTCAAGATTCTGTTCCTGACGCCGATACGGCTCCTCAATACGGAAAACGCCTATTGACCAGCGTGGCGCACAGGTTTGACGGCAATCTGCCCCCAGCCATGGTGCTGCGGGCAGACGTAGCGCGCAAACGTGCACTCAATCGCCTCGTCGCCAACACGGCGATCGGTTTCGGCGTTTTTCTGCTCGGCTTCGTCATGAGCGAGCCCGCGCCTTACGAACTCTATATGGTCGGCCTGATTGCGCTGGCATTGTTGTTCGGCCTGCGGCTGACAAGAACCAGTCTTGTGCTGCTGGCAATCCTTACCGTGTTCAATTTCGGCGGCATGATCTCGGTCATGCAGATGGCTGACGTCAAGAAAGCCCCGCTCTACATCGCCGTTTCGCTGTTTCTGGGTTTTACTTCGGTATTCTTCGCGGCTGTGATCGAAGCTGATCACAGACGTCTGCGGACCATCTTCAATGCCTATCTTGTGGTCGGCATGCTTTCATCCATATTCGGCATCGCCGGTTATCTCGGCCTGTTTCCCGGGGCGGAAATATTCACGCGCTACGGACGGGCGCAGGGCGCATTTCAGGACCCGAACGTTTATGGGCCTTTTCTGATACTGCCCCTGACCTGGACGCTATATCGCGTCATGCGCGGGGGCTTGCGCGACTTGGCCCTCTATCTGCCGTTCTGCTGCCTCCTTACGCTCGGCGTACTGGTGTCCTTCTCGCGTGCGGCCTGGGCGATGGTGCCCCTTTCCTTCATCGTTCTGTTTGGCACCCTCTTTCTGCAAAGCAACAGCAATCGTTTTCGCCTTCGGCTGATAGCGATCGGTCTGCTGGTCGTCGCAGCAATCATTCTCGCGATCCTGATCATCCTGCAAATCCCCGGCGTCGGCGATTTCTTTCGCGAGCGCGCGCGCCTCGAACAAAGCTATGATAGCGCACGGCTCGGCCGCTTCGCGCGCCATTGGCTTGGACTGGTCCTTGCCAGCCAGCATCCGCTTGGCATTGGTCCACTCGAATTCGCCCCGAAGTTTGGCGAGGACACCCACAATATCTGGCTCAAGGCGGTGCTCGAATATGGCTGGATCGGCTTCATCGCCTTTCTGACGCTGACATTCCTGACACTCGGGATCGGCTTCAAGCTTCTGTTTCGCAATCGTCCGTGGCAGCCGTTTCTTCTGTGCGCTTATGCAACCTATCTCGGCCATGTTTTGATCGGCAATGTCATCGATACCGATCACTGGCGTCATTTTTATCTGCTTTTCGGGGTCATCTGGGGTTGTGCGGGGCTGGAATACAGGTATCAGCTTTCGCTTGGAGTGGCCGCGACTAAAACGGAACTGCCGAAACCGCTCTAACTGTTTGTACACTGCATCATCCCAAGCAATAAACGCTTCGCACTTCGCTGAAAATGTTCCGGGATCTGGGAGAGCAGCACCTTGCAATTCGCCATATACGCCGCAGCAGCCCTCTTTGAAATTGCCGGATGCTTCGCCTTCTGGGCTTGGTTGAAGCTTGGCAAGTCAGCGCTCTGGCTGGTGCCGGGGATGCTAAGCCTCGCCTCGTTCGCCTATCTGCTGACCCTTATCGAAAGCAATGTAGCCGGCCGCGCCTATGCGGCTTACGGCGGCATCTACATAATCGCGTCGATCTTGTGGATCTGGTTTGCCGAAGGCGCCCGCCCCGATCGCTGGGATATGATCGGCGCGTGCACGGCCTTCGCGGGGACATGCATCATCCTCTTTGCGCCGCGGTCCTGATCGTGGCGAGTTTCCACGGCGGCAATAACAAAAATAATAATTATGATGGTCCCTTGTAAAATTGGATATTGAGGAATATATTAACAAATATCGATTTTGTCATCGAACGAGATGCCGCTCATCGCGCCTGCTTTTTCTTTCAATTTCGTAATAATCGCAACGAATTCTATTCGTTGTTTCTTTGATCATGCAAATTGAAAGGAATTTCAGTATGACTAATGGAACAGTAAAATTCTTTAACGGCGGCAAAGGTTTCGGTTTCATCCAGCCTGAAGACGGCTCTCCAGACGTGTTTGTTCACATTTCAGCCGTTGAACGAGCAGGATTGCATACGCTCAACGAAGGCCAAAAGGTGAGCTTCGAACTCGTGGCCGATCGCCGGTCGGGCAAGAAAGCCGCTGATAACCTTCAGGCTCTATAGCCAGAGACGAGATATTGTCTTCGACCTTGACCACGGATGTACTGGCATTGTTCGTTGAGACAATTGGAAGGTCGGGTTAGCCCGACCTTTTTTATTTTGGCGTGTGTTTTTCTGTCCCAAATGCGGAACCATCAGCCGAAAAGGGAGTATTACAATATGGGTGAGCTCACAAAAGAAACGCTCTTCAAGCAGCCTCTCACGAGGATGGAAACAAAGAACGCTGTGACCGACAAGACGGCCAAAGGCATTCTGGAAAAAGAAAGAGCTGCAGTAGACGCAAAAACTGAACGGCTCCGAGCCGCGCGACTGGAGCGCGATCATGCCGGATTATCAAAAGAGTAGGATGGAAATTGCAGGTACTCGTAAGAGATAACAATGTCGACCAGGCGCTTCGTGTACTGAAAAAGAAACTGCAGCGCGAAGGTGTTTTTCGTGAAATGAAAGCACGTCGCGCTTACGAGAAACCGTCAGAAAGACGTGTTCGAGAGAAGGGCGAAGCCATCCGTCGCGCAAGGAAAGATGCGAAAAAGAGAGCGCAGCGAGAAGGACTGCTGCCAAAGCCAAAACGCAAAGCCCCGACGAGACAGAGGCCAGGCCAAGCCTCCTCGAGCACTTCTTAAATCACCTGCCTGAGAGCCCCGGGGCACTGCGGGGTTCTTTTGCTCAAATCTTTTTATCCCGCGCACGCACGGCAAGCACCTGATCGAGCCTCTTGTTTGTCTCTCTAAGACCTCGCGCGTTTCGTCCCCATTGTCCTATCGCTTTTCTCTGCCTTGCTATCGATAAAATTCCCATTGGTAACCGGCGGGCGACGAATCGCTTATCAAGTCAAAAGAGCAGAAGACGGAATGACGTCGAAGGCGGGAGACCAGAACGGGATTTTTCGTGGGACTTTTGGTGCCGAACTGTTCTACGCCGTGTATCTGTGTGCATTTTGTTCTTTTTTGCAGTTTTTACGGCTTGCGGGAAAATCCTTTATATTCTAAGCCTTCCCCCGGCTCGGAGCGTAGCGCAGCCCGGTAGCGCACTTGACTGGGGGTCAAGGGGTCGTGGGTTCGAATCCCGCCGCTCCGACCATTTTCCCTCCCCCTACCACCATTTTCATTCATTGTATCCTTTGCACATAATGTGGAAATCGGATTAGCTCCGCCACGAATTGTATAGGGGAGAATCCATGAAGAACCTTCTGATCACCGGCGGTAGCCGTGGTATCGGTCGCGCTACTGTCTTGCGCAGTGCGGCGCAGGGCTGGTCTGTAGCTCTCAACTATGCAGGGAACGAACAAGCCGCTCAGCAGACGGCGGCCGCTGCAGCGGAACTTGGTGCGAAAGCGCTGGCGATCCGAGGCAACATATCGAGCGAACAGGACGTGATCTCCATGTTCGACAAGGCGGAAGCGGCGCTTGGTTCGCTGAAAGGCGTCGTTCTGAATGCGGGGATCGTAGCCCAGACAATGCCGCTTGCGGAAATGAGCGCCGAGCGCCTGAAAATCATGTTCGATGTGAATGTTTACGGCACCTATCTATGTGCCCGTGAAGCAGCTCGCCGCTTGCAGCCGGAAAGCGCCATCGTCATCGTGTCATCCATGGCGTCACGCCTTGGTTCGCCTTTTGAATATGTGGATTATGCCGGAGCGAAAGGCGCGCTCGATACGCTGACCACCGGCCTCTCGAAGGAACTGGCACCGAAAGGTATTCGCGTCAACGCGGTGCGTCCCGGCCTGATCGATACCGATATTCATGCCAGCGGCGGCAATCCGGATCGCGCGGCGAGGCTGGGCGCGGGTACGCCGGTGGGACGCGCCGGAAAGGCCGAGGAAGTCGCGGAAGCCATTTTCTGGCTGCTGAACGACGCCCCCGCCTATGTAACCGGAACGTTCATCGACGTCGCCGGCGGACGTTAAAGAGGCCCTCCGAGCCTCCGGACCTATTTCTCGCGCAATTGGTATGTCTCCGCGATGTAGCGATAGCCCTCGCCTTCCCGCTTGAGATAAGCCAGCGCCGGAAACGGCATATGATAGCCGATAAACGGAAGCCTGTCGGCCGCGATCATATCGAATATGCGCTTGCGGGTCTGAACGGCGGCCTCCTTGTCGATATCGAAGGAAACGTGCCATTCGGGTCGCTGCAATGTGATGACGAAATGGTTCGCCGTGTCCGAGATCAGCATGAGCGACTTGCCGCCCGTTTCGACACGGAAAGCCAGATGGCCCGGCGTGTGGCCGTAGGCGGCAACGGAATGAATGCCGGAAACGACCTCGCTGTCGTCACCCAGAAACGTCATTTTCTCCGCAAGTGGCTTCACGTTTTTGGCCACCATTTCGGCAACCGTTTTTGCCGGGCTGTCGAGCCGCGCGGGGTCTGTCCAGAAGTCGAATTCCTTCTGCCCGGCAGCGTATCGGGCATTGGCGAAGGCTGGCTTGCCGTCTTCCATCAATCCACCGATATGATCGGGGTGGAAATGGCTCAGGACAACCAGCGAGACATCATCCGTCTTGTAACCAGAGGCTTCCAGCGCACCGACCAGCCTGCCCAGCCCCGCCTCGCGAGCGCCAGCTCCCATGCCTGTGTCAAACAGGACAAGTTCCTTGCCCGTATTGATGAGCACCGGAGTGAAGCTGTTGACGAAACGGTCAGCGGGCAGAAGATTTTCCTCGAGAAGTGCGGCGACCGCCTTCGGATCCTGATCGACCGCATAAGTCTTTTCGGGCGCCTCGCCTGCCCTGCGCCCATCGGAAAGCGTGGTGATCTCAAAATCGCCGAACTGAAAACGGTGGAAGCCCGGATATTCTACCTGTGAAGGGGTTTGCACTTTGGAACTGCCTGTATTGGCTGCTGCGTTGGCGAGCTCCAGAGGCGATAAAGCCAATCCGGCCCCAGCAGCAGTTGCTGTAACAATGAAATTACGTCTTGAGATGGTCATCGATCGATCTCCCGGCATAATCCTTGGATAGGAACAACAGGATACCCGAAAATACTCCCTGATACATGGGATGCGCGATCAAGTTTCCGTTGGCGTTTATGGGCTGCAACCCTCTTGCCTCTTCTTTCAGGAATGACTATTTACGAGGCTGCGCGGGACGACCCGCGCCAGTGTTTGCATCGGGGACGGCCCCATAGGAAGGTGTCCTATGGCGGGTCCGATCGAACAATTCGCAATCAAGCCCATCGTTGAACTTGGCGAAATCGGCATTCAGCCCGGTCCCCTCTCCCTTCCGCACACATCATGATGCTGACAATGCGCTGCATCCGTCGCATTGAATGGTGAATTCGCGGGAAGGACGACCTTCCCGCTTCCACAACGAACGGGACGGCCCGTTCAGAACCCTCATCAGGGAGCATTAAAATGGCATGGATTTATCTGGTCGTGGCCGGGATTCTCGAAGTTGTCTGGGCCTTTTTCATGAAAAAATCGGAAGGTTTTTCCCTTCTCACACCAAGCGTCATCACCATTGTGACAATGATCGGCAGCTTCGCCCTGCTATCCATCGCCATGCGCAGCTTGCCGCTCGGTACGGCTTATGCGATCTGGACCGGCATCGGTGCGGTGGGGGCTTTTGTGGTGGGCATCGTCATCCTCGGAGAAGCTGCCACCTTCTTCCGCATCGCAAGCGTGACGCTGATCCTCGCCGGCATCATCGGATTGAAACTCTCGTCCAGCTGATGCAGTCCGCTAAAAAAAGGGAGGCAAAAGCCTCCCTCTTCATATGGTCCGAAGTGGATCAGCGCACCTGATCGAGAAGACGCTTGCATTCGAGCAGGTCGAACAATGCCTCCTGCAGAAGCGAGCGATTATCCTTCGATGGCCGCCTTCCATCAGCGCCGATGGGACCGTCTTCCTCGCCCTTCAGGAGACCGAAGAGCTTGCGGGCCGGTTGGGGCGCCTTGATGCCGCTCGGCAAAGCCATTTCATTATCCGCCGCCTCTTCCGCAACGCGCTTGTCGGCGGCGGCCTGCTTCTGGCGCGTAATCGCCTCAATGGCCTGAACATCGCCGTTGCCAAGTGCGATGATGAACTGTGCGTTGTTTTCGCGGAGCAGTCGCTGCACACCCTTGATGGTGTAACCCTGATCGTAGAGCAGATGGCGAATGCCCTTGAGCAATTCCACATCAAGCGGTCGATAATATCGGCGGCCGCCGCCGCGTTTCATAGGCTTGATCTGGGTAAAGCGTGTCTCCCAGAAACGCAGCACATGCTGCGGAAGATCGAGTTCCTCCGCTACTTCGCTGATCGTCCTGAATGCATCAGGGCTCTTGTCCATTCCACTTGCCCTTTCCAGAGGTTCGGGTTTCGCCGTCGCGGCGCAACCTCGCCGATCCAGATAGTTCAACTCGCAAACGCGCTTGCTACACAAAAGGCGTTTCAGCATCAGATTTTAAAGGACGGGAGTTAACAATCTCCAGCGTGCAAAAAGGCACAGCTCAACGTCATTCAAAACCGGACGGTGCTCAACACAAACTCGTTCTGAAAAACCGCAGGTTTTTCAGATTGCAATATTAGCAGAGCGATTCGCCCTGTAAAATCCATTATATAATATCAGAGCTTTATAAGCATCCCTTCACGCAGAACGGAAGGCAGCGCAACCGGTTCCCGGTCATGCAACGGCAACTCCAGCCAAGCCAAAATCGCCCCTTGCACCTGACCTTGTCAGGCACAGAAGGAACCGATGTCAGCTTGAGATGAGAGGCCAAATAAAATGCTGCCCCATGGACAGCATTTCAGCGATTACTTCTGGCTTTTGGCTTCGCGCTTCTGATGTTCCTGCAGAATACGCTGCTTGAGAACGTTGGAAGCTTTGAAAGTCATCACACGGCGGGGAAGAATTGGAACCTCCTCGCCCGTTTTCGGATTACGGCCAATGCGCTCGTTCTTGTCGCGAACCTGAAATGTCGCGAAAGACGACAATTTCACGGTTTCACCATTGACGATAGCGTCACAGACTTCATCGAGGATCATCTCGACAAGAGCCGCCGACTCCGTTCTGGAAAGGCCTACCTTCCGGTAAACAGCCTCTGCCAGATCAGCTCGCGTGACCGTTTTACCTCCCATGACCGAACCTGCCTGGTTAGCGTTTGAACAGATAATATCCTTACGTGACAGGACGTTACACAAATAAAAGCGCAACGGTCAAGCAGCGAGTTCCCTCGTGGCGGATCAAATTTGTCGGTTAGGATCAGGACCCGCTCAATTTAATAGAAATGGAGCCCTAAATGACAAGAACCGCAAGGGGAAACGGAAAGACGATTCAGTTCCGCCGGTCGAGCGGTTCGACGCAGCAGATCGTAAGTCATTTCGGTGCCTGATGGACGCGCTCTTCCGCTGGCTACTTGTCAAAAAGGCCCGAAAATGCACCGCATTTTCCCGAGCCTTTTCTCCTCGTATCCGAACGGACGGCCTCCTGCCGGCGGATCGAGCGGGTCGCCTACCAGCGCAGCAGAACAGCACCCCAGGTGAATCCACCGCCCATCGCCTCCAGAAGAACGAGGTCGCCCTTCTTGATGCGGCCGTCCGCGACAGCGGTCGCGAGAGCCAGCGGAACCGACGCCGCAGAAGTGTTGCCATGGCGGTCAACGGTGATGACCACCTTGTTTTCCGCAATGTTCAGCTTCTTGGCGGAAGCATCGATAATGCGCTTGTTGGCCTGATGCGGGACGAACCAGTCGATATCCTCGGCTGTAAGGCCGGTTTCGTCGAAAGAAGCTTCGATAACGTCGGTGATCATGCCGACTGCGTGCTTGAAGACTTCGCGGCCTTCCATGCGCAGGTGGCCGACGGTCTGGGTCGTGGACGGACCGCCATCGACAAAGAGCTTTTCCCTGTGATTGCCGTCCGAACGCAGGTTGGCGGCGAGAACGCCGCGATCCGAGGTGAGGCCATTGCCCTCGGCGGCTTCCAGCACGAGCGCGCCAGCACCGTCGCCGAAGAGAACGCAGGTCGTGCGGTCACTCCAGTCGAGAATGCGCGAGAAGGTTTCCGCGCCGATGACCAGGACCCGTTTCGCCATCCCGCCGCGGATATAGAGATCCGCCGTGGTGATGGCATAGATGAAGCCACTGCACACGGCCTGCATGTCGAATGCAAAACCGCTGGTGATTCCAAGCTCGCGCTGAATTTCGACCGCGCTGGCCGGAAAGGTATGGTTGGGGGTCGAGGTGGCCAGAAGCACCAGATCGATATCGGTGGGCTGCAGGCCGGCATTCTCTATCGCTGCGCGCGCTGCCGCAGCGCCAAGCGAAACCGTGGTTTCATCCTCGCCTGCGATGTGCCGCTCCCGGATACCCGTGCGCTGCACGATCCATTCGTCCGAGGTTTCGACGATACCTTCGAAATCGGTATTCTTCATGACCCGCTTCGGCAATGCCGAACCGATACCCCGCACGACAGATCTTATCATCTCTTATTTCCTGTCCTTACATGCGACCGGCGCGACGAACATTCATGCGCGCAGTCGAGAATTCTGGCCCTACACATATTCGGCAAAGGTTACTTCACCGCTTCGGCACCGAAAGATAATCAGCAATCCGCAAATCTCTCAAATGCACTTTCCGGACGGCGTTGTCGGAATTCAAGCCTTGGCAGCCTCGTCACCCTCACTCGAAACATGCGGATGACTGTGGTGGAAATGCGCCAGATCGGCCTCGATCTTTTCCAGAAGGCGATTTCTTACCATGTCATAGCCGACTTCGATCGCAGAGCAGAAGCCTTCCGCATTCGCGCTGCCATGACTTTTGATGACAATTCCACTGAGACCCAGGAAAACGCCGCCATTGACCTTGTTCGGGTCCATCTTTTCGCGCAGGCGGTCGAACGCACCTTTGGCGAAAACATAGCCGATCTTGGCGAGCAGCGTGCGACTCATGGCCTGACGCAGCAGTTCCGCCATCTGGCGGGCCGTGCCTTCCGCGGTTTTGAGCGCGATATTGCCGGTGAAACCTTCCGTCACGACAACGTCCACAGAGCCCTTGCCGATGTCGTTGCCTTCGACAAATCCGGAATAGGCAAGCCCCTCCAGCGGCGTATCGCGCAAAATCTGGCCCGCTTCCTTGATCTCATCGAGACCCTTGACCTCTTCCGTACCGACATTGAGAAGCCCGACGGTCGGCTTGCGCACCTCGAACAGGGCCCGCGCCATACCCGCGCCCATGACGGCATAGTCGACGAGCTGGCGCGCATCGGCGCCAATGGTGGCGCCAATGTCGAGCACGATGCTTTCACCGCGCAGCGTTGGCCAGATGCCCGCAATCGCCGGGCGCTCAACATCCGACATCATGCGCAGGCAAAACTTGGACATGGCCATCAGCGCACCAGTATTCCCGGCAGAGATACACGCATCGGCGTCACCGGTCTTTACCGCTTCGATGGCCTGCCACATGGAGGATTTGCCCCGGCCGGCGCGCAAGGCCTGGCTCGGCTTGTCATCCATGCTGATGGCCACCTCGCTTGCGCGGAACTCCGATGCAGCCTTCAGCTTCGGGTAGCGTGCCAGCACCGGCTCCACCTGTGCGGGGAGACCAAAAAATATGAAGCGGATGTCAGGATGACGCTCAAGCGCCTTCGCTGCGCCGGGGATGACCACTTCAGGGCCAAAATCACCGCCCATCGCGTCAATCGAAATTTTGATCACTATTGATTATTCCTGTGCGACCCTGCTCCTGTTCTGCTTTTGCAGCAGACAGGTTTTCGGCGAAAATAGTGCTTTTGCGTTTCCACACAACCAAATTCTACCAAACTCACTGTGAATTACGGCTTCTTTTGCAATTCGGGAAGTTTCGCAAACGGTGAAACGGGCTTCTCCTCACCATCATCGTCCCCGAAAACCTTCGGCTGGCTATCTTCCGGCAAGCCGGGCTTGCGGGGATAGGGATCGATGGCGAGATCGAAGAATTCCTCCGCAATCGCACCGACGTCAATCTTGCTTCCCACAAAGACTTCCGGAATGTCGGCGGCTTCAGCATCGAGCAGCACATCGCCGCTATCATCAACCTCAATTCGCGCAAGCCGTGAATTTTCGGGCACGAGTTTCGTATCGACTTCTTCTGTGATGCTGTTGGTCAACGGCTCCAATGTCACGACGCAGGATTGAACGATTTCCGCATCAATACGACCGCGCACCCGGACACCGTCCTTCTTCCAGGGCGTGATCAGAAATTCGGCAGCGAATGCGTTCACCGCCTCAAGCCCGTGATCGGCGGCAAGCGCTGCGCGTTCTTTCTCGTCCGTGCTTATTTTCACCGTCACGCCCTTTTGCGGCAGGTGAAGAACCTGAACGGGATAGGTAAGCGCCGGTTTATCAGTCATTCTCATTGGCCTTTTCAGCATTGTTCGTTGGACCAAGGTTCATCTGGGGCATTCGGGATGCACTCTGATCGGCATCCATATAGGAAATGTCGCCTGCCGCCAAAGCATCGTCCGGAATTTGTTGCAGACGGTCGCGGCATCCCAGAACATATTCACCTAGATGGTGGGCATGCGGCCAAAATTCGAGGTCCGGGCGGATATTTCGTGTGAGCGCTGCAGCCAGCGCGCCGGCGTCATTTGCATCCAGCGCCTCGCCATAAGCCGCGACACGGCCATAGAACATGCGCGCAAGTTTTTTCATGCGCTTCGGCACGCCCTGATCACCAATGCCCAGTTCACGCAGCGAATGATCGACGTCCTTGAAAAACTCGTCGGCGATTTCCTGTGCGAGATCGGCAAGCGCCTGGTTTTCTCCCCTCATGCGGTGAAGCGCGAGGAAAATATGCAGCGAAAGCATTTCATAGCGACCAAGCGGCGTGTCAGGCACCTGAAATTGTGCATAGAACCGCTTTTGCCGCGCCGCCGCCACGATCACCTCATAAACACGAAGCATAATGGCCTCGTTTGCTTTGGATTTGCGGCGGAATAGTTGGAGAATCATGTCCGTACGACCGTTCCAGTTGCATAAATAAGCAAGGTGGTTTACCGAAGTTCTCCCGACGGCGAAAGTGCCGCGCTGATTTAGAATGTATGGAGAGGTCTTTGTTGCAGCGAATTTTTCCAAGCGTGCGCACGCAGCGTGCTCTTCTCGCAGGCACGGCAATTCTCGTCTCAGTGGCGCTTGCGGGATGCAACACTGCATCCACGCTCAATCCGTCCGAAACGCTGACAGAGGGTTACGTGCTCGATCAGGGCGCGCTTGATTCGGTCCCCGTCGGCTCCAGCCGCGAGCAGGTGCTTCTGGCGCTCGGCACGCCGTCCACCACCGCGACCTTCGACAATGAAGTGTTCTATTACATTTCGCAGAAGCGTTATCGCGCCGCGCAGTTCATGAAGCCGAAGATCATCGAGCGACAGATCCTCGCCATCTATTTCGACAAGGACGGCAAGGTCGAGCATATCGCCAATTACGGCCTGAAGGACGGCAAGCTGTTCGATTTCGTGTCGCGCACCACGCCGACCGGCGGCAAGGACCAGACCTTCCTCGGTCAGATCATTCAGGGTGTTTCCAAGGCCCCGACATCGCTGCCGGGCGCTTCAGGCGGCCCCAACAACTGATCGGGTCACAACCGACTGTCAAAATGAAAAACCCGCCTTTACGGCGGGTTTTCTTTTTCGGCGTTCATGCCGTCATGCCATATGCGCCAGCACAGCCAGAAGCAGCAGCGCCACGATATTGGTGATCTTGATGGCCGGATTGACGGCGGGGCCCGCCGTGTCCTTGTAGGGATCTCCGACCGTATCACCGGTCACGGACGCCTTGTGCGCTTCCGATCCTTTCAGGTGCTTCACGCCGTCGGCGTCGGTAAACCCATCCTCGAAGCTCTTCTTGGCATTGTCCCAAGCACCGCCGCCGGACGTCATGGAGATCGCCACGAACAGGCCATTGATGATGACGCCCAGAAGCGATGCGCCGAGTGCCGCAAAGGCCGCAGCCTTGGAGCCCGAAATGAGCAGAACGCCAAAATAGACGACAATCGGCGCCAGCACCGGCAGGAGCGACGGGATGATCATCTCGCGGATGGCGGCCCTGGTCAGCAGATCGACCGCGCGGGCATAGTCCGGACGCTCCTTGCCGGTCATGATCCCCGGCTTTTCGCGGAACTGGCGTCGTACTTCCTGCACGACAGCGCCCCCGGCCCGGCCGACGGCCGTCATCGCCATGCCGCCGAACAAATAGGGGATCAAACCGCCAAAGATCAGGCCCGCCACGACATACGGGTTGGAAAGATCGAAGGAGACAGGCCCCATATCGGCAAAGTACGGATAGGTCTGCCCATTGGCCGCGAAATAGGCGAGGTCGTTGGAATAGGCTGCGAACAGCACCAGAGCGCCCAAGCCCGCCGAACCGATGGCGTAGCCTTTGGTGACAGCCTTGGTGGTGTTGCCAACCGCATCGAGTGCGTCAGTGGCCTTGCGGACTTCGGGGTCGAGACCGGCCATTTCCGCAATGCCGCCCGCGTTGTCGGTAACCGGGCCGAATGCATCGAGCGCTACGATCATGCCCGCAATGCCAAGCATGGCGGTGACTGCTATAGCCGTGCCGAACAGGCCCGCAAGCTGGTAGGTCGAGATGATGCCGCCGACGATCACGATTGCCGGCAGAGCTGTCGATTCAAGCGAAACCGCCAGCCCCTGGATGACATTCGTGCCGTGCCCCGTCACCGAGGCTTGCGCGATGGAATTGACCGGGCGTTTGTTGGTGCCGGTGTAATATTCCGTAATTACGACAATCAGCCCGGTAACGATCAGGCCGATCAGGCCGCAGATGAAGAGATTGGTGCCCGTGATGCTTTTGCCGGCAACGGTTCCGATCTCGCCCCAGCCGACGGTCAGCGTATTGGCGACAGCAAGGCCGACGATGGAAAGCAGGCCTGTTGCTATAAGCCCCTTGTAGAGCGCGCCCATGATGGAGCCATCGACGCTGAGCTTGACGAAGAAGGTGCCTACGATGGACGTAATCACGCAGGCGCCACAGATCATCAACGGATAGAGCATGACACTCGGCAGAACGTCCGATCCGTTGAAGAAGATTGCGCCAAGAACCATGGTCGCAACCACGGTAACAGCATAGGTTTCGAAAAGATCGGCCGCCATGCCTGCACAATCGCCGACATTGTCGCCCACATTATCTGCAATGGTCGCGGGATTGCGCGGGTCGTCCTCGGGGATACCCGCTTCCACCTTGCCGACGAGATCGCCGCCGACATCCGCGCCCTTGGTAAAGATGCCGCCGCCAAGACGCGCAAAGATCGAGATCAGCGAAGCGCCGAAGCCGAGCGACACCAGCGCATCGATAACGGTGCGGTCGGAAGGCGAATAGCCAAGCCAGACAGTGAGGATGAAATAATAGACAGACACGCCGAGCAGAGCGAGTCCTGCCACCAGAAGGCCGGTGATCGCACCGGACTTGAATGCCAGTTCAAGCCCTCCGGCGAGGCTGAGCGACGCTGCCTGAGCCGTGCGCACATTGGCGCGAACGGAAACGTGCATTCCGATAAAGCCGGTGACGCCCGACAGAACCGCACCGATCAGAAAGCCGATTGCCGCACTGATCGACAGCAGATACCAGGCTGCCAGAAAAACCACGACGCCAACGATGGCAATCGTCGAATATTGTCTCGTGAGATAGGCTGAGGCACCCTCGCGGATGGCTTCAGCAATTTCCTGCATGCGCTGCGTCCCCTGATCGGCTGCAAGAACCGAACGGATCGCCCATATGGCGAAAAGAACGGAAAGCACACCGCAGGCAATGACCAGAACTAAGACTGCCACTCCCATTTGCATAAAGGCCAACTCCCATTGAGTTCGCGCTGGCCACCGTCAGACCGCAAGCCGCGATTGCCGGCAGGCGCATGCGCAAGATAGGCCCGAAAACCCCTCCCCGGACCCGACTGAGCGGCATGGAAGTGCCTGAAGCCAATTAAAATATACCGGGCTTCTTCGGTACAGTCATATCTGGAACTTACGCCTTGGAATCAATCAATTGGCGCGATTCCTTGCATTTCAGCATTCTCAATGCCGCGCACCCAACATGCGAAACGGTTTAACAAACGTCAAGTCGTTCTTTGCCAGCCTATAATGAAAGAAGGGCTGCGATTTCTCACAGCCCTTCTTGCTCGACAATATCGAAAGAAACCGTCAGCGCGGCTTCACGCCCCGGCTTTCGCCACGAATAACGAATGCCAGACGATCGAGCACGGCGTTGACCAGCTTCGGCTCGTCTTCCGTGTAGAAGGCCTTGGCGATATCGACATATTCAGACACGATCACGGCGGTCGGCACGTCCTTGCGTGTCTGCAATTCCCACGCACCGGCGCGCAGAATGGCGCGCAGCGTCGAATCGAGACGCGACAGCGGCCAGTCTTCCGTCAGCGCCTGGTGGATCATCGGATCGAGCTTCAGCTGTTCATCGACCACACCGGCGACGATTGCGCGGAACCACTGCGGATCGGCATCAAGATACTGCGTGCCGTCGACTTCCTTGCCAAGGCGGAAAGCTTCGTATTCGGCCACCACTTCCAGGACGCCCGTCCCGGCTACATCCATCTGGTAGAGCGCCTGCACGGCGGCAAGGCGAGCGACGCCGCGCTTGTTGGCCATGCGCGGAGCATTGGGAGTCGGGCGGCCTCCGGTAGAAGAGCTCATGATGATCAGGCTCCGAACTTCTTACGCAGGTCGATCATGGTCAGCGCGGCACGGGCGGCAAAACCGCCCTTGTCCTTGTCGTCGCGGCGGGCGCGGACCCATGCCTGCTCTTCATTCTCGACAGTCAAAATACCGTTGCCGATGGCAATGCTTTCCTCGACCGAAAGATCGGTGAGCGCACGGCAGGATTCATTCGCGACGATATCGAAATGATAGGTTTCGCCACGGATAACCGTGCCGAGCGCGACATAGCCATCATATTCCGTCCCGCCATTTTCCTCACCGTCGAGTGCGAAGGAAATCGTTGCCGGAATTTCGAGAGCGCCGGGCACGGTCACGACATCGTAGGTCGCCCCTGCCTCATCCAAGGCTGCTTTTGCGCCATCCAGAAGTGCGTCGGCGAGATCATCGTAGAAACGCGCTTCGACAATAAGCAAATGCGGCGCATGCGCCTCGTGCTTGGACATGAGAGACTCCATGACAAATTTTGCGGACCGCAACGATTGCGGTCAACGCTCAAAATCGGGAAATGCTGTTACAGCTTTAGAGTTCTAGGCTCTAAGCCTATTTCTGATATTGCGCAAGCCTTGCTGCGTAACGTGCCAGCTGGTCGATCTCGATATTTACCTTGTCGCCCGCTTTCCGCTCGCCCCAGGTCGTGACTTCAAGCGAGTGGCGGATCAGGAGTACGTCGAACTCGTTTCCATTGACGCCATTGACCGTCAGCGAGGTCCCGTCGAGCGCGACCGAACCTTTCTGGGCGATGAATGGAGCCAGTTCTTCCGGCGCGCGCAGGGTAAAGCGCACGGCGTCGCCCTCTTCCTTGCGCTCGATGATTTCGGCCTGTCCGTCGACATGGCCGGAAACGAGGTGTCCGCCCATTTCGTCGCCAAGTTTCAGCGAGCGCTCCAGATTGATGTTCCGTCCGCTCTGCCAATCGGAAATCGTGGTGAGGCGCAACGCCTCCTCCCATGCCTCGACCTCGAACCAGCGGGCATTGGTGCCTTTTTCCGGCAGCGCCACGACCGTCAAGCAAACGCCGGAACAGGCAATCGATGCACCGAGCTCGATCGTTTCCGGGTCATATGCGGTCTCGATACGCAGAAGGACGCCTTCATTCAGCGGCTTGATCCGGTCAACCTTGCCGATATCGGTTACAATGCCTGTAAACATCAAATCTTCCTTACATATTCCGCATAAGCATCGTCGCCATAGCGCGCCTGCCTCAGAATTTTGAATTCGTCTGCGATATGGGTTTCGAGGCCGTCGACGGCAACCCCGTGCTCCGAGCCGATTTCGACCATCGAACGGAAGATGGCAAGCCGGTCCACCAGCCCTTCCTTCAGAAAACTCTTCGCAACACCTGCCCCTCCTTCGACCAGAACCGAGGAAATGCCCTGCGCGGCAAGATCGTCCATCAACTCGGGCAAGGCGATGCGGCAATCATCGGCCTCGGTTGCGAGGATGCGGCAACCGGCAGCCGTCAACTCGTAACGCCGTTCCGGCGATGCTTCCTCGCCGCAGGCAATCCATAGTGGCTGGGCATCGGCGGTCTGTACGAGCTTTGAGGAAAGCGGCAGGCGCAATCCACCATCCAGCACCACACGAACCGGCGAACGCTGTTCCAGCCCCGGCAGGCGGCAGTTCAAAACGGGATCATCGGCGAGCGCGGTTTCGATGCCGATCAGGATTACGTCGGTCTGGGCGCGCAGGATATGAGACTGTGCACGCGCAATCGGCCCGGTTATGGCAACCTGTCCCTCGCCGCGGCGACCGATCATGCCATCGGCGGAAAGAGCAAGTTTCAGAATCACTTCCGGGCGTTTCCTGGAAGATCGATTCAAATAGCCCGCCAGATCGTCGGCAGCCTGATTAGCGAGAACGCCCGGAACGACCTCTATCCCTGCTTCACGCAGGATGGCGAAGCCCTTTCCGCTGACGCGCTCGTCCGGATCGGTCGCGGCAACCACGACACGCGCCACCCCTGCCCTCACCAGCGTTTCCGCGCAAGGCGGCGTGCGTCCGTGATGGGCGCATGGCTCCAGCGTCACATAAGCCGTCGCGCCGCGCGCGGCTTCTCCCGCATCGGCCAGCGCCTGCGGTTCTGCATGGGGCCTGCCGCCCAAAGCGGTCACGCCGCGCCCGATGATGACACCATCCTTGACGATGATCGTGCCAACAGACGGATTGGTGCCTGTAAGCCCCTTGTGACGCCGCGCGTAGCGGATCGTCGCTTCCATGAGGCGAACATCATCCGAAGTCACGTCCGAATGCGGAAACTTGCTGCCACTCATGCTTAAGCGTCCAGATCGTCCTCGGTTTCGGGGACCGTCAGCTCGTCAATGACGTTGTGGAAATCGACGGCCTTGCTGAAATTGCGATAGACCGACGCAAAGCGGATATAGGCGATATCGTCGATGCCTTTCAGCGCATCCATGGCCAGCCGCCCGATCTCGTCGGACGTGACCTCCGCTTCGCCTGAGCTTTCAAGCTGGCGGACGATGCCTGAAATGGCCCGTTCGACCCGGTCATTATCGACATCGCGCTTGCGCAGCGCCACCTCGATGGACCGCGTGAGCTTGTCGCGATCGAAAGGAACCCGACGCCCGCTCTTCTTCACGACCATCAGCTCGCGCAACTGCACGCGCTCGAAGGTTGTGAAACGCCCGCCGCAGACCGAGCAGACGCGACGCCTGCGAATGACAGCGCCATCTTCCGCCGGGCGGGAATCCTTCACTTGCGTATCTTCAGACTGGCAATAGGGACAACGCATGGAACACTTTCGACTTTAACTGCCGCACCCTTGCAGCGAGCAAAGGCGGGAACGCACCTATATGTGGGGTTGGTCCCGATACAAACTCAAGAGCGCTATCCCACGCAAACGATTCCTGTCGATCATAGCCGATTAGTGGCAATCCACCTACCGGATGCAAGAATGAAAAAACCCCGTTCAACAGAGTTGAACGGGGTTTCATCTCGATCATGGAACCGGCTTATCCCTGATATCCGTACATCGGGAAGCGGTCGGTCAGGGCGACGACCTTTTCCTTCACGGCCTGTTCGACGGCTGCATTGCCTTCGTCGGAATTGGCGACTTTCAGACCGTCGAGAACTTCGGCGATCAGCGAACCGATTTCCTTGAATTCAGCCACGCCGAAACCGCGCGTCGTGCCGGCAGGCGTGCCAAGACGGACGCCGGACGTGACAAACGGCTTTTCAGGGTCGAACGGAATGCCGTTCTTGTTGCAGGTGATGTTGGCGCGGCCGAGAGCGGCTTCCGCACGCTTGCCGGTCGCGTTCTTCGGACGCAGATCGACCAGCATCAGATGGTTATCGGTGCCGCCCGAAACGATGTCGAGGCCATGCGACTTCAGCTCTTCAGCCAGCGCGCGCGCATTGTCGACGACGTTCTTCGCGTAGAGCTTGAATTCCGGCTTCAGCGCTTCAGCGAAGGCAACGGCCTTGCCGGCGATGACATGCATCAGCGGGCCGCCCTGAAGGCCGGGGAAGACAGCCGAATTGATCTTCTTGGCGATGTCGGCATCGTTGGTGAGGATCATGCCGCCACGCGGGCCGCGAAGCGACTTGTGGGTTGTCGTGGTGCAGACATGCGCATGCGGGACCGGCGAAGGATGAACGCCACCGGCAACCAGACCGGCAATATGCGCCATATCGACCATGAGATAGGCGCCCACTTCGTCGGCGATCTCGCGGAAGCGCTTCCAGTCCCAGATACGCGAATAGGCCGTGCCGCCTGCGAGGATGAGCTTCGGCTTGTTTTCGCGTGCGAGGCGGGCAACTTCGTCCATGTCGAGCAGGTGGTCGTCCTTGCGAACGCCATAGGAAACGACATTGAACCACTTGCCGGACATGTTGACCGGCGAACCGTGAGTCAGGTGACCGCCCGAATTCAGGTCGAGGCCCATGAAGGTGTCGCCCGGCTGGAGCAGCGCTAGGAACACGGCCTGGTTCATCTGGCTGCCGGAATTCGGCTGAACGTTGGCGAACTCGGCGCCGAAGAGCTTCTTGGCGCGTTCGATGGCCAGTTCTTCCACGACGTCGACATACTGGCAGCCGCCGTAATAGCGCTTGCCCGGATAGCCTTCGGCATATTTGTTGGTGAGGATGGAACCCTGTGCTTCAAGAACAGCGCGCGAAACGATGTTTTCCGAGGCGATCAGTTCGATTTCGTGGCGCTGACGGCCGAGCTCGTTGCGGATTGCACCGAAAATCTCGGAATCGATGTCCTCGAGGCTTGCATTGAAGAAAGCGTCGGAAGACGCATTCCTGGCGGCGGCGTTGGCTTGAGACATGTTTCACACCCTCCGGGTTAGCCGGTAAAAGCTATATGGATGAGGCGCATTATCACACTTGAGCACACAAGGCCAATGGCCGCAAAGCGAAAAGCATATTCCAAAATGCGGCAAACCGATTTGATAATTGAGCGGAAATGAAAAAGCCGCCCGAAAAGCTTCCAGACGGCTTCTGCAACTTCTCTATCCGATCAGAATCAGGTGTCCGTGCCGAGCGCAAGCGCCGTTGCACCGTCCATCTTGTAGATGTCGTCGCGGAACTGCACCACACCGTCGCCGGTGGACCATGCGGAAATATAAACGAAGTGCAGCGGAACCGGATCGGCAAGCTGGATCGGCGTATTGGTGCCCGACTTGATCGTGCTTTCGATGGTCTGGCGGTCCCAGCCCGCAGTGTTCTTCAGGAGCCAGACATCAAGATCACGGACGTTCTGGACGCGGACGCAGCCCGACGAGTCGAAGCGCATGAGCTTGTTGAAATAGCTCTTCTGCGGCGTGTCGTGCATATAGACGGCATACGGATTGTGGAAGTTGATCTTGGTCGAGGACATGGCGTTGATCTTGCCCGGGTCCTGACGGAACATCAGCTTGACCGCATCATCCGTATTCCAGTCCACGGTCTCAGGCGCGACCTCCTGACCGGACTGATCGTAAAGGCGAATTTTGTTCTTCGCCAGATATTGCGGGTCCTTCCGCATGAGCGGAATGATATCCTTCTGGATGATCGACTTCGGCGCGGTCCAGTAAGGATTGAGGATGACCTCGTGAATCTTCGAGGTCAGCAGCGGCGTCTGGCGGTCGATCTTGCCCACCACAGCCGTGTGGCGCTGCACGACGCTGCCACCTTCGACGGCCTCGATGCGCGCGGCCGGAATGTTGACCATCACGAAACGCTGTTCCTGCAAGGATTCATTCGCGAGAGGCGAAAGGCGCTGGAGATTGGTCTGTAGCTGTCCGAGGCGCGTATTCGCGTCCACATTCATCGCCGCATAGGTGAACTGCCCCATGACGCCATCGGCAGGCAGACCGTGACGGGACTGGAAGCGCTTCACGGCGGCATCGACATAGGTGTCGAACGAGTTGGAAAGCCCGGCACCCTGCGGCAGATCGCCGGAAATCATCAGGCGCTTGCGCAGATATTGCACAGCAGGATCGGTCGCGCCGATCTGGAGTTTCGCATTGCCCGGCACGTTCGGCCAGCCGCCGCGACCGGCAATATCCATATATTGCGCAATTGCGTTCTGGAGGTTCGCCACCGTCTGCTGGCTCAGAACCGGCTGGTTGGTCGCCACATGCTGGCCACCTGTCGCGCGGGCATCGAACTGGTCGTCCCAGTTGCCGCGGCGCGGGGATGCGATAACATCGGTCAGCGCCTGTTGGGCGTATGCCGAAGAAACCATGGCGGAAGCGGCTACGGAAAGGCCGGCGGTCGCCGCGCCGCGCAGGAAACTGCGGCGATCTATCCTTAAAGCATCGGCTGGTCTGTCGGTCTTGGTCATCTTGCGTAGTCCCAAAAGGCTAACCGCTCGCGCGGGATCTTCCCAGAATATCAGCAATAGTTCAGCAAGGCGATATCCGGACAGAAAGCGATGCAAAACTGCTCGCTCATCCGAAATTCGACTTTCGAGCCCATTCCTGAATGAAAGAGGCACAATATTGCCCGTGCCATTTTTTAAAACGCTTATGTCGTTTTTTATGGCTTAATCATGTCGCAGGGCCGGAATTTCAAGCCATGCGTCTTACGATTGGGAACTCGCAGCGCCTTATTCTTCTCAATGATCGCCTGTTGTGACAGTTCTGCAACAAAACCGTCAGCCAGCCAGCGGCGGCCAGCCGCGATCAGAGCCGGTAGGCGATGCTGTCGTTCCAGAAGCGGTCGAGACGCTGCAGCGACTTGTTCATCGCCATGAACTCATCGACCTGAATGCCGCCAACCTGCTCGATTGAGGAAATATGGCGTTCATAGAGCGCGGCCACCTGATCGGCGATCGCATTGCCCTTGTCCGTCAGGCTGACGCGCACCGAACGGCGGTCGACCCGCGAGCGCTGATGATGGATGAAACCCATCTCCACCAGCTTCTTCAGATTATACGAAACGTTGGAGCCGAGATAGTAACCGCGCGAGCGCAGTTCACCGGCCGTCAGTTCCGAATTGCCGATGTTGAAAAGCAGAAGCGCCTGCGTCGCATTGATGTCGCTCTGGCCGTTGCGGTCGAACTCATCCTTGACGACGTCGAGCAGGCGGCGATGCAGCCGCTCGACCAGCTGGAGGGCTTCCAGATAAAGCGAGCGGAGTGCGGTTTCCGGTGTCGTGAGCGGAGCGGATATATCCGTCTTGCGCTGTGCGTTGATCATTTCTTTTGCCTCTCTGCCGGAGCCGCATTCCATGAAACCATGATGCAGCTCTCTGTCCTGTTTTATGCGGTGTATTGTTTCTCACCGTCTTGAGAGGAATTTAGGGGAGATGCATAAAATTCGACTTAAAAGTCAGCCTTAACAGTAACTTACCGCCAAAATTGGCCATTCAGGCTTAATGTTTGCTTACTCTGCGCCGACCTTGAGCCTTCTCCGCGATGCGCCGCTCCAGCGTAAAATGCCGGTTTTCCGGGCCGTGGAAAGCCGTGCCGCATTAAACTTTCGTCATTTGAGAAGTGTGCCGATGAACGCTAGATATCGGCCATAACAATCGACTGGAGGGACTATGGCGCATCGTCTTGCACATTATTTTGCGGTTTGCGGGCTGTTAAGCCTTACCGGCTTTACGAGTTTCGCTCATGCCGAGCCGGTTTCCGCCCCTCCGCAAATGACCATATATAAAGACCCTTATTGCAGCTGTTGCGACGGCTGGGCCGAACATATGAAAGCCGCCGGCTTCAATGTAACGGTCAAGGTCGAAGAGGCGATGGACGCTGTAAAGGCGAAGCATGGCGTCGGCGCCAATCTCGCCTCCTGCCACACGGCGGTCGTCGAGGGATATGTTATCGAGGGCCATGTTCCGGCAGGCGCCGTCAAGCGGTTGCTGGCTGAACGTCCACAGGCAACCGGACTAACCGCGCCCGGAATGCCCATGGGGTCACCGGGCATGGAAATGCCGGGCAGCAAAGCCGACACCTACGAGGTCCTGCTTTTCAAAGGCCAGATGACGAAGCCCTTTGCCCGCTACGAAGGCACACAGGCACTATAAGAGCTGAACAGGCAGGCTCGCCCGAGCCTGCCGTCTCTTCTCGAAGAACAGCAGAATACGAAAGGCGATAAAAATAACGATGCAGGCCGCGTTGAACCCGACCGTCAGCGGCTTGTATTCGAAATGCCGGGAAAAAACGGAATAGATGGCGATTTCGCCGAGTGCTGCCACGAACCAGAGCACGGGCCCCCACGGCGCGCGCATCCATAGCCCCGTGGCGGCAACGGGCATCAGCACCGCCAAAGCCACAACCGCCGTCTGCCAGGGCCATGGCATCAGATCGAAGCGCCAAAGAAGGCCGGGATGAATACCGATCAGCCTGACCCAGTAGAAGACGCCGCTGGCCAGCGCCACGAGCGCGAGTATCCGGACGAACCAGGTGAAGGCCCACTCGGTTCCGCTCGGCTGGGTATGCTGGCGCAGCTCGTTCATATGCATGAGCCAATCCTCACAGGGTCAGTTCCCTGTCGCCCAGATTTGCAAAATAGGCATTGACCTGTTCAGGCTTCACTTCATCCAGCGTTGCGGGTTTCCATG
Source organism: Hyphomicrobiales bacterium (assembly GCA_900470195.1). Classification (GTDB taxonomy): domain Bacteria; phylum Pseudomonadota; class Alphaproteobacteria; order Rhizobiales; family Rhizobiaceae; genus Brucella. The sequence goes on along the minus strand of UEIJ01000008.1, from coordinate 35,698 downwards.
TCGGCGCGCCGTCCTTGTCGATGAGCAATGCGCGAACGCCCTCGTAGAAATCGTGCGCTTCCAGCATGCGGCTGGCAATGCGATATTCCATGCGCATGCAATCGTCGAGATCGAGCGCGCGCCCATCGGCAATCTGACGGAAAGTGACAGCGACACTGGTCGGGGAGCGCGTGGCGATTACCTTCACGATGTCCATTGCAGCCTTGCTGCCTGCTTCCGCTTCCTTTTCCAGCGCCGCCATGCAATCGGCGAGTGTCGCGCCGGAAAAGCACTCGGTGATGATCTGGCGCGTTTCGACGGAGGTTTCAAAATCGGGATACTGGCTGCGCGTCAGCGCCGCATCGATATCGGCGGTAGCGATGATGTCTTCACGCAGGTCATGCAGATCGCTTGCGGCGACCGCATGGGTTGCAATCCCGCTTTGCAGGCAGTCGCCCCAACGGATGCGGTTGCCGGTCAGCGCCAGATAATAGCCGAAATTGTCGTGCAGATGCGGCAGGAACGCGCTGCCGCCCACATCCGGGAAGAAGCCGATACCGGTTTCCGGCATGGCGAACATGGTGTTTTCCGTCACGATGCGATGCGAACCGTGAACGGAAATTCCCGCACCGCCGCCCATGACAATGCCGTTGATCAGGGAGATATAAGGTTTTGGAAAACGGCCAATGCGCGCATTGAGCCGATATTCGTCGCGGAAGAATTCATAGGCGGGCGTTCCGGCCTGGCCTGACTTGTAGGCTGCAACCACATCGCCGCCCGCACAGAAGGCTCGCCCCTCCCCCTCGAGAATGACGCATGCCACTTCGGGGTCGTCTTCCCAGGACTGCAATGCGCGATCCAGCGCCAGAATCATTTTATGCGTGAGCGCATTGAGGGCCTCGGTCCGCGTAAGCTTCACAAGTCCCGCTTTTCCCTTGCGTTCAAAGCTGATTTCGCTGCCACCGCCGAAGTCAATCTGCATATCGTGTCTCCCGTTCCTGTAAATGGGTAGAAAGTGAGACGCCCCGCGTCAATCCTGCACAGGTCAATGTTCTTGGTTTCGGCACTTTTCCCATGATAAACGAAGCACATCCGATACCAGTCCTGCGTTTTCATATTCCAGGGCCTCAATTCTCGGGAATAGCCTCATGACCGATCGCCAGTCCAAATATCTGCCCGCCAATATCAGCCAGCATGTCGATGACGTCACCGGCAGCAGACGCCTGCGCCGCATGCGCAAGGCCGACTGGTCGCGCAGGCTCGTGCAGGAAACCCGGCTGACGGTCGATGACCTTATCCTGCCTTTCTTCCTGACCTATGGCACCGGCGTGGCCGAGCCTGTGGAAGCAATGCCCGGCGTGGAGCGTTATTCGGTGGATATGGCTGTGCGCATGGCGGAGAAAGCCGCCAGGCTCGGCATTCCCGCCATCGCCCCCTTCCCGCGTGAAGAGCTGGAAGTAAAGACGGAGGACGGCTCTTTCGTCGCCAGCCCCGACAACCTGATCAATCGTGCCGTGCGCGCAATCAAGAAGGAAGTGCCGGAAATCGGCATCATTACCGATGCGGCGCTCGACCCGTTCACCACGCATGGCCATGACGGCATCCTGCGCAACGGCGAAATCATCAACGACGAATCGGTGGCCATGGTGGTTCGGGGCGCGCTCTCGCAAGCCGAAGCCGGTGCCGACATCATCGCACCTTCCGATATGATGGACGGTCGCGTCGGCGCCGTGCGTCAGGCGCTGGACGAACATGGCTTTTGCCACATTCCGATCATGTCCTACGCTACCAAGTTCGCTTCCGCCTTCTATGGTCCCTATCGCGATGCCATCGGCACGCAGGGCCTGTTGAAAGGCGACAAGAAGACCTATTATCTTGATCCCGCCAACCCGGAAGAAGCCGTGCGCGAAGCCGAGCAGGATATTGCCGAAGGCGCGGACATGCTGATGGTCAAGCCGGGCCTGCCCTATCTCGATATCATTCATCGCCTGAAAACCGAGTTTCGCCTGCCCACCTATGCCTATCAGGTATCCGGCGAGTACGCGATGATCAAGGCCGCTGGCATCAATGGCTGGATCGACGAAGAAAAGGTGATGATGGAAAGCCTGCTCGCCTTCAAGCGCGCGGGCTGTGACGGAATTCTCACCTATTTCGCAATCGAAGTGGCTGAAAAGCTTAAACAGCAGGGCTGACCGCCAAGTCCTGTTTTCGGGAAATCATCAAATTTCCTTGAAACCGCCGGTTTTGGTTCCCATCTTGATGACTGTTCCGCCGAGGTGGCGGGGCAGCGCCGGTTGACACATTCCCCCGGACGCTTCTTTTGAAACGACTGGAAGGAACAATGTCCGACCATATCCTGCACGGCGAAGTCATGGGTCCGCGTTATGAAAGCCGCGCATTTTTTGAAGGCGTGCGAACCCGCCGCATCATGGCTTTTCTTATCGATTACCTGATTGTTTTCCTGCTCTGCATTCCGGCAGCGATCGTCATTGCAATCCTCGGCATCATTACGCTCAGCCTTGGCTGGATGCTCTATGGCATCATGTTCCCCATGGTGGCGCTGTTCTACGTCGCGCGCACGCTCGGCGGTCCGCAGCAAGCCACGAAGGGCATGCAGATGATGAACATCAAGCTCGTCCGGCTCGAAGGCGGCACGGTCGATCCGATGCTGGCAATCGTCCATACGGTCCTCTTCTGGGGTCTCAATGTGGTGCTCACGCCGCTGATCCTGCTTGCCTCGCTGGTGCTCGACCGCAAGCGCACCGTGCATGATCTTCTGCTCGGCACGGCTGTCATTCGTTCGGATCGCTGAGCCCTTCGCTGCCCGATTGAGGGGATGCTTCAAAAAAATTCAGAGCCGGCTGCGCAAAATACCTATTGACGTTTTGCACTGCCGGTTCAATCCTTATGCCGTATCGTGATGGTTTCGGTATTGCCATTTCGTGGATATTGAATGACCCATCAACCGCAGCAGTCTCCGCAGTTCTTTTTGACGGCTCCATCGCCCTGTCCTTATCTCGAAGGCCAGATGGAGCGAAAAGTCTTTACGCATCTGGTCGGAGACAAGGCGAACGAGATCAACGATCTCCTGACCCAGGGCGGGTTTCGCCGTTCCCAGAACATAGCCTACCGTCCGGCCTGCGAGCTTTGCCGCGCTTGCGTGTCGGTGCGCATCCTGGCGGGCGAGTTCGAGATGACCCGCAATATGCGTCGCGTCTGGAACCAGAACCGCGACCTGATCGGGCGCGTGCACAAGGCGCAGCCCAGCACTGAACAATATGCGCTTTTCCGCGACTATCTTGATGCGCGGCATCGCTCGGGCGGCATGTCCGACATGACGGTGCTCGATTATGCGATGATGGTGGAGGATACCCACGTGAATACGCAGATCATCGAATATCGCAAGCGCGGGCCGGACAGTTTCATCGATCCGAAAGGCGATGGCGAACTGGTTGCCGTGGCTCTGACCGACGTGATGGCCGACGGGCTGTCGATGGTCTATTCATTTTTCTCGCCGCATATGCATGAGCGCTCGCTCGGCACCTATATGATCCTCGACCATATCCAGCGCGCACATGCGGCGGGCCTGCCGCATGTCTATCTCGGCTATTGGGTCGAAGGATCGCGGAAAATGCAATATAAGATCCGCTTCACCCCGCAGGAGCATCTGGGTCCCCGCGGCTGGCAGCGGTTTGAGGGTTAGGACGCGAGCTGTTTTTCCATCGGATATGACAGTTTCCTGCCCCACCATATCTGCGGTTCGCCTGCGGGCCTATAGCCTATTCCCTGATAAAATCGAAGCGCCGTTTCCGTGCTGACAAGGCGGGCAACCGTCACCTCGCGCAGCAAAAGGTAGCTCTCAAGCTCCGACATGAGCGCCTTGCTGACACCGTGGAAGCGAAACTCCGGCGCGACGTAATTCAGCAGGATTTCCCCCTTGTCAGTCGCCAGCCCGACCCCCGCCACGGCGCTGCCGATTTCGGCGACAAGCAACGATTGAAACGGCGTTCCTATCCACTTGCTCACATTTTCCGGGGTCTTGTTGGCGAGCCAAGGCAGCAGAATATCGTCGCGTCCCTCATGATCGACCGTGCAAAGCTCGGTAATGGAGCGCCTCAAAACGTCACAAATTTTGGCGGCATCGCCAGATAAAGCCGGGCGAACGTGCATGGAACCTCCTGGAGCGCGGCCTGTATGGCCGCATCCCATGTTATTCAGCAACTACCCGCAAATCGACCGCAACTTCTTGCGGCTCCGAACGATTCAGAACTTGCCCGAACGCGGGAAGCCCTTCGGGACCAGACGGCCCGCAGAGGCGCGCGCGCCGATCCATTCGACAAGCTCTTCCTTGCTGCGATTGAAGGTACGCTCTGCCGAATCCTGCCATGACAAGCCCTCGGCAATGGCAAAGGTGCGGACGTCGGATACGCCGCCATCCTTGTACTTTTGCAGGCGCACGCCCTTGCCGCGGGTCATTTCCGGAATGTCGGACAGCGGGAAGACCACCATCTTGCGGTTTTCGCCGACGACCGCGATATGATCGCCGGAAACGCGCTGGCAAAGCTTCGCCTCGTCCGGCGCCTTCACGTTCATCACCTGCTTGCCCTTGCGGGTATTGGCGACGGCCTCGCTTTCGGGAACGATAAAGCCGTTACCCTCGTGGCTGACGAGCAGCAGCTTCGCCGCCGGATCGTGCACGAAGGCTGTCAGGATATCCTGATCGTTTTCCATATCGACAAGGATGCGGATCGGCTCGCCATGGCCGCGACCGCCCGGAAGCGTGTTCGCGCCAATGGTGAAGAACTTGCCGCCCGTGGTGAAGAACAGAATCTTGTCGGTCGTCTCGGCATGGAAAGCGAGCTTGAGCTTGTCGCCTTCCTTGAAAGCGAGCGTCGAGAAATCGGCCAGATGCCCCTTCATCGCCCGCAGCCAGCCCTTTTCCGACACGACGATCGTCACCGGCTCACGCTCGATCATCGCGTGATGAATGTCTTCCAGATCGTGGGTCGGCGCATCGGCGAAGGCAGTGCGGCGTTCACCAAGTTTGGTCTTCGGACCGAACTTTTCACGCACGGCCTTGATTTCGGCGCTGATCTTCTTCCACTGGCGTGTGCCGGAAGCGAGCAGGCCTTCCAGATCGGTCTTCTCGGCGGTGAGATCGTCGAACTCCTTGCGGATCTCGAATTCCTCAAGCTTGCGCAGCGAACGCAGGCGCATGTTGAGGATCGACTCTGCCTGAACGTCGGTCAGTTCGAAAGCCCGCATCAGTTCCTGTTTCGGCTCATCCTCCTCGCGGATGATGCGGATCACCTCATCCAGATTGAGATAAGCGATCAGGAAGCCGCCAAGGATTTCCAGCCGTCTTTCGATTTCCGCCAGACGATATTGCGAGCGGCGGACAAGCACTTCCTTGCGGTGGTCAAGCCACTCGCGCAGAACGCTTCCAAGCGAGAGAACATTCGGCACCTTGCCGTGCGACAGCACGTTCATGTTGAGCGAAACGCGGCTTTCAAGCTCGGTCAGCTTGAACAGCGATTCCATCAGCAGCTCAGGATCGACCGTCCGGTTCTTCGGCTCCAGAACGATGCGAATATCTTCCGCCGATTCATCGCGAATATCGTCGAGCAGCGGCAGCTTCTTTGCCAGCAGCAGCTCGGCGATCTTTTCGATCAGGCGCGATTTCTGAACCTGGTAGGGAATTTCCGTGACGACAATCACCCATGTGCCGCGATTGCCCTCTTCCTTTTCCCATTTCGCGCGAACGCGGAATGCCCCGCGACCCGTGCGATAGGCTTCGACAATATTGCCGTGTTCCTCGACCAGAACGCCGCCGGTCGGGAAATCCGGCCCGCGCACCTTGCATTTCAGCAGCGCGGATGGGTCCGTCTTCGCTTCCTGCTCGATTTCCGCATATTGCTCGGGCGAGGTGATCAGTTCCTCCACCGGCGCATCGGGGTGGTTGATCAGGTAAAGCGCGGCAGAGCAAAGCTCGGCCACATTGTGCGGCGGGATGTTGGTAGCCATGCCGACCGCAATGCCAGCCGACCCGTTTGCAAGCAGGTTCGGGAAGGCGCCGGGAAGGACGATAGGTTCCTCGTCTTCCTCATTATAGGTGGGGCGGAAATCGATGGCGTTTTCGTTGATGCCTTCGAGCAGCAGCGTCGCCACTTCCGTCATGCGCGCTTCGGTATAACGCATGGCGGCGGCGTTATCACCGTCGATATTGCCGAAATTGCCCTGCCCGTCCACCAGCGGATAACGCACCGCGAAATCCTGCGCCAGACGCACCAGCGCGTCGTAGATCGACGCATCGCCATGCGGATGGAACTTACCCATCACGTCACCGACGATACGGGCGCATTTCGCATAGGCCTGATCGGGATTGAGGCGCAGCAGGCGCATGGCGTGCATGATGCGGCGATGCACCGGCTTCAGGCCGTCGCGCACGTCCGGCAGCGCACGATGCATGATCGTCGACAGCGCATAAGCGAGGTAACGTTCCTCGAGAGCCGATTTGAGATCGACCCGCTCGATGTGTTCTTCGCCGTCACCCGGCGGAATCAGACTTTTTCCCATGTCCCTTCGTACCAACTGCGCGATTCGCCAGCAAGAGTTCAGGAGAACCAATCCAGTACATTAGTGTGCAATAGTCGCAATCCTGCCGCCATTTGCGTCCTATAGAGCTATCAGGGGTAAGTATCCCCCGCTGCAATCGCAGGCTGAGGAAATCATGTTGTTATTGCGCGTGATTTCCGCCTATGAATGCCGCGCTACATCAGAGCGCCGATCCGATTGGATCAGATCGGCGCTCTGATCCTTTGTTTTGACGCGCATCTCATCCGAAAACCGTTTCACACTTTTCGGGATGCGCTCTAAAGATCAGGCAGGAGCTTCGAATGCAGGTTTTCGTCAATATCAGGCCAGCGGCACGTGTTCTGGCTGCCGGAACAGCGCTTTCGCTGGTATTCGGCAGTGCTGCCATGGCCGCAGACGCCAATGCAGTCGCCGAGCGCATCAAGGCGCTCTACGCAAAACAGGGCGGTGAGCTGAGCTTCGCCAATGTTCAGGCAAACGGCTCCGACATCGTTCTTCAGGGCACCAAGATCAAGCTGCCGACGGTGGGCGAAAAGGAAACCGCCATCGGTGACGTTACGCTCCGCAACGTTCAGGATGCGCCGGATGGCGGCTACAGCATCGAACAGGTCACCGTGCCCGATCTTGCGTTTTCCGGTCAGGCCGACAAGAACGACAAGGCCGAGATCAAGGGCTTCGCCATGCAGAACGTGCATGTCCCGGCGGAAACGGCCAAGGGGCCGCTCGACAGCATGGTCATGTACGACAAGCTGAAGATCGACGAAATCCTGTTCGGCACGCCCGGAAAAGACGGTGCTACGGTGAAGGGTTTCGACCTGACGCTCGACACCGCCAACAAGGCCGAGAAGATCGGCTATGCCTGGACCATCGCCAATATCGACGCGACCTTTGAAAAGGACGGCAAGAACCCGCTCGCGCCGCTCGACATGAACACGTTCAACGGCTCACTGAACTCCAAGGGCAGCTGGTCGCCGACTTCCGGCGACACCACGCTGGATCAGCTGGAAATTCAGGCGCAGGAACTCGGCAAGATCAACATCACCGGCAGCCTCGGCGGGTATGATCTGGCGTTCCTCGAAGCCGTGCAGAAGACGCAGGAAAACATGAGCAAGGCCGACGCGGACAAGGACGCCGCCGGTCTTGCCATTCTGGGTCTGGCGGAACAGCTGAACCTGAAAAACCTGTCGATCCGTTTCGACAACGATACCCTGACCCAGAAACTGCTCGACTTTTACGGAAAGCAACAGGGTGCCGATGGCAAGCAGCTTGGCCAGCAGATGAAGATGATGGTTCCGCTGATGGCAACGCAGCTGAAGAACCCGGAATTTGCCCAGCAGCTCAAGGCCGCATCCGACAAGTTCTTCGACGATCCGAAGTCGCTGACCATCAGCGCGACACCGGACCAGCCGGTGACCTTCGCTTCGATCGTTGCAACCGCATCGCTGGACCCGACGAAGATCATCCAGCTTCTGAAAGTCAGCGTCGACGCCAACAATTAAAAAATAAGCCCGGTGAGTTTCCTCACCGGGCTTTTTCAGATGCATAAAAAACCCGGCTCAAGGCCGGGTTTTTTATATCTGTTTTAGCTCTTCTGAACCGGAGCCAGACGGATATGCAGGTCGCGCAGCTGCGCGGGCGTCACATCTGAAGGCGCGTTCATCAGAAGGTCGAGCGCCTGCTGGTTCATCGGGAACAGCGAGATTTCGCGCAGGTTCTTCGCGCCGACCAGAAGCATGATCACGCGATCGATACCGGCAGCCATGCCGCCATGCGGAGGCGCGCCATACTGGAATGCGCGATAGAGACCGCCGAAGCGCTCTTCCACGTCCTGCTGGCTGAGGCCGACCTTCTCGAATGCCTTGACCATGACGTCCGGCAACTGGTTACGGATCGAACCGGAAGCGATTTCAAAGCCGTTGCAGACGAGATCGTACTGGTAAGCCTTGATCGCCAGCGGGTCCTGGTTTTCAAGCGCGTCCATACCGCCCTGCGGCATGGAGAACGGGTTGTGCGCGAAGTCGAGCTTCTTGTTGTCCTCGTCCCATTCGTAGAACGGGAAATCGATGATCCAGGCCAGTTCAAAGCGGTCGCGATCAACGAGGTTCAGTTCTTCACCGGCGCGCGTGCGGGCATCGCCTGCGAACTTGTAGAACTTGGACGGCAGGCCGGCAACAAAGAAGCAGGCATCGCCATCACCCAGACCAAGCTGGTTGCGCAGCGCTTCGGTGCGTTCTTCGCCAATGTTCTTGGCAATCGGGCCGGCGCCTTCGAGCTTGTCGCCTTCCTTGCGCCAGAAGATATAGCCGAGGCCCGGCTGACCCTCGCCCTGCGCCCACGAATTCATGCGGTCGCAAAAGGCGCGGCTTCCGCCCGTCTTGGCCGGGATTGCCCATACTTCGACCTTCGGGTCGTTGGCGATCATGTTTGCGAAGACCTTGAAGCCCGAACCTGCAAAATGTTCGGTCACGGCCTGCATTTCAATCGGGTTGCGCAGGTCCGGCTTGTCCGAACCATAGGTGCGGATCGCGTCGTCAAAGGCGATGCGGCGGAATTTCTGCGTGACCGGCTTGCCTTCGGCAAATTCCTCGAAGATGCCGCGCATGACGGGTTCCATCGTTTCCCATACTTCTTCCTGGGTCACGAAGCTCATTTCGAGATCGAGCTGGTAGAACTCACCCGGCAGGCGGTCGGCACGCGGGTCTTCGTCACGGAAGCAAGGCGCGATCTGGAAGTAGCGGTCGAAACCGGCAACCATAAGGAGCTGCTTGTACTGTTGCGGCGCCTGCGGCAGCGCATAGAACTTGCCCGGATGAATACGGCTCGGCACGAGGAAGTCGCGCGCGCCTTCCGGCGAGGAAGCCGTCAGGATCGGCGTGGTGAACTCGTTGAAACCGATCTCGGTCATGCGGCGACGCATCGCGGCAATGATCTTGGTGCGGCTCATGATGTTCTTGTGTAGCGTTTCGCGGCGCAGGTCGAGGAAGCGATACTTCAGGCGAATGTCTTCCGGGTAGTCCGGTTCGCCGAAGACCGGCAGCGGCAGTTCCTTGGCAGCCGCCAGCACTTCGATTTCCGTTGCGAAGATTTCCACTTCACCGGTCGGCAGGTTGGCGTTGACCGCATCGTCTGCGCGGGCCTTCACTTCACCATCGACACGGATAACCCATTCGCCGCGAACGGTCTCGGCAACCTTGAACGCGGGCGAATCGGGATCGGCCACGATCTGGGTAATGCCGTAATGATCGCGAAGATCGATGAAGAGAATGCCGCCATGGTCACGGACGCGGTGGACCCATCCGGAAAGGCGAACGTTCGAACCAACGTCCGTCTTGCGAAGGGCTGCGCAGGTATGGCTGCGGTAACGGTGCATGATTTCTGCCTTTTGGTAAGATAAATCAGTGCAGGCAAAGCGCTGCAAATTCTGGCGGAAAAGCGCATTTTGACCAGGTTTTGTCAAGTCTGCACTCTCTGCAAGCGTCGAGGTTCGGGCGCCTTGACGCAAAGTATCGACAAAAAACACTATTTGCACTTGTTATACAGCGCGTTTTGCGCATTCTTTCGGGACAAGCGGCCGCGCTTTCTCTAAAAGGTAACCATGCATCTTATTACGACGACAGAGGCCCTCGAAGAGGCCGTATCCGCCCTTTCCAAATCCGATTTCGTCACGGTCGACACGGAGTTCATCCGCGAAACGACGTTCTGGCCGGAATTGTGCCTTATCCAGATGGCTTCGCCCGACCACACGGCGCTTGTGGACGCGCTTGCGCCGGGGCTGGACCTCGCGCCGTTCTTCCGCCTGATGGCGGACGAAAAGGTGGTCAAGGTTTTCCATGCCGCGCGGCAGGACATCGAAATCGTCTTCCACCTCGGCGACCTCATCCCCTCGCCTGTCTTCGACAGTCAGGTGGCCGCAATGGTTTGCGGGTTTGGCGACGCCATTTCCTACGACCAGCTTGTGCAGAAGGTCACAGGCAAGCACATCGACAAGTCGTCCCGCTTCACCGACTGGCGACGCCGCCCCCTTTCCGACAAGCAGCTCGACTATGCGCTGGCCGACGTCACCTATCTGCGCGACATTTATCTCTATCTGAAGCAGGAACTCGAGAAAGAGGGCCGTAGCGAGTGGGTGAACGAGGAAATGGCGGTGCTGACGTCCCGCGAAACCTACGATCTGCATCCGGACGATGCATGGCGGCGGGTCAAGGCACGCGTTCGCAAGCCAATCGAGCAGGCAATCGTTCAGGCCGTGGCAGCATGGCGCGAACGCGAAGCGCGCGAACGCAATGTGCCGCGCGGACGCATCATCAAGGACGACACGATAGCCGAAATCGCGCAGCAGCAGCCGCGTGACGCGGAAGCGCTTGGACGCCTTCGTTCCATTCCGAAAGGATGGGAGCGTTCGGCACAGGCCGCCGGGCTTGTCGCCGCGATCCAGTCGGCGCTTGAAATCCCCAAGGAAGATCTGCCGAAATTGCCGAAGCCGTCGCATTCGCCGGAAGGCAGCGCCGCTGCAGCAGATATTCTCAAGGTTCTGCTCAAGCTTGTCACCGAAGAGCATGGCGTCGCGGCGAAGATCGTGGCGAGCTCCGACGACATCGACAAGATCGCTTCGGAAGGCGACAAGGCCAACGTGCCCGCCCTGCATGGCTGGCGGCGCGAGGTTTTCGGCCAGAAGGCGCTCGATCTCATCGACGGCAAGATCGGCATCAAGTTCGAGAACCGGCGGATAACGGCGGTGGATTTAGGGGAGTAGGGCAATAAGGCAATAAGGCAGTAAGGCAATATGTGAATGCTCGCGCTAAACATACTGCCTTACTGCCCTACTCGCTTACTGCCTTATTCCCGCGTCTCCTCGATCGCGCCGTCGCCCACCGCGAAATAGAGGTTCTTTCCTGTCAGTTTCGCCAGTTGCTGCAGGCGGCCTTCGGGACGGTCCGAAATCAGATCGGCAAGATCGCCGGGAACCACCAGCGCAATGCCGTTTTCTTCCTCGCGCCAGACAAGGCGCGGAATGACGCCCGGCATCGAAGCCGACAGAAGGTAGACCACGCGCAGAAGCGCCCCGAGCAGCTTCGCCCTTTCGCGCAGGCGCGGCGTGGCGAGTTGCACGATCTCCGGCGCGATCTCATCCTCGATCAGCCCCTCGTGACGGTAATAATTGGCGAGCGCCATGAAGGAACGTCCCGCATGGTCGATACCGCCGAACGAGCCGTGAGCGATGATGTTCAGCGCCTGCGAGCCGCGATAGTCGGGATGCGCGCGCCAGCTTATATCGGCCACGAGGCAGGCTGCCTGCCTGTAGCGCGCCTCGTCGTCGGTTTCGTCAAACCCCAGGACCGGCAGGGACAATGTCGTCCACGTCGCCAGTTCACGGGCATGGCGCGGAGAACGTGAGCGCAAAATGGAAAACTCGTCCGCCGAAGCCAGCAGCGGATCGAGAAGCTGTTCGTTCTTGGGCAGGAGCGAATAAAGATAGCCTTCGCGCACGCCGAGCGCCGAGAAAACAATCTTGGAAGGCTTCATCAGACGGATCGTCTCCAGCAACACCGTGGCGCCATAAGACAAAAGCTGGCGGCGATTCTTGGAAACCGCCTCGATGCCGCGCATCGTGTCGAGATTTCCCTTGGCGACGCGCTTCAGGAAGCTTTGCGCTTCCACCGGGTTCATCTCGTAGCCGTGCATGACGTGCAGCGGATAGTTCTTCGCCGTCATATGCAGCTTGGCAAGGTTACGCCACGTGCCGCCGACCGCATAGAAAACCTGGCCCTGATGGGCTTTCAGAAGCGTCGCCTTCGCCAGTTCCGCGCGCGCAATCTTGGTTGCCTCTGGCAGCCGTCCATCGGACATATCCTGCAAACGCAGACCGCCGAGCGGCAAGGTAATCCCCTCGCCCACCTCGTGGTCATCCACGGCGACCAGTTCGAGACTGCCGCCGCCAAGGTCGCCCGTCACGCCCTTCGGCTTGTAGAAGCCGGAAATGATGCCGAGCGCCGAATAGTAGGCTTCTTCCTTGCCGGAGAGCACTTCGATATGGCGACCGAGAATGGCTTCCGCCTGTGCGATGAAGTCAGGGCCGTTTTTCGCTTCGCGCGCGGCAGCGGTGGCCAGCGCATGAATGGAGACCGCGCCAGCCTGTTCCGCCAAGGCGCGAAAACGCTTCAGCGCGCGCAGCGCCGCCTCAACGGATTTCTCGTTGAGCTTGCCGGTCTTCGCGAGGCCTTTTCCGAGGCCGCATAAAATCTTTTCGTTGAAAAGCACCGTCGGAGAACGGACGATGCCTTCATAGATGACGACACGGATCGAGTTCGAGCCAATGTCGATGACCGCAACGGGCTTCAGTCCCTTGAGGCGGCCTTGTGCTACAGCTGGACTCATGCAGTCGTTTTTCTCTCCGCCTGCGCACGCTTGCGATGCGCGATAAGGCGGGGGGCCGAAGACTTCAGCGACTTTCCGCGACCCGACAGACTAGGATTGGTCATGAAATATTCCTGCGCGTTGAAAGCTTCCTCTCCTTCTTCTTTTTCTATCCGGCGAGAGGTGCCGTCCGCAAGTAGCTGATAGCTCTGTTGGTTATCAATTATGTTGGCAAACATGATTTGCGACAGGATTTGCTGATGCACCGTGGCATTTGTGATCGGAACGAGGGTCTCCACGCGGCGATCCAGATTGCGCGGCATCATGTCGGCGGAACCGATATAGACGATGGCCTTGTCGGACGGCAGGTCATTGCCGTTTCCAAAGCAGAAAATGCGGCTATGTTCCAGAAAACGCCCGACAATCGACTTGGCGCGAATATTGTCGGAAAGCCCCGGAACGCCCGGACGCAGGCAGCAGATGCCACGCACAACGAGATCGATCTGCACGCCAGCCTGGCTCGCCATGTAGAGTGCGTCAATTATCTGTGGATCGACCAGCGCATTCATCTTCATCCAGATCGCCGCCGGACGTCCGGCCTTGGCATGGGCGACCTCGTCCTCAATGTGTTTCAGAATGCGGGCGCGCAGCGTGAAGGGTGAAATCGCGATCTTCATCTCCTCGGCAGGCTGGGCGTAGCCGGTGATGAAATTGAAGATATGCGCCACATCGCGGGCAATATCCGCGTCCGACGTGAAGAACGACAGATCGGTATAGATGCGCGCCGTGATCGGGTGATAATTGCCGGTGCCAAGATGCACATAGGAACGCAGCTTCTGGTCTTCGCGGCGCACGACAAGCGACATTTTAGCGTGTGTTTTCAACTCGATGAAGCCGAACACCACCTGAACGCCAGCGCGTTCCAGATCGCGCGCCCAGCGGATGTTTGCTTCCTCATCGAAGCGGGCTTTCAGCTCGACCAGCGCCGTCACCGACTTGCCAGCTTCGGCTGCATCCACCAGCGCACGCACGATCGGGCTGTCGTTGGAGGTGCGGTAAAGCGTCTGCTTGATGGCCAGCACGTCCGGGTCGGCTGCGGCCTGCCGCAGGAACTGCACCACCACGTCGAAGGATTCATAGGGATGATGGACCACGATGTCCTTTTCGCGAATCGCAGCGAAGCAGTCGCCGCCATGTTCGCGAATACGTTCCGGAAAGCGCGGGTTGTAGGATACGAATTTGAGGTCTTCACGCGGGATCGAAACGATCTCCGAAATCATGTTCAGCGCCAGCAGTCCTTCGTGCACGCTGATCCGGTTTTCAGAAACGCCAAGTTCCGTCGCGACGAAGATGCGCAAAGCTTCCGGCATTTCACCGTCGAACTCGATGCGGATCACCTGACCACGGCGGCGGCGCTTCAGCGCTGTCTCGAAGAGGCGAACCAGATCTTCCGCCTCTTCCTCGACTTCGATATCGCTGTCGCGGATGATACGGAACGTACCGGCGCCACGCACTTCATAACCGGGGAAAAGCCGTCCGATGAACAGGCTCACTGCATCCTCGATGGTGATGAAGCGGTAGTCATTGGCCTGATCCGTCGGCAACTGAATAAAGCGTTTCAGCGCAACCGGGATGCGCAGGAGCGCCGTCATCGGATGATTATCGGCGCGCCGCGCAAGCTGCAAAGCGATGGAGAAGCCCAGATTGGGGATGAAAGGGAACGGATGCGCCGGATCGATGGAAAGCGGCGTCAGGACCGGGAAAATCGTTTCGAGGAAGTGGTTTTCAAGCCATTCCTTTTCCGGTTTTGAAAGCGCGGACGGGCGGACGATCTCGATGCTTTCCTGTTCCAGCTCCTCACGCAAGGCGCGCAGGCGCTGCTGCTGCTCTTCCTGCAGGCGCCCTACTTCGTCCAGAACGAAATCGAGCTGTTCCTGCGGGGTGCGTCCATCGGCACTGCGCATCGCCACGCCGGCACGCACCTGCGCTGCAAGACCGGCGATACGGACCATGAAGAATTCATCAAGGTTGGCGGCGGAAATGGACAGGAAGCGGAGGCGTTCGAGCAAGGGTTGGCGCATGTTCGCGGCTTCTTCGAGAACGCGCCGATTGAACTGCAGCCACGAAAACTCGCGGTTCACGAAGCGGTCGGCGCTCTGCATCAGTTCGCCGTTCAAAGCTTTGTGAATGTCAGGGGCCGCGTCCATATCGGGGAGAACGTTTGGGTTGGGGGCTAGTCCGGCTGTCATCTCGTGTGTCCCGCCTTCGGTCACGCTGGGGGTTTCGCTCGCCATAACGCTGTTTTCGCTCATGTTTCCTGTCCCGACCGCCACCGGAACGTTCCGGCTCCGTCTGTCTGTTTCTCCGCGCATCCTGATCGAAAACTGCTTCGCACTTTTCTGGACGCTCGATAAGCCTATGGCTGTCATATGACAGTTTGATAGCAAATAGCTTGAAATGTCCTCAGAATTGATGAAAACGCTTCCGGAAACAAGACTTTCGCGGTACAGGCATGCCAATGTCTATGCATGATCTTGCCCGGCAACCGGTGCAAGTCCATGCCCATACCGCCCATCGACCAGAACCGGAGCATGTTATGTCCGATCACATCATTCCTCACTTTCAGAACGACGCCGGCCATGCGGCCATCGAAATCGGCGTGAAGGAATTCATGTGCGTCGGTGCAAACCCGCCTTTCGATCATCCGCATGTGTTTCTCGACATGGGTGATGAAAGCGAAGTCGTTTGCCCGTATTGCTCGACGCTTTATCGCTACAATGCAAAGCTTCATGCCGACGAAACCGTTCCGGCTGGCTGCGTTTACGAAGCGCCCGCTGATAAGGCTGCCTGATCTGGGCGGCCCTCCCGGGACCCGATGCCGGATGATCTCATAGAAATGAGCAAAGGGCGCATATTGATCGCCGGAGCTGGCGTTGCCGGTCTTTCGGCGGCATTGGAGCTTGCGGCGCGCGGCTGGAATATCCGTCTCATCGAAAAGGCCGAGAGCCTTTCGGAAGTCGGCGCGGGCCTGCAACTTGCTCCCAATGCAATGCGTCATCTGGAACGGCTCGGCGTTGCCCATCGCCTCTCCGCACAAGCTGTCACGCCGCAAGCGCTCTACCTCATGGACGGGCGCAAGGCGCGCCCACTGATGGAAATGAAGCTCGGCGACAAGGCCTATGAGCGCTGGCACCATCCCTATGTCGTCTGTCATCGCGCCGACCTGCAATCGGCACTGCTCGATGCCTGCCGCGAACAGCCCGGCATCGAGATCAGCCTTGGCGCTGAAATCACAAGCCATCGCGTCGAAAACGGGACCGTTGCAGCCACCATCCGCCATGGAAATTCCGAACAGCCCGCCGACGCCGCCTATCTGATCGCCTGCGATGGTGTCTGGTCGGCGGAACGGTCCAAGGCAGGTTTCAGCAAGGCACGGTTCAGCGGCCATATTGCATGGCGCACAACCCTTGCCGCCAGCGCCCTGCCCGCTTCCTTCCTCAACGCCATGCCGGAACGCAAAGCTGTCTCCGCCTGGCTCGGCAACAAGGCGCATTTCATCGCCTATCCGGTCAAGGGCGGCAGTTTCTTCAACTTCGTCGCCATCATGACAGGCGAAAACCCCGGCGAGGTCTGGTCCAGAACCGGCGACCCGGCGCGTCTGCGATCCATCTATGCCGACTGGGGCGCGCCTGTTCGCGACGTACTCGCAGCTACGGATGAATGGACCTACTGGCCGCTTTTTGAAATGGCGGACGCGCAATTCGTCGGTCCGGCCCGCACCATTTTTCTCGGCGATGCCTCACATGCGGTCACGCCTTTTGCGGCGCAGGGCGCGGCCATGGCAATCGAGGATGCGGCAGCACTGGCGCAAGCGCTCGACGGAAGCGACCGCGAAGCCGGGCTGAAGCGTTTCGATGCCGCCCGCAAGGCGCGGATCGCGGCGGTTGCCAAACGCGGCCAGTTGAACAGGTTCGCCTATCACGCAACCGGCATTTTCGCGCTTGGCCGCAACACGCTCTTCGCCATGCGCAGCCCGGACAGTTTCCTTAAGGATCTGGACTGGCTTTATGGCTATGACGCGGTCGCGGCCATAGGGGATTAAGCCGCGTCGCGCGCGGCTTCCAGCGTCGCAATATCGATCTTGACCATCTTCATCATGGCATCCGCAACGCGCTGGCGCACGTCCGGCGGACCATCCTGCAAAGTATCCAGCAGCATGTCAGGAACGATCTGCCACGGCAAACCGTATTTATCCGTCAGCCAGCTGCATTCCATCGGCGAGCCGCCTTCCAGCAGCTTCTCCCAGAACGCATCCACTTCCGCCTGATCCCTGCATCGCACGATCAGCGAACTTGCCGGTGAAAACTTGAACTGGGGTCCACCGTTCAGGCCGCATATTTTCTGCCCGTCGAGTGTAAAGTTCACCGTGACCGGCTGATCCTCATTTTGCTGGTGGCCATGCTTGAAACGGATGGCGCCGTCGATCGAAGCCGATCTTCCGCACGCGCGGAAGATCGAGACATAGTGGTTCGCGGCTTCTTCGGCATTGCCGTCAAACCAGAGACAGATTGTCAGACCCGACATTTTCTCCTCCATTGTCTTGTGTGGTCATTCTCCCGAGCGCTAGCCCATGACCTTCCTGGCTTCTTCCATGTCCATCCACATTATCTCCCAGATATGGCCGTCCAGATCCTCGAAGCTGCGCCCATACATGAAGCCATAATCCTGCTTCGGGCCCGGATCGGCCTTTCCGCCAGCGTTCAGTGCCTTCTCCACGGTGGCATCCACTTCGGCCTTGCTTTCGGCCGACAGGCAGACCAGCACTTCGCTGACCGCATTGGCGTCGGCGATCTTCTTCGGCGTGAACTGGCTGAATTTGTCGTGATCAAGGATCATCACGTGGATCGTATCCGAAAAGACCATGCCGGAAGCCGTTTCGTCCGAGAACATCTCGTTCTTGGTGGCGCCAATCGCTTCGTAGAACGCGGTCGACTTCGCGACGTTCTTCACGGGCAGGTTCACGAAAATCATTTTCGGCATGTTATTTCCTCCAATGGGCCAAGCGGCCCGCTCTTATTTGATGTTTATCTGAAACGATTATCCATCGCCTGCTCGGCTCCCCGGCGATAAGATTGAGCCTTCGCGCAAACCAGTTGGCGCAATTGCAACGGATGAAGTCAAAGTTCGCTTGTACATAATGGCATATAAGTTATAATTAGCAACCATGAAGTTAGAAAAAATAACCAAACCGGAAAAGCCACCTGCGAAGCGCAGCTATGACGATGCCTGCGCCGCGGCTCATGCCCTTGATTTGATTGGGGAACGCTGGTCGCTTCTGGTGATGCGCGAATTGATGTTCGGCGCCAAACGCTTCAGCGATTTGAGGGCTGACCTGCCGGGCGTGAGCGCAAATGTCCTCACGCAGCGGCTGGAAGGCTTGGAAGAAGCGGGCATTCTTCGCAAGAAGAAACTCCCGCCTCCCGCATCGGTGCAGGTCTACGAGTTGACCGAATGGGGTTATGAGAGCGAACCTATACTTCAGGCATTGGGCCGGTGGGCGGCACGGTCGCCAAAACATGATCCCAACCTGCCGATCTCGACCGTATCCTTCCTGCTTTCGCTACGGACCATGATCGATCATGACAGGTCCGCAGGTTTGCGCGCGGTAATCGGTCTTCGCCTGGACGGGGAAGATTTCACTGCCCATCTTGACGACACCGGCATTCGGGTAGAGCGCGGCACGGCGCAGGAATACGATCTGCATTTCGAAAGTTCGCCGCGCATGCTGGCCGCAGCCATTTATGGCGGGCAGCCTCTTTCAGCCCTGGAAAGTGCCAATGTTCTCAATATCATAGGCGACCGCGCTCTTGCGGAAAAATTCGTGACGCTGTTCCCGCTTCCGGACAAGGCTCCGCTGCCGGAATAAAATGTGCAACTTTTTGGTTGCTTATTTTATCTTCATCTCTATATTGGCAACCATCAAGTTGCCAATTACGGAGGATGAAGGCCATGACGAACAATACCGATCGCATTGAGAAGACTGTTGATATCCGCGCCGGGATCGACCGGGTCTGGCGCGCGCTGACCGATCACGAGGAGTTCGGAACCTGGTTTCAGGTAAGGATCGAAGGCCCGTTCATCGTCGGCACACGCTCGCTCGGCCACACGACCTATCCGGGCTTCGAGCATGTGCGCTGGGAGGCTTTCATCAAGGACATGCATGCGCCCGACTATTTCGCCTTCACCTGGCACCCCTATGCCGTGGAGCCCGACACGGATTATTCCAGCGAACCGCCGACGCTCGTCGAATTCCGGTTGCAGCCTATCGAAACAGGCACACGACTGACCGTGACCGAAAGCGGTTTCGATGCGCTGCCCGCCGAACGCCGCCCGCTGGCGCTGCGAATGAACGATGGCGGCTGGGAAGAGCAGGTTGGAAACATCAAGAGACACGCCGAAAAGCGATAGGGTGGAAATGCGCACCACGGAAATGTCCGCCGTCTTTGCGGCGCTGTCCGACCCGACGCGGCTGGCGCTCATAGAAACGCTGAGCGATGGAGAAAGCCGTTCGATCGTGGCGCTGTCGCAAAATGGCAGCATTACACGGCAAGCCGTGACCAAGCACCTGTCCGTGCTGGAACAGGCGAATCTGGTCGAACGGGAAAGGGTCGGACGGGAAAGCCGTTTTCGGCTGCACCCCGCCCCGCTCGTCGATGCCCGCGCCTATCTCGCAACCGTTTCCAGCCAGTGGGATGATGCTCTCCTGCGCCTGCGCCGGTTTGTCGAGGATTAGAGAGCCGGTTTTCGGATAAAATCATGCTTGAATAAAAACTTAGAACGGGATGCCGCTCGACTTAGAAGCTTGCCGTTCTAAGGCTGATTGAAAAGCAATGACGACGTGCCCTTCACGAAGCCCAGTTTTTCGTAGAAGGGCACGAGCCGTTCGGGGCAGTAAAGTTCGAAGCTTTTCACGCGCTTCAGCTTTTCATGACTGAGGATGCGTTCGACCAAGGCTAGCCCCAGCCCTTGCCCGCGATGCTGTTCCGCCACGATGACATCGAAGATCATCGCCTTGAAGGTGAAATCGCTCAGCACCCGCGCAAAACCTGCAATGCGACCATCGGCATCGAGGCAAAACAGCAGCAGGTCGCAATGGGCGAGCATGTTGGTGACGTCCTCGAAACTCCGCTCTTTCGTCCACCACTCCCTGCAATAAAAGGCATGGAATTCACGGTGCCGCTCGACTGGCAGCTCTTCCATCCATTGGAAATTCTTCACGGTCCCTCCCTGCTCGCAAAAACACCCGCCAGATCGTCTGGCGGGTGTCCTCAATTCAGAAGCTGAATGCGGGATCAGTGCAGGATCTGGCTCAGGAACAGTTTTGTGCGCTCGTGCTGCGGATTGTCGAAGAATTCGTCTGGCGAGTTCTGCTCGACGATCTGGCCCTGATCCATGAAGATCACACGGTTGGCGACCTGACGGGCAAAGCCCATTTCGTGCGTCACGCAGATCATGGTCATGCCTTCGGCAGCAAGGCTCACCATCGTATCCAGAACTTCCTTCACCATTTCCGGGTCGAGCGCCGATGTCGGTTCGTCGAAGAGCATGACCTTCGGGTTCATGCACAGGGCGCGGGCAATTGCCACGCGCTGCTGCTGGCCGCCCGAGAGCTGCCCCGGATATTTGTTGGCCTGTTCCGGAATTTTGACGCGGGCCAGATAATGCATGGCGATTTCTTCCGCCTGCTTCTTTGGCATCTTGCGCACCCAGATCGGGGCGAGCGTGCAATTTTCCAGGATGGTCAGATGCGGAAAGAGGTTGAAGTGCTGGAACACCATGCCCACTTCGCGCCGCACTTCATCGATCTTCTTGAGATCGTTGGTCAGTTCGATGTTGTCGACGACGATCTTGCCCTTCTGGTGCTCTTCCAGACGGTTGATGCAGCGGATCATGGTCGACTTGCCCGAACCGGACGGCCCCGCAACGACGATACGCTCCCCGCGCATCACCTTGAGATTGATGTCGCGCAAAACGTGAAACTCGCCATACCACTTATGCATATTGGTGATTTCGATGGCTACGTCGGTTTTCGAGACCTGCATCTTCGAACGATCGACTTCCACACCGATCTCGGATTGCGGCAGGGCGCTTTGTGCACTCATTTCCATTATTCCCTTTATTCTTATCGTTTATGACCCGTGTCGAGGCGTCGTTCCATGAATATAGAGTATCGCGACATTGCGAAACAGAAAATCCAGAAAACGAAACCCGCAAAGATCAGACCGGTGGCAGGTGTCTGTGGAGAAGCCCAGTTTGCATCGGAAAAGTTCTGACGGACGATGCCCAGCAGATCGAACATGCCGATGATGTAGACAAGGCTCGTATCCTTGAAGAGACCGATGAAAGTGTTGACGATTCCCGGAATGACGAGCTTCAGCGCCTGCGGCAATATGATCAGTCCGGTTTTCTGCCAGTAACTGAGGCCAAGCGCATCCGCACCTTCATATTGCCCGCGCGGGATAGCCTGCAGGCCGCCGCGCACCACTTCCGCCATATAGGCCGAAGCGAAAAGCGCCACGCCGATGAGCGCACGCAGCAGCTTGTCGAACGTCACGCCCGGCGGCAGGAACAGCGGCAGCATGACACTGGCCATGAACAGCACCGTCACCAATGGGACGCCACGCACCATTTCAATGAAAATGATGGAAAGCGTCTTGATGACCGGCAGCTTCGAGCGCCGCCCGAGCGCCAGCACGATGCCAAGCGGCAGCGAAACTGCGATGCCGACAAAGGACAGAACAAGCGTGACCAGAAGCCCGCCCCAGAGCGGGGTTTCCACGTAAGGAAGGCCGAACCAGCCGCCAACCAGCAGGAAGAAGGCGACAATCGGAAAGACCAGGAAGAACAGGATCGCGTTCAACCCCTTTTTCGGCGCCTTCGGGATCAGCAGCGGCACGAGCAGAACGATGAATATCAGCGCCGTCAGATTGACGCGCCAGCGTTCCGAAATCGGATAGCGGCCATAGAGGAACTGCTCGTATTTCGCATTCACGAAAGCCCAGCAGGCGCCCGACCAGCCTTCCGGCTGCGCGCCGCCTTGCGCGACGGTGAGGCAGGCGGTGCGATCCGCACCGGTCCACACGGCTTTGACGAACAGCCACTCGATGATCGGGGGAAGAAACCACGCGACAACCAGCAGGCCGAGAATGGTCAGCGCCGCATCGACGGGCGTTGCGAACAGGTTGACGCGCAGCCAGTGGGAAATGCCCTGCACCGAGCGCGGCGGCGCTTCGCCATCCACCATCTGCGTGCGGACGTATTGGAGATCTGCGTTTTCCATTGTCACCTCTCCACCAGCGCCATCTTGGCATTGAACCAGTTCATGAGGCCGGAGGTAATCAGGCTGATGCCGAGATAGATCACCATCCAGATTGCCACGACTTCAACCGCCTGACCGGTCTGGTTGAGGATCGTTCCGCCGACCGCGACAAGATCGGGATAACCGATGGCAATGGCGAGCGACGAGTTCTTGATAAGGTTGAGATACTGGCTCGACAGCGGCGGAATGATGATGCGCAACGCCTGCGGCACGATGATGAGGCGCATCGTCTGGCCGGGACGCAGGCCGACCGCATAGGCCGCTTCCGTCTGTCCCTTGTTGACGCCGAGGACACCGGCGCGGACCGTTTCTGCGATGAAGGACGCGGTGTAGAAGGACAGCGCCAGAAACAGGGCCAGAAACTCCGGCTTGACCTGCGCACCGCCCGACAGATTGAAGGTGCCGAGTTTCGGAAAATCGAATGTAATCGGAAAGCCGGTCGCGACCAGCGCCAGGATCGGCAGGCCGATGATGAGCGCAGCCGATACGCGTATCGTGTGAAAAGGCTGGCCCGTCGCCATCTGGCGGCGTTTGGCCCAGCGCGCGACGACGACCGAAGCCACTACGCCGACAAGCAGCGCCACAGGCAGAAGCCACGCCCCCTCGCCCCACACCGGCGCGGGCATGAAGAAGCCACGATTGTTCAGATATGTGCCGAGCGGGAGGGCGACACTGTCGCGAGCCTGCGGCAGCACCGACAGCACCCCGAAATACCAGAAGAAGATGACGAGCAGCGGCGGTATATTGCGGAAGACCTCTACATAGACGGTACAGATCTTGCGGATCAGCCAGTTGCGCGAAAGACGCCCGATCCCGACCAGAAACCCGATGATCGAAGCCGTCACGACACCGAGCGCGGCCACGTAAAGCGTGTTCACGAGGCCGACGAGAAAGGCCCGGCCATAGTTTGAATCGCTGTTGTACTGAATGAGCGTCTGACTGATGTCGAAACCGGCGCGGCCATTGAGAAAGGCGAAGCCGGACGCAATATTTGCGCGCTGCAGATTGGTGATCGTGTTGCCGACGATCCAGTATATCGCGGCAATTACCGCCCCGAAGACAACCACCTGATAGAAGATGCCGCGAATGCGCGGATCATACAGGAGCGAGGTTCCGCCGCTATCCTGGCGGCGTTCAGTTGCAGAATAGGAAGCCATATGTTTCCTGAGCCTCTCGGCTGGCAGCATCGACCCCGAACAAGAATGGCTGGCCCGTCTTTGCGGGGCAATTCCTGAAATGGGAGCATCGAATGCCGAACCGTTCGGTCTTGCCATTCCCTGTTCGAGCCCGTTTCGAGCTCACTTCCAACGGGGGACAGCAGGACGCGGTTAAATTCCCATAAGCAGCTTGTCAGCATCAGATGGCCGCGCGATGCGGGCCAGCAGCAAACGGACAAACTGCAGAGCCGACAAATCCGGCGGGCGCATCCGCACCCGCCGATGATCAGTCGGGAAAGTGAGACCCGTTAGCGCACGGGGATGCCATATTGCAGGCCGCCCTTGTTCCACTGGGCGTTGATGCCGCGTGCAATCTTGAGCGGGCTGCCAGCGCCGATGTTGCGTTCAAAAATTTCGCCGTAATTGCCGACGCCCTTGATGATCTTCACAACCCAATCATTGTCGAGACCGAGATCGGTGCCGATCTTGGTGTCGGCTTCCACGCCGAGAAGACGCTTGATGTCTGGGTTGTCGGATTTCTTCATCTCTTCGACATTGGCCTGCGTAATGCCGTATTCCTCAGCGTTGAGCAGCGCATTGTGCGTCCAGCGAACAACATCGGTCCACTTGGAATCGCCCTGACGAACGGTCAGGCCGAACGGTTCCTTGGAGATGATTTCCGGCAGGATGACGTGATCGTCCGGATTGGCCAGCGCCAGACGAACGCCGTAAAGGCTGGACTGGTCGGTCGTATAGGCGTCGCAACGGCCGGAGTCGTAAGCGGCATTCGCTTCTTCGATCTTTTCGAAGACGACCGGGTTATACTCCATCTTGTTGGAGCGGAAATAGTCCGCCATGTTCAGCTCGGTCGTCGTGCCGGCCTGAACGCAGATGGAAGCGCCGGAAAGCTGCAATGCGGAATTGATGCCCGACAGCTTCTTGGAATTGATCATGAAGCCCTGGCCGTCAAAGTAGTTGACGCCAGCAAAATCGAGGCCGAGCGCAGTGTCGCGGCTGATGGTCCAGGTCGTGTTGCGGATCAGGACGTCAATTTCACCCGACTGGAGGGCCGTAAAACGCTCCTTGGCGTTCAGCGGCGTGAACTTCACCTTGGTTGGATCGCCGAAAATCGCAGAAGCCACAGCGCGGCAATAGTCAACGTCGAAGCCCGACCATTCACCCTTGTCGTTGGGCGAAGCAAATCCGAGCAGACCCGTGTTGACACCGCACTGCAGAAAACCTTTCGCCTTCACATCGGAAAGCGTGTCAGCGGATGCTCCCGAAGCTGCGCCAAACAGCGCCACCGCACCCAATACACCCGTCATAAGAGTTTTTTTCATCTGGCCTGCAACCTTTTTGTTCCCTGGAGAGCGCCGAGCCTTTGGCTCACGGCGTCTCTTGTTGCTTTATTTTTTGCATAAACCCGTTGGATAAGTCGTGTGACCTCCCAAGCCCATGCCTCCAACAGATTGCCCTCACCCGAGACCGCTTTCCGGTCTTCGATTTTTAATTTGAGCGCAGTGACAAACCTGTCGCCTTCACGGGTCTTATCGAAGGCGAAATTTTGTCTTTGGTCAAGGCTTTAACGCAGCCTGATGAAAAGGCTTTCAAAAAAATGGAGGGGGAATTCTTTGAAAATTTACACGATTTCCCGATTTCTGGGTAGCCAGCTTCGTGAAAATGTCCCGTGCCGCACGCAAGCTCGGCAAGGTGATTTATTCAAATGAATTCAATTTATTACGCATCGCTACCCTGTCGGATGGACGGCGATTCCGGCAACTTGCGATGGAATCAGACGTGCGGCATCGCACTTTCGCCATCCAAAGAAAAAATAATATTTCGCGTGGCCATATAGCGGGCTACCCACCAGGTCGTCACGAATCCGATTGTCAGACCGGCAACGACGTCGGTGGGATAATGTGCCCCGGCTGCAAGCCTGCTGATCCCGAAGAGAATGCAGACGAGCACGGTGAGGATGCGCCAGCGCGGCAGGAATATCCAGAGCGAAACCATCATCACACCGGCCATCATGGAATGGCCGGAGGGGAAGCTTTCATAAAGAAACTGGCCGTTGAAAGGCGAGAAATAAGCCGCTCCCACGTCATCGAGGAGAAACGGGCGCGCGCGACCGATGGCGAGTTTGCCGATTTCGACCGGCACGCTTGCGACAACGATCGAAGTCAGGATGAGCGTCGCCCAGCTGTGGAGCCTCACCAGCCATGATCTGGCGCCGGCACGCAGTTTCGGCGAAAGCAGGATCGCCGTGGCGAGCCACACGACGATGCCGATTGCAAGCCAGACGACGGTGCGAATCGCATCCGTGACTGTCCGCAGGAATTCCATGACGAAACTGGTGCTTTGCGCGGTCACGCGAATGATGTCGGCGTCCCACAGATGCAGCACGAGAATGACGAAGGGCAGAAGCACGACGATTGCCGTCATTTCAAGCGTCCACGAGGACGGCGCGCCCTTATAGGCCGGGCGCAGCAGAGCTTTCAGAAGTTCCAGCGCCGCGCGAAAGGGATAAAGAAAAATGCTCTCCGTGCCTGACGCCATGCTGAAATGTCCTTTCACAAGCTTATTACGCAACAAATTGCGCGCGAGGTTGCATCCGCAACGCGCGCATCCTATCCAAGTATTCAAAGTTTCCGCCGCAGACGGAATCGCAGATCTTTTTGCCGCAGCCGACCTCGATGCGCCCGGCAGAATCCTCTCGTTCGAGAACCGGCGGGATAGCATGCAACATGGTCTGGAGGCATTTTCGTGACTAAGCAGCAGGGCAAGACAGAGAAGCTGGGAATAAACACGCGGCTCGCTCATGACGGTTATCAGCCGCGCGACTATCATGGCTTCGTCAACCCACCCGTTGTCCGCGCCTCAACCGTGCTTTTCCCCGATGCGGAAACAATGGCGACCGGCAACCAGAAATACACCTACGGCACGCGCGGCACGCCGACCAGCGATGCGCTCTGCAAGGCAATCGATGCGCTGGAAGGTTCGGCGGGCACGGTCTGCGTGCCGTCCGGCCTTGCAGCCGTCACGGTTCCGCTTCTCGCTTTCCTGTCGCCAGGCGATCACGCGCTGTTCGTCGATTCGATCTACAATCCGACCCGGCATTTTGCCGATACGATCCTGAAGCGCATGGGCGTGGAGGTCGAATATTACGATCCTGAAATCGGTTCCGGCATCGCGAAGCTGATGCGCCCCAACACCAAGGTCGTGTTCACGGAATCGCCCGCCTCGAACACATTCGAGATGCAGGACATTCCGGCTATCGCGGAAGAGGCGCACAAGGGCGGCGCCATCGTCATGATGGACAATACCTGGGCCACCCCGCTTTACTTCAAGGCGCTCGATTTCGGGGTGGATATCACCATCCACGCATCGACCAAATATCCATCCGGTCATTCCGATATTCTGTTCGGCACGGTTTCCGCCAATGAAAAGTGTTGGCCGCAGCTTCTGGAAACGCACGGAACGCTGGGTCTTTGCACTTCGGCTGACGATACCTACCAGATCCTGCGCGGCCTGCGCACGATGGGCGTGCGGCTGGAACAACATCGCAAGAACGCGCTCGAAATCGCGCGCTGGCTCGAAGGCCACCCCGCTGTCGACCGCGTACTGCATCCCGCGCTGGAAAGCCATCCCGGCCACGAAATCTGGAAGCGGGATTTTTCCGGCTCCTCCGGCATTTTCTCCGTGGTGCTTGCCCGTGGCGGGCAGAAGGAAGCCCATGCCTTCCTCGATGCGCTTGAGATTTTCGGGCTTGGCTACTCATGGGGCGGCTATGAAAGCCTTGCGGTTCATGTCCGCCTCAATGACAGGACCGTTGCCAAGGGCGACTATCCGGGACCGGTGATCCGCCTGCAAATCGGCCTGGAAGACGTGCCGGACCTCATTGCCGACCTCGAAAAAGGCTTCGCAGCGATCTAGGCTTATTTTTTGGCGGCCGTCTTGCGCGGGCGCGGGCCCGCTGGCTTCTTCTCCGCCTTCAATGGTTTCGGCTCTCTTTCGGAGAGCCCCTCCACGACGGCCTCCAGCATGGTGCAGGCGACGAAATCCGCCTGCATTTCTTCCCGCAGCGCCTCCCGGTCGACGGATCGCGCTTCGACCGGATCATGCCACAGCACCACGCCGATCCGAACGGAGGGTTGCAGCCGTCGCAAGCGGCGCACCGCAAACCGGGCACCGCGCGCCGCCTTCTGATCCAGAAAACAGATTATCAGCGTATCCCTTCCGGAAATATCCAGCGCCTTCAACTTGGCGGGCGTGAGCGCATCGTGCGCGACGGCTTCTGCCGAGGCGCCCTGCACGGCAAGCACCTGCGCCAGCATGGCCGCCGCCGTGTCGTCGAGGCCTTTCCGCCCGCCGAACGTCAGAAGCGCCCGGCCTTCGCCGGAGGGGAGCTCCAGATCGGATTTGCTGCTATCACCATCCGGGTTTTGGATGGCGATTCCTTCGTCGTCGTCCTCCTCCTCGCTCGCGATCTGTTCGAGATTGGCCACCAGCGTCGCCGTGCTTTCGGTAACGATCTGCAACTGCTGCTCGGTCAGCACGCCGCGAAGCCGGTCGCGCTCTGCCATCAGAAGCGCGGGAACAGCGACCGAACCATAGAATTCGACCAGATATTTCTGTTCCAGCATTTCCTCGGCATTATCGGTTGCTTCATCCGGATCGCCCGCCAGAAGGCGCTGATAGAGACGCTCCTTCGGATCAAGCACCGGCTCGTTGCCGAACAGGATTTCCAGAAATTCGAATTTCGGCACGTGACGCCCGAGCACCACGAGGCAGACCGTCAAAGGCGTCGACAGGACGAGCCCGACCGGCCCCCAGAGCCATGCCCAGAAAATCGCGGAAACGATGATCGCAAGCGGCGAAAGGCCGGTGCGCGAACCATAAAGCCACGGCTCGACCACGTTATTGATAAGAAGCTCGATGACGACGAAGAGCCCGATGGTCCACAGAAGCAGGTTCCAGCCCGGCGCCACGGCAAAGGCGAGGAACAGCGGCAGGATGGCCGCGATCACCGGTCCGATATAGGGAACGAACCGCAGGACGATTGCCAGCATCCCCCACAGGGCCGCGTTGGGGATACCCAGAATCCAGAGACCGAAGGCGAGCGGCACGCCATAGGTTATATTCACCACAAGCTGGGTCAGCAGATATTGGCCGACGCGCTTTCCCGCATCCTGCAAGGCTTCGGTCGTGCGATGGAGATCGCCGTAGCCCACTAGCCTTATGAAACGGTCGCGCAGTTCCTCCCTTTCGAGCAGCATGAAGATCACCACGATGACGACGAGACCCGTCGTCGCCAGCGGACCGATGAGCGGTTCGATGATGCTCCTCAGCGTTTCAATCGGATGGCGCGGCGCGAATATCTGGACGAGGAGCGGCTTTTCCTCCGGCTGATCGGAAGGCAGCGCCTGCGTTTTCTGCTCCGGCCTGTTGATTTCCGTGCCGATACGCTCGGCGAAGTTGTTGAGCCTGTCGATGAAACTGTTGTCGGAACCGGCTTCCTTGAGCGTCCTGATCTTCTCGATGATGTTGTACTGATAGTATGTAACATTCTGCGCGACTTCGGAGACCTGAAAGGCGAGCACGGCGCTGAATATAGCCACGACCATGAAACCGCCGGCAACGCTGGTAATCACCGCGAACAGGCGCGGAAGGCCGGCCCGGCGCAAAAAGGCGACAATCGGCGCAAGTGCAAATGTCAGCAGCACCGCAATGGCAAGCGGCAGGAAGACATCCTTTGCGAAATAGAGAATGGCGACGGCGACAGCCATTGCCGCCAGTGTGGGCAGGCGTGGCGGTGCCGACGTGATCGGACGCACCGCGGGATCCCCCTCGTTGATACTATCCATGAACCCCTCTTTTTGCCTCGTTATTATTTTGGCTTGTCGGCCAAGTAACTGAAAAAGGAGGCGATCGGTTCCATATCACAGCGGAACAGGCAACATGGTAAATTAGACAACACTAATGATAATTATTCACGCGTCGCGGCAGCGATTCTGGAAATAAATGTTAATATAATCACAATATAGATCCTGTATAAAATACCGGAACTACCAGACTTTCATGGGGGACGCCTTGTCGATAAAGCCACCAACAAAACTTATCAATCACCACTTATGCATAGCTCTGCTTACTCTACTTTTGGTAGCAGCTTCGTCATTCTCCCACGCCCAGCAACCACCGAAGCCTGTGCAGGTCGGCGTCTATGTCAGCGAGCCTTTCGTCAACAAGGAGGGCGATACCTATTCGGGCATGGCCATCGATATCTGGCACGATATTGCCACGCGCATGAATCTTGTCTCGCAATATGTGGAATATCCGAACTATGGTGCACTGGTGAAGGCTGTTGCCGAAGGCAAGGTCGAAGCCGGCGTCACCAATCTGACGATTACGGAGAGCCGGGCGGAAATCATCGACTTCACGCATCCATGGTTCGATGCGGGCTTGCGCATCATGATCCACACCCAGGCGGGCAGCGGCTGGGACGATCTTATCGATCGCCTGGATAATGCCGGGCATCTGGCGACCTATGCCTGGATACTGTCCATTCTCATCGCCGCCACGGTGGTGCTGACGATCTTCGACAGGCGTTTCGATGACAGCTTTCCGAAGCGTTGGCGCGAGGGGCTGGCGGAGAGCTTCTATCACGTGGTTTCGATTGCGACCTCCGGCAAAACCTCGCGCAAGAACCTGTTCGGGTGGGTGGGACGCATCTGGCAGACATTCTGGATGGTGTTCGGCATTGCGATCATCGCTTACCTGACATCGTCGATTACCAGCGTCATGACCGTCGCCCACATCGAAAACAGCATTTCCAGCCTGTCGGACCTGCAGGGAAAATCCGTCGGCGTACGCGCGGGCAGCGTCGCGGAACAGTTCCTGAAGTCACGCTCCATCGCGACCGTGCCCTTCGACCATATGCCGGAAGCCGCCGAGGCCCTCGTCAATGATGAAATTGCGGCGATTGTAGGCGACGGTCCCGTTCTGGAATATTATGCCCATCAGCATGCCGACATGCCTGTTGATCTCGTCGGCAATGTGTTCAGCCCCGACAAGTACGGCTTCGCCTTCCCGCGCCAGAGCGCACTTGTCAAACCGGCGAGCGTGGCGATCATCAGCGCGCATGAGAATGAGGAAATCGCCCGGCTGAAAGCCAAATATTTCGGACCCGAGAACTGACGCTCAGACGCAAGAAAGGCGGCCACTGGCCGCCTTTTTTCATTCCTGCAAGGGATTTTACCGTCCCGCAACGATGGACGAAATGATGCCGGTTGCAATGCCGATCAGCATGTAGTCGTTGTTGACCTTGACCCAGTGATAACCGCGCGGCGGCTGACGCAGCTTGTAGCGCGAATAGTTGTTCACGACATGACCGCGATAGTTCGGCGGCAGGCGGTTGCCCTTCTTCCAGCTCTGATGACGGCGATTGTCGTACTTGCGCGCATCGTATTTCGGGCCGCCCTTGTGCATCTGGCTGTGAGACGGCTTGCCATGATGCGCGGGGTAGGACTGGGCCATGGCAGCAGGCGCGGCGAGAAACGAAAGGGCGGTAAGGGCAATCACGATCTTCTTCATATCGGCATCCTTTGTTGTATTCGATGGGAGGACAATGCGCCCGCTAATGTGAATGACAAGTGAATGGGACCATTAAATAAGTTTAATGATTTCATCGGCCTGGAACAAAGCCGCGATCGTGCGTTTCCCATCCGCACGAAATGCGCTAGGTAGAAACCAAATTCGTGCGCACCCCGAAAAGGGGCAAGTGTCAGAGGACTGGATGATGATGAACTGGGTTTTCATTCTGCAGGGTGTTATTGCGTTCGGACTGGCCGGACTGGCCGTCGCAGTCATCCTGCGGCACCGCCGCCACTGACGCGGGGTCGGTCCGCGATATTTTTCGCACCGGCCGGCCGGTTCCAAAGCAACGGAACATGAAGTCAATCGTTTAAGCTTGGTCTGATATTTCTCAGGAGGAGACAAGAATGCGGAAAGTAGCACTTGGGTTGGTTGCCCTGCTCGCAATAACGGGCTGCACCACCACGGAAAAAGATCTTTCCATCGGCACTGGCGCAGGCGCCATCATCGGCGGCATTGCGGGTGGCGGACGCGGCGCATTGATCGGTGCCGGCGCGGGCGCGCTGGGCGGCCTGCTGGTGCGGGAATTGCGCAACGGGAATTGCCAGTATCGCGACCGCCATGGCCGCATGTATGTGGCTCGCTGCAAGCGATAGTCCGGCAATTCAAGGATTATCGAAAGCGCCGGTTCTCCGGCGCTTTTGCTTTTCGACGTCTTCGCCTTGCCTGCCCTGATTGGAACCTTTGCTCGCCGCTCTCGTTTTATACGCAATAGAGACAGTTGAGGAGAATTCCGATGAAGCTTGTTCTCAAAGCCGCCCTTGTCGCCCTGGGCGTATTTGCGGCGGGCGCGGCGCAGGCGGCGAACGCCATATCCACCACCAACCTCAATATCCGCACCGGCCCCGGCACGCGCTATGCGACGCTGGGCTCCATCCCGAGCGGGGCGCCCGTGAACGTGCGCGGCTGCACCTCCGGTTATGGCTGGTGCCAGGTCAGCTATGGCCCGACCTTTGGCTGGGCCTCCTCACGTTATCTGGCATTCAGGGAGGGGACGTCCGGCGGTTATTCGAATGATTTCGGGCGAACGGCTGCGCTGATCGGCATTCCGCTGATTGCTGGCGTCGCCATAGGCTCGGCGCTCAATGACCGCGACGACTATTGGTATCGCGACCGCCGCTATTACCGGAACAGACATTGGGACCGCCGCGATTGGCGCGACCGTCCTCGCTGGCACGGCGATCGCGGGCCGCGGGTTTACCTGAGGCAGCGCGGGCCGGATGGTCCCCACGGACAATAACCGACAGTCGAACACGGACAGAAGACGCCGCGAAAGGAGCCATTTCGCGGCGTTTGTGCGGAGGTTTTGACGCATCCGCCGACAGGATTCGGTTAGCGCCGGGTAGCGCGCAAAAGGCCGCCCCAGGAGTGCGACGGCCGATATAGGCGGGCTTCAATTTACTTCGAGCACATCGCCAGTGCGCCGGTCAATAACCACCCGCATATCGTCGCCGCGTCTGTCTGCTCCACGCACAACGATTACGTTTCTGCGCCGGGAGACGTCATCGACTTCCCGCATTCCTTCCCGATAGGCGATCCGCGCGGCCTGTCTTTCGCCAATTTCACGGCCACGCATCGGTGAACGGTCTCGATCCCGGTCCGGGTTGACCTGAATACCGTTCGGACCGATCTCGATGCTTTGCGCGTGCGCGGGAGCAACTGAAATGAGCGAGGTCAGTACGACCGCCGCGATTGCTGAAAACTTGTACATGGCATTCACCCACTGTTTGTTTGGGCCCACCGCGGGGATTAACCAACGGGAACGCCGGCGGTTCCTCCAGGAGCGCTCAACTCTCTTAACGTCCCGAATTTCCCGTGATTTTGTTTGGGTTTCTGCCGAGTTCCGGCTTTCTCTAAAGGAATTGCCGCGATGGCTTAAGCGGAAGGCGGGCGCATATGATCAATTCAGCCCGGGAAAACCTTTAAGCCGCGCATCCCGATCCCCTGGTGTCAGACTGTACCAGATCAGTCGAACTTTCGCGACGATATCAGACTTCGGAATGAAGCCGGGCTTGAAGCGGCTATCCAGCGAGTTGTCGCGATTGTCCCCCAACAGGAAGTAGTGATCCGCTGGAACGAGGAATTCTTTGGTATTGTCTCCGACAGCCTCTGCATTGAGGCTCACAATGATGTGGCTTTCTAGATCCAGCGGGGAAAATTCCCGGAAAAAAGTACAATGTTCTTCCTGCACCATGAAGTTCTTCGGGCAAGTGACGTCTGGAAGCCTATCCACCGGCTCCAGCCGCAGCGGAACATCATTCACGTAGACGACACCATCCTGTAGCTGAACCCGTTCCCCAGGCAGACCAATGACGCGCCGCACGTATGTGACCTCGGTGCCATCGCTCATCTGACGATGAGTGACGAGGTCCCCACGGGCTATATCCTCCCCGTCCTTATATGAACTTGCGCCGATAAGGTCTCCCGGTATCAGTGTCGGATACATGCTGCTGCCCGGGATGGAATGACTGAACACCTCGGCGGTTGCGCTGAGTGGATAAATGATCGCACTTATCGCTAAAAGAAGCCGAACCGACATCCAAAACTCCCTAAAACTTTGTCAAGGCGAAGAACGCGGGCGCGCAGCGACTTAACAGGCAGTGACGCGATTCTGCTCTCCGAGCCGTCTCGACATGTTGAGGCGAAAAGTAAGATGGCGATCCCGACAGGATTGCAATTTTTTGCTGATTTTATAATTAAAACAACAGCTTGTGCGGAAGGTGTGGAGATATAAGTGCACATTGATTCTATTATGTAATTTTAAACGACCTTCACACCTTTTCCTGCCACAAAGGCACCGCCAACAGCCCTGCCCCTCATCATTTCAGACGCTGTGACACTGCCTCAAATATCGCGTCACTGATCCACATACCGCATGCGCCAACTACGAATGCCGCTGCATGCAAACCGGCATTGGTGCCATCATCAGGCGGCAAGGGGAAATGAACAGCTTGAAGATAGTGCACAAGTGGGCCGGTAAGATATCCAGCCGCCAATGCGCCACAGATAGGCGATGCGATTGTCTCGCGGATCGTATACCGCTTACGGGATAATGCGCGCAGAGCGCCACCAGCAAACCCGGCAATCACTACAGATAGTTTGAGCCCGAATTCGTCTAACGGTCCGTTCATTTCCAGCAGCCCCGCCGTTTTCCATTTTCATCGTTGCCTTCAACCCGTTCCGCTGCGGGCCGGTCCACTTTGGTCAGTGCAACCAGACCGGCAGGCGATAGGTTATTCTGCCTCCAGCCCGCGCAGTTCGTCGCACTGGTCGACGGGCAACCCGCGACGACGAAGGGCAAGAACACAAAAATCATAGTCCGATAGGTCACGTAGCTTCGCATCGTCCTTCGCCCTTTCGCGTTCCGCCTTGATGCTTTCCTGCAATTGATCAGAAACGGCCTGCCTGTGCCCGATCTGCTTTCCATAGAGATAAGCGCCGCCTGATACGAAAACCGCCGCCACGAGGGCAGCGAGCGAGTATTTCAGCCATGAGGGAATGAGCGCCCAGATCATGCCTCTTTCCTCACCCGCTGGATGAAGAAGTACAGACCAATACCGACAAGAGCGACCATTGCCACAGCAAGCGCCCACTGCATCGGGCCTGAACCGTCAGCCATAGCGCCAACGCCGGTAATAAGGCCGCCTAGAGGTCCCCAGGCTTCCGGCTTCTTCAGTACCTCTTTCAAGGACGTATCCGACTGTACGGCCTTGCCTGTTGGAACCTGCGGCACCGGTGAAGGTACGGGAGCACTGTCCCGCGAGAATGCCAGAGCGCGAGACCGAACCCGCGAGACCCGCGAAGTCCAGCCTTTGCCAAACGTTGCGAAGGTGCCGAGACCCTTCAGCCATGCCAGACGCGCATCGCACAGTTCATTGATGATCCGGTCCGCTGCCATCTTCCGCACGGCAGCGAGCGTCTTTGCACCGATGACGCCATCCTGATCGACACCGACGACCTTCTGAAGCATCTTCACTGCACGGGCTGGCCCGGAATTGATTGCAAAGTCAAAGACCGCATAATCAATTCCGGCAGGCAGATCATCACCGGAAACCTTGTTCCAGTAATTCTCACGATAGATATCCGTTGCCTTGGCTTTGGTCAGCGCCTTCACTTCGGCTTTCGAGACACGACGCCCTTCCCAGGCTGACAGCGTAGCGAGCGTGATGCCCATATTCGTTGCACCGCCGGGGTCTTTCGGATGATCGACGTACCCGCCCTCTTCCGAGAAGACATGCGGCATCGCTTTGGCAAAGGTTCCCTTGGCCATTGGTGATTTCCTTTCGGCAAAGAAAAAGCCGCCTCAGTGGGCGGCTTCGTTGGCTTAGGTTTTGGATGGCGTCAGGCCTTGAGCATTTTGCGCCAATGATCGGTCATGCCTACTGCTTGAGTGAAGACAGTAGTCGCTTGATCTGTCTGGGTGGCGTACATTGCTGTTATCTCCGCAGTGTAATCGAACATTCGTTTGATCATACCTTCGCCACCCTCGATTTGCTTTAGCTCCATCATTAACCCTGTGAGCATGATTTGCATTACCATGCTCTCCGCCTGAAGCTTGACGATTGCCTTAGAGCCTGTTCCAAAA
>UEIJ01000010.1 GCA_900470195.1 Hyphomicrobiales bacterium | reverse complement strand
CCTCGATCATCGAGTAATGATTTCGACTGGCGGTTACGCCGCCAGTCTGGCATTGTAAATGCCACATAGGGGTATAGCTCAG
This sequence comes from Hyphomicrobiales bacterium, assembly GCA_900470195.1. Lineage (GTDB taxonomy): Bacteria > Pseudomonadota > Alphaproteobacteria > Rhizobiales > Rhizobiaceae > Brucella. The sequence continues at coordinate 16,697 of UEIJ01000010.1, read as the reverse complement.
TTGGTAGAGCGACGGTCTCCAAAACCGTAGGTCGCGGGTTCGAACCCTGCTGCCCCTGCCATTTCATAACGGGTGCTCATGGCTTGACTATGGGCGCCCGTTTTCTATATGATAACTTAGGCGGCAATCTATGCCGCCTTACCTTTTCGATGATGGCGCGGGCTTCGGCAGGGGCGACATTGTCGAAAATGATATTTCCCTGCGGGAGTTGTTGGCCGGGCAGGGAAGGATCGCCGCCGCACGATTGGATGGTGCGCCGAGTGATATTCGCAAGGATCGGATCTCCGATAAGCCTGTATGGTATTCTTTTAACCTTTGGGCTTGTTTTTTTCGGGAATCGATTCTATGTAGCGTCAACAGACACGCGGCGCGTGGGGCTGAATTTTCAGCTTTGCGTGCCGTATACGCGTGACTTCAGGCTTTTGATTCGTTTTGACGGGCCAGGGTTTTGGGGGTAGCGCTGGATCAATGACAGAGCGGCAGATGGCATCCAAGACGAATCCGATCACCTTTTTTCAGCAGGTTCGCGCCGAAACGGCGAAGGTTACCTGGCCTACACGGCGTGAAACGGTCATCTCCACCATCATGGTGGTGATCATGGCGTTTCTGGCTGCTGCGTTCTTTTTTCTTGCCGACCAGCTTATGGCCTATGGCGTAGAATTTATTCTCGGCCTTGGTCGATAAGTTAGGATTGGGGAGTTTCTAGATGACGGCGCGCTGGTACATCGTTCACGCCTATTCCAATTTCGAAAAGAAGGTCGCCGAGGATATCGAAGCCAAGGCGAAGCAGAAGGGTCTGTCCGAGCTCATCGAGCAGATCGTCGTGCCGACCGAAAAGATCGTTGAAGTGCGCCGCGGCCGCAAGGTCGATGCAGAGCGCAAGTTCTTTCCGGGCTATGTGCTGGTACGCGCTACCCTTACCGATGCCGTATTCTCGCTGATCAAGAATACCCCGAAAGTCACTGGTTTCCTTGGCGATTCCAAGCCGGTTCCCGTGTCCCAGAAGGAAGTCGACCAGATTCTGAATCAGGTTCAGGACGGTGTCGAGCGTCCGAAGACTTCGGTATCCTTCGAGATCGGTGAAAACGTCCGCGTTTCCGACGGTCCGTTCGCTTCGTTCAACGGTATCGTTCAGGAAGTCGACGAAGAGCGTGCGCGTCTCAAGGTTGAGGTTTCCATCTTCGGGCGCGCAACGCCTGTGGATCTGGAATACGGTCAGGTCGACAAGCTCTGATCGTTTGCCCGTGAAGGGCGTTCATCCGGACCGGTTTCCGGTTTGGATGGAAGTGGTGGAAGGGAAGGCGGCTTAGCCGGCCGTCAATCTCCGGACCACCGAACTGCCCGCCAGTTGAACTGGCGTCAGTCGAGAGCCGGGTTTCCGGCATTAATCGAGAAAGCCGGATTTCCGGCAAACTATAAAGGCAGAAAGCAATGGCTAAGAAAGTTGCAGGCCAGCTGAAGCTCCAGGTAGCGGCAGGTGCGGCCAATCCGTCGCCCCCGATCGGTCCGGCCCTGGGTCAGCGCGGCATTAACATCATGGAATTCTGCAAGGCGTTCAACGCTGCCTCGCAGGATATGGAAAAGGGTTCTCCGATTCCGGTCGTGATCACCTATTACCAGGACAAGTCTTTCACTTTTGTGATGAAGACGCCTCCGGTGACCTACTTCCTCAAGAAGGCCGCTAACCTCAAGTCCGGTTCGAAGACCCCGGGCAAGGCAAGCGCCGGAACGATCACCCGCGACAAGGTTCGCACGATCGCTGAAGCGAAGATGAAGGATCTGAACGCCGCTGACGTTGAAGCAGCGATGCGCATGATCGAAGGTTCTGCCCGTTCGATGGGCCTGGAAGTGGTGGGCTGAGACGATGGCGAAGATTTCCAAGCGCATTAACAAGATCCGCGAAGGCGTCGATCGCAACAAGCTGTACGATCTGTCGGCTGCTATCGGCCTCGTCAAGGAACGTGCTGTCGCCAAGTTCGATGAAACCATCGAAATCGCGATGAACCTTGGCGTCGATCCGCGCCACGCCGACCAGATGGTCCGCGGCGTCGTCAACCTGCCGAACGGCACGGGCCGTACGGTTCGCGTTGCTGTTTTCGCTCGCGGCGACAAGGCTGAAGAAGCCAAGAAGGCCGGCGCCGACATCGTTGGTGCGGAAGAGCTGTTCGAAATCGTCAATGGCGGCAAGATCGAATTCGATCGCTGCATTGCAACCCCGGACATGATGCCGCTCGTTGGCCGTCTCGGTAAGGTCCTCGGCCCGCGTGGCATGATGCCGAACCCGAAGGTTGGCACCGTCACCACCGACGTTGCGGCCGCTGTTGCTGCTTCCAAGGGCGGTGCAGTCGAATTCCGCGTCGAGAAGGCTGGTATCATCCATGCCGGTATCGGCAAGGTTTCCTTCGACAATGCCAAGCTTGAAGAAAACATCAAGGCTTTCGCTGACGCCGTCATCAAGGCAAAGCCATCGGCTGCCAAGGGTGAATACGTCAAGCGCGTGTCGATTTCCTCGACCATGGGCGTTGGCGTCAAGGTCGACCCGGCAACCGTCAAGGTCGTCGCCTAAGTTTCAGGGCTCCGGTTCGCCGGGGCCCAAGCCTTTCCGATAGGGGAGGCATGGCTGCCAGCCAGTTCTGGAACAACAGGACGAACGGCAAGAACTCCGGGTCGCAAGACCCGGATAGCCGGATGAAAATCCGGTTATCCTGTCCGAGATTGCAGGCGGATCATCATCTTCGGATGATTTTCCTTAAACGCAAAGCCTGCATGAGACGTGGAATAACCCTGTTTCGCACGAATGTGCATGCAAGGTTTGAACCGTAGTTGCCTTTGGGCGAAGCCTGCTTGCAGGCGGAGCTGAAGGGGACAGGATCCTCGAACGTCGGACTGACTGTGAAGTTCGTCCGGCAAAGGCAACCCGGCAGGGCATGTGTTGTCCTGTCAACTGGAGAGAGACAGTGGATAGAGCGGAAAAGCGCGAATTTGTCGCGTGGCTGAACGGCGCTTTCAAAGAGTCCGGTTCGGTCGTCGTGGCCCACTATACCGGTCTCACCGTTGCGCAGATGAGCGATCTTCGCTCGAAGATGCGTGATGCAGGTGGGTCCGTTAAAGTCGCGAAAAACCGCCTTGCCAAAATCGCTCTTCAGGGCACGGAATCGGAAGGTATTGCTGACCTGTTTACGGGTCAGACGGTCGTTGCTTATGCAAACGATCCGATCACCGCTCCGAAAGTAGCCGTCGAATTCGCCAAGGCTAACGACAAGCTCGTTATTCTCGGCGGTGCAATGGGCTCGACGACGCTGAACGCCGAAGGCGTGAAGTCGCTCGCATCGCTCCCGTCGCTCGACGAACTGCGCGCAAAGCTGGTTGGTATGATTCAGACCCCGGCGCAGCGTCTTGCAGTACTTACCAGCGCTCCGGCGGGCCAGATCGCCCGCGTTATCGGCGCGCACGCCCGGAAGAACGAGGCGGCTTAAGGCCGTTTCTCGCTGTCAACAGTTCAAACCTTTATAATAGGAAGTACAAAAATGGCTGATCTCGCAAAGATCGTTGAAGACCTTTCGGCCCTGACCGTTCTGGAAGCCGCTGAGCTGTCCAAGCTTCTCGAAGAGAAGTGGGGCGTTTCGGCTGCTGCTCCGGTCGCTGTTGCTGCTGCTGGTGGCGCTGCCCCTGCTGCTGCTGCAGAAGAAAAGACCGAATTCGACGTCGTTCTCGCTGACGGCGGCGCTAACAAGATCAACGTGATCAAGGAAGTGCGCGCAATCACCGGTCTCGGCCTCAAGGAAGCCAAGGACCTGGTCGAAGGCGCTCCGAAGGCTGTCAAGGAAGGCGCTTCGAAGGACGAAGCTGAGAAGATCAAGGCACAGCTCGAAGCTGCTGGCGCCAAGGTCGAACTCAAGTAAGTTCGGACTATTCTGGCGGATGGTTTCCCATCCGCCAGTTCCCGCCGGACTTTCCCGGTGGGTCGGATGACTGGAACCCTTTTCCTGAGCGCCGGAACGGCTTTCAGGAAACGGGTTTTAGCCCGTTAGAAGGACCGCTGAAAGGCGGCGATGATAAAGGCCGCAAGGCGTGAGCAAGCCGCAAGGCTATAGAACGAGGAGCGACGATGGCTCAGACCCATTCTTTCAATGGTCGCAAGCGCGTACGCAAATTTTTCGGCAAGATCCCAGAGGTCGCCGAGATGCCGAACCTTATCGAGGTTCAGAAGGCATCTTACGACCAGTTCCTTATGGTTGAAGAACCATCCGGTGGGCGTCCTGACGAGGGTTTGCAGGCGGTTTTCAAGTCTGTTTTCCCAATTCAGGATTTCTCCGGCGCTTCAATGCTCGAATTCGTTCGCTACGAATTCGACGCACCAAAATTCGACGTTGACGAATGCCGTCAGCGCGATCTGACGTATTCGGCGCCACTCAAGGTGACGCTGCGTCTTATCGTGTTCGATATTGACGAAGATACCGGCGCGAAGTCGATCAAGGACATCAAGGAGCAGGATGTCTACATGGGCGATATGCCGCTCATGACCGACAACGGCACCTTCATCGTCAATGGCACCGAGCGCGTGATCGTTTCGCAGATGCACCGTTCGCCGGGCGTCTTCTTCGACCATGACAAGGGCAAGACCCATTCGTCGGGCAAGCTCCTGTTCGCGGCTCGCGTCATTCCTTATCGCGGTTCCTGGCTCGATATCGAATTCGATTCCAAGGACATCGTCTACGCGCGTATCGACCGTCGCCGCAAGCTGCCGGCCACGACGCTGCTCATGGCACTCGGCATGGACGGCGAAGACATTCTGTCGACGTTCTATAACACCGTCACCTATACGCGTGACGGCGACAACTGGCGCATCCCTTATTCGGCTGACCGCTTCAAGGGCATGAAGATCATTTCCGATCTTATCGATGCGGACACCGGTGAAGTCGTTCTCGAAGCTGGCAAGAAGCTGACCGCCCGTTCGGCCAAGCAGCTTGCTGAAAAGGGCCTCAAGGCCATCAAGGCGACTGAAGACGATCTGTTCGGTTCGTATCTTGCGGAAGACGTCGTCAATTACGCAACCGGTGAAATCTATCTCGAAGCCGGCGACGAAATCGACGAGAAGGTCCTCAAGACCCTGATCGATACTGGCGAAACGGAAATCAACGTTCTCGATATCGACCATGTCAATATCGGCGCGTATATCCGCAACACGCTGGCTGTCGACAAGAATGAAAGCCGTCAGGAAGCCCTGTTCGACATCTATCGCGTCATGCGTCCGGGCGAACCGCCTACGATGGATTCCGCCGAAGCGATGTTCAATTCGCTGTTCTTCGATGCTGAGCGTTACGACCTTTCGGCCGTCGGTCGCGTCAAGATGAACATGCGTCTTGATCTCGACGCGGAAGACACCGTGCGCGTTCTGCGCAAGGAAGACATCCTGGCCGTGGTCAAGATGCTGGTGGAACTGCGCGATGGCCGCGGCGAAATCGACGACATCGACAATCTCGGCAACCGCCGCGTGCGTTCGGTCGGCGAACTGATGGAAAATCAGTACCGCGTCGGTCTGCTTCGCATGGAGCGCGCGATCAAGGAACGTATGTCCTCGATCGAAATCGACACGGTCATGCCGCAGGACCTGATCAACGCGAAGCCGGCTGCCGCCGCCGTTCGCGAGTTCTTCGGTTCCTCGCAGCTGTCGCAGTTCATGGACCAGACCAACCCGCTTTCGGAAATCACCCACAAGCGCCGTCTTTCGGCTCTTGGACCGGGCGGTCTGACCCGCGAGCGCGCCGGCTTCGAAGTTCGCGACGTGCATCCGACCCATTATGGCCGTATCTGCCCGATTGAAACGCCGGAAGGCCCGAATATCGGTCTGATCAACTCGCTCGCAACCTTTGCCCGCGTCAACAAGTACGGCTTCATCGAAAGCCCGTACCGCAAGGTTGTCGATGGCAAGGTGACGAACGACGTTGTCTATCTGTCGGCCATGGAAGAAGCCAAGCACTCGGTTGCGCAGGCTAACGTCGAGTTGGACGAGCAGGGCGGTTTCGTTGACGAGTTCGTCATCTGCCGTCATGCAGGCGAAGTGATGATGGCGCCGCGTGAAAACGTGGACCTGATGGACGTTTCGCCGAAACAGCTCGTTTCGGTTGCAGCGGCTCTGATCCCGTTCCTGGAAAACGACGACGCCAACCGCGCTCTCATGGGCTCGAACATGCAGCGTCAGGCTGTGCCGCTCGTTCGTGCTGAAGCGCCGTTCGTCGGCACCGGCATGGAACCGATCGTTGCCCGCGACTCAGGTGCAGCAATCGCCGCCCGCCGCGGCGGTGTGGTTGACCAGGTCGATGCGACTCGTATCGTTATCCGCGCCACGGAAGATCTCGATCCGTCCAAGTCGGGCGTCGATATCTATCGTCTGCAGAAGTTCCAGCGTTCGAACCAGTCGACCTGCATCAACCAGCGTCCGCTCGTTCGCGTCGGCGACCCGATCGGCAAGGGCGACATCATCGCTGATGGTCCGTCAACGGATCTGGGCGATCTGGCTCTCGGCCGCAACGTGCTCGTCGCGTTCATGCCGTGGAATGGCTACAACTACGAAGATTCGATCCTGCTTTCGGAAAAGATCGTTTCGGAAGACGTGTTCACCTCGATCCATATTGAGGAATTCGAAGTTGCGGCTCGCGACACCAAGCTTGGACCTGAGGAAATCACCCGCGATATTCCGAACGTTTCGGAAGAAGCGCTGAAGAACCTCGACGAAGCCGGTATCGTCTACATTGGTGCCGAAGTGCATCCTGGCGACATTCTTGTCGGCAAGATCACGCCGAAGGGCGAAAGCCCGATGACGCCGGAAGAAAAGCTTCTGCGCGCCATCTTCGGTGAAAAGGCATCCGACGTCCGTGACACCTCCATGCGCATGCCGCCCGGAACCTACGGTACGGTTGTGGAAGTTCGCGTTTTCAATCGCCACGGCGTTGAAAAGGACGAGCGCGCCATGGCTATCGAGCGCGAGGAAATCGAGCGTCTCGCCAAGGACCGTGACGACGAACAGGCGATCCTGGACCGCAACGTCTATGGCCGTCTCGCCGACATGATCGACGGCAAGGTCGCCGCTGCCGGCCCGAAGGGCTTCAAGAAGGGCACGACGATCACCCGCGATCTCATGACCGAGTATCCGCGGTCGCAGTGGTGGCAGTTTGCCGTTGAAGACGAAAAGCTTCAGGGCGAGCTGGAAGCTCTGCGCAGCCAGTACGACGACTCCAAGAAGCTGCTCGAAGCACGCTTCATGGATAAGGTCGAAAAGGTACAGCGCGGCGACGAGATGCCTCCGGGCGTCATGAAGATGGTCAAGGTCTTTGTCGCTGTGAAGCGCAAGATCCAGCCGGGCGACAAGATGGCTGGCCGTCACGGCAACAAGGGTGTGGTTTCGCGCATTCTGCCGGTCGAGGACATGCCGTTCCTGGAAGACGGTACGCATGCCGACATCGTGTTGAACCCGCTTGGCGTTCCGAGCCGAATGAATGTGGGCCAGATTCTGGAAACCCACCTCGGCTGGGCATGCGCAGGCATGGGCAGGAAGATCGGTGAGCTCATCGACGTTTATCGCAAGACGGCCAATATCGAGCCGCTGCGCCAGACGCTGGAGCACATCTATCCGGACAACGACCGCAACGAACCGGTCCGGTCTTATGATGACGATTCCGTCCTCATGCTGGCCAACCAGGTGAAGCGCGGCGTGTCGATCGCAACGCCGGTCTTCGACGGCGCGGTTGAAGCCGACATCAACGCGATGCTGACGGATGCCGGACTTGCAACGTCTGGTCAGTCGACGCTTTACGATGGCCGTACGGGTGAGCCGTTCGACCGTCAGGTGACCATGGGCTACATCTATATGCTGAAGCTCCACCACCTGGTTGACGACAAGATCCACGCCCGTTCGATCGGACCTTACTCGCTCGTTACGCAGCAGCCTCTGGGCGGCAAGGCCCAGTTCGGCGGCCAGCGCTTCGGCGAAATGGAGGTCTGGGCACTGGAAGCATACGGTGCAGCTTACACGCTGCAGGAAATGCTTACCGTCAAGTCGGACGACGTTGCAGGCCGTACCAAGGTCTACGAAGCGATCGTGCGCGGAGACGACACGTTCGAGGCGGGCATTCCGGAGAGCTTCAACGTTCTCGTCAAGGAAATGCGCTCGCTCGGTCTCAATGTCGAACTCGACGACACGCGTGACGCTGAACAGCCGGCCCTGCCGGACGCGGCGGAATAAACTTCAAGGCGCGCCATGGTATTGCCGTGGCGCGCCGTTAAACTCGTTTTCGACGACGGCGGGTTTTTCCCGCATGAGGAAACGAGACTACGGCAAGCCAGTTCATAACTGCGTAGTACCGCGATTTCTTTTCAGGATGGCAAGGATTTTCAGCTTGTCATCGACGACACAGGGCGACGGATCGCCCTCAAGGAGAACGGCATGAACCAAGAGGTCATGAATCTTTTCAATCCTCAGGCTCCGGCACAGACGTTCGATTCCATCAGAATCTCGATTGCCAGCCCTGAGAAGATTCTGTCCTGGTCATACGGCGAGATCAAGAAGCCGGAGACGATCAACTACCGTACGTTCAAGCCTGAACGCGATGGTCTCTTCTGCGCGCGCATCTTCGGCCCGATCAAGGACTATGAATGCTTGTGCGGCAAGTACAAGCGTATGAAATACAAGGGCATCATCTGCGAAAAGTGCGGCGTGGAAGTCACGCTCTCGCGCGTTCGTCGCGAGCGCATGGGCCACATCGAACTCGCAGCCCCGGTTGCCCATATCTGGTTCCTGAAGTCGCTGCCGAGCCGCATCGGCACGCTTTTGGACATGACGCTCAAGGATATCGAGCGCGTCTTGTACTTCGAGAACTACATCGTTACCGAACCAGGCCTGACCTCGCTGAAGGAGCACCAGCTTCTTTCGGAAGAAGAATACATGATCGCCGTCGATGAATTCGGCGAAGATCAGTTCACGGCCCTCATTGGTGCTGAAGCTATCTACGAGCTTCTGGCTTCGATGGAACTCGAAAAGATCGCCGCCGATCTGCGCGTCGAGCTTGCCGAGACCACCTCGGACCTGAAGCAGAAGAAGCTGATGAAGCGTCTGAAGATCGTCGAAAACTTCCTGGAGTCGGGAAACCGTCCGGAATGGATGATCATGAAGATCGTTCCGGTCATTCCGCCGGATCTGCGTCCGCTCGTGCCGCTGGACGGCGGTCGTTTCGCGACGTCGGATCTGAACGATCTCTACCGCCGCGTCATCAACCGTAACAACCGTCTGAAGCGCCTGATCGAACTGCGCGCACCGGGCATCATCATCCGCAACGAAAAGCGCATGCTGCAGGAAGCTGTGGACGCGCTGTTCGACAACGGCCGTCGTGGCCGCGTCATCACCGGCGCCAACAAGCGTCCGCTGAAGTCGCTCTCCGACATGCTCAAGGGCAAGCAGGGCCGCTTCCGTCAGAACCTGCTCGGCAAGCGCGTCGACTATTCCGGCCGTTCGGTCATCGTGACCGGTCCGGAACTCAAGCTGCACCAGTGCGGCCTGCCGAAAAAGATGGCGCTCGAACTGTTCAAGCCGTTCATCTATGCGCGTCTCGACGCCAAGGGCTATTCCTCGACCGTCAAGCAGGCAAAGAAACTGGTTGAGAAGGAACGTCCGGAAGTCTGGGATATCCTTGACGAAGTGATCCGTGAGCATCCGGTTCTCCTGAACCGTGCGCCGACGCTGCACCGTCTGGGTATTCAGGCATTCGAGCCCACCCTGATCGAAGGCAAGGCGATCCAGCTGCATCCGCTCGTCTGTACGGCGTTCAACGCCGACTTCGACGGTGACCAGATGGCCGTTCACGTTCCGCTGTCGCTTGAAGCTCAGCTTGAAGCCCGCGTGCTGATGATGTCGACCAACAACATCCTGCACCCCGCCAACGGCGCGCCGATCATCGTTCCGTCGCAGGACATGGTTCTCGGCCTCTATTATCTGTCCATCGTGGCGGAGAAGGAGCCGGGCGAGGGCATGATGTTCGCCGATATGGGCGAACTGCAACATGCGCTTGAAAACAAGGTCGTCACGCTGCACACCAAGATCAAGGGCCGCTTCAAGACGGTCGATGCCGAAGGCAAGCCAGTGTCGAAGATTTACGACACGACGCCTGGCCGCATGATCATTGGCGAGCTTCTGCCGAAGAACGTCATGGTGCCGTTCGACATCTGCAATCAGGAGATGACCAAGAAGAACATCTCCAAGATGATCGACCACGTCTACCGCCATTGCGGTCAGAAAGAGACGGTTATCTTCTGCGATCGCATCATGCAGCTCGGCTTTGCTCACGCCTGCCGTGCAGGCATCTCCTTCGGCAAGGATGACATGGTCATTCCGGACACGAAGGCGAAGATCGTTGCCGACACCGAAGCGCTCACGACCGAATACGAACAGCAGTACAATGACGGCCTGATCACTCAGGGCGAAAAGTACAACAAGGTCGTCGACGCCTGGGGCAAGGCTACCGACAAGATCACCGAAGAGATGATGGCGCGCCTCAAGGCCGTCGAATTCGATCCGGTGACCGGTCGCCAGAAGCAGATGAACTCGGTCTACATGATGTCGCATTCGGGTGCCCGTGGTTCGGTCAACCAGATGCGTCAGCTTGGCGGCATGCGCGGCCTCATGGCCAAGCCGTCGGGTGAAATCATCGAAACCCCGATCATCTCGAACTTCAAGGAAGGCCTGACCGTTAACGAGTACTTCAACTCGACCCACGGTGCCCGTAAGGGTCTGGCAGACACCGCCTTGAAGACGGCTAACTCGGGCTACCTGACCCGCCGTCTCGTTGACGTTGCACAGGATGCGATCATTTCGGAAGTCGATTGCGGCGCCGAAATCGGTCTCACCATGCAGCCGATCGTCGATGCCGGTCAGATCGTTGCCTCGATCGGCCAGCGCGTTCTGGGCCGTACGGCTCTCGATCCGATCCTGCATCCGGCAACCGGCGAAGTCATCGTCGAAGCTGGCCGCATGATCGAGGAAAAGGACGTCGAGATCATCGAGAAGGCTGGTATCCAGTCGATCCGCATCCGTTCGGCCCTGACCTGCGAAACCCGCAACGGCGTTTGCGCCAAGTGCTATGGTCGCGACCTTGCACGCGGTACTCCGGTCAACCAGGGTGAAGCTGTCGGCGTTATCGCTGCCCAGTCGATCGGCGAGCCGGGCACTCAGCTCACCATGCGTACCTTCCACCTGGGCGGTACCGCACAGGTTGTCGACAGCTCGTATCTCGAAGCTTCGTACGAAGGCACCGTCAAGCTGCGTAACCGCAACGTGGTTCGCAACTCCGATGGTAACCTCGTGGTGATGGGCCGTAACATGGCCGTCCTGATCCTCGACGCAGCGGGCAAGGAACGTGCGGTCCATCGTGTGACCTACGGTTCGCGTCTGTTCGTGGACGAGGGCGATACGGTCAAGCGCGGCCAGCGTATTGCCGAGTGGGACCCGTATACCCGTCCGATCATGACCGAAGTTGAAGGCTACGTTGAGTTCGAAGATCTCGTCGATGGTCTGTCGGTTTCGGAAACGGCTGATGAGTCGACCGGTATCACCAAGCGCGTCGTCATCGACTGGCGTTCGACGCCTCGCGGTTCGGACCTCAAGCCTGCCATGGTCATCAAGGACAAGGCTGGCAAGATCCTGAAGCTGTCTAAGGGTGGCGATGCCCGCTTCCTGCTCTCCGTGGAATCGATCCTTTCGGTCGAACCCGGCGCGCATGTGAAGGCTGGTGACGTTATCGCCCGTCTGCCGATGGAAAGCGCCAAGACCAAGGACATCACCGGTGGTCTGCCGCGCGTGGCCGAACTGTTCGAAGCACGTCGTCCGAAGGATCACGCCATCATCGCCGAGATCGATGGTACCGTCCGCTTCGGCCGCGACTACAAGAACAAGCGTCGCATCATCATCGAGCCGAATGACGATACGATCGAGCCGGTCGAGTACCTCATTCCGAAGGGCAAGCCGTTCCATCTTCAGGACGGTGACGTCATCGAAAAGGGTGAGTACATCCTCGACGGCAACCCGGCGCCGCATGACATTCTGGCGATCAAGGGTGTCGAAGCTCTGGCTTCGTACCTCGTGAACGAAATCCAGGAAGTCTATCGTTTGCAGGGCGTTTTGATCAACGACAAGCACATCGAAGTGATTGTCCGTCAGATGCTGCAGAAGGTGGAAATCACGGAATCCGGCGATACCGGCTACATTCCGGGCGACCACGTCGACCGCATCGAACTGGAAGAGATCAACGAGCGTCTTATCGAAGAAGGCAAGAAGCCGGGCTCTGGCAATCCTGTCCTGCTCGGTATCACCAAGGCTTCGCTGCAGACGCCTTCGTTCATCTCGGCTGCGTCGTTCCAGGAAACGACCCGCGTCCTCACCGAGGCTGCGGTGGCTGGCAAGATGGACACGCTGCAGGGTCTCAAGGAAAACGTCATCGTTGGCCGTCTCATCCCGGCCGGTACTGGTGGCATGACCAACCAGATCCGTCGCATCGCAACTGCTCGCGACGATCTGATCATCGACGAGCGCCGCAAGTCTTCGGGTTCTGCCGAAGCCAATGCGATGCTGGTGGACATGACCAACAACGCCGCCGAATAAAATCGGCAGATACGAAACTGAAAAAGGCCGCCTTTCGGGGCGGCCTTTTTGTATTTCGGCTATTTCGCGATAACGGGACGGCCCGCTTTAACAGAAGAAAAAAAGCGCCGGTTGAAATCGGCACTTTTCATTATGCTTATTCTTCTTCTTCGTCGTCGCCATCGAATTCGATCAGCGCGACTTCGCCGCTGAGCGCGGTGGCCCAGGCGCTCTTGTGCGGTTCTTCCTCGGGCTCTTCGGTCAGCGTTCCCATCTCGAGAAGTTCCGCTTCATGATAGCCTTCATCGGCGAGAATGCTGAGAACGGTCTGAACGAGATCTTCATTCTCGTCCGCTTTCAAAAGCAGATGCACTTCGACCGGAGATTCTTCACCCTCGTTCCATACATCGGCGATGACGAGATGAACGGTTGGCGAATCGTCGCCGGTGGATGCGGTAGTGGAAGACATTGAGAAACCCTTAATAATCTGTTGCGTTTCGACTCGGATGTGCTTCAATAGCCTGACCTGAGTGGCTGCGCCATGCTTGCATAGGAAAATGACGGTTTTGATCGCGTAATATTAGCGAATTGACGTCAAATGTGGCGCATTAACCTGTCCTGACGGGGCCAAAACGCCGGTTTCGGGTCTTTCAATGAAGAAACTTGAGCCGCTGCCCTTGACGAAACGTCGCTAAAGACGTATCAGCAGCCCATCTGAGCCGATGTGAGACAGGCTTTTTCGGGACGACGCGTCCTGAAGTTCATCTCAAACAGGGTTCGTTTTACGATCGAAATGCAACTTGCCGTTCGCATGAAGCGTCAGCTTCCTCTGCTTTTGTTCGGGGTGGCCACCGGTTGACGAGGGGTGACTCCGAATTTGTGCATGAGCATGCCGGTGAAACGGCCCTTTGGGGCGTGGATACGAGATTTTTTAAAGAGGAAGGTTGTATGCCAACCGTAAACCAGCTTATCCGCAAGCCGCGCATTGCGCCGGTAAAGCGTAATAAGGTTCCTGCACTGCAGGCAAACCCTCAGAAGCGCGGCGTTTGCACCCGCGTTTACACGACGACCCCGAAGAAGCCGAACTCGGCTCTGCGTAAGGTTGCCAAGGTTCGTCTGACGAACGGCTTCGAAGTTATCGGTTATATCCCTGGTGAAGGGCATAACCTGCAGGAGCACTCGGTCGTCATGATCCGCGGCGGTCGCGTAAAGGACTTGCCGGGTGTGCGTTACCACATCATCCGCGGCGTTCTCGACACCCAGGGCGTCAAGAACCGCAAGCAGCGCCGTTCGAAGTACGGTGCAAAGCGTCCGAAATAAGATTTTCCGGGGATACCGGCCGCCAGAAGGCGAGCTGAGCCCGATGTAATTGAAAGAAGAGACGAAATGTCCAGACGCCATAAGGCTGAGAAGCGTGAGATCAATCCGGATCCGAAGTTCGGCGATCTCGTTATCACGAAGTTCATGAATGCAGTCATGCTTCATGGCAAGAAGTCGGTTGCTGAAAGCATCGTTTACGGTGCGCTCGATGCAATCGAAGCCAAGGCTAAGTCCGAGCCGGTCGCGCTGTTCCATCAGGCGCTCGACAACGTAGCTCCGCATATCGAAGTCCGTTCGCGCCGCGTCGGTGGTGCAACCTATCAGGTTCCGGTCGATGTGCGTCCAGAACGCCGCCAGGCACTTGCCATCCGTTGGCTCATCAATGCTGCTCGTGGCCGTAACGAGACGACGATGATCGATCGTCTTTCCGGTGAGCTGCTTGACGCTGCCAACAACCGTGGTTCTGCTGTGAAGAAGCGTGAAGACACGCACCGCATGGCTGAAGCCAACCGCGCCTTCTCGCATTACCGCTGGTAATCGTCGAAACCTATTCAAAGAGCAACTATCATGGCCCGCGAATATAAAATCGAAGACTACCGCAATTTCGGTATCATGGCTCACATCGACGCCGGCAAGACGACGATGACCGAGCGCATTCTGTTCTACACCGGTAAGAACCATAAAATCGGCGAAACCCACGATGGTGCGTCGACCATGGACTGGATGGAGCAGGAGCAGGAACGCGGTATCACGATCACTTCCGCTGCTACGACCACGTTCTGGCAGGGCCGTGACGGTAAGAAGCGCCGCTTCAACATCATCGACACGCCCGGTCACGTTGACTTCACGATTGAAGTTGAGCGCAGCCTGCGCGTTCTCGACGGCGCAATCGCGCTGCTCGACGCCAACGCTGGCGTTGAGCCCCAGACCGAAACCGTGTGGCGTCAGGCTGAAAAGTACCACGTCCCGCGCATGGTCTTCGTCAACAAGATGGACAAGATCGGTGCCGATTTCTACCGTTGCGTAGAAATGGTCGGTTCGCGTCTTGGCGCAGTAGCGCTCCCGGTTCAGCTGCCGATCGGCGCTGAAAACGAGTTCGAAGGCGTCATCGATCTGATCGAAATGAAGGCCCTGACCTGGGACGGCACCATCGGCGCAGCTGCGACGGTTGGTGAAATTCCTGCCCATCTGAAGGACAAGGCTGAAGAGTACCGCGAAAAGCTCATCGAGCTGGCCGTGGAAATCGACGAAGCTGCAATGGAAGCCTACCTCGAAGGTACCATGCCTACGAATGAGGAGCTGCGCGCTCTGATCCGCAAGGGCACCATCGACGTCAAGTTCCATCCGGTTCTTTGCGGCACCGCGTTCAAGAACCGTGGCATTCAGCCGCTTCTCGACGCTGTTGTGGAATTCCTTCCGGCTCCGACCGATGTTCCTGCCATCAAGGGCATCGACGTCAAGACGGAAAGCGAAACCACCCGTGAATCTTCGGATGAAGCACCGCTTTCGATGCTCGCATTCAAGATCATGAACGACCCGTTCGTTGGTTCGCTGACCTTCGCTCGTATCTATTCGGGCAAGCTGACCAAGGGCGTTTCGCTCGAAAACACCGTCAAGGGCAAGCGTGAGCGTATCGGCCGTATGCTGCAGATGCACTCCAACAGCCGTGAAGACATCGAAGAAGCCTTTGCAGGCGACATCGTTGCTCTGGCTGGCCTCAAGGAAACCACCACTGGCGATACGCTCTGCGATCCGCTGAAGCCGGTTATCCTCGAGCGCATGGAATTCCCTGATCCGGTTATCGAAATCGCTATCGAACCGAAGACCAAGGCCGACCAGGAAAAGATGGGCATCGCGCTCAATCGTCTGGCTGCCGAAGATCCTTCTTTCCGCGTCAAGTCGGACGAAGAATCCGGTCAGACCATCATTGCCGGCATGGGCGAACTTCACCTCGACATTCTCGTCGATCGCATGAAGCGCGAATTCAAGGTTGAAGCCAACGTCGGTGCTCCGCAGGTTGCTTACCGTGAATCGATCACCCGTCAGGCTGAAATCGATTACACCCACAAGAAGCAGTCGGGTGGTTCGGGTCAGTTCGCTCGCGTCAAGATCATCTTCGAACCGCATGATGGCGACGATTTCATCTTCGAATCGAAGATCGTCGGCGGCTCGGTTCCGAAGGAATACATTCCGGGTGTCCAGAAGGGTATCGAAAGCGTCATGGGTGCAGGCCCGCTGGCTGGCTTCCCGATGCTCGGCGTGAAGGCCACCCTGATCGACGGTGCGTACCATGACGTTGACTCGTCTGTTCTCGCCTTCGAAATCGCGTCCCGTGCAGCGTTCCGTGAAGGTGCGCAGAAGGCTGGCGCTCAGCTCCTCGAACCGATCATGAAGGTCGAGGTTGTCACGCCGGAAGATTACGTTGGTGACGTTATCGGCGATCTGAACTCGCGTCGCGGTCAGATTTCCGGCACCGAAGCCCGCGGCATCGCCACGGTCGTCAATGCAATGGTTCCGCTGGCCAACATGTTTGGTTACGTGAACTCGCTGCGTTCGATGTCCCAGGGCCGTGCACAGTACACGATGCAGTTCGACCATTATGAGCCGGTTCCGACGGCGGTCGCACAGGAAATCCAGAAGAAGTTTGCGTGATCTAAGGGTCACGCTCCCAATTAAAAGAATGCCTGAGCAGGCTAAATTTACGGAGAGCTCAAATGGCAAAGAGTAAGTTTGAACGTACGAAGCCCCACGT
>UEIJ01000014.1 GCA_900470195.1 Hyphomicrobiales bacterium | reverse complement strand
AGGAATGAGTCCTGACCCTAAGGACCCGACGATCCGGCAAGCGCTCGCGCTGTGTCGATGATGGCTGTTCGCAGCCATCTGTGCGCGGGATCATGACGATATCGCACATGCCATGCCAGTTCGACCGGGAAGGTTCCCAGATCGACAGGAGCAGGAAGCACCTTGAGGCGGGCGTCGCGTTCAAGTCCGCAGCAGACTAGCATTGGCAATGTCGCGCAATAATCAGTGACGGCAATCATCTCGGGGACGGCGAGAAAATGCGTTACAGAGACGGCAACCTCACGCTTTAAGTTCTGCTTTCCCAACGCCTGGAAAACACCGGCCCGGATTCGACCGGGCGGAAGCACGTTGACATGCTTGAGGCTCTCGTATTGGTCCCGGGAGAGGTTGTCGCCGACATCCGGATGATCCCTCCGAACGATGCAGGCAAGCCCGTCGTCCATCAGATGCTGAACGACGAGATTATCCGGAGGGTCGACGATCCTTCCCAGTACCATCGCGGTCGTCCCTGAAATCACGCCGGTCTCGGCGAGATCATTGCCGAATGGTGTCATGCGAAGTTTGATGGCAGGAGCCTGCTCCCGCAGCCTCGCGACCAGTGCCGCGCCGTCGCGCTCAGTCAGAAGCGGAGCTGAGGCCGTGATCGTTTCCCTTATCGCAACGCTGACAGCCCGCCCGGAAACCAGGGAGGAGCTTTACCGCCTTCTCGTCGATCAGGTCGGCCCTACGCGCGCCGAACATGGCTGCATCGACTACAACCTGCATATCGATGCCAGCGATCCCTGCATCTTCGTGTTCTACGAGAACTGGATAGATGAGGATGCTTATCAAGCACATTTGCAAATGCCGCATTTGCAGCCGTTGTTAAGTCAACCGGACACGTTGTTATTTAGCCCCATCGAGATTCAGCGACTTCTCAGGTTGAGCGATCGACGCTGAACCTCGCGCATCTCAAAGTGCGAGATAGACTTGAACACATGGTATGGAGACCAGTGAGATGAAGACGATCAAGGGCCCAGCCCTGTTTCTCCCGCAGTTCGCCGGCAACGCGGCGCCGTTCAATTCCTGGAAGGCCATTACCAAATGGGCAGCCGACATCGGCTACAAGGGCGTGCAGGTTCCCTCCTGGGATGGTCGGCTGATCGACCTCAAGAAGGCCGCAGAATCCAAGGATTATTGCGACGAATTCGCGGGCGTCGCCCGTGAGAACGGCGTCGAGATCACTGAACTCTCCACCCATCTCCAGGGCCAGCTCGTCGCCGTTCATCCGGCCTATGACGAGGCTTTCGACGGTTTTGCAGCGCCGGAAGTGCGCGGCAGTCCCAAGGCGCGGCAGGAATGGGCCGTCGAGCAGGTCAAGCTCTGCCTAACCGCTTCGAAAAATCTCTGCCTCGACGCGATGGCGACCTTCTCAGGCGCTCTCGCGTGGCCCTTCCTCTATCCTTGGCCGCAGCGCCCGGCCGGCTTGGTTGAAACCGCCTTCGACGAGCTGGCCCGCCGCTGGAAGCCGATCCTGGATTTTGCCGATGAGCAGGGCGTCGATGTCTGCTACGAGATCCATCCCGGCGAAGACCTGCATGACGGGATCACTTTCGAGATGTTCCTGGAGCGCGTGAAGAATCATACCCGCGCCAACATGCTCTACGATCCCTCGCATTACGTGCTGCAATGCCTGGACTATCTCGACAACATCGACATCTACAAGGATCGGATCAAGATGTTCCACGTCAAGGACGCGGAGTTCAATCCGACCGGTCGCCAGGGCGTCTATGGCGGCTATCAGGGCTGGGTGAACCGCGCCGGCCGCTTCCGTTCGCTGGGCGATGGCCAGGTCGATTTCGGCGCCGTCTTCTCCAAGATGGCCGCCAATGATTTCGCCGGCTGGGCCGTGGTCGAATGGGAATGCGCGCTGAAGCATCCGGAAGACGGCGCCCGGGAAGGCGCGGAATTCGTCAAAGCCCATATCATCCGCGTCACCGAAAAGGCGTTCGACGATTTCGCTGGCGCCGGCACGGATGACGCCGCTAACCGGCGCATGCTGGGCATCTGAGGGGATAAGGCATGGCTATCGAAGGAAGCACGGAAAAGCGCGAAGCCCGCATTCGCTTGGGCATGGTCGGCGGCGGGTCGGGCGCCTTTATCGGCGCGGTGCATCGCATCGCCGCCCGCATCGACGATCATTACGAACTGGTGGCCGGGGCCCTGTCCTCTACGCCGGAAAAATCCCGCCAGTCGGGCGCCGAACTCGGCCTCTCATCGGACCGCATCTATGACGACTTCCGGTCGATGGCGATCCGCGAGGCCAAGATCAAGAACGGCATCGAGGCCGTCTCGATCGTCACGCCCAATCACTTGCACTACCCGGCGGCCAAGGAATTCTTGCGCCGCGGCATTCATGTGATATGCGACAAGCCGCTCACCTCCAACCTCGCCGACGCCAAGAAGCTCCTGAAGGTCGCCCAGAAATCGGACACTCTGTTCATCCTCACACACAATTATACCGGCTACCCAATGATCCGCCATGCGCGGGAAAT
The DNA here is from genome assembly GCA_900470195.1 of Hyphomicrobiales bacterium. Classification (GTDB taxonomy): domain Bacteria; phylum Pseudomonadota; class Alphaproteobacteria; order Rhizobiales; family Rhizobiaceae; genus Brucella. Next base: position 944 of record UEIJ01000014.1, on the reverse strand, counting down.
GGTGAAGTCGGGCGAACTGGGCGAGATCCGGCTGGTGCAGACGGAATATCCGCAGGACTGGCTGGCCGAGCCGATCGAAGAGACCGGCCAGAAGCAGGCGGCCTGGCGCACGGATCGCAAGCAGTCCGGCGCGGGCGGCTCCACCGGCGATATCGGCACGCATGCCTATAATCTCGGCTGCTTCGTCTCGGGCCTCGAACTCGAAGAACTCGCCGCCGACGTCCACACTTTCGTGCCCGGCCGCGCGCTCGACGACAACGCCCATGTGATGATGCGCTTCAAAGGCGGCGCCAAGGGTATGCTCTGGTGCAGCCAGGTGGCGACCGGCAATGAAAATGCGCTGAAGATCCGCGTCTACGGCACCAAGGCCGGCATCGAATGGTCGCAGCAGGACCCCAACTATCTCTGGGTCACCGAACTCGGCAAGCCGAAGCAACTGATCACCCGCAACGGCGCCGGCGCCAATGCCGCCGCCGGCCGCGTCAGCCGCATTCCGGGCGGCCACCCGGAGGGCTATCTCGAAGGCTTCGCCACCATCTACACCGAAGCCGCCCGCGCCATTATCGCCAAGCGAAAGGGCGAGAAAGTGGAACCGGACGTGCTCTATCCGAGCGTCCAGGACGGCGTGAAGGGCGTGGCTTTCGTCGAGGCCTGCATCGCCTCGTCCAAGCGCAATGGCGCCTGGGTCAAGGCTTGATTCGAGTAAACCCCAAAGTGTGAGACATTTAGGGAGCTCGGCCCTAGACTCATAACGTCTTGATCCATATGCGAGAGCTATGTCATGCAAGTCGACGACGAGGGATTCCTACGCTTGTGTCGCATCAAAGCCGCGGCTACGGCAGGGGCGCATTCTCATTCAGGGGTCAATTGAGACTTTGCTACTGAGAGTTTAAAGTTCCATAATATAAGTTACGCGATTTTCGTTTATAACAGCAATATACAGA
>UEIJ01000020.1 GCA_900470195.1 Hyphomicrobiales bacterium | reverse complement strand
CAGGTCGCCGATTATGGGCTCGTCGGCGATCTCTTTACCGTCCTGCCGGAACTACAGAAAACCTTCTGACATTTTGAATTGCGTCGCGGCTGGCTGCATTATTCGCACCCTCAATGTTGGTGGAATGTCATCAACGCATGGAAGAAAGCTAACCCGACGCTCTCCGACGGCATTCGCTGCCGAAGGTGGAGCAACAATGAGGCCACGGCGAGCACTCGCAAGAACACCACCTGCATGGCGAACGGCGATGGGTGATAACACGCGAGGCTATCTGGGTGGTTGCGCCAGCCACCGATGACATCGTTGCGAGGCCGGTGGAATGTTCCCGAAAGCGGGAGCCAGCTTTCATGGAGTGATTATTTGCGGAGAAGCAGTATCCGCCGCCGATGCTGATCCAACGAACAACAACCGTGTCACCAGCCAGTTCCCGGAAAAAATGCCCTGCCCTCCGGCAGGGCGCCGTCAGCATCGTGCCCGATGTCAGGGGATGTGCACATTGCCTTCAACTCCGCGCGGGCAATCTTGTTTCACGTTATGCAAAAGGGTCGTATTCTGCGGTGTGGGCAGGAGCCCTAGGCGCAATGCCGTTACTGTTTGCGGCCTGATGCGGCTCGATATCATGACGTTTGAGATACCGTTGATGAGCCAGACGAGCGGATAGTTCGCTGAGATACGCATGGTCTCTCAATCCGCTTTCGTAGAGCATGATGATGCAAGACGCCAGATCGGATGCGGAGTAATCCTGGTCGCTTTCTTCAAGCATAATTGCAGCGTTGCCAAAGCAGCTGCGCATGAAGTTGACTTCCAGCGGATTGTAAATGCGACTTGCTTCATTAAAAAACGGCATGTCGGCCTCCCTTCTCGGGCAAAATTTGCCTGAAACGAAGCCCCCAACAACCATGAAGAAAGAGGACAATGGGCGCAATTCACTGTAAAGACAAGTCACAAAGGACGGTTCGGCCAAATTAATACTCAGCCGGGCGGCTGGCGAAGCGAGCGAGGCCGCGATTGCATTTACCCACCGATCAGGACGCACTTCTTGTCGCCGCTGCGGCGTTGCTCTTGAAAATCGGACCGTTAGCCTTCCCGCTATCCGCGATAATTCTACATCATAGGCTGTGGGCAGGCACCTAGACAGTCTCGGTGAGGCTATCCCGCATGGCTCGCAGAATGATGATTGCGGAAGCCGCTCCGGGATCGACATGTCCAAGCGAGCGCTCGCCCAAACGGGCAGCACGGCCCCTTGCAGCCACCATCGAGCGGGTTGAATCCGCGCCCTTCTCCGCTGCTTCGAGAATTCCATTCCACATTTCCAGCCCGCTCAGACCGTGCGCTCGCGCGTCGACCGCCGTTTCCATCGCCGGTATCCATGCATCCAGCATGGTTTTATCGCCGCGTTGTCCTTTTCCACGTTCCTGAATGCCTCGTGTCATCGCCTCGACGATGGCGACTTGGTCCTCGGTGTCGAGGCTTTCGCGCGGTTTCAATGCTTTTGAGGCGTAGCGGAATGCCGTTGCATAGAGAGGCCCGGTCGAAGCGCCTACGGCGTCGAGAAAAGCTGACGCGGCTGTCGCGAAAACTTCCGAAGGAAGAGTTTGCTCCAGATCAACTTTGGCAAGCGCGCTGTTCACCGCCGAAAAGCCCAACACCATGGTGATGCCATGATCCGCATCGCCGATTGCTCCGTCGAGATCTGAAAGCCATTCTTTTTCCTCTTTCATCGAAAAGGCGATGAGCTGGAACATTCGACTTAGACGACGCGCTGCAGTTTCCTGCATTTGTACCTCCCAGATAATCTGGAATTCATGAAACCGCCGGAGGCGGCATTAATCAGTTGACCCGAAGAAAAGCCGTATCGCAAGGATGCGACAAGAGATCGGACAATTCCTGGTCGAGATGCATGACGGATATGGATGCCCCGTTCATGTCCAGCGATGTGCAGTAGTGCCCGACCCAATTGGCTTCGATTGTTATTTGCTTGGCGCTCAGGCGCTGTTCGACGCGTCTGAACAGGATGTAGAGTTCCATCAGGGGCGTTGAACCGAACGAGTTCACGAGCACCGCGACCCGGTCTCCGGGCGATGCGTTCATTTCACTGAAAATCCGGTCCATGATGTGATCGACGATCGCGTCGGCTGGCATCATCTTCTCGCGAACGACTCCGCGTTCGCCATGAATACCCATGCCGATTTCCATTTCTTCAGCGCCGATTTCGAAATTGTGGCGCCGTGTCTGGGGCAGCGAACAGGGTTCCAGCGCGACGCCCATCGTAAAGGTCCGCCGATTGGCTTTGCGTGTCACCGCCTCGCATGCCTCAAGCGACATGCCGCGATCACAGGCTGCGCCGGCCGCCTTGAAAATGAAGAAGTTTCCCGCGACACCGCGCCGACCGTCGCGATCCTCTATGGGGGAAGACGATATGTCGTCCGTCGTCAGAACGGTACGTGTGGGAATGCCGGCTTCCTGCGCCATTTCGGCAGCCATCTCGAAATTCATGACGTCCCCGACATAATTGCCGTAAACAAAGAGAACGCCTTCCCCCCCGGAGGCGGCCCTGGCGCATTCGAGGATCGGGGCAGGGGGAGGCGAGGAAAAGACATTGCCGATAGCCACGGCATCGGCAAGCCCCTTGCCGACATAGCCCAGAAAGCAGGGTTCATGCCCCGATCCACCGCCAATCACCAGCCCCACTTTTCCCGGTCGGGGGCCATTGCGCGCAACGAGCGCGCGCTTCGATCCGTTGATCGGGGCGAGATAGGATCGGTGTGCTCTGGTTGCACCATCAAGCATCTCCTCGACGACATCATCGGGACTGTTCAAAAACTTCTTGATGTGGGTGCGATAATGGCTGGGCACGTTGGCTGCCGGTTCCGCACGAAGCTTCTGGGAAAGCTTGCTGTCGATTTCAGTCACGCCGTCCGCATTGAGAATACCGCGCCCTGTCGCGGCATCGGTAATCAGGACGTTGATATAACCGCCGCGCAAAGCCGCAAGAATCGCCGGCACCTTGTCAAAACCACCCGCAACGGCGATACGCATGTCGATGTGGCGCAGCTTGTCGAGCGTGATGCCGATGGTCCTGTCGTCAAGCGGGCCGGACACGGGATGTCCATAGGAATCGATGAAGCGCCCGGCCACGACGCCGACGGCATTCTTGGCCAGATATTCCTGTATCGAGACGTTCTCAAAAAAGCCGCTGGTATGAATTGTCGAATTGGGCCGCAGCGAAGAAATGCCGAACAGCGCTTTATTCGCATTATCAAGAGCCTGGAACTGCTCTACGATAATCGGCTCCCCGGTAATAGCGCTCTTTACATCCGCGTTGGATACGATGGCCGGTGCCGTGATGTTGACGAGGTGCGCATTCGTTGCCCGTGCCATGGCTGCCGCACACAGTTCGGGAGTGTAAGTGAAACTGGCGCGCGTTCCCCCGGTAGCCTGTACGACCGTGACATCCTGCAAATTGGATATGCGGGTATTTTCGGCAATGGCGAGGACTGTTCGTCCCCAGGCGACGGCGAGCGTGTCTCCAGATTTCAGGAGCTTGGCTACTGCCTGTGCCGCCGCCGTTCCGAGCCGATCGATAAGTGTCTGCGCGCCGTCATCATTGGGCACGACAAGACAGTCGCTCAATCCGAAATGACGTTTGAGTTCCTGTGCGATGGCAAGGGAACCGAGGCGGGCAGGTTCGATCGAGATGTTGACAATGCCGCGACTGCGGGCATCTGCGAGATAGCTGTTTACAGTAGCTCGCGAAATTCCCATGATTTCGGCGATTTCGCCCTGCGTGCGTCCGTCCTCGTAATATAGCCAGCAAGCCCAGACGTAAGGATCGTCACCATAGCGCAGCGGAATGCCGTCGGCGGGTTCCACCTGTCCGGTTTTGCTTGCGGTTGTTTTTCCGTTCGACGCCATCTTGTCTGCACTGATCCCCGTGTTTTTCCTTCTATCTGCCGGGTTGCCCCGCAATACAATATTATTATTTGCGTCCTGCCGCCGCCAGTCTGTCCGAGAGGCGGCCCGGCTTCGTGACAGTGCGCCGGGCCAGTCTCAATGTCGAAGCTGTATTACTGCAACCGGGCCCGTGCGCCGTCGGAAAGTTCTTTAAGAATAATGGCACAGGATGTCGCCCCCGCATCCAGAACGCCCAGCGATCTTTCGCCAAGACGGCTGGCGCGACCGATCTTCGCCACCAGATCAATCGTGGAGTCACGGCCTTTCTCCGCGGCCGCGACCAGAGCTTCGAGAGCCTCGGCAAAGCTCTTTCCGGCAGCGGTGGCTTCATCGAATGCCTCGACGGCGGGCACGAGCGCGTCCAGCAAGGTTTTGTCACCGACTTTGGCAGAGCCGATTGACTGAATGCCTTCAAGCCCCGCGTGAAGCATGCGGCTGAACGCAGCCGCGTCTATATTGTCGATGCCGTCGATTTTTTCGGCGAATTCGGTGAACATCACGCCATAAAGCGGCCCCATCGAGCCGCCGATCTCGGTCATGAGCACAGTGCCAAGCGTGTCAAGCGAAGCGGCCAGAGACTCGTTCTTTCCCTTCAGGCGTTCGGCGGCCAGGTTGAAACCCTTGGCCATGTTGACGCCGTGATCGCCATCGCCGATTTTCCCGTCGATTTCGCTGAGATAGGCGCGGTTTTCGACAATCCTGTCGGCCATTGCCAGCACGATGTCTCCGGCTGTTGCGTTATTGAGTGTTTGCACAGGTCTTTTCCTTACAGAATGGTGGTGCAGCGCACTTCCACGTCGAGCAGATCTTTCAACTCGCCGTCCAGCGCCATGATCGTCAGTGTTGCACCGACCATTTCGAGCGAGGTGAAGTAATTGCCGATATAAGTGCGATGGATTGTCAACCCGCGTGCCCGGATTTCGGATTCGATTGTGTCGTTGAGAATATAAAGCTCGTTAAGCGGCGTTGCGCCAAGACCCGAAATAAGGACGGCAACTTCGGTTCCTTCCGCCAGCCCATGATCGTCCAGCACGATCTGGCACATATCTTTTGCAACCTCGGCTGCGGGCTTGAGCGGTTCCACGCGCACGCCCGGCTCGCCGTGATGGCCGATGCCGACTTCCATGGTTCCCGGTGCGATTTCGAAATTCGGGTGGCCGACTGCGGGCAGGGTACATGGTCCAAGCCCAACGCCAATCGAGCGACAGTTATCGATCGCCCGCTGCGCCGTGGCGCGAACTTCCTCAAGCGTGGCTCCGGTTGCCGCTTTTGCGCCGCCAACTTTCCACATGAAAATCTCGCCGGCGACGCCGCGCCGTTTTTCGCGCTCATCGGCTGGAGCGGAACAAACATCGTCATTTGCAACAACCGTCGCAACGTCGATTCCGTCCTTGGCGGCCAGCTTTGTCGCCATCTTCACATTCATGTTGTCGCCAGCATAATTGCCATAAAGGACGACCACGCCCTTGCCGCCGTTCGCTTCACGTATGGCATCGTGAAAACTCTTGGCGGTTGGCGAGGAAAACAGTTCGCCAACGGCTACCGCGTCGAGCATGTTCTTGCCCGTATAGCCGATGAAGGCCGGTTCATGCCCTGAACCGCCACCCGTAACGACACCGACCTTGCCGGTGATGGGGGCGTTTTTCGCGACGATCACACGTGGATTGTCCGCAAGTCGAACGATGTCGGAATGAGCTTTGACAAAGCCCTTCACGGTATCCTCGACGACCTCGTCCGGATTGTTGATGAAGCGCTGCATGGTATCTCCTGTAAGATGAATGAGCGCTGGGCTCAAAGAATGGTATAGCCGCCATCGATCAGAAGATCGGCGCCTGTGATCATGTCGGCTCCGGCAGATGCGAGGAAGACGGCTGCGGCGGCGATCTCTTCGGGATAGGCAAAACGGCCTGCTGGAATGCGCTTCTTTGCGGCTTCGCCCTTTTCGCCGGCCCAGGCCTTCTTGCCGAGCTCGGTGAGCACGATGGTCGGGGAAAGCGTGTTGACGCATATGCCATGTTTGCCCCACTCGGCTGCGAATGTCTTCGACATGCCGATGACGCCGAACTTGGACGCGCAATAGGCGACGTGTTCTTCAATAGCGACAGTTCCCGCCTGAGAGGCGAGATTGATGATCTTGCCACCTTTGCCGGCGGCGATCATGGCGCGGCCCACAGCCTGGGTGACCAGAAAGCTGCCCTTCAGATTGATGGCGATTGTCTTGTCCCAGTCATCAAGCGAAATCTCTTCGGCAGGAGCCAGATAGACGACACCGGCGCTGTTGACCGCAATGTCGATCGCACCGAACAGCTCCTTGACCGCCGCGATTGCGTCATTGACCGACTGCTGGCTGGAGACGTCACAAACGAATGGCTTTGCGTTTTCGCCGAGCTCCCCGGCTTTGGCTTTCGCGACGTCGGCGCTGATGTCGAGCACTGCGACTTTGGCGCCTTTGGCGATAAAAGCCTTGGAAATTGCGGCACCGATGCCGGAAGCGCCTCCGGTCACGATAGCGACTTTTCCGGAGAGCGGGAAGTTCAGGTCAATTTGGGGAGCTTGGTCGGACATTTTTTGCCTCGGGAGTCTGGATTGTGAGCCTGACGGCCCGGCCCACCCACTATGAATTTCATCGAGGGCGGCGGGCCGCCGAGGCAGCGTTACTTGCGGCTTTCCAGGAGCTTGTCGACGTTTTGAGCGGTCACTGGCGTCCATGGAACATTGTAGTTCTTGTCCTTGCCGTCATTGAACGGCATATCCGGATATTGGGCCCAGATATCGGACTGAGGCTTGTAGTCGCCCTTCTTGGCGTGGAAGATCGCAAGATCGAGCGCGCCTTGCGCCTGCGCATTGGCATCCTGCAGAATGGAGGTCATCGTGCCTTCCTTGACGGCATGGAGCGCATCGGTAATGCCATCGATGCCAGCGATTGCGAAATCACCGACCTTGAGGTTGGCGGCCTTGATCGCTTCGATGGCTCCGAGCGCCATCTCATCGTTCTGGCCGATCACGCCATTGATCTGGCCCGGATGAGCGGTCAGCCAGTTCTCCATAAGGGTCTGGGCTTCCGCGCGGGACCAGTTCGCAGTCTGGTCTTCAAGAACCTTCACGTCGGGGCACTCGGCCAGCGCCTTCTTGTTGCCTTCCAGACGGGAAATCTGCGCGGACTGGCCGATTGGACCTTCAAGAATGACGACATTGCCCTTGCAGCCGATCTTGTCGAGCACGTCCTTGGCTTCCATATAACCCGAAACCGTATCGTCGGAGCCGACATAGGCGGCGAGCAGATCGGAGTTGACGCGGGTGTTCGATCCCACGACCGGAATGCCGGCGTCGCTGGCAGCCTGAACGGCGGTCGCGCCCGCCTCGATGTCGATTGGAACGAAGATGATCGCATCGAATTTCTGCGTAATCATCGTGTTGAACTGCTCCTGCTGGACCAGCGCATCATAACGACCGTCGAATATAGTCAGGTCAACCTCGCCGTTCTTGACCGCCGGATGCTTCTTCAGGGCTTCCGACCAGACCTGCATGAACTCGGCGTTCAATCCGTAAGGGGCGGCCCCGATCTTCAGCTTCTTGTCCTGCGCGAGCGATGGGGTGGCGATCAGTGCGGACGCCGCAGCGAGCGCGATCAATAGTTTTTTCATTGCAATCTCCTCCGTGTTGATTTGGCTACCGATCGGTAGGCCATTCCTGAAAATTGGGGCCGGGGCGGTTAAGCGCCCTGGTTGCGTTTCTGGTCGAGCATGACCGCGCCTACGATGAGCGCTCCCTTCAAAACCTGCTGGTAGTAGGATTGGATGCCCATCAGATCGAGACCGTTGTTCATGACGCCGATGATAAGCGCGCCGATGAGCGTTCCGGTGATGCGGCCGACACCGCCGGACAGGCTGGTGCCGCCAATGACGACCGCCGCGATGGCATCGAGTTCATAACTGATACCCGCTTGTGGAAGGGCAGAGCCGGTGCGGGCGGACAGGATCATGCCCGCAAGGCCAGCCAGTCCGCCGGATATGACATAGACCGAGAAGCGCACCCGTGAGATGTTGATCCCAGAGGTATTCGCTGCGTGGGGATTGCCGCCGACAGCGTAGATATAGCGTCCGAACCGCGAGCGGTTCAAAATCCACCACGATACGAGGAACACGATTGCGAGCAGAATGACCGGCACGGGAATGCCCAATATGTTGCCGGTTCCGATCCAGCGGAAATCCGGAACAAGAGCGGGTACGGGCTTGCCGCCGCCATAGATGAGCGTGAGGCCGCGCGCCGCGGAAAGCATGCCCAGCGTTGCCACGAAGGCGGGAACCGCAAACCGCGAGACGATCATGCCGACAAGCGCGCCGCAACCGATACCCACCAGCAGGCCGATGGGAATCGCTATGAACGGCGAATATGGAGCGCCAGCAATGCCAGCCGTCGCCGACGTGGTTGCTAGGCTGGCGCTGACAATACCGGCCAAGGCGACCACAGAGCCAACGGACAGATCGATGCCGCGCGTCAGAATGACGAAGGTCATGCCGATGGCGAGAATGCCGTTGATGGAGGTCTGCAGCAGAACGTTGGAAATATTGCCCGCTGTCAGGAAATATTCGTTGGAGAATGAAAGGATCGTGGCCAGAAGCAGGAAGGCGATGAATATGCCGTATTCCTGAATGACCAGTCTGCGGCGTTCGGAGCCAAACCAGCTTGCTGATGAATTGTTCTTTGCGGTGGACACTGTTCTACCTCTCCAGAACCGGCCGCAACGGCTGTCGCAGGCGACGGTTCCCTCTCCTTGGTCTTAAACGAAACGCGGTGCTTTCCCGGTCAGTCTTCATGTCGAAAGATGCACCAGCGACTGCGCGTCCGTTTCCGCCCTGCGATAAATGCCGACCGATTGTCCGCCGCGCATGACCATGATGCGGTCGGACATGCCGAGAACTTCATCGATCTCGGAAGAGACCATCACGACGGTTCCACCTTCGGCGGCAAATTCGCAGATGACGCGGTAAATTTCCTGTTTTGCGCCAACATCGACGCCGCGCGTTGGTTCATCGAGCAGCAGAACGCGCGGCTTTCGCAGGAACCATTTTCCCAGTACGACCTTCTGCTGGTTGCCGCCGGAAAGACCGGAAACGGCCATCGTGTCATGCGCGACCTTGATCCTGAAACGCTCGATCATTTCCCTGCTGGCGGATGATTCCTCGCGTCGGTTCATTGCAAAATGCGGGCTCATCTCGGGCAGGCTGGCAAGGCAGATATTGTTGCGAACGCTGTCGCCAAGATTGAGACCGGTGAGCTTGCGGTCTTCCGTCACGAAGGCCAGCCCGAGCGCCATGGCGTCCGAGGGGCGGCGAATGGTGATCGGCTCGCCTTCAAGCCGGATCGCGCCTTCAGAGGCCTTATCCAGTCCGAAAAGGCAGTTGAATATTTCCGAGCGGCCCGAACCCATCAATCCGTAGATGCCGAAAATCTCGCCTTTGTGCGCAGTAAAGGAGATATCGGTTATCTTGCCGCGCGCGGTTAGGCCGGAGACCTCGATGCCCGGAATTTCTGTCGGCGCGTTCGTCTTGATGTATTCGTCGCCCAATTCCCGCCCGACGATCAAACGGATCAATTCCGCGCGGGTGATGCCATCGAGGTTGCCGCTGTCGATATAGCTGCCGTCGCGAAACACGGTATAGGTATCGGCAATCTGAAAAATCTCCGACAAGCGATGCGAGACATAGACGATGCCTTTGCCGCTCGCCTTCAGGCGTTCGATTGCGGCAAAGAGCTGCTGCGCTTCCTTTTCGCCAATGGCCGAGGTCGGTTCGTCCATGAAAATGACTTCGGCGTCGTGACTGAGCGCCTTGGCGATCTCCACCAACTGAATCTGGGCAACGGACAGATTCATCATGAACTGATTGGCGCGAATTTTGAATTCGAGCTGGTCGAGAAGCTTTTGAGCGTTCCGGTTCATCGTCCTGAAATCGATGCCGCCGAAACGGCGGAGCGGTTCTCTGCCAAGATAGATGTTTTCCGCCACGGTCATGTGCGGGACAGGGCTCAGTTCCTGCTCGATGATCGCTATGCCGGCCTGCAACGCTTCCGCAGGGCTGGAATAGGTGACCTCTTTCCCGCGCCGCCGGATATGTCCGTCATCACGGGCGTGAATGCCCATCAGGATCTTTAGAAAGGTGGATTTGCCCGCGCCGTTGCCGCCGCAAAGTGCATGCACCGAGCCGGCGCGCAATTGCAGCCGTCCGTTCCGCAAGGCGGCAACGCCGCCAAAGGACTTTTTCAGTCCCTCCACATCAAGCAGAAGTTCCAATGCATTTCCTCCGCTGACGCCAGTAGTCCTGTCGCCGGTTTCGACGGTCGAGCCGTCGTTTTGACAATATTCGATAAATGATCGACAAATGTCAACCTATCGTGTAAGGAGGATGAAAAAGAAAAGAGCAGCCTCGATCATGAGCGCGGGCGAGAACGGGAAGGGGAGAAAATGCCATTTTTATTCAATGATTTAGTGCAGTCTTACATCTCGATCGGCTTCCGGCCGCCGCTGCGCCCCGTGATCGTGTTGTTAGCAAAGCAACTCTGTTTTGGAGAGGATTTCGGCGTTTAAGGGAAATGTGTTGACAAGAGACAGAACTGTCTGACAAATGTCAAAAAAAGCGGCGACCTTCAAACTATCACCTGTCGGGAGGCGGCAGAGTTTGAAGAGCAACAGATGCTTCGATAGTGGGAGGATGGACGTGTCATCGAACAGCCTGGATCGACAGACGCTATTTCTGGCGTTGATCAACGTTGCAGTTCTGGCGGCAGGCGGCTTTCTGGCCGGTTCAAATTTTATGGACAGCTATAATCTGCAATCGATGGCGTCACAGGTTCCCGAATTGGGGCTTCTGGCCTTCGGTGTCATGCTGGCGATGATTTCGGGTAATGGCGGTATCGATCTCTCAGGCATTGCGCTGGCAAATCTGTCCGGCATCGTCGCGTTCCTGCTGGCGCGCCATTATGTTTCGGCTGCCGATGCGCCTCTGCTTTTCTCATGGGTGTTCGCCAGCCTGGCGCTTGTCATGGGGTTGATTGGCGGTGTCATCAACGGGATTGTGATTGCCTATGCGCGCCTGACGCCGTTGATCGCAACGCTCGGAACCCAGCTTCTCTTTACGGGAATCGCCGTCTTCTTGACCAACGGCTCCGCCATCAGCATGGGCTTTATCGAGCCGCTCGATAACTTCGGCAACATGCCCGTCCTTGGCGTTCCAATGTGTTTTGCGCTGTTTATCGCTATTGCTTTGGCGCTATCCTTCTTGCTGAAATACACACCTTTTGGCGTGAAACTGATGCTGCTCGGCAGCAATGCCAAGGCGGCTCGCTATGGCGGTATCAACGAGAAGCGCATGCTTCTCATTACCTATACGCTGTGCGGCCTTCTGGCGTCAGTCGCGGGGATCATCATTGCTGCGCGCAACTCTTCGGTGAAGTGGGATTATGGCGGGTCTTACGTTCTGATCGCGATCCTGATTGCCGTTTTGGGCGGTGTGAAGCCGGAGGGCGGCTACGGGAAGATACTCTGCGTACTTCTGGCTGCTACGGCTCTGCAAATCCTCTCAAGCCTGTTCAATTTCATGAACATTTCGAATTTCTTCCGCGACCTTGCCTGGGGGCTTCTGCTGCTTGCGCTTCTCGCATCGGCACGCATGCACTTCAGCTATTGGCTGCGGCCAAGAAGGCAATAGCGACAACGCCGACGGCTCCGGGATGAAGCCGCCAGCCGAGGACCATAAACAATCTGCTTATATTAATGGAGGAGTCATATGAGCATGTTTTCCAAACTGATAGCTGGCACAATGCTTGCCGGAACAGTCATGGCGGGCGCCGCATTCGCGACGGACAAGCCAACCATTGTGACGGTAGTCAAGGTTACCGGAGAAAACTGGTTTACCCGCATGAACGAGGGGGTCGATGCTTATGGCAAGGACAATGCCAATGTGAGCACCAGCCAGGTTGGCCCGGCAAAGGCGGATGCTGCGCAGCAGACCCGCATCATCGAAGATCTTGTCGCGAAGAATGTATCGGCGATTGCCGTTGTGCCGATGGACCCTTCTGCGCTGGAAGGCGTACTGCGCCGCGCTTCACAGCGGGGCATAAAGGTCATCACTCATGAGGGCGACAGCCTGGTGAATACCGATGTCGATATCGAAGCCTTCGACAACAAGGCCTTCGGCGCACGCATCAATGAAAAGCTTGCTGAATGTATGGGAAAATCTGGCAAGTGGACATCGTTCGTGGGATCGCTTGGAAGTCTCACGCATAACCAGTGGGTCGATGCGGGTGCAGAGAACGCCAAGAAGTATCCGGACATGGAATTGGTGGCAGAAAAGAACGAATCGTTCAACGACGCCAACCGCGCCTATGAAAAGGCCAAGGAAATTCTCCGCAAATATCCAGATATCAAGGGCTTCCAGGGATCGTCCGCAATCGACGTGATCGGCATCGGTCGTGCGGTCGAGGAAGCGGGATTGCAGGACAAGACCTGTGTGTATGGTCTGGGGCTTCCGAAGGATACCGGGCCGTATCTCGAAAGCGGTGCTGTAGACCAGATATTTTTCTGGGATCCGAAGGATGCTGGCTATGTCATGAACAAGGTCTCCGATCTCGTCCTGAAGGGCGAGGAGATCAAGGACGGCATGGATTTGGGCGTGCCGGGCTACGAGAAGATGACCGTGATCAAGGGACCGGGCAAGGGCATCATTATCCAGGGGCAGGCCTGGGTTGATGCAGACAAGTCCAACTATAAGAACTTCCCGTTCTGACCGCAAAGTAACGCGCCAAGCTGACTTTCAGGGCCGCCCAGCACCACAGCGGCCCTGAAGGACCTTATCCGGGAGTTTCAGGAAATCGCCATGCTTGCCACCGAAAGTACGACACATTCTGCGCCACCGTTTCTCGAGGTCAGAAACGTCAGGAAATCATTTGGTGGCGTGAAGGCACTGAAAGATGTCAGCCTGACCATCGAAGCCGGACAAATCTACCACCTGATGGGGGAGAATGGTTGCGGCAAAAGCACGCTGATAAAAATCCTCTCAGGCGCGCAGCCAGCTGATGAGGGGCAGATACTGATCGACGGTGAAGTGGCCGGCGCACGGGCTGGCGATCTCGGTGCGATCGGAGCGCTTCGTGCGGGGATAGAAACCGTTTATCAGGATTTGTCGCTGCTTCCCAATCTATCCGTGGCAGAAAACGTGGCGTTTACCGAACAGCTCGTTGAAGCTTCAGGCCGCCTTGCCCGCCCATTGAATATTTCCCTGTTGAACGAAACAGCGCGGCGAGCCCTTTCCGAAGTGCATCTGCCGACGGACAATGCGTTTCTTTCGCGCCGGACCGACACGCTGCCGCTGGCGACCCGCCAGTTGATCGCCATTGCGCGGGCGGTCGCTTCGGAGGCGCGCCTTGTCATCATGGATGAACCGACGACATCGCTTACCCGGCAGGAAGTTGAAAATCTGCTGCATGTGGTTGAGCGCCTGCGCAGAAAGGGTGTCGCGGTCCTGTTCGTCACCCATAAGCTCGACGAATGCAAGTCGCTTGGCGGGCGTGCCATCATCATGCGCGACGGGCTCAAGGTCGCCGAGCTTGATGTCGCCTCGCACAGCAAGGCGGAGTTCAGTCACTGGATGACCGGCCGCGAAATCAGCGAAACGCGCTATCGCATCGATCCAAAACTGGGCGACGTCATGCTCGAAGTCGAAAAATTGGGCGATGGCAAAGCATTCCGGAATGTTTCTTTCACACTCCGAAAAGGAGAAATCCTGGGTATTACGGGCCTGCTGGATTCCGGCCGCAACGAGCTTGCACTTGCTCTTGCTGGCGTCAAAACCGCATCGACCGGAAAGGTGCGCTTGAACGGACAGGAGATTGCACCGCAGTCGACCACGCAGGCCATTGAATACGGGATCGGTTATGTGCCGGAGGACCGCCTGACCGAAGGTCTTTTCCTCGAGAAACCGATTCAGGACAACATCACCCTTCCGATCCTCGATCGGTTGCGCAATGCGCTCGGTGTGATAAGCGCCCGGCGTGCGCGTCGCGTTGCCGAGCAAAGCGTCGCCGACCTGCAGATCGTCGCGCCGGATGTAACCATACCGGTTCAATCCCTTTCGGGCGGCAATCAGCAGCGCGTCCTCATCGGTCGATGGCTGACGATCAACCCCCAGCTTCTGATCTTGCATGGACCGACCGTGGGTGTCGATGTCGGCTCGAAGGACACGATTTTCCGTATCATCCAGCGTCTGGCCGATGACGGCATGGGCGTCATCATCATCAGCGATGATTTGCCGGAGCTTTTGCAGAACTGTGACCGCATTCTCGTCATGCGTCAGGGCCGTATCGTCGCTACGCATGCTGCCGAGGGCCTCAGCGAAAATGCCATCTACCAATCCATGGCCAGCACGTCGAAGGAGGTGGCACAATGACCGAGATCGCATCTGCCACTGTTGCTGATAAGAGCCAGCGCGGCATTGGGTCGCGTCTTTGGGATCTGTTGGGTCGTCGACCCGAAATCTTCACACTGCTTCTGATCATTGTGACCTGTCTGGTGGTTATCGGTGCCAATCCCGATTTCCTGCAGATGAGCAATATCGTGGATATTCTACGCGCTTCAGTCGTGCGTGGACTGTTCGCGATGGGCGTGCTGGTTGTGCTCGCTTCGGGCGGGATCGACGTTTCGTTCACGGCGATTGCAGCCTTCGTGATGTATGCGCTTACCATGCTGGTAACGAACTGGTTCCCCGAAATGCCGATGACGATCATTCTGATCCTCGCGGCATTGGGCGGGGCGGCATTTGGCGCTCTGAACGGCCTTCTTGTTCAGAAACTGCAAGCGCCGTCGCTGATCGTCACCATCGGAACCCAATATGTCATCCGCAGCTTTCTCCTGACCTTCGTCGGAACCGCTTTGTTCATGAATATTCCGGTAGCGATGGACGCGTTCGGCAAAGCGTCGCTTTTTACGCATCACGCCTCGAACGGTGTCGTTTCGGTTCTGCCAGCAACTGTTCTGGTTCTCGTTGCCGCCGCTCTCGTGACCTGGTTCATTCTTGAGCGGACATTGATGGGGCGGGCAATCTTCGCTGTTGGCGGCAATCCAGGCATAGCCGAACGCCTTGGCATCAACCTTTTCCGCGTGCGCATTTTCGTCTTCGCCTATGCGGGTCTTCTGGCCGGTATTGCGGGTGTGGTTCACGTCTCAAGCAATCGCTTGGCCAACCCTTTTGATCTGGCCGGCATGGAACTTGAAATCATCGCCGCCGTTGTTCTGGGGGGCGCGCGGATTACGGGTGGCTCAGGTTCGGTGATCGGAACGCTGCTGGGCGTGCTTCTGATCACGATCGTCAGCAATGTGCTGATTTTCGTTGGGATTCCAAGCACCCTCCAGCTTGCCATTGTGGGTATTTTCATCCTGCTTGCCGGTACGATTTTCGCTTTGCGCAATCGAAGCTGACATCAAATTGGCCGCGCTTCTGCGTCGTCGTACAGACGCGGCCTCAAGCATTTTTCTGGGAGGTTTTCATGTCACACGATGTGTCGGTCGTCGGGCTCTATATTCTGGATGTGCTCGGCCGGCCGGTCGATGCAATTCCGTCGGGCGGAAATGTTGAATTTATCGATGAAATTCGGCTGACGGTTGCAGGAACCGCTGGCGGTACAGTTGTCGATCTGGCGAAGCTTGGCCTTAATTGCTTGGCCGTCGGTGCGGTCGGGGACGATGAGAAAGCCGATTTCGTTATTGCGACGCTACAAAAGTTTGGAGTCGATACGGCGCAGATGCAGCGCCTTGAGGGCGTGCCGACATCAGCGAGCATCCTGAATATCCGCCGCAACGGTGATCGACCGGCTTTGCACGCACGTGGCGCCTCAGACCATTTTGAGATTGCCGACAGTGCTCTCGACGCAGTGCTGAAGCCGTCGATTATCCACCTTGGCGGAACCGGCCTTTTGGCCAAACTCGATGGGGAACCGAGCCGAAAGCTGCTTGCCGAAGCGAAGGCACGCGGAAGAACGACGACCTTTGACCTCCTAGGCGCAAATGATGGAACGCTCGACCTGATCGCTCCGCTTTTCCCGCATATCGACTATTTCATGCCTTCCATCGAGGAAGCGAAACAGATTTCGGGGGCCGTGGATGTCGAAGGAGCGGGAGCTTTCTTCCTCGAGCGTGGTGTGAAGCATTGCGTGTTCACGCTGGGCGGCGACGGCGTCTGTTTCATGGATGCATCGGGCGAGACCGTGCGTCAGCCCGCTTTCCAGATCGAGGTTGTGGATACAACCGGGTGTGGGGACGCTTTCGACGCCGGTTTCATTACGGCCTTGCATCACAAGATGGATTTGAAAACGGCTTTGAACTTCGCTCAGGCGTCCGCTGCACTGGTTGCAACGGGTCTCGGCTCGGATGCAGGTATTCGCTCCTTTGACGAGACGCTTGCATTTATGAACTCGGTGCCTGTCCGGCAATAATGTGATGAAAAGCGGGCGGGAGGAAATCCTGCCCGCACCCTTTTGTTTTAGCACGCATCTTTTCCGAAAACTGTTTCACATTTTTCGGGATGCGCTTTCATCGGCAAGCAGCTTCTCGGCAGCGTCCATATCGGTCACCAGATGCGTGGCATAACCACCCCTCAGAACAGCGCGGATGGCTTCCACCTTCTGCGCGCCACCTGCGACGCAGAGCCTGTTTGGGACGCCTCGCAGTTCATCGAGCTCGATACCAATGACGCGCCGGTCAAGCTCGCGGACGATCTGATTTCCGTCACGATCAAGAAAGCGGCAGATCAAAACTGCGGCTGCCCCTTCACGCGCATAAGCGTCGATTTCCTCATTGCTGGTGACATCGGCAATGCGCATCGTGCTTTCGGCAGCAAGGCCGCCGACGCCGAAGACGATCATGCTGGCCTGGTTGATTAGCTCGAATTGGCGCTGGAGTACGGGTTCACCCATCAGAGTATCTCGCAGTTCAGCCGTGCTAAGCACGGCAGGGGCCAGCATGTTGACGCTGGTTGCGCCCATGTTGCGCGCCATGATCGACGTGCAAAGCTCGGCGGAAAATTCTCTCTTACCGATGGAGGATCCGGTGACCTGCACCACGGTCAGACCTTCCATGGGCTGCGGCAGCGAAATTGCATCGGCGATGGCGAGTACCGTGCGTCCCCATGAAACGCAGATGGTATCGCCTGGCTTCACCATGCGTTCCATCAACCTTGCACCGCCAGCACCCAGCGCTTTCAGGCGCGCTTCGGTGGTGATTGATTTTTCCGATGGAATGACGAGCGCTTCCGACAGTCCAAACCGCGCCGCCAATTTACGGGCGATAAGTGTGCGGGTTGCAATTTCGGGGTTCATCAGGATGCGAACGACGCCTCTTTGTCTCGCCTCCTGCAGATAGTTGACGATGGTTGCGCGCGAAACACCGATCATCTGCGCGATTTCATTCTGGGTCAGCTGGTTTTCGTAATAAAGCCATGCCGCCCAGACAACGGCATCATCGAACTCGGCCGGGATGGCATGCGTAGATGATGTTTGAGGGCCCGATGTCATGCTCGTTTCCTGTTGCCTGTGTCGTTCCTGAGTTGCACAGAAAAGTCTTTCGATCAACACGACAATCAATAGAGTTGACTAATGTCAGTTAATGGTGTCAATTGTATATAGAGGGAAGAGGAATCTCCACAAGTCTTTGTAGCGCCATGGGAAATGCCAAGTTTTCCGTGAAGGCGTCTTTGTGTCTGCGCTTCAATGCACAGGCCCGCAGCTAAGGGAACGGCAGATGAAATCGAATTGGTCACAACCGGATTTTGACAGAATTGTCGGCGCATATGAGAAGGCAGGCGTGAATCGCGATGTCGCGATCCGCACGTATACAACGCGCCTCTTGGGCTCCGAGCCGAAACTGGTTTTGCACGGTGGCGGTAATACTTCTGTGAAGACTACGCTGATCGATCACGATGGCAGCGAAGTGTCTGTCCTCTGCGTCAAGGGCAGTGGCTGGGATATGGGCAAGATCGAGCCTGCTGGGCTTCCTGCCCTGCATCTGGAACCGTTGAAGGCTATGGTGAATTACGAGACCTTGTCGGATGACGATATGGTCATGTTGCAGCGTCGCTTGTTGCTCGATCCGGCGTCACCGAATCCATCCGTGGAGGCTATTCTCCATGCCATCTTACCGTTCAAACATGTGGATCACACTCACGCGAATGCAATCGTGGCGCTCACCAATCAGCCACGGGGTGAAGAAATCATCCGCGAACTTTTCCCGGAGATGATTGTCGTGCCTTATGTAATGCCCGGCTTCGATCTTTCGAAGGCGTGCCTGAAGGCGTTCTCCGCAAGACCGGATGCACCCGGAATGATCTTGCTGAAGCATGGTATTTTCACGTGGTCGGAGGACCCGCGCGAAGCCTACGAAAACATGATTGCTGCAATTGATCGTGCTGAAAAACGCATTGCCGAAGGCAGGCCGCATCCTTTCGGCAAGGCGAGCGCTGCACAATCTGATAAAGCCCTGGCCTCGGTTGCGGATATCGCGCCGATATTGCGTGGAGCGATTGCACTTCCTGGAAAAGAAGAGGGAAGGCCGCGCCGTTTCATTCTCGAGCACCGCGTTAATGACGATATTCTGGATTTCTGCGGTGCGCCGAACGTCGCGAATCTGGCGCGGCGCGGGAATGCGACACCGGAACATGTCATTCATATCAAGCGGTATGGCGTGGCGCTGCCAAAGCCGGAAGCAGATAACCTTGAAGCATGGACAGTCGGCGTAAAAGAGGCGGTGGCCGCCTATGCGGCCGACTATAAGGCCTATTTCGAACGCAACAATGCGCGTGCGGGTGGCGGCAAGAAGATGCTCGATCCGATGCCGCGCATTTTCTACGTCGAAGGCGTAGGGCTGTTCGCCGCTGGAAATACTCAGAAATCCGCTCGTATCTGCGCAGATGTTGCCGAAGCGACGATTGAGGTCATTCGCGGCGCTGAGGGGATCGACCGGTTCGAAGCTCTATCAGAGGAAGACCTTTTCGATATCGAGTACTGGTCACTGGAACAGGCAAAGCTGACCAAGCTGACAGAAAAGCCGCTGACCCGGCAAGTGGCGGTCGTGACAGGTGCAGCCGGTGGTCTTGGACTGGCTATTGCGGAGCAACTGAAAAGCCAGGGCGCGGAACTGGCGCTGATCGATATTGATGGGAAGCTGGTTGCCGCTGAAGCGAAGCGGCTGGGTGGATTTGCGGTTTCATGCGACCTGACCGATCCTGCTGCCGCAGATAATGCGCTCGCGCAGATTGCGGAGGAGTTCGGTGGGGTCGATATACTGGTTTCCAATGCGGGGGCAGCTTTCCAGGGCGCGTTGACGTCAGTTGATGACGATTTGTTCAAGGCTGCGTTTGACCTTAATTTCTGGAGCCATCATTATATTGCGCGTGCTGCGGTCAGGATCATGCAGAAGCAGGAAACTGGTGGCGCGATCGTGTTCAATGTGAGCAAGCAGGCTGTAAACCCGGGACCCGATTTCGGACCCTACGGCACGTCCAAAGCGGCGTTGATGGCATTGATGCGCCAATACTCTCTGGAACACGCCGCCGATGGCATCACGGTGAATGCGGTTAATCCCGACCGAATACGCACGGGCCTGATGACCGACGAAATGGTTGAGGATCGAGCGCGCGCCCGGGGGGTAACGCCTGACGTCTATATGCGGGGCAATCTTCTGAAGCGGGAAGTTTCGGGTGAGGATGTTGCCGAGGCGGTTCTGCACCTTGTGCAAGCGCGGACATCTACCGGGGCCGTCATCACTGTGGATGGAGGCAATGTAGCGGCAATGCTGAGATAATACCCCAAGCGCACAGTATCTGCTCGGTTTACTTTGCTTGATTGTGTTGGAGCGGCTCATCCGGGGCCGCTCCACGCTCGACCGTGCTGCGGATCAGAACAGAGCCGATTTGACTCATCATGATATTCTGGAACGTTACTGTTTACGGTTTCAAAACTGTAGAAGGATCAGCTGTCCGGACTCTCAAGCCTCATCAAGCGTTCTCAACGAGACCTTGGGCGATTTTTACTCGCTGGTATCAGCATCTCCATTATGTCTGATATAGTCTATAAATTTTAGGATTACCTAATATATAGAATCGTAATATAGATAAAATATTGAATGTCTTGTTTTACGATTAACCAAAATCTTGGTTCTATCTTGTTGTTGTAATACTTGCGGCGTATAAGCGCGATGGTTTGTTCCATTTCGTTGAAGGGGCGAGCATTACATTTGGTTGTGCGCACACCTCTCTCCACGAAATCATTTATTATTTAAGGCACCGCTGGTGCGAGGAGAAAGCATGTCTGACAGTTTTTCAATCTGGAAATCTTCCTGTCGAATGTTGGCGCGCGGCGTTGCTGCGGCGCTTGTAACTGCAGGCCTTATCCTACCCCAGGCCGCTTACGCATGCACCAGCTTCATTCTGCCATCGACGGACGGTGGCTTCGTTTATGGACGCACGATGGAATTCGGATTCAAGATCGATTCCAAAATGATCATGATTCCACGCAACTTCGAGATGACCTCGCAGCTTTCGGCCGACACAGCTGGCAAAAAGTGGAAGGCTAAATATGCCGCCATCGGCATGAACGCTTTTGGTCTTCCTGCGTTGGTCGACGGCATGAATGAAAAGGGACTCGCAGGCGGCATACTTTATTTTCCGGATTTTGCGCAATATCCGGATCCTGCTTCGGTGAAACCGGAAAATAGCCTTACCCCTTGGGATTTCCTGAGTTGGGCCCTCGGCAATTTTTCGACGGTAGCAGAAGTGAAAGCCGCGCTCGAAACAGTCACTGTCGTTGGCGTCAAACAGGCCGATATGGGCTTTACGCCAGGCGTGCATTATACCTTGCACGATGCGACAGGCGCATCGATCGTGATTGAGCCGATCGAAGGCAAACTTAAAGTCTACGACAATCCGCTCAGTGTACTGACCAACGCACCCTCCTTCGATTGGCACATGACCAATCTGCGCAATTATGTGAACTTGCGTCCGGCGAATGTGGAGCCGCTGAAAATCAATGATGCTACCATCCAAGCACTAGGTGAGGGATCCGGCATGCTGGGCATACCGGGCGATGCAACCCCGCCTTCACGCTTTGTGCGCGTGAGTGCCAATATTCTATCAGCCCGCAAAGTGCCGAGCGGCATCGAAAGCGTGCGTCTGGCCGAACACATTCTCAACGGTTTCGATATTCCTGTCGGTGTTGTCCAGAACGCGGCCAATGAACAGCAACAAGCCGTTGACTACACACAGTGGTCGACTGTGGCCGACATGAAAAATGACGTCTACTATGTCAAAACTTATGAAGAACAGATTCTGCGCGGCGTCGCCTTCAAGGATCTCGACCTTGATGCAAAGGAATTGCTGACGATCGGGATACCAACGGCAGTGACGACATTGCCGGTTTTGAATCAGAAATAAGAACAGGAGAGCGGCGAGAGCCGCTCTCCTCTTTCCTTTGGGCTAACTCGTCGCGATCACATCGCACGATTTCATCGCCGGAACGGTGATATCAAGACCAAGCCCATTCACGAAGCTTCAGTGCAGCAAAGCCCGGATAAGATCAGGTGCCGGGTCTGTGCCTTTGAATCTTGTGCACGGATGCCGGTGGCACGTTGCGGAAGGACCGGCCGATCTCCTCCGACCTGAGTCCAAGTTCAGCGAGCAGCTCCGTATTGACCGGACAACGCATCGCATAGGTGAACTGATAGAATGAACCGAACGGGGCCAGATAATGAAAACTTCCCCGCAAGACGGCTTCCACCTGCAGGTTATTCATCGCCAGGAGGCCAAGGCCACTGATGATGTTCCTGCAGAACCCAGGTGGTGAAATATCAAGATCGGCAAGCTGGGTTGCGTCTGCCTGAATGACTGTTGAATGCGGAAAGCGCCTGCGTAAGATACTCACAAAATCCGGATTGAATTCGATCAGTATCAGATCGCGCGGATCGACGCCTCGTTTGAGCAGAGCATAAGTGAATACGCCCGTTCCGGGACCCAGTTCGATGACAGGACCGGTGCCGGGACTGATTTCGCGCGTAATCAACCGGGCGAGGGACGGCCCGGAAGGTACGATTGCTGCAGTTCGCAACGGATTGCGCAACCAGGCAGCAAAGAAAGGAACGAAATCTGCAATCGGCATTCGGCGGCCCCTCGTGGAAACTGTCTGCTGGTTTGTCCGGCAGAACTGCTGAAACTTGGAAGCTCCACCTGTCAAAAGCCTGTCGTCCGCTTAGATGTCATCGTAAAATAGGGTTCACCAATTTACGAACGGTCGGCCAATGCCAGTCTCATGCCAGCCACAAACGTTACACTGATCCAATGTGAGCAAGGAAAGGCACCTCAGATGCGAATTCTGGTGGTTGAGGACGAACGCGAATTGGCATCAATGTTAGAACAGGTTCTGATTTCGCAAAACATGGTGGCGGACACCGTCGGCACCTGCGGCGAAGCTGAGCATATGCTTGCGGAGGATTGCTACGATGCTGTCATTCTTGACCGTCGTCTGCCTGACGGGGATGGGCTGTCCGTGCTACGGAAGGTGCGTGGACGCGGCAGTTCGGTTCCGGTCCTCGTCCTGACAGCCAACGATGATTTGCCCGACCGTGTCCACGGCCTCGACAGCGGCGCAGACGATTATCTGGGGAAGCCCTTCGCTTTCGATGAACTCATGGCACGGCTACGGGCCATTTTGCGTCGCAATGGGGATGTTCGTCCAGATATCGTCCGGCTTGGCCGCGTATCCTTCGATTTCACCGCCCGTGAGGCGTTCGTGGGGGAGGTCCCGCTTTCCATGCCACGCCGGGAGTTGCTCGTGCTTGAGACATTGATGCGACGAAAAGGGCGTATGGTGCAAAGGCCGGTTCTGATGGAGGCGGTTTTCGGTATGAACGACGAAGTGGAGCCAAACGCACTCGACACGCATGTTTCGCGTGTGCGCCGCAAGCTTGCAGCCGCTGATGCGGGCGTCACGCTGAATGGTGTGCGCGGCGTGGGCTATCTTTTGCGTGAGACCGGCAATTGAAAAACGCACCTTCCTCCCTAAAGTGGCAGCTTATTACTCGCATTGTCCTCGCACAGGCACTCGTCGTTCTATCTGCGCTTGCGCTTTTCATTGCATTTCTCTGGCTGTCGGGTTTCGTTCACGAACGTTATGACCGAGGCGTAATAGACGTAGTCAAGGAGGCAGTGACCCGTGATCCCGAGGGGCATCTCACCATGACAAATACGCCGGAACTGACGGCGTTGCGTCGAGATGAAAAATCTCTCTGGTTTATCGTTCGCGATGCTTCTGGAAAACAGTTCATGGAAGGCACGATACCCGACGCCTACGGGACGATTGGTACCGCCTTGCCGAACGTACTTGAAGCCCGTCTTGGGCAGGATAACTCCGGGTCCCTCCGGCCAAATGCCATCATAAGATGGGAAGACGCGCCGGTTGGGCGCATCCAGATTATGGCAGGAACGGGAGGTCGCCTCACTTTCGGGCGGCTGGTCGAAACGGTCAGGGAAGGGTTCAAGATGCTCGTTCTTCCTGGCCTTCTGCTCGCCGCGTTGGGGGCCTTGCTCGTCATACCGCTGATTGTGCGCATGACATTGAGGGGAGCTTCGGAAATCGCTGATAAAGCCTCGCAGATCGAACCCGAGCGACGTGGAATTCGTCTGTCCACTAACGATGTCCCCGCTGAGCTTTCGCCGTTGGTGGAGGCGTTCAATGGAGCATTGGAGCGACTGGATCAGGGATATTCACGTCAGCAGCGCTTTTTGGCTCAGGCGGCGCACGAACTGAGAACTCCCATCGCAATTCTCTCCGCCCGACTGCATGCTTTGCCGGCGAGTGAGCTGAAATCCGGCCTCACGCGCGATGCGGCCCGGCTGGGGACTTTGGCGGGCCAGCTTCTCGATCTCCAGCGGCTGGAAGGACAGTCAAAGAAATTTGATGCTGTAGATATCGTCTCTGCTGCCCGCGAGGTGATTTCTGATCTGGCTCCGCTTGCTTTCGCTGCTGGATACGACGTGGTTTTCGATAATGATGCCGAAGTCATAAACGTGATGGGCGATCGCCAGGCGATAGAGCGGGCCATTACCAATCTGTTTCAAAACGCGATTGATCACGGGAATAAGAAAGGAACAATTGCGATAAGCATTCTGAGGCCAGCCGTGATTGAAGTTGCCGACGACGGCAAAGGCATTCCTTCGGATAGGAGAAAGAGCATACTCGAGCCTTTTAATCGCCTTGACGATCAAGGTCCGGGGGCTGGCCTGGGCCTTAATCTTGTCCAGCAGATCATGGCACTTCACGACGGAAGCATTGATGTAGGCGAAAGTAGTTCGGGCGGAGCACGCATGAGGCTGGTCTTTCCTCAAACCACTTCACATTCAAACCATTAGATGATCTTCAGCAGAATTGGTCCTTATTGCTTTTGCGAGTGATCAGGTTCGCTCCAATTTTCCAGAAAGCGATCTTCATATTGCTGCGCCGGCTGCCGCATCCGTCATTGATTGCAGGATCGGCCGGAATCCGAAAGCCGAAGGGAGAAAAAGGAATCCCGCCGCGATCAAGCCAATAGGCATCCAGATCCGGCAGCTTTCTTTTACGGCGTTTCGAGGCGCGGTGATTGATCACATGGTTGGAGTTGCTGACGGCAATCAGATAGGCTGTGGCGCCGTGCGCTATCAATCCCTTTAACACCAGCATGATTGCATCTTTCGGCCGCAAACCGCCGAGATCACGGGTCGCGGAAATTACCGCGCGTTTGGCGTCGGCATGGGCCGCTCCTTGCAGCCCGCCGACAAAGAGGCTGTATGAATCGCCGGGACGCCGCAAAAACACGAAGCTCGCCATGCACAGAAGTGCTTCATCTGCCGCATTTACCAGACGCACGGTAAACACGCCTTCATGCCGGCTGCCGCAACGATCGGATAGCAGCAATTGGAGGCGGTACACATTTTCCTTGCCGTAAATCGTCCCGAGCTCGATCCTTTCGCCGCGCCAAAGCGCCTGCAATACATGTGGACATAATAACTGACGTGCCAGTTCGAAATGCTGGATAAGAATGTTGAGCCGGGTCTTCCGGGCCATGCGGTGCACGAGGAAGGACGACAAGGATTTACGGATGAGGTCGTCATGAGGCGGAGCGAAAGTGTGCTGCTCCGTGAATTCCCCAAGAAATCTGAGCCAGCGAAAAGTCAGCCATGGCGACAGACTGCTTCTAAACAGAAAAGCCAGGGTTCTGCGAAACTTCAGCCGCCCAACAATGCTGCTTGTCTGCCGCAACATCGAATGGGAAGCAGCCAGATGCTTCAGGGGTACATTCTGATTGCTTGACTCCACACTGTAGGGTTGGCTTGGCTCAGGCCTTCTGGCGGCGGAAGTGGAACGCGAAACGTGTTCTGCCAGCATGATCATTGTCCGTTACGGCGGGGAGGATGGGCGCCGGACTTTTCGTTAGCTTTGTCAAGTTCCCATGAAGAATTGTCGTATGCCTGGTGAGCGTAAAATCTCTCTCCGAATTGCCTTACGCTGTTGTCGATAGCTACCGCCTGGCTGGAAATTCGTCGCCATAGCCACATCATCAGGCACAGAACCAGACCCCAGGCAACTATGACGTCGGACAGGAAATGAGCGCCGAAGAGCACCCTGTTGAAAGAAACGAAGAACAGGATTGGAACTGCGACAACGGTTGCGGCTAAGCGCCACTTCAAAGGTGCCAAGACGATCAGCGACAAGGTTGCAGCGGCGACAGCGGCTTCGCCTGAGGGGAAGGAGCAGTTGTGCCTGCAAGCTGCCGCATATTGCCATACGGGAGTAAAATCCGCTGTCCCGCCGAATTCGACGATTTCGCGCGGGCGGGCTCTTCCGATGGTATTCTTCAGAAACTGTACTGCGATCAATGGACCAAGCAGAAAACTCAAGAGTACGAACAGGGCTTTATGCGGTGGGCAAAACGCGAATTTGCGCGGCAGGAAAGCATAAAGGCCGATTGCCAGCACCATAAGCAGCAGAAGATAGATCAAGCCCTGCCGACTTACGTCTCTCACTGCCTTCAAAAAAGGATTTTCGGACAGCGGGAAGCCATGGCCGTTTGCAAAAATGCGAGAAATGCTCAGATCGACCGAAGGAAACACCACGAGGATGAAACTCGCAGCTAGGATACCACGGACCAAAAACAGTGTTGACCACGAGGCGGATCTGTAACGTCCGGCAACGCCAACTGTTGAATGAGAATCGCTCGAGCCAAGTACAGTTTCCTGCATGTCGACACCTCGAAAGAGTTGAACGACTGCGATTTGACGGTCGATTATCAAGACTTTGCGAAGATCGAACCGGCAAAGTGTCTAAAACCGGTCACTGGATGGCGCGCATCTTGTTTGGAAATTGCACGTCGAGGGATTGCGGGTCATAGTCCGCGCAGATTTTACCCACTTTATTATCAACGACCTTTGTCTGGAGCCGCTCGTGGATAACAGTCTCGTTCTTATCGTAGAGGATGAGCCGGAAATTGCGCAGATCCTGGATGCATACCTCATACGTGAAGGCTTTCGTACGGTACGGGCCACCGATGGCGAAACGGCGCTGCAACATCACGCGCTGCTCTCGCCGGATATCGTTCTGCTCGATGTTCGTATTCCCAAGCTCGACGGTTTCGCCGTGCTTGCGCGCTTGCGGCAAACCAGAAATACGCCGGTCATCATGGTGACGGCGTTAGCCGAAGACATCGACCGGCTCAGCGGCCTTCGTCTCGGCGCCGACGATTATGTTGTCAAACCATTCAATCCGCAGGAAGTGGTGGCCCGCGTCAAGGCGGTGCTGCGCCGTACAAAGGGGGATCAGCAGGAGGCCCTTCGCCGGTTCGGCGCGATTGAAGTGGACTTCAATGCCTACTCGGCCTTTGTCAATCATGACGGGCAGCGGATTGCTCTCCAGCTCACGCTCAGCGAATTCAGAATTCTTGCTTATATGGTTCGCCGCCCGACGCACGCCTTCGACCGCGCCGATATTCTTGACGCTTGCTTGCCGGAGAGTGATGCGCTGGTCCGCACAGTGGATACGCATATATCCAATCTGAGAAAGAAGCTTGAAGCACTGGGACAGATGGATTTTTTCCCTGCGGTCCGTGGCATCGGTTATCGTCTGGCGGCCCCTAAATGAAGCTACCTACGCTCCCGCTTGCCACTTTGACCGCCATCATAATTGCTGCCATGCTACTTCTCAGCGTTGGTCTGGCCTATCTGGGGGTAACCTCTTATGCTGCCTATCTGGAAGAGGGGGTAATAAGAAGCCTGCCTGCCAATGCTGCCAAGGCCTATCGGGAGATGAATTCCGGGATCGTGCCGGAACCGGCAGCGATAAGGGAACTGTTCGATCACCTCAATGGTCTTTCTGACCCGGTCGACTTTCAGCTTTACTTGTCTGTGCTCGTCTGCGGTCTTGTTTCGGCGCTGATCTGCAGCATCATCGGGATATATTTGGCGAGAAGGATCGCACGGCCGCTGGAGCAGTTGACGCTGGTAGCGGAAGGGCTGAAATCGGGAGATTTTTCCGTCCGGCTGACGGAGCCCTATACGAGCACGGTGGAGATCAAGAGCCTCATAGAGAGCGTCAATGCGTTGGCAACGAGCCTTGAGACAATGGAAGAAAGGCTGCGTTTTAACAATATGGCAGTAGCGCATGAGTTGCGCACACCGCTCACCATTTTGCGAGGCTCGATGCAGGGCATGGTGGACGGGGTATTCCCGATGGACACGAAAACAATGGCAAGCCTCTTGATGCAGGTTGAAGGTCTATCCCGACTTGTTGAAGACTTGCGGACGCTGTCGCTGGCTATAGGACAAAAACTCGTCATTGATCGGGAGCGTTTCGATGTGGCCGAATTGGTGGAGGCCGTGCTCGATGCCGCCAAGCCTATGCTTGAAGCAAGCAAGCTTCCCGTCGAAAAGGAATTGACGCCAGCGGTAACTGTAGCCGATCACCAGCGAATCCGGCAGGCCATCCTCGCGCTTCTGGAAAATGCCTGCCGCTATGCTGCTGCTGGCGGAGTGCTGCGATGCCAGACCGAACTCACCGCACACGGTTTCATCGCCATACGCATCCTTGATCGCGGCCCCGGCTTTCCAGAAAATATGGATGACATAAGTGTCAATCCTTTCTGGCGCGGGGATGCGTCACGGTCGAGGGCGACCGGAGGGACAGGGCTCGGCCTATCGGTTGTGCAGGCGATAGCCGCCGCCCATGGTGGAAAGCTTGAACTCCGTAATCGACCGGGTGGCGGCGCTATCGTATCCATTCTCATCCCAGAGGATACTGCGGAACGCTCTTCCTGATTGCCCGTTGCTGTTATTGTTTCCTATCGGTGGTTGTTCATCTTTTTCATGGAGGGAGAGCCCTCTGACGACAGATTGCCGATATCGAGAAACAGATCGGTCATGATTTGCATGCCTTGCTGGGCGATGGAAAGCAGGGCGTGCTCGTCTGGTCCGTGTTGTCCGCATTCAGCATAGCTGTGTGGCACCCATATAGTCGGCAAACCAAGAATGTCCGTGAACATGTCATTTGGCAGGGAGCCAGCGAGATTGGGCAAAATATGCGGCGCTTGTTCTGTGCTTTTGGTGATCGAGTCACACACGAATGCTACCCACGGGTGATCCAGGGAAAAACGCGTCGCCTTGAATGCTTCGCCGTGGAGAGCGACGTCCACCATGCTGAAGCCATGTGCATCTAAATGACGCCGAAGGGCCGGCACAATGTCGTCCATGTCCGTTCCGACGACAAAACGCAACTGGCCGACCGCGCGCGCCTCAGATGAGATGGCCGACTGCGGTGCAGCGATGTTGCCCGAAGACAGCGCAAGAACCGCAAAAGAATTCCAGCCAAAAACCCGCTCGGTTGGCGTCAGGCTCTTTTCGCCCCATTCCGGGTCGTGCTGACGATAAGGCAGTTTGGAGAGAAGGGCCCGGATATCGTCTGAAAGACTGTCCGGTCGCCACTCGGGAATTTGGATCTGGCCGCGCTTATCGGTGATGCTTGCCAGCGCATGCGCAAGAATGATCGACGGATCAGCCAGCAGTCCGCCGAAATTTCCTGAGTGATAATCCTGATCGCGCAACCGTAAGGTAAAGTCTATATCGACTGCGCCCCGCGACCCCATAAAAACAGTCGGAACGGTTGGTGAAAGACGTGGGCCGTCGGAAGCGATCAGCACGTCTGCGGAAAGCTCATCGCGCCTAATTTCAAGAAATTCCCTTAGACCGGGGGAACCGGTTTCCTCGCCCATTTCAAGTATGATCTTGGCATTGAAGCCGAGCTTGCCGTTTGTCTTGAGCAACAGACCGAGGGCAGTAATGTTGATCAGATGTTGAATCTTGTTGTCGGCGGTGCCGCGCCCGTAGAGACGGTCCCCCTCCTGTATCAACTCGAAGGGATGCAGCCCGTCGCGCCAGCGATGTGCCTCGCCGTTGCAGACATCTCCATGACCGTAAATGAGAACGGTCGGCAAGGCAGCATCCTCAATATGCCGGGCAATCATCAGCGGCGGTCCGTCACTGCGAGGATTGTCGCAGATCGTGGTTTCAAAACCATAATTCTGGAGGAGGGGTCCGATGTCCTCACTGAGATACGCCCGGGAGGCGCCGGGATTGCCCTCGGATTGGCTGACGGAGCGGCGAGCCACCAGGCGCCCGAGATCCCGGATCAACTGGCCGGTTTTGACATAGTTCATGGCTTGGGCACGGCAGGCTTCTCGGGACATCATGGGAGATACTCGGTGCGGGTGCTACGATTGTCAAAGTCTGCAGCTTCGCCGGATGAACCCGGCGAAGCCAAAGCTGGCGCTCGATCCTGCTTACAGAGGTGTAATATCGAAGCCGAACCACTTTTCAGACAGTGATTTGATGGTGCCGTCCGCCGTCGCGGCCTTGATCGCCTCGTCGAATTTGGCCTTCAGTGCGGTATCTCCCTTGCGCATCGCAACGCCGATACCCGGCCCGAGCATACCGCCTTGAAAATGCGGCCCCACGATCTTGAGCTGTTCGAAGCCTGGCTTCTTCTGCACTGCTGTCAGATAAGCGATGGAAGCTGCGACGAAATCAACACGCCCGGCTTTCAGGTCGAGATCGTGTTCTTCGGTGGTCTTATATTCGCGGATGGTGACATCGTCCGCCAGATAGTGCTTGACCAGTATGCTGCCGATCGATGCAACCTGCACGCCGACAGTTTTACCCTTGAGATCGTCCTTGATGTCATCGATCGCCTTTTGCGCTCCGGCTTCGTCGGTCGCGAGTGGATAAGTTTCTCCGGCATGTTTCAAATTGACCAGCGGGCTTGTATCAAGCGCTGCAAAAGCCTGGGGCACGCGACCGTAGGAAACGGAGAAGTCGACCGCTTCCTGACGCTTGGGCGTCATGGACATGCCGGTCATCGCGGCATCGAACTTGCCGGCGTTGAGCGCCGGGATCACACCCTCGAAAGACTGGGCAACGAAAGTGCATTCGGCCCCCATCGTCTTGCACAGATGCATGCCCAGCTCAACCTCATAGCCATCCAATGTTCCGTCCGGCTTGGTGAGATTATAGGGCGGAAACGCACCTTCGGTGGCGATGGTAAGTTTCAGCGGCTCGGCCTGCGCCATAGCGCAGGACGCCGCGGCTATCGCGATAGACGATGCAAGTAGTTTTATTGTTTTCAACATTGATGTGCCTCCTTTGAAGTTCCGCCTAGAACGCGCTGCTGTCTGATTGAACCAGCTCAACGCTCTGTGTGATTGTTTTTGTTTGTATCTTTACTCGACACCGGTTTACGCACGCCGTCCCCGCCGCCAACTTCCCGGCTATTTCAGGTAGAGGTCCCGGTATCGGTCGCGCAGTACATTTTTCTGCACTTTGCCCATTGTATTGCGTGGCAGGTCGTCGACAAAAATGACGTTCTTCGGTTGTTTGAAACGCGCAAGCCGTCCCTGGAGATTGTTCGTGATCGTCGTTATATCCAGTTGGGCATTCGGTTGCCCCACCACGATGGCGGTTACGCCTTCACCAAGATCGGGATGCGGAACGCCGATCACAGCGCTTTCGACCACGCCTGCAATAGTGTCGATCTCATTTTCAATCTCTTTCGGATAGATGTTATATCCTCCGGATATAATGAGATCTTTGCCGCGTCCGACGATGGAGATGCGGCCATCCGTCTCCATCACGCCGATATCACCGGTGGTGAAGTAACCGTCGGAACGAAATTCCTCCTTGGTCTTGTCGGGCATATTCCAATAACCTTGGAATACGTTCGGTCCCTTCACCTCGATCATGCCGGGTTCTCCCGCAGCGAGCGGTTCCCCACTTACCGGATCGGTAATGCGGACGGAAACGCCGGGAAGCGCGTAACCGACCGTGCCCGGCACACGCGCCCCGTCATAGGGATTGGAGGTGATCATGTTCGTTTCCGTCATGCCGTAGCGTTCCAGAATGGCGTGTCCCGTACATTCTTCAAAAAGACGATGGGTCTCGGCCAAAAGCGGTGCCGAGCCCGAGATGAAGAGGCGCATGTGCCGCGTGTTGGCCTTGTTGAGCCGATCGTCCTGCAAAAGTCTTGTATAGAAGGTCGGCACGCCCATCATCACAGTTGCACGCATCATCAGCGCAAATATCCGGTCCGGATCGAACTTGCTAAGCAGGTAAATTGCGCTGCCGGCCAGAAGTGTCACGTTAGTGGCCACAAACAGCCCGTGCGTATGAAAGATTGGCAGTGCATGGATCAATCGGTCGACACTGGTAAAACGCCAGTGTTCGCGCAGCGTCTGTGCATTCGACAACAGGTTGTCGTGGGTCAGCATCGCTCCTTTGGAACGGCCTGTTGTCCCGGACGTATAGAGGATCGCCGCAAGATCGTCCGCTTTGCGTTCGATATCGGCAAACTCCACCGGTTCGAGGCTCGCCATATCCATCAATGAGCCGTCACCGTTTACGCCAAGCGTTAACAATCTGGTGCCGACCCGTCGCGCCAGCGGTTCCAGCTGTTCTGCCGCGCAGGGCGAGACGACCACCAGTTTCGGCGTGGCGTCACCCAGAAAATATTCGAGTTCCGCAGGCGTATAAGCCGTATTGAGGGGCAGATAGACCGCACCGGCCCGCAGGCATCCGAGATAAAGCATCAGCGCCTGGGCGCTTTTTTCCACCTGAACCGCTACCCGGTCACCTGGGGATACGCCTAGTTTCACAAGAACATGGGCAATACGCGCCGAGCAGTTAAACATGGCGCCATAAGTCCATACTTTCCCGTCTTCAAGCTCAATAAACGTGCTTTCGGGAGAGGTAATGGAGAGACGGATTGCGTCAAAGAGATGATTGACCATGGGTTGATCCTGCAATGTGTCCGGCCCGGTTTCCCGTCGCGCCTAGCTTGTTTTGAGAACGGGCAGACTGCCAGAGGCGTTGCAGTTCTCGCGAAGCAGCGACGTCTCCGTGCTGGACGTAAGCCTCGTGATTGGCTTCGATTTCATCGGGCTTGTAGAGATAATTCACCATGACACCGAATGACTGTCGCATGCTGCGTTCTGAACGATCCGCCTCCATCACGATCCGCTCCAACCGCGCACCGTTGCCAAGGTGAAAACGGGCGACCGGATCACAGTGCCGACCGTCTGCTTTTTTACCTGAGAAGAAGTATTCCAGCGTGCCGGCCATCAACCTGTCGCGTGTTGTATTGCCCATTTCGGTGGGGTGGCCGTGATCAGACAACCAAGCTGCAAGTCCCGGAACGGGCGATAATGTGACAAAAGTTCTGAGGTTCGGCAGGTCGCGCTGCAATTCCTCTACGACTTGCTTGATGAGGAAATTGCCGAAGGAAACGCCTCTCAAACCTGCCTGACAGTTGGAAATGGAATAGAAGACTGCCGTGTTGGCTTCACCCGCAGGGATAAGCTCGCGCTGGTCTGCCAATAGGTGAGAAATGCTTGCCGATATTTCCTCAGTCAGCGCAATCTCAACGAAAATCAGCGGTTCGTCAGGCAACTGGGGATGAAAGAAGGCATAACACCGCCGGTCTTCCGGCTCGAGCCTTTGGCGCAGATCCTTCCAATCCTTGATTTCATGCACCGCTTCATAGCGGATGATTTTTTCAAGAATGTTGGCTGGTGTTGACCAGTCGATCCTGCGCAGGATCAGAAAACCGCGGTTGAACCACGAACTGAAAAGATGCAGAAAGTCAGCATCCACGACAGTCAGTTCCTTATGGTTCCTTATGAAGTCCTGCAGCTGCTCTCGCATATCCACCAAAGTGGCTACACCGTTACGCGCCAAATTAAGCCGGCGAATGAGTTCCTGTCGTCTTGGCTCGCTCGCCATATGCAACTTGCTTAGATTTTCGAATGTTGGATTGCTGCGATAGTCGGCGATAGTTTTTTCAAGAAGTGAAATATCCGGTCCGAAATCGACGAGCAGCGCGTGCATGATTTCCAGCCGCTCATCCTGGTCCAGCTGGGACCAAATGCTGAGAATCTCTTCGGCCAGAGCCATTCCGGTAGCTTCGCCCCGGCTGGAAAGCAATATCGAGCAGAGCTTCAGTACCGCTTGGGGATTGTGCCGCTCATCAATACGCGATGGCCAGCCGAACACGAGGCTTCCGCGCGCCAATACGCTCTTCAACAGTCCATCAAGGACGGATTTATTTGGTGCCATTATCCCACTCCCATGGATAGGAACCATTAATTTGCTTAGTCGCGGTATAACCAGAAAGTCGCTGGCCTTTTCTGCTTTGCCAGTGAATATGGGTTTAGGTATCCTGCATTATGCATTCGACGTCAAGTATCTTGCATGCAAGATTTCATTTTATGGATGCACAATGAAGAACCAGGGAGACGCAGAGGGTTTGTGATGAACGTCGTGAAGACTGTAAGAGACCAGATTGAAGAAGGAATTCTCACCGTACGTTATGCGCCGGGAGAGCGGCTCGATGAGATGCGTCTGGCGGAGGAATACGGCGTATCGCGCACCCCCATTCGCGAAGCGTTGAAACAGTTGTCCGAGAACGGGTTAATTGAAATACGCCATCGTCGCGGGGCCATAGTCACGAATCCCCAACCGCATCAAATTCTGGAAAAATTCGAAGTCATGTCGGAACTGGAGGGAGCTGCCGGAGCACGTGCGGCGCAGCGCTTTACGACGGACGACAAGTTGGCTCTCCTGGCAGCTCACGAAGCCTGTGCAAATTCGGCAAGCACGGAGGATACAGACCGCTATTATTACGATAATGAGCAGTTTCATAAGGTTATCTACGCCGCCAGTCACTGCGGCTTCCTTGCGGAACAATGCCTCATGCTGCACAAGCGTCTTCGACCTTATCGGCGGTTACAGTTGCGAGTCCACAACCGTATGCGCACTTCAATTCAGGAGCATACCGAAATCGTCGACGCAATTCTGGCAGGTGACGCCTCCGCCGCACGTGAACTGCTTCGCAATCACGTCGCCATTCAGGGGGACCGTTTCAATGATCTGATGTCATCAATAGCAAGCGCTTTTAGCCTGAAAGAGTAATTTTATAGACGAGCGAGAAGCGCCGCTTGAACTATCCACATGACGATGGCCCTGATGCTGAGCGCAGTTATGCAGAGTATGGGGCCGACAAACTATCGCAAGTATGTTGAGAGCTTATAAGGTGCAATCTCTAATATATATTAGTATATACTAAATTTATGAAATATATATATCTAACTTTACATATGAAATACTTTAGAACATTGTTGGGTCGGGGGGGTGAATCATGAATATTTTGGAGGCTCGGTTTCTGAGTCTTGTGTGCGGGGTTGACAGATATAATGACGGCTCAAGCTCGGCAAGAAGTGATTGCCGGTGAAGATCAGGCACATGCTTGCTCAAACATTCTACAGGCAGGCACCTTTCATTTCGATATCCCTCCAGGCAGCTTGCGGTCAGGGCAGATTACCGCCCGAGGTGAAGTCGCGCACTGCGTCTGTCGTTCGGGGTCGCTTGCGTTTGTGGCAAGAGCTCATCTGGTTGAAATATTTCTAACTCCCGTAAGAGACCTCGAATACATATCCGGTGGCCGTCGGATAGCACTGGCCGAAGTGCAGGCAGGCGCCGTTTTGACAAGCGCAGCCAACAGCCCGGTGTCTATGAAATGGGCTTCAGATAAGGAAAGCATAATTCTGGCAATCAAGCCGAACTGCTTGCGGAAACAGGATTCGACGGAGCTTGAAACGACGGTCGCGTCGCCCGCTGTTGACGTGGTTGCTCTTGATATGGCGAGACAATTGAAAGCGATGCTGGCTGCGCCGGAAGCGGTCGAGCCCGCACGAGTAGACGCACTGGTTACAAGACTGATTGTCCACCTTTTCCAGAGTGATGAAGATGGCGAAGCCCGCGCGAAGCCGAGAACCGGCCTTTCGCTTTATAATGCGAAGAAAGTTCTGGCTTTCATGCGGGAAAATGTTTCGCGCAAGCTTACCGTGGCGGACCTTGCCACGATTTGTGATCTTTCGCCTAGCCACTTTATCAGCGGCTTTACGCAGACATTCGGGCAAGCGCCCTACGGTTATCTTTTGGGTCTGAGGCTTGCTTATGCCGAGCGGCTCCTTGCCGAGAGCGAGATGTCCATCGCTGAAGTGGCGTATGTTAGCGGTTTTTCCAGCCAGAGCCATTTGACTGCGACAATGAAAAAGCTGAAGGGTGTCACGCCCTCCAATATCCGGAACCGGAAATGACGGCTGGTCAGGCTGCTGACCCACATGCGCATTAAGCTCAAACCCGCCGGAACATTGTGCGTGATCTATGCAATTCACTGTGCGGAATAGGGGTGCATTTCATAAAATCGTAGGATTGTGAAATACGAGCGGGCATAACTCGCGCATGCGTCTCCATTGATTGACCATTATCCGGGGTTGTGCCGTCTCTGTGAGGGCAGCAGGCCATGGCTCCGGATGGTTCATTGAGGGGACCATTCATGTTTCAGATTGCCATGCTGCGTCGTGTCGCTCGTCGTTTGTCGGGTCGCTTCGCTCCCGTCGCGCGACTTCATTCCAAGAGTTCGTTCCGCGCCGCAGTAGGCAATGTCACGAAACTGGTTTCGCTGGCGCTTGTTGGAGCGACGGCTCTGCCGACAGCCAGCGCGGTTGCGCAGACACAGACGCCTTTCGCATGTGATTCCAGAATGTATCTGGCGCAGGACGCTCCCACAGCGCTCTATCGTTTTGACGCCACACAAAATCCTTTCATCGTAAGCCCTGTCGGACCGCCGTCGACACTGACGTATAACGCTGTCGCGCTGAATCCTGTCGACAAATACATGTATGGATTGAGCGGCACTTCCCTGCTGCGTATCGGTGCGGGCGGTGGTGTCGTCAATCTGGGCACAGTGTCTGGCATTCCCGGCAGTGTTGCCGGCGAGTTCGGGCCCGGAGGTACGTTCTGGGTTGCTAGTGGCGCGAACCTTTACGGGATCAATGTCAATACGCGGACATCCACAACAGTTGCGCTGACCCAATCCGTCAACCTCAACGATCTGGCATGGTATAACAATCGACTCTGGGGTGCTGCCCCCGATAATGGGCCGCTGTATGAGATCAATCCGTCCACTGGCGCCGTTATTGCGCACGGTTCAACGGGAGTGGCTGGCAGCTTTGGCGGTATGTTTGGCGCCACCAACGGTATTTTCGGCAGCAACAACAGCGGCGGTTTCTATCAGTTCGATCCGGTGACCGGTAAAGCGACGCTGATCTCGAGCCTGCAGGGATCGGGTAATAATGATGGTGCCAAGTGCCCGACCACTCCGTTGGAATTTCCTGCAGACCTGAAGATTACCAAGAGTGATGGCGCAACGTCCTATTCGGCGGGTCAGGTAGTCAACTACACCATAGTGGTTTCCAATGCCGGTCCCTTTGGCGCAATGGGTGCGCGGGTCAGCGATCCGCTCCCTTCCGGCATCACCAATGCGAGTTGGAGGTGCGGCGGGGCAACCGGAGGAGCTGTTTGCGGCGCAGCAAGCGGTACAGGCCCGATTAATACTACAGCAAATCTGCCTGCCGGCGCGTCGGTAACCTATACGCTTGCCATGAGCATACCAGCCGGGTTTACGGGTGACCTCGTCAACACCGCTACCGTGACGCCGCCGACCGGGACACCCGACCCGAACACGTCCAATAACTCTGCTACGGACAGGGATACCTTCACACCGCCTGCCGCAACCGTAAAAAAAGAACTGATCCGCGAAAGCATTACCACCAACAATCTCGCCGAACCCGGTGAGGTTCTTACCTATAAGGTAACCGTTACTCATACCGGCGGCGGAGCGTTCAAGGACTTCGATTTCATCGAAAATATTCCAAACGGCGCCACGATGACACGTGTTTCGGGCGCAAAGGGATTTACCAGCCCTGTCTCCGGTGCTTCTGCCGTGCTGTTGACCGTGCCGGAGGTGCCGGTGGGCGGTAAAGCAGAAGTAGAAATCGATCTGACGGTCGCGGCTCCAATTCCGCTCGGTGTGTCGCAGATACGCAATTCCATCAGCGGCGGCGATGTGCCGTCGGGTTGCACCACCTGTTCGGTATCGACGCCGACGCCGCCTTATGTGCCAAGTGCCCCGGATACAGTGTCCTGCGCAACGTCGGGCGCATTCTTCAATACGGCTTATAACGGCGCAGGCGGGCAGAAGGCGAGCGGTTACGATAATTATTGGCAAATCGCATTAACCACGACCAATGTGACAGGCGCGCCCCCCTCCAATCTGGCTTGGGGTGGAGCAACGATTGTCACCAACCCTCCAGCCTCATATGTGAAGTCACCATTTGGCAATGCCAGCTGGATTTCCAACAGTTCGACAGCCGCGCATCCTAACACGCAACTCTCGTACGACATCTTCTACCGATACCAGTTCAATCTCGATTCGGCCGTCGATCCAGCGAGTCTCGACCTGAAGATGAATTTTTATGCGGACAATTCCGTATATCAGGTATGGGTGAATGGCGTAGCTCAGAATATCCGCTCCAATTACGGAGGTAGCGACCCCTACTATTATTGGGGCTTCACCGACACAGGAGCCGCCACCGGCTCGATGAGAGGCAGCTGGCGAGTTGGTCTCAACACCGTCATTGTCCACATAAAGTCCGGCCCCGGGGCCCAGGCATTCATGGCTCAGGTGACCTCCGAAGCCATCTGTCAGCCGAAGCTTACACTGCGCAAGCAGGTGATCAACGACCAGAAGGGCACTGCGGTACCGACCGAATTCACGCTGCGCGCGACGGGTAAGGCGCCACTCACCAATTCGATCCAGGGGTTCATGGGCGATGCAGCGATCACCAATGCACCTGTTCCAGGCGGCACCTATGTGTTGGCCGAGGATAATAAGCCCGGTTATCTGGCCAGCGCCTATAGCTGCTCGGTTGACGGCAACGCTGCTCAGCCTCTGACCAATGGCGAGATCGCGCTTGTTAACGGCGAGAACGCGATCTGCACCATTGTCAATGACGACCAGAACCCGAAACTGACCCTTAAAAAGACCGGGACGCTGAACGATACGGACGGCGACGGCCTGATCGATCCGGGCGAAACGATCAGCTATTCCTTCCGCGTTGAAAACACCGGCGATGTTCCACTGACAGATGTGACAGTAAAGGACACACTGCTTGATGCTGCCGGCATTTCGGTCACACCGGGACCTCAGACCATTCAGCCGGGAGGTTCGGTGGTCTTCACCGCTACCTACACGCCGAAGCAGGCCGAGATCGATGCCGGGGTCGTGACGAATACTGCGACTGCCACCGGCACGCCACCCCTGGGCGATCCTATCGATAGCGATCCCGACACGGCGAACGTGCCCCCGGACCGGACGCCCGGGCTCACCATCGATAAGATTGGCACGCTGAACGATCTGGACGGCGACGGTCTGATTGATCCGGGCGAAACGATCACCTATGCGTTCGTCGTCACCAATACGGGCAATGTAACGCTAACCGGCGTGACGGTTGATGATCCTTTGGTGACGGTCGAGGAAGCACCGCAGACGCTGGCTCCAGGCGGCAGGTTCACGTTCCATGGCACTTATGAGCCAAGCCAGGCCGACATCAACAACGGCAATGTGGTGAACACGGCCACCGCAATCGGTACACCGCCTTCTGGCGACCCGTTGGTAAGCGACCCCGATACGGTTACCGTACCGCCGGACCAGACGCCGCGCCTCACGATCGACAAGTCCGGCGTGCTTCAGGATAAGGACAGTGACGGGTTCGTCGATGAAGGTGAGGAGATTGTCTACAGCTTCATCGTCAGGAATACGGGCAATGTCACGCTGACCGATGTGACGGTAAAAGATTCCCTGCTTGCCGCCGAAGGCATTTCCGTGAGCCCCGGTCCCCAGACGCTGGCGCCGGGCGACGAGGTGACCTTCACTGCGACCTATGTTGCGACGCAGGACAAGATCGACGCCGGTCGGGTGACGAACACGGCGACTGCGACAGGCACGACGCCGTCCGGTACGTCTTATGAGAGTACTCCCGATACGGAAATCGTACCGTCTGACCAGACACCGGGACTGACGATCGACAAGAAGGGAACGCTCAACGATACGAACGGCAATGGTCTTGTCGATCCGGGCGAGTCGATCACCTACAGTTTCCTCGTCCGCAATAGCGGCGCGGTCACTCTAACGGACGTGACCGTCAATGACCCGATGCTTCAAAAACCGGGTGTAACCGTAACGCCGGGGCCGCAGACGCTCGCCCCGAACGGTTCGGTCACGTTCTCAGCCACTTACACTCCAAGCCAGGAAGAAATCGACTCCGGCAAGGTGACGAATACGGCTACAGCAACCGCCAAGACGCCGACCGGCACGCCAACCGAAAGTGACCCTGATACCGAGATTGTTCCCCCTGCTCAGACGGCGGGACTGACGATCGAGAAGACCGGTACACTCAATGACAAGGACGGCGATGGCCTCATCGATCCGGATGAGACGATCAGCTATTCCTTCCTCGTAACCAACACCGGTGCGGTGACGCTCTCAAATGTTACCGTCAACGACTCGAAAGTGACGGTAATCGAAGGGCCGCAGACGCTCGCGCCTGGTGCCAGCTTCACCTTCACGGCTCTTCCCTATACGGCTTCGACGCCGGAAATCGATGCGGGTCAGGTGGAGAACACTGCGACCGCCACAGGTGTCACCCCGACAGGCGATGCGGTCGAGAGCAATCCCGATACGGCCATTGTGCCGCCTGATCGCACTGCGGGATTGGCCATCAAGAAAACCGGCACGCTGAACGATCTCGATGGTGACAACCTCATCGATTTGGGTGAGACGATTACCTA
Source organism: Hyphomicrobiales bacterium (assembly GCA_900470195.1). Classification (GTDB taxonomy): domain Bacteria; phylum Pseudomonadota; class Alphaproteobacteria; order Rhizobiales; family Rhizobiaceae; genus Brucella. Next base: position 281,921 of record UEIJ01000020.1, on the reverse strand, counting down.
TAGTTTCGTCGTACGCAATACGGGCAACGTGACCCTGACCAACGTCACGGTGAACGATGCGATGCTCGCCGGCGCAGGCGTTTCCGTATCGCCCGGGCCACAGACTCTGGTGCCCGGCGGCACTACGACGTTTACCGCCACCTACGAGCCGCCGCAGGACGCCATTGATGCAGGCATGGTGTCCAACACGGCAACCGCCAAGGGCAACAATCCGGATGGTGCCGAAGTCGAAAGCACGCCTGACACGGCGATTGTGCCGCCGGACCGCACTGCCGGGCTTACAATCGACAAGGTTGGTACGCTTCAGGATCAGGATGGCGACGGTCTCGTAGATCCGGGCGAGACGATTTCCTATACGTTCCTCGTAAAGAATACCGGCAATGTCACGCTGAAGGATGTCACCGTCGAAGATCCGAAGGTCAAGGTCGTTGAAGGTCCGCAGACGCTCGCACCCGGCGGAACCTTCACTTTCCATGCCAGCTATACGCCAAGCCAGGAAGAAATCGACGCGGGCCAGATTGTGAACACGGCGGTCGCCGTCGGCACTCCGCCTGCCGGTCCGCTCGTGAAGAGTGAACCTGATACCGAGATCGTGCCGCCGGATTTGGTGCCGGGACTGACAATCGATAAGGAAGGCGCACTCAACGACAGCAACGGCAATGGTCTTCTCGATCTTGGCGAGACGATCAGCTACAGCTTCCTTGTCAGGAATACAGGCTCCGTTACGCTGAGGAATGTAACGGTCAACGATCCGCTGGTACAGGTCACGGAAGCCCCGCAGACGCTTGCACCGCGCGGTACATTCACGTTCCATGGCTCCTATACTCCGACACAGGCTGACATCGACGCGGGCAAGGTCGAAAATACCGCCACCGCAACCGGCATCACGCCGTCCAACGGTTCAGTGAATAGCGCTCCGGACACGGTTATCATCACCGCCGATGTTACGTCTGGCCTGACCATCAAAAAGCAGGGTGAGCTCAATGACCTTAACGGCAACGCTGTTGCCGATGTGGGCGAGCAGATCACTTATACATTTATCGTCAAGAACACCGGCAAGGTGACGATGACGAATGTCGGCATCGATGATCCGATGCTGGCACGGAATGGCGTGCAGGTCAGCCCGGCCTCGGTTCAGACGCTCGCTCCGGGCGCAGAAGCAACCTTCACCGCTGTCTATACGGTGGTTCAGGCGGATGTCGATGGCGGCAAGGTCGAGAACAGCGCAACCGGCAAGGGTACGCCGCCGACGGGTGAGCTCATCACCAGCCCACCCGATAAGGTAATTGTGCCGCCCGACCAGGCTCCGGGTCTTGAAATCCGCAAGACCGGTCAGCTCAATGACCTCGATGGAGACAACCTCGTCGATGCAGGGGAGGAAATCACCTATACTTTCGTGGCGAAGAATGTCGGCAAGGTGACGTTGACGAATGTCAGCGTCAGTGACCCGATGTTGACCAAGTATGGTGTGGCGATAAGTCCGGCTTCGGTGGCCACGCTTGCTCCCGGTGCGGAAGCGACCTTCACTGCGACCTATACGGCAGTTCAGGATGACATTGATGCGGGCAAGGTCGTCAATACAGCTACCAGTACCGGTACGCCGCCGACGGGCGAACCCATAACCAGCCCGCCGGACACGGTGATCGTGCCTCCTGATCAGACTGCCGGTCTGACTATCAAGAAGACCGGTACGCTCAACGACAAGGACGGCGATGGCCTCCTCGATCCGGGCGAAACGATCAGCTACTCGTTCCTCGCCCGCAATACGGGCAATGTCACGCTGACCAACGTCACTGTGAACGATCCGCTGCTGACCAATGCCGGCATTGTGGTAACGCCGGGACCCCAGACGCTTGCGCCCGGAGGAACCGCGACCTTTACCGCGACTTATGAGCCGACGCAGGCCGATATCGATGCTGGCAAGGTGGAGAATACAGCTACCGGCACCGGCACGCCGCCGACCGGGGGGCTCATCACGAGCCCGCCGGATACGGTGATCGTGCCTCCCGATCAGACTGCCGGTCTGACTATCAAGAAGACTGGTACGCTCAATGACAAGGACGGCGATGGCCTCCTCGATGCGGGCGAAACGATCAGCTATTCGTTCCTCGTCCGCAATACGGGCAATGTCACGATGACCAATGTCACTGTGAACGATCCGCTGCTGGCTGATGCCGGTATTGCGGTGACACCTGGCCCGCAGACACTCGCGCCCGGCGCGAGCGTAACCTTCACGGCAACCTACCAGCCGACACAGGCTGAAATCGATGCGGGCAAGGTGAAGAATACCGCCGTCGGCACCGGCACGCCTCCGACTGGTGAACTCATCACCAGCCCGCCGGATACGGTCGTCGTGCCGCCCGATGAAACGGCTAGCATGACCATCGACAAGCAGGCCCAGTTGGATGACCGGAACGGCAACAGCCTCATAGATCCGGGTGAATCGATCACCTACACCTTTGTCGTGAAGAACACCGGTGCGGTGACCATATCGAACGTCGCCGTCAACGATCCGCTGCTGGCGAAGGCTGGCGTCGCAATCGAGCCTGCGTCTGTCGCGTCGCTTGCTCCAGGTGCGGAAGCGGTCTTCAAGGCGGTCTATCAGCCGACGCAGGCCGATATCGAGGCCGGTTCCGTTTCCAATACGGCGACCGGTACCGGCACACCTCCCGGTGGGGGAGAGCCTATCGAGACCCCACCAGATACGGTTGTGGTGCCGCCGGTGGAACTGTCGCGGCTTGAGATCGAGAAAACCGGCAAGTTCAACGATAATGACAACAACGGTTATGCGAGCCTGGGTGACACGATCACCTACAGCTTCAAGATCACCAATACTGGCGGTCAGGTCATTACCGATGTGTCTCCAGTGGACGACGGGCCGACCTTCAATGGCAAGACGGCGGCAGGAAAACTGTCAGCTTATACGCCTCAAAGCGTAACCTTGCAGCCCCATGCTTCGCAGGTCTTCAACGCGACCTATGCGCTGACGCAGGAGGATATCGACAGCGCCGCCGGTGTATTGGACGGCATAAAGAACTCGGCGACCGTGCAGGGCACTGTAGACGGCGGCGGTTCGGTGCCTTCAACCACCTCGACGTCCAACGTTACTATTCCGCCTGCGAAGCCTGCCGATATCACCATCATCAAGCAGGCCGGTCTGCGCCAGATCAAGCGCGGCGAAAAAGCGCCGTTCACGATCAGGGTGACCAACCATTCGAGCGGAAATGCCGGTTATGTCAGCGTGACGGACATCATGCCGTCCGGCTTCCGCTATGTCGACGGTTCAGCGACCGTGGATGGAGTGGCGGCGATACCGATCATCAATGGCCAGCGGGTGCGCTTCGACAATGTGGCGCTTGGACCCAATGCTGAGGTGGTGATCAGATTGCAGATGCTGGCGCTGAGTTCCGCAGGACCCGGCAAGCACACCAACAAGGCGACGGTGACCGGTCTCGACGGCAATCCGCTCGCGCCGGAAGCGCGGGCTGACATCGAGATCGCCATCGAGCCTGTGTTCGATTGCGGCGATATCGTTGGCAAGGTGTTCGATGACCTCAACCGCAACGGCTATCAGGACGAAGGCGAACCGGGACTGCCCGGCGTGCGTATCGCGACGGTACGCGGATCGTTGGTGACGACGGACAAACACGGGCGCTTCCATGTTGCCTGTGCCGACCTGCCGGACAGCCGGATCGGCTCGAACTTCATCATGAAGCTCGATACGCGAACCTTGCCTGCCGGCTACCGGCTGACGACGGAGAACCCGCGCGTCATCAGGCTCACCGCGGGCAAGATGTCGAAGCTTAATTTCGGCGCTTCGATCGGGCGTGTCGTGCGTCTCGATCTGACCGACGCCGCGTTCGAGCCCGGTACAACAACCCTGAAACCAAAATGGCAGAAGGGCATCGATCGCCTGATCGAGGCGCTTGAAAGCGAACCGTCCACGCTACGCATCGGCTATGGCGCGGCGCCGGATGCCGAGCTTGCCCGCCGCCGTATCAAAGCCATCGAGGAGGACATTACCCAAAGATGGAAGTCGGTCAGGGGCAGATACGAACTGACCATCGAGACCCGTGTGGAGGCAGGTCAATGAAAACGATTTTCCTGACTTCATCCACCTTCGCGAATATCGTGCGCCGCAAGCGCGGCCTGCTTCTGGCGGGCTGTGCCCTGGCCGCAGCCAATGCGGTTGTGCTCGACGCTTCGGCAGAAGATCGTCTGCGTGGCAAGGTGCTGGACAACAGCGCAGTCGCGAAGACGGGGATTGCACCGAATACGGAAACCGAAAGCCCTGACGAGGAAGGCGATATTCCGTTCTCGATCAGCGTCGATGGTGAAACGCTGGCAGAATCCGGCAAGCCGAAGCCTGCCAGCGGCAAGACAGACAGACAGCGCAGAACCGATGTCGGGCTGTCTGCAGTCGACATTCAGGTCAAGTTTGATGGGCTGGATGCGCGGCCCGTGCTTAATATCTCGACCAATCCGGTCCGCCGAACCTACAGGGCCGGTGAAGCGGTGCGTTTTCTCGCAACGGCCAACTATCCGGCTTTCATCTCCCGCTCGGAAATCCGTGTCTTCGAGACGGACAAGACCCTGAAGGAAGAACCTGCAGCGGTCATCCCGGTCGCCATCAATGGCGAGGCGGAATGGGTGATGCCGGAGACGGAAAACGAAAAGACGCGGTTTAAATATATTCTGCGCGTTTATGACAAAGATGGTCGCTACGACGAGACCCTGCCGCGCTCCATAGCCCGCACTGACAAGGAATTGCCGAAGGAAGACACCAAGCTTACGGAAGCACCTGCACCGGGCATGGGCGAGGACAATACCGGCACACGCAATATCGACGTGGTTGGTGGTGCCGTGACCGTCTATGGGCGTAACGTGCCGGAAGGATATCAGGTAAAGGCGCTGGACGGGGTTGTCCCGCTGGACAAGAACCAGTCCTTTGTCATGCAGCGCATCCTGCCGCCGGGCGAACATGACGTGGATGTGGCTGTGCTCGGTCAGGAAAAGGGAAGCGCCCTCGACTTCAGCCGCCAGATCAATATCCCGGATAACGACTGGTTCTATGTCGGTCTCGCTGATCTTACCGTCGGCAAGCGCATGGGCGATGACGGGATCGAAGATGTGCGCCCCGGCGAATATGATGAGGTCTACACCAAGGGTCGGCTCGCCTTTTACGTGAAGGGCAAGATCAAGGGTAAATATCTTCTTACCGCAGCGGCGGACAGTCGCGAAGGTGAGATCAAGGATATGTTCCGCGGCCTCGATGACCGTGATCCGCGTAGTCTGTTGCGGCGTATCGACCCCGATGCCTACTATCCGGTCTATGGCGACGACTCGACCATTCTGGAAGATGCGCCGACCAACGGAAAATTCTATGTGCGGCTGGATCGCGGACCGAGCCACGTGATGTGGGGCAATTACAAAGCTTCCATCAAGGGTACGGAGTTCATGCGTTCGGAACGGGGGCTTTATGGTGCCAGCGCCGTCTATAATTCCGAGGAAGTGACATCTTTCGGCGAGCGCAAAACCGAAGTGAATGTCTATGCAGCCCAGCCGGATACGCTGCCCCAGCGCGACGAGTTTCTCGGGACTGGCGGTTCGGCCTACTTCCTGAAGCGGCAGGACATCACCACGGGCTCCGAAACACTGACCGTGGAGGTCCGCGACCAGGTAACCGGCGAGGTCAAGGAACGCCGGACACTTATCTACGGAGAAGATTATACGCTCGACTACCTACAGGGTGTCGTCATCCTCAAGCGTCCGCTATCGTCTTCGACGGGCACCGGCGGAGCGATCCGCGAGGGCGCGCTTGGAGGCAATCGGGTTTATCTCATCGCGCAATACGAATTCACGCCCACGATTGGCGAAGTGGATGGCTATGTCTATGGCGGTCGCGCGCAGCACTGGTTCGACGAAAAGGTGCGTGTCGGTGTCACCGGCATGAATGAGACGACCGGAGAGGCCAACCAGCAGGCTGTGGGAGCCGACATCACTATTCGTCACTCGGAAAAGACCTTCCTTGAAGCCGAAATCTCCCACTCCAAGGGGCCGGGTTTTGGTCTGTCGCGTTCGACCGATGGCGGGCTTACGCTGAGTGACGTCGCGACCACCGGCACGCGTGATCGTTCGGCGATGGCCTGGCGAACAAAGGGTCAGCTCGATCTGGAGGACATCGTCAAGGATGGCCTCAAGGGAACGGTCGGCGGCTACTACGGAGAAAAGCAGGCTGGCTTTTCCACTCTTGCCGAGCAGGTGACGGTGGACGAACGCATCTGGGGTGCGTATGCGGATATCAAGCTGACGAAGGACGATAATCTCAAGCTCACCTATGACGATTACAAGGAAGGGCGCGATTACGACGAGTTTTACCAGCGAGAAACCGGCGGACGCACCAAGCGCAAGGGCGAGGCAACCGTCAGTCACCAGTTCGACGAATACTGGAAGGCGTCATTCGGTGTTTCTTATACGGAACTTCGATCGCCAATCGCAGTCTATTCCGGCAAGAGCGGCTATGATGGTGACAGGCTCGACGCAGGCGTCCGGCTCGACTATGCGCCCGATGCCGATCACAAATATTACGTCTTCGGCCAGGGCACCCTGTCGCGGGACGGGGACGTTCGCCGCAACGACCGGCTTGGTGTCGGAACGAAATATCAACTGACCGAAAAGGTTGGTCTCGAAGGGGAGATATCTTACGGCAACAGCGGATTGGGCGGACTGGCGGCCATCACCTATTCGCCGACGGCGTCCGACAACTACTATTTCGGTTATCGGCTGGATCCGGACCGCGCTTTCGATCTGGACCGCAGCTACGATCTCGACGGTGTAGACAAGGGTACTTTCGTTCTGGGTATGCGACGCAAGCTCGACGACACGCTGTCGACCTATGCGGAGAACAACTACGATCTCTTCGGCCGCCGCATGTCGCTCACCAAGACTTATGGTGTTATCTATACGCCGGATAAGGTCTGGACTGTCGATGGCGGGTTTGAGGCGGGTTCGGTGGAGGACGATACGGTCGATCCCGATACCGGTGCGGAGCGCTCGAATTTCGACCGCAAGGCGGTTTCGCTCTCGGTCGGCTACAAGGATGAGGAGCAGGGCATCAATGCACGCATACGCGGCGAGGCCCGCTTCGAGGAATCCGACGATGGCAGTCGTGACCGCAACACTTACCTGTTCGCGACAGGACTTTCCTGGAAGACGAGCGAGGATTGGCGGCTGCTCGTCAATGTCGATGCGGTGGTGTCGGATTCTGCCGGCGACAGTTCGTTCCGTGACGGCAATTACGTCGATGCGTCTATCGGCTATGCCTATCGCCCGATAGACAATGACCGGCTGAATGCGCTGTTCAAATATGCGTGGGTCTACGATCTGCCCGGCGAGGACCAGGTGAGCGCCATCACCGGCGACGAATATGGTCCGGCCCAGCGCAGCCATATCCTTTCGGCAGACTTCACATATGATCTGATGCCGTGGCTGTCGGTTGGCGGTAAATACGGCATGCGCTACGGCCAGGTCCGAGAGCGGCAGATGGACGATGACCGCAAGGAGTTTTCGGACTGGTATACGTCATCGGCCCATCTCGGCATTGTCCGGGCGGATCTTCATGTGGTGAAGAACTGGGACGCGCTGCTTGAAGGCAGGGTGCTGCACATGCCGGAGGCAAAGACCACCGATTACGGTGCATTGCTGGCCATTTACCGTCACGTCGGCGAGAACTTCAAGGTTGGAGCGGGCTATAACTTTGGCGCATTCTCCGACGATCTGCGTGATCTGACCCTCAACGATCGTGGCGTTTTCCTGAATGTCATCGGGAAGTTCTAGAAGGCATACCGAAAAGCGTAATGCTCTTTTCGGTATGCGCTCAACCGAAATCTACAGGAGGCGACCGGGCTGAGCCCGCTCACGTTTCTAAGAGGTGTCTTCCTCTTAGAAGCGGATCGACTTTCGGAGAGAGCGATGCATTGGTTTATTATGTAGTGTGCAGTGCGTCCGAATGGACACATTGCACTCTTATCGTGGGCGACAAGATCAGGCGATAATTTTTGACGCCCGCGTGCCTATCCCGATAACGAGACAATTGGCGGAAGCGGTTCCAGTTCAATCCAATTGCTTTTCCTTCAGCCAGTCAGATGCAACCGCATCATAACTTTCCTGAGAAGCGAGACGCCCGTTCATTCGGATTAGGTCTTCGTTGGTGAGCGCCGAGGAAACAGAATCCAGAACCTTGACTATGTCGTCCGTAACCTTTTGGGACGCAATGATGGGTACGATATTCTGCGCAGGAAAGAGGTTCTTCGTGTCTTCGAGTGCAACCAATCCACTGGTCAGTATTGCGGGATCGGTAGAGAACATATCAGCCGCCTGTACCTGACCGTTGACAAGCGCTGTTAGTGTCAAGGGCCCGCCGACGTCCAATGCCTTGAACGATTTGAACTCCAGTCCATAAACATCCCGCAGCCCAACCACACCTTCTTTGCGCGTTTTCCATTCCGGCGGTGCGCCAAGAACGAATTCCGCTGCATGAGGCTTAAGATCTTCGATTGACTTCAGTTTGTATTTCTCTGCGGTCGCCCGGGTGACAGCGAGAATGTCCGAATTCTGCGCATGTGACGGTGTAAGCATTGAAATGCCTTTCGGCAAAACCGCTTTCAGCGCAGCCGCCACATCTTGCGGTGAATGCGCGGTAGCGTTTTTATCCAGATAGCTTAGCGTTGCGCCAGTATATTCCGGAAGGAGATCTATGGAGCCGTCCTGAAGCGCGGGCATGTAGACTTCGCGACTTCCGATGCTCAAACGCGTATCGGATGCTATCCCTTTCGCGGCGAGCGCTTTTGCGTAGATCGTGGCCAATAGCTGGCTTTCCGGAAAATCCGCAGAACCGACAATAATCCTTGTATTGTCAGACCTCGTGGGTTCGTCCGCCGCAAGCGGATTGTTCTGCGCAAAAGCAGGTATGGCGGTTGCTGCGAGGAGAACGAATGCGCTGATAGTCTTGGTAATGCGGAAAGCCATTTTCATTGCTCCTGTTTAAAATTGGGAAGATCTTTATGCGTGATTTTTGCCCGGACGCCGCGTGAGTCCCGGCGAAACTGTCATGCGGGAAACGAGCCCTATGATGAGATCGACCGCCAGAGCCAGCAATCCAACGAGAATGGCGCCGGCGGCCATCTGGTAATAATCATTCTGTGCTCTTCCATCGATGATCAGGCGACCGAGCCCACCCAGCGACACAAACGCCGCGATAGTTGCCGTTGATATAATCTGCAACGTCGCACTGCGGAGGCCGGAAAACATCAGTGGGAGCGCGCATGGAAGCTCGACGCCGAATAGTATACCCAAGGGACGTTGGCCCATTCCCCGAGCTGCATCCACGACCGATGGATCAACCGCGGCGATGCCCGCATAAGTGGCGGTCATGATTGGCGGAACCGCAAGCAACACCAGCACGATGAGGCTCGGGACGAGAAAGGCGAGATCCGACACGAAGACCGGACCGAACAAAATCACCAGCAACACTATCAAACCGAGACTTGGCAATGCACGCAGCGCATTTGCCATTCCGGCGACGACAACAACCCCCTTGCGAGTATGCCCCACGTAAAGACCTATAGGTATGGCAATCGTGCAAGCGAACAATAATGCGATGGCGCTGTAACTGATATGCTGGAGCAGCAGCGTTGGGATTCCGTCCGGTCCCTGCCAATGTTGGGGATCGCCAAACCAGGCGAGAATGGAAGCAAGCATGTCACTGTCCCTTCGGTTGCCATGGCGTTAGTCGCCCGGACGCCCATACGATGACCCCATCAAGAAAAGCGGCAAGAATGACGCAGAGCACGATACCTGCGATGATTGGCGTCAAAAAATGCAGCTGAAGTCCCTGAGTGAAAAGCACTCCCAACTGCGGAGTGCCAACGAGTGCCGCAACCGACACGATGCTGACATTCGAAACAACCGCTACACGCAGCCCCGCTGCAATGACGGGTACTGCAAGAGGGAGCTCAACAAATATAAACCGCGGCAGGCGGCGGTATCCCATGGCATTTGCAGCTTGAAGGACGTCCGGTGAAACGGCGTCCAGCCCGTCCGATACGGTGCGAACCAGAAGCGCGAGCGCATAAAGGGTTAGGGCGACAACGACATTGATCGGATCCAGGATCTTCGTGCCCAGAATGGCTGGCAGCAGCACAAAAAGCGCAAGTGACGGGATCGTATAGAGAAGCCCCGATGCGCCGAGCAAAGCGGTCTTGAACAAGCCCGCCCGCTGGGCCAGCCAACCGAGAGGCAAAGCCAGTGCCAATCCGATTAGCACCGGAACGACGGACAGGCCGAGATGCCAAAGAAAAAGCTCGCCTATCCTGCCCGATTCACGCTGAAGCCATTCGAAATTCATGCAGCGTGCCTTCCAAAGGAATTTTGGATCGCCTTGACGGCTTCCCCGAGGGCCACTGACCCGACCAATGCGCCCGAGGCATCCACTATGACACCGCGTCCCGATGGAGAACTCAACGCTGCGTCGAGCACATGCCGCAGCGAACTGCCTTGCGGTGCAAATGTCCCAGAAAGATTAAGGTCGCCTTCCCGCAATGGTGCGCGCGCGCTATCGACATCGGCCCAGCCAAGCGGGTTTCGCTGCGCATCAACAACAAGAATCCAGCGACCGAGAGCATTCTTGCGCGCCTCTTCCGGACTTGTGCCGAGCCCAACGGTCGGTTCGTTCACGAGTTGCACCGATCGGTTGAATTCGGCGAAGCTCAGGATTCGATATCCACGGTCGCGCCCGACGAAATCGGCGACAAAAGCATCGGCGGGACGGGCCAGCAATTCCTGAGGTGTAGCGATCTGGGCCAATGTGCCACCGGTACGCAAGACGGCGACCTGGTCCCCCAGTTTCAGTGCCTCATCAATGTCATGTGTTACCATGATAATGGTTTTACCGATGTCGCTTTGCAGCCGGAGAAACTCGTCCTGCAACTGAGTGCGCACGACAGGGTCAACGGCGCTGAACGGTTCATCCATCAGCATGAATTTGGGATCCGAAGCAAGTGCGCGCGCAACGCCCACACGCTGCTGTTGTCCGCCGGATAGTTGCCATGGATATCGGTGCGCGAAATCTACCGACAGTCCCACGCGTTCCAAAAGCTCGTGGGCCGTTCTTAACGCTTTTGCTTTCGGGACACCGTTCAACCGGGCTGTTGTCGCTATATTCTGCACGACCGTTCGATGTGGGAATAAACCGGCATGCTGAATTACATATCCAATCCGGCGTCGCAGGAGCGCGACGTCCATTCGATCAGTTGGTTCACCGTCCAGCAAAATTCGTCCAGAGGAGGGCGCAATCAGCCGATTGACCATGCGTAATGACGTGGTCTTGCCGCAGCCTGATGGTCCAACGAAGACGGTAAGCTTGCCGTTCGGCGCCTCCAACGACAGGCCATTAACGGCCGTCGTCGCACCAGCATAATGCTTTGTGACATTATCAAAGACGATCATGATTTATCTTTTCGTTCCACCAGATTGTGCCGACTTATTGCGCCTTTTCGGCTTATAGTGTCGATCTTGTATATACATATCGTTGCATAAGTTTTTGAAAGCCGCAAGGGCTAACCCACGCCGAAAAATTATCCATGGCAGCAATAAGCTGAGAGAAGGGGACACAAGACACCGGGCGTTATGGACGCCGGCTCATGACATTTGAAAGGTCATCAGAAGTGGCTACAGCCCCAAAAAGCTCTGCAATATCGACATTGATAGCCTATCGATGTCGGGGAAGCTTCCGTTTTCGCCTGGAATTCAAAGACCGCGGGGCATGATCAGTTCCGTCGGGATCATTTCGGGCAGAGCGGCTGCCTGTGCAGACTCGTCCAGAAGCTCAAAGGCACGCTCGATCATTGCCTGAACATTTTGCCGGGCCATCACAACCGGGAAGTGGAGAACCTCGATAAAGGGGTCCCAGTCGAAGCACCCGATGGAACACTCCCGCACTTCATCGACCGGAAGTGTTTTCAGAAAGCTGACGATCCCCTCGAAGGGGCTCGTCGAGTTCACGAAAAGAGCCTCGGGCAGCCCGTTCAGTTCAGCATAGATAGCGCGCATCGCCCTCGCGGCGATATCGGGATCGTAGCCTTCCGTAATGATCGTGCCGGGGTGGGTCGGGAGGTTCTGCGCGGCCAGTTCATCCTGATAACCCCGTACGCGTGCACGCGTGTTGTGGTCGCTATCCACGCCGCCGATGAAATAGAAGCTGTTGTCCTTTCGACGTGATCTGCGTTCGGCGATTTGACGCGTTAACTGTCGGGCGCCGTCATAATTGTCGCTGATCACGGAAGCGCCGTGTTTCCCGGGAAGATCGACATTGATGTGCTTCAGGTGAGCCTTTTCGCAGAGTTCCGCGACGCTGTCCGGATCGGTTGCGCCTGCTATGAGCAGAGCATCGATATTATGCGCAATCAATGTTTCCACAGTGCTGCGTTCCTGCCGCGGGTCGCGCAATGTGCTGGCAACGACCGGAACAAGATTCCGGGAGCGGGCCACGGTTTCAAAAGACGCTGCCATCGAGCTGAAGTATCGATTGTCCAGCATCGGCAAGATCATGCCAATTAAGCCGGAGTTGGATATCCGTAATCCGCGTGCCTGAAGATTGGTAGTATAGCCGAGTTCGCCAGCTATTACTCGTACTTTATCCGCTGTTGCTTTCGTAATTCTCCTGTTTTCCCAAGAACCATTCATAACGGATGCAACGGTAGAGGCGGATACTCCGGCTCTTTCCGATATGTCGTAAATGGTTATTTTCCGGGGAGTGCTCATCAGGCCTGCTTTTGTGTCTGCATTGAGGCGCAATCTTAGCGGCCCCTCGCCACCCGCTGCAAGTGGCGCAAGGCTGAATCCGGTTGTTTCTCTGTCATTTTCCTCTTGACCGAATGTGTCATGTCGAGCAATGGTAGTGCTGCACTATCGATGGTGCAGCATGATAATACACCGAGAGGAGCGGTGAACACATGCCGAGGTCGGGGAGGAGCCTTCCATTCATGCATAACCCAGCCTCGTCAGCATTGCTCGGTTTGATTGGCCTGCCGCAAGGCAATGCGCCGTCAGGGGAATCGGAATTCCACGGCGTTTTGAGATCGCTGTCGGGAGAACATGTGGGGTGGAATAGCGAAACGAAGTCTGTCTGCAAGGTTGCGGAGACAAAAAATTAGAACTCAACGGGAGTGAGACATGAAGAATCTGATTGGTAAGGCAGCTTTTGCTGCAGTGATGCTGTCATCTTTTGCGAGCGGTGCGCAGGCAGAAGTAAAGGATGCAGTGGTTGGCTTTTTGATGCCGGATCAGGCATCCACACGCTATGAGGAGCGTGATTATCCAGGCTTTGCCGCCGAGATGAAGAAAATCTGCGAAAGCTGCAAGGTGCTTTATCTCAACGCCGACGGCGATGCGAGCAAGCAGCAGCAACAGTTCAACTCGGTCATTTCGCAAGGCGCGAAGGTGATTGTACTTGACGCGGTCGACACGGCGGCAGCGGCCTCGCTGGTCAAGCTCGCCCAGTCGCAGGGTATCAAGGTCGTCGCCTATGACCGTCCTATCCCGGATGCGACGTCTGATTTCTACGTGTCGTTCGACAATGAAGCCATCGGCAAGTCGATTGCGGAATCGCTGGTCAAGCACCTGAAGGACAAGGGCGTACCGGGCGACAAGGGCGGTGTTCTGCAGATCAACGGTTCGCCAACCGACGCCGCTGCCGGTCTCATCAAGAACGGCATTCATGCCGGCCTGAAGGATAGCGGCTACAAGACGCTTGCCGAATATGACACGCCGGAATGGGCGCCGAGCAAGGCGCAGCAGTGGGCCAGCGGCCAGATCACCCGCTTCAATGATCAGATCGTCGGCGTGGTGGCCGCCAATGACGGCACCGCAGGCGGCGCGATTGCAGCCATGAAGGCGGCCGGTATCGATCCGCTTCCGCCGGTCACCGGCAACGATGCGACGATTGCAGCGCTTCAGCTCATCATTTCGGGCGATCAGTACAACACGATCAACAAGCCGTCTGAAATCGTTGCCGCGGAGGCTGCACGCGTTGCGGGTCAGCTTCTGAACGGGGAGACCCCAAAGGCTGAAGCCACGCTCTACAACACGCCGTCGAAGCTCTTCGTTCCGGTGGTCGTAACGGCTGACAACCTCAAGGCCGAGATCATCGACAAGAACATCGTTTCCGCTGAAACGCTGTGCGTCGACCGCTATGCTGACGGCTGCAAGAAGCTCGGTATCACTAACTAAACAACGATATGCCCGGCCGGCTATCCGGTCGGGCAATTTGAGGCGGATAGCGTATCCTGCTATATGCCGGGGAAAGTAAGATCATGTCCCAAGATCACAAAGCTACCGCGACATCATCGCAGCCCGTGCTGCGTCTTAGCGGTATATCCAAGAATTTCGGCGCCGTTTCAGCGCTGACCGATATCGATCTGGAAGTCTTTCCGGGTGAGGTTGTCGCCCTTGTCGGCGATAACGGCGCGGGAAAGTCCACCCTGATTAAGACGCTTGCGGGTGTGCATCAGCCGACATCCGGCACCATTGAGTTCAATGGTGAGAAGGTTGTGCTTTCATCGCCGGGCGTTGCGCTCGATCTCGGCATTGCGACGGTCTTTCAGGACCTGGCGCTGTGCGAGAATCTTGATGTCGTCGCCAATATTTTCCTTGGCCGTGAAATGAGCCCATACCGCCTCGACGAAGTGTCGATGGAAATCAAGGCCTGGAAGCTCCTGAACGAGCTTTCCGCCCGTATTCCAAGCGTGCGCGAGCCGGTGGCCTCGCTCTCCGGTGGCCAGCGTCAGACGGTTGCAATCTCGCGTTCTCTGCTGCTCGACCCGAAGCTCATCATGCTCGATGAGCCGACGGCAGCGCTGGGCGTCGCACAGACGGCTGAAGTTCTCGATCTTATCGAGCGTGTTCGTGACCGCGGGCTCGGGGTCCTGATGATCAGCCACAATATGGAAGACGTGCGCGCAGTGGCAGACCGCATCGTCGTGCTGCGGCTTGGCCGCAACAACGGTGTTTTCTATCCGGATTCGTCAAATGAGGAACTCGTCGCCGCCATCACCGGCGCGAGCAGCAATTCCGTTTCCCGCCGTGCCGAACGGCGTCAAGCGCAGCATGAAGCCGGTCAGGCCCATGATCGGGGAGAAGCATAATGAACCAAGCAACCGGAAATACCCCTCTCGACCGCCAGGATACACGCGTGCGTCATGACGAAGGCGTTTCAGGCGCGCTGCGCAGCTTCTTCGATCGTGTTCGTTCGGGCGATCTTGGATCGCTGCCGGTTATCGTCGGTCTTGTTATCATCTGGACGGTTTTCCAGACGTTGAACCCGGTCTTTCTGTCGAGCAACAATCTCGTCAATCTGCTGTTCGACTGCTCGACCATCGGCGTGATTTCGCTCGGTATCGTCTGCATCCTGATGCTGGGCGAAATCGATCTTTCGGTCGGTTCGGTCAGCGGTCTGGCTTCGGCTATCGTCGGCGTGCTCTGGGTCAATCATGGCTGGCCTGTCGGATTTGCGATGCTGGCGGCGCTATGCACTGGGGCGCTTATCGGCCTGCTTTATGCGTTTCTCTATAACCGCTTCAGCATGCCAAGCTTCGTTTCCACGCTGGCTGGCCTGCTGGCAGCGCTTGGTCTACAGCTTTATCTCCTTGGCAATACAGGCTCCATCAACCTGCCCTACGGCTCCTGGTTGGTGAGCTTCGGCCAGCTTCTGGTGATGCCGCGTCCGCTTTCTTATGCGCTGGTGCTGATTGCCGGACTTGCCATCTTCTTCACCGGATTCCGCTCCGCGCAGCGTCGCCGTGAAGCCGGCCTGTCGGCACCGTCCTCGGTCGGGATCGCGCTCAAGGCTATCGTTATCACGATCATTGTCGGTGGTGCAGTGTTCTATCTCAACCAGTCGCGGGGCGTGCCATGGATGTTCGGCCTGTTCGTGGCGCTGGTGATTGCAATGAACTACGCACTCACCCGCACCAAATGGGGACGCGCCATGCAGGCCGTCGGCGGCAACCGTGAGGCCGCGCGCCGCGCCGGTATCAATGTCACCTTCGTCTATATTTCGGCCTTCGTGACCTGTTCGGTTCTGGCCGCGGCAGGGGGAATTCTGGCCGCAGCGCGCCTTGCTTCCTCCAGCCAGCAAGCCGGTACGGGTGACGTCAACCTGAACGCCATCGCGGCAGCCGTCATCGGCGGAACGAGCCTCTTCGGCGGGCGCGGTAGCGCCTGGTCGGCATTGCTTGGCATCATCGTCATCCAGTCGATCGCCAGCGGCTTGACGCTGCTCGATCTGTCGTCCTCGCTTCGCTACATGATCACGGGCGCAGTGCTTGCCATCGCGGTGATCGTCGATTCTCTTGCCCGCCGCTCGCGCCAGTCGCACGGCCGCGCCTAACAAAAAGGGTTCTCAAATGGCTCAGGATCTCAAAGGACAAGTTGCAGCGGTTACTGGCGCTGCTTCAGGCATCGGCTTTGAATGCGCAAAGCACATGATCGAAGCGGGCATGACGGTGTTCCTCGTCGACCGTGACGAGAAGGCGCTGAAGGAAAAATGTGCTGAACTCGGCGACAAGGCCAGACCGCTGGTCATCGACCTGCTCAATCCGGCATCTGTCGCCACGATGATGCCGCAGATTCTCGAACAGGCTGGCCAGCTTGACGTGTTTCACGCCAATGCCGGCGCCTATATCGGCGGTCCTTTGTGGGAAGGCGACCCTGACGCATGGGACCGCATGTTGAACCTCAACATCAACGCCGCCTTCCGCACCATCCATGCCGTGCTGCCGCATATGATGGAGCGCAAGACCGGCGATATCATCATGACAAGCTCCGTCGCCGGTGTTGTGCCGGTGATCTGGGAACCCATCTATACGGCGTCCAAACATGCCGTTCAGGCCTTCGTGCATACGGTTCGCCGTCAGGTCGCCCCGCACGGTATCCGCGTCGGCGGCGTCCTGCCGGGCCCGGTCGTGACCGCCCTCATCAGCGACTGGCCGAAGGCCAAGCTGGACGAGGCACTTGCCAATGGCAGTCTGATGGAACCGAAGGAAGTTGCGGAATCGGTGATGTTCATGCTGACCCGCCCGCGCAACATCACCATTCGTGATCTGGTCATTCTTCCGCAGAGCCTTGATCTGTAAACAGGAGCGGCCATGACGAGCTATTATCTGGGCGTCGATGTCGGCACCGGCAGCGCCCGTGCGGGTCTCTTCGACGCCAGCGGCAGCATGCTTGCTTCGGCCAAGCGCGATATTACCATCTGGCGCGAGGCAGGCAGCATTGTCGAGCAATCGAGCGCCAATATCTGGCAGGCGGTGTGCGACAGCGTGCGCGAGGCCGTCAAGATCGCCGGCGTCGATCCGGCTGACATTGCCGGTATCGGCTATGATGCGACATGCTCGCTGGTCGTGCTGGGCGAGGGCGGCAAGCCGCTCGCCGTCGGCCCGTCCAATGATCCTGCACGCGACATCATCGTGTGGATGGATCACCGCGCAGTCGGTCAGGCCGAGCGCATCAATGCGACCAAGGCCGGGGTTCTCGACTACGTTGGCGGCACCATTTCTCCGGAGATGGAAACGCCGAAGCTTTTATGGCTCAAGGAAAACAAGCCGGAAACCTTCGCCGCCACCTGGCAGTTTTTCGATCTGACTGATTTTCTAACCTGGAAATCCTGTGGCAGCCTTGCCCGCTCGGCCTGTACCGTAACTTGCAAATGGACTTATCTCAGCCACGAAAAGCGCTGGGATGAGGCGTATTTCCGCAAAGTTGGCCTTGGCGAGCTGGCCGACGAAAATTTCGTCCGCATCGGTACCGACGTTCGCGCCGGTGGCGAAAAGCTTGGCGACTTGAGCGAACAGGCAGCGGCCGAACTCGGCCTGAAGCCGGGGACGGCGATTGCCGCCGGTCTGATTGATGCCCATGCGGGCGGTATCGGAACGGTGGGGGCACGTGGTTCGGAAGGCCGGATATTGTCACGCATGGCCTATGTGTTCGGCACTTCGGCCTGCACCATGACCACTACCGAACAGCCTGTTTTCGTGGACGGCGTCTGGGGTCCGTATTATTCGGCGATGGTTCCGGGCCTGTGGCTCAACGAGGGTGGCCAGTCCGCGGCAGGCGCTGCTATCGATCATCTGATCCACATGCATCCTTTCGCGGCAGAAGCGGAAAAGCAGGCGGCGGACAAAGGCAACGGGCTTGCCGACAGCCTTGCCGCCGAAGTCGAGGCGAGGGGCGGCGTTGAAAAGACGGCTGCTATCATCGGCGACATTCATGTGGTGCCGGAATTCCTCGGCAATCGCGCACCGTTCGCCGATCCTGACGCACGCGCCATCATTGCCGGTCTTGATCTCGACGCCGGGCTCGACAGCCTGACGGCGCTTTATCTCGCGGGTCTGTGCGGGCTCGGCTATGGCGCCCGGCAGATTGTCGAGGCGCAGAAGGCAAAGGGCATCGAAACCGATACTATCGTTGTTTCCGGCGGTGCTGCGCGTTCGCATCTTGTGCGCCAGGTGCTTGCCGATACGACCGGCCTCGTTATCGCCGCTTCCACGTCGCCGGAACCGGTGCTGCTCGGTTCGGCCATGCTGGGCGCAGTTGCGTCGGGTGCTTACCCTGATCTTGCCGCCGCCATGCACGCCATGTCGGAACTTGGCGAGGTGAACAGGCCGGATGCAGAGCGCGCCAAATGGCACGACAGCCGTTTCGAGGCGTTCACGCTGTTGCAGGCAACGGCGCGAAAAATTCGCTCTATGGATGGCTCGAACTAGCGCGAAGGACAGGCAGGAGGCGACGGACATGTTCTGCCGCCGCCTGTCTGGTTTGCAGCAGCCAGACGAGATGTGACCCGCATTCAGGCGCCGCCAACGTTCCAGACCACGGCACCTGCGAGCATTCCGGCACCTGCCGCAGATAGAAGCAGCCGCTCGCCGGGTTGGAAAGGCCGCGCTCTCGACGCCAGCGACAATGAGAGCGGGATGGTAGCAGCCGACGAGTTGCCGAACGCACCAATCGTCTTGGCCGCGATGGTAACAGGCAGTCCCAGCTGGCCGCAGACGGTGTCTATGATCCGCCTATTGGCCTGATGAGGAAAGAACCTGTCCACATCGGCGGCGACAAGGGATGCTTGCTCAAGCGCGTCTTCTGCGCAACGCGTCATCATGCGAACAGCTTGCGTGAAGACGGCTTTCCCATCCGGCATCGTCATTCGTGTGCCACCCGCCGGAATGGAAATCAGCCCATAATGCGCTCCATCAGAAACGAGCGCGGAGCCACACAGTCCCTCCTGCGGGTTGTTTGACGGTGTGAGCAGGACAGCACCGGCGGCATCGGCAAAGAGAATTGCCGTGTTCCGTTCTTTCATATCGATGCGGCGGCTCAATATATTGGCTGCGACCACCAGAACCGGCTTTCCGAAGTTTTTGACGAAGCCGTCGGCAAGCACGAGCGCATAAAGAAAGCCGGAGCAGGCGCCCGCCAGATCGATGCCGCCGCAGTTTTCCAGCCCCAGCTTGTGCGCCAGAAGGGGTGCTGAAGGCGGCAGGAGATGATCTGGCGTGGATGTGGCGAGAATGACGAACCCGACCGAATTGCGCGTCAGACCGGCATTGTCGAGCGCCATTGTTCCGGCCTTCATTGCCATGTCCGTCAGGGTTTCATCCGTCGCTGCCCAGCGTCTTTCGCGGATACCGGTGCGCCGTTCGATCCAGCCGGCATCCAGTCCGAGACGTCGTTCCAGTTCGGCATTTTCCACCCGGCGATCCGGCACATAATGACCGAAGCCTGCCATTCGGCTCGAAAGGCTCATCGCGCTGCCTTCCCGATAATGTCGGCTGCCGCATCGATCGCATCATAGGCCAGGTCCAGATCGGCAGGCGTCGCGCAATAGGGCGGCATCAGATAGATCACATCGCCAAGCGGACGCAGAAGCACGCCTGCTTCACGGAAGAAGGCTTTCAGTTTCGGTCCCGCATCGGAAAGGTATCCGGTCTCTTCGACGGCGAGGTCGAGGGCCGCAATGGTGCCTTGCTGGCGCAGATTGGTGAAACGCGGATCGTTGCGAAAACGTGCAAGCCTCTCCGAATGCAATTGGCCGAGTGCCTTGATGCGGTCCGCAACGGGTTCTGTCTGCCAGACTTCAATATTGGCGCACGCGGCGGCACAGGCAATAGGATTGGCCGTGTAGGAGCTGGAATGGAAGAAGGTGCGTCTTCGATCCGTCGAAAAATGCGCCTCAAAGATTTCGATCGTGCTGAGCGTCGCGGCCAGCGGAAGCGCGCCGCCGGTAATGCCTTTGGAAAGGCACAGGATATCCGGTGTGATGGACGCCTGCTCGCAGGCAAACATGGTGCCGGTGCGTCCCCATCCGGTCATCACTTCATCGGCAATCAGCAGCGTTCCATAGCGTTGTGTAATCCGCTGGAATTCAGCCAGAAGATGCGCGGAATAGATTTTCATTCCGCCCGCTCCCAGAACCAACGGCTCTATCAACAGGGCGGCAACCTCGCCGCTGCGACAGAACTTTTCCAGCGCGTCGAGCGTTTCCTGCTCCCGTCCGGCCGACGGAAACGGAATGGTGTCGACCTGAAATAACAAGGGTTCGTAAGCCGCGTTGAAAACGCCGCGCGCACCCGTGGACATGGTTCCAATCGTATCGCCATGATAGCTATGCTCCATCACCACGATGCGCGAGCGCGGTTCGTTTCTGTTGTGATAGAAACCGAGCGCCATCTTGATCGCGACCTCGACCGCGGTGGAGCCGCTGTCGGAATAGAAGACGTGGGCGAGGCCCTGCGGGGCGAGTTTGACCAATTCTCGCGCCAGCTTCTCCGCCGGTTCGTGGGTAAACTCGGCAAATATGATCTGGTCGAACAGTTCCGATGCATCACGGATTGCCGTCATGATCTTCTGGTGACGATGCCCGTGGGTAATTACCCACCATGACGATATGGCGTCCAGCACGGAGCGGCTGGTTTCATCAAGCAGATAGGCGCCGTCAGTTTTGACGATCCGGCGAAAAGCCGGTTCTGTAGCGTGTTGCGTGAATGGGTGCCAGACAGGCGACGAATAGCCGCTCATTCGGAAGCCTCGTTAAATAGATTCATGTCGAAATGTTCGCGGAAAGCGCGGCGGAGTGTGTCCTGATCGAGCTTTGCAAGATGCGGCAACCGGCCCAGCCTGCGCACGCCGCTGAGTTCCGGAACAATCTGCTCGGTGTCGGGTTGTGGGTCACCGATAAAGGCGATGCCTAGCACGGGGATATTGCGGCGGCTCAATGCCTCGAGCGAAAGCAAGCTATGATTGATGGTCCCGAGGCCGGTTCTTGAACATAGAATGACCGGCTTTTGCCAACGCGCAAAAACATTGATGAATGTCGTGCGGCGCGTCAGCGGCACATGCAATCCGCCTGCGCCTTCGATCACCAGAGGCGCATCGACCGATGGGATGTCGAGCGCATCTGCATCGATCTCCACTCCGTCGATCTGCGCCGCAAGATGTGGCGAGGCCGGTGTTTTCAGGCGCCAGGTTTCAGGAATGATCCGCCGCTGCGAAAGTCCTGCGAGCCGCAACACGGTTTCGCTGTCGGTCGCCTCATCCAGCCCCGATTGCACCGGCTTCCAGTAACAGGCATTGAGCGCATCCGTGAGGGCTGCGGAAAAGACGGTTTTGCCGATACCTGTATCGGTGCCGGTAACGACGAAAGTCTGTTTCATAACATTTCCTCTGCCATGATTTCGGCAAGGCGCTCGAACATGCGCGTTATCGTGGGTTCATCGACGTTAAGCGTGATGGTGATGCGCAAACGCGCTGTTCCGGCGGGCACTGTCGGAGGGCGGATGGCGCGTATGTCGAGGCCCTCGGCCTGCATGCGATGCGCAATGCGCAAGGTGCGGTCGGCATTGCCGATAATCAGCGGCAATATCTGCGTGCCGCTACCGGGTTTGCCGAAGAGATGTGCGAAACGCGCATTGGCGCGAGCGATAAGCCGGTGCAATTCCTGCCGACGGTGCTCTTCTGCCGCCATGGTTTTCAGCGCAAGCCGTGTTGCGGAAACCTGCAACGGTGAGGGCGCGGTCGAATAGATGAAAGGACGCGCGCGGTTGATGAGGAAATCGCGCATTACCGGATCTGCCGCGACCAGCCCGCCCGCGCTTCCCATGGCCTTGCCGCAGGTATGGAGGACAATCACATTCTGCCTGCCTTCCAGCCCCGCCGCAAAACCGCGTCCGCCCGGTCCGTGCACGCCTGTGGCATGGGCTTCGTCAATGAAGAGGAAGCCATCGTGACGGTCGGCGATTTCCATCAGATCGGACAGAGGCGCGCAGTCGCCATCCATCGAATAAAGGCTCTCCACCACAATCCACGGAGTGCCGCTTCCTCCCCGTTCGCGCCAGACGCGGATGGCTCTGTCGAACGCATCCGCATCATTGTGTGCAACGGAAACGGCCTCGGCCTTTCCGGCCCGCATGCCTTCATGCGCGCTGGCATGGGTCAGCGCGTCATAGGCAATCAGATCGCCGCGTTGCGGCAGGGTCGAGAGAACCGCAAGATTGGCCGCATAACCGTTGCCGAAATAAAGCATGGACGGCGCGCGAAAAAAGGCGGCGGCCTCAGCTTCCAGAAGCTCATGTTCCGGGTGGTTGCCACGCAACAGCCTTGAGCCGCCAGCCCCGCTGGCAAGTCCCTTTTCCAATTCCGCAATCAATGCTCTGCGGATCGACGGCGAGACGGCAAGCCCCAGATAATCGTTTGAGGTGAAGTCCGCGCCGCGATGATCCGAAAGCGCGCGCAGATGCCCGCGCCGCTCAAGATTTTTCAAGCTCGCGGCATAGCGGGCCACCGGATCGGTATTCATGCGCGATCGTCCAGTGTGTCCGCCGTCAGGCCAAGCCGCCGCAAGAGGCTCGTGTCGCGGTCTTCGCCCGGATTGGCGGCGGTCAAGAGCGTGTCGCCGATAAAGATCGAGTTTGCGCCGGCGAAAAAGCAGAGCGCCTGCATTTCATCGCTCATGGAATTGCGCCCAGCCGTCAGACGCACATGCGATTGCGGCATCATCAGTCGGGCAAGTGCGATGATGCGGACAAAGGCGATGGGATCGACGGGCGAGGCTTTTTCCAGCCGCGATCCGGGCATAGGGATCAGCATGTTTATCGGCACGCTCTCCGGCGGCGTGGGCAGATTTGCCAGCGTCACCAGCATGTCGATGCGGTCGTCTTCGGTTTCTCCAAGGCCGAGAATGCCGCCGCTGCAAACCTTGATCCCGGCGCTCCGCACATGGGTGAGTGTTTCCAGCCGTTCGTCGAAACTGCGTGTCGTGATGACCTGCGGATAGAAACGCTCTGACGTATCGATATTGTGGTTGTAATAATCGAGGCCTGCTTCCGCAAAGCTCTGCGCCTGAGCGGGGCTCAGCATGCCGAGCGTCATGCAGGTTTCCAGCCCGAGCGCCTTCACCTGCCTGACCATTTCCACGATGGCTGGTTCGTCACGCGGCTTCGGGCTGCGCCAGGCCGCGCCCATGCAATAGCGCGTCGCGCCACTTTCCTTGGCTTTCTGCGCTTCTGCAAGGACTGTATCAAGGCTCATCAGTTTGGAAGCCGTCAGCCCGGACGCATGATGCGCCGACTGGCTGCAATAGCCGCAATCTTCCGGGCAGCCGCCTGTCTTGATGTTGAGCAATTTGCTGAGCTGAACCCGGTTCGGGTCGAAATTGGCGCGATGAACACTCTGTGCCTCGAAAAGAAGATCATTGAACGGAAGATCATAGAGCAGCCGAGCGCTTGCGAGCGTCCATGCGGCAACTGGTTTGGTTTCTGTCTTATCTCCGTTTTCCGGGGCAGATTGGACCGTTTTCAGCATGCTTTCTCCATTTTATCTATAAAAATAGAAAGAATCTATGAAATATAGATTAAATGAATAAGCATGAGTGACTCAAGCTAAATTATTATAGATAATTTTAGGTTGGAAAAGCGTGATATACCCGCGGCAGAACGGAAAACGCCGCGATCACCAGATCGCGGCGCTAGGAAATCGGCGGATTGAAAAGGCTGCAAAAGGCCGTTGTCGCGGACAGCTACCCGGTTGACGGTTCGAGACGGGCTTCCGGTTGATCTTGCCGAACGCGGTGGCGACCCAATGGCAACATGATGGGGCGACCGGAAGTCGGATCGGTCATGATGCGGCTCTCGAGATGAAAGACTTCGCGGATATTCTGTTCCGTCAACACCATGTCGGGCGTCCCTGCCGCGTGCAGGTTTCCGTCAGCCATCGCGACCAGAAAATCCGCATAGCGGGCGGCGAGATTGAGATCGTGCAGGACCATGACGATTGTGGTTCCGCGTTCCCGGTTGAGATCGGTGAGAAGGTCCAGAACTTCCACCTGATGGCTGATATCCAGAAAGGTCGTCGGCTCGTCCAGCAAAAGGATTTCGGTCTGCTGGGCCAGCGCCATCGCGATCCATACGCGCTGGCGCTGACCGCCTGAAAGTTCGTCGACCGGCCTGTCGGCCAGTTCGGTGGTCCTGGTTGCTTCGAGTGCCGCCGCGATTGCTTCGTCATCTGCCCGCGTCCATTGCGAGAAAACACCGTGATAGGGATTTCGGCCACGGCTGACGAGATCGGCAACCAATATGCCTTCCGGGGCTATTGGAGATTGCGGCAGCAGGCCGAGCGTCTGTGCAAGCTGGCGGGAGGGTAGCGTGTGGATCGACCTGCCGTCGAGCAGCACCTGTCCATGGCGCGGAGCGAGCAACCGTGACATCGTTCGCAAAAGCGTGGATTTTCCGCAGGCATTCGCCCCGACTATCGCTGTCACCTTGCCGGACGGTATTTCCAGATCGAGACCGTCCAGCACGAGCCGGTCGCCATAGCCGGTGGTCAGCTCCTGAACGATGAGAGTGTGATCGGTCATAGGGATGCCCCGCTGCGGTTGGCCCGTATAATGAGGTAGATGAGATAGGGAGCGCCCAGAACTCCGGTGACAACACCGACCGGATAGCGGCCCGGCAGCAGGAACTGTCCGCAATAATCGCCGGCAAGGACCAGTATGGCGCCGATGAGTGCGGATGGGATGAGCAGCGAACCGTTGTTGCCGATGATGCGCGCTGCGATCGGACCGGACAGGAAGGCGACGAAAGCAATGGGGCCTGAAACGGCTGTGGCGAAGGCGATCATGCCGACCGCGGCGATGATGATGACGATCCGGGTTCGCCCGACATGGGTTCCGAGCGCTGCGGCGCTGTCGTCGCCCAGCCGCAGGGCTTCGAGATCGCGCGAACGGCTCAAAAGCAATCCGCCGAAGACGATCAACGCGATCAGAAGCGGCAGCATCTCATCCAGCCGTGCGCCGTTGACGCTGCCGGTCAGCCAGCGCATGGCTTCCTGCAGGCTCCAGGCGGGCGCGTTTGAAAGGATATAGGCGATGAAACTTTCGAGCATCGCCGCAACACCGATGCCGACGAGTATCAAACGGATTCCAGCAACCCCGTTTCTGAAGGAAAGTCCGTAAACGGCCAGCGCTACGGCGAGCCCCGCGACGACGGCAAAGACGGAGACGACCGGTCCGCTCATGGAAAGCACGACGATTGCAAAAACGGCGGCAGCGCTAGCGCCGGAACTGATGCCGATAATGTCAGGGCTTGCGAGCGAATTGCGCAGCATGAGCTGGAACGCGACGCCGCCGAGACCGAAGCTCAGGCCCGCGAGTACGGACAGAACAGCGCGCGGCAGGCGGAGCTTGCCGACCGTGAAGCTTGCCCCCGGAACGTCATCGCCCAGAAGCACCCGCACGATATCTTTCGGCGGCGTGAAAGATTGTCCCAGCATCAAGGTGATGAGGAATAAGCCGACGAGAATGACCAAGAGAGCGCCGATGACAAGATTGCGCTTGCGGGCGCGGCTGCGGCGGTTGCGGGCGATAAGATCGGCGGCGGGAAGCAGCGTTGTCATAACTCGCGAACCCGTTGGCGCCTGACGATCCAGATGAAGAACGGGGCACCGATGAGCGCGGTGACGATCCCGACATCGAGTTCGGCAGGGCGGGCAATGAGGCGTCCGACAATATCGGCGGCAAGCAGAAGGCAGGCGCCGCTCAGCGCTGAGAACGGCAACAGCCAGCGGTGATCGACGCCAACCAGCAATCGGCAGAGATGCGGTACAACCAGCCCGACGAATCCGATGGGACCGCAGATGGCCGTCGTTGCTCCGCAAAGGAGGATTGCGCCAAGCGCCGCAATGGCGCGTGCGACGGCGACATTTTCACCCAACCCGGCGGCAAGTTCATCGCCAAGCGCGAGCGAGTTCAGCTTGCGCGCCGACAGAAGGCTGATGGCGAAGCCGACAACAAGAAAAGGCAGTACATAAGACAGCCGGTCGAACGTAGCACCGCCGACGCCGCCGATCTGCCAGGCGCGAATGCCGCCCGCGATATCGTTGCGCGGCAGAACGATGGCGATGACCAGTGAGGAAAAAGCGACCGATGTGGCTGCACCCGCAAGGGCGAGCTTGAGCGGTGTCGCGCCGCCGCGGCCAAGCGACCCGACCATATAGACGAAGACGGCGGCGCAACCGGCGCCGAATATGGCCGCCCAGATATAAGCCGATGCGGAGACGATGTTGAACCACGCGACGCCGATCACGACGGCGAGCGATGCGCCCATATTGACGCCCAGAATGCCGGGGTCCGCCAGCGGATTGCGGGTGATGCCCTGCATGATCGCGCCTGCCAGTCCGAGCGCCGCGCCAGCGAGAAGCGCCAGCAAAGTGCGCGGAATGCGCATGGCGACAGCGGCTTGGCCGACCGTATCCATGTGGCCGCGCAACGCGGCGACGATATCCGTCAAGGGCACTTCGCGCGTACCGAGCGACACGGAAAGAGCGCAGAGAATAACGAGAAGAAAAACGACCGCAGCGAGCCAGCCGGTCCTTGTTCTGCTGGACCGATATGCAGTGATCGGCGGATGTGAACGCCGGGTGTTGGCGACGGTCATTTTGCTTTGTCGACCGCATTGGCGAGAAGGGCTACGTAGTCCTTCAGCACCCACGAAATGGAAAGCGGCGTGGGATTGGCCGCTGTTCCAACGGGGTTTCTGCCCAGCATGACCACCGCGTCGTTCTCCACCACCGGCATTCTGGCGAGAAGCGGATTGCGCTTCATGGCGTCCAGCAATTCCTGACTGCCATAGGTCACGACGATGTCCACGTCATCGAACATGTCGACACGTTCCACGCTGATGGAACCGGAGAACTGGCCGGGCCTCGATGCATCGACCACGCTTTTGGGTGAGCTTAGCCCCAAGTCTTTGAAGAATCTCACCCGCGTATCGTTGGTGGTGTAGAAGTTGACGGTGCTCAGGTCCGTCGTGTCGAGATGCGTGACGAACATGGCGGACTTGCCCTTCAGGTGGGGATACTGGCTGACCGTTTCGGCAATCTCGCCCTCGATCTTTTCGATCAGCGCTTCACCTTCTTCCGCCATGCCCATGCCCGCACTGTTGAGGCGGATCATGTCGCGCCAGTCCGTCGACCACGGAGCTTCCGGATAGGCGACGACCGGAGCGATCTGGCTGAGTGTGTCGTAGTCGGACTGGCTGAGGCCAGAATAGGATGCAAGGATGATATCGGGCCTCGTCTCGGCAACAGCCTCGAAATCGATCCCGTCGCCTTCATCGAAGAGCACCGGCGTATCGGCGCCCAGTTCCTTCAGCTTTGCCGCAACCCAGGGCAAGAGACCGTCATTGTCGTCATCACCGAAATTGGCTCTCGCAAAACCGACCGGCACCACGCCGAGCGCAAGGGGAACCTCATGGTTTGCCCAGGCAACGGTAACGATCCGCTCCGGCTTCTTCTCGATTGTCGTTGTCCCAAAAGCATGTTTGATAACAATCGGATAAGCTGCTTTTGCACCAGCCTGTACGCTTTGCGGCGCAATGATCGCAAAACACGAAAGGGCGGCGAAAAATAGAGAGCGAAAGGACCACGTCATCCGGCGCATTCTCCTTGCATATAAAGTGGCCTTTCACTGTCAAGTTAAGCCCCGCGCGTCAAGGCCGAAGCATGCGTCCCGATAAAGCTGTTGCGAATTAACCGTGACTTCCTACAAAAAAGCGGTTTTCTACAATACTGGACAATGCTTCTCAAGTTAGTGGCGATCCGGGGACAATTTCAGTTTACTTACAGTCTCGATGATCGGGTGTGCCTGATCGTTGACCGTATGGCTGGTCGACGTCCCACGACTTGAAAACCGTCGCCGAAAGCGATTGCCGCAAACTGCATATCGGACCTGACCATGAACACTGAAAAGACTGCTGAGACGAAGAAGACCACCGGGGTCCGCTGCCGCAGGGCAATTCTTCTGGGGTGCACGGCGCTGGGTGTATCCATGCCGGGTCTGGCTTCGGCGCAGCAGGCGACGGCGGAAACGACAACGGTGCTCAAGACCATCACAGTCAATGGCTCCGGCGGAAGCGACGACGATTCCAAATCAATCGTCGCGACGCGGACAACCGGCGGCGGCAAGATGGCGACGGGCATCATGGATACGGCGGCTTCCGTTTCGGTGATCACGGCCAAGGAAATACAGGAACGCAACGCGCAGACTGTTGAGCAGGTGCTGCAATATACGGCGGGCGTTTCCACCGATTTTTACGGATCGGATGATCGGTTCGATTTCTTCCAGATACGCGGCTTCGATGCCAACACCTATCGTGACGGGCTTCCGCTTGGCCGTCCCTTTGGCGGCGTGCGGGAAGAACCGTATGCGTTCGAGCGTATCGAAGTGCTGAAAGGCGCCAGTTCAACCGCTTTCGGTGTTTCCGATCCGGGCGGCATGGTCAACTACGTGACCAAGCGGCCGAAGAGTGAGCGCTTTGGCGAAGCCTATGTCACGGGCGGGTCTTTCAACCAAAAGGAAGTCGGCTTTGATTTCGGCGACAACCTGACCGGTGATGAAACGCTGTCCTATCGCCTCACCGGCAAGTTCAAGGATGCCGACGCCGAATATGATTATTCACGCGATGATGAAAAGTTCATCATGGGCGGTCTGACATGGCGTCCGAGTGATGCGACCAACCTGACGGTGATCTTCGATCATCTTCACCGCAATGGCGTACCCGGAAGCGGTGGCCATCCGGTCGGCTCTGATTTCAACAGAAGCCGCTTTTTCGGCGAGCCTGATTTCAACTATCGCGGCACCGACAGAAATACCGTCAGCGCCATGTTCGATCATGATTTCGGCAATGGCCTGACGCTGAGCGCGAACGGACGATACAGCAATCAGGATACCGATTTCGGTTATGCCTATATTTCTGCAACGCCGACCGATGGCTCAACAATTGCCAAGCGCGATTTCTTCGGAAATGAATCATCGGCCGAGAACTTCGTAGGCGATGTGAACCTGAAATATGAGACCAGCTTCGACCGGTTTGAAAGCCGGACGATGGCAGGCATCGAGTACAATAATTATTCGGCGACCAACAAGACGCTGTGGGGTCCGGCGCCGGGCATAGACTGGACCAATCCGGTTTTCACGGGTGCGCCGGTCAATCTGCCGCTTATCGGCAGCACGTCGACCAAGCAGAAGACGAAGGCGATCTATTTCCAGGAAGATCTGACATTCGCGGAAAAGCTGATCGCCAGCGTGGGCCTGCGCAATGACTGGCTCGACCTGTCGGAGACCGACCGTCTGGGCAACACATCGACGGACGGCGATCTGAGCGAGTTCACCAGCCGTTTCGGCCTCACCTACCGGGTAACGGACGAATGGGCAGTCTATACGAGCTATGCTGAATCGGTCGCGCCTCCGGCCATCGGGGTCGATCCTGAACGCGGCGAGCAGATCGAAGTCGGTGTGAAGTATCAGCCGACCGCCTTTCCTGCCTTGTTTACGGCCTCGGTTTACGACCTGACCAAGAACAATATCTCGGTCAACGATCCAATCACGCTCCAGCCATCGACCATCGGTGAGGTCCGGGTGCGCGGCATCGATCTGGAAGCCAAGGCGGAGCTGACCAATAATCTGAGCCTGATCGCCGCCTATTCCTATATGGACCCGGAGATCGTCGAGAACGGCGCCGGCGGCAACGAGGGCAACCGTCCGCAGTTTGTTTCCAAACACCTTGCTTCGCTTTGGGCGAACTACAAGGTCGAGGGCAGTGGCCGGCGCGGCGACATGACGTTCGGTGTCGGTGGCCGCTATATCGGTGCCTACTACTTCACGCCGGACAATACGTCGGGTACGAGCGGCAATGTGGTGTTCGACGCCGCGTTTACCTACCAGTTCCTCGATAACTCGGCGCTGCAGGTGAATGTCAGCAACCTGTTCGACAAGAAATACGTCGCCTATGGCGGCTTTGGAGCGGATTTCTACAATCCGGGCCGGGAGATCACCGCAACGCTTCGCCGTACCTGGTGAGTTGAGCGGCACCGCCGGAAACAAACGGCGGGGCCTCAAAGCCGGAAATACCTACCGTTTCGATTGGAAGCGCCGCCATGCGGCTGGCGTTTCTCCCACCACCTGACGGAAAGCTTTTGTCAGGTGGGCCTGATCGGTGAATCCGAGCTGGGCCGCGATGCCGGCGACAGTCATGTCGCTTTCCGCCAGCATTTGTTGCGCCAGATCGATGCGCTTGGCCATCTGCCATTGCAGCGGTGTTTTGCCGGTCGTCTGCTTGAAGACATTTGCGAACCAGCTTTCCGACAGGCCGACGGCTGCTGCCATTTCCGCAACACTTAACCGACGGTCGCCGCAGCTGTCGAAACGTGCATTGAGCTTGTTCATCTGCGCCATGGTGAGGCGGCCATGACCCTGCCTGTTATCCTCGCCCGGTATATCGAGAAGACCGGTCAGAATGCTGCCGATGAGGTTTTCCGCATAGAGCCCGTGTTTCGTCGGATTGGCAGTTTCGCCGACGATCAGGCGGGCAAGCGTTTCTATGGCGCCGAGGTCCTGTATTTCAACAGGGCTGCGGATGGCGGCCATCGCCATCGAAGCACCAAGGGTAGGGCGGAGATATTTGAGCAGCCGGTCCTTGTGAAAATGCAGGTTCAGATGTGAAAAACGGTGCAGCGAAACCGTATTCGTCCACATCGGGACGCCCGCAGGTATGTAGATAGCACGCGTCATCGGGCGATGATGCTGGAGGCGCTGATGTTGGCTAAAGACGCCGTTATCGTTCGATATGCGTATGTTGGACGAGACATCCTGGAAGAAAATCATGATACGCGGATCATGCGACAGGAAATAGCCGTTGGCTCCCGCCTGGCTTTCAGCCTCCCAATAGACGCTGACCAGCCCATCCAGTACGCGCCATTGAACAGGCGCCACTACCCGGATGCCTTCGGCCTGCCAGATCATCGAATGCCAGAAGCCCAAAACGTTCCGATCCGTATGCGACAGCGTTTCGTCGAGTTCCCGGTTCGTTTACCGGAAATGTTTCGTGAGACATGCGTCGGACATCAACGCATTAATATGACTAAAATTATCATATTTTAGGGCCGTGACAAGTCAATTCTGCCAAAAATGCGAGGAGGTGTTACCCCGCTTTCACTCGAGGTTTTCCTGCTCGAAATGCTGGCTCACATGGATGTCGGTTGTTTCCAGTCGTCCAGGTCCGAGATTGATGAACTTGTGCGGTATGTTTGCCGGACCGAAGACAACCTGTCCCTCGGTCGCCTCGATCTGTTCATCGCCAACAATGAACAGCGCGTTTCCCTGACGAACGATGAAAATCTCATCATAGGGGTGCCGATGCAGTTTGGGACCATGCCCGACAATATCGGTCGAGAAGAATATGATCGACGCATCGGTACCAAATCTCTTGCCTTCGACGCGGCCGGACCACGCATCGTCGCGCTTCGCCCATTCTTCTCTTTTCAAGACAGCGGCTTGCTTCGTCAAAACTGTTCTCCAGGCTTTTTCAAGGCGCTTGACCCTGCGTTCCCGATCGGGAACGGAAGGTCAGACCCTAACGAGGCCGGAGCGCTTCAACAAGCCCATCAGGACCAGCGGCAGAAGTGTGGTGATAAGAATGGCTATGAATGCCATGGCCATGCCGAGGCCGACCGATCCCTGTTCAAACTGCCGCCAGATAAAGATAGAGATGGTTTGCATGCCAACCGGTGCAACCAGAATTGAAGCGACCAGCTCACGCGTGGCAACGGCAAAGACGAGCAGCATGGCCGTTATTAGGCTCGGTGCGATCAGCGGCAGCATGATGCGGCGGAAAGCGGTGAAACTGTTTGCGCCGCACACACGTGCCGCAGCTTCCAGATTGTCGCCGATCTGATGAAAGGCCGCTGTCGCGTAACGGATCGGCTGCGGCAGTAGAATGCAGCAATAGGCGAGCAGCAGGATCAGCGGCGTATTGTAGGGCGAGATGGGCAGGGCGGGCTGGTTCCAGGCGAGAATAAGGCCGACAGCCACAACGACGCCGGGAAGCGCATTGGGCAGGACCGTCAAGAGATCAAGCCAGAAACGCCCGCGAAAGCGCATCTTGACGACGGCATAGGCGGCAACGGCACCCAGAAGTCCGGTCAGAAGTGCGCTCGCGAAACCGAGTGACAGGCTGTTGATGAGTGCACGCATGCCGCCTGCGCTGTTCTCGGCAATGGCCGCAAAATTGTCGAAGCTGAGGTTCGATGGCGTCAGCCCGCCAGACACGGTTTTGGAAAGAGCGGTCGCGAGAATGGCCAGAAGGGGAACGCCGGTCGCAGCAAAGGCGACGAGGGCGAAGAGAGCGACCACGGGAATGGTAAACGCTCCGAGCGAACGCTTGTCCTTAGCCTGCGGCTTGCCGCCGGTCGTCACATAGGAGCGGCGTGTCAATATCCAGCGCTGGACCAGAAAAGCCGCAAGCGACAGGCAGACAAGCGCCAGGGAAAAGACGGCGGCACCGGCAAGGTCGATCGGCCAGTCGGAAATGCGCAGATCGATTTCCGTCACCAGAACTTCAAAGCCCGAGCGGCGTCCAAGCGCTGCGGGTGTGCCATATTCCTCGATGGCTGCGGCAAATACCAGCAGAAGACTGGCAGCAAGGCCGGGCGTTGCCAGCGGCAGGGTAATACGGAAGAAGGAGCGCCATGGCGAAGCGCCGAATACGCGACCGACATCGGAATAGCGTGCGCCAACCGCTTCAATCGTGCGCGACACCGCGAAATAGACGAGCGGGAACGTGTTCAGCGCCATGACAAAGCTCATGCCTGCGACCGAAAACAGGAAAGGGGCCAGATTGAAGCCGGCAAGTTGCTCGAGATAGCCGCGCGGTTGCAGCGTCATGATCCAGCCAAGTGTCGCGATATATGGAGGGATCATGAAGGGCACGAGCATCAGCACATCCCATAGCACGGCGAAAGGGACCTTGTAGAGCGCCCTGAACACCGCGAGCGGAACGGCAATGAGGGCGGAGAGTGCCACCACAGAAAGCCCGAGCAGCACGGTGTTGCCGCTCATGCGCAAAAGCTTCGGGTCTTCAAACAGGGCCGGGAGATGCAGGAAAGGCTCGGCCAGCGAGCCTCTCCCCAGTTGCGGAAAGACAGCCTGAAGAACGATGAAGACAAACGGCACCGCGACGATGAATGCTAGCCCGGCAACCGCAACGAACCCGAGCGGATTGCCAGCCGCCGCACTGCCTGTCTTCATGTCTGTCTGTCCTTTAAGAAGTTAGTTGCTGGCGGCGAAGGTGGTGCTGAATTCCTTCAGCGTCTCGTCGCGCTTGCCATAGACTTCCTTGGCGTCGATCGGCAGGATTTTCAGATCGCCGATCAGCGGGCGGTTGGCCGGAACATCGGTGCGCGAAGGCATCAGATAGGTGTCGGCAACCATTTTCTGACCTTCGTCGGACAGCATGTAGTCGACAAACTGCTTGGCTTCATCCTGGTTTTTCGACCATTTGAGGATCATGGCGGGGCGGGGCGCGATCACGGTGCCGGATGCCGGGAATATGACGTCGATGGATTCACCCTTGGCCTTGCCTGCAAGCGAGATGTAGTCGACGGCGCCGAACACGGCGGCCTTGGCGCCCTGAAGGACGGGGTTCAGAGCCTCTGCATTGGCACCGGCGACAGCGGCGCCATTTTCATGCAGGTTCTTGAACAGGTCCCAGCCTTGCTGGGCCTGAAGAGCGGCTACGAGCTCGAAAGTCGCGCCAGACTGTGCCGGGTCCGGCAGGTTGACCAGATCCTTATATTCGGGCTTGGCGAGATCGGCCCATTCGGCGGGCTTCGGCGTTTTGCTGGCTGGGTTCCACGCGATACCGAGGGCAGAAACGCCCTGTGCGACCGCTGTTTCATTCTTGAGGAAATCCGGCACTTTCTCGGCGTTCGGGCTGGTATAGGCGACCAGCCAGTCGCGCTTGGCGAAGTCGGTTGCCGTATCCCATGACGCCGAGATCAGAACGTCGACAACCGGATTGGCGGCTTCCGCTTCAATGCGCGCCATGACCTTGCCGGTGGTCGCCTGGAAGACATTGACCTTCGCGCCGGTCTTGGCGGTGAAGCCTGCGGCAAGCTTTTCGATCAGGCTGCCCGGACCCGCCGAATAGACGGTGATGTCTGCATGGGCGGCCGTGCTGGCCAGCAAGGCGGTGACAAGCGCAAGCCCCGCGCCGAGAATGGATTTCTTCATGTTTGCCTCCTGAGATATTGCCTGATGGAATAGTCTTATTTCGAGAACCAGCGCAGCTGGCTGGCATCGACCGAAATGCCGACCGGAACGCCGGGTGAAAGGCGGATGCTGTCGAGATAAGTCAGTTCGTGACCGTCCTGCTGAGAGCCGATGCGCACCGTGGTCAGGTGGCCGTCGCCGCGAAACTGCGAGCGCAGCACGGTTGCAGGAATTGCAGCCTCGTCGGCGGGAACGCTGCGCACGGAGCGCGACGGCAAAAGCACATGCGTTGCCTGACTGGCAGGTGAGCGATGGGCGATGTGGATTTCGGTGCGCGCAATCCTGTAGGCATGGTCGTGCAGCTCAACAGGCACGATACAGCCGAGCCGGAGAAAATCGGCGACCTCCGGCGTGGTAGGTTCGGCGACGAGGGCTTCGGGCGCGGCCAGTTGCTCGATCACACCGGCGCGCATGACGGCCACCTGATCGGCAAGCGAAAAGGCTTCGCTCTGGTCATGGGTTACATAAATCGCGGTCAGCCCCAGATTGGCGACAAGCTGCCCGATCTCGGTGACCATGTTTTCGCGCAGTTCGCGGTCGAGATTGGAAAGCGGCTCGTCAAAGAGCACCAGCCCCGGCTCGGCAACGATGGCGCGGGCAATGGCGACGCGCTGCTGCTGGCCGCCCGACATATCGCTGATCGCGCGCTCTCCAAATCCGGCGAGACCGACGCGCTCCAGCGCAGAGGCGACACGCTTTTCACGCTCCGCGCGGCCAAGCCCGCGCATTTCGAGCGGAAAGGACACATTGCCGAAAACAGTCATATGCGGCCAGAGCGCATAGTCCTGGAACACCATGCCGAGATGCCGCTTTTCAGGCGGTATGAAAGTGCGCGTCGCGGCGTCTGCAACGGTTATGCCGTTGATTGTGATCGATCCCTTGGTGGGGGCGAGCAGGCCGGCGACGAGACGAAGCAGCGTTGTCTTGCCGCAACCGGACGGCCCGAGCAGAGCGAGCGTCTGTCCTCGTGGCAGCGAAAGATCGATATTTTTCAATATGGTGGCCGGACCGTAGGCAAGATGCAGCCCCTCAGCCTGAACAGCGATATCCGCCTTGATATTTGAGGACTGTAACATTTTCCCGCAATCCAAATGACTTGGGAGCTTCTATTCCGATTGCGTGACAGTTGGATGACGTTACGAAAGCCTGTCCGGCCTGCTGTTCGGAACTAATCGCCACCGCATCGGTTTGTCTCTTCATGCGACAAAGGAAGGGAAGACCATGAGATTCGGAAAACTCGCTTTGGGCCTGACGGGGCTGGCTGTGGGATACGCGCTGACACGGGCAAGTTCGCCGCAGATTCCGCCGGGGATCGTGCCGGTAAAACCCTTCGATCTCACGCGCTATCTGGGCAAATGGTACGAAGTGGGACGGCTTGAAAACCGTTTCGAGCGTGGCCTGACGCGAACGACGGCGGAATATTCATTGAATCCCGACCAAACCGTCAAAGTGGTCAATCGAGGTTTTGATCCGTGGAGAGGGCGCTGGACGCAAGCCACCGGGACCGCACGCTTTGTTCGTTCAACCGATGAAGGCGCGCTGAAAGTATCCTTTTTCGGACCGTTCTATGGCGGCTATAACATCGTGGATATTGATGAAGGCGACTATCAATGGTCGATCGTTGTCGGTTCGACGCGCAGCTATTTCTGGGTGCTGTCGCGCGAGCCGGAAGCAAGCGCGGAGTTGAAGGCGCGCGCGGTCGCGCAGGCGCTGCTGCTGGGGATCAATCCCGACGCCATTTTGTGGGTGCCGCAGTAAATGCTCGGCAAAAGGCCCGCCGAAGCGGGCCTTTCAGTCCTGCTCTATGCCCCGTAAGGCACCCAGATATTCTTCACCTGAATGGCCCGACGCAGATAGTCGCGGCCCTGTCCTTCGGCCTTGTTAAGCCAGTTTGGCAGACGGCCATTGCTGATCCATGTGGCCTTCAGGTTTCCGGCGGACGCCTTTTCGACCATGGCGCTGCCCTCGCGTGAACCAAAATACCAGAGCGCGGCGACATCATCGTGTTCGGCCAGCGTCTTCGTCAGAAGGTCGCGTTCGCCGGTGACGATATTGACCACGCCGCCCGGCACGTCGGATGTGTCGAGCACCTGATAGAAATCGCCAGCGATCAGCGGATGGCGGCTCGAAGGCACGACCACCGTTCGATTGCCCATGGCGATGGCTGGAAGGACCAGCGAAACGAGCGAGAGAAGCGGCGCTTCCTCGGGGCAGACGATCCCCATCACGCCCCACGGTTCGTTCATCGCCAGCGTCACATGGCGCGACTTGGTGGAATGAACCGAACCGTCGAACTTGTCGGCCTGCGCGGCATAATAGAAGATGCGGCGCAATGAGGCTTCAAATTCCTCTTCCGCTTTTTTCTCGTTGACGCCGGTGCTTTCGATGAGCCGCGCCACGAAATCCGCACGGCGCGCATCGAGGTTTTCGCCGAGATAATAGAGCACCTGCGCCCGGTTATGGGCCGTCGCCGCGCTCCAACTGCTGGCCTTGCTTGCTGCTTCCACGGCATTGCGGATGTCCTTGCGGTTGCCAATACCAGCCTGGCCCATGACCGCACCGCCCTTGCCAGTGACCGAATAGCTGTAACCGCCATCCGGGCGTGCCTGCTTGCCGCCAATATAGTTCTTCATCGTCCGGTCGATGCCCTCGACGGCGATCTTGTCATCGCCGGAGGGCGAAGCCGATGGCACGAAGGCGTCCGCAACTTTGGCCGAGGAGAGCGCTTTCTCCCAATCGGAGACGAGATATTCGTACATGCCTTCGCGTGCGCCTTCGCGACCGAAGCCGCTTTCGCGGTAGCCGCCGAAACCTGCGCCCGCATCCAGCATATTGGTGCAGTTGATCCAGACGACACCGGCTTTCACGCGCGCTGCAAGATCGAGCGCAACATTGATATTTTCCGACCAGATCGACGCGGCCAGCCCGTAGCGCGTATTATTGGCGAGCGCGACGGCCTCGTCCGGAGTGCGGAAGGTTGTTGCTGCCGCAATGGGCCCGAAGATTTCCACCTGACAGACGGTTGAGGCCTGATCCACATCCGTGAAGAAGCCGGGGGCGATATAATTGCCCTTTGCTGGCAGCGGGTTCGGCGTCTGCCAGAGCTCGCCGCCTTCCTCGATGCCTTTCTGGATGAGATCGGAAATGCGCTTTACCTGACCGGGCGAAACGATGGCGCCCACATCGGTGGATTTGTCGAGGGGATCGCCGACCCGCAGCGTTTCCAGACGCTTTTTCAGCTTGGCATAAAAACGTCCGGCAATACCTTCCTGCACCAGCAGCCGTGATCCGGCGCAGCACACTTCGCCCTGATTGAACCAGATGGCATCGACCACGCCTTCAACGGCGGCGTCGAGATCGGCATCTTCAAAGACGATGAAAGGCGATTTGCCGCCCAGTTCCAGCGACAGTTTCTTGCCCGATCCGGCGATCTGCTCGCGAATGACGCGGCCAACCTGTGTCGAGCCGGTGAAGGCCACCTTGTCCACGCCGTCATGGCCGCAGATTTCCGCGCCGGTGGCGCCGTCGCCCTGCACGATGTTGACGACGCCGGCGGGCAGGCCGACTTCATGGCAGATTTCAGCGAAGGCGATGGCCGAAAGCGGCGTCAGATCGGCAGGCTTCAGAACGACGGTGTTACCGGCCGCAAGTGCTGGCGCGATCTTCCAGGCCAGCATGAGCAACGGGAAATTCCATGGAATGACCTGCCCACAGACGCCAACGGGCGAGAAGCCCTTGAACTCGTCTTCCACCATCTCGGCCCAGCCTGCATGATGGTAGAAATGGCGGGCGGCGAGTGGAATGTCGATATCGCGGGTTTCGCGGATCGGCTTGCCATTGTCCATGGTTTCCAGCACGGCCAGAAAGCGCTCGCGCTTCTGGATATGGCGGGCGATGGCATAGAGATATTTGGCGCGCTCATAGCCGGAGAGTTTCGACCATTTGCCGAAAGCGCTGCGAGCGGCCTTCACGGCCTGATCCACATCTTCCGCATTGCCGCAGATGATTTCCGCAAGCTTGTCGCCATTGGCCGGATTGGCGACGTCAATCGCCTTGCGGCCTTCCGGTTTGACAAAGGCACCATTGATATAGTGGCCGAAAGAGCGGCCATGCTGTTCCAGCCACAGGTTCACGTCGCCGTTTGCTTCGGGGGAGGGTCCGTATTCCATGGTCTTGAGAATGTCCTTGATGGGTCGCATTCTGAAAATCCTCTAAGCATTTGCAGCCAAATGGAACATTTGGCGTCGCAGAAATGCGATAAACTTTATGCAGCAGCGTGACGGTTGGCGGCGGAGTAGCGTCCGGTCACGAAGTGCTCCAATTGCCGTTCGATGTCGCCGAGAAGCGAGCTTGCACCGATGCGGAACAGATCGGGTTCCAGCCAGCGAAGCCCAAGTTCTTCCTTCATCAGCGTCAGCCAGGCGAGCGCATCCTTGGCGGTCTTGAGCCCGCCGGCGGGCTTGAAGCCGACGCTCTGGCCGGAGAGCTCGCCATAATCGCGCAGCGCCCGCACCATGGTCAGGCTCACCGGCAAGGTGGCGTTGACGTCTTCCTTGCCGGTCGAGGTCTTGATGAAATCCGACCCTGCCTGCATCGCCACCATTGAGGCGCGATAAACATTGGTCAGCGTGTTGAGATCGCCAGTGGCGAGGATCGCCTTCATGTGCGCATCGCCGCATGCTTCCCGCATGGCTGCAATCTCGTCATAGAGGGCTGACCAGTTCTGCGTCAGCACGTGCTCGCGGGTAATCACGATGTCGATTTCATGCGCGCCCTCACCCACCGCATAGGTGATTTCAGCAAGGCGAAGCGGCAAAGGGGTCAAACCGGCAGGAAACCCTGTCGCCACCGAGGCGACCGGAATGCCGGAACCTTCGAGCGCCTTGACAGCGTGCGGAACCATGGTCGGATAGACGCAGACCGCGCCGGTGGTGATGCCGGCGTCCGCGAGGCCCAGCGCCTCCAGAATATCCTCGCGGACCGGGCGGCGCGCCTTGGCGCAGAGCCTGCGCACACGGCCCGCCGTATCGTCGCCCGCAAGCGTCGTCAGGTCGATGCACTGGATGGCGCGGATGAGCCACGCGGCCTGATATTCCTTTTTCACAGAACGGCGGGGGCTGATCGTGGCGGCGCGGCGCTCGGAAGCGCTGCGATTGACGGACACATCCTCAAACCATTCCGGCTTGAGCGGTGTCCCGTTATTGCGGGGGAGGGCTTCGGTCATTTCATTGTCCGTTCATGGGTTCAATTGCGATCAGGCACATTCGGTCGAGGGGGCGTGATCGCGGCAGAACGTTTCGAATTCTTTCTGGCTGGCATAGGCTTTCTGCGTGCCGGGCCGGGTGATGGAATGGGCAGCATAAAGTGCGGCCTTGCGAAGCGAGGCCTCCACATCGCCGGTCTCGGCGTAAAAGCGGGCGAATGAGCCGATAAAGGCGTCGCCTGCGCCGGTCGTATCCTTCGGCGTGACCTTGACCGGCGGAATATTGACGATTTCACTTGCCGTAATCATGCGCGCGCCGCGTCCACCGAGCGTGACGATGACGGTGCGTATGCCACGCGCGATGAGCGAACGCGCTGCGGTGACGATCTCGTCATCCGTGCCGGTCGGCAGGCCGGAGAGGATGGCAAGCTCGCTCTCGTTCGGCACGAGAAAAGTCACCTGCCGGATCAGTTCGGGATCGAGATCGGCAGCGGCGGGCGCGGGGTTCAAAATGGTTTCGATGCCGTTTTCGGCAGCAAAGGCGATGGTGTGGTAGACCGTCTCGACCGGAACTTCCATCTGCATCAGGATGAGGCCGCAAGCTTTCAGATCGTCGGCAGCCTTGTCGACTTCGGCGGGCAGAAGATCGGCATTGGCCCCCTTGACGATGAGGATCGAGTTTTCACCGGACGGCTCGACGAAGATGGGGGCTACGCCGCTCGACTTGCCGGCAACCTTCACCACATGGCGTGTATCGACGCCGAACTCATTCAGGTTTCGAATGGTGTTGTCGGCGAAAATATCGTCGCCGACGCGCGTGACCATCAACACATCCGCGCCAAGGCGCGCGGCGGCGACGGCCTGATTGGCGCCCTTGCCGCCGCAGCCGATTTCAAATGTCGGGGCTTCCAGCGTTTCGCCGGGGCCGGGCATACGGTTCACATAGGTGATGAGGTCCACCATGTTGGAGCCGACCACTCCGATCTTTCTGGTCATGAGAGCTTCCTTTGAAATTTCAGAGTGCCTTGATCGTGGCTTCAAACCGTTCAGCGGCTGTCGTATCCAGATAGCCGACGCGCACGGGGAAGACGGCGCGCTCGCCCGATGCCAGCACCTGCACATTGTTCTTGGCTTTTTCGGCCAGATAGCCTTCCGGCTCGCAGGTCGATGGCAGTGCAAAGGCTGCAACCTGAGCGTCCCCGTTCACAAGAATCCAGCGCACCGTCTTCGGGAAGATTTCGGTGGGGTAGGAAATGCCGAAACCGTCACCCTCGGGAAGCTGCATCATCAGATGCGTGTTGCCTTCGGCGTCTTTCGGCAGGCCGCGAATATAGAAAACCTGCTCGGGATCGTAGCGCTCCGGCTCGTCCAGCACTTCCATCGCGGCCGGATCGGTGGCCAGTTCATCGATCAGCGAAAGGTAATCGTCATTGGGCGTAACGTGGCCGGGAACGGCGGTACGCACCTGCACATGATCCGGCGTATAGGGCACGGGCTGCACGATCCGCGCGCCTTCCGCATAGGCGAAATTGACGTGGCACATATACATCAGCTCCATAGGAGCGGATGAAAGGTTCTCCACGTCCATGGTGATGTCGAACAGCGTTTCATCGGCATGAAGCCGCACGCTTGGCCGTGCCAGATAATGAGCGCCAAAGCCCATCACATATTCATATTCGCCGGTGATTTCGACGAAGGCGCCGCGCTCGTCATGGCCGAACAGAAGCCCGGCCTTGTCCATCTTCGCGCAGGCCATTTCGCCATGCAGAAGATGATTGTCCTGAGGCGAAGGACAGCCATTGCGCAGGATTCCGCTATGGAATGCAAAGCAGCCATAGGTCTCAACGATGGTGGTTGCCGGGCGCGGCATGGAGAAGCCGTTGCCCATGGTAAGGTCCACGCCGTCGAATTCCGCGCCCCAGATCATCTGGCCCATGAAGGGCAGCACGATGATGTTGCCGCGTTCGTTCTCGACCAGCAGCGCCTCGATGCCGCTTGGATAGCGAAAGGCGGTGACGCTAAGGCCATAGGTGTTGGCGATCACATGCGGCTGCTCGACAAAATCCTGACGGCGAAGATGAAACTCGATGTCCTGCATAAGGGATCACCTGCCCTGATTGCGCGATGCGTTGATCGCGATGACGAGAATGAGGAAAGCGCCCCAGATGAAATCGATGAGATGGTTGGAAAACCGCATCATCTGGAAGCCGGAGGAAAGCAGCATCAATGCCACGAGCGCGATGGCGATGCCGAGAACGCGACCCTTGCCGCCTGCCGGATTGGTGCCGCCAAGAACGGCAATCAGCACGGCTTGCAGCAGATAAGATGCGCCATAGTCCGATTTGGCGGCGTTGGTGCGGCCCGAAAGGATAATCCCGGCTATGGAGGCAAGCACGCCGGTCAGCATATAGGAATAGAGAATCATGCGCTCCTTGCGGATGCCGGCGAAGACGGCAGCGCGCGGATTGGTGCCGATCAGCATGAGATTGATGCCGAGCGTCGTGCGCGTGAGGAGAATGGCCACGACGATGCACACCGCGATGAACAGCAGGAAAGGTGTGGCGATGCCGAACATCTTGCCGTTGCCGACCCAGTTCCATGCATCGGGAAAGCCGACGATGGCAGGCCCTCCGGTCAGAACCAGGGCAAGCCCCATCAGCACCTGTCCGGTTCCGAGCGTGGCAAGGATCGGCGTGATGCGCAGCCTGGCTATCAGGAGGCCGTTGACGAGCCCCGACACAAGCCCGACCAGCAATGCGAGCAATATGCCGATGATGGTGTAAAACAGCATTCCAGAGCCGGAAGCCTGTGCCGCCTGCACCATGGATGAGTGGAAATAGACCCCGGCCACGATACCCGCCAGATTGGCGATGCCCACCACCGAAAGGTCGATGCCGCCCGTCAGCATGGCAATCATCATGGCGACGGAGAGGATGCCAAGCTCCGGCATGATGTAGCTGATGGATTCGAAGTTGTA
Source organism: Hyphomicrobiales bacterium (assembly GCA_900470195.1). GTDB lineage: Bacteria > Pseudomonadota > Alphaproteobacteria > Rhizobiales > Rhizobiaceae > Brucella. The sequence goes on along the minus strand of UEIJ01000020.1, from coordinate 239,036 downwards.
ATAGCGCAGGAACTTGTCAGGGTTCATCCAGGTCATCAGCGCAAAGACCAGCACGGTGATGACAATAAGCTGGATGATGTTGCCATCGCCTCCGAGGAAGCGGCGCATGTCGAAAGACTGTTTCATGTCGCTTGTCTCCTCAGGCAATGCTTTTGCGGTCACGCCATGCGGTGATGGCGGTGGCGACGATGATGATGAGGCCGACCACGACGCGCTGCCATGTGGTGTCGACCTTCATGATGATGAGCGAGTTCTTGACCATGACGAGCATGAAGACGCCCATCAGCGTGCCGAGAACCGTGCCGCGCCCACCGAAGATCGATGCGCCGCCCAGAACCACGGCTGCGATCACGTCCAGCTCCAGCCCGACGAAATCACGCGGATTGGCGAGCCAGATCATCGAGGAATGCAGAAGCCCCGCGAAGCCTGCGAGCGCCCCGGCCACGCAATAGACGAAGAAGATGGTGCGGCGGGTATTGAAGCCGACGCGCTTTGCCGCTTCGGGCGAGCCGCCATAGGCATAAACGCTGCGCCCGATCATCGTATAGTTGAGGATGAGGTGGATAAGCAGCGCCAGCGCCAGATAGACCACGAACATCGCGGTCAGGCCGAAAGCCGTGCCGGAGGCCGATGTCAGCGAAATCACATCAGTCTTGCCGAATGCGATCAGTTCCTTCGGCATCTTGTTGATGTTGACGATGCTGGTGCCGACAAGGCCCAGCACCAGCCCGCGCACGATGGAACCGGTGCCGAGCGTCACGATCAGCGGGATCATCTTGAAGCGATGGATGATGAAGCCGTTGAAAGCGCCGAGCAGCAGGCCGATCAGCGTTGCCGCCACGAATGGAATGAACACGCCGTCATAGCCAAGATAGACCATGGCGCGGACGGTCAGATACATGGCCGCAATGGCGAAGGCGGTGAAGGAAACGTCGATGCCGCCGGAAATCATCACCAGCAGAACGCCAAGCGCCATGATGCCGATCACGACATTGGAGCGCAGGAGGCCGAAAATATTGTCCAGCGACCAGAAAGCCGGATTGATGAGGCCGATAATGACCATCGCCGCGAACAACACGCAGGCAATGATGAATTCGGTACTGCGAAAGAACTTCATGTGCCGGTTCCTCAATTCAGCGTCTTGAGCCGGTCGTTGACGGCATCTTCGGTCATGGTTTCACCGGAAAGCTCATCGACGAAACGCCCGCGATGCATCACCAGCACGCGATTGCAGTTCTGCACCAGCTCGGGCACGTCGTCGGAAATCATCAGGACGGCGAGCCCTTCCTCACGCGCAAGCTTGCGGATGATGTTGTGGATCTGCGCCTTGGAGCCGACATCGACGCCGACGGTTGGCCCGTTGAGGATCAGCACTTTCGCACCGGTCAAAAGCCAGCGCGCCAGCACCACGCGCTGCGCGTTGCCGCCCGACAGATGATTGACCGGCGTATGCGGGCCGGGAGCGACGATGTGCATCGCCGAAAACATGTCGCGGGTCGTGGTATCGGCCTTCTTGCGGTCGATGAAGAGGCCGCGCACGAATTTCTCGATCGAGGTGACGATAATGTTGCGTTCGATCGATTGGGTCAGGAACAGGCCTTCCGTCAGACGGTCTTCCGGCACATAGGCGACGCCGCAGGCGATCCCTTCCTGCACGGTTTTCGGATGGATTGGCTTGCCGTCGATGCGCGCGGTGCCGGTGAAATCCGGCTTCATGCCGAAGAGCGCCAGCGCCAGTTCCGTGCGGCCCGAGCCGATCAGCCCGGATATGCCGACGATCTCGCCCGCATGGAGGGTGAGGCTGGCATTGTCCACGGAACCGGGAACGGAGAGGTTCGTGATTTCGAGCGTTGGGCTGGCCGAAGCGCCTTCACGCGGGGTCCAGTGATAATGGTCCGATGTGAGTTCCTGGCCGGTCATGGCGCGGGTGATCGACGGCTCGTCGAAATCGGAAATCGGACCTTCGGCAACTTTCCTGCCATTGCGGAAGACGGTCAGCCTTTCGCTGATTTCCAGCATCTCGCGCATCTTGTGGCTGACGAAGAGCACCGCAATGCCCTGTGCCTGAATATCGCGCACGATCCTGAACAGCGCGTCCACCTCATGCCGCGTCAGCGCGGTGGTAGGTTCGTCCATGATGATGAGGCGGGCGTCGGCCATGACGGCGCGCGCAATCGCCACGATCTGCTTGCCCGATGTCGGCAGGCTGTCCACATCCGCGTCGAGGTCGATGCTGACGCCAAGCCGGTCGAGCGCCTTTTGCGCCAGTTCGCGCACGCGCTTCCAGTCGACGCCCTTGCGGCCTTCGATGAGAAAAGTATTGATGGCCAGATTTTCGGCAACGGTCAGGTTCCCGAACAGCGAGAAATCCTGATAGATCACCTGAATGCCGTGATGAACCGACTTGACGGGATCGAGCTTGCCGACAGGTTTGCCGTCGATCAGTATCTCGCCGTCTTCCGGCGTGTAGACGCCCGACATGACCTTGATGATGGTGGATTTGCCGGAGCCGTTCTCGCCCGCGAGGCAGTGGATTTCACCGGGCTTGATGGCAAAGGAAACGTCGTCCAGCGCCCTGACGCCACCGAAGCGTTTTCCGATATGGCGCAGTTCGATCAGGTTTTCACTCATGAGGGGCCTCGTGCAAGGCTGGAATGCGATTGGCTGGATGGGAGGGGCATGAAGCTCCTCCCATCGAACTTTCCATGGATATCAGAAGTCGTACTTATCCATGTTTTCCTTGGTCACGCCGACCCAGCCTGCGCCATAGAGCAGGTTCGGCTTGGCGGCGTCCGGCGCAAGCAGGCTTTCATAGCCCGGCAGGCCCAGATTGAGACCGGCCTTGATCTGGTCGTTCTTCTTTTCAAGCGCTGCGACGGCCAGCATGTTCATGGCGTAGCCTGCAACGGCAGGGTCCCAGAACTGGATATACTGGATGTCGTCGTTCTTCAGATATTCGCCAGCCACCGAAACGAGGCCCGTGCCTGCAAAGAAGACCTTGCCCTTGAGACCACCTTCGGCGATCAGGCGTCCGGCACCGGCAGAAGTCGGCATCGGCGCGCCGAGAATGCCCTTGATGTCCGGATAGGCGGTCATCGCTTCCTTGAGCTTGTTATAGTCGGTGTTGGCATCGTCATAGGTTTCGAGACGGCCGGTCGCTTCCGACATTTCCGGGAAGTTGGCCTTCTGGTATTCGACGGCGCCGTCGATCCATTCCATCTGCGACTTGGAGGTCAGGCTGCCAACGGTCGTGACATACTTGCCCTTGCCGCCCATCGACTTGCCGAGTTCCTTCATGAGGTTGGCGCCATAGGCCTTGTTGTCGAAGGCTTCGATGTCGTAATCGACGTTCTGGATATTGGATGCTTCGTGGCTGATGACCACGATGCCGCGCTCGCGCGCCTTCTTCAGAACCGGCTCCACTGCTTCGACCGAGAACGGCACGATGGCAATAGCGTCAACGCCCTGCGCAATCAGGTTTTCGACAATCTGCACCTGTGCCGCAGCGTCCGCCTGGCTCGGGCCAACCATCCAGACGTCATTGCCAGTGTCGGCCTTGAACTGGTCGACGCCATCGCGCATGCGGTCGAACCAGGCAATGCCGTCCACCTTCACGACCGTCGCGATGGTGTACTTCTTGTCGTTGGCCGTGGTGATGAGTTCCTTGTTGATCTTCGACGTATCAACGACGCCTTCCGCGAAAGCGTGCGGAACGGCAACGGACATGGCAATCGCCACGGATGCTAGAAATTTTTTCACCGGTGTTTCCTCCCTGGGAATTGTTTGGCCGTCTGCCCTTGATGGCTGAGGCTCAACTGTTACTGCGCCGACGCACCCAGGAACGGTGGGTGCATCGGCGTTCTCCTCCATGCCCGGCTTCCCGGCCGGGCGAAAATCAATCTGCTTTCCCGCCTGTTTGACGCCGCGAACGGAAATCTGTCCGACGCGCGCAAAACCCTGTTGTCATATCCTCCCGACAATGCGAATTATAATGTTATAATCCGATCATTATGTTTGGATCGTTTCACATTTATGTTCGGCCTGTCAAGATCGGATGATCGCAATTGCGTGAAATGTGACGGACGTATAAACGGGTAAACAGACTGCAGGAATTGGGGATAGCGTGAGCAGAATCAGCCGAAAAGAAGAGCGCATTGCTGAACTGGCGGCGCTGGTCGATGAAGTCGGCGTGCTTCGTCTGCGCGATGCGGCAGCGCGTCTCGGCGTTTCGGAAATGACGATCCGCCGCGATATAGGCAGCGACGGCGGTGCGCTCAATTGTTTGGGTGGTTACATTATCCCCACGCAGGACGGCGCCAATGGCGATTATGTCTTCGATTTTGAAAAGGACAGCCACGCCAGTGCGAAAGCGCAGGCTTGCGCCGCAGCCGCCGCATTGATCGAACCCTATGATACGGTTTTCATCGATTGCGGCACGACGATGCCGCATCTTGCTCACCGCATTCCGCAGAACCAGCACATCACCGTTGTATGCTATGCGCTCAACATCGCCGAAATCCTGTCGCAGCGCAGCGATGTGCGCCTCATCGTTCTGGGCGGGCTCTACCACCCGGAAGCGGCATCGTTTTCAGGTGACGAGGGGATCGACGTCCTGAAGCGCGTCAACATCAACAAGGCTTTTCTGTCGGCCGGTGGGGTCGATGAGCAGCACGGCATCACCTGTTCGCACTTCCACGAAGTGCCGATCAAGCAGATGGCCATGCAGCGCGCCGTCGAGAAACACCTTGTCGTCGACAAGAGCAAATATGGCAAGGTTCGCGCCGCCCGTTTCGCGGGCATGGCCGATTTCACGTCGATCGTCTCGGGCTAACTCAATTTTTCCGCTTCAACAGGCCTTCCAGAAGTGTCCGGAATGCCTTGACCGCGCGCTTTGACGTGGCTTCGGGGTCGTCGGAATTGGCGATCCACTGCGCCGCACTGCTGCTTGCCGCGTTGATCAGCCGTGCGGCCGCTTCCGAATCGATATCGATGATGACGCCTTCCTCACGCAAGGCGTCGAGGCTTGTGGAAATCGTGCGGATACAGCCATTGGCGCTCGGCCAGCAGGACGGATCACCGAACACCGCCGGTCCGTCGCGAAACATGATGCGCTGGATTTCCGGTTCCAGCGCCATCTCGATATAGGCGACATTCTCGTCGACAAAACCCTGCCAGCGGTTGGGCGCCTTCGCGGAAATCGTGCAGAGCCTAGCGGCCATCTCGCAATCGATTTCGTTGATCACGGCCTGCAAAAGACCTTTCTTGTCGCCGAAATGGTGATAGAGCGCGCCCCGCGTCAGTCCCGCGGAGGCGGTAAAATCATCCATCGAAGCTTCGGCATAGCCAACGGTGCCGAAAGCCTTGCGGCCCGCAGCCATCAGCTTCGCCCTTGTTTCGGCAATCATTTCGCTTCGCGGTTTACGCATGGCGGCTCCACTTATTCAGATACGCTGCGTATATTAGTTGACATACGCCGCGTATCAATTATTTAATTAACATACGGACCGTATGCAAGTGATGCAATTTCCCCTTTCAAGGACCCACTCCGATGTCCAATCCATACAGAGAGATTTTCAGCGCTCCGGGCGCTGTCGGCTTTTCGGCGGCTGCATTCTTCGCCCGTCTTCCCTTCGCGATGGCACCCGTCGGCATCGTCGCGATGCTTGCGCAGACCCACGGCGAATATTGGCTGGCTGGCGCGGTCTCTGCCACCTTCGCGCTGACGAATGCATTCCTATCGCCGCAGATTTCCCGCCTTGTCGACCGTTACGGGCAAAGCCGCATCGTCATGCCTGCCACCATCGTTTCGGTGATAGCCTTCGCCCTTCTGTTGGTGGCAACGAACCAGCGCTGGGCAAACTGGACCCTCTTCGCCACGGCATTCTTTGCCGGTGCGATGCCCAGCATCCCGGCGATGGTGCGGGCAAGATGGACCGAAATTTTCCGCAACCGTCCCGAACTGAATACCGCTTTCGCGTTTGAATCGGCGGCGGATGAGCTGGTCTATATTTCGGGTGCGTCTCTTTCCGTGGCTTTGGCGGTATCACTGTTTCCGGAAGCGGGAATGCTTATCAGCACGGCTTTTCTCGCCGTGGGCACGATCGCCTTCCTCCTGCAGCGTTCCAGTGAGCCGCCGGTTCGTGCACTCGACCGGAACAGCCCGCAACGTTCCGCGATCTGGTCGCGTCCCGTTCAGATCATCACGCTGGCCCTCATCTTCGTCGGCTCGACGTTCGCGACGGCTGAAGTCAGTGCCGTGGCGATCACACGTGAACTGGGCGAACCCGGCGCAGCCAGCATCGTCATCGGTGTCTATGCCATCGGTTCGTTCCTTGTCGGGATAACGCTTGGCGCATTGTCGATCCGCATTCCATTGCAGCGCCAGTTGATGATTGCCGTCAGCGTCCTTGCCCTGACTGCGCTGCCGCTGCCTTTCGCCGGTACATCAACCGCGCTTCTGGCAACGGCGGTGTTCGTCAGCGGTGTTGCGATTTCCCCGACATTCATCACGGCATTCGGCCTGATCGAACGGCGCGTGCCTGAGTCGATGCTGACCGAAGGCATCACCTGGGTCATGACCGGCATTGGCATCGGCATGGCGCTGGGCGCGTTCGTTTCCGGCTGGGTGGTCGACAATTTCGGCGCAGCAAACGGCTTCTGGGTTTCGGTCGCAGCAAGCCTCAGCGCAACGGCCATCGTCGCGCTTGGGCAGGCAAGCCTCTCGGCTGCGACGGAAACAGCCGAATGCGACGATGCACTATGCGCGGCAGAAGCGGCAGAATGATCGCAGGCGAGCGGGCTTTGCCCGCTCGTCAGTCTCCGTAAATCCGGTCTTCCAACGGGGTCGAGGCGATCAGCCCCTTCAATCCAGCCAGCATGGCCTTCTCGGCCTTGTTGAGATTGGTTTCCGGATTGTGGATCAGGAAAACATCGATGGCGGGCGGGTTCTCGTAAGGTGGCAGACGCCAGAGAAGGCCGTCATCGACTTCGCGCCGCGCCACATGCAGCGGCAGCGGGCCGATGCCAAGGCCGGTGATGATCATGCGGCGCACTTCCTCAAGGCTCGATGACGTGCCGACCACCTCCGGCGAAAGCCGCGCCTCGCTGCGCAGCAGAGCGACGGGGCGCAGCGCGTCGGCAATGTGATCGGTCTGGAACGACACGGACGGCTCCCCCTTCAGATCGGAGAGCGTCAGCCCGGACTGGCCGAACATGCGGTGGCGGGGCCCGCAGAAAAAGCCGAAGAACTCCCGATAGACCATCGTGTAGTCCAGCGCCGGATCGCGATTGCTCACCAGCCCCAGACCGAAAGAGGCGCGCTTTTCGCGCACCAGCCGGGCGACTTCGGTGCTGGCGGATACGTTGATCGTCAGCGTTGCGCGGGGATGCTGTTCGTGAAAGAGCGCAAGCGCCTGATCGAAGATCGGCGAGATGATGTGGCTGGCAACCGATATGGTGACATGTCCGGTCACATCGTCTCCCACCCCGCGCACAAGCTGCGGCAATTGGGAAATGGCGCCGAAGACCTCGATGCTCTGCTCATAAAGAAGCTTGCCCACTTCCGTCAGCTCAAAATGGGTGGCGTCCCGCTCCACCAGCCGCTGGCCGATGCGGTCTTCCAGACGGCGCAAGGCATTGCTTACGCTCGGCTGTTTGAGGTTGAGGCGTTCTGCGGCGCGGGTGATGCTTTTCACCTCCGCGATCACCACGAAACTGCGCAGCAGGTTCCAGTCCAGATCCCAGACAAGACGCTCGGGGCGATGCAATGACATGGTTCATCCATTCATGAAATCTATGCAATCCATTCCCATTATCTATTTGCGAAATGCATCCATAAAAGCAATCATGAATATTGAAGGCATCGAAATAGCCTCAAGAAAAACAACAAGAGGGAAGTCGGGAACAGCATGTTTAACAAATTCACGGGGTTCATTGCCGCCGCCGCGATTGCCGCCACCGCCGTCTTTGCGGTTGCGCCCGCACAGGCGGACGATCTTGAAAAGATCAAGGCATCGGGAGAACTCAAGATCGCCATGAGCGGCCAGTATCCGCCGTTCAATTTCGTCAACGAGAAGAACGAGGTCGTGGGCTTCGATGCGTCCATCGGTTCGGCGATTGCCGAACGCATGCAGTTGAAGCCGCAGCTCATCACCACCGCCTGGGACGGTATCGTTGCCGGTCTTCGGGCTGGCAAGTTCGACACGGTGGTCGGCTCCATGACCATCACGCCGGAACGCGAAAAGGCGGTGGACTTCGTCGGACCCTATTATCACGCGGGCCGCGCGGTTTTCGTGAAGGAAGATTCCGCCGTTCAGAAGCTCGACGATCTCAAGGGCAAGACGCTGGGCGTGACGCTTGGCGAAACCCATGAGAAATGGGCGCGTGAGCAGGGCGGCTGGACCATTCGCACCTATAAGGGCCTGCCGGAACTGATGCTCGAACTGAATTCGGGCCGCGTCGACGCCATCGTCGTCGACAACATCCCGGTCATGGTGGCGATCAAGGAAACCGGCCAAAAAGTCCGCAAGCTCGATACGCCGGACATCGAAGGCGGCAGCGTCGCCATCGGCATCGCCATCCGCAAGAACAACCCGGAGCTGAAGGCAGCGATGCAGAAGGCTCTCGACGAGATCATGGCCGACGGCACCTACGAGAAAATCTCGATGCAATGGATCGGCAGCGACATTCGCTGACATGCCGTCATCCCGGCCCGGCATCTGTCCGGGCCGGTTGAGAACCGATTGACCGGAGTTTTCCGATGGATTTTGCGTTGATGCAGCGCGTCCTCCCGTTTTTTCTGGAGGCGGCATGGGTGACTGTGCAAATTTCCGCGCTGGCCCTGATCCTGGGTCTTGTGGTGGCCGCATTCCTTGTGGCGGCCCGCCTGTCCCGCTCCCCCATTCTGCGCGGGCTGGCGGCGGCCTATGTCAGCGTCTTTCGCGGCACGCCCTGCCTTGTGCAGCTCTTCATCCTCTATTTCGGCGGCCCGCAGATCGGCATCAATCTGGAGCCGTTTGCCGCTGGCGTCATCGGGCTGGGGCTTAATATCGGCGCCTATATGTCGGAATCGATTCGCGGCGCGATCCAGAGCGTCGACCGCGGCCAGACGGAAGCCGCGCGCTCCATCGGCTTCGGGCGCGGCCAGACCATGCGGCTCGTTGTGCTGCCGCAGGCGGCCCGGCTTATGATCCGCCCGCTCGGCGTCAACGCCATCGCCCTTTTGAAAGGCTCGGCGCTGGTTTCCACCATTTCGGTGGTTGAGCTGACCTATACCGCGCAGCGGTTCATCGGCTCGACCTACAAGCCGTTCGAGATTTTCGGCGTCGCCGCGGTTCTCTACATGATCATTATCTATGTCGTGGCGCGCGGGGTCGATCTGCTCGACAAGCGCTTCGCGGCGCAGTGAGGGAGGACCGGATGCAGGCTCTCGATTTCAGCATCGTCACTCCCTATACCGATCTGCTTCTGACCGGCCTCTGGTGGACGCTTGTTCTGACCGTTGCTTCGGCCTTCTTGAGCTTCGTGCTCGGCATCGCGTTTGCGCTCGTGGTGCTTTATGCGCCTGCAATCCTCGCATGGCCGGTGCGGTTCTTCATGTGGCTGTTCATGGGAACACCGCTTCTGCTGCAACTGTTCCTGATCTACTTCGGGCTGGTGCAGATCGGCATCGATATTCCAGCCCTTGGCGCTGGCATTATCGGCCTCAGCCTGCATTTCGCGGTCTATAATGCGGACATCATCCGCGCAGGCATCGTGGCTGTCGATCCCGGCCAGATGGAAGGCGCGCGTTCCATCGGTTTCAGCCACGGTCAGGCCCTGCGCTATGTCGTCATTCCGCAGGCGATCCGCAACACCATCCCGCCGATCGGCAACAACATGATCGTTCTTCTGAAGGATACGTCGCTGGTTTCGATCATCGGCATTGCCGAACTGGTGCACAGCGCCCAACTTGCCATCAGCGAAACCTTCAGCCCGTTTGAATTCTATATCACCGTCGCCGCCATCTATTACGTGGTCAATCTTGTCCTCGAGGCAGGCCTGCGGCGCATTGAAAGAAAAGTGGAGGTCACGCGATGAGCAGCTCCAAATCGGCAAAACCGATGGTCGAAGTGAAGGGCGCCCGCAAGGCTTACGGCGCGCTGGAAGTGCTGAAAGGCATAGACCTTTCCGTGGCGCGCGGCCAGATCGTTGCGATCATCGGCCCCAGCGGTTCCGGCAAAAGCACATTGTTGCGCTCCATCAATCATCTGGAAACGCTGAATGGCGGCGAAGTCTGGCTCGATGGCGTGCAGGTCAACCAGCCACTGGCAGGGCAGGCGTTTGAAAAACACATCAATGCGGTGCGCCAGCAGATGGGCATGGTGTTTCAGCACTTCAACCTGTTCCCGCATCTGACCGTGCTGGAAAACATCACGCTCGGCCCGATCAAGCTCAAGGGCATGGGCAAGGATGCCGCGCGCGCTCTGGCGCTCGAGCTTCTGTCCAAGGTGGGGCTTGCCGACAAGATCGATGTCTATCCCTCGCGCCTGTCGGGCGGGCAGAAGCAGCGTGTCGCCATTGCGCGTGCGCTCGCCATGCAGCCGAAGGTGATGCTGTTCGACGAGGCGACTTCAGCGCTCGATCCAGAACTGGTGGATGAGGTCAACGCCGTCATGAAGCAGCTTGCCGCCGAACATATGACGATGCTGATTGTCACGCACGAGATGCGTTTTGCAGGCGAGGTCGCCGACCGCATCCTGTTCATGGATGGCGGCGTGGTGGTTGAAGAGGGACCGCCGGACCAGATTCTGAGCAATCCGGTGCAGGAGCGCACCCGCTCCTTCCTCAAGAAATATCTGGCTGCGTGAGGTGTCGGCATGAGCGAGAGAAACATTAACGAGTTTCCCGATTTCGGGCTGACCCCGGCACAGCGGCGCGAGGCTGTCCTCGGCCATTATTACGAATATCCCGGCATGGACGGCCCGCGCGGTGAAATCTGGTGCTACACCGACGCCTATTCCTATCTGCCGGGCGCGACCGTCCAATTGCAAGTGAGCGCGACCGCGCCGCGTTTCGATATCGAGATCGTGCGGGACGGGGCGGTGGAAACGCCGGTCTTCTCCAAACGCGGGATCGACTGCAAATGGCAGGAAACGCCGGCGCAATGTTCGGTCGTCGGCTGCGGCTGGGAAACCACATTTGCCTTCAAGACGGATGAGAACTGGCCTTCCGGCGCTTATCGCATCACCTTGAAGGCGCATGGCAATGACGGAGAACCCATCCATTGCCACCACCTTTTCATCCTGCGTCCTGCGGCGGGGAAAAAGCCCGGCCGTATCCTGCAAGTCGCGGGGACCGGCACATGGACAGCCTACAACACCTGGGGCGGCTCCAACCATTATCAGGGCATTACCGGGCCGAATGGCGATCAGTATGCGACGACGGTAAGCATCGAGCGCCCGTTCTGCCGCGGCTTCGCGCTGCTGCCGCCCGATGCGCCGCGCGTGCCGCTGGAAATCATTACGCCGCCTGCTGCACCCCCGCGCTATCCGCATATGGAATGGGCCTATGCCAATGGCTATTCCAAGAAATATGCCTCGTCCGGCTGGGCAAGCTATGACAGCCTGTTCTTCCGCTGGGCCGAACGGGAAGGCTATGCGGTCGATCTCACCAGCCAGCACGAATTGCATTTCTCGCCGGAAATCCTCGACGGTTACGACTGCGTGGTCTTTGTCGGTCACGATGAATACTGGACATGGGAGATGCGCGATGCCGTCGACAATTATGTCGATGGCGGCGGTCGCGCGGCGCGTTTTGCCGGCAATTTCATGTGGCAGACCCGGCTTGAGGATAATGGCAAGCGGCAGACCTGCTACAAATACCGTGCCCGCGCTGAAGACCCGGTCTATCGCTCCGCCGATCCGCGCCGCACAAGCGGCTGCTGGGAAGCGGCGGAAACCGGACGGCCTGCCGCAGAAACCTTCGGTCTCAATGCCTTGCGCGGGCTTTATGTCGGCTGGGGCGGTTGCGCCCCGCGCGGCGTGCGCGGTTTCCCGGTTTATCGTCCCGAACACTGGGCCTTTGCTGGCACCGGTATCTATTACGGCGATCTTCTGGGCGCGGAAGGCCATGCCTTCGGCTACGAGGTAGATGGACTGGATTATGTGATCCGTGGCGGATTGCCGGAGCCGGAGGAGGGCAGCGGCGCTCCTGATGGATTGCAGATATTGGCGCTCGGCATGTCGTCTCTCAAGGAAGAAAGTGCGGATATTCCAGCCGACGATCAGTTTCTTTCCGATGCCGATGCCAAGTTCGTGGCCGACACACTGATCGGCAACGATGGGGACGCAGCCGTGGAGCGCATCAAGCGCGGCTGCGGCATGATCGTCAATTTTCCACGCGGCAAAGGCGAGGTTTTTCATGCCGGAAGCTGCGAGTGGGTGGCGGCTCTTAAACGCGGCGACCGCATGGTCGAACGTGTGACCGCCAATGTTCTCAACCAATATCTCAAGCGCTGACAGAGTAACGCCATGCTCAACACAAAAGCACCGAACGAACGCCCGGCATCGCATCTTTTCTACCAGTCGCGCCTGCGCAGGCCGCTGGTGGATCGCGCCGAAGGCATCTACATCTGGGATCAGGACGGACGCCGCGTCATCGACGGGTCGAGCGGCGCGATGGTGGTCAATATCGGCCATGGCAATCGCAACGTGCTCGACGCCATGAAAGAGCAGATGGACCGCGTGACCTTCGCCTATCGCCTGCATTTCGAGAACGAACCGGCGGAAGATCTGGCACGCATGGCCGCCGAGCGCATGCCGGAAGGTCTGGACAAGATCTTCTTCGTTTCCGGCGGATCGGAAGCGGTGGAATCCTGCATCAAGCTTGCCCGCCAATGGGCGGTTGCGACCGGGCAGGGCAAGCGCTGGAAAGTGATCTCGCGTTTTCCGTCCTATCATGGTGGCACGCTTGGGGCGCTCGCCGTCACCGGCTATGCGGCCTTGAGCGAGCCGTTCGCGCCCATCATGCGCGAAATGCCGAAGGTTCCGGCACCGACCGCCTATCTCGACCGCGACAATCTTTCGATGGAACAGCGCGGGCAGAAATATGCCGACATGCTGGAGGAAAAGATTCAGGAAGAAGGTCCTGAAAGCGTGCTCGCCTTTATCATGGAGCCGATTGGCGGGGCATCCACCGGCGCGCTGGTCGCGCCCGACAGCTATTATCCGCGCATCCGTGAAATCTGCGACCGCTATGGCATCCTGCTCATCCATGACGAGGTGATGAGCGGCGCCGGGCGTACCGGCAAGTTTCTGGGCGGCGACCACTGGAATTGCAAGCCAGACCTGATCGCGCTTTCCAAGGGCTTTGCCTCCGGCTATTGCCCGCTTGGCGCGATGGCGGCACCAGCCCGCATCGTGCAGCCGGTTCTGGACGCGGGCGGCTTCCTGCATGGTTTCACCTATGCCGGCAATCCGCTGGCCTGTGCCGCAGGCAAGGCGGTGTTGCAGGAAATCGATCGTCTTGATCTCGTCGGCAATGCCGCCCGCATGGGCGATGCGCTGAAGGGCGAACTGGAAGGACTTGCAAAACGCTTCCCCTTCATCGGCGATGTGCGCGGCAAGGGCCTGCTGCTCGCTGCGGAGTTCGTCTCCGATCCTGAAACCATGAAGCCGCTGCCGAAGGAGCTGAACGCCCATCAGCGCATGGTCGATCTTGCCTATGAACGCGGGCTGATCATCTATTCGCGCCGCACACGCGGCGGTGTCGAAGGCGACCACTTTCTTGTCTGCCCGCCCATGATCGTGAGCCGCGAACAGGTCGGCGAGATCACCGCTATCCTCGGCGACACGCTGGAGGTTCTGGCGCGTGAACTCAACCTGCCTGTCAACGCGTAAGGAAAGCGGATCATGATCGACAAGAAGAAGACGCGTCGCAAGGTGATCATCACCTGCGCGGTGACGGGTTCCGTGCACACGCCGTCCATGTCGCCGCATTTGCCGGTGACGCCTGACGAGATTGCGAGCGAAGCCATTGCGGCGGCGGAAGCGGGCGCATCCATCCTGCATCTGCATGCCCGCGACCCGCGCGACGGCAGGCCATCCGCCAATCCGGACCTGTTCATGCAGTTCCTGCCGCGCATCAAGCAATCAACATCTGCCGTGGTGAATATTTCCACCGGCGGCTCATCGCTGATGACGCTGGAGGACCGGCTGGCCGCGCCGCTTAAGGCAGAGCCGGAAATGTGCTCGCTCAATATGGGCTCGATGAATTTCGCGCTGTTCCCGGCGCTCGACAAGCCGCGCGAGTGGAAACATGCGTGGGAGCCGGAACTTCTGGAGGCCACGCGCCATTCGATCTTCAAGAACACTTTCGCGGATATGGAAGGCATCCTGACCAGTCTCGGACAGGGCTGCGGCACGCGCTTCGAGTTTGAATGTTACGATGTCGGGCATCTCTATTCGCTGGCGCATTTCCGCGACCGGGGGCTGGTGTCCGGCCATCTGTTCATCCAGTTCGTTTTCGGCGTTCTGGGCGGCATTGGAGCCGATCCGGACAATCTCATGCATATGAAGCGGATTGCCGACAAGCTGTTCGGGGAAGATTATTCCTTCTCCGTGCTGGCCGCAGGGCGGCACCAGATTCCGATGATCACCATGGCGGCCGCCATGGGCGGCAATGTCCGCGTCGGGCTGGAAGACAGCCTTTATGACGGGCGCGGCCAGCTTGCCAGAAGCAATGCCGATCAGGTACGGCGCATCCGCAGCATCCTCGACGGCCTGTCGCTGGAGGTGGCGACGCCAGACGAGGCGCGTGAATATCTGGGGCTTAAGGGCGGAGACAGGGTGGCGTTCTAGAGCATGTCCCCCGATGCGGGAACCGCCTCCGCGGGGAAATCAGTCCACTGGACTGATTTCCGACCCCGCTACGACGGGATAAGACATTCGTAAAAACAAACAGATAGAGAGTTTCCAATGATTCAATCAAAACAGGAAATGCTCTGATGCCGAAGATCGTGTTGGACAGTGAAACAGGCATCGTCGTGCGGCTGGGCGATGCTGCCGATGCGGAATTGATCCATGAGGCGATCCGCATCATGGGCGAGGGGCTTGGTGCCGCCGACAGGATTTCCAGCACGGTCGAGGATTTTCGCCGTTACGGTTTCGGACCCTATGCGGCCTTCACCAGCCTGATCGCCGAGGTGGACGGGGCATTTGCCGGGCTCGCGCTGTTCTTCCCGATCTTTTCGACATGGTACGGCAAACCCGGCGTCTATGTGCAGGATCTCTATGTCGATGAAGCCTTTCGCGGCAACGGGATCGGGGAAGTGCTTCTGCGCCATGTCGCCTCCTGGTCGATGGCGCGGGGCGGGGTCTATCTGCGGCTTGCCGTGGACAGGGACAATGTTGCAGCGCAGAGATTTTATGAGCGGCTCGGTATCGGCTGGATCGAATCCGACCGCGATCACGGCGCCTATGGCGAGGATTTCACCCGCCTGGCCCGCATCAATCAAATGAGGGAGCAGTCATGAAAGCCTTTTACGCCGTCGAGCAGAAGCGTCACGACCCGAAAGCCTTTCTTTCCAGCGGCGCGCCGCAGCCTAACCCCGAACAGCCGGAGCGCGTCGAACGTCTGCTCGCCGGTGCGAAGGCGGCGGGCTGCGAGATCATCCGTCCGCAAGATCACGGCCTTGGCCCGATTGCGGCGGTGCATACGCCGGAATATCTGGAATTTCTTCAGCACATCCATGCCCGATGGCGGCGTATCGAAGAGGCGTCGGAAGAGGTGATCCCCAACATCCATCCGCTTGCGCGCGATGGCCGTTATCCGGCGTCGGCGGTCGGGCAGGTCGGCTATCACATGGCCGATACGGCCTGCCCCATTGCCGAGCACACATGGGAAAGCGTGTGCTGGAGTGCGTGGAGCGCGGTCGATGCCGCCGATGCGGTGCTTGGCGGCGAGGTCGCGGCCTATGCGCTCTGCCGTCCGCCGGGGCATCATGCCTTTGCCGATGTGGCGGGCGGCTTCTGCTTCGTCAACAATTCGGCGGTTGCCGCACAACGCCTGCGCTCGAAGGCCGGGCGCGTGGCGATCCTCGACGTCGATCTGCACCACGGCAATGGCACGCAGGGCATTTTCTACGCTCGCCCCGACGTGCTGACAGTCTCGATCCATGCCGACCCGGTGCGCTTCTATCCATTTTTCTGGGGTCATGCCGACGAGCGCGGCGAAGGCGCGGGGCTTGGCTACAATCTCAACCTGCCGCTGCCGCGCAAATCCGGCGATGCCGAATTTCTGGCGGCGCTCGACACTGCGTTCCGGCGCATCGAAGCCTTCGCGCCGGATGCGATTGTTGTCGCGCTCGGTCTCGATCCGTTTGAAGGCGATCCGTTCGGCGGATTATCGGTCACCACCGGCGGCTTCGGACGCATTGCCGAAGCAATCGCGAAGCTTCGCTTGCCAACCGTCATCGTGCAGGAAGGCGGCTATCTGTGCGATGCGCTGGGTGATAACCTCACAGCTTTCCTTGGCGGCTACCGGTCGGTGGCGCGATGACCGGTCTTGTTACTCTTATCGGCGTCGCGCATCCATGGATGTGCGACGTGATGGGACATATGAATGTCCGGCATTATGCCGGGATGTTCGATGATGCGAGCTTTCAGCTTCTGGGCCACATTGCCGGGAAAATTCCAGATGACGCATATGGCTGGGCGGATGTGCGCTCGACAACCGAATACAAGCGGGAAGTGCCGGCCGGGGACCTGCTGACGATCCGTTCGCATGTGGTGAAGGTCGGGCGCTCGTCGATCATGTTTCGCCAGACGATGGCGGGTTCGCTCGACGGCGAGCTGCGCGCGCTCAACGAGACGACCACTGTTTATTTCGACAAGATTGAGCGACGTTCGATAGTGCTTGAACCCGAAATGCGCGTACGGGCTGAACAATTGCTGGCAGAGTGAGGAGCGGGCCGGAAACCCGCTCCCTCTCGTTTTATTCGGCAGGCTTGTCGCTGCGGCCGATGCCGAGCAGCTGGTAGAAAACCAGTGCTGCAAGGGTCGAAGTCGCAATGCCGCCAAGGGCGAATTCGCCGATCTTCAAGGTGAAGTCGCCGGCACCGAAAATGAGCGCCACGCCTGCAGTGAACAGATTGCGGGAATCCGCGAAATCCACCTTGTTGACGATCCAGATGCGGGCCATGGCCGAGGCGATGAGACCGAACACCGAAACGGCTAGACCGGCCAGAACCGGGGCCGGGATCGTCTGCAGGATGGCGCCGAATTTCGGCGACATGCCGAGGATCAGCGCCATGATTGCGGCAATGACGAAGATCAGCGTCGAATAAACCTTGGTCATCGCCATGACGCCGATGTTTTCGGCATAGGTGGTGACGCCGGTGCCGCCACCCGAACCGGAAATCATGGTTGCGATGCCATCACCCAGGAAGCCGCGACCGATATAGCGGTCCATGTTCTGGCCGGTAATGGAACCGAGCGCTTTGATGTGACCGAGATTTTCGGCGACCAGCACGATGGCGACCGGTGCAATCAGCGTGATCGCCTGCCAGTTGAACTCCGGCGTGGTGAAATGCGGCAGGCCGAACCATGCCGCATTGCTGACGGCGGTGAAATCGATGCCGGGCACGATGCCGAGGCCGTTGCCGAGGATGAGGACCAGCAGGTAGCCGAACAAAAGTGCGAAAAGCACCGACAGGCGCTTGGTGCCGCGCGGCCCATAGGCGGCGATCATTCCCATGCAGAGAACCGTAAGCAGCGCGATGGTGATATGCGTGCCGCTCCCCTTCAGCTGGCCTACAGCGACGGGGGCGAGATTGAGGCCGATGGAAACGCCGATCGCGCCGGTGACGACCGGCGGCATGAGCCGCTCCACCCAGCCCGTGCCGATGGCCATGACCACGAGGCCGATAAGCGCATAGAGCGCGCCGCAGGCGATGATACCGCCAAGCGCGATTGCGATATTGGGATTGGGGCCGGAGCCGCCATAGCCGGTTGCGGCAATCACAACGGCAATGAAAGCGAAGGACGAACCGAGATAGCTTGGCACCCGGCCTGCTGTGAGCACGAAGAACAGAAGCGTGCCGATACCGGAAAAGAAGACGGCCACATTGGGATCAAAACCCATCAGCAGCGGCGCCACAATGGTCGAGCCGGACATTGCGAGCAGATGCTGCACGCCCATCGGAATGGCCGCGGCGGCTGGGAGGCGCTCGTCAGGAAGCACGACGGCGTTTGATGTCAAACGCCAACTTGGAAAATAGCCCATGATGTCCCTCTGGAAAATATTATCCATTTGTTTTTTACGCGCATCTTTTCCGAAAACCGCTTCGCAGTTTTCGGGACGCGCAGTTGCCTTTATCGACTCATGGCACTGATTTCCAGAGGGGAACAGTCCAAACAATGAGGGAGCTGTTGATGAGTGGTCTCAACAATTTTCAGCCTGTCACCGTCACGCGGCCCGCATCATCCGCCACCTTCCCGACGATGCGGGCGGATGGATAGCCGGCGGCGCGGATGCTGTTCAAAAGCCTTTCGGCTTCCTGCGGCGCGCAGGATATGAGAAGTCCGCCGGATGTCTGCGGGTCGGTCAGCAATTGCTGTTTCCAAAGCGGATAATCGTCGGGAAGTCGCACATCTTCGCCGTAGCTTGCCCAGTTGCGGGTCGAGGCTCCGGTGACGAAACCGGCTTGCGTCAGATGCTCGGCCTGATTGAGAAAGGGCAGGGCGGCATAATCCAGCGCAACGCCCGCATTCGAGCCGCGCGCCATTTCGAGCGCATGACCCAGAATGCCGAAGCCGGTCACATCGGTAACGGCATGGACCGCGTCATCCTTGCCAAGTTCGGCGCCCACCCGGTTAAGCAAGGTGACGGATGCCATCATTTCATCATAACCGGCGCTGTCGAGTTCCTGCTTCTTGAAGGCGGCGGAATAGATGCCGACGCCGATTGCCTTGGTCAGGATCAGCGTATCGCCGGGACGCGCACCGCTGTTCTTGCGCAGGTTCGACAGCTTGCAGGTGCCGATGACCGCCAGTCCGTAGATCGGTTCCGGCGCGTCGATGGAATGCCCGCCAGCAACCGGAATGCCCGCTTCCGCGCAAATGCTGGAACCACCTTTCAGGATTTCGCGGATCATCTCGGCGGGCATCTTGTTCACAGGCATTCCGAGGATCGCCAGCGCCATGATCGGCGTTCCGCCCATGGCATAGACGTCGGATATCGCATTGGTGGCCGCGATGCGTCCGAAGTCGAACGGATCATCCACCATCGGCATGAAGAAATCCGTGGTGGCGATCACGCAGTTTTCGTCGTCCAGCTGCCAGACGGCGGCATCGTCGCCGGTTTCCGTTCCGACGAGAAGCTGTCGGAAGGGCTGCATGACCGGCTGGTCCGACAGCAGGTCCTGCAAAACGGCCGGAGCAAGCTTGCAGCCGCAGCCGCCGCCATGGGCAAGCGTGCTCAGACGAATAGGCGATGCAATATCCATGATATCCTCAAAACTTATATCGTTATTTCGCGTGCGGTCATGGCGTAGCGGAAGGCGTCAGCATCGAGACAATCCAGACGGGCGCTGGCGACTTCGGCCTGCGGATACATCAGGAAGCCGAGTTCCGGCCCATGCGCGGACGGCAAGGCGATATCGCTGCCATCATTGAAGGCGATCCAGTTGCCCTCCCAGGAGCCGAACAGCTTCTGCCGGACGGCCACGACACGCGGATCGTCGGCGGCAAGCCCGTCCTTCTCCTCTTCCAGCATCACCTTGCGCACATCCGCCGGATCTGTCGCCACCCAGCCGATGCCATCGAGATAGATTTCGGCGCGGCAGTGCTGGGCCTTGGTGATGACCTCGTTCTTTGCGCCGAGGCTTTTGTAGCCAAAGGCGGAAGGCGCGACGCGCACACCATAGAGGTCGCGGGCGGGAATCCCCGCGGCCCTGACGAGAGCCACGAACAGCGGATTGATGTCGGCGCATTTGCCGCCGAGATCGCCGCTGTCGAGCATGGCGACGATGTTGCCGTCACCGCAGCCGCGTGTCGCAGCGCGCCTATAGGTGCTGGCGACGACCCAATCGTATATCCTGCGGGCCTTCTCCTGATCTTTGTCCGCACCTGCAACGATCCTGTCGGAGGTTTCTTTGACAATGCCATCGACCGGCGCAAGGCGCGTTCCGGCCAGATAGCGTTCGCGTTCGGCGCGGGTCAGCGGCACCGCCTTTGCCGACGCATCGAGATTGCTTGCACGGTCGCGAGTGGAGATGAGGCTGATGATTTCGGCTTGTGGTTCTGCTTCGCCTCCATCCCATTCGAGGTAAAGCAGGCCCGTACCGCTGACAGGATCGCGGTCGAGCCGCGCAACCCTGGCATTGGTCGTCCAGCGATTTCCCTCCGGGCGGTTCCAGTTATCGGCATTGAAGCCCGCCAGCGGAACCCAGACACGAATGACTTCCCCCGAAGCGGCAGGCGTGATGCTGGTGGTGATCTCGAAGCTGCGCCAGTCCGAAGGCTGCGGCGCGAATGTGTTGGAGGCGGCCGATGCAAAATTCGGCAGCAGGCTGAAGGCGGCGCAGGCCGCACCGGATTTCAGAAGTTCCCGACGGTTCATGACGATCCCCTTTTGTGCCTTGAATTGCTCTTGTTGCGTTTGCGCGAGAAAAATCGCTTCGCGGCCTTCCGGCCGGAAAGTGACGAACATGCAATGATTTCAGGAAATCTGGATGCGGCTTTGCCCCATTGGAAAGTCGCTGAACCGAGGGCCGCACCGACCCATCGCGCCGGGTCAAGGAAGCCGACGCGAGGCAGAAGCCGCTCAAAATTCAGGCCCCGAAACTCGGGAGCAACAAAAGAAGCCACGGCAGCAGTCTGGCGTTTTTACACGGCAACGTCAATCTGCTTGCGCGCTTTCAAGTCATTCTCGCGACGAGGTTCATGTATTAATACATGACAATTAAATTCATGTTATTGATAAATGTGCCTTATTGTTAATTTATTTAACCTGCCCTTCGGTTGACAACTTGGTTTTATTGCGGTGAACTGGTGTCGGCCAAGTCCAATTTAGGGGGGATGTGCCTCGGCACTTTTCTTCTGACGATCAGG
The DNA here is from genome assembly GCA_900470195.1 of Hyphomicrobiales bacterium. GTDB lineage: Bacteria > Pseudomonadota > Alphaproteobacteria > Rhizobiales > Rhizobiaceae > Brucella. Next base: position 217,947 of record UEIJ01000020.1, on the reverse strand, counting down.
GAGGTGCAGCGCAATGAATGTTGAGCTCTCACGCCGCCAGTTTCTGGGCGGAACGGGGGCGGTAGTGGCGGCTTCGGCGCTTGGGTCCTTCGGTTTCGGTGCGGTGGAAAGCGCCTATGCCGAATCCATTCGCCCCTTCAAGCTGACCAACACGACCGAAACCCGCAATACCTGTCCTTACTGCTCGGTCGCCTGCGGCGTCATCCTTTATTCCAAAGGCGATGTGCGCAAGGGCGAGAAGGCAGAGCTGATCCATGTCGAAGGCGATACGGATCACCCGACCAATCGCGGCACGCTTTGCCCGAAGGGCGCGGCACTCAGGGGATTTGTTCAGGCCGAGACCCGTCTGAAATATCCGCAGGTGCGCGAGCCGGGTTCTTCCGAGTTCAAGCAGATTTCCTGGGAAGATGCGCTCGACCGTATCGCGCGGCATCTGAAAGACGACCGCGACGCCAACTTCATCGCGAAGAACGCGGCGGGCACGGCGGTCAACCGCTGGACCTCGACGGGTTTCCTCGCGGCTTCGGCGACTACCAATGAAACGGCGTTCCTCACCTACAAGGTGGTGCGCAGCACAGGCATAGTTGCATTCGATAACCAGGCACGCGTCTGACACGGCCCGACGGTGGCGAGTCTCGCCCCAACATTTGGCCGCGGAGCAATGACCAACTCCTGGACCGACATTAAAAATACCGATCTCGTCGTCGTCATGGGCGGCAATGCGGCGGAAGCGCATCCTTGCGGCTTCAAATGGGTGACGGAGGCCAAGCACCATCGTGGCGCGAAGCTGATCGTCGTTGACCCGCGCTTCACGCGCACGGCGTCGGTGGCGGATTTCTACGCGCCCATCCGGCAGGGCTCGGATATCGCCTTCCTGCTCGGTGTCATCAATTACTGCATCCAGAACGATAAGGTGCAGTGGGATTATGTGAAGCATTTCACCAATGCCAGCTACATCATCAAGGATGGCTTCGAATACAAGGACGGGTTGTTTACCGGCTATGACGAGGAAAAGCGGGATTATGACCGCTCGAGCTGGGACTATGTGATCGGCGACGACGGTTACGCCGTCGTGGACGACACGTTGCAGAACCCGCGCTGCGTGTGGAACCTGCTCAAGCAGCATGTTTCCGTGTTCACGCCGGAAATGGTGGAGCGCATCTGCGGCACGCCGAAGGAGAAATTCCTGAAAGTGGCGCAGATGATGTCCGAATGCTCGGCGCCCGACAAGACGATGACGTCGATGTACGCGCTCGGCTGGACGCAGCATTCCAAGGGGTCGCAGAATATTCGCTGCATGGCGATGCTGCAGCTCATCCTTGGCAATATCGGCGTGCGCGGCGGCGGCATGAATGCGCTGCGCGGCCACTCCAACATTCAGGGACTGACCGATATCGGCCTCATGTCCAACCTCCTGCCGGGCTATATGAACATCCCGGTTGAAAAGGAGGTCGATCTCGAGACCTATATGTCGACACGCGGTTTCAAGCCGCTGCGCCCGAACCAGACGAGCTACTGGCAGAACTATCGCAAGTTCTTCGTCAGTTTCCAGAAGGCTATGTGGGGCAGTGCCGCGACGGTCGAGAATGACTTTGCCTATGACTGGCTGCCGAAGCTCGATGTGCCGAACTACGACATGCTTCGTATTTTCGACATGATGCATGACGGCAAGGTCAACGGCTATGTCTGTCAGGGGTTCAATCCGCTGATGGCGGTGCCGAACCGCAAGAAGCTGACCGACGCCTTGTCGAAGCTGAAATTCCTCGTGACGATCGACCCTCTGGAAACGGAAACCTCGCGTTTCTGGGAAAACCACGGCGAATTCAACGACGTGGATTCAGCTTCCATCCAGACTGAAGTCTTCCAGCTGCCTTCCACCTGCTTTGCGGAGGACGAAGGTTCGCTCACCAATTCCGGGCGCTGGCTGCAATGGCACTGGCCGGGTGCTACGCCGCCCGGCGAGGCGAAGACCGACAACTGGATCATGGCGCAGATTTTCCTGCGGCTGCGGGAGCTTTATCGCAAGGAAGGGGGCGCTTTCCCCGATCCGATCCTCAATCTCACATGGGACTATAAGGAAGAGGGCGAGCCCACGGCGGAAGAACTGGCGAAGGAACTGAACGGCCGCGCACTTTCCACGGTGACGGATCCGACCGATCCGACCAAGGTGGTTGCCGAGGCGGGCAAGCTCCTGTCAGGCTTCGCGGCGCTGCGCGATGACGGCTCGACGGCGTCGGGCTGCTGGATCTATTCCGGCTGCTTCACCGAGGCTGGCAACAACATGGCCCGCCGCGACAATCACGATCCGGATGAGACGGGCGCCTATCTCAACTGGTCGTGGGCATGGCCGGCGAACCGCCGCATTCTCTATAACCGCGCCTCTGCCGACATCAACGGCAAGCCGTGGGACCCGAGCCGCAAGCTCCTTGAATGGGATGGTTCAAAATGGACCGGCTATGACGTGCCGGACATCGCGCCGACCGCCAGGCCGGAAGAGGTCGGTCCCTTCATCATGAATGCCGAAGGCTCTTCGCGCCTGTTCAGCCGCGGCATGATGCGCGACGGTCCTTTCCCAGCTCATTACGAGCCGTTCGAGTCGCCGGTCGCCAATGTGATTGCGCCAAAGGTTCGGGGCAATCCGGTGGCCCGCGTATTCAACGACGACTTCAAGCAGTTCGCGGAAACGGCATCGGAGGAGTTTCCTTATGCCGCAACCTCGTACCGCCTGACGGAGCATTTCCACTACTGGACCAAGCATGTTCATGTGAACGCCGTCCTGCAGCCGGAATTCTTCGTGGAAATCTCGGAAGAACTGGCGAAGGAAAAGGGCATCGCCAAGGGCGACTGGGTGCGTGTGTGGTCGAAGCGCGGCTCGGTCAAGGCCAAGGCGGTCGTCACCAAGCGCATCAAGCCGCTCATCTGCGACGGCAAGACGGTGCATGTGGTCGGCATCCCGCTCCATTGGGGCTTCATGGGCGCCGCCCGCAAGGGCTTCGGCCCCAATTCGCTGACACCTTTCGTCGGCGACGCGAACATCGAGACGCCGGAGTTCAAGGCGTTTCTGGTCAATATCGAGCGCTCAAGCGCGCCTGTGGCTTAGGAGGGATAAATGTTTCCACCCGTTCCCAATCCTGAGGTCCAGCCGCAGCAGCCGCGTTTCGGCGACAAGGACCTGATCAGGCGGTCGGCGTCGAGTGTGACGCCGCCCGCCGAACGCCAGACCGAGGTGGCGAAGCTCATCGACGTGTCGAAATGCATCGGCTGCAAAGCCTGCCAGTCGGCCTGCGCCGAATGGAACGACACGCATGAGGAAGTGGGCGTCAATGTGGGCGTCTATGACAATCCGCACGATCTGACGCCCGATACCTTCACGCTGATGCGCTTTACCGAGTGGGATAATCCCGATACCGGCAATCTGGAATGGCTGATCCGCAAGGATGGCTGCATGCATTGCGAAGACCCCGGCTGTCTCAAGGCGTGCCCGGCGCCGGGCGCAATCGTGCAATATTCCAACGGCATCGTCGATTTCATCCATGAGAACTGCATCGGCTGCGGCTATTGCGTCAAGGGTTGTCCGTTCGACATTCCGCGCATCTCTCAGGTCACGAACAAGGCCTATAAATGCACGCTCTGCTCCGACCGGATCGCGGTGGGACAGGGTCCGGCCTGTGCCAAGGCCTGCCCGACGCAGGCCATCGTCTACGGCACCAAGGACGAGATGAAGGAGTGGGCCGACGGCCGCATCAAGGATCTGAAATCGCGCGGCTTTGAAAATGCCGGTCTTTACGATCCGCCGGGCGTTGGCGGCACCCATGTCATGTATGTGCTGCACCATGCCGACAAACCGGAAATCTATGCGGGCCTGCCGAACAATCCGCGCATCAGCCCGGTCGTCGAGGCGTGGAAGGGCGTCAGCAAATATGCGGGCATGGCGGCGATGGGGCTGGCTGCCGCAGCCGGCCTGCTGCATTATATCTTCAAGGGTCCGAATGTCGTGACAGAGCACGACGAGGAACAGGCCGAAAAGCTCACGGGAGAAAAAAGCTCATGAGCAAGACCGATTTCAAGGACGTTGAACGCGGCGACGGAATAGAGCCGGGCAAGCCGGTCAGGGTGCATCGCTATTCCGGCGCTGCGCGCATCAATCACTGGATCACCGCCGTCAGCCTCGTGCTGCTGGCGCTTTCCGGGCTTGCCATGTTCCATCCGTCGCTGTTTTTCCTGTCGGGACTGTTCGGCGGCGGACAATGGACACGCGCCATTCATCCATGGATCGGCGTGGTGCTGTTCTTCAGTTTCCTGGGGCTTTTCCTGCGTTTCTGGAGCGCCAATCTGTGGAAGCGCGAAGACAGCCAATGGCTGGCACAGGCGAATGACGTGATTGCAGGCAATGAGGAGAAGCTGCCTGAAGTCGGCAAATATAATGCCGGTCAGAAGCTTGTCTTCTGGTCCATGTCGCTGCTGATCATCATCCTGATCGCCTCCGGCGTGATGATCTGGAACGAATATTTCGGCGCCTTGACCAGCATCAACCAGCAGCGCTGGGCTTTGCTTGTGCATTCCATGGCGGCGGTGGCGGCGATCTGCGTCTGGATCGTGCATGTCTATGCCGCGATCTGGGTGAAGGGCACCATTCATGCGATGACGCGCGGCACAGTGACCGGCGGCTGGGCATGGCGGCATCACCGCAAATGGCTGCGCGAACTCGCGTCGAAGCCGAAGGCCAAGCAGACCGGCGGCAAGCCGGTGGCGTGATCCTGTCGCCGGGTTGAAAAATCCGGCGATTGGGCGAGAATGAAGGACGATGCAAAAAACAGGTAGAGCTGTTCCGAATACCGTCAAAGGCGGAACCGCTCTGCAACTTTCCACAGACCCGCTGGGTCCGCGTGGCCCGTCGGGTTCGTGAGGAGTGACATGGCAGGCAAGAATGATCTGGCGCCAAACCCGACCGTTATCGGTGAAATCTCGGCTCCGCCCTTCGTACGGTTGCCCGATCCGGGTGATCTCTTCGCAAAGCGTGCAGCGCGACTGCATCTCATGGGTTCGGTCAGCCCCCTCAAACCCTATCTGGAATTCATTGCCGGACTGACCAATGCGCAGGCGCGTATCCATGCCGCGCTTGGCGCGGTCGAGGCTCCCGATGCTTCCGCCAGCGGGCAGGAGTTCGGCATGCCGGCAATCGACCGTGCGGATGCCGCTTCGCAAAAGGCGCTCGGCAGCATTTTCGACCGTCTGTTCGATGAGGCGCGTTCTGTTGCCATGCCCAGCGATGCTGCGAGCGCCCTTGACCGTGTTGCCAATGCCAGTGCCCATGAACGCCGCCGGATGATCGAGGCGATCTTTGCAGGCGTTCTGCCGCCCGAGGCCATTGCCGAACATATCTATGTTTGGGCGGGGCTGCAGCTCCATTTCACGCGGCTCGCTTCCGCGCTCGACCCGAAATCGGTGAAGCCGGTCGCCGATGGCGTCTGCCCGTCTTGCGGCTCCCTGCCGTCAAGCTCGATGGTCGTCGGCTGGCTTGGTGCGCATGGCGCCCGCTTCTGCTCATGTTCCGTCTGCAACACGCTCTGGCACTATGTGCGGATAAAATGCGTGTGCTGCGGTTCCACCAAGGGCATTGGTTACAAGGAAGTCGAGGAAGGCGGCGGCATCATCAAGGCCGAAACCTGCGATGAATGCCAGAGCTGGGTCAAGATCATCTATCAGCAGCTTTCAGCGGATGCCGATCCGGTGGCCGACGATGTTGCAAGCCTCGGCCTCGATATGCTGATGCACGAGACGCCTTACAGGCGAGGCGGCTTCTCCCCGCTTCTTGCCGGATTGTGAGGCGGCATGGACCAAATCAGGGACCAGATCAGGGCGTCGCTGCGCCATCTTCCATCTGTGGATGCCATCCTGCAAATGCCCGAGCTTGCCGCGGCATTGGAAAGCTGTGGCCGTGCGTCGGTAACGGAAGCTGTGCGCAAGGTGTTGGGCGATGAGCGCGAGGCAGTCAAATCCGGTGCCTCGCCCTCCAGCAATGCGCATTTGGCCGAACGGGTTCTCCAACTGCTCGAAGCATCCGGGCAGTCGAGCCTGCGCCCGCTCTTCAATCTGACGGGCACCGTGCTGCACACCAATCTGGGGCGCGCCATTCTGGCTGAAGCGGCCATCGAGGCGGCGACCGAGGCGATGCGGCAGGCGGTTTCGCTTGAATTTGATCTGTCGTCCGGCTCCCGAGGCGAGCGGGACGACCATCTGCGGTCGCTTGTCTGTGAGCTGACGGGCGCGGAAGATGCAACCATCGTCAATAACAACGCGGCGGCGGTTCTTCTCGTGCTGAACAGTCTGGCCGCGGGCAGGGAGGCTATCGTTTCCCGCGGCGAACTGATCGAGATCGGCGGCGCGTTCCGCATGCCGGATATCATGACCCGCGCCGGGACGCGGCTTGTCGAGGTTGGAACCACGAACCGCACCCATCCGCGTGATTACGAAAGCGCCATTGGCGCCGATACCGGCCTTGTGCTCAAGGTTCACACCTCCAATTACCGCATCGAAGGTTTTACGCGGGAAGTCACCGCCTCGGAACTGGCGACAATCGCGCGAGGCAAGGGCGTGCCGCTGGTAAACGATCTCGGTTCCGGGACACTTGCCGACCTGACCGCTTTCGGTCTCGCACATGAGCCAACGGTGCGCGAAGCGGTCGCCGAAGGCGCTGACATCGTCACTTTTTCCGGCGATAAGCTTCTGGGCGGACCGCAGGCGGGGTTCATTGTCGGGCAACGCGATCTGATTGCCCGCATCAACAAGAACCCGATGAAGCGCGCCCTGCGGGTGGACAAGATCAGGCTTGCAGCACTTGAAGCGACGCTGAAACTTTATCGCAACCCGGAACGGCTTTCCGAAAAGCTGCCGACCATCCGCTACCTCGCGCGCCCGCGGGATGAAATCGCGGCGCAGGCCGCAAGGTGCAAGCCGGAGCTTGAAAAAATGCTCGGCCCGGCTTTCACCGTCACGGTGACGGCGTGCGCCAGCCAGATCGGGTCCGGCGCATTGCCGCTTTCGACTGTTCCAAGCGCCGGATTGTCGATTGTGCCGAAAGATGGCGGCGGCTCGCCGCTGACGGCACTTGCGGCTTCTTTGCGCGGGCTGCCCCTTCCGGTCATCGGGCGGATCGAAAAGGGCGCGCTGGTCCTCGATCTGCGTTGTCTCGATGATGAGAAGGGTTTTCTGCATAGCCTCTCTGCGCTTGCGGCGCGCCGGTCATGATTGTCGGAACGGCGGGGCATATCGATCACGGCAAGACCTCGCTGGTGCGCGCGCTGACGCAGATCGATACGGACCGGCTGAAAGAGGAAAAGGCGCGGGGCATTTCCATCGATCTCGGTTTTGCCTATCTGCCGCTTTCCGGCGACGAAAAGGATATACTTGGCTTTGTCGACGTGCCGGGGCATGAAAAATTCGTGCATACGATGCTGGCCGGGGCGGCAAGTATCGATTTCGTCATGCTGGTTGTCGCCGCCGATGACGGGATCATGCCGCAAACGCGCGAACATCTGGCAATCGTCAACCTGCTCGGCATCCGGCGCGGCGTCGCCGTCATCACCAAATCCGATCTTGCCGGGCCGGATCGTCTGGCCGAAGTGGAAAGCGCCATTCGCAATGAACTGGCCCCGACCGGCCTTGCCGATATTCCCGTTCTGGCGGTTTCCACCGTTTCAGGTGCGGGTATAGACGATCTCAGAACCTTGCTTGAAGTTGAAGCGCATGCATTTGGCGAGCGGCGGGCAACAGGACGCTTTCGTCTGGCCGTTGATCGCTCCTTCACGCTGAAGGGGGCGGGGACGGTCGTCACCGGCACGGTGCTTTCCGGCAAGGTCGCCATTGGCGACCATCTGATCGTCAGCCCCTCCGGCAAGGAAGCGCGGGTTCGCACCATCCACGCGCAGAACAGGCCCAGCGAAACCGCGCAGGCGGGGGATCGCTGCGCGCTCAATCTGGCGGGGGACGGCATATCGAAAGAGGCGGTGCATCGCGGCGACATGCTTGTGTCGCCGGGCCTTCATCGCCCGACGGACCGCATTGATGCCGCGCTGCAAATATTGCCCTCCGAGAAAAAGCCGGTCGGCCAGTGGTTTCCAGTGCGTCTCCACCATGCATCGGCGGAGGTCGGGGCGCGCATCGTGCTTTTGGGGGATGAGGAGCTTAAGCCCGGCGCGGAAGACCGGGTGCAGCTGGTGCTGGATCGCCCCGTCGCGGCGACGGCGGGAGACCGTTTCGTCATCCGGGATGTTTCCGCGCAGCGCACTATCGGCGGCGGCCGTTTTCTCGATCTGCGCCCGCCGCAACGCAAGCGCCGCAGCCTGGAGCGCATGGCGCAGCTCGACGCCCATTCCATCGATGACCCCGTAGAGGCGGCGCGCGCACTGCTGTCTGTGGAACCTTATTATCTCGATGCACAATCATTCCTGCGCGACCGCGCGCTGGCAGACGATCCGCAAGGTCTGGCGCAGGCACTCGATGCGGTGATGCTCCCGCAGGGGAATTCCGTGCTCCTGCTGTTGCCGGAGCGATGGAAGGCGCTCCGCAACGATATTCTGGTGCGGCTCGGTGCGTTCCACGATGAAAATCCCGACCTGATCGGCATGGGTGTGGAACGGCTGCGCCTGTTGCTGAAGCCGCGCCTGCCAGCTCCGGCCTTTCGTGCAGCTATCGCCGCGCTGGTCGATGCGGACCTCTTGAGACTGGACGGTGCCTGGCTTCGCCTTCGCGATCACGAAGTGACGATGGGCGATGCCGACGAGGTGCTCTGGCAGCGCATCGCGCCGCTGCTTGAAGGCGACGCCCGTTTTCGCCCGCCGCGCGTGCGCGATATTGCTGGGCTGGTTGAGGAGCGGGAGGAGGATATTCGCCGGCTTCTCAAGCTTGCCGGACGCATGGGCCGGGTGCATGAAGTGGCGCACGACCATTTTTTCCTGCGGGCGACGATTGCCGAGATGATCGGCATCCTCTCGGATATGGACGCGGCATTCGACAGCGGCTGGTTCATCGCGGCGCGGTTCCGCGACCGGGTCGACAGCGGACGCAAGGTGGCGATCCAGATACTCGAATTCTTCGACCGCAACAGCGTCACGATAAGGCGTGGAGATATGCGCCGCCTCAATCGCCGCAAGCTGGACTTGTTCGGCGATTTCTCGCAAACTGCATTAACCGAAACGGTAGTGTAGAGCATTTCCAGCAAAAGTGTGAAACGGTTTTCCGTTCGGAAATGCGGTAAAAATAAATAGCTGATTCCATTACCGTTGGAGGATGATTGAAGTGAATGAAGGGACCGCCTCGGCTCGATGGAAAGACGAGAGAGCCAAAACGCAGGAGCTGCTCGGCAAAATCGTAATGTTGTGGGGCGATATAATGGGCCTTGTCTATCGCCTGCCGGAAGCGCTTGGTTTTTCCGACCCCGAAGCTATCCAGCTTGGACTTGCGCAATTCAACGGTGACGGTTCGCGGTTTGAATATCTCTCCAAGCTTCTGAAACACGAACCAAAATTGGCTGATTCTAACCAAGAGCGCACGACGGATGCCCTGAGGGTGCTTGCGGCGCTGGAAAAAATGAACAAGAGGCGGGACAACTTTGTTCATGGGGTGCCAATTCTTTCGTTTAAAAGAAATATAGATAACAAGGAAGTAATTCGTGATGGATGCTATCTAGTTCTCACAAGAAAGTTGGTGGAAAAGGATAGATATCTTAAAGTGCCGGAGGCTGCTCAGGAGTTTATTGAAGAGTTAGAGGAAGTGTACGAGCAGTTGCTTCGCGTTACAACTCCAATGCTTTTTGAAGACTGGGAGAATATTTGGGGAAGCCAACCCTAAGTGGCCACTCCCATTTGTGCCCCCATGGTCCATCGTGATCCAGTCAAACGGCTCCGGCGTGAGATGACCTTGGACCTCTATCGCCACGTCATGCCGGGGATGCTGGCGAACGCAGCCACCCTGATTGACGTCATGATTAGTAATGCGGTAGCAAAGAAGTGAAAATAGAATGGTAGCAAATGGGGGAGAAAAACACTACCTCCAGCCGCCGCGGAAACTGAAAGTATATAAAAAACAATATCTGGAAGGGATGCATGCCCGGTGGCATGTCCGGACTTCAAATCCGGGAGGGGCCGATAGACGGTCTTTGGTGGGTTCGACTCCCATTCTCTTCCGCCAATCCGCTTTTCCGGTCATCTGGCGCGCACGATGCCGAGCACGTTACGAACCACTTCGTTCTGAAGCGGGCGCTGCTTCTCGATGTTGAAATGGCCGATGTCCTTCATGCCCGAAAAATCGCGGTTGTCGAGGCTTCCCCTGAACCGCGGGCCGGGGGTCAGCGGCAGGCCCCAGCCGTCCTGCTTGAAATAGAAGTTCACGACGCGCCTGATATTGCCGGGCAAAGGAGCGGGCGCGGTCGCGGCAAAGGTCGCCATATAGGCAACCTGAATGCCCTTCTTTTCAAGGGACGCTGCAATATCGATAACGGCATTGGCGCCGAGTGAGTGGCCGATCAGCACCACCGGCGCGCGCGGATTGTTCCTCTGGTCGGCGAGAATCCGGTTCAGCACGAAACGCCATGCCTGGTGCCCCTCGACATGCGCATCGACGCCGTTGGCCTGCAATTGCCTGCCGATCTCGTCGATGCCGGTGGAGAAAATATCCCCGAACCCGCGCAGAAGATAGACATCCGCCTGCGGTGACTTTCTGGAAGGCGTTTTCGGCGCTGCTTGCGCAGCGCTGCCATAGAGCACAAGCGCCGCCCCGGCAAAAAGCAGGCTGCGGCGGGTCATGATTTTCGAATGCAAATTATCGGGCTTGGAAACCATCTTCGACTACCTGTTGGGGCGCGTTCGAGAACCGAGTTTCGAACAAGGCGCATCGAAAGGAGTATTTAGAGCGCCGGTCCGTTTCCGCCAAATCACTAGAACTTGAGCTAAGCACAACCTGAAAGAACGACGCGGGACGGGATCTCACCCGGGTCCTGCTTCCAAACCGGTTCACATTTCTTTCAGGATGCGGCTAGAACCTGATTTTCGGGATGATACGGCCCGTCCGGCTCGCATAGTCATCATAGGATGCGCCGAAGGCCGCGCGCATCATCGCCTCCTCGTGGCCGACCCGATAGAAATAGAGGATGGCGACGCCGACAAGGCCCGCCAGCCCGGCAAACCAGTTCGGCAGCAGGCAGAATTGGGCAATCGCCCACAGCCAGAACGACAGATACATCGGATGGCGGACATATTTGTAAAGCCCGTCAGTCACCAGCTTGTGCTCGCGGCGGATTTCGAGCGAAACGGACCAGTTCTTGCCGAGTTGCCGGTGGCTTGCATAAAAAAGCCAGAGGAAGGCGATCTCGACAATCACCCCGATCCAGGCGAGCCACGGCTGGAAGGCATAATCGGCAAAGGCGGGAAAGCCGGTTGCGACATAGACGATCGGGATCAGCGACAGGCCGACCGTCGCCGCACCCAGCGCCAGCCTGTCAGCCAGCGTCTTCGCATTGTTGGCAACCTTGATCTTGCGTGCGCGCCGCTGGTGCGGAATGCGGATAACGACCCAGGCGACGAGCCCGATCCCCCAGACGATTGCGGCCAGTGTCGGTGTCATTCGGCGATAGTTTCCTTCCTTGGCAGGGCACCGATTATGCGGTCGTCGGTTCGCTCCCGCAGCGAGAGCGGCCCGCAGCAGATCTGAAAGAAATCATACCAATAGGGCTTCGTATTTCCGAATACATATTGATAATGCACGCGAAAAAGGTTCCGCTTCACGCGCTTGTAGATTTCCGGCTGCAGCATTTCCTTTATACGTACTGTCCGCGTAACGGGAAAGGAGCGCTGCGGTTCCCGCTTCAAGCCCATCTCGGCCACGGGATCGGTCTTGTAGAAATTGATCGCATCGGTCAGGCACTGGATTTCCACCCAGTCGATCCCGCCATCGTCCACCAGCCGCTGCACGCCTTCGCGAAAATGCCCGGCCGCCGGATGGTAGCCGGCCTTGAGGGCAGTCGATCCGAGCGTGAGGACCGTCACTTTCTGCGCATGGCTGCTGAAACTCGGATCGATGGCAAGGCAGCGCGCCGCGACGTCCAGCATCAACATGCCGCCGGTGCTGTGGCCGATCAGTATGACTTCATCATAATGTTTTGCGGCGGTGCGCTCGAGGATGCCGGCGGCAAAACGCTGCATCAGGGATTCGGCGTCCCGCCGTCGCCCGCGAATGAAATTGAGCGAAAACGACCAGAGGTCCATCAGATGGTTGGTGGACCATCTTTTGCCAAGAATGGCGAGCGCCAGGAAGAAAACCGCGAGGCCGAGCAACCAGCTGACCGCGCCCAGCCACTGCACTGTCCACCGCGCCACGGCATAACCCGCCGCCGCGAACAGGGCGAGCACGAGAAACGGATAGAGAAAATAAAGCCCGAACCGCCAGGCCTTGGCAAAGAAGCGAAAGGCCGTTCCGGTAATGACGAAATCGCCGAAGGCGACAAGATATTTGGCAAGTCTCACCGGGAGCGGGCGGTCGAAATCCGCCAGCACGATCTTGTCCAGAACGAGAAAATTGAAGTCCGTTTCGGTGGCCCAGCCATTGTCGGCGGCAGCCGTTCTGATCGCAACCGAGCCTATCTCGCGATCCGGCGATACGCTGACATCCGAAACGTCGGACCGAACGCTCCAGAGAGCTTCGAACCGTTTGATTTCTCTGTTCAATCGCCCAAAAAACGCCTCCGGCGTTTTCGGATCATAGCCGCCAATGAAGAAGACAGCGCGTTGTCGAACCGGTTGCTTCATGAGCAGACCGTAATTTGGGGCTTGTGGATTGTCGAGGTCATAACCGGTCATCCCCAACAAATCTGGTTGAACAGGCCAGCTTATCTCATGTCGACCAGACCGCGCCTGATTGCTTCGCGGGTTGCTTCGGCACGCGATGACACGCTGAGCTTCTGATAAATGGCCTTCACATAGTCGCTGACCGTATGTTCCGACAATCCAAGCTTGCGGGCGATTTCACCGTTGCGTTGTCCGGTGCCGATCTCTTTCAACACTTCGGTTTCGCGGCGTGAAAGATGGACGAAGTCGCCCTCCGGCTCCGCTGCGGGGCTGGTCGATATGGCCTTGACGCGCGCGACCAGATTGAGCCTGGCGCGGATGGTGAGGATGAGGACGTCGAAATCGATCGGCTTGGTCAGATAGTCGTCGGCGCCGGCCTCTCTGCCGGTCAGTTCGTGGCTGCGGTCGGCAAGTGCTGTCAGGAACAGGAATGGCGTTCCGGCGAGGCCGGTGCGGGTAGTGCGAATCTGTTCCAGGAATTGCAGGCCATTGGTGCCGGGCATCAATATATCGCAGATGATGATGTCGGGCGTCGTCGTGTCGAGCACGCGCAGCGCTTCGGTCGCATTGGCGGCGCCAATGGCGTTGAAGCCCGAAGTGCCCAGTTCATCGATCATTTCTTCCAGAATATGCGTTTCGTCCTCGATGCAGAGGACGGTAGGCGTGGGGAGGATTTCAGGCAGTCGCATGCTGGGCCACCTTTGGTAGAGTGAGGATGAACACCGTACCTTGTCCTTCAACCGAAGTGAAGACAAGCGTTCCGCCATGCAATTCCGCCAGTGCGCGTGACAGGCTGAGGCCGAGGCCGGTGCCCGCCATATGCGATGCGTTGCTGGCGCGGAAAAAGCGCGTGAATATGCGGTTCGCCTCTTCGGCCGGTATGCCGATGCCATGGTCGCGGACGATGCATCGGAAGCCGCTTTCGTCTTCCTCCGTCGTCACTTCGATGGGCTTGCCGGCGGGCGAATATTTGGTGGCGTTGCCAAGCAGGTTGACCAGAATCTGCTCGACGAGAATGCCGTCGCAGTAACAGAAAGTCTCGCTGTCCTTGATGTCCGTCACCAGTTCCAGCTCGGGGTGCAGCTCCTGATGATAGGCGCATGTATTGCGCACCAGTTCGGAGAAATCGACCGGCTGCCGGTTGATCTGAAACCCGTTCTCATCAAGGCGTTCGGCATTGGCGGTGCTTTCCAGAAGCAGGATGAGGCGGCGGCTGGCATTCCGCATCCGCTTGGCCTTGTCGATGATGATTTCAGGCGTGAACTCGTCGGCGCGGCGGATGAAGCGCTGGGCGATGATGTCGATGATCGATACGGGCGTGCGGAACTGGTGAGAAACCGTGGTGATGAAGCTCTTGTAGAGCTCCTTGGCCTTGCGCTCGCTGTCCAGCGCCTCGCGCAAGGCGGCGGTGCGGTCGGCGACGGTGTGTTCCAGCTGCTGCTTGTATTCCTGCAGCGCCTTGTGGGCGCGCTCGGCCTTGCGCATGTTGGAAACCACCTGCCACGACAGAATGGCGCCGGTGGCCATGATGCCCAGCACCGCAAACATGATCAGATAGATCGACTGCAATTGCTGGTCGCGCTGCGCGCCGCCGCGGTCCTGCTCCACGATCGTTGCATCATTGGCGACCTTGGTCAGTTCCTCGCGCATGGGGACCAGGGCTTCGTAGATGGCGGCGGGGTCGAATTGTTCCGGCCTGGCCTTGATCATAGCCTCGATTTCGGGAAGCCGGTCCGCATTGCGCTGGATGATTTCGGCAGCGCCCGGAATGCCAGCGAAATATTTCTTCTGCGGGCCATCGGCCAGAAGTGCGAAACGGCTGTAGAGAACATCGAGGCGGAGCGAGAGATCGTCTGTATTCGTGCTGCCGGCAGGAAATGTCAGCGCGGTTTCGGCCAGGCGGCTGGCGTCGCGTTCCGTCTTGGTGATGGCCCAGACCATGTTCTCGCCGGTATAGGTCGCAAGCGATTTCTGGATTTCGAGAAGCTGAATGAATGCATAAGCGAGCAGCGCTGCAAAACCCGCCATGACCAGGCCGGAGAGAATGTAGCCTCGCTTGATTCTCATTTCACCTCGATCTGCTTCAACTGCCATGCCCAGCGGTGGTCATAGCGCGAATCGTTCAGTTCCTGATGCTGGTCGCGCGGATAGACGATCCAGTATGGTCCCTTGTCGCGCAGGCTCAATTCCCTGCCGTTCATCTTGTGCGCGACGAGGACATTGTACTTGTAGGCGTCTTGCAGCGGAATGCTGATACTGTAGTCGTTGATCGCAAGCACGGTGATCGAACGGTTTGCGGCGTCTTTCCCGTCGACGCCTACCGTTGCCAGCACGTCGCGCAGCAGCACGCCGTCGAAATTCTGCGGACCTTCGGTCCAGGCAGTATTCGTCTGCAGCCTGTTTTGCGGCAGTTTCGTGAAGTCATCGCCGCTCAGCACGCGCGTCGTTCCGTCCGGGGCGATGATGGTCAGCGTGATGGTCACCGCCGCAGGCGACGCGGCATCGGCCATGCCCATGAACAGTGGAATGTGGCAGATGGCGAAAAGCGCGATCAGTGCCCGGAGCGCCAGAAGACGCCGGAAAGCGAACATCCAGTTTGCGCATGACACGTGAGGTATCTCCAGAAACGAAAAAATGCGAATGCACCGAAGCTTAAAAGGGAGGACGCGCGCAATTTCAAGAATCTCTTGAGTTCGGCGGACGAAATTCCCCTTCAAAAGCGTCAATTCGCACATAACACTGAAAAAGTCTGGTCCAATTCCAAATAAATATCAAACGGTTTCATACAGTCTTTCAAAATCTACCGGCTTTTGAAAGTTATCTCTGGATAAGAGGGGCCGTTCTTCTTTGTTTCGTATCCCCCTAAATAGGGGAATTGTTTTTCGCTACTGGAGCGTTCACTAAATAGTCGTCGGCCTGTTGGGGCTTAGGAGGCTGGCACAAAAAAATTGGGCGGGGGCTGCTTATCGACCGCGGGGAGTCGGGGTCGATAAGCAGCCAAACCAGTCCGGACAGCGCGGAAGCGGCGATAACGGTTACTCTCGAAGCGACATGTTTCGAGCTACGAATAAAAACCGGTCCCGCATTCTGGATCGCTTCCAGGACAGAATGGCCGACAGGCATCTGGTCGAGCCTAGAACCTGCCGTTCGGGTTCCTCGAACAGAGCGAGCTTGCAACTCTTTCGCGTCCTTCAATCTGGAGGGCGCGCTTTTTTTTACCCGTACTCGATTTCAGAAAAAGTGACGACCGGCGTTTCGGCACGGTCGTCACGAATCAGGATATGGCAGTTCAGCTTCAGCTTTTTACGGCAGTCATTTCTGTCGTTATTTCTGTTCGGGCGCCGTTGTCTGAATGCTGGCAGTGGTCTGGGGCTTCTCGATCTTCGTGGAAGATTGAGCACTGTGATAGGTGCAGTCTGCCATCGCGCCAGTAACCGATAGAGCAACCGACAGAGCGAGGACAGCGGTAGTCACGAATACGACTTTCATGTCTGTCTCCCTATAATTTGGGTATGGCATTGCAACGGCGAGTTTAGCAGGGCGGGACCCTCCTGTCGCATCACATCATCCCCTAAAAGCCATTCGCCACATTTCTGCCATGAAATTGTCGGGCGCTCGCCACATCTTTTGGTGGAAAAACGGTAGCGTTTGCTCCGTGAAAACGCATCTGGCGCGATTTTCGCACCAGATCACGGTTCTGCCTTGATTTGATTTCGGCCCGTTCAGGAAGCGCAACGGCTAACCACCGCCCGCTTGCCGCCCATCGACAGGAACGAGATATGCAGCGTCTGGCCGACGGGTGAAATGGTGATGTTTTCCTTCGACTGCTGGCCGTTGGCTGTGCAGGACATCGAGACGGTAAAGGTGCCTTCGTAATTGTTCATCCGCGTGACCGAGCACTGGCTGTCGCGGCTGTCGAAACGCTCGCCGGAAATGGCGAATCGCTGGCCGTCCGGGCTGCACCAGTTGCCGGTGATGGGTGTGGGATCGACGGGTGGCTTTGCCGGGGTGGCGCTTGCCGAAGGACCGGGGGTCGTTTCAGAACATGCCGTCAGGGCAGTGACAGCGAGGGCGAGGGCAAGCAAACCGGACTTCTGCAACGATCTTCTCCTTGATGCAGCGGACAAAGCCTCCTCTTAAGAAAGAGATTCGGGCGATATCGCGACGGCACCAGGCAAGTCCACAAGGAAAGGGCCGGATTGCTCCGGCCCTCACTGTCTGTTCCAAAAGTCACCATGCCGGTCTGCAAATGGCAATTTGTCTGCGTTCCGGTGCTCACGTACCTTTAAGTACGCTGCGCTCCGGTACTCGAAAATCACCATTTTCGCCTCGGCCAGCTGCTTTTTGATTCAGTCACTGGATTTAAAGCGTCAGAACGACGCCGGGTTATTCCCCCGGCGCCAGATGCGGGGCCTCGATCTTCGCGCCTGCATGTTTCAGCGGGCGTTCGCCGGAAAGCTTGCGGATCAGCACATAGAACACCGGCGTCATGAAGATGCCGAAGGCCGTCACGCCGATCATGCCTGCAAAGACCGCGATGCCCATGGCCGAGCGCATTTCCGCACCGGCGCCCGTCGACGTTACCAGAGGCACCACGCCCATGATGAAGGCCATGGAGGTCATCAGGATCGGGCGCAGACGCAACCGGCTTGCCTCGACCGCCGCCTGCACGACGCCTCGTCCTGAAAGCTCCAGTTCGCGGGCGAATTCCACGATCAGGATCGCGTTCTTCGCCGACAGCCCCACAAGGACGATCAGGCCGATCTGGGTAAAGACGTTGTTGTCGCCTCCTGTCAGCCAGACGCCGGTGAGCGCCGCCATGATCCCCATCGGCACGATCATGATGATCGAGAGCGGCAGGGCAAGGCTTTCATATTGCGCGGCCAGAACCAGATAGACGAGCAGCAGCGCCAGCGGGAAGACGAGGAAACCGGAGCTGCCAGCCAGAATCTGCTGGTAGGTCAGATCCGTCCACTCGAAGGTGATGCCGGGAGGCAAGGTTTCCTGTGCGATCCTTTCAATGGCAGCCTGCGCCTGACCGGACGAGAAACCGGGGGCCGGATTGCCGTTGATATCGGCGGAAAGGAAGCCGTTATAGCGGATGGCGCGTTCCGCACCCACGGTCTGCTCCACCTTCAGAAGTGCCGACAGCGGGATCATTTCGCCCGATTGCGAACGCACTTTCAGCTTCCCGATATCCTCGGCATGGCTGCGATAATTCGCATCGGCCTGAATGCGCACACTGTAGGTGCGTCCGAAGGCATTGAAGTCGTTGACATAAAGCGAACCCAGATAGATTTGCAGGGTTTCAAACACGTCGGTCACGGCCACGCCAAGCTGACGGGCCTTCACGCGGTCCAGATCGGCATAAAGCTGCGGCACGTTGATCTGGTAGCTTGAATAGAGACCGGCGAGTTCGGGTGTCTGATAGGCCTTGGCGAGAAACGCCTTGGTCGCATCGTCAAGCGCCTTGAAGCCAAGTCCGTTGCGATCCTCAAGCTGGAGCTTGAAGCCGCCCGTCGTGCCGAGACCCTGAACGGGCGGCGGCGGGAACATAGCGATGAAGGCATCCTGAATGGCGCCGTACTGCTGGTTCAGCTCCATGGTGATGGCGTTGGCCGAAAGTTCCGGGGTCTTGCGCTCCTCGAACGGCTTCAGCGTCACGAAAACGATGCCCGAGTTCGACGAGTTGGTGAAACCGTTGATCGACAGGCCGGGGAAGGCGATGGCATTGGCCACGCCCGGATGTTTGAGGGCAATGTCGCTCATCCGGCGGATCACATCTTCCGACCGGTCGAGCGTTGCCGCATCCGGCAATTGCGCGAAGCCGATCAGATATTGCTTGTCCTGTGCCGGAACGAAGCCGCCGGGCACCGCACGGAACAGGACGAAGGTGACGCCGAGCAGCACGACATAAAGCCCCATGACCAGCGACTTGCGCGAGAGAATTGCGCCCACGCCGCGACCATAGGCATTCGAACTTGCACCGAAGAAGCGGTTGAAGCCACGGAAGAACCAGCCGAACAGTCTGTCCATGACGCGGGTCAGCCGATCCTTCGGCGCATCGTGACCGCGTAGCAGCAATGCTGCCAGCGCAGGCGAAAGCGTCAGCGAGTTGAAGGCCGAGATCACCGTCGAGATTGCGATGGTGAGCGCGAACTGGCGGTAGAACTGGCCTGTCAGGCCGGTGATGAAGGCCAGCGGCACGAAGACCGCAACCAGCACCAGCGCAATCGCGATGATCGGCCCGGACACTTCCTGCATGGCGCGATAGGTTGCCTCGACCGGCGACAGCCCCTGTTCGATGTTGCGCTCGACATTTTCCACCACCACGATGGCGTCGTCGACCACGATGCCGATGGCAAGCACAAGGCCGAAAAGGCTGAGCGCATTGATGGAGAAGCCGAACACATACATGACCGCAAACGTGCCGACGATGGAAACGGGAACGGCAACCAGCGGAATGATGGAGGCGCGCCATGTCTGCAGGAACAGGATGACGACGATCACCACCAGCACGATGGCTTCGAGCAGGGTGTGAATGACCGACTCGATGGAAGCCTTCACGAACCCGGTCGTGTCATAAACGATGTCGAAATCCACGCCTTCCGGCATGGTTTTCTTCAGGTCTGCCATGGCGGCATGGACATTTTCGGAAATGTCCAGCGCGTTGGAGCCGGGCGACTGGAACACGCCCATGCCGACCGCCAGCTTGTTGTCGAGCAGTGAGCGCAGCGAATAGTCGGCGGCACCCATTTCGACACGCGCCACATCGCCCAGCCGGGTGATTTCGCCTTCACTGCCCGATTTCACGACGATATTGGCGAATTCTTCCGGCGACTGGAGACGGCCCTGCGCATTGACGGAAAGTTGCAGGTCGAGACCCGAAACGGATGGCGATGCGCCGATGACACCGGCTGCGGCCTGAACATTCTGCTGGCGGATGGCATTGGCGATGTCGCTGGCAGAAAGACCGCGTTCGGCGGCCTTCTGCGGGTCGATCCAGACGCGCATCGAATAATCGCCACCACCGAATATCTGCACCTGTCCGACACCGGGGATACGGGCGATACGGTCCTTGACGTTCAGAACGGCATAGTTGCGCAGATAGTTCACGTCATAGCGCCCATCGGGCGAAATAAGGTGAACGACGAGCGTCAGGTCGGGCGAGCTTTTGGCGGTTGTGACGCCAAGCGTGCGCACTTCTTCCGGCAGGCGCGGTTCGGCCTGCGAAATACGGTTCTGCACCAGCTGCTGGGCCTGATCGGGATCGGTGCCGAGCGCGAAGGTGACGGTCAGCGTCATGACGCCATCGGCGGTCGCCTGGCTTTGCATGTAAAGCATGCCCTCGACGCCGTTGATCTGTTCTTCAAGTGGCGTGGCGACGGTTTCGGAAATGACGGCAGGGTTGGCGCCCGGATATTGCGCGCGCACCACGATCTGCGGCGGCACGACTTCAGGATATTCCGAGATCGGCAGACCTGTCATGCCGATCAGACCGGCAACGAAGATCAGGACCGACAGAACGCCAGCGAAGACCGGGCGGTCGACGAAAAAGCGAGAAAAGTTCATGTCAGTATCCCCCTTTAGGCGGATGGGCAAAGACTCTCCCGGCCCGCGAAATCGGCAGATTTCGCGGGTTGCTGAGGCTGAGAATTTGCGTTTGGCGCGCATCAGGCGCGCCGTTTCAAGTCAGTTTTTGGCGAGTGTTTCGGTGACGGGTTGCGGTGCGACGACCACGCCCGGACGAATGCGTTGCAGGCCGTTGACGACGATATTCTCGCCGGGCTTCAACCCGCTTTCGATGATGCGCAGGCCGTCGTAATTGCGTCCCAGAACCACCTGCCGGTATTCGACCTTGTTATCGGCCCCGACCACGAAGACGAATTTCTTGTCCTGATCGGAAGCAATGGCCCGGTCGCTCACCACCAGCTTTTCATCCGGTTCCGGTTCGCCGAAACGGATGCGGACAAACTGGCCGGGAATGAGCCTGCCGTCCGGATTGTCGATAGCGGCCCGAACGCGGATCGTGCCGGTGGTGGCATCGACCTCATTGTTGATGAGCTGGATATGCCCGGAAATCGGGGTGCCTTCATCGGAAGCGGTGCCGATCTGGACCGGTATGCGCTCGATGGCGTTTCCACCGGGCGAGGCGGCAAGCTTGGCGAGCGCCCTGGTGACGACTTCCTCATTGGCGCTGAAGCTTGCATAGATCGGATCGACCGACACAAGCGTGGTCAGGACCGGTGAGGCGGAGCTTGCGGCAACCAGATTGCCAGCGGTCACTTCCAGCCGACCGACGCGGCCGGAAATCGGCGCGCGCACTTCCGTATATTGAAGATCAAGCTCGGCGGTACGAAGCGCTGCCTTTGCCGAGCGCAAGCTTGCCTGCGCCTCGTCATAGGCGCTGGAGCGCTGGTCGAGGCCGCTCTGGGCGATGGTGCGGGTGGTGACGAGCTGGCGTCCGCGTTCCAGTTCCGTCTTGGCCAGCGCAACGCGGGCCTCTTCGGCGGAAACCTGCGCCTTCGCCTTTTCCACCGCCGCCGCATAGGGCTCCGGATCGATGGTGACGAGCAGGTCGCCCTGTTTCACCAGAGCGCCTTCGCGGAAATGGGCTTTCAGGATTGCGCCGCCGACGCGGGGGCGAATTTCAACCCGGTCGATTGCTTCCAGACGACCGGAAAATTCTTCCCAGGTCGCAATGCGGCGCGATTCCGCCTTGGCGACGGAAACCGGCACGGCAGGCGGGGGAGCGGAAATATCGGTTGCAGCATCGGCCTTGAGGTGAGGCGCGCCGAAGAGGATGGCGCCGCCGCCAACTGCAGACAATAGGATACTCAGGCCGGCGCCCCATAGGGCCCGGCGGGCTGTGATCGATGTCATTGTTGTATCTCCTAAACCGGTAGGGGAAGCCGGCTTCAATGGGGCATCAGGTCAAAGCTTGGGAGGACTTTAATCTGATTGTTTTCAAGCATGTTTCCCAAAACCGGTTCCCACTTTCGGGAGACATGCTTCATGCTGCGATTTGCTTTGCTCCTGCCTGCCGGAAGAAATCGGAAAACAGGTCTATGAGTTTGTGTTCCTGTGGCGACCAGTCGGTGCCCGCCACCTTGTTTTCGGGTATCCAGCCGGCTTTTCCGGGCAGGACATGCGATTGGACCTTCACGCCCGCCTGACGAAGACGCTCGGCATAGGCCTGCGTTTCATCGCGCATCGGGCACTGGGCGCTGGTGACCAGCAAGGTCGGCACCAGACCGCCAAGACGCGTACACAAGGCGGGTGCGGCATAGGGGTGGGCAAAACCCGCACACTCGCCCAGATAATGCTGCCAGCCATCCGACATCGTCTGGACGGCGCTTTCCGGGCAATATTTGCGGAAAGACGCCGTGGCGAGGCAGGGGTCGAGCATGGGCGAAAGCAATATCTGACCTTTGAGATCCGTCAGATTCTGATCTCGCGCCATGAGGGCCACGCCGGCAGCAATATTGCCGCCCGCCTCTTCACCGGCGACGAACAGCATCGACTTCTTGTGCGCGAATTCCGGGCAGCGCGCGCGCATCGAAGCCAGGATCGAATAGACTATCTCAAGCGCCGCCGGGAACGGGTTGAGACAGGCTGACGAATATTCCGGCGAGACGACCACCGCACCTGCCTCGGCAAGTGTTTCGGCAACGCGCTCGCAGGCGCCCAGACAACTGGCCGAAAAAGCGCCACCGTGCAGGTGCAGCACCACCGGCGGCGGGGAAAGCAGTTTCGTTCCCCGGTAGATGCGCGCCTTGCAGGTGCAGTCGCCTGCCTGTCCACGGGCTTGACCATGAAGCTGCCCATGCACTTGCAACGTCTCTACACTAAACTTCTCGCACATCCTGTTCGGCCTCATGTATAAAGCGGTTCCTGTTTCACGGAATCGTCCAGGCCGCTCTATCCATTCTATTTCCACGCATTTGCGAACGCAAAACCGTTTCACGCTTTCGGGTCGAAAATGCTTAGCGGCAAACCGCTATGTTGGAATATTATCATTGTTCACCGTCTGGAATAGTCCCCTAGAATTGGTTACACTGTCCAGAATCTCGAACAATGACGGCTATTGAAAATGGACCAGCTTTCGGCCATGCGCGCCTTTCTCCGGGTTGTCGAAACCGGGAATTTCACGCGCGCCTCCGCCTCGCTCAATATGCCCAAGGCAACGATCAGCAATCTCATTCAGGGGCTGGAAGCGCATCTGGGCACAAAACTTCTCAACCGCACGACCCGCCGGGTTCTCGTGACGCCGGACGGCGCGCTATACTACGAGCGCGCGGCCCGCTTACTCGCCGACCTTGCCGAACTCGACGGCAGCCTGTCGAGCGCGCAGACCTTGCCGAAGGGGCGTTTGCGCGTTGAAATGGCGGGCGCGGTCGCCAATCTCATCATCATTCCGGCGCTGATGGAGTTTCACCAGCGCTATCCCGATATCCAGATCGATCTCGGCGTGTCGGACCGGCCTGTCGATTATGTGGCGGAGAATGTCGATTGCGCCATCCGCGTCGGAGAGCTTTCCGACCAGTCATTGATTGCGCGCCGCATCGGTGACATGCATTTCATCGCCTGTGCTTCCGCCGAATATCTCGACCGCTGCTCCACGCCGCTCCACCCCTCCGATCTTGGCCGGAATTGCACGGTGGTCGGCTATTTCCGGCCATCGACCGGCCAGCAGATGCCGTTCCGCTTCAGGAAGGGGACGGAGGAGATCGAGGTCAACGGGCGCTATGTGGTGGCGGCGAACGAATCGACCACCTATCTTGCCGCGGCGCGGGCAGGCCTTGGCGTGGTGCAGGCGCCATTGTTCATGGTGAAGGACGATATCGCCAGCGGCACGCTGCGCCCCGTCCTGCAGGAATGGCAGATCGAGCCGACGCCGATCTATCTGGTCTATCCGCCCAACCGGCATCTGAGCAACCGCCTGCGTGTCTTCGCCGACTGGGTGGTCAAGACCGTCGCGAAATCGCAACTCAACGAGAGTTAGCGCGCGCAGCGCCGCTTGTTGAGTCGGACCTTGATCCGGTCGGGAGAGGTGCTTTTTGCCTTGTGGCCGGACGAGACGATATGCGCGCGCACCGTGCAGTCGCCCGCCAGAACCTCGAAATTGTTGGAGCGGATATACATCACCGTGTTGATCGGCTGGTCGGGCATCTTCTGCGCGACGGCGTTGACCACCGCGGTGACTTCCTTCGCACGCTGGCTGGAACTGCCATCGCTGGCGGCGAGCGCCGGGCCGGACGCGGATGAAAAGGCGAATATGCCCGCAAACAGAAAAGCAGTCTTAGCTTTCTTCATTGGCATGGCCTCCGATTGAGCTGGAATTGAACGGGAACCAACATAGGCCCCAATTGCGTCAATACCAGTACCGAATGCCCCTTTTAGCCACCCTTTGCCTCGTTTATGCCGTTGGCGATGCGCTTGACCGTGGTTGCGGCCAGCAACAGGCAGAGGAGCGGCTGCAGCCAGAACATCCAGTCCGGCAATGCGCCGTCGATGGCGATCCATGCGCCGAGCACGCCGAAGACCACGGCGCGGTCGCTCTTGCCCATCGGGCCGTCATAGCGGCGGCTCGCCCCCACGGACGCGCCGGCAAGGCCGGCAAATTCCGTCAGGGTGGCGAGGAATATGACCGCGAAAATCCACGGACCGGTGAACGGCGCCACAAGCGCGAAAGGCGCATAGAGCGCCGCGTCGGAAACCACATCGCCGATCTCGTTGAGATAGGCGCCGAGCGTCGATTTCTGCCCATGTTCGCGCGCCAGCATTCCGTCGACGGCATTGAGCGCCATGCGCAGGAACAGCCAGACCGGGACGAGCGCAAACCATGCCGCGTTTCCGCTCCACGCCAGAAAAGCGCCAAGTATGATCGAGACGAGCGCGGCGGCGACTGTAACCTGATTGGCGGTTACACCGCCTGCGGCAAGTCGCACGACCAGCGGTCTCAGTAAATTCTGGAAACGCGACTTGAGTTGATAAACCGACATCAAGAATCTCTTGGGAAACGAAGAATAAGTATTGAACAGCTATTTGCGGTTCGCTCCAGCTCGTTTAAGCAAACATTTTGTTTCACTCAATAGAAATTGGGGGCAAGCGCCCCGCGAGGAAACGCTGGAGAGGGATGCATGAACGAGCATGCAGTGAAACCGCATCGCGCGGCGCGGGAAAGCCGGTTCGTCACCCATGACGGCACGTCGCTGTTTTACCGTTTCTGGCCGACACTTTCCGGCAAGCCGAAAGGCGTGATCGTCCTCTTGCATCGCGGGCACGAGCATAGCGGCCGCGTCGCGCACCTCGTCGACGAGCTGGGGCTGGACGACTACGCTTTCTACGCATGGGATGCGCGCGGCCATGGCCACTCGCCGGGCGTGCGCGGCTTCTCGCCGTCCTTTGGCGCGTCGATCCGCGATCTCGATTGTTTCGTCACCCATATCCGGCAGGAAACCGGCGCGGCCATCGAGGACGTGGCCATCATCGCGCAAAGCGTCGGTGCGGTGCTTGCTGCCGCATGGGTGCATGACTATGCGCCGAATATCCGGGCGCTGGTGCTGGCGTCGCCTGCCTTCGACATCAAACTCTATGTGCCATTCGCAAAGGAAGGCATCGGCCTGTGGCAGAAGCTGAAAGGCACTTTCTACGTCAATTCCTACGTCAAGCCGCAATTCCTGACCCACGATCCGGAACGCATCGAATCCTATCGCACCGATCCGCTGATCACGCGGCCCATCGCATCGCATATCCTGCTGCAACTCTACGAGACGGCGAAGCGCGTGGTGGACGATGCGCGGGCGATTACCGTTCCGACGCAACTGCTCATTTCCGGCAGCGATTTCGTCGTGCGCCCCGCGCCGCAACATCGCTTCTTCGAGAACCTCGGCAGCCGCATCAAGGAGCGGCACGTGCTGAAAGGCTTCTACCACGACACGCTCGGCGAGCGGCATCGCAAGCCGGCAATCGAACGCATCCATGATTTCATCGAGGCGCGTTTTGCCGAAGCGCCGCAGCGCGCCGACCTGACCGAAGCGCATATTGCAGGCCACACGCGGGACGAGGCCGACCGGCTGTCGACGCCGCTGTCGCTTCTGACCGCGCAGGGGCTTTACTGGGCAATGACACGCGCTTCGATAGCCTTCGGCGCACTGTTTTCGGAAGGGTTGAAGGTCGGCAGGCGCACTGGCTTCGATTCCGGGTCCACGCTCGATTATGTCTATGAGAACGAAGCGCGGGGCCTTGGGCCGGGCGGCAAGCTCATCGACAGGCAGTTTCTGGAAGCGATCGGCTGGCGCGGCATCCGCCAGCGCAAGGTGCATCTGAAAGAACTGATCAGACACGCCATCAGGCGGCTCGAAAGCGAAGGCCGCTCGACCAATATCCTCGACATTGCCTGCGGCCATGGCCGCTATGTCATCGATGCGGTGGTGCGCGCAGGCGACTTGCCGGACAACATTCACCTGCGCGATTATTCGCCCATCAATGTGCTGGCTGGCAACAAGCTCATCAGGGAGCGCGGGCTGGAAGCCATCGCCCATATGGAAGAGGGCGACGCATTCAATGAGGAAAGCCTTGCTGCGGTCACGCCGCAGCCGGACCTTGCCATCGTGTCCGGTCTTTACGAGCTTTTCCCCGATAACGCGCTGATCAACCGTTCGCTGTCGGGGCTTGCCCGGATGCAGAAACCCGGCTCCTTGCTGATCTACACCAACCAGCCTTGGCATCCGCAGCTTGAAATGATCGCGCGGGCACTGACCTCGCATCGTGGCGGCGAGGCATGGGTGATGCGCCGCCGCACGCAGGGCGAAATGGATCAGCTTGTCGAAAAGGCGGGCTATCGCAAGATCGAACAGCGCATCGACCAGTGGGGCATTTTCACCGTCTCGATTGCGGAGCGCGTGGGAGACGGCAAAGCGTGACAGTGCAACTGACGGAACGCGAAGGATCTTCGCGGCGGCCTGTGATCCGCCGCGCCATCCTTTGGCTTCTGTTTCTCGCGCCCTTCTTCTACCTGACCTACGGTACGGCCAACTGGCTCGCATCGCAGCAAGGCCATGTGCCGAACCTTGCCTTCGCATGGGAAAGCCGGGTTCCGTTCATCGCGTGGAGCATCGTTCCCTATTGGTCGGTCAACCTGTTCTATGCGATTGCGCTGTTCGCCAATAACAGTCCGGAACAAGTCGACCGGCTGGCGAAGCGTTATCTGACAGCACAGATTATCGCCGTTCTCTGCTTCGTCGCCTTTCCGCTGACGGCGACCTTCGTAAAACCGGCAACGGCAGGCATTCCGGGTTTCATGTTCGATGTGCTTGGCGGCTTCGACAAGCCTTTCAATCAGGCACCATCGCTTCATATCGCGCTGCTGATCATCATCTGGGACCAGATGCGCCGCGTGATGGGCGGTGCCGTGCGCGTGGTCTGGCATGTCTGGTGCCTGCTGATCGGCCTGTCGGTGCTGACCACCTATCAGCACCACGCGGTCGATATTCCGGCGGGCGCTTTGCTCGGCCTGTTTGCCCTGTGGCTTTTTCCGCGCAACGACCCTTCGCCGATGGCTGGGTTCCGGCTCACATCAGATCCCAAAGCCACAAGGGTTAGGCTTTGCTATCTGGCGGGCGCGATCCTGTTTCTGGCGTTCGCCATCCACGGCCTGACCGTCACAGGCTATGCGGTCTTCTGGCTCTGGCCTGCAACCGCGCTTGCCCTTGTAGCGCTTGGCTATCTCTGTGCCGGTGCGGCCATTTTCCAGAAGCAGACGGATGGATCGGTCAGTCTTGCAAGCCGCTGGCTGTTGTGGCCATACCGGCTTTTTGCCCGGTTGAATGTGCATTTCTGGACCCGCAGGCTGCCGCCGCATGTCGAGCTTGCCGATGGCGTGTTTCTCGGGCGTTTTCCAAAAGCCGCAGAACTTTCATCCTTTGCGACGGTCATCGATCTTGCCGCTGAAATGGTGCCTCCTCGCCATTCCATCGAATGGAAAAGCTTTGCCACGCTGGACCTGATCGCGCCGTCATCCGAAAAAGTGCAACTGGCCGCCGATGCCGTTGAAGCGGCTCGCCATCACGGCCCGGTTCTCATCTGCTGCGCGCTTGGCTTTCAGCGCAGCGCCACCGTTGCGGTCGCTTGGCTCGTTTCCACCGGACGCGCTGCCAATGCGCGGGAAGCCGAAGCGCTGATCCGCGCCAAGGGCTGGCCGGTCCATCTGCATCTGACGGGGGAGGCGGCATGAACGCACCTGCATCCTCCACGGCGATCATGCTGCGCCGCAACGCCTTTCCCGGCATTGCCATCGCGGTCGTTCTTCTTGCGGTCGCGCCCTTCCTGCGCCCGGTACACGATCTGGCTTTCTGGCTGATCTGGCCACTGCTGCTCGCAAGCGCGCTGATCATGCTGGGTATCGCGGCGCATCTCTTGTTCGATGCAGCGCTTTTTCGCCTGATCGCCAGTTCCGGTGAGGCGGGCTTGAGCGAGGTGGATCAAATTCTGGAACGCATGGGGCTGCGCTCCAATGAGGGACCACCGCGTCCGCTTGCGGTACGGATCGAGGGTTCGCGGCGCATCGTGGGGCGCCTCCGGTTTTTCATGGGGCTTGGGATCGTGCTTTTCATTCTGCTGGCCGCAGTGCCATCAGGCCAGCCATTGGGATGGGGGCTGTGACATGCGGGAACTGATCCGCCATCAGGTGCAATCGATTTTCGGCTCGTTTCTGGCCATCCTGTCGCGCGGGATTACCGGCGTGCGGCCGATCTGGAGCGGCACCGGCCCGTCGCGCAACCAGCGCATCTATTTTGCCAATCACACGAGCCATGGCGATTTCATCCTGCTTTCCTCCTGTCTCGATCAGGAAGAGCGCGCCCGCACCCGCGCTGTCGCCGGCGCGGATTACTGGCGGGGCAACCGCGTGCGCCAGTTCATGGCGGAAGTTCTGCTGCGCACCGTGCTTGTCGAGCGCAACTGGGTGGAACGCACGCAGGACCCGATGGAAGTGATGTTGAAGGCGCTGGCCGATGGCCATTCGCTCATCATCTTTCCCGAAGGCACGCGCAACATGACCGAAGAGGCGCTGCTGCGCTTTCGCTCCGGCATCTACAATCTGGCGCTGGCGCGCCCAGATGTCGAGCTGGTGCCGTGCTGGATCGAAAACATGTCGCGCGTGCTGCCCAAGGGCGCGATGCTGCCGGTGCCGCTTCTGTGCCGCGTCGTTTTCGGCGCGCCGGTCCAGCTTCGCGAGGGCGAGGACCGCAAGGAATTTCTTGCCCGCGCCCGCCAGAGCCTTCTCGATATACAGCCCCGTAACGGTAAACAGCCATGAGCGAAACAACCCGATTATTCCTTGGCCTCATGGGCGTTCTGACAACGGCAAGCGCCGTGGCCGGTGTTCTTTCATGGCGCGCGCCAAAGCCGCTTTCATCCACGCTGGTCAATCTCAATGCCCGCATCAAGGCATGGTGGATCATGGTTGGCGCAATGTGCGTCGCTTTCCTGTTCGGCAAGGGCGGGGTGATCGTGCTGTTCGCGCTGATCTCGTTTGCCGCCTTGCGCGAATATGCGACGCTGACGCAGACAAGGCGCGCCGACCACCGCGTGCTGCTCGGCATGTTCCTGCTGGTCATTCCGGTGCAGTATTACCTGATCTGGATCGACTGGTACGGGCTCTATTCCATCTTCATTCCGGTCTATTGCTTCCTCGCAATGCCGGTGCTGACGGCGCTTTCCGGCGACACGTCGCGCTTTCTGGAACGCATCAGCGAGCAGCAATGGGGCATCATGCTGTCGGTCTATTGCATCAGCCATGTGCCCGCCTTGATGACGCTGGATATTCCCGGCTTCGACGGCAAGAAGCTGCTGCTGATCGCGTTTCTGGTGGCCACCGTGCAGGGCAGCGATGTGCTGCAATATATTTTCGGCAAGCTGTTCGGCAAACATCGCATCGCGCCCGGCATATCGCCGTCAAAGACCTGGGAAGGCTTTGTCGGCGGGGTCGCTAGCGCCTCGCTTCTGGGGGCAGGGCTTGCCTGGCTGACGCCGTTTTCGCCGTTTCAGGCGGGTGCGCTTGCCGCAACATCCTGCATCATGGGCTTCTTCGGCGGGCTTGTCGCATCCGCCATCAAGCGCGATCGCGGCGTGAAGGACTGGGGCCACATGATCGAAGGGCATGGCGGCATGCTCGACCGGGCCGACAGCCTCGTCTTTTCGGCCCCGGTCTTCTTCCACACCGTGCGCTATTTCTGGACCTGAGTGCGGTCACTATTTGTCAGGGCAGCTTCAGGGCGATGAACTGCGAAACCTGACCGTGGTTGAAATTGTTGTCCGAGGCGAGGACCAGCGTCCTCTTGCCGTCAACCATCGGTCCGAAGGTAATGGCCTCGATATTGTCGATGTCGAGGCCGAAATCGCCTTCATTGAGCTGCAGGAGAAGCTGCTTTGCGAGCGGCGTTGCCTGCTGGTTGGCGAGCGACGGAACGTCTTTCACATTGCTGGCGCCGTCGAAGGATGCGCGGTAAAGCGTGATCCGATTGCCGACGCCCATGGCGAAGGAACGCTCGACGGTGAGGAGATCGTTTCCATCGGAAACAAATTCCGACATGCCGTTATCGTTCCAGAAAGGCGGCTCAGTCGCCTTGGTGAAGATCGGGTCGGTATCATAGGCATATTCCGCCGTCACATCGCCCGATGCGAGATCGAAGGCGATGATGCGCGAGCGGCTGCCATGGTCGAGCGTCGCCTTGTCCCCGTCCTGTACCAGCGCGTTTTCAGTACCGGCCAGCAGCGTCTTGCCGTCCGGTGTGATCGTGAGGCTTTCAAAGGAAAGATTGTTGCGGATGCCGCGTGTCTTGGCCTCGTCGGGAATATAGGCCTCCGGCAAGGCAAATTCGCGGACGAAGCTGCCATCCGTCTTCGCTTCGCCGACAAAAGGCCTGCCGTTTCTGTCGCCTTCGCTTGACCAGTAGATGGTGCCGGTGGCAGCGTTGAAGCGGATGCTTTCAGGGTCCACGTCCTTCAGCGCAAATGGTTTGCCGGCTTTGTCGAGAAGCGTGACCGTTTCCAGAATGTCGAGGCTCTGCACGCCGGAAGCGTCGATGGCGAGCTTGAGCTTGTAAAAGCGCGCCGGCGCATTTTCCGAACGGTCGTCGGAAATGGCGTAATAGACATCTTCCTGCGGGCCGTAGTCGAGCCCGGAAATTCCGCCGAATTCCACGCCATCGATTTTGAGACCTGTTGGCAGCGTGAAAGCGCCGATCAGTTCGGGCTTGTGCATTTCCTGCGCGGCGGCGCTGGTCGCAAGGGCGAGAAACAGTGCAACAAAAGGTGCTTTCATGGCGGCGGCCCGTTCGATCGAGAAAGTCACCGGATAGTCGTTCTGTTTGACAGGAAGATGAAAGCGCGTCTCAAACCCTCTCGGCCGTGCGCGCCGGTTCCTGCCTGTCGATCAGGTGGGAAGGGGCGGCAAATTGCAAGAGCTTGTTCTTGTTGGTGATCCTGATCACCGAAGCCTGCACGCTGACGCCATGGGAACCGAGTGTCGCGAAATTGCGCGACAGGTTCTCCGGCGTCATGCCGAGATAGGCGGCAAGCGTGCGTTTTTCGCAAGGGATCATCACGACGTCGCCGCCGCCGTTCAAAAGCGATTCCTTGACGATCCAGTTGGCGAGGCGCTGCACACTGCTGCGCAGCTTCTGCGCCTTCAGTTCCTTGACCAGACGACGATAGGCGCGGGCGGTCTCAAAAACGATGGCGCGCATGAAGCCGACATCCTCGCTCATCAGGTCGCGCACCAGGCTGGAAGGCACCATCAGCACGCGGGTGGGCGTGAGTGTCTGCGCGGTTTGCAGGCACACATCGTCGTTCAGCACGGCGGCGAGAATGAAGATATCGTCGGCGCGCAGCATCTCCAGCGCAGTCTCGCCATCGTCCGATTTCGCGGACATCAGCACAAGCCCGTCGAGGATCGCGAACAGGAAGTCCGCAGGCTCATCTTCCCGGATCAGGGTCGTGCGCGGCGGGAATGACTGCACGAAGCTCGGACGCACGATCCGCTCGAACGTGGCATCCGCCATGTCCATGAAAAGCGGCAAATTTCTCAGCGCGTCGATTTCTTCTCTCCGCATCGTTCCTCACTTAAGGGGGTAAGTTATGGCCCGCTAACATAATTGATAAATATCAATCGTTCAATATGCATTAATCAATACTTGTGCCAAACTTGGTCTATTATTGGCCTTACGTCTTGAAGAACTAAAATTCAACTTGAATAGTTCTGAGATATTGATCTTAATCAATGTATTCATCTCACAGTCGACGCATAAGTGCATACGAAACCTCCCAATGGTATTCAATTCGGAGTACGCCTATGCAACATGTCGCAGGGGAAAATCCCGGGGCGCAGACAACGGCGCTAGCGATGAGTACGACCGCTTTCACGGTCTGTTTTGCGGTCTGGACCATCTTTGCAATCATCGGCATTGAAATTCGATCCGAGCTTGGACTGAGCGAAACGCAGTTCGGCCTGCTGGTCGGCACACCCATCCTGACCGGGTCGCTGATCCGGGTCATTCTGGGCATCTGGGCGGACCGCTATGGCGGGCGCGCCATCTTCACGCTCACAATGCTGGTCTCGGCGGTCGCCACATGGCTGCTGACCTACGCCACCACCTATCCGCAGATGCTGATTGCAGCGCTTGGCGTCGGCGTGGCGGGCGGGTCGTTCTCGGTCGGCGTCGCCTATGTCTCGCGCTGGTATCCGCCGGAAAAGCAGGGCGTCGCGCTTGGCATTTTCGGCGCGGGCAACGTCGGCTCGGCGGTCACGAAATTCTTCGCGCCGATGGTCATGGTCGCCTTCGGCTGGCACGCGGTTGCCGAAATCTGGGCGGCTGCGATGGTCGTCATGGCGCTCATCTTCTATTTCACCACGAGCGACGACCCGGTTCTGGTCGAGCGCCGTCTCAAGGGCATAAAGCCCGCCAGCACGCTGATGGAGCTGGAACCGCTGAAGAATGTGCAGGTCTGGCGTTTCTCGCTCTACTATTTCTTCGTCTTCGGCGCCTTCGTGGCGCTCGCGCTGTGGCTGCCGCAATATCTGATCCATGTCTATGGCGTCGATATTCGCCTTGCTGGCATCATCGCGGCGTTCTTCTCCGTTCCGGCCAGTCTTTTCCGTGCCTATGGCGGGCATCTTTCGGATGTCTATGGCGCGCGCCGGGTCATGTACTGGACCTTCGCCGTGGCGCTGGTCGCAACCTTCGTGCTGTCCTATCCGCCGACGGATTATGTCATCCAGAGCGATAACGGCCCGCTGGCCTTCCATGCGGAAATGGGCGTGATCGGCTTCACCATCACCGTCTTCATCCTCGGCTTCTTCATGGCGCTCGGCAAGGCGGCGGTCTTCAAGCACATTCCCGTCTATTATCCGGGCAATGTCGGCTCCGTCGGCGGTCTGGTGGGCATGATCGGCGGTCTTGGCGGCTTCATCCTGCCGATCCTGTTCGGCGTGCTCCTCGACCAGACCGGCCTCTGGACAAGCTGCTTCATGCTGCTCTTCGTCATCGTCGCCGTGTCGTTCACATGGATGCATGTCTCGATCCGCCAGATGGAACGCGCCTCGCAAGGCAAGGCTTTCGGCGAACTTCCGGCATTCCCCGAATTGCAGGGGTTGAAGAAAGCCGATATCAAGCCGGCAAAGGGCGATTCCGTCCTGACCGACTGGCGTCCGGACGACCCGGCTTTCTGGGAGCAGAAGGGACGCAAGATCGCCAAGCGCAACCTGTGGCTTTCGATCCCCGCGCTTCTTTTGTCCTTCGCCATCTGGCAGGTCTGGTCCGTGGTGGTGGCGAAGCTGCCGCTGGTGGGCTACCAGTTCACGACCGACCAGCTTTTCTGGCTGGCCGCACTCCCCGGCATTTCGGGCGCCACCTTCCGCATCTTCTATTCCTTCATGGTGCCGATCTTCGGCGGCCGCCTGTGGACCACCCTGACCACCTGGTCGCTGGTCATTCCGGCCATTGGCATCGGCTATGCGGTGCAGAACCCGAACACGCCTTATTTCATCTTCCTGCTGCTGGCGCTCTGCTGCGGCTTCGGCGGCGGCAACTTCGCTTCCTCCATGTCCAACATCTCGTTCTTCTTCCCGAAGCATGAGAAGGGCAATGCGGCAGCGCTCAATGCCGGCCTCGGCAATCTCGGCGTCAGCGTCGTGCAGTTCGTGGTGCCGCTGGTCATCACGGCCGGTATCTTTGGCAAGCTTGGCGGCGGTCCGGCCATGGTCGCGACCGAAGCGGGCAGCGCACCGCTCTGGCTGCAAAATGCCGGATTTATCTTCGTGCCGTTCATCGTCATCACGGCTTTCGCCAACTGGTTCGGCATGAACGATATTGCTTCGGCCAAGGCTTCGTTTGCCGATCAGGCCGTCATTTTCCGCCGCAGGCACAACTGGATCATGTGCTGGCTCTATACGGGAACCTTCGGCTCGTTCATCGGCTATTCGGCAGGCTTCCCGCTTCTGACCAACATCCTGTTCCCGGAAGTGAATGCCCTTCAGTTCGCCTTCCTCGGGCCTCTCGTCGGCGCGCTGTCGCGGTCGGGTTCGGGCTGGCTGGCGGACAAGTATGGCGGCGGCCGCGTCACCATCTGGGCATTCGTGCTGATGATGATCGGCGTGGCGGGCGTGCTCTACTTCGTCGGCATCAAGGATCAGCCGAATGCGTTCTGGGGCTTCTTCGCTTCCTTCGTCCTGCTGTTCTTCGCGACCGGCATCGGCAATGCCTCCACCTTCCAGATGATCCCGGCGATCATGTCGAAGGAAATGGACAGGCTCATGCCCAGTGCCACCCCGGAAGAACGCCGTCACGAAGCGGACAAGGAATCCGCGGCCATCACCGGCTTCACCTCGGCCATCGCCGCCTTCGGCGCCTTCTTCATCCCGAAGGGCTATGGCACCTCGATCAGCATGACCGGCGGGCCGGAAGCCGCGCTCTGGGCCTTCCTGATTTTCTACGTGACCTGCCTCGTCATCACCTGGGCCGTCTACACCCGAAAAGGCGGGCTGCTCTACGACGTGGAGCACCGCAGCAAGCCAGCCGCCGCTGCTGCCTAACGAAATAATGTGAGGATAAAATCATGAGTCTACTCCTCGACCGCCTGAACTTTCTTGCGCGCAAGAATGTCGGCACCTTCTCGGAAGGCCATGGCGTCACCACCAACGAAAACCGTGACTGGGAAGACGCCTATCGCAAGCGCTGGCAGCACGACAAGATCGTGCGCTCCACCCATGGCGTGAACTGCACCGGCTCCTGCTCGTGGAAGGTCTATGTCAAGGGCGGCATCATCACCTGGGAAACCCAGCAGACGGACTATCCGCGCACCCGCGCCGATCTTCCGAACCACGAACCGCGCGGCTGTTCGCGCGGGGCAAGCTATAGCTGGTATGTCTATTCGGCCAACCGCGTGAAATATCCGCTGATCCGCTCGCGCCTGCTGAAGCTGTGGCGCAAGGAACGTGCGCTGAAAACGCCGGTCGCTGCATGGGCCGCGATCCAGCAGGACCCTGCCAAGCGTGCCGACTATATGAAGGTGCGTGGTCTCGGCGGCTTCGTGCGCGCCACATGGGAAGAAGTCAACGAGATCATCGCTGCCGCCAATGCCTATACGGCCAAGACATACGGCCCGGACCGCGTGATCGGCTTCTCGCCGATCCCGGCCATGTCGATGGTGTCCTATGCGGCGGGCTCGCGTTACCTGTCGCTCTTGGGCGGCGTCTGCATGTCGTTTTATGACTGGTATTGCGACCTGCCGCCCGCGTCGCCCATGACATGGGGCGAACAGACCGATGTGCCGGAATCGGCAGACTGGTACAATGCGGGCTTCCTGATGCTCTGGGGTTCCAACGTGCCGCAGACCCGCACGCCGGATGCGCATTTCTATACGGAAGTGCGGTACAAGGGCACCAAGTCCGTCGTGGTCTCACCCGACTATTCGGAAGCCGCGAAGTTCTCCGACCTCTGGTTGCACCCGAAGCAGGGCACCGATGCGGCACTTGCCATGGCGCTCGGCCATGTGATCCTGCGCGAATATCATCTTGACCGGCAGGTTCCCTATTTCGAGGATTATTGCCGCAAATATTCCGACTTCCCGATGCTGGTCATGCTCACGAAGAAGGACGGACGCTACGTGCCCGACCGCTTCCTGCGCGCCTCCGACCTGAAGGACGATCTTGGCGAGGCCAACAATCCCGACTGGAAGACGGTCGCCTTCGATACGAAATCCGGCACCTATGTTGCGCCGCAGGGCTCCATCGGCTTCCGCTGGGGCGACGACGGCCAGTGGAACCTCGAAGAAAAGGATGGCCGGGGCAAGGACGTGGAACTTGCCAAGAGCTTCATTGAGGCGGGTGCGCACGATGCAGTTGCCGATGTGGCATTCCCTTATTTCGGCAATCGCGAGCACGATTATTTTGAAGGCACGGACCATGACAGCGTGCTGGTGCGCAAGGTCCCGGCCCGCAAGCTCAAGCTGAAGAAGGGCGAAGTGCTGGTCGCGACGGTGTTCGACCTGTTCGCCGCCAATTACGGCCTCGATCGCGGGCTTGGCGACGAGAATTCTGCCAAATCCTATGACGAGGGCCTGCCATATACCCCGGCCTGGGCGGAGAAGATCACGGGCGTCCCGCGCGACCAGATCATTGCGGTCGCCCGCGAATTTGCCACCAATGCCGAAAAGACCAATGGCCGTTCCATGGTCATTCTCGGTGCCGGTCTCAACCACTGGTACCACATGGACATGAACTATCGCGGCATCATCAACATGCTGGTGATGTGCGGCTGCATCGGTCAGTCAGGCGGCGGCTGGAGCCATTATGTGGGGCAGGAAAAGCTGCGCCCGCAGACCGGCTGGACAGCGCTTGCCTTCGCGCTGGACTGGAACCGTCCGCCGCGCCACATGAACTCCACCTCGTTTTTCTATGCGCATACCGACCAGTGGCGCTACGAGACCGTGAAGGTGCAGGACATTCTCTCGCCCACCGCCCCCGACGGCGTGTGGGAAGGCACGATGATCGACTACAACATCCGGGCCGAGCGCATGGGCTGGCTGCCTTCCGCGCCGCAGCTCCAGACCAACCCGCTGGAGCTTGCCAAGGAGGCCGCCGCGTCGGGCAAGGAGCCGAAGGACTTCATCGCGAATGCCTTGAAGAACGGCACCGTCACCATGTCCTGCGAGGACCCGGACCACGAGGCCAACTGGCCGCGCAACATGTTCGTCTGGCGCTCGAACCTGCTCGGTTCGTCGGGCAAGGGGCATGAGTATTTCCTGAAGCACCTGCTCGGCACGTCGAACGGCCTGCTTGGCAAGGATCTGGGTCAGGAAGGCGCGCAGGAAAGCCGTGAGGCCGTGTGGCATGAGAATGCTCCGGAAGGAAAGCTCGACCTTCTGGTCACGCTCGATTTCCGCATGTCCACGACCTGCGTCTATTCCGATATCGTTCTGCCGACCGCCACCTGGTACGAAAAGAACGACCTCAACACTTCCGACATGCATCCCTTCATCCATCCGCTGTCGAGTGCAGCCGACCCGGCATGGGAAGCGCGCAGCGACTGGGACATCTTCAAGGGCATCGCGAAGAAGTTCTCGGAAGTGGCGCCGGAAGTGCTGGGTGTCGAGAAGGACATCGTTCTGGTGCCGACCCTGCATGACACGGCGGGCGAACTGGCGCAGCCCAAGGACGTCCTCGACTGGAAGAAGGGCGAGGTCGAGCCGATCCCCGGCAAGACCATGCCATCGGTCGTGGTCGTGGAGCGCGATTATCCGAACCTCTACAAGCGCTACACCTCCGTCGGGCCGCTTCTCGACAAGCTTGGCAATGGCGGCAAGGGCATTTCGTGGAACACCGAACATGAGGTCGAGCTTCTCGGCAAGCTGAACGGCAAGGTTCATGAGCCGGGCGCGACCGAAGGGCGTCCGCGCATCTATACCGATGTCGACGCAACCGAGGTTATTCTCTCGCTTGCGCCCGAAACCAACGGCGAAGTGGCGGTCAAGGCATGGGAAGCGCTGTCGAAGTTCACCGGCCGCGACCACACCCATCTGGCTCTTCCCAAGGAAGACGAGAAGATCCGCTATCGCGATATCGTCGCGCAGCCGCGCAAGATCATCTCCTCGCCAACCTGGTCGGGGCTCGAATCCGAGCATGTCTGCTACAATGCGGGCTATACCAATGTGCATGAGCTGATCCCTTGGCGCACGCTGACCGGCCGTCAGCAGCTCTATCAGGATCACCTGTGGATGCGCGCCTTCGGCGAAGGCTTCTGCGTCTATCGCCCGCCCATCGACACCAAGACGGTCAATCCTGCAATCCGCGAAAAGGCGGACGGCCAGCCGCATCTGGTGCTGAACTTCATCACGCCGCACCAGAAATGGGGCATCCACTCCACCTATACGGACAATCTCCTGATGCTGACGCTCAATCGCGGCGGGCCGGTTGTCTGGATTTCGGAGCCGGATGCGGCAAAGGCCGGCATCGTCGATAATGACTGGGTGGAAGTCTATAATGCCAACGGCGCCATCGTGGCCCGCGCGGTCGTCTCCCAGCGCATGAAGGATGGAACCATCTTCATGTATCACGCGCAGGAGAAGATCGTGAACACGCCCGGCTCGCCGCTCACCGGCCAGCGCGGCGGCATTCACAACTCCGTCACCCGCATCATCACCAAGCCGACGCATATGATCGGCGGCTACGCCCACCAGTCCTATGGCTTCAACTATTACGGCACCGTCGGCGCCAACCGCGACGAGTTCGTGGTCGTGCGCAAGCTCGATCATGTGGACTGGATGGAGGGGCCGCTTGAAGAAGGCAACCGCAACTCCGCCGTGAAGGAGGCAGCAGAATGAAAATCCGTGCGCAAATTGGAATGGTGCTTAATCTCGACAAGTGCATCGGCTGCCACACCTGCTCGGTGACGTGCAAGAACGTCTGGACCAACCGCGAAGGCGTGGAATATGCCTGGTTCAACAATGTCGAGACCAAGCCCGGCATCGGTTTTCCCAAGGAATGGGAAAACCAGAAGAAGTGGAACGGCGGCTGGGTCCGCAAGAAGAACGGCAAGATCGAGCCGAAGATGGGCGCAAAATGGCGCATCCTCGCCAAGATTTTCGCCAATCCTGACCTGCCGGAAATCGACGATTATTACGAACCGTTCGACTTCGATTACGGCCATCTGCAAACGGCGGGCGAAAGCAAGACCATGCCGACCGCCCGCCCACGCTCGCTGATTTCAGGCGAGCGGATGGAGAAGATCGAATGGGGGCCGAACTGGGAGGAAATTCTCGGCGGCGAGTTCGCCAAGCGCTCGAAGGACTACAATTTCGAAGGCGTGGAGAAGGAAATCTACGGCCAGTTCGAAAACACCTTCATGATGTATCTGCCGCGCCTGTGCGAACACTGCCTCAATCCAACTTGCGTTGCAGCCTGTCCTTCAGGCGCGATCTACAAGCGCGAGGATGACGGCATTGTCCTGATCGATCAGGAAAAGTGCCGCGGCTGGCGCATGTGCGTCTCCGGCTGCCCCTACAAGAAGATTTATTACAACTGGAGTTCGGGCAAGTCCGAGAAGTGCATCTTCTGCTATCCGCGTATTGAAGCCGGACAGCCAACGGTATGCTCCGAAACCTGCGTCGGTCGCATCCGCTATCTGGGCGTGATGCTCTATGATGCGGACCGTATTTCGGAAGCCGCTTCCACGGCTAATGAGCAGGATCTCTATCAGGAACAGCTCAACATCTTCCTCGACCCGAACGATCCTGCCGTGATCGAACAGGCGCGCAGGGACGGTGTGCCGGAAGCCTGGCTGGAAGCGGCCAGGCACTCGCCGGTCTACAAGATGGCGATGGACTGGAAGATCGCCTTCCCGCTCCATCCCGAATACCGCACCTTGCCGATGGTCTGGTATGTGCCGCCGCTCTCGCCGCTGCAATCGGCTGCGGCTGCGGGCAAGCTTGGCATGGATGGTCCGCTGCCGGATGTGCGCTCCATGC
Organism: Hyphomicrobiales bacterium; assembly: GCA_900470195.1. Taxonomy (GTDB): domain Bacteria; phylum Pseudomonadota; class Alphaproteobacteria; order Rhizobiales; family Rhizobiaceae; genus Brucella. The sequence continues at coordinate 178,081 of UEIJ01000020.1, read as the reverse complement.
GCATCCCGGTCCGCTACCTCGCCAATCTCCTGACCGCAGGCAAGGAAGAGCCGGTCATCTCGGCGCTGGAACGCATGCTCGCCATGCGCGCCTATATGCGCGCCAAGACCGTCGATGGCGTCATCGACGAGGCGATTGCCGACCGTGTGGGCATGAGCGGTGCGATGATCGAGGAAATGTACCACATCATGGCGATTGCCAATTACGAAGACCGTTTCGTCATCCCGACGACGCACCGTGAAGTTACGGAAGACGCCTATGACATGCGCGGCTCCTGCGGCTTCACCTTCGGCAACGGCTGCTCGGGCGGAACGTCGACGGAAGACCTGTTCGGCGCCAAGCGCCAGAAGGTGGTCCAGACACCAACCGACATTTTCAGGGAGCAGGTGTAATGAACAGGACCCTGAAAATCATATCGCTGCTGCTTTCCTATCCGACGCCTGAGCTGCAATTGGGCGGGGAGGAGCTGAAAGAGGCGCTGGCCGGGGAAAGGCTTTCGCCCGGCATCCGCAGGCTTCTCGACAGTCTTATCGATTATGTCTGCGACTGCGATCTCTACGAGGCGCAGGAACGCTATGTGCATCTGTTCGACCGCACGCGGTCGCTGTCGCTGCATCTTTTCGAGCATGTGCATGGCGAAAGCCGTGACCGCGGCCAGGCCATGGTCGACCTGATGAAGATGTATGACGACAACGGCTTTGTGGTGGATGCCAGGGAACTGCCGGACTATCTGCCGCTGTTCCTCGAATTCCTGTCCACGCGCTCAGCCGAAGAGATACACGATCTTCTCACCCAGACCGGCCATATCACAGCGGCCATCGGCGACCGCCTGCGCAAGCGTCAGTCGCCCTATGCCAATGCTTTTGCCGCGCTCCTGCATGTCGCCAATGCCAAGCCGGACAAGAACCTCGTCGGAGAATTGCTTCGGCAGGAAGAAGACGACCCGAACGATCTCGCCGCGCTCGACCGCATCTGGGAGGAAGAAGCGGTGACGTTCGGCGGCAATGCGGGTGAAAACGCCTGCGGACCGGACCGGTTGCGCATGCAGATGCGTGCGGCACAGCGCAAGCCCGGCACCCCGTCCAACCCTTCACATCTATAGGAGGCGGAAAATGGCTTACCTCCATACGTTTCTTTTCGGCATCTATCCTTACATCGCATTGAGCGTGCTCGCGCTCGGCTCGATCTTTCGCTACGACCGCGAGCCTTACACATGGCGTTCGGGCTCAAGCCAGCTCTTGCGGCGCAGGCAGCTCATGTGGGGTTCGGTCCTGTTTCATGTCGGCGTACTGTTCATCTTCGCCGGTCATTTCGTGGGCCTGCTGACGCCGATCTGGGTGTTCGACATGCTCGGCGTCAGCCATGAGGCAAAGCAGATTCTTGCCGTCGTCGCAGGCGGCATTGCCGGTGTGATGGCAATCATCGGCGCCAGCATGCTGGTGCATCGCCGCCTGTTCGATCCGCGTGTCCGCGCATCTTCAAGGCCGACCGATACGCTGATCATCATGCTGTTGTGGGTGCAGCTTCTGCTGGGTCTCGGCACCATTCCGGTTTCGCTGCAACATATCGACGGCGGTGAAATGGTGACATTCATGAACTGGGCGCAGGGCATCTTCACCTTCAACCCGGCTGCATCGAGCTACATCACCGATGCATCATTTGTCTTCAAGATGCATATCTTCCTGGGGCTGACCATCTTCCTGCTGTTCCCGTTCACGCGTCTTGTGCATATGCTTAGCGCGCCGGTGCGCTATATCTGGCGTCCGGGCTATCAGGTGGTGCGTGAGCGCAACCATACCGCTCAGCCCTCACATATGCGCGTTCCTGCGGAGTAAGGCTCATGGTGACGCTTTTCGACCGGAAACAACCCGCTGCCGGGCAGCACAATCACCCGACCGGCTACACGACCTATCAGGAGCCGGATACGCGGGTTCCGCCAAAGCCGCGTCCGGTTTTCGATGCGGTGTCCGTCAATGGTGTGGCGATCAACGAAACCGACATTCTGACGGAGGCGCAAAACCATCCGTCGGACAATCCCGGCGCAGCACTTCTTGCCGCTGCCCGGGCGCTCGCGGTCCGCGAGCTTCTTTTGCAGCGCGCAAGGGAAGCGGGTATCGTGCCGGAACGCGAGAAAGACGCCGAGGGCCGCAGCGAAACCGACGAGGATGCGCTGGTGCGCATGGTGATCGAACGGGAGGTTGAAGTGCCTTCCGCCACGCGGGAGGAAGCCTTGCGCTTTTACGAAAACAACCGCCACCGTTTCACCAGTGCGCCCATTCTGGAGGCGAGCCATATCCTGATCGCCGCCGATCCTGCCGACAGCCAGGCCCGCGAAAAGGCCCGGACAACCGCTGCCCGCCTGGCTTCGGCGGTGATTGCCGAGCCCACTACTTTCGCCTCGGTCGCGCATGAATATTCGTCCTGCCCTTCGGGCGCGCAAGGCGGCAATCTGGGCCAGCTCACGCGTGGCAGCACGGTGCCTGAATTTGAAAGGGCGCTGGAGCGCATGGCGGCAGGCGAGATCACGGCCAATCCGATTGAAAGCCGCTTCGGTTTTCATATCGTGCGGCTTGACCGCCGCATCGAAGGCGAGGAACTGCCGTTCGACTATGTGGCCGACAGGATTGCGGGCTGGCTGGAAGCGTCCACCTGGTCGAAGGCCGTGTCGCAATATATCGCGATCCTCGCAGCCGATGCTGATATTACCGGCATCGATCTGCTGTCGAATGAGGTAGCTGCGGCATGAGCCTCGAACCGATGCTTGCCGCCATCCTCGCCGCAAAGGATGTGCCGGTGGACCAGCTTCTGGCAGGTGTGGCGCACCGGGCGAGGCAGGCTGGCCTGCGCGTGGCGGGCTTTCTCCAGCGTCGCGAAACCGGCGGGGAGGAATGCTGCCGCGATATCGAGATCGAGCATATAGGCACCGGCGTCACGCAGATCATTTCGCAGGCGCTCGGTTCCGGGTCGAAGGGGTGCCGCCTCGATCCGGCAGCCCTTGCCGATGTGGCAGGTTCGCTTCTGACGGAACTAGACGACGGCGCCGATATTCTGATCCTCAACCGTTTCGGCAAGGGCGAGACGGAAGGGCACGGTTTCCGCTCCATCATCGAAACGGCCTATGCGCGCCGGATTCCGGTGCTGACCGTGGTGCGCGAAACCTATGTGGAGGGCTGGAACGATTTTGCCGGGGATTGCGGCGTTCTTCTCGCCCCGGAGAGCCAGGCCGTGCTCGGATGGTGCGACCGCGTGGTGGAATCCCGGCAATCGCTGGAAGTGATTTAACAGCTGCCTACAGATCCAGCTGATCGCGGCGGTCTTCCGCAATCAGCTTGCGGATCTGATAGACAATCTGGTCGCCATGCGCCTTGCCAAGCAGATCGGCGGTGTCGACATCCCGCTCTTCGATAGCGCGGATCATGTCTTCATGCTCGGTGACGTAACGCTCCGGCAGGCGGTCGGCAAAAGACTGGTAATAGAGGCGCAGCAGCCTGCGCCCTTCATCGAGAAGCCGCGAAAAGAACGTGGTATAGAAGGGATTGCGGCCCGCTTCGGCAATGGCTGCATGAAAGTCGCGGTTCGTCGCGATCATTTCCAGCGCGTTTTGCGAGCGGACGGCGCGGGCAAAAGCTTCCTGATGCGCCCGGATGTTCTCAAGGTCCTTGTCGGTCCGGTTGCGGGCGGCAAGCCGCGTCGTCACGCGGTACATGAGCGTTACCGCGTCGAAAAAGGCGGGCAGGCTCAGAAAATCGATATTGGAAACAACCGTCGAGCGGTTGGGCAGCGTGGTCACGAAGCCGTCGCTCGCAAGCCGCACCAGCGCCTCGCGGATCGGCGTGCGCGACATGGAAAAGCGCTCTGCGAGCTGGTTTTCATCGATGGGGCTGCCCGGCGCGAGCGAAAGATCGATAATTTCGTCACGCAGCACGTCGTAAACCAGCTTTACGCCTGAACCCTTCTTCCGGTCGGCTGTCTGGTTTGCGTCGTCTTTGTCCATGTCCTGTCTGTCCTCTTTCGGTGTATGCGACGCAGCACAACTGCATTCTAACACCAGTTTAAATCGCACCCGTCAAGCAATCCTAACCCGAAACAAAATTTTGGTCGACAAGAAAAATACAAAGTGTATATTTGATTCAATACAAGGTTTGGCAGACCGATTGTAGATCCAGCTTGCGTGAAAACGCTCAAGGAAAAACGTCCAAGGAACGACGCTATGACCTCTAACATTTTCTCCGGTTGCATTCCGGCCCTCATGACCCCCTGCAAGCCCGACCGCACCCCGGATTTCGATGCGCTGGTCCGCAAGGGCAAGGAACTGATCGCGAAGGGCATGTCTGCGGTCGTCTATTGCGGTTCGATGGGCGACTGGCCGCTCCTCTCGGACGAGGAGCGCATGGCTGGCGTCGAGGCGCTCGCCAAGGCTGGCGTGCCTGTCGTCGTCGGCACCGGCGCGGTCAACACGAAGATCGCCGCCGCCCATGCCGCCCATGCGCAGAAAGTCGGCGCGAAGGGCCTGATGGTCATTCCGCGCGTTCTGTCGCGTGGCTCCTCGATCTCGGCGCAGAAGGCGCATTTCAAGGCGATCCTGTCGGCTGCTCCCGACCTTCCGGCTGTCATCTACAACAGCCCCTATTACGGTTTCGCGACCCGCGCCGACCTGTTCTTCGCGCTGCGCGCAGAACATCCGAACCTTATCGGCTTCAAGGAATTCGGCGGCGCGGAAGCCATGCGTTACGCTGCTGAAAACATCACCAGCGCCGATGACGATGTGACCCTGATGGTCGGCGTCGATACCGGCGTCTTCCACGGCTTCGTCAATTGCGGCGCAACCGGCGCGATCACCGGCATCGGCAATGTGCTGCCGAAGGAAGTGCAGCATCTGGTTGCCCTGTCGAAGGCCGCAGCCACCGGCGACGTCGAAGCGCGCAAGCTGGCGCTGGAACTCGAAGCCGCGCTCGACGTTCTGTCGTCCTTCGATGAAGGCCCGGACCTCGTTCTCTTCTACAAGCACATGATGGTCCTGACCGGCAATCCCGAATATGAGCTGCATTTCAACGAGACGGACAAGCTCTCCGATAGCCAGCGCGGCTATTGCGAAACCCAGCTCAAGCTGTTCCAGGACTGGTATGCAGGCTGGAACAAACAGGGCAGCGCGGCAGCAAAATACGCCGCCTGAAATCATCATAAGTAAAGAAAAAGGCGCCGAGTTCGGCGCCTTTTTTGTCAGGTCAGGACACGGCGTCCAGACCCTTTTCCTTCAGCTTTTCCAGCAGCGCCATTTCGGCGGCGGTCAGCGTGATGCCTTTGCTGAGTGAATCGCGGCGGGCGGCAAAGCGGCGCTGCGACGGCAGGCGCGCGCCCTGTCCGGCAATCGCATCAATCAGGATTTCGCCGCGCTCCTGCGGGTTGCCGCGACCGCCCGCCATGCGGGCGGGGTCGAAGGCGATGATGAGTTCGCCGTGGCGCGGCGCAAGCGTCGTGGTGCCGAGGAAGTCGAGCGCTTCGGGGCTGGTGAAATCACCGATCATCACACCGGCCAGAAGTTCGATCATCGTGGAAATGGCCGATCCCTTGTGCCCGCCAAATGGCAGCATCGCGCCCGCAAGGGCGGCTTCCGGATCGGTGGTCGGATTGCCGTCCGCATCGACGGCCCAGCCTTCGGGCAGCTGCTTTCCGGCGCGGCGATAAAGCTCCAGCTCGCCACGCGCGGCAACGCTGGTGGCAAAGTCGAACACATAAGGATAATCGCCGGGGCGCGGCCAGCCGAAGGCAAACGGGTTGGTGCCGAGAAGCGGCTTCGTTCCGCCTGCGGGCGCAACGGTCGCATAGCTCGGGCACATGGCGATTGCGGCAAGGCCCTGTTCTGCGAGCGCTTCCACTTCAGGCCAGAGGGCTGCGAAATGGGTGCAGTCGTTGATCGCCAGCGCCGCGATGCCGAGCTTGCGCGCCTTCTCCACGAGGGCAGGGGTGCCGCGTTCAAAGGCCAGATTGGCAAAGCCGCCCTTGGCGTCGACGCGAACAACGGCGCTGTCGTCGGTCGTGACGACCGGATCGGCATCGGCAATCACCTTGCCGCTTTTCAGCGTGCGCAGGCAGCCTTCGATGCGGTAGACACCATGCGATTTGCAGCCGTCGCGCTCGCCCGCCACAATCGTCTTGGCGATGGCTGCGGCATGCTCGGCGCTGAAACCCGCCTTGTTCAGGATTTCCCGCACAAGCCCGGCGAGTTCGTCTGTCGAAATCGAAATGGTGTCGCTCATTCTCTCATCCCTTGCAGCGAATATTGTTCCCTAAAATGCATACAAGATGCATGCAGGGTTGTCATGCCGGGCAAGCGGACCGGAGCCTGCGGCAAAAGGGCTGTCAGCCGTCCGGAATGATGCGATGGCCGGGCGCGGAAAATCAATCGCTTGTTCCGATTGAAATTTGAGCGATATTATCATGAATAACTCAGACTGTTTGATCCAGATCAAAGAGATCGGCAGGCGGCCGGTCTAAATCCCGTTGTGTGGCGCGTTGAAGCCGAGACGGCAGCTGCGCCCATCCGATGGAGATCAGGACGAAAATGCGTAAACTCGCAATCAAATTTGCTGCAGCAGGCATTCTTGCTGTGCTGGCGGCCCCCGCTCTTGCCGAAAATATCGAAGTCCATATGCTCAACAAGGGTGCCGAGGGCGCCATGGTTTTCGAACCCGCCTATATAAAGGCCAATCCCGGCGACACGATCACCTTCGTGCCGGTCGACAAGGGACACAATGTCGAATCCATCAAGGACATGATCCCTGAAGGCGCGGAGAAGTTCAAAAGCAAGATCAACGAGAATTATGTGCTGACGGTTACCGAACCCGGCGCCTATCTGGTAAAGTGCACCCCGCATTATGCGATGGGCATGATCGCGCTGATCGCTGTCGGCGACAGCCCGGCCAATCTCGACCGGATCGTTTCGGCCAAGAAGCCGAAGGTCGTTCAGGAGCGGCTGGAAAAGGTCATCGCCAGCGCTCAGTAATATGGCAAGTAGTATCGAAACTCGATGAGCCGGACTTGACCGGCTTCATGGCGAGGACATCATGACCAGACAGCCAGGCCTGCAGGCAGTACCTGCTGCGATGCCATCCGATCAAAAAGGTATGCCGCGCGGACTGAAGATGACCGGTCCCGTCCTCCTCAGCTATGGCTTCCGCCCATTCTTTCTGGGCGGGGCCATATGGGCCGTTCTGGCGATGCTTTTGTGGATATTGTCGCTGACGCTCGGGATGCCGCTCGGCGGTTCCTATGGCGGGCTGAACTGGCACGCCCATGAAATGGTGTTCGGTTTCTCTTCCGCCGTTCTCGCAGGTTTTCTTTTGACGGCCATTCCAAACTGGACGGGTGGCCTGCCCGTATCGGGAACGCCGCTCGCTATAATTGTCGGCGTGTGGCTTGCGGGGCGGTTGGTGTTTCTGGAGCCTGACCTTATCGATGTGCGGTTTGCCGTTGCGGTCGAAAGCCTGTTCCTGCCTTCGCTGCTTTTCATCTGCGGGCGGGAAATTATCGCCGGACGCCAATGGAAAAACCTGAAGGTGCTGATTGGCGTCGCGACAGTGATGCTCGCCAATCTCGTCTTCCATTTTCTGATCCTGACCGACAGCGATGCAGCCCTGGCCAACCGCATCGGGGTCAGCGCCTATGTCCTGCTGGTGATGGTGATCGGCGGGCGCATCGTACCGAGCTTTACCCGCAACTGGCTGAACAAGATGGGGAAGACGCGTTTTCCGGTGCCGTTCAACCGTTATGACGGGTTCAGCATTATTGTCGGCGCGGTGGCCTGCATCGGCTGGATCGCCGCTCCCGACCAGACGATCACCGCAGTTCTGGCGTGGATTGCGGCGCTGTTTCATATCGTGCGGCTTTATCGCTGGCGGGGATGGTCGATTGCGCGAGAAAAGCTGCTGCTCGTGCTTCACGTCGCCTATGCCTTCATCCCGCTCGGTTTCATCGCCATCGGCCTTTCGGCCATCGATCGCCTCAACCCTTATTCGGCCTTGCACGTGATTACGGTCGGCGCGATGGGCTGCATGATGCTCGCCGTCATGACACGGGCGACACGCGGCCACACCGGGCGCGAACTGACAGCCTCGCCCATCACGCAGGTCGCTTATCTCTGCCTTGTCGCTGCTGCTCTGATCCGCCCGCTGGCGGAAATCATGCCGAATTTCTTCCACACCATCCTCTCCGCATCGGCCTTGCTCTGGATGGGCGCTTTCGGGCTTTACGTTCTGGAATATGGCCCGATGCTGCTGCGGGAACGCCGCCAGCGAATGGCCGGCGCGTAATCCGCCCCACCGAGATATCATTTTAAATGGCAGTCCGTGGTCATCCATGGGCTGCCTTTTGCGTTTTGCGGGTGAGTCGCGACGCTGATTCTGCGATTTCGTCCGTCCGCAGTGGCTAAAACAGGGGTGTGGAAAGAAAAATCACACTCAAGATCACATTTAAATCGTTATAATGTTATGACCATATTGTTATGCTTTTGAAACGGTGTTACCGGAATTGGTGTCCGGGGCCGACCCTCACAGGACCGCGCAATCCCGGGCAGCATGAGCGCATTGCATCCAGTCGCCGTTACACAATGCGCCCTGGCTTTGTTGTTTATACGCATGCCGGAGTCGGAACCCGGGTTTCGTTTGCCGGAAATGCCTGAGACTTTGCATTTGGCAAGGAGGTTACCGCCGATGAATTTCGCCCCGCCCGTATCAGATATGCTGCAACTCGCCAACTGCATTCGCGCTCTTTCGATCGATGCCGTCGATGCCGCCAATTCCGGCCATCCGGGAATGCCGCTCGGCATGGCAGATGCCGCCGCCGTTCTGTTCTCGAAGCATCTGAAATTCGACGCCTCGGCACCTAAATGGGCGGATCGTGACCGTTTCGTGCTTTCCAATGGCCATGGCTCGATGCTGCTTTACAGCGCGCTTTATCTGGCGGGCTACAAGGACGTGTCCATCGATGAGCTGAAGAACTTCCGCCAGTGGGGTTCAAAGACCGCAGGGCATCCGGAATATGGCCATACCGAAGGCGTGGAGCTGACCACCGGCCCGCTCGGTCAGGGGCTTGCAAGCTCGGTCGGCATGGCAATTGCCGAACGCGCGCTCGCCGACCAGTTCGGCAAGGATATTGTCGATCATCGCACCTATGTTTTCTGCGGCGACGGCTGCCTTATGGAAGGCGTGGGACAGGAAGCGATTTCGCTTGCCGGCCATCTTCGCCTCGGCAAGCTGATTGTGCTTTATGACGATAACGGCATCACCATCGACGGCAGCACGGAAATCGCCTTCACCGACGATATTCCGGCCAAGTTCAAGGCTTGCGGCTGGAATGTCGAAAAGGTCGATGGTCATGATCACGACGCCATCGATGCGGCTTTGACCCGCGCAAAGGCTCAATCTGACCGCCCGACGCTGATCGCGCTCAAGACCGTCATCGGCTACGGTTCGCCGAACCGCGCCGGTACGAGTGGGGTTCATGGCGCGCCGCTCGGTGCCGCTGAAAATGCCGCCACCAAGGCAGCGCTCGGCTGGACGGCGGAAGCCTTTGAAATTCCGGCCCCGTTGCTCAATGCCTGGCGTGAAGCCGGTGCCCGCGGCGCGTCCGAACGCGAAGCATGGCAGAAGCGCGTCGATGCGCTGCCCGCAGCCGAACGCGCCGAATTCGACCGCCGTATTGCCGGCACTCTGCCGGAAAGCTTCCAGAAGACCGTTGCCGACGCCAAGCAGCGCCTGCTCGACAAGCCGCAGAACGTTGCGACCCGCAAGGCAAGCCAGATCGCACTTGAAAGCCTGACGGCAGCGCTCCCGGAAATGATCGGCGGTTCGGCTGACCTTACCCATTCGAACCTGACCCGTGTTCCGGCTGTCGACAGCGATTTCACGCCGGAAAAGAGCGGCCGCTATGTCAGCTATGGCGTGCGTGAGTTCGCAATGGGCGCGGCCATGAACGGCATTGCGGTCCATGGCGGCTTCATTCCTTACGGCGGCACCTTCATGGTGTTCTCCGATTATGCCCGCAATGCCATCCGCCTTTCGGCGCTGATGGGCGTGCGCGTTATCCATGTGCTGACGCATGACTCCATCGGCCTTGGCGAAGACGGACCGACGCACCAGCCGGTCGAACATCTGGCCAGCCTGCGCGCCATGCCGAACCTTCATGTGTTCCGCCCGGCTGATACGATTGAAACGCTGGAATGCTGGGCTGTGGCGGTTTCCGATCCGCATACGCCTTCGGTTCTGGCCCTGTCGCGCCAGAACGTGCCGCAGTTGCGCACCGACAATGGCGAGAACCTTTCCGCACGCGGCGCCTATGTGCTGCGTGAAGCAAAGGGCGAACGCCAGATCACGCTGCTTGCCACGGGCACCGAAGTCTCGCTCGCTGTAAAGGCTGCCGAAAAGCTTGCCGAGGAAGGCATCGCAACGGCGGTTGTCTCCATGCCGAGCTGGGACCTGTTCGAAAAGCAGAGCAAGGAATACCGCAAGGGCGTTCTGAGCGATGCGCCGCGCATCGCCGTGGAAGCCGCAGGCAAGTTCGGCTGGACGCGCTATGTCGACAGCGAAGACGATGTGATCGGCATGGATGGCTTCGGCGCTTCGGCCCCTGCCGAAGTGCTTTATGAGAAATTCGGCATTACGGCAGAGGCGATTATCGCCCGCGCAAAATTCTTGCTGGAGCAGGGCAAATGACGATGGCTGGCAATTTTTCTCCACTGGTTCTGGTGGGCGATAGCGATCGCGTGGAAGCCGAAGCGGTCGGGGCCTATCTCGACAACTGGGCTGGCAAGGATGGTTTGCGCCTTGCGACCGCCGATGCGATCAAGGCCATTCTGGCTGGCGCGACGCGGCTTGCCGGTCGTATCGCACGCGGCTCGCTTCCCGGCGATCCGGGCAAGCTTGTCGGCGTCAACAGCGATCAGGACCAGCAGAAGTGCATCGATGTCGGTTCGCACAACCTGTTTGTCGAACTGCTGATTGCCGCAGGCGCTGCCTCCATTCTTTCGGAAGAAGCAGACCTGCCGGTGGCAGGCAAGGCCGATGGACTGATCGCCGTCGCCATCGATCCGCTCGATGGCTCCGGCAATGTGGGTCTCGGCGCACCGCTTGGCACGATCTTCTCGATCTTCCCCGCCGATGTGGAAGAGCCTTTCCTGCAGCCCGGCAACCGCCAGGTTGCAGCCGGTTATGTGTCTTACGGCAATTCGGTCGATCTTGGCTTTTCGGTCGGCGAGGGCGTGATCTTCGCGACCTTCGACCCGGCGAGCGGTGTTTTCCATATCACGCGCCGCAAGGTGACGCTGCCGGAACGCACGTCTGATCTGGCGTTCAACGCATCCGTGTATCGTCATCTTTCGCCCGGCATGAGAGCCTATGTGGACGATGCCTATAACGGCAAGGACGGTCCGCGCGGGCGCAATTTCAACATGCGCTGGCTTGGTGCCGCGGTGGGCGACATGCACCGCATCATGCAGCGCGGCGGTCTGTTCTTCTATGTGAATGACAGCCGCCCCGGCTACGAGAAGGGCCGCCTGCGGCTCGTCTACGAAGCCAATCCGATTGCCTTTCTCGCCCGCGAGGCCGGCGGGAAGGCAACCAATGGTGCAATGCCGATCCTCGATATCGTGCCGCAAGCCTATCATGAGCGCAGCGCGCTGGTGTTCGGTGTGGCCGAAGAGGTGGATATCCTCGGCGAATATTTCGCGAAATAGTCTGATAGTGGGAATTCAAGGGAGTCTGGAAAATGGCGCGCATTACGCTGCGGCAATTGCTCGATCACGCCGCTGAAAAGGGTTACGGCGTACCGGCATTCAACATCAACAACATGGAACAGGCGCTGGCCATCATGGAAGCGGCGGATGCCGTCGATGCGCCGGTGATCCTGCAGGCTTCGCGCGGCGCGCGCGCCTATGCCAATGACATCATGCTCCGCCACATGATGGACGCGGTCACGGAAATCTATCCGCATATCCCGGTCTGCGTTCACCTCGACCACGGCAATGAAGCCGCCACCTGCATGACCGCCATTCAGGCAGGCTTCACCTCCGTCATGATGGACGGTTCGCTGAAAGCCGACGGCAAGACGCCTGCCGACTGGGACTATAACGTCTCGGTCACGCGTCAGGTCAGCGAGATGTCGCATCTGGGCGGCATTTCGGTGGAAGGTGAACTCGGCGTGCTGGGCTCGCTTGAAACCGGCATGGGCGATGCCGAAGACGGTCACGGCGCGGAAGGCGTGCTGTCGCACGACCAGCTTCTGACCGATCCGGACGAAGCCGTGAAGTTCGTGCGCGAAACCAAGGTGGATGCGCTGGCGATTGCCATGGGCACCTCGCATGGCGCCTACAAGTTCAGCCGCAAGCCGGACGGTTCCGTGCTCGCCATGCATGTGATCGAGGAAATTCATCGCAAGCTGCCGAACACGCACCTTGTCATGCACGGTTCGTCTTCCGTGCCGGAAGAACTGCAGGAAATCATCAACAAGTATGGCGGCCAGATGAAGCCGACGTGGGGCGTTCCGGTCGAGGAAATCCAGCGCGGCATCAAGCATGGCGTGCGCAAGATCAACATCGACACGGATAACCGCATGGCGCTGACCGGCCAGATCCGCCGCGTCCTGCAGGAAGACCCGAGCGAGTTCGACCCGCGCAAATACCTGAAGCCAGCAATGGCTGCCATGACCAAGCTCTGCAAGGAGCGTTTCGAGCAGTTCGGCACCGCCGGTCATGCGGCTTCCATCCGCCCGATCCCGCTTTCGGACATGGCAAAGCGCTATCGCGATGGTTCGCTGGACCCGAAGTTCAGCTAAGTTCTGCTGTTACGGTAAAAGAAAAGCGGAGGGGAAACCCTCCGCTTTTTTGCTTTTGAGGAACGTTGATAATAGTTGATAATGGCCTTATCCTGCGATCACGCAACCAATGGAGGCCAACCATGATTAGCGCAGACCTTGGCAAGCAGCTTGAAAGCTACATTCAAAACCTTGTCGATACGGGGCGATACGGCTCGAAAAGCGAGGTTTTGCGAGAAGGCGTGCGTCTGGTTCAGGAGCGGGAGACCCGGCTTGCTGCGCTCGACGCCTCGATCATGCGCGGGATTGCCGACGCTGATGCGAACCGCACATCCGGCTCGGAGGAGGTTTTCGGGGCCTTGCGTAAACGCTATCAGGCAATGCTGCCGGACACGACCGAATGAAGGTCCATTTCACGGACGAAGCGACGGATGACCTCCTGCGGATAGGCGACTATATCGCGAGGGACAATCCGCTCAGAGCTTTATCCTTTATTGATGAAATGGAACGGGAATGCCTGGCGCTTGCGGCCTCTCCAAAGGCTTTTCCCATAGTGCCCCGATATGAAAAGCAGGGCATTCGCCGCAAGATTCATGGCAATTATCTGATCTTTTACCGTATGGATGCCGACGAGTTGGTTGTCGTCCATGTCCTGCACGGCGCAAGGGATTATGCCGCCATAATTCCTGAAAATTGAGGCGTTCCGTTCACATCGGCCCGAAAATCATTTTCGGGCCGATGTGACAAATCCGGGCGATCAGGCCGTGTTGTATTTCGCGTCGACTTCATTGATCGCGTTGACATTGCCAGCCGAACGGCCGTTTTCGTCGAAGGTCTGCGCGAGGAAGGCATCGGCAATGGTCTTGGCCACTTCCGAGCCGATGACGCGGGCGCCCATGGTGATGATCTGGGCGTTGTTGGAAAGCGCTGCGCGTTCTGCCGAATAGGTGTCGTGCGTCAGCGCTGCGCGGATGCCCGGAACCTTGTTGGCGGCAATGCATACGCCGATGCCGGTGCCGCAAACGAGGATGGCGCGGTCATAGGTGCCGTCGAGAACTGCGGAAGCCACGCGATCGGAGAGGTTGGCGTAGAATGCATCCGCGCCAGCGTCGGTGCGCGAGATTTCCGAAACCTCGAAACGGTCCTTGAGATGGTCTGCGATAACCTTGGCCAGGCCTTCGCCGGCGCTGTCGCCTGCTACTGCTACTTTCATGGTGTTACTCCTTAATTGGATGCGATTTTCTTGGCGCACTTGTCCAGAATGTCGAGATAGCCTTCCACGTTCCACGCCGAGCGGCCGATGAACAGGCCGTCGATATGCGGGCAGGCAATGAGTTCTTCGCAATTGCCGGGATTGACCGAGCCGCCATAAAGGCAAGGCACGCGGCGTCCGAGCACGCTTTCGGCAACGGCAATGATTTCGGCCTGCCGCGCATCTGCGTAATCGGCGGAAGCCGGAATGCCGTTCTCGCCGATGGCCCAGACCGGCTCATAGGCGAACAGGATCTCGGCCTGCTTCTGGTCGCCGGAAAGCTTGGCAAGCGCACCGCGCACTTCTTCTTCCAGCACTTCAGCCGCGCGTCCGCTTTCGCGGTCTTCCAGCGTTTCGCCGATGCAGATGAGCGGGATCAGGCCGTGGCGCACGGCGGCTTCCACTTTCAGGCCAACCGTCTCGTTGGTCTCGCCGAAATGCTCGCGGCGCTCCGAATGGCCGAGTTCAACGATGTCGAGATTGCAGTCTTTCAGCATCAGCGGTGAAATTTCGCCGGTCCATGCGCCCTGATCGGCCCAGTGCATGTTCTGTGCGCCGACCTTGACGGAGGTGCCGGACAGGATTTCCTTCACTTCGCGAACGGCGGTGAACGGTGGAATGACGAAGCGCTGGATATCGGCGGAACGTCCGCCATCGGCAGCCTTCAGCGCTTCGGCAAAGGCGCGGGCCTCGGCCAGCGTCTTGTTCATTTTCCAACTCGTTCCAACCCAGAATCTGCTCATGCGTAACTGTTCCTAGTCTGCTGCTATTGTCAGTCTGATCCCGGCCTGCTCTAACTCGTCCAGTATGGCCGCGCCGGGTGATGAATCGGTGATGATCGCGTCGAAATCCGACAGGTTTGCCATGACGTGGAGAGCAGGGCGCCCGAACCGCTGGTGATTGACCAGAAGGCAGGTGCGGGCGGCAGATGCGGTCATGGCGCGCTTGGTGCGCACCACGTTTTCATCCATGTGATAGACAAGCTGCCCGTTGACGGCAGGGGATGAAATGAAGGCGATATCGGCGCTCAAATGCGACAGCGCTTCTTCCGTCAGGATACCGAAAAACGCGTTGAACTTGGCTGAATAGGTCCCGCCGAGCGCAATCAGATTGATCCCGTTCTCGCCCTTCAACTCATCAACGATGACGGCATTGTTTGTGATAACGGTCAATGGGCGCTTTTCCAGCAGCATGCCGCCGAGAACCGCCGCCATGGAACCGTCATTGACCATAACGGTCATGCCGGGTTCGACAAGCTCGAGCGCTGCGCGGGCCATTTTCTGTTTTGCTTCGCCGTCCTGCCGCTCGCGGAAACGAAAATCGCTTTCGAACTGGGTGCCGGTATCGATGGTCGCGCCGCCGCGCACCTTGCGCAGCACGCCGGAATGTTCCAGCGAATCCAGATCGCGGTGGATCGTCATTCTGGAAACCGCAAACCGATCCGCCAGATCGTCCAGGTCGACGGCCTGATTTTCGATCAGAAGGTTTATGATCGCCTGTCTTCTGTCGTCGCGCTTCACGCTTTATCCGATCTGTTGACGGAACATTTATTGCATGAAATTAGATCACAAAATCACAAAAAAATCCACGAGAAAATGTGATTTTGTTATTTTCCATTCGGCTGCCGGACAAGGGCCTTTGCCGTGCGCTCATCTGTAATGAGACCGTAGAGCCGCCCGCTTTTCAGCACGGCGCGAATGGCTTCCGCCTTGGAGATGCCGCCCGCAAGCCCAATGATTCGGCTCATATCGGCGTTTTCCACCGAGGCGGCGATGGTGCGGGCGGTGAGCGCGGTTTCGAGACGCTGGCCGTTTGCGTCGAAGAAATGCCCGAGCATTTCACCGACGCCGCCGAGGTTGGCAATCTCCTCGACTTCGCTCAATTCTATCATGCCGGATGTGACGAGCTGGGCTTGCGCATCAACTGTGCCGATGCCGACGATCTTCAGTTCGGCGCGGCAACCCATGTCGAAAACAGTGGTGACGCCGCGCTGGGCGAGCAGCACTTCACGGTCTTCCGCTGTGTTGGCGAAAAAGGGAACCGGCATCACATAGGCAGGCATTCCCGTTTTTTCCGCGATGCGGTGCATCACGTCATGCGGATTGGCGGCGAAATTGCGCGTGAGGCCACCGAGGAGCGAAACGAAACGCACATTGCTGGCCGCAACACGCGGCATATAGCTGACGGCGGCAGACAGCGTGCGGCCATGGCCGATGCCGATGACTTCATGATCGCCATGCTCGATCTCGCGGCGCAGAAAATCCGCGCCCGCATGGCCGAGGACCATCAGGGGCAGGCCTTCCTCGCCAATGTCTGGGGCGACCTCGCAATAGTCGAGGCCGTACATATCGGCGAGACGGTTTTCGAGGTCGATGCATTCGGTAATATCGCCGTCGATACTCACCTTCACCGCGCCGTCGGCAACAGCCTTGGCAATCAGGCGATGCGCCTTCACCGAAGGCAGGCCGAGGCGCTTGGCAACGGCTGACTGGGTCATGCCGCCCACAAAGTGAAGCCAGGCGGCGCGCAGCGCCAGTGAATCGTCAGCATCTGCCATCGAAAACGGTCCGGTTGGTGAAATTACCTATATTTTCAAGTCCTTGGCGCCGGTGTCAATGTGGGGAGCCCAGAAAGCCACACTTTCCGCAATCTGCGGAATGACTTCGCGGTCGTTCGGCTCACGTTCCTTGAAGGAAAGTTCGAGGCAGATTTCATTATCCACCGCGCCGCCCTCGGCGAAGGCTTTCAGGAGCGGCTCCGGCTGGATACGGCCCTTGGCGTTGAACGCGGCGGTGAATGGGCGATGTCCGCCCTTGTCCATCAGGCTCTGCTTGATATGGATGATCGGCGAGACTTTCGGCACGGCCCGCGCCCAGGCATAAGGATCGTAGTCGTCCGGATTGGCGGACGTCACATCGCCATGGTCGATATCGGCCATCATCCACATGGGGATCGCCATGTCGGCGGCAGTCAGGCGATCCTGAAGCTTCATGCATTCGGCAATCGTCTCGCCGAACTCGCGCCCGATGCTCATCGGCTCCCAGAACACATAGTCGAGACCGGCACCCGCCGCATGTTCGGCCACTTCCGCCCAGCAATCGATGGCGATCTTGATGAGGTCTTCCCGGCGCGCTGGATTGTCGAAATCCTTATAGGTGAAGATCGCGAACTGCGTGCCGACCGACTTGCCGCCGAGATCGCCGATGATGTCGGCAAAGGTCTTGAACCAGTCTACATAGTAGCGGCGCACTTCCGCATCTGGATGGCCGAAATGGTTGAGACGGCCATACGGACCGGTCATGCCGGAGGTGACGCGAACGCCGGTGCGCTGCAAGGCCTTGTCCATGTCACGCGTCAGGCGGCGAATGGTCGAGGCGTGCCAGCTCGGATTGATGAATTCATGCGTAAGCTGGAGGTCGCGCAGGCGAAGGTCGCGGGCAACCGTTTCGATCAGGTCGCCCGGCTCGGCAAAACGATTGACCAGGGGATTGGTGTTGAGCGAAAGCGTAAGGGCCATGTCGTCCTCAAGCAACTAGATTGGCGTTGTCGAACCATTCCACGAATGCGGCGCGTTCGGCTTCGGTCAGGTGCAGGTAATGCTTGGTGCGGCGATAGAGAATGTCTTCCGCCGTCTTCGCCCATTCCTTGGCCACCAGATAGCGCACTTCGGCTTCGTGGAAGTTGCCGCCGAAATGACGGCCAAGCCCTTCGAGGTTCTGCGCGCCTGCAACAACGTCCTTGGTGCGCGCGCCATAGAGCCGCCCGTAATGGTGGACGAGCATGCGCGGCATCCACGGATAGGTGTCGCGCAGGGAATTGGCGAAGGTTTCATAATCGGCATTGGGGATTTCGCCACCCGGAAGCGGCGCGTCATGCGTCCAGTCGCCGCCCATCTTCGGGAAAATGTGCTTGAGGCGATGCATGCCGCGCTCCGCCAGTTCGCGGAACGTGGTGATCTTGCCGCCGAAGACGTTCAGCAACGGCGCGTCATTGGTTTCATCCAGGTCGAAGACATAATCTCGGGTGACGGCGGACGGATTGCCCTTGCCGTCATCGAACAGCGGGCGCACGCCGGAGAAGGAGTGCAGCACGTCCTCGCGGCGCAGCTTTTCCTTGAAATAGCGGTTTACGGCGGTCAGCAGATATTCGATTTCCTTCTCGTCCGCCGCAACGTCTTCGGCGCGGCCTTCATAGGCAATGTCGGTGGTGCCGATCAGGGCCTTGTCGCCCTCATAAGGGTTGATGAAGATCACGCGCTTGTCGTGGTTCTGGACCAGATAGGCATTTGCGCCCGACCAGAATTTCGGAACGATGATGTGGCTGCCCTTGACCAGACGCACATTGCGCGACGAGTTCGATCCGGCGACATTGTGGATGACGTCCGTGACCCATGGCCCGGCGCAATTGACGATGCAGCGGGCGCGGAACGTCCGGGTCTCGCCGGTATCGCGGTTCTTCGTTTCCACGATCCAGCCGCCTTTTTCGCGACGGGCGGAGACGACAGGCGTGCGGGTGAGGATGGTCGCGCCCTTTTCGGCAGCGCCCACCGCATTAAGGGCCACGAGGCGGGCATCGTCCACCCAGCAATCGGAATATTCAAAACCCTTGGTGTACTGGTCGAGGATCGGCGTGCCTTCAGGGTCGCGGCGCAGATCGAGCGTGCGCGTGCCGGGAAGCTTCTTGCGGCCGCCGAGATGGTCGTAGAGAAACAGGCCAAGCCGCACCAGCCAGGCCGGGCGGTCCTGCGGGCTGTGCGGCAGCACAAAGCGCATCGGCCAGATGATGTGCGGAGCGGCGTTGAGCAGCACTTCGCGCTCGATCAGCGCCTCGCGCACAAGGCGGAACTCATAATATTCCAGATAGCGCAAGCCGCCATGCACCAGCTTGCCGGAGCGTGACGACGTTCCCTGCGCCAGATCGTCCTTTTCCGCCAGCACGACCTTGAGGCCGCGCCCGGCAGCGTCGCGGGCCACGCCCGCGCCGTTGATGCCGCCGCCGATTACAAACAGGTCGCAGGTTTCCGGTTCAGCCATTTCAATGTTTCCTTATTTGCCGGAAGCGAGTTTGTCCCAGACCGGCGTCAGGGCCAGCCGCGCTTCCCGATAGGCAACGAAAAGTTCTTCATACTGATGCGCCCGCGCCGCATCCGGCGCTTCGCTCGCGCCCAAAAGCGGCTCCACCCATTCGGCGATGCAATCGTCCATGCTCGGATAGGCGCCGATGGCGACCGCAGCCATCATGGCGGCACCAGCGGCACCCGCTTCCTCGCGCGCCGAAACACGTACCGGCGCGTTGACCGCTGCCGAAAGCGTGCTGCGCAGCGCTTTCGAGCGCGCAGCGCCGCCTGTAATGCGCAGTTCGGAAGGCATTTCGCCCATGGCGGCGTAGCAGTCACGCGTCGCCATGCCGAGGCCTTCCACGACCGAGCGCACCAGTTCCGGAAAACGGTCGCGGCTTGAAAGGCCGATGAAGCCGGCCCGTGCATCGGCATTCACGAAGGGGCCGCGCTCGCCTGCTTCCGAAATATATGGATGGTAGAGGATGGCGCCGGGACGGCTGGCGTTGAACCAGTCGTCGAGGCGCGGAATGAGATCGCCAAGCGAAACCGGCTTGTCCGGCGTCGACATAAGGTCGGCTGCGACTTGCAATATCCAGTCGATATTGATCGTCGCGCCCATGTTGGTCTGCACCTGCGTGACGATGCCGGGGATCGGCAGCGCGATGACGTAGCCGGTGCCTTCCTTGTTCAGATGAATATCGGCGACCGGTTTTGCGCGCATATGCACGCCTGTCGAACCGATGGTCGAACACCCGGCGCCCGCCGTACCGCCGCGCACGCCAGCCCCGAGCGCTGTCATCGCCATATCCACATAGGCAAGGCTCACCGGCGTTCCCGCCCGCAGACCCGTCGCAGCCGCCGCTTCGGGGGATAGCGGATGCTGGACCTCGGTGCCGTCGATGATCTCCGGCAGCAATCCGCGCCGCTTCGTCAGGCCGAGGGCCTCGATCACCACATCGTCATATTGCCGATTGCGGAAATTGCCGAAGGTGAAGCTTGCTTCCGAGGGATCGGTGGCGCGAACGCCGGTGAGATTGAGATAGAGCCAGTCCTTGCAGTGAAGGGCCGCGTCGGCATTGTCGAGAAGCTCCGGCGCGGTGGCGTCCATATGCGCCATCTGCGAGCCCTGCTGGCAGGTATTAAGCCCGGTGCCGGTCGCTTCAAAGCGCGCGCGGTTCATCGGGCCTGCGGCAAGCTGCGTGACGGTCGAGGCGGCACGGGCATCGAGCCACAGCCAGGCGTCGCCTACCGGCTGGTTGTCGCGGCCGACAAGCCAGGTTCCGTCGCCCTGTCCGGTGACGGCAATCGCCGCCGCGCGTTCGGCAAGGCCCGACACCTTGGCGCCAAGATCGCGCAGGGCGCGCGCGCAGTCCTGCCACGTTTGGGAAAGCGATTGAGTGACGGCGCCGTGATCGCCGGTATCGTATTTGTTGCGAACCGCCGCAGACTCAATCTGGCGTCCACGGAGATCGAAAGCGACCGCCTTGAGCACGGATGTGCCAGCGTCGATCCCGATGATGATGTCACCTGTCTCACGCATGGCGGATATGTGCCTTTATTGACATTTGGATTCCTCCCGCGACTGAAAATGCATCGCTCGCGGCCCCGTTTATAATGAAATCGGGCAATGGCGTATGCTGGAGATAACATAACACTATCATGTTGTCTGTAAAATTTTCGAGAGCGCGCATTTTTTTTCACCAAAGAGTGAATGTGGGGAAAGTCGCTACGCCTTCAGATGCGGTATTTGCCGTGTTTTTCGCGGTTGGATCGTCCTCTTACGTCGTGCAAATTCTATACATCTTATTGAAAATAAAACAGAAAAATGTTTACTTCAGTTAGGGCGGGCTGGGGCTCTCCTGGAAAAGATAGTGCTGTGAATGCTGCTAGCGATAACGAATTATGTAGTGGATTTCCCTGGATCGTGAACGTGATTCAGCGTGAAATTGTGCTAATTGGCGGGTGTTTCGAAAACATCGGATTGACAGCTTTCGAGCTTTATAACATCATTATTGGAGTTAATAACACGCCGCTATCATAAGTTCCGATCGCGGCGCATCTGTTCCAGGATGCACGGAGGAGCGGCCCTGGATTCACGTGGAGGATATCATGCTCTCGTCCGTCGCATCTTGCACCGCTCCGGCGGAGGCTTTCGTCTACCCGGCGAGCGCGGAAACGATGGTCAAGGATAGTCTCCGGGCGGTCTGATTTCAGCCGCATCTTCTGTTTCAATAACGACAATCCGGCAGAATTGCTGAAGGCGTTTGATAATGAGTGCACAAACCAGTCAAGTTTCACAAAAACCCGCCAAGCTGAGCCGCGCCATCGTCTGGAGCGTGATCGCTGCGGTTGTGGTTGTCGGCGCGATTGCTTTCGACACGAAGGTCGTGAAGATCGGGTCTGATTCCGATGTGCGCCAGCAGGCTTTCTCTCCCGATGCCTATGGCGCTTCCGAATTCCCCAAGGTCAAGGCCAGCGTCGAGCAGCGCGCCGTCGATGCCGTCGAAGTGGGCAATGCGCTTGTCGCTGACAAGGCTGCCGCCGGAAAGAAATATGGCGTTGGCGACGTCAATCCGGTCATCCCGGTCAAGTTCACCGGCACGGTCGAAGAGCGCAAGTCCAACTACAATGTCATCAAGGTCGATGGCTTGCCGGAAGGTGTGGCGATCCGCGTTCAGACTGGCCCCGCCGTCAACGGCACCGATTTGCGCGACGCGACCGGCGAAATCCAGTTCGGACAGTTCAAGAACCAGATCGAATATCAGAATGCCGGTTCGGCCCTGAACAATGAGATGAAGAAACAGGTGCTTGCGGGCATCGACGTGGAAAATCTCGTCGGCAAGACCGTAACGGTTGTCGGCGCGTTCAAGGTCGTCAATCCGAAAAACTGGCTCGTCACGCCGGTGGGGCTCGAAGTGAAATGAGCACCGCTCCGAAAATCGAAGGCAAAAACGGCGATGTCGTTCTTGCCGCGCACAACGTCGCCAAATCCTACGGCCGCATTCATGCCCTGAAGGGTGTGAATTTCGAAATCCGCCGTGGTCAGGTCACGACGCTTTTCGGCGAAAACGGCGCAGGCAAATCGACGCTGATGAAAGTGCTTTCGGGCGTCATCCAGCCGACTTCCGGCACGATCATCCTTGATGGCGAACCGGTGACGTTCAACTCGTCCACCGAGGCGCGCGACCGTGGCATCTCGATCATCCATCAGGAGCTGAGCCTCGCGCCCAACATGAATGTGCGCGACAACATCTTCATGGGGCGAGAAATCCGCACCGCGACCGGCGTGGACTTCGCCGAGGAAGAACGGCTGACGCGCGAGCTTCTGAAGGAGCTGGAAGAAGATATTGACCCGTTGACGCCGGTTGAGGAACTTCGCCTCGGCCAGCAGCAGGTGGTTGAAATCGCTCGCGCGCTTTCGGTCAATTCGCGTATCCTCATCATGGACGAACCGACTTCGGCGCTCAGCGCCTCGGAAGTGGAAGTTCTGTTCAAGGTCATTCGCGACCTGACGGCGCGCGGCGTCGCCATCGTCTATATCTCGCACCATCTGGAAGAAGCGCTGCAGATCACCAACCATGCGGTGGTGCTGCGCGACGGAACCATGACGGCCTACGCGCCGCGTGAGGAAATCGATCTGGAATGGATCGTGCGCAACATGGTCGGCGAGAACTTCGATCTCGGCTCGCCGCCAACCGGGTATGACTGGGGCGATGTGGCGCTCTCCGTCGAAAATCTGACCGTTCCCGATCCGGGCGGCGCGGGCTTCTCGGTGGTCGACCGCATGTCGCTCGATGTGCGCGCCGGTGAAATCGTCTGCATCTATGGCCTCATGGGTGCCGGTCGCACGGAGCTGCTGGAAACCATCGCCGGTCGTCTCAGGGCAAGCGGCGGACGTGTGCTTCTGAAAGGGCGGGACGTTTCCGGCCTCACCATCGCGCAACGCATCGAAAAGGGGCTTGTGCTGGTGCCGGAAGACCGCCAGCGCGACGGTCTCGTGCAGACGATGACGGTCGGCAAGAACCTGTCGCTCGCCAGCATCGCCGAAATGACCAAGGGTCTTTTCACATCGCGCAAACGCGAAAAGCAGATCGTCGATCAGTCGATCAAGAACGTGCACATCAAGACGGATGGCGGCGAAGCGGCCATCGGTTCGCTTTCGGGCGGCAACCAGCAGAAGGTCGTGATCGGCAAGATGCTGGCGACGGAGCCGGAAGTCATCCTGCTTGATGAGCCGAGCCGCGGCATCGACATCGGCGCGAAGGCGGAAGTGTTCAAGCTTCTGGCCGAAAAGGCGAAGCAGGGATTGGCTGTGGTCTACACGACTTCGGAAGTCGGTGAATGCCTCAGCATCGCGCACCGTATCATCGTCATGCACCGTGGGCGCATCTCCGCCGAATTCGGATCGGACGTGTCCAAGGAAAAGATCATGGCCGCCTCGGGCGAAGCCATGGTCGGTCACTAAAATAGTCATGGAGCACTGATAGAATGTCAGTCACAAGCACCAACAAGGAAACAGCGGCTCCGAACGGCGCGAAGCGGAAACCCGGCCTCGTGCATCTGCTGCTCGAAGGTCGTGCATTTTTTGCACTGATCGCGATCATCGCAGTTTTCTCGTTCCTTTCGCCTTATTACTTTACGGTCGACAATTTCCTCATCATGTCGTCGCACGTGGCCATTTTCGGCCTGCTTGCCATCGGCATGCTGCTGGTCATTCTCAATGGCGGCATCGACCTTTCGGTCGGTTCCACATTGGGGCTTGCCGGTGTGGTCGCCGGTTTCCTGATGCAGGGCGTGACGCTGCAGGAATTGGGCATCATCCTCTATTTCCCGGTATGGGCGGTTGTGCTGATCACCTGTGCGCTTGGCGCATTCGTCGGCGCGGTCAATGGCGTGCTGATTGCCTATCTGCGCGTTCCGGCCTTCGTCGCGACGCTCGGCGTGCTCTACTGCGCGCGCGGCGTGGCGCTGCTGATGACCAACGGTCTGACCTACAACAATCTCGGCGGACGCCCGGAGCTTGGCAATACAGGCTTTGACTGGCTTGGTTTCAACAAGCTGTTCGGCGTGCCGATCGGCGTTCTGGTTCTGGCGGTTCTGGCCATCATCTGCGCAATCGTTCTCAACCGCACCGCATTCGGCCGCTGGCTCTACGCATCGGGCGGCAATGAACGTGCGGCTGAACTGTCCGGCGTTCCGGTCAAGCGCGTCAAGGTGTCGGTCTACGTCATTTCCGGCATCTGCGCTGCCATCGCCGGTCTGGTTCTTTCTTCGCAGCTGACGTCGGCAGGCCCGACGGCAGGCACCACCTACGAACTGACGGCAATCGCTGCCGTGGTTATCGGTGGCGCTGCGCTCACTGGGGGGCGCGGTACTATCCAGGGGACGCTTCTCGGCGCCTTCGTGATCGGTTTCCTTTCCGACGGCCTCGTGATTATCGGCGTTTCCTCCTACTGGCAGACCGTCTTTACCGGCGCGGTCATCGTGCTCGCGGTTCTGCTCAACAGCATTCAATACTCCCGGCGATGATCGGTAGCGGCTCTGTCCACCGTTCCGGACGGAGCCGCGAAAACAGCCGGGCGTATCGAAAGACTTCCAAAAGGGCACGAAATCTCGAAAACGGCCTGATGGAAATGAGTACCGCCGGGGAACCGGCATAACGCAAACGAAAAATGTTAAGGGAGTGAGACCATGTTCAAGAAGGGAATGCGCGTTCTGTTCGCCGCGGCGGCAGCGTTGCCTCTCATCGCCAGCACGGCCTGGGCCGAAGGACTGATGACGATCATCGTCAACGATCCATCCAACCCGTACTGGTTCACCGAAGGTGAAATCGCCAAGAAGACCGCTGAAGGTCTCGGCTACAAGGCTGTTGTCGGTGGCCACAAGGGCGACACCAACACCGAAAGCAACCTGATCGACACCGCCATCACCAACAAGTCGGTGGCAATCATTCTCGACCCGGCCAATGCGGACGGTTCGGTCGGCGCGGTCAAGCGTGCAATCGCCGCCAATATTCCGGTTTTCCTCGTCAACGCGGAAATCAACCAGGAAGGTCTGGCCAAGGCGCAGCTCGTTTCCAACAACGCACAGGGTGCGGCCATCGGTGCGACCCAGTGGGTCGAAAGCGTTGGCGACAAGGGCAAGTATGTCGAGCTGTTCGGTTCGCCATCGGATAACAACGCCGCAACGCGCTCGAACGGCTATGAAACCGTTCTGTCGCAGTATCCGGATCTGGTGAAGGCCGGTCAGGACGTCGCCAACTGGGACCGTACCCAGGGTCACGACAAGATGCAGGCCCTGCTTCAGGCCAACCCGGACATTATCGGCGTTATCTCCGGTAACGACGAAATGGCTCTGGGCGCGATTGCCGCTCTGAAGAAGGCTGGCAAGCTGGATCAGGTGAAGGTCGGTGGTTTCGACGGGTCGCCGGACGCGGTTGCAGCCATCAAGGCCGGTGAACTGCAGTACACCGTTCTGCAGCCGGTTGCCGTGTTCTCGGAAGCTGCCGTCAAGCAGGCCGACAACTTCATCAAGACCGGCAAGACCGGCGTGGATCACGAAAAGCAGCTCTTCGACTGCATCCTGATCACCAAGGACAATGTCGACAAGTATACCTCGCCGTTCGTTCTGGAACAGTAAGGTTTGAAAAGGCGCATCCCGACAGCCGAAATGCTTTCGGGATGCGTATTCTGAAAGTCCTCTTCTCAGGAAATTCCCCGCAATCACTCGCTGGATTTCGGGGCTGAAGACAGCGCAATATAAAGCCTATCCGGCGATTCCGATGCGTTTGGAACGCGCAAGCATGGGGACAAGTGGCAGGCATGGCAGTGAGCAACAAAGCAAGCATTGACAAGCTGATGACCGATGGCCTCATGACGGGGCAGGTGCCGAATGACAGCCGGCATGCGCGTCAGCTCGTCCGACGCCAGCAGATTGCCGAAACTGTAATGGCTGAAGGCTCGATGCGTATCGAGGACCTGACCGAGCGGTTCGGCATCAGCCTGATGACGGCGCATCGCGACGTCGATGAACTGGTAAGCCGCGGCCTGTTTCGCAAGTCGCGCGGCATCGTGTCGGCGGCGCCCACGAGCCTCATCGAGGCAAGCGACCTTTACCGCGTCACCCGCCAGTCGGAAGAAAAGAAGCTGATTGCCGAAGCTGCGATGCAGTTCGTCGAACCCGGCCAGGCGATTTTCTTCGATGATTCCACTACCGTCCTGCAAATGGTGCCGCATCTGCCGGAGAAGGGGCCGCTCACCGTCATCACCAATTCGCTCATCCTGATGAACGAAGTGCGCGACATGAAGGACGTGACACTGCTTGGGCTGGGCGGCCAGCTTTATAACTGGTGCAACGCATTTGTGGGCGGCATGACGATCCATGAAATTCGCCGTCTTCGCGCCGATGTGGCTTTCATATCGATTGCCGCGATCACCGACGATCTTCTGTTCCATCAATCCCCGGAAATGGTGGAGACCAAGCGCGCCATGCTGGATTGCGCCGCCAAGCGCATCCTGCTGGCCGACCATACAAAGTTCGAGCGGCGCGCCCTCCATAATTTCGGTGCGCTGACCGATTTCGATGTCGTCATCGTCGATGAAGATACGCCTTTTGCGCATATCGAGCGGATGGAAGCGCAAGGCATCAATGTGGTGGTTGCGCGCGCCCGGACGGGTGGCAAGCAGGAATAGCCTCAGCATATTTATCAGGAATACGATACATGCCTTCTCTGCTCGGAATCGATAGCGGCCTCACCGTCACCAAAGCCGTATTGTTCGACGTTGACGGAACCACCCTTGCCGTAGCGCGCCGCCGTGTGGCGCAATCATTCCCGCGCCCGCGCCATGTCGAACGCGACATGGATGAATTCTGGAATGCGACCGCCGATGCGATCGCCGAGGCCATCGCCAAAAGCGGACGGCCAGCTTCCGACATTCTGGCTATCGCCACGACTGCGCATGGCGACGGCATCTATATGCTGGATAAGGACCGCCGACCGCTCGGCGCGGGCATCCTCTCGCTCGACAGCCGCGCCGTGGATGTGGCGGAGCGCTGGGTGAACAGCCCCGTCGCGGACCGCGCCATTGCCGTTACAGGCCAGTTGCCCCATGCATCCGCCCCTTCCGCCATTCTGGCGTGGGTGAAAGAGAACGAGCCGGAACGCTATCACCGCATCGGTCATGTGATCGCTTGCAAGGACTGGCTGCGCTTTTGCCTCACGGGTGACGTGGGTACGGATCGCACCGAAGCTTCCACCTCGTTTACCGATGTGAACACGCAGGAATATTCGAAGGAAGCGCTCGCCTTGTTCGGGCTCGACGCGCTTTGGGATGCGCTGCCGCCTATGTCGCGCTCTGATGAGATTGTCGGCAATGTTTCCGCCGAATGCGCGAAGCGCACCGGTCTCGTTGTCGGTACGCCGGTTGTCGGCGGGCTTCATGACGTGACGGCCTCCGCGCTTGGTGTTGGCGGGCTTGGCATCGGGACCGTTGCCGTGGTTGCCGGAACCTACTCCATCAACGAAACGCTGTCGTCCGAACCGCGCGTCGATAAGAGCTGGTTCTGCCGCAACGGCATTGCGCCGGGCGAATGGAACAACATGTCGATCTCGCCCGCATCGACCGCCAATTACGACTGGTTTCTCGACAAGCTCTGCCCGTCGGAACGGCGCGAGGCAGAGGAAACAGGGCGTTCGATCCACGACATGCTGCGCCCGGAAATCGATGCGGCATTGGCCAAGCCTTCGACGGCGATGTTCCATCCTTATCTGTTCGGCTCGCCCTATGGGGCGATGGCGAGCGGCGCATTCTTCGGTCTGCGCGGCTGGCAGGATCGCGGCGACATGCTGCGTGCCGTCTGGGAAGGCATTGCCTTCAACCACCGCATCCATGTCGATCACCTGAAGGATGGTTTCGCGATTTCAGCCGCGCGGCTTACCGGTGGCGTGTCGCGCAGCCCGGCTTTCGCGCAGATGTTCGCCAATGTGCTCGGCATGCCCGTTACCGTAACGGATACGGACGAGGCTGCGGCGTGGGGCGCGGCGCTTTGCGCTGGCAAAGGCGTTGGCGTTTTTGCCGATGTCTACAGCGACCCGCGCGATCTCGATGCCATCGGGCGGACCTATCAGCCGGATGCAGAGCGAAGCGCGCTCTATGAAAAGCGCTATCAGCTGTTCAAGGAAATCGCGTCGGCACTCGGGCCGATCTGGCCGAAGATCGAAGCCCTCACGGATTGAAATGAAGGGCGTGTCCCGCGCCTCAGAGAGAATTGAAATGAACGATTTCGTAAGTCATGCCGACATGAAGAACCGCATCGGGCAGCTTGAAGCCGGGGGCGTGGATGTGCTCATCCTCGGCGCGGGCGTCAATGGCGCGGGGCTTTATCGCGATCTTTGCGAACAGGGCGTGAATTGTCTCATCGTGGACAAGGCGGATTTCGGTTCCGGCACGAGCGCCGCCCCGTCGCGGCTTATCCATGGCGGATTGAAATATCTGGAAACCGGCGAGTTCGGCCTTGTGGCGCAGTCCACGCTGGAGCGCAATCTCCTGCTGAAGAACGCGCCGCACAATGTCGAGCCGCTGCCGACCTTCATTCCCGTCTTTTCGTGGACCAAGGGCATCACGGCGGCGCTGCGCACCCTGTTCGGCTCGACGACCGCGCCGCGCAGCCGTGGCGCCGTGCTTATCAAGATCGGCCTGGCGCTCTACGACTATTTCGGCGCGCGCGAACGCGTCATGCCGCGCCACCGTTTTCTGCTGAAGGAAACGGCGACGAAGGAAATGCCCTATATCACGCCTGCAATCGTGGCGGGCGGCATCTATCACGACGCGAAGGTCAGCCAGCCGGAACGTCTGGTCTATGAACTCGTCAGTGACGGCCTGCGCGCCAATCCGAAAAGCGCTGCCGCCAATTTCACGGCGCTCGTTTCCGCCGAAAATGGCACGGTCGGCTTCGAGGGGCCGGACGGGGCGAAGTTCGCAGTCAGGCCGAAGCTCGTCATCAATGCAGCCGGTCCGTGGATCGACCGGGTCAATGCCGCGCTTGGCAAACCGACCAAGATGATCGGCGGCACCAAGGGCTCGCATATTCTTGTCGATCATCCCGAACTGGTGAAGAGCCTCAACGGGCGGATGATCTATTTCGAGGCAGATGACGGGCGCATCTGTCTCGTCTACGACTATCACGGTCTGGCGCTGGTCGGGTCCACCGACATTCCGTCAGACGATCCCGACAATGTGCGCTGCGACGATCACGAGACCGATTATTTCATCGACAGCCTGCGCTCGCTGTTGCCGAAGCTCAAATTCGACCGCAGCCAGATCGTCTATACCTATAGCGGCATCCGCCCGCTTCCCGCGTCCAACGCTTCTGAACCGGGTCTCATCAGCCGCGATCACTCCGCGCCCGTCATCGAGCCGGATAGTGAACGTCCATTCGCGATCATCGCGCTGGTCGGCGGCAAGTGGACCACATTCCGCGGCTTTGCCGAGGAAGTGGCCGACAAGGTTCTGACCCGGTTCGGCAAGACGCGGCAAGTGTCCACGCGCAACCTCGCCATTGGCGGCGGCAGGGACTATCCTGCCGATGATCGCGCCCGCAAGGCCTGGGTGACGAAATATGCGACCGAAACACGGCTGCCTGCCGCACGGGTCGAAACCCTGTTGAAGCGTTATGGCACCACGGCCCTGCCGATCCTCCGGGAAGAAGCCGAGGCTCCGGTCTCGATGCTGCCTGAAACCGATACCGTCAGCGCGACGGAAATCGCATGGATCGCGCGCAACGAGCTTGTCGTGCATCTGGCGGACGTCGTTTTGCGGCGCACCACGCTTGCAATCGACGGCGCGCTGACGACCGGCAATCTTGCCGCAATCGCCAATATTCTTGCGCGTGAGCTTGGATGGGATGATGCGCGCAAGGCGCAGGAAATCGAGGCGGTCAACGTCGAGCTTGAAAAACGGCATAACGTGATTTTGCAGGGACAGCCCGCCAAAAGGCGCTGATCTCCCCGCCAACTTGCTCTATGGTGCACCTCTCATATTCGAAAGGAAATGCGCCATGGATATCAAGCGAAACGGAACCGATCCTTCCGGCAAAGGTCCAGCCGACTGGTTTACGGGCAATGTCCGTATCGATCCGCTGTTCTCTCCAAACAATGCCAGGCGTGCCGCGGCTGCGACCGTAACCTTCGAGCCGGGTGCGCGCACGGCCTGGCACACGCACCCGCTTGGCCAGACGCTGATCGTGACTGCCGGGCTTGGCCTCGTGCAGCGCGAGGGTGGGCCGATCGAGGAAATCCGGCCCGGCGACGTCGTGTGGTTCGAGCCGGGCGAGAAACACTGGCACGGCGCATCGGCCAGCAACGCCATGACCCACATCGCCATTCAGGAACAGCTTGACGGCAAGGTTGTGGACTGGATGGAGCATGTCAGCGACGCGCAATATGGCGGGAAAAAGTAAATCCCGCCCCGGCTTTTGCGCAGCTTTTCAAATCTGACCTGACCGATCAAGGGTCAAAGGCTGCGCAAAACGCAAAGATGATTGCGCATATTGCGAAGAGGCGTTTCCTGTTTTCCCTATCATGTTGTTTCCAATAAAAACAAAGGGGAGAAGAGAATGAAACACCTATTTCTTTTGCTTGCTGCAAGCGTCGCCAGCCTTGCCAGTGTGCAGGCGCACGCCGCCGAAAGCGAAACCTGCAAGGCACCCAAATTCTCCGATGTCGGCTGGACCGACATTACCGCAACAACGGCGCTCGCTTCGCTGTTGCTGGAAAAGGCCGGTTATCAGCCGCAAACGACCATTCTTTCGGTGCCCGTCACCTTCCAGTCGCTGGAAAACGGGCAGATCGACATTTTCCTTGGCAACTGGATGCCGCTTCAGGAGGAAGCCCGCAAACCCTATCTGGACAAGAAGGTGATCGAGCAGGCCGGCATAAATCTTGAAGGCGCCAAGATCGGTCTTGCGGCGACGGGCAAGGACCTCGGCATCAAGACCTATGCAGACATAGCGAAATTCAAGGACCAGCTTGGCGGCAAGATTTATGGCATCGAGGCCGGCAGCAGCGCCAATGCCACGATCCAGTCGATGATCGAGAAGGACAAGTTCGGTCTCAAGGATTTCCAGCTTGCAGAGTCGAGCGAGCAGGCCATGCTTTCACAGGTCCAGAACGCTGTGCGCAAGGAAGAGCCCGTCGTGTTCTTTGCCTGGACGCCGCATCCGATGAACATTCGCTACAAGCTGACCTATCTGCAAAATGGCGAGAACCTGTTCGGCCCGGAAGATGGGGCTGCGACTGTCGAAACATTGACCCGCAAGGGTTATGCTGCGGATTGTCCCAATGTCTCGCGCTTTCTGTCGAACCTGAAGTTCAACACGGAAATGGAAAGCACGATGATGAATATAATCCTGAATGACGGCATGGAAGCCAAGGACGCCGTCACGAAATGGATCAAGGAGAACCCGGCGCAGCTCGACGCATGGCTCGACGGCGTGACCACTACCGACGGCAAGCCCGCGCTTGCTGCGGTGAAGTCGGGTCTCGGTCTCTAAGTCCTTTACTGCCTCAATTTGCTCGGCGACTGACCGAAATGCCGCTTGAAGGCGCGCGACAGCGAACTGATCGACGAAAAGCCGGTCTGTTCAGCTGTGTCTGCCATGGAAAGATGTGTGTCGAGGATCAGCCGCCGTGCTGCTTTCAGTCGGAGCGACAGATAGTAATTGCCCGGCGACTGGCCGATCACATTGGCAAACAGCAATTCAAGGCTGCGCGTCGAAAGGCCGAGCCTGCGCGCTATGCTCGACACGGGGATCGGGCGGTCGATATGGGTTTCCATGATCTTTATGGCGTCCGCCAGCCGCGGCTCGCGATTGAGCAATCGGCCAAGGGAAACCAGCGGCTGCGCATCGGAAGCCTGTTTCACCTCATCGTAGATATAGAGGCTCGCCACATCCAGCGCGATGGAATAGCCGTGGCGGGCGCGAATGAGCGCGAGCATCATGTCGAGCGCCGGGGCAGCACCGCCGGTCGTCAGGAGCGCTTCGTCCCGCACCCAGCGATCCGATTGCATTTCGACTTCCGGAAAGCGCTGCGAAAATGCCTCCAGATCTTCCCAGTGCGTGGTGGCCTTGCGCCCGTTGAGCAATCCGGCCTTTGCCAGCACCCATGATCCGGCTTCCACACCCACTATGAGTTTCGATTGCTTGGCCGCCTGACGCAGCATGGCGAGAAGCCTCGGTGTCGCATGTTCCAATGCATGAAAGGCGCTGACGATGATGAGAATGTCCTGCGCACCGGCCTCGAACTTCCCGTCCGCCGAAACCTTGAGGCCGCTGGATGTGACAGGATCGCTGCCGTCCGGTGACACGACGCGCCAGCGATAGAGCGAGCGGCCGGTGACGCGGTTGGCGCCGCGCATAGGGTCGAGCGTCGCCGCCAGCGACATGAGTGAACAATCCGGCAGGACCAGCAGCGTAACACTCAGTTCTTCGTCGGACGGTTCAAAGATCATACTCTTCGCTCTTCGCCAAATAGATTTCGTAAAATGATAATCCCGGCATTTCGCGACCTGTCAAGCTCGTCGAAAATTGAGGGAAACGAACATGCCTTTAAAGCCCGCCCGCGAAATATTCATCACCGCTGCCGTCACCGGTGCCGGAGCAACGACCCACCGCTCGAACAAGGTGCCGATCACGCCGCGCCAGATCGCGGATGCCGCCATTGAAAGCGCCGAGGCAGGCGCCGCCGTCGCCCACATTCATGTTCGCGATCCCGAAACGGGCGAACCGTCGCGCAAGCTGGAACTGTTCCGCGAGGTCGTGGACCATATCCGGGCGTCCGGTGTCGATATCGTGCTGAACCTGACTGCGGGGGGTGGCGGCGATCTGGTTCTGGGCTCTGCGGAAGCGCCATTGCCGCCGGATGCCGCCAAGACCGACATGGCGGGCGCGACGGAGCGGCTTGCCCATGTTGCTGAACTCCTGCCGGAAATCTGCACGCTCGATTGCGGCACGATGAATTTCGGCGAGGGCGATTATGTGATGACCAACACGCCTGCCATGCTCAAGGAAATGGCCGCGCAGATAAAGCGGCTTGGCGTGCGCCCGGAAATCGAGATCTTCGATACCGGCCATCTGCCGCTCGCCCAGTGGCTGCAGCAGCAGGGCCTGCTTGACGATCCGGTTCTGGTGCAGCTGTGCATGGGCATTCCGTGGGGCGCGCCCGACGATCTGGCGACGCTGGTTTCGATCCTCCACAACCTGCCGGATAACTGGATTTTCTCGGCATTTTCCATCGGTCGCAATCAGTTGCCTTATGCAGCGCTCGCGGTGCTTGCAGGCGGCAATATCCGCGTGGGGCTGGAAGACAATATCTGGCTCGACAAGGGCGTTCTGGCGTCCAATGGCGATCTGGTGGAACGGGCCAAAGCCATCGCCGTCAATATGGGAACGAAGGTTCTGACGCCCGCCGAAGTCCGCGAAAAACTCAAGCTTACCAGGCGCTGGTGATATTCATGAACAGCCATCCTCCCAAGATTGCCTGCATCGGCAGCGGTGTCATCGGCAGCGGCTGGGCCGCGCGCTTTCTGCTCAACGGTTTCGATGTCGCGGTCTACGATCCGTCGCCCGATGCCAAGGCGACGACCGAGCATATTCTCGACAATGCGCGCAAAGCTCTGGCGGCGCTGACAACAGTGCGTCTTCCGCAGGAGGGGCGGCTGTCCTTTTCCGCTTCGCTGGCGGAGGCCGTTGCAGGCGCTGCGCTCATTCAGGAAAGCGTGCCCGAGCGCCTCGACCTGAAGCTTGCCGTAATGGCGGAGATCGAGGCGGCTTGCGCAGACGATGCGTTGATTGCCTCTTCTACGTCGGGCTTTCTTCCAAGCAAGTTGCAGGCCGGGTTGCGGCATCCAGAGCGGCTTCTGATCGCGCATCCCTATAATCCGGTCTACCTGCTGCCGCTGGTGGAACTCGTTCCCGGCGAAAAGACCGCCGCCGCAACGATTGAAGCCGCTTCCGCGCTCTATCGCGGGACGGGCATGGAGCCGGTCGTGCTGGAAAAGGAGATCGACGCCTTTGTCGGCGACCGGCTTCTGGAAGCGTTGTGGCGCGAGGCTCTGTGGCTGGTGCGCGACGGCATCGCCACGGTTGAGCAGATCGATGACATCATCCGCTATTCCTTCGGGCTGCGCTGGGCGCAGATGGGGCTGTTCCAGACCTATCGCATTGCTGGGGGTCCCGCAGGCATGCGGCACTTCCTTGCGCAATTCGGGCCTGCGCTGCAATGGCCGTGGACGAAACTGACGGATGTGCCCGACCTCGATGACGGCCTGATCAACCGCATCGCCGATCAGTCGGACGCGCAGAATGAAGGGCTTTCAATTCGTGATCTGGAGCGGATTCGCGACGAGAATCTGGTGGCGATCATCCGAGCTCTTTCGCAACAACAGCAGGGCAGGGGTTGGGGCGCGGGCGCGCTTCTCAACGGCTATACTGCGCGGCTTGAAACGGCGGCAGACCGTCCCGATGCGGGTTCCGGCGCTTTGCGGCTTCTCGACGTGCGGGTGATCCCCGAATGGATCGACTATAACGGACATATGACCGAGCATCGCTATCTCGACGTGTTCGGGCAGGCGACGGACAGGTTTCTGGCGCATATCGGCGTAGACGAGGCCTATCTGAAATCAGGGCACAGCTACTACACCGTCGAAACCCATATCGTGCATCGCGGCGAGGCGAAGGCAGGCGATGCGCTGCATGTCGAAACGCAATTGCTCTCCTTCGACGAAAAGCGCGCTCATGTCTTTCACAGCCTCCGGCGCGGCGATACGGAAATTGCCAGCGCCGAGCAGATGCTGCTGCATGTCGACAGCAAGGCGGGCAAGGCGGTGGCGGCAAAGCCGGGCATATGCGAGGCTCTGGAGAAGGTCTTTGCTTCGCATCGGAATATGCCAGCACCGATAGCTGTCGGACGTCATGTCGGCAGGCGTGGCTGACACGTCTGCGTTTATCCCAAGCCCAGACAACCGGCGACGGTGGCGTTTATTCCGCCGCAGGTCGCAGCGAACAGCGGACCGTAGCCCCCGAACGGCCTCCGTTGTTCGCTTTGCTTGACATTTAATCAATCGATTGATTAAATAAATTGTATGAGCACATCGGCAAATATCGCGAAGGCGCAGGGTCGTCCGTCTGCGGAGCAGACACGCGCCGCGCTTATTCATGCGGCATTGCAGCTTTTCGGGACGAAAGGTTTCGACGCCACATCGACACGCGAGATCGCGGGTCTTGCCAAGGCGAATATAGGCTCAATCGCCTATCATTTCGGCGGCAAGGAAGGGCTTCGTCTGGCGGCGGCGGACTATATTGTGGAAACGATACAGGGCGTAGCCGGTCAGGCGCTCGGCCATTATGGGGTGATCGGCGCGTCCGCCAACACGAAGGAAGAGGCGCGGCAGCTTCTTGCCATGGCGGCCGAGCGGATGACGCGGTTCATCGTGGCGCAGCCGCAATCCGGCGAAATCGTGCAGTTTCTTCAACGCGAGCTGGCGCATCCGACGGCTGCGCTCGACCGCATCTATTCCGGCGTTTTCGAGCCGACGCATAAAAGGCTTTGCGCCATCTGGGAAGTCGCTACGGGCGAGCCCGCCGAAAGCGAAAGCACGCGGCTCGTTATCTTCACCCTGATCGGCCAGATCGTTTATTTTCGCATCGGCCGTGAGGCAGTGAAACGGCGCATGGGCTGGTCCACGATGGGCGAGGACGAGGCTGCGGCGATAGCCGCCATTGTGCGACAAAACCTTGCGGCAATCCTCGCAGCCAAAGACGGCAAGGTGTTGTCATGAGCCTTCTCTGTGTTGTTCCCTTCGCCTCCTATCTTTTCGCCGCCTGTAGTGCGCAGCCGCTTGCGGTCGGTTATGTCGAGGGCGAATTTGTGCAACTCGCCCCGCTGGAAGTGGCACAGGTCAAGTCTGTCGCCGTCAGGCGCGGCGATCGCGTCGAGCCGGGCAAACCGATTGCACAGACTGAAGACGCAGACGCAAAGATCGCCGTCGCGCAGGCCGAAGCCGCGCTGGAGCAGGCACGCGCGCAACTGGCCGATTTGCAGGTGGGCAAGCGCCCGGATGAAATCGCCGTTCTGGAAGCGGCGGTCAGAACCGCAAGGGCGCAAGCCGACGATGCCCGCCGAACGCTTTTGCGCACGCAGGACCTGACGAAGCGCGGAGTGATGACACAGGCGCAGCTCGACGATGCGGCGACAAAGGTGGAGGTGGCGGAAGCCGCCATCAATCAGGCGACATCCAATCTTGCGGTCGGTCGGCTTCCGGCCCGTCCCGAAACGATCAAGGCGGCGGAAAATGCCGTCAAGAGCGCGGAAGCGCAGCTCGATTCCGCCCGCTGGCATCTGGCCAAGCGAACCATCGAAGCGCCCGCGCCGGGACGCATCACAGATGTCATCCGCAATCCCGGCGATATTGCCGGTCCGTCCGCGCCGGTTCTGACCATGCTGCCCGACGGCGCGGTCAAGCTGAAGGTCTACATACCGGAAGACAAGTTTTCAGCGATACGGGTTGGCGATATGCTGTCGGTGCGCTGCGATGGTTGCGCTCCGGGTTTGCAGGCCCGCGTCAGCTATGTTTCGCCCGACCCGGAATTCACGCCGCCGGTGATCTATTCGCTCGAAACGCGCCAGAAGCTTGTCTATCTGGTTGAGGCGCACCCAGTCGATCCCGCCTCGCCCCTGCAGCCCGGTCAGATCGTGGACGTCGATCTGGCCGCGCGATAGGTGGAGGCGGCCATGCCCAATGCCATTGAAGTCAAGGGATTGGTCAAGCGTTTCGGAAGCGCCACCGTTGTCGATCATGTAAGCATGACGGTGGCCGAGGGCGAGATTGTCGGCTTCCTTGGGCCGAATGGTTCCGGCAAGACGACCACCATCCGCATCATGTGCGGACTGCTGACGCCTGACGAAGGGGAGGGGCAGGTGCTCGGTTTCGATCTTCGCACCGAAAGCCTGAAGATCAAGCGCGAGGTCGGCTATATGACGCAGCGCTTTTCCTTCTATGAAGACCTGACCATCGCTGAGAACCTCGAATTTGTCGCGCGGCTTTACCGGCTGAAGCCGGTGAAGGAGCATGTAGCGCGCACGCTTGACGAGCTGGGCCTGACCTCTCGCGGCAACCAGCTTGCGGGAACGCTTTCCGGCGGCTGGAAGCAGCGGCTGGCGCTTGCCGCCTGCATCATGCACAAGCCAAAGCTTCTGTTGCTGGACGAGCCGACCGCCGGCGTCGATCCCAAGGCGCGGCGCGATTTCTGGGACGAGATTCATCGTCTCGCCGATGGCGGTCTGACCGTGCTTGTCTCCACCCATTACATGGACGAGGCCGAGCGCTGCCACCGCATCAGCTATATTTCCTATGGCAGGCTTCTGGCCACCGGCACGGTGCAGGAGGTGATCGACAAGGCCGGGCTTTTGACCTTCATCGTCAGCGGCAAAAGGCTTGGTGAGATTGCTCGCCTGCTGGAAGGCGAACCGGGTGTGGAGCAGGTGGCGCCCTTCGGCGCGACGCTGCATGTGGTCGGTTCCGACCGCGCCAGGCTCGAAGAGGCGCTTGAAAAAGTCCGGCATCGCGACGGGATCAGCGTCGAACCGGGCGAAACGAGCCTTGAAGATGTCTTCATCCAGTTCATGGCGAATGCGCGTGACAATATGTCGAAGGAAGGCCCATCATGAGTGGCGGGTGGTTCTCGTTCGAACGTCTTGGCGCGATGCTGATGAAGGAATTCATCCAGATGCGGCGCGACCGCATAACCTTCGCCATGATGCTGGTGGTTCCGTTGATGCAGCTTTTGCTCTTCGGCTTTGCCATCAACAATGATCCGAAAAGCCTGCCCAGTGCCTTGGTTGTAACCAGTCAGGATCACTATACGCGGGCGATGGTGTCGGCGCTGGAGACAACCGGCTATTATCGCTTCGATCACGTGGTGCAAAGTGCGGCGGAAGCCGAAGCGCTGATTGCCAGCGGCACGGTCTCCTTCGTGGTGACGATCCCGTCCGATTTTGCAAGACGGGTCGATGCGGGCGACGGGCCGCAAATCCTCATCGAAGCCGACGCCACCGACCCATCGGTGGCAAGCGGGGCAATATCGACGCTCGGCACCGTGGCCAGTCAGGCGCTTCTGCGCGAACAAGGCAAGCAGGCCGAGGCCGAGAATGCCGCACGCAGCCAGCTTCAGGTCGTCGTGCACCGCCGCTATAATCCGGAAGGCGTGTCGCAATACAATATCGTTCCGGGGCTTCTAGGCGTTATCCTGCAAATGACCATGGTGATGATGACGGCGATGGCTTTGACCCGCGAGACGGAACGCGGCACCATGGAAAACCTGCTCGCCATGCCAGCCACCCCTGCGGAGATCATGCTGGGCAAGGTATTGCCTTTCCTTGTGGTCGGCGCGGTACAGGTGGTGGTGGTACTTGTGGCCGCCAAGCTTCTGTTCGGCGTGCCATTCGTCGGTTCGCTGGCGCTTCTCCTGGCCTGCGTGCTGATCTTCGTCCTGTCGCTGGTGCTGCTCGGCTATACGATCTCGACGGTTTCGCGCACCCAGATGCAGGCCATGCAGCTTACCTTCTTCTTCTTCCTGCCGTCGCTGATGCTGTCGGGATTCATGTTTCCGTTTCGGGGCATGCCGGATTGGGCGCAGACGCTGGGCGAGATTTTTCCGCTGACGCATTTCCTGCGTATCGTGCGGGCGGTCATGCTCAAGGGCGCTCACCTTTCCGACATTGCCGGAGAGGTGAACGCCCTCTTATTCTTCGTATTCCTGTTCGCTTCGCTTGCGCTGCTTCGCTTCCGGCGCACGCTTGATTAAGCTTGCGCCGCTGGTTCAGCAAGCCGAGGCGGCTAGCGCCGCTTTCGGACGGCGCGACAGTGTGAACAGCAGGCCCGCCGCTGCGAGAAGGCTACCGGCCATCGGAATTGCCGCATAACCATAACCCATGCTGATGACACCGCTGCCCAGTGCCGCGCCAACGGCATTGCCGAGGTTGAACGCTCCGATATTGATCGACGATGCCAGCCCGGGGGCTTCGGCTGCGGCCTGCATGACGCGGGTCTGGACCGGCGGCACGATGGCGAATGCCGCGGCACCCCAGGCGACGAGACCGAGGGCGGCACCGATATGGCTCGTAAGCACCAGCGGCAGGGCAAGGCTGATAATCGCTAGTGCCGCCAGGAATATACGCGTCGCGCCGTCTAGCGACCAGTCGGCCAGACGTCCGCCAAGCGCATTGCCGATGGTGAAGCCAAGGCCGATGAGGACCAGCGCCAGCGTCACAAAACCTTCCGATGCGTGGGTCAGTTCGGTCAGAACGGGGGCCACAAAGGTGTAGAGCGTGAACATGGCGCCCGCGCCCATCACGGTTGTTGCCAGCGACATGAGTACTGTCGGGCGCATCAGTACACCGAGTTCCTGCCGGATATTGGGCATCTTGCCAGCTTCGCCACGCGGCAAGGCAAGCCATAGCGCGGTGATCGTGACGAGACCCAGAACGGCGGTTCCGGCAAAGGACATGCGCCAGCCGATCTGCTGGCCGACCCATGTTGCCGCCGGAACGCCACCGATATTGGCGATCGTCAGGCCCATGAACATGGTGGCAACGGCGCTGGCGCGCTTTTCAGGCGGCACGACGCTGGCTGCGACAACGGAACCGAGCCCGAAGAACGCCCCGTGATTGAGGCTGGTCACGAGGCGTGCTGCCAGCAGCGTCCAGTAATCCGGCGAGAGCGCGGACAGGATGTTGCCAAGCGTGAAGATTGCCATGAGCAGCATCAGCGCCGTGCGCTTGCCAAAGCGTCCGAAGGCCAGCGTCATGATCGGCGCGCCAACCATCACGCCAACTGCATAGGCGCTGACGAGAAGGCCCGCCGTCGGGATGGAGACGTCTACGCCGTCCGCGATGACGGGTAGCAGGCCCATCGGCGAAAACTCGGTGGTGCCTATGCCGAAGGCACCGATTGCAAGCGCGAGCAGCGGCCAGTTGAAACCGGCCGCCTTCGTCGCGCTGTCGTGAGGTTTTGTAGCGCTCATGATGAGATTTCCTATTTGTCCCAGACGGGAGCCAGACCTTCGGGGCTGACGATGCGACCGTCAGGGCGAGCAAGCTTTGCGATAGCGGCCATGTCTTCCGCGTTCAGTTCAAAGTCGAAGACATTGAAATTTTCCGCTACGCGTTCCGGCTTGGCCGTCTTGGAAAGGGCGATGAAGCCGCGTTCGATCAGCCAGCGAAGCCCGACCTGCGCGGCGGTCTTGCCGTATTTCGCGCCGATGGCCTGAAGTGTAGCATCGCGTGGCACTGCTCCATCGGCCATGCCGTAATAGGCGGTGACGGCGACGCCGGCGTCCCCTGCGGCCTTCGCCATTGCTTCCTGAGCGAGATAGGGATGGACCTCGATCTGGTTGGTGACGATGGGTGCGGCGCTCAGCTCAATGGATTCACGCATCTGCGCGATGTTCTGGTTGCTGACGCCGATGAAGCGCGTCTTGCCTGCTTCATGCACAGCATTCAGCATCTCGACCTGCTCGGCGATAGCGACCTTGTCGGCAGGCCAGTGCAGAAGCAGAAGGTCCACCTGATCGACCTTCAGCTTGTCGAGGCTTTCATCGACGGAAGCCGCAAATTTTTCCGGGCTGTAATTATCGACCCAGACCTTGGTGGTCAGGAAGAGGTCGTCGCGCTTTGCGCCAGCCCTTTGCAGGGCATGGCCGAGGGCGGCTTCGTTGCCATAAATCTGCGCCGTGTCGAAATGGCGAAAGCCTGCTTCAAGAGCGGCCGGGACAACGCTTTCCACTTCGGCGTCCGTCATGCGGAACACGCCGAAACCAAGCGCGGGTATGGCCGCGCCATGTGCGTTCACGATTTTCATGTTATCTCCTGTCGATTGGCCTTCGGCATATCGCGTCGATTGCGCGAGCTTGGGAGGCTCATGCTTCGGGCCTTAAATTTTCGATCCTGTACCATCTCGTTTCGGCCAGGTCTGATCTCGGATGCAGAAATAGGACAATCCCGAGGGCTTGAAAATCCGCTCGGAAACCACATTATCTGTGAAACGATTTCACAGATGGAGCGGGATGATGGACAATCGCGTCGGCGAAATGCAGGTTTTCCTGCGCGTCGTGGAAACGGGCAGCTTTTCCGAAGCCGCCCGCCTTTTGCGCATGAACCCTTCGACCATCAGCAAGCTCATATCCCGCATAGAGGCGCGGCTGGGGGTGCGGCTTTTGGAACGCTCTTCACGCAGGCTGTCGCTGACGACAGAGGGGCAGATCTATTATGAGCGCAGTCAGGGGCTGCTGCACGATTTCGAGGAAGTGGAACGCGAGCTTTCACAAGGGTCGGCAAGCACGGGCGGCACGGTGCGGGTCAACGCGTCCGTGGCTTTGGGCACGCTGGCTCTGGAACCGCTGTTGCCGGAATTTCTGGCAGCTTACCCGAATATCGTGATTGATCTGTCGCTGTCGGATGAACTGGTTGATCTTTACCTCGATCGTACCGATGTGGCGTTCCGTATCGGCACCTTGCCCAATTCCAGCATGACGGCGCGCAAGCTGGGCGTTGCCCGGCGCAAGATCGTGGCTGCGCCCTCCTATCTGGCGCGTCACGGCACGCCTATGACCGTGGACGATCTCGCCGATCACAACTGCATCGGGTTCAATTTCCGCCGCGCTGCCCCCGTCTGGCCGTTGAAAGAAAGCGGCCGCATCGTGGATCGCGCCGTTTCCGGCTCGCTTCTGGCCAATAATGGCGAGACTGTCCGCCGCATGGCGGTCGCGGGGCTGGGGCTCGCCCGCATCGGTGATTTTCACGCGCGCAACGACCTTGCTTCCGGCGCATTGGTGGAGGTCCTCGCCGATGCGGTCGAGAACGATCTGGAGGAAGTTCACGCCGTCTTTCTGGGAGGTGCGCGGCTGCCGCAACGTGTCCGCGTTTTCCTGGACTATGTGGTGCCGCCGCTTCAGGCTTATATCGCGGCGCAATAGACTCATCTGGCTGGAATCCATGGGCTGGGTGGCCGGAAATCCCGCCTTTCCGGGCCGGAAACAGACTGTTCAGCAAAAAATTTGGTATTTCGATAGGCGAGCGATTTCAAGTCGTTGCCTCTGGCGCGTCGTCTGTTCACGGCTTGGTGCTCCGCTTTTGTGTTGACTATTAACATTGCGTTAACCACAGTTTGTTGCAATATGTAACACAGCGTTACATTTCTTGATGGCAAACGAGGTATGGATTGAGCAGAAACCGGCAGACCAGACAGCAATCCTTGCAGGCAAGGGAGAGGTCTGCCGTGGCTGACATGACGTCGTTCTGGGGGCTGATGCGCGCCTACTGGATCTCCGACCGCTGGAAGGAAGCCTGGGTTCTCACACTCGCTATTTTTCTGATGACGGCGTTTGTCAGTAAGACCACCGTCTGGGTGGCGGAGGCTTCGGGCCTGCTGATGAACTCTATTGTCAACGTGAATACGGCACCGGTCCAACACCCGCTTGTGACGATTGCCGCCAATGCGGGCGTCCTTGTTCTGCTGATGCTGGCGAAGGATGTGCTTCTGGTCGGTTCACGCCATTTCCTGTCCACCACGCTGCACCGCAAATGGCGCAAATGGCTGAACGACCAGTTCTCGACGGCACTTCTGAACGGCGGGCACACGCACTTCCATCTGCAGCAGGGGCGGGCCAAGGATCAGCCTGACAATATCGACCAGCGCCTGCAGGAATCGATCAAGGGCATGACCGGCGGCGCCATTGGCCTTGTGATGGGCATCGTTGGCGTGTTCCTGTCGGCGTTCTTCATCGGGCAGAAGCTGATCGAGATGTCCACCCATGTGGAGGGGCTGGATTTCCTTGGCAGCTATGGCAGCGCGGTTCTCGCCTTTGCGGCAATCGCCGTCTATGTCCCGCTCGGCACGCTGGTCGCCATCAAGATCGGCAAGCGTCTGGAGCGCCTCAATCTCGGCATCCAGAAGGCCGAAGGCTCCTATCGTGGCGAATGGACGACGCTTCTGCGCCGCAGCTTCCAGATTTCCGCTTCCGGCGGCGAGGCCGTGCAGCGTTCGGTCAATGACCGCCTCTACAGGGAGGTGGACGGCACATGGAACCGGCTCAACCGTTTCGATGCCGCCTATCTCGCCTTCTCGCAGGCCTATGGATTTCTCTCGAACCGTATCGTTGCCTATATTCCGGGCCTTCTGCCCTATATGAGCGGTTCGGTCAGCTTCCGTAACTATGTGACGGGTGCGGAACTGGTTGCCGCGATGATCAACGATTGCTCGTGGTTCATCCAGGTCATGCCCGCGATTGCCAATCTGCGCGCCAATGCGGGCCGCGTGACCGGTCTCGCGCAGGCCATCGAGAATGTTCAGGAGCCAGCCGAGTTCTACAGCCGGTCGGGCATCAACCGTTTTGCTTTCGCCGAACAGCATCCGCGCTTCGGCCTGACGGTGCGCAACCTTACCCTTATGCAAGGGCCTGACAGCGAAGCGCCGTTCCTGCGCTCGGGCGTGATCAATATCCGCGCCGGTGACTGGGTCTATATGCGCGGTGAATCCGGCTCGGGCAAAACCTCTTTCGTGAAGGCGCTGAACGGCCTGTGGCCCTATGGCACCGGCGATATCATCTATCCGCAGAACGCGACCTCGTTTTATGCGACCCAGGAGGCCAAGTTCCCTTCGGTGTCGCTGAAACAGCTTGTCAGCCTGCCTGCCGACGAGGGCTTGTTCAGCGATCTGGCCGTCGCCGCCGTGCTGCATGAGGCGGGACTGGGTGAATTCATTGAACGCATGAACGACCCCGACGCTGGCGGTGCGCCGTGGGACATGATCCTGTCGGGCGGACAAAAGCAGAAGGTCGTTCTGGCACGTATTCTCCTGCACAAGCCGACCATCATCTTCCTCGATGAAGCGACCGGCGCGCTCGACCCGGCTGCGAAAATGCGGTTCCACGAAGCGCTGAAGGCGCGCTGCCCGCAGTCCATTGTCATCAGCATCATGCATGAGGAAAA
This sequence comes from Hyphomicrobiales bacterium, assembly GCA_900470195.1. Taxonomy (GTDB): domain Bacteria; phylum Pseudomonadota; class Alphaproteobacteria; order Rhizobiales; family Rhizobiaceae; genus Brucella. The sequence continues at coordinate 133,924 of UEIJ01000020.1, read as the reverse complement.
GCTGCCGTTGCTTGAAAACGGTCAGGATGTCTATTCGCATGTGCTGGATATCCGCAACGGCTATGTCTCGCTGCTTCCCGTCCACTTCGATACAATGCCGGATATCGCAGCCGAAACCGCCCTCATTGCCGCCGAATAGGCCTCTCTCATCGGACAAAACACCGTGAGGTTGCATTAGTCCAAATTTGGACTATATTCTGATCTGGACGATCGGAGGCAATCATGGCCAGAAGCAATGCGGTGTTGAACACCAAGATAGGCAAGGGTCCGGATATCCTCGATGCCGCCCGTTTTGCTCCTCATTCGCGCAAGCGGTTGAGCGGGCCGGGGCTTCGTACTTTCCTGACTATTGCCAATCTGTGGGGCCTGGACGAACAGCAGCGGCTTATGGTGCTGGGCCTGCCTTCAAGATCGACCTATTACAATTGGGTGAAGGCGGTACGCGAGCGTCGCGACATTACGCTGGATGTGGATGTGCTGATGCGATTATCCGCCGTGCTCGGCATCCATCAGGCGCTGGGTGTGCTTTATCCTGATGAAAAGGCTGGTATTCGCTGGCTGAACACACCCAACCAGGCTGGCGTCTTCGGCGGGTATCCACCATTGCGGCTGGTGACGAGCGGCTTGCAGGACGGGTTGCTGACCGTCCGCCGCTTTCTGGATGCGGCACGCGGGGGGCTTTATATGGAGCCGAACGAGTTGGACCGCGAGTTCCGGTCTTATCGCGACGAGGACGTGGTGTTCTCTTGAAACGCAACCCTGCTCCACAGCCGAGCTATCGACTGATCCCGTCGCGCTTTCCGCCGATTGGCCTTTTCGACACGGTTGCCACCCCGGCCGATCTGGAAGCGGCGATGGAACTGGCAGGCTGGACGAACGACCGTCTTTTAGCCGAGCGATTGCAGCGCCTTCCCCGCGAGGAATGGGTGTTCGGCAGGCCCAATTCCAGCATCGTCATGGCGACTTTCCTCCATGTCGCGCCGGGCGGCATGCGCTTCAACGGGCCGGAGCTTGGTGCATGGTATGCGGCAGCGCGGCTTACCACCTCCGTCATCGAGGTTGCGCATCACATGCGTCGCGAAGCGGTTACGACAGAGCAGGACGGTCTGGCCCGCACCTTCCGGGTCTATACCGCAAAACTGGAAGAGGATTTCGTCGATATATGCGGCGAGCAGGCAGCGCTGCCTTCCGTCTACGACCCGGCAGATTACTCCGCGTCACAGAAGTTCGGCGAGGAAATGCGCAAGGCTGGCGAGTTCGGGATCTTGTTCGACAGCCTGCGTCACGAAGGCGGCATCAATGCCGTTGCATTTCGTCCGAGCAGGATCGCGGATGTGACGCAGAGCGATCATTACGAAATCACGGTTGAAAGAGCATCCAGCCGTATTCAGGCGAAAAAGCTCAGTGCCTGATGAGGCAGGCATCGCCGCCCGCCTCATTTTGTCCAATCATGACCAGCCATATTCCTCATCGAGATCCTGAAATTTTTTCAGGTCAACGATGTCGCAATATTGCTGGTAGGTGATCATGTCGCCTGCGCGGGCCCTCGGCGTGCCGTCGCGCTTCAGGACTGACAGCGTGTCGCTCACCGCCTTCACTGCGGAGAACAGCGTGGACAGAGCATAGAACACGACGTTGAAGCCCATCTGTTCGAGATCGGCGGCGGTCAGGGCCACAGTTTCATTGCCATCGACAATGCTCACCACCTTCGGTCCTTCGACGTGCCGGGCCACGGCTTCAACTTCCGCAATGGTCTTGATGCCATCGACGAAAACGAGATCGACACCCGTATCCTGATACATTTTTGCGCGGCGAATGGCTTCTTCAGCACCGGCTGCGGGCATGGCGTCGGTACGGGCGATAAGGAGCAGGTCCTTGTCAGAACGCGCTGCAATCGCGCATTTGAGACGGCGCACATTTTCTTCCGCCGGGATCAGCCGGATACCGGCAAGCTGGCCACAGCGCTTCGGCGCCATCTGGTCCTCCAGATGAATGGCCGCAACGCCGGACTGGATATATTCCTCCACCGTGCGAACGATATTGGCCGGGCCTCCATAGCCCGTATCTGCATCGGCGATGACGGGAATATCCACCACGCGGGTCATATCCCGTGCGTGGGTCGTCATCTCGGTCTGTGTGAGAAGGCCAAGATCGGGCGTGCCGAGGCGGCTCGCCGTCGCGCCGAAGCCGGTCATATAGATAGCCGGAAACCCTGCCTGCTGCACAAGGCGGGCGGTCAGCGGATCGGGCGCTCCGGGCGCCTGAACAATGCGGCCAGTTTCGATGAGGCTCTTCAGGGCCTTTGCCTGTGTCATCGTTGTCTCCTAGAGCATTTCCAGCAAAAGTGTGAAACGGTTTTGCGTGGGAAAATGCGAAAAAACAGATAGTTAGAGCGGTTCTGGCGATTCCGTTAAAACAGGAACCGCTCTATCGACCGCCGGAAACATCGAGCACGACCCCGGTGATATAGGCTGCTCCCGGCGACAGCAGCCAGATGGCCGCGTCGGCAACTTCATCGGCGGTTCCAAGCCGTTTCAGCGGAATGAGGTCCGCCATCTTCGCGACGCTGGCCGGATCTGCGAACACGTCTTTCTGAATTTCCGTGTCGATCACGCCGGGGGCGAGAGCGTTGACGCGGATTTCCGGCGCGAGTTCCTTGGCAAGCGCATAGGTATAGGATGCGATTGCTCCCTTGGTCGTCGCATAGGCGATGTTGCCGACCATGCCGCCGGTGCGCCCGGCGATCGAGGACAGGCCGACCACGGATTTGTTCGGCTTCCTGCCCGGATTGTTGAGGAACGCGCTGGAAACGTAGAACACGCTTTTCAGATTGACGGCCAGAACCCTGTCCAGTTCGTCCGCATCGAAATCCTTCACGGTCATGCGCTGGCCGATGATGCCCGCATTATTGACCAGATGGTCGATGCCGCCCCATCTGGTGGCGATGTCATGCGCTGCGCGGTCAACCGCGGCCTTGTCCGAAACATCCACAAGGGCTGTCAGAACCTGCTCGCCGTGCCTTTCCGCCATTTCCTCAAGGCGCACGCCGTTCACGTCCCAAAGCACGACCCTGGCCCTGAGCGCGATGAGCTTTTCGGCAATGGCCTTGCCGATACCGGATGCGCCGCCGGTGATAAGCACCACCCGGTCTGCGAAGAAATCGGTCGGGAACGCTGTCGGAGCGTGGTTCGCGGTCATCTTATTCCTCCTCGAAAACGAACGCTGCCGCGCGTCCAGGGGTCGCCGAAGAGAAGCCCGGGACTCGTCCATACGGCGACGGTAGCTTTAAAAGCCATGTGAACAGAGCTCTGTCAATCTAGGGTACAAGATTTTGTATGCTACTTGTAAAGTGATTGTTGCCACGCTAATCATTGCAACGGATTGAGATGATCACGACCGGGTCCGCGCCAATGGCTCGCCGTTCGCGATTATCCATCCGAAACGGGAGGCGCGCATCACCGCGTGACAGCTTCCGCAAAGATTATTGCATGCCGCTCATGCTGGGACGTGGGCGGAGATATGGGAGGATATCGTGGTCAATTCCACTGTGAGTGCAGTCGGCGCAACGCCTGACCTGCGCGACAGCACCATTCGCAAGCTCAATTTGCGGATCGTTCTGTTCTGCTTCATCTGCTTCATCGTCAACTATCTTGATCGGGTGAATATCGGCTATGCCGCGCTTCACATGAACAATGATATTGGCCTGACACCCTATATGTTCGGCGTCGGCGCGGGCATCTTCTTCATCGGCTACATGCTGTTTGAAGTGCCGAGCAACATGATGCTGCACAAGCTTGGCTCACGCGTGTGGATAGCGCGCATCATGGTGACGTGGGGGCTTGTGTCCTGCGCCATGGCTTTTGTGCAGGGGCCGGTTTCGTTCTATGTCCTGCGCTTCCTGCTGGGCGTTGCGGAAGCCGGTTTCGCGCCGGGCGTGCTGCTTTATCTCACCTATTGGTTCCCGGCCAAGGAACGTGGACGCGCAACGGCCCTGTTCATGACTGCAACCGTGCTTTCCATCGTCGTCGGCGCGCCGTTCTCCGGCTGGCTGATGGATGCTGGCGAGGGGCTTTTCGGGCTGCATGGCTGGCAGGCCATGTTTATTCTGGAAGGGCTTCCCGCCGTGATCCTCGGCGTTGTAACGTTCTTCTATCTGGTCGATAGTCCGGAAAAGGACAAGCACTGGCTGACGGCGGATGAGCGCGCCTGGCTGATGGCTGAACTTGCCCGGGAAAATCAGGGCAAGCAGCCCGATACCCGTCATTCGCTGAAAGAAGTTTTCAGCGACTACCGCGTCTGGCTTCTGACGCTCGTCTATATGTTCAACGGCATTGCCGTTTATGGCGTCATCATGTGGCTGCCGCAGATCGTCAAAAGCCTTGGTGATTACAGCGCTGCCCAGACGGGGCTCATTTCGGCCATTCCATTCGTGTTCGCAGCCATCGGGCTTGTGGTGATTTCGCGCAGTTCGGATCGTACTGGTGAACGTAAGATCCATACGGCGATTGCCGGCCTGTTCGGCGGCGTGTTCCTTGCCGCCAGCGCGCTGTCTCCTTCGCCGGTCCTGAGCCTCGTGCTCCTCTCGGTCTGCGCCTTCTTCCTCTGGTCCTATCTGGGCGTGTTCTGGACGCTGCCGACCCAGTTCCTGTCGGGCGCGGCAGCCGCTGGCGGGCTTGCCGCCATCAACGGCTTTGCACAGCTTGGCGGCTTTACCGGACCTTATCTCGTCGGCTGGGTCAAATCCACCACCGACAGCTTTTCGCTGTCGCTGCTTGCCCTGTCGATATTCCCGATTATCGGCTTCTTCCTCTGCATGAGCCTGAAAGCCAAACGGGACTAATCCGAGCGACGGGCCTGGTCTTCGACCAGGCTCGTTATCCTTACGAGTGTAATTTGAATGCGGTTTCAACCGCTCTGTACGTTGCAATAAGGCGTCTGTAAGATTCGGGCATGAAAGAGATTCGAGGCAAGAACAAGAAGTCGCTGGCAAGCAGCATCGCCGAACGTATTCGCGGTGCGATTGTCGATGCGGAGTTTCTATTCGGGGAAAACCTCTCCGAAGACATGCTTGCTGCGGCTTTCGATGTCAGCCGCACACCGGTGCGCGAGGCGCTCAACATTTTGCAGATGCAGGAACTCGTCCACATCGTTCCGAAGTCCGGCACCTATGTTTTCACGCCCACGCAGGAAGACATAGCCGAGCTGTGTGATTTTCGCGTCGGTCTGGAGGATCAGGCCATGCGTCTGGCGCTGATCTGCAATCGCAAGAAACTCGTTTCGCAATTGAAAAAGCAGTACGATCTCATGCGTACGGCGATAGACGAAGACGATCTGCGCGCTTACGGGCGCTGCGATACGGAGTTCCATCTGGCTTTCTTCCGTGTCTGCGGCAACCGTTATCTTGCGCGCGCTTATGACAGCATTCTGGGGCGTGTCGCAGCCTTGCGAACTCATCTGGCCATCGGCGCCGAGGGCGAGCCTGCACGCTCATTCGCCGATCACGCCGCCATCATCGAACTGGCAGATGCCGATAAACCGGAAGAACTGAGGGAAATCCTGGACGCGCACATCATGCGCACCAAGACCAATTACCTGAACGCCTTCAGCCGGTTGCCCCGCCAGCCGGGCGACAGCCGCACGATGCGGCTGCGCCGTCAATTGTCGCTGACCAACGAATAAGGCTTCAGGTCAGACTGCCCATTCCACATCCGTGGTGAAAGCGATGGTCAGCCACCGGTCGGGCCCTTCACCGCCCAGTGCATCGCCGATTTCGTCACGCAATGCATCCCACTCCTCCAGCTTTCGCGGCGGAAGATTGGGCGGAACGATGAAATAGAGTTCGATCTGCTTGCCGCGACCGACCTTGGCGACATAAGCGCGGTAGGAGAGGAAGCCGTGCTGCCGGACGAACTCTTCCGCAACGGCATCGACATGCTTCTTGAGATCCAAGGGCGTCACAAGGAATATGTCGGCCAATGCCTGCCTGATCGTGCCGATCGGCATCGGAATGATGACAAGACAAACGACCGCCAGAACTGCCGGATCGATATAGGGCGTCAGCCAGCCGAGTTCTGTTCCTTCGATGGCGTAGCCGACCGAAAAGGCGATCAGAAGCGCTGCCGTAATGCCGCCCGACATGATCCAGGCTTTGGCATCGAGCGCGACGAAATCCGATTTCAGGGTCCGGTTTGCGCGTGTTTCCAGTAACGCCATGCCGAGACAGGCAATCAGCGCGACGACGGCGTAGAAGATCGCATAGCTGAATTCGAGATCGCGTCCGCCATCCATCAGGCTGCCGACAGCGTTTATGAGGGCGTAGATTGCGACGCCGGTCAGCATCATGCCGTTGAGGCCGAGCACCATGGGTTCCAGATGCCAGAAACCCATCGTGAAGCGATCACGCAGTTTACCGCGTGGCTGCTCGGGCAGGGCAGAGAGTGCGATGAGACGAGAGACGAGCAGCGCAAGCCCGCTCATGGCTGCGTCGGCAAGCATGTAAACGCCATCAAATACGATAGAAAATGAGCCGGATAACAGGCCGAAGACGACGCCGAAACCAGCAACAAATATAGTAACCGCTATGGATAGTTGAAGAATAGTTTGTTCACTGCGCAATTTTTACTCCGATTTAAACCGCATGCAACGCGGTTTGGCTTGGGATGCGCTTCTTCAAGCGTCGGGCCAATTCCGCGTTGCACGGCAAATCTACATCGGCAGCGTGAAACTGGCAAATCGTGTCAGCTATTCGATATTTTCAGGCCCATTCGGGTACACGAGTGGCCGATTCCCGCAGGATGAGCTCGACCGGCCATAATTCATGGATATCGGATGCGGCGCGCCCATCCAGTATGTCCATGAGAAGATCGGCGCAACGTTTGCCGGCCGCGCGCATTGAAGAGCGCGTCGCCGTCAGTGAGGGGACCATATTGTCGGCGCTCAGAAACGAGATGACGTCGTCATGGGCGATGACCGAGATATCCTTGCCCATGGTCAGGCCGAAGGAGCGCGCCGCCCGGTATATGCCAAGTGCGGTCATCATGGAGCCGGCAACGAATGCCGTCGGGCGCGGATCGCGCTCCAATAACTTGCGGGCGAGGCGATAGCCGATTTCATCCGTGAAATCGCCGTGCTCGACAAGTTCCGGATCGAAGGCAATGCCTCTGCTCTCAAGGGCTTTGCGGTAGCCTTCGTCGCGGTGCAGCGAGAAGGTGAAACCGTAGCGCCCATTGATCATCGCAATGCGCCGATGGCCGAGATCGAGCAGATGGGCAGTCGAACGATAAACCGCGCCTTCGTTGTCGATGTCGAGCCATGCGTGCGGAATGTCTATTTCCGAGCGTCCGTGAACGAGAAATGGCATGCCCAGTTCGTGCAGCATGCGGATGCGCTCGTCATTGGGCTTGGGAGACGTCACGATGACAGCATCGACACGGTGACTGGTGGCGAGCCGCCGGCACAACTGCACTTCGTCATCGGTTCCATTGTTGGCGATGGGGCTGACAAGAATATCGACTTCGTCCTGGCTGAGCCGTTCCGCCATGCCCCGCATGAATTCGGCGAAGTGAAATTCGCTATTGCGCCCCATCACGACACCGATTGCACCTGCGCGACCTGTAACAAGCCTGACCGCGTTGACATTGGGTCGGTAACCGAGACGCACCGCCTCGTCCATGACCCGCTTGCGCGTGCTTTCCGCCACTTCGGGATAGCCGCTCAACGCCCGGCTGACGGTCGTGGCCGAAAGGCCCAGATGTTTGGCGAATTCACGGAGTTTCATTTGGCTTTCGAATTATACAGGCAGGCAAGGCGGCGGATTATAGCCGCTTCCCTGCGATTAACAATTGGTCGGCTGAGTTCTTTGCGTGCTGCAACGTATAGGGTGCATGAAATCCAAACCGATTTCAAGCTTGTTCGGATTCTTGCTCCAGCGGGCCGCAAGGAAAGCCCGCCCGAAATGCTGATCAACAGCGGAATGAAATCCTAACCCTTTGAATTATCTTGAAGCGCAGATCGGGAATGGGTGAAATGGATCGCACTGTAGATTCTGCTGCTTGACAGAAATGCGGTCCTCTGCAACCTTTTCGCCATCCAAACCGTTTTCGATTTTATCAAACCGCTTACAAAATGGATGGGAGGAGGGAACTATGAAGACTTTTCAAGGTGTGCTCGCAGCGTGCGTGGCGCTTGGTCTGGCGACGGTCAGCGCCCATGCGGTGGAGATTTCCATCGCGGCCAATTCGACGGGCAACAACATCAAGTTTCTGCAGGAGCAGATCGTCAAGTTCGAGAAAGATACCGGCAACAAGGTCAATATCGTCTCGATGCCGCCGTCGAGCAGCGAGCAGTTCAGCCAGTATCGCCTTTGGCTCGCAGCCGGTAACGCCGATATCGACGTCTACCAGACGGATGTGGTCTGGGCGCCGCAACTGTCCGACCAGTTTGTCGATCTGACGGAGGCGACCAAGGACGTCAGCGGTGCGCATTTTCCTTCCATCATCGCATCGCAGACCGTGAACGGAAAGCTGGTTGCCCTGCCATTCTACACCGACGCGCCGGCGCTTTTCTATCGGAAGGATCTGCTCGAAAAATATAACAAGCAGGTTCCCAAGACCTGGGACGAGATGACCGCAACCGCCAAGGAAATCATGGACAAGGAGCGGGCCGAAGGAAAGTCTGATCTATGGGGCTTCGTGTTTCAGGGCAATGCCTATGAAGGACTGACCTGCAACGCGCTTGAATGGATCAAATCGTCAGGCGGCGGCCAGATCGTTGAAGCCGATGGCACGATCTCCATCAACAACGAGAAGGCTGCGGCAGCCATCGACCGCGCCAAGGGCTGGATCGGTTCGATTTCGCCGCAAGGCGCGCTTGCCTATCAGGAAGAGGAATCGCGCGGTGTCTGGCAGACTGGCAATGCGGTCTTCATGCGCAACTGGCCTTATGCCTATGCGCTCGGCAACAGCGCGGATAGCGGCGTAAAAGGCAAGTTCGACGTCGCGCCTTTGCCCGCCGGTGCGGAAGGCGATGCGCCATCCTCGACGCTTGGTGGCTGGAACCTCGCCGTTTCCAAATATTCCACCAAGCAGGATGCGGCCATCGCACTGGTCAAATATCTGGCCTCGCCGGAAGTGCAGAAGGTTCAGGCAGTGGAGATTTCGCGCCTGCCGACCATCGAAGCACTTTATGATGACAAGGATATCATTGCGGCGCAGCCTTTCATGGCCAACTGGAAGCCGATCTTCCAGAACGCCGTGCCGCGCCCGTCGGCTGCGACAAAAGTAAAATATAATGAAGTCTCATCGAAATTCTGGACGGCGGTGCACAAGACGCTTTCGGGCAACGGCACCGCGGCGGAGAATCTCGAAATGCTTGAGGTCGAGCTGACTGAGCTGGAAGGCTCCGGCTGGTAGGACCGATCAAGCCGCGTTCGGGCGGCCTCCCAAGCCCCTTTTGGGCAGCCCGAACGCTCTAATCCCTCTGATCAGGACCAAGAGTGGGATCATGACGGAGACTTCTCTCGATATTTCGGGGAGTTCGGCCAAGAAAAGCCGGGTTCACTCCGATCTGCGCGCGCAGCGTATCCGGTCGGCGTGGCTGTTTCTCGCCCCGACCTTGTTCGTGCTGGCGCTGGTGGCCGGCTGGCCGCTGCTGCGGACCGTCTATTTCAGTTTCACCAATGCCTCGCTGACGAGCCTTGGCACGGCGGAATTCGTTGGCCTCAACAATTATCTGTCGTGGGTGACGCTCAAGAGCGGGCGCACCATTTATCGCGGTCTTCTGGCCGATCCCGCCTGGTGGGGCGCGGTCTGGAATACGATCCGGTTCACCGTTCTTTCGGTCAGTCTGGAAACCGTCTTCGGATTGATCGTCGCACTGGTGCTGAACGCAAACTTTCGGGGGCGCGGCTTTGTGCGCGCCGCAATCCTGATCCCATGGGCGATCCCGACCATCGTTTCGGCCAAGATTTGGCACTGGATGCTCAACGACCAGTTCGGCATTCTCAATCATATTCTGCTCAATCTGGGACTTATCAGCCAGAAGATCGCATGGACCGCCAATCCGGACACGGCGATGATTGCGGTGCTGATTGTGGATGTCTGGAAGACGACGCCCTTTATGGCCTTGCTTATTCTGGCCGGTTTGCAAATGGTGCCTACGGATATTTACGAGGCGGCCAGGATCGATGGCGTGCATCCGGTCAAGGTGTTCTGGCGGGTGACGCTGCCGCTGATCCGCCCGGCGCTGATGGTGGCGATCATCTTCCGTATGCTGGATGCATTGCGCATCTTCGACCTGATTTACGTGCTGACGCCCAACAATGCGCAGACCAAGACCATGTCGGTCTTTGCGCGTGAGAATCTGTTCGATTTCGACAAGTTCGCCTATGGCGCGGCGGCATCGACAATGCTGTTTCTCATCATCGCAGGCATCACCTTGATCTACATGTTCTTCGGACGCGTCAATGTCGGCGGCAGGGGAGAGTAGCGTGATGCGCTTTATGAAAACCTTCGGCTTCTACCTGCTCGTGGCGCTCATCATTCTGGTTGCTGTCTTCCCGTTCTATTATGCTATCATTACCAGTCTCAAATCGGGAACGGCGCTGTTTCAGGTCGATTACTGGCCAAGCGCTTTCTCGCTTGAGAACTATGCCGGTGTCCTGACACAAGGCAGCTTTCTCCGCAGTCTTGGCAACTCGCTGCTGGTGGCAACTGTCGTCGTGGCGATCTCGCTGTTGCTCGCGGTCACGGCTGCCTATGCGCTGGCGCGCGTGAGTTTTCGCGGGCGAGGGCTTTTGCTTCTCACCATTCTTTCGGTGTCGATGTTCCCGCAGATCGCAGTTCTGGCCGGCCTCTTCGAGCTGATCCGCTTCCTTGGCATTTTCAATACGCCGCTGGCGCTGATCTTTTCCTACATGATCTTCACACTGCCGTTCACGGTCTGGGTTCTCACCACCTTCATGCGTGACCTGCCGGTCGAGATCGAGGAAGCGGCAATCGTGGACGGCGCATCCCCGTGGATCATCATTACCCGGGTTTTCATGCCGCTCATGTGGCCCGCGCTGGTGACGACAGGGCTGCTTGCCTTCATATCCGCGTGGAACGAGTTCCTGTTCGCGCTCACCTTCACCTCTTCCGGCAGCCAGCGCACCGTGCCGGTGGCAATCGCGCTTCTGTCGGGCAGCAGTCAGTTTGAAATTCCATGGGGAAACATCATGGCGGCTTCCGTTATCGTTACGGTTCCCCTCGTCATCCTCGTGCTCATCTTCCAGCGGCGGATCGTGTCCGGTCTGACGGCAGGCGGCGTAAAGGGTTAGGTACAACCATGGCAGAACTTCAATTGCGCGATGTGCGCAAGTCATTCGGGAATTTCGAGGTTATCAGGGGCGTGGATATGGATATCCGGCCCGGCGAGTTCATGGTTTTCGTCGGCCCTTCCGGTTGTGGCAAGTCCACGCTGCTGCGTCTCATAGCCGGGCTGGAAGAAATCTCGTCGGGTAGCCTTACCATCGACGGAACGGTGGTCAACAGCTTCGCGCCATCGAAGCGCGGCATTGCCATGGTGTTTCAGTCCTACGCGCTTTATCCCCATATGACGCTCTATGAAAACATGGCTTTCGGCATGCAGCTTGCAGGCAAGAGCAAGGATGAATGCAAGGAGCGCATTCATCAGGCGGCAGAGATGCTGCAACTGACGCCTTATCTGGAGCGCCTGCCGCGTCAGCTCTCGGGGGGGCAGCGTCAACGCGTTGCCATCGGTCGCGCCATTGTGCGCGACCCGAAGGTTTTCCTCTTCGATGAACCCTTGTCCAACCTCGATGCGGCACTACGTGTGGCTACAAGGCTTGAGATCGCCAAGCTTCACCAGAGCATGGAAGACACCACCATGATCTATGTGACGCACGATCAGGTGGAGGCGATGACGTTGGCTGACCGCATCTGCGTCCTGCGCGATGGACGCGTGGAGCAGATCGGCACGCCGCTTGAGCTTTACGAAAAGCCAAATTCGCTTTTCGTCGCCGGGTTCATCGGATCACCGAAGATGAATTTCCTGACCGGCAGACTCAGTGAGCCTTTTGGCGCGCATATGGTGGGCCTGCGTCCCGAACATCTCGCCATCGTGCCCGAACGAGGCCACTGGACCGGTCAGGTGATCCATACCGAAATCCTCGGTTCCGATACCTATGTCTATATCGATCTCGGCCTGGAGGAGCCGCTGGTGGTCCGCGAAAGCGGCGTGGCAGCGCGTAGACCGGGCGAGACGCTTTCAGTTTCCCCCATGGGGGAAAATATTCATCGCTTCGATGAAAAAGGCCGCGCCGTCTGACGCCGACCTCCCAAGTTCAACGACACGTGAGACAAATGGGCCGTGATGCCCGCAGCAAGGAGAATACTCGTGCCTATTCGCACAATCGTCTGGGGTGAAAACATTCACGAGCAGATCAATGAAACCGTGCGTTCGGTCTATCCGGACGGCATGCATAACACGATCGCCGACGCGCTCAACAAGGATGGTGCTATCGAAGCGACGACTGCGACCTTGCAGGAGCCGGAGCATGGCCTGACGGAAGAGCGTCTTGCCGGAACCGACGTGCTGGTCTGGTGGGGGCATAAGGATCATGGCGGCGTCAGCGACGAGGTGGTGGAGCGCGTGGCAAAGCGCGTTTTCGAGGGCATGGGTCTGATCGTGCTCCATTCCGGTCATTTCTCCAAGATTTTCAAGCGCCTGATGGGTACGCCCTGCGCGCTGAAATGGCGTGAGGCGGGCGAGCGTGAACGGCTCTGGGTTGTCAATCGCGGCCATCCGATCACGCAGGGACTGGACGAGAATTTCGTGCTGGAAAACGAAGAAATGTATGGCGAACAGTTCTCCGTGCCGGAGCCGCTCGAAACGGTGTTCATTTCGTGGTTCGCTGGCGGTGAAGTGTTTCGCTCCGGCATGACATGGCGGCGCGGCGCGGGCAATGTGTTCTATTTCCGCCCCGGTCACGAAACCTATCCGACCTATCACGACGCGAATGTGCAGACCGTTCTGCGCAATTCCGTGAAATGGGCCTATAATCCGCAACCGGCATGGACGGGCATTCATACCGCGCCGAATGTTCCGGTAGACAAGGCGCCGGAGCCGATCGTGGAGCGCGGTCCGAAATTGCACAAGCCGGGCGAAGCCGGCTATCGCTGAGGTGCATCATGCGTCTTCTTATTCTGGGTACTGGCGGCATGGCGAAGAACCATGCCGAAGCCTTCAAGGTCATCAACGGCGTGGAGGTTGTCGCGGCTTGTGATGTTTCGGCCGTACGGGTCGACGCGTTTTCGGAAAATCATGGCATTCACAACCGTTTTACGCGGCTTGAGGATGCGCTGGAGTGGAACCGCTTCGACGCGGTGGCCAATGTAACGCCGGACGCCATTCACCATCCGACCACGCTTGCGCTGGTTGGTGCGGGCAAGCATATTTTCTGCGAAAAACCGTTGGCTGAAAGCTATGAAAAAGCTGCGGAAATGGCCGATGCCGCAGAGCAGGCCGGCGTGGTCAATATGGTCAATCTCACCTATCGCAATGTCGCGCCCTTGCAAAAGGCGCGTGAAATGGTGATGGCGGGCGAGATTGGTCAAGTGCGCCACTTCGAGGCGTCATACCTGCAAAGCTGGCTTGTCTCGAAAGCGTGGGGTGACTGGAAGACGGAAAGTAAATGGCTTTGGCGCCTTTCGACCCGGCACGGTTCGAACGGGGTTTTGGGTGATGTCGGCATCCATATTCTCGACTTCGCAACCTATGCCATCGGCAGCGATGTGGAGCGGGCTTCGGCGCGTCTCAAGACTTTCGAGAAGGCGGACAACAATCATATCGGCGAATATGTGCTGGATGCCAATGACAGCTTCGTCATGATGGCCGAATATGCCAATGGTGCGCTGGGTGTCATTCACGCCAGCCGCTGGGCGACAGGCCACCTGAACGAGTTGCGGCTGCGTATCCATGGAGACAAGGGCGCGCTGGAAATTCTCCACACACCAACCGGCTCAAGTTTGCGCGGTTCCATCGGCGATGACATCGAAACGCCGGTATGGCGTGACATAGATGCCGGAACTGTAGAGACGAACTATCAGCGTTTCGCTCGTGCGGTTGCCGATGGCGCGCAACTGGAGCCGAGTTTTCGGCACGCCGCCAATCTGCAACGCGTTCTCGATCATGCGATGATCGTGGACAGGCCGTTGCCTGAGGTCGTAAGCGGATAAAAAAGGCGGGAGCCCTCCCGGGAAGACCGGGAGGGCTGTCAATCAGTTGTCCTTGGTAAAGGTGTTATCGACCTCGCCACGGAAAAAGTCGCGGCCATAGATCAACAGGCATAGCACAACTCCGGTTGCAAAAGCCCAGGCAGCACCACGGGTGGCAAGAACCGCGCCGACCACGCCGGCAATGCCGAGATCACGTTGGGAACGCGCTTCAAGAATACCGACGCGAACCGAGACATACCCCTGAATGAGCAGGGTAAGCGCGAGCGCGACACCGAGGATCGGCTGCACGAGCGTTACGATCGGCATCAGGAACAGGCCGGTATTGGTTCCCCAGCGGAACGAGCCGGCGCCGCCAAAGATCGAATGCATGGCCTTCTTGCCCTGCGAGAAACGCTCGGTAATGACCACATGCATGGCTGACCAGAGCGGACCGCACATGCATACATCCGGCCCAAGAACACTCATCGCCGCATTACGTCCGCCGAAAATGAGATGCGCCCGATCGGGGTTGTAGTCCACTTTTTCATCAGGGCGCGCCTCGTCAGCTTCCTTCAGAATGGCGCGGCTTTGCAGCACGTCGCCGAATACGACGATATAGGCTGCCAGCATGGTGGGAATAGCACTGAGGAACATCGAAAGTGGCGGCAAGCCGAGACCGAAAACAGTATATTCACGCCAAAGTGTCGAGAAATCCGGGCTGGTTATCGACCATTCAAGCTTCGGCCATTGCGCTTCGCCGAAGAGAGGAGCGATAATGACCGCGAGGAGAATAATCGGAAATACGCCAAGTTTTCCAATGATGGCGAGTACCGGATTGCTGTTTTTTATCCGTGCAAAGTGCCGGGAAAAGATGACATAGAAGCCGAGACCTACGGCGATTGTGATCGTGAAGGGGAACGTATCGAAACGCCCGCCAAGCTGGAAAACCGATATGACGGCAGCAAACCCTGCGCCGACAATGATACCCGCTTTGATGGCCGCCGGAATAAGTTGCACCACCCGGTGCGCCATACCCGTTGCGCCGATGAATATCGAGAATATGCCGAGCATCATCTGGAACGCGACCAATGCGTGAACGCGCTCCGGCCCTTCGGGGAAGGTGGCGCAATATGCCATCAGAAGTGGAATGGCAGGCGTAATCCAGCCGGGGACGACGGGGTCGCCAAGAAGATGGTGGGCAAGATAGAAAAGGCCGTTCAGGACGACAACGGCCAGCGCAACCTCGAAGGGCATTCCGAGCAGTTCGGTCATCAGTGGAATGGCGGACAGGTCCACCGCACACATCAGCAGGCCTTGAAAATAATCAGGCCATTCGAATTTGTAGTGAACGAAAGGCAGGCGAATTTTGAATGGTCCGGCAGGCCAAAAAGGCTGCTCCTGACCATCGATACGTTCAGTGCTCAATTTATTCTCCGGAGACATAAGGAACGGCTGCGCAGAAGCGGCAATCAGCTCACTTCCCCACTGCGCGGTCCGTCAGGTCGTTATGTTTGATCAGAAAGCTTCGCGATAAAGCGCCAGGGCGTCAGCCTCGGTCACGTCCACCGGATTGTTGCCCAGAAGCCGGGTTTGCAGCATCGCGTCGCGCGCCAGCATTTCAAGGCTCTCTTCCGTCACGCCGACATCGCGCAGGCGGCGCGGCGCGCCCGACTTGTTCATCAGCTCTTCCATATAGGTGACGAAAGCCGCCGAGCGCTCTTCCGTTGTGCCGGCAGATTTGTCCAGCAGCAGATCGGCAAGTTCGGCGTAAAGCGTAGCCGCGCCAGCCATATTGTAGCGCAGGACCGGACCCAGCATCAGCGCATTGGAAAGGCCGTGCGGCACATGATAATGACCGCCAAGCGGATAAGCGAGTGCGTGAACAGCGCCGACCGGCGAGTTGGAGAAAGCCTGGCCGGCATAGTTGGCGCCGAGCAGCATGGCCTCGCGGGCATGACGATCATTGCCGTTTTCGCAAGCCGCGATCAGATTGGCCGAAAGAAGCTTCAGGGCTTCACGCGCGAATGCGTCTGACAGCGGGTTCTTCTTGATCCGGCTCGTATAAGCCTCAATCGCGTGAACCATGGCGTCGATGCCGGTTGCCGCCGTATGGAGGGCTGGCAAGCCGCAGGTCAGTTCTGCGTCGAGGATAACGAAGTCGGCGTAGAGCTGACGGGCAACGACGCCCATTTTTGTGGTTTCGCCAGTCGTCAGAATGGTGATGTTCGTGACTTCCGATCCCGTCCCGGCGGTGGTGGGGATCTGGATCAGCGGGAGACGGCTGCCCTGTACCTTGCCAATGCCGTAAAGCTCGGAAAGTTCCTGTTCGGAGACAAGCAGCACTGCTGCGAGCTTGGCAATGTCCATGGATGAACCGCCGCCAAGACCGAGCACGATATCGCAGCTCGCGGCCTTTGCCTGCTCGACGCAGGCAAACAATACCGATTCCGGCGGATCGGCCACGACGTCGTCGAATACGCTGATGCCGAATCCTGCCTTTTCAAGCGAGGCCAGCGCATGGTTGAGGACGCCGGCCTTGTGCAAGCCCTTGTCCGTCACGATCAGAATCTTGCGTTCCGAAAACCGCTCTCCGAGAATTTCGCCGAGGCGCTTCGCAGCGCTCCATTCGACGAGCATCGAGCCAACGGTATCGAACGAAAATGGCTTGATCTCTGTTGTCATCATTCCACCCTTTCACTTTCACCAGCGCCGAGGTCTCTCATTTCCTCACCGGCACACAACGCTGGGTTATCCCGAAAGCGCTTCTGTCTTGGGAAGGAAGCGCCCGGTAAATTCTCCGATGCAGCCGATGCACCGGCAGTTCTGAAAGAAAAGCCTTGGGAGAAACTCTTCGTTTGTTCAGTATATTGAACAATGTTCAAAACTGGATGATCGATACAGGATAAGAAGCTGGACTGTCAATTTCTCCCTTAGACCAAGACGCCGAAATCAGTCTTTGAAAGTGTATAATGGAAATGCCCGGGGCGATAAGCGATTGAAAAGGTTGCCCATCACCTCTGGAGCGTCACACAACTTTGTGAATATTCAAGCAAAATAACTTGCCGGGCTTCGCCCGAGACTGCGCTTGAATATTGCCGCGAAAGCGCTTGCGCTTTGGTATCCGCAATCCAGTGCAACGGTAACGACCGGCACGCCTGCGGCAAGTGCAGGCAAGGCCGCGAGCAGCCGGGCCTGCTGCCGCCAGCGGCCATAAGTCATTCCGGTTTCGCGCTCAAAATGACGCATGAAACTGCGCCTGCTCATGCCCGTTCGACTGGCCGCGGCATCAAGGGACAGTTCAGTATCGGGCTCCGCCTGCATTATCTGGCAAAGCCCACGGAGCCGCTCGTCCGATGGCATGGGCAGATTGAGTGGTTCGACGGGTAGAAAAGTGAGTTCCTCCAGCAGCAATTCGCAGACACGTCGATCGAACGGCGTGGCTGCGCGATCCTGCAATTCGACAAGACGCAGGATCAGTTCGCGCAGCAAGGGCGAAACTTCCACCACGCCGCAGGACGAGGGGAGGGAGCTGGCGGCATCCGGATGGATGAAGATCGTGCGAAACTGGACCGGTCCGTGGCTGCGCGTTGCGTGCCCCACCATGGGCGGTACCCAAACCGCACGATTGGGGGGGACGATCCAGTTACCGTTCTCGGTTGTGACGGACACTACGCCGGATCGCGCGTAGATCAGTTGCGCGTCGCGGTGCCGGTGCAGTGGCGCTGCAAAGGATGCGTCATCCTGAGCCAACGCAGTTACGCCGAGTGCGAGGGGAACGGGATAATTCAGTGACATGGATTGACCCTTTTGCGCTCAATAATGACCTTAAAGCGCAAGAATGCCAACATCCGTTTGCCTATTATGGGTGGTAGAAGCCTTTTTTAGGAAAGCCAGACAGTGTCCGCTTGCGCCTGCCACAAGACACTTGTTTCAACGGAGCTGAGCGCTCCGCTTGGCGGCGCACGCCTGGCTTTTTCGTTTCTTCTCCTTCGACTTACTGGCGACCGTTGGGCCTGATGGCGTCCCGGCGGTCGTAACCTGCCGTCAATCCCTTTCCCATTGTCGCAGTTGCTGCTCTGTGCAGCCGAAGGAACTATTGTCATGATGCAGAACCCGGATAGCAAATACCGTCCCTTCATATCTCCAATTGAGCTGTCGGATCGCCAGTGGCCGAACCGACGGCTGACGCAGGCGCCGCGCTGGGTGTCGACAGATCTGCGCGATGGCAATCAGGCGCTTGCCGACCCGATGGACGGCGAAAAGAAAATGCGCTTCTATCGCATGCTTCTGGAAATCGGTTTCAAGGAAATCGAGGTTGCGTTTCCTTCCGCTTCGCAGACGGAGTTCAATTTTGTTCGCCGTCTGATCGAAGATAATCTGATACCCGACGATGTGACCATTCAGGTGCTCACCCAATCGCGCGCCGACCTCATCGCACGCACTTTCGAATCCTTGCTCGGTGCGCGTCAGGCCATCGTACATCTTTACAATGCTACCGCGCCGCTGTTCCGCCGCGTGGTTTTCAAGATGGAAAAGGATGAGATCATTGATCTGGCGGTCTGTGGCGTAACAGCCATGCTGGAAGAAAGCCGGAAGCAACCCGACACACGCTGGACTTTCGAATATTCGCCGGAAACCTTCTGCTTTACCGAGCCTGATTTCGCGCTGGAAATCTGCGAACGTGTTCTGGATGTCTGGCAGCCAACGCCCGAAAACAAGGCGATCCTGAACCTCCCTGCTACGGTCGAAGTGGCAATGCCGAATGTCTATGCGGATCAGATCGAATGGTTCTGCCGCAACCTGTCGCGCCGTGACAGCGTCATTATCAGCGTGCATCCGCATAATGACCGAGGCACGGCGGTGGCTGCGACGGAACAGGCCTTGCTGGCTGGCGCCGATCGTGTCGAGGGTTGTCTGTTCGGCAATGGCGAGCGCACCGGCAATGTCGATCTCGTTACGCTGGCGCTCAATTTCTATACGCAGGGCATCGACCCCAAGCTGTATTTTCCGGAAATGCGCTCCGTGGTGCGAACGGTGGAGCATTGCAACGATCTGCCGGTGCATCCGCGCCATCCCTACGCCGGCGAGCTGGTCCATACAGCCTTTTCCGGCTCGCATCAGGATGCGATCCGCAAAGGTTTCGCTGCGCATGAAACCCGCAATGACGGCATATGGGAAATGCCTTATCTGCCCATCGACCCGAAAGATATCGGTGAAAGCTATGAAGCCGTCATCCGTGTCAACAGCCAGTCGGGCAAGGGTGGCGTGGCATGGGTGCTGGAGCAGGACCGGGGGCTGAAACTGCCGCGCCCGCTGCAAATCGATTTCAGCCGTCGCGTGCAGGCATTCGCCGACGATACCGGCAAGGAAACGACTGCCGAAATGATCTGGACGCTGTTCCGCGATGTATACCATCTGGAAGAGAATGCCGATTTCGAGCTTCTGAATTACAAAGAAAGCAGGTCGGCACGGAGCGGAGAAGCGCGTGTCTTCGCCGGGCGGATTCGGCATCGCGGCAGGGAAATGGCCATAACCGGGCGGGGCAATGGTTTGATATCAAGCGCTGTTTCGGCATTGCAGACCGGTTGCGGGATCGATCTGGAAGTCGTCGATTATCACGAGCATTCGCTGAAAAGAGGCACCTACGCGCAGGCTGCGGCTTACATCGAATGCCGGACGCACGATGGAGCGAAAATCTTCGGCGTCGGGGTTGATGATGACATTGCAACCGCGTCGATACGGGCTGTGTTGAGCGCTGCCGCGAACTTTCCCGTCAGCGGTGTCTAAAAAATGAGGAAGCAAACGCGATTTGCTCTTGACCTCAACCAAGGTTGAGGAACTAGAGAAGCATGGCCGATCATTTGGAGTATTGTCCATGCGCTTGCCGCTTCTTCTTGTCTCCCTTGCTTTTTCCACTGCTCTTTTTGTTTCGACAGCCACCTTTGGTGAGGGGGCAGATGCTGCCGCAGGAGAAAAACTCTTCAAGCGATGCTCCGTCTGTCACACGGCAGATGCCGACGAAAGCAAACGCGGTCCATCACTGAAAGGCGTGGTGGGCCGCAAGGCCGCCTCCTATCCGGGCTATCCCTATTCGGATGCAATGCGCAAGGCGGCTGCCGACGGGTTGGTCTGGAACGACGAGGAGTTGAAGGCTTTTCTCAAGAAGCCGCAGGCCATGGTGAAAGGCACCTGGATGGCTTTTGCCGGGCTGACCAGGGAGAAGGACCTCGAAAACATGATCGCCTATCTGAAACAGCATTCCGAATAGCTGTTTGGAACCGATATGGCCGAACGGACATCCCGACGTGAGGCCATGGCCGGTCGGAAGCGCTGCGGGGCGATTCCGACCGGCGCCATGCAGGGACACCAGCCAAAGGTTGCTTCTGATGATGAACAGAAACGTGCTGCATATAGACCGCGACGCAATTGGCACCGTTTCGAAACGAGAATTTGCGGATGCGATGTCGCGGATGGCCGCGACCGTGTCCGTGGTGACCGCATGCGATGCCGGGAAAGCTCATGGCCGCACGGTGACGGCGGTGTTGTCGCTTTCCGCCGAACCACCCATGGTCCTGGTTTCAGTGAAAAGCGATAGCGCATTGGCGACGGCGATCATTTCCGATGGCGGCTTCTCACTTGCCATGCTCGCGGAAGGCCAGGAGATGATCGGTGATGCGTTTGCGGGAAAGGTTCCCTACGCGCAGAGATTTCTCATTGGTGTGTGGGGCGAGTGGCCGTCTGGCAGACCGCATCTATTCGGTGCTTCGGCTGCCATCGATTGCGAACTGGCGGGCAGCGTTCCAATGGCGGATCACACTCTTTTTGCCGGGCTGGTAACGAATACCGATCTGCCGTTGGGTTCGCGCCCGTTGCTATGGGCCCGCCGCAATTATCGCGCACTGAGACATGACGCGGATTTATGACGCGCCTTGCAATTGTGCGGGGCTGCGGCCTACACATTCGGCATGATCGAGTTTGACGATATGGAACATTCAGGTCTCAAGAAAAGCCTGACGGTTGGTGACGTTTCCCGGCGCGCCGGAGTGGCGGTCTCTACGGTCCATTTCTATGAAACCAAAGGCCTGATCGAAGGTTGGCGAACGGAAGGCAACCAGCGCCGCTATCACCGTGCCGTGCTGCGCCGGATCGCCATCATCAAGATCGCGCAACGCGCGGGCATCCCGCTTGCTATCATTCGTGAAGCGCTGGCGGATCTTCCGCACGATCACGTACCGACAACGGAGGACTGGAGACGTTTTTCGGAAGCCTGGAAAGATATGCTTCAGGAGCGTATCGACAGTCTCATGCAGCTTCGCGATCAGATAACGAGCTGCATCGGCTGCGGTTGTCTCTCGCTGTCCGAATGCCCGTTGCGCAATCCCGACGACGTCCTTGGACAACAGGGCGCCGGTCCCAGAAGATTGATCGTCAAGAGCGACAATCTCATCTGACTTTCCAGCACGCGCACTGAGTCTTCCCAACCGCCATTGCGCTCCTTCGCAGTGGCGATTTGGCTTGGTTT
Source organism: Hyphomicrobiales bacterium (assembly GCA_900470195.1). Lineage (GTDB taxonomy): Bacteria > Pseudomonadota > Alphaproteobacteria > Rhizobiales > Rhizobiaceae > Brucella. Next base: position 112,189 of record UEIJ01000020.1, on the reverse strand, counting down.
TGGACACCTTTCGGACTTGCCCGAACCCCATGTTTTGAGAGGAAATAGCCTATTGACCTCAATCAAGGTTGAGGTCCTATAAACCCGTCGGCAACAAATCAGTTCATGGAGGCCGACAGTGCAAAGTTCGATCGAAGAGACAATTCCGGCGGGAGATGCAGGCCACAGGCCTGCAGGCTGGGGTGAGCTTCTAAGCGGTAAAAACGGCCTCTATGCCCTGGCCTTGGCCGGTGGGGTCACTCTTCATGCGGTCAATATGTACATCGCCACCACAGTCATGCCGAGTGTGGTGGCGGACATTGGCGGCATGGATTTCTATGCCTGGGCCACGACCTTGTTCGTCGTTGCCTCCATTCTCGGGGCGGCACTTACCGCGCGGCTCCTGAAAAGTGCCGGTCCGCGAGGCGCCTACGTCGTGGCGACCCTGCTCTTCGCAGCAGGCACACTGATTTCGTCACTGGCCATCAACATGCCTGTGATGCTGGCGGGGCGGAGCGTGCAGGGACTCGGTGGCGGCTTCCTCTACGCGCTTGCCTATGGTCTCACCCGTGTTGTGTTACCGGAGCGTCTGTGGGGCAGGGCTATCGGTCTCATTTCTGCAATGTTCGGCGTGGCGACACTGATCGGTCCGGCAATCGGCGGCATCTTTGCCGAATATGGCGCATGGCGCGCCGCGTTCTGGTCGTTGCTGCCCGTTTCGGGCCTTTTCACTGTGGTGGCATTCGCGACTCTGCCGCGCTCGAGTTGGGACAAGAACGAACGCGTTTCCATTCCGGTTCTTCAACTCATCCTGCTGACGGGGGCGGTCCTTGCGGTGTCGGCGGGCAGCCTGTCACAGGAAACGCTATGGAAGATCGTTGGCCTTGGGGCTGCGATATTCATGGTCGCCATCATCGCAGTTGTGGACCGCGACGCCAAGGCCCGTCTGCTGCCGCGCCGTTCATTCAGCCTGTCGACGCCGCTCGGTGCTCTCTATCTTGCGATTGCGCTTTTGATGCTCAGCATGCAGCCTGAAATCTACGTGCCTTATCTGCTTCAGCATCTTCACGGCCAGTCTCCGCTATGGGCGGGTTATCTGGCGGCGCTGATGGCGATTGGCTGGACAGTGGCATCCTTCCTCAGTTCCAGATGGCAGGAGAAGGGCGGCGACAAGCTCGTCGTGGCAGGCCCAATCCTCGCACTTGCTGGCCTGGTGTTACTCACCGTGTTTCTTCCAGTTCACGGTAACGGCAACTGGTCACTGCTCGCGCCCGTTTGCCTTGGGCTCATCCTGATCGGTTTCGGGATCGGCCTTGCCTGGCCGAGCCTCGTCACCCGCGTTTATCAAAGCGCTCCGTCGACCGAGCAGGATCTTGCTGCGGGCGGTATGACGACCGTGCAGCTCTTCGCCATTGCTTTTGGAACGGCCCTTGCGGGCATGGTTGCGAATTTCGCTGGTATTGCCGCGCCCGGAGGCGCGGAAGGCGCGGCAAATGCCTCGCTCTGGCTCTCGGTGATTTTCGCGCTCGCGCCAGCGATTGCCGTGGTGGTCGCATTCAAGGTTATCCGTATCACCGGCGGAAAGGATTGACCGATGCCGCGTTTCATTGCCGATATTCTGGATTCCCGTGCCAGCCTTTTGCTGGCGCGTATCGTCCTCACCTTCGTCTTCTGGTCCAGCGGGGTGGCCAAGCTTTTCGATTTCGGAAGGAATGCTGCGGAAATGGAAAGCTTCGGTCTCTATCCGGGCTGGTTTTTCAACAGCGCGACCCTGCTTTTGCAAATCATCGGATCGCTGATGATCATCTTCAATCGCGGAACCTGGCTGGCTTGTGGTGCTCTTGCTATCTTCACGTTCCTCACCATTCCCGTTGCGCACCCGTTCTGGGCCAAGGAAGGAGAAGAAGCTTTCCGGGATATGACGGTGGCGCTGGAGCACATATCGCTGATCGGTGGTCTGGCTGTCGTCGCCATTCTATCGCGCAAGGTTTAAACCACTGGACGCACGGATTGCCCTGCCTGTACCCTGCCTGTCGTCTTAACGATAGGCAGGGAGGGCCGCGCATGGATGTGACGATCATAACGGGAGCATCGGATGGTATCGGCGCGGAAACCGCGCGGCAGATCGCCCGGCGCGACCGCGCCAATGCTGCTCTTGTGCTTGCTGCTCGCAATATCGACAAGCTGGAGAGGCTTGCCGCCGAATTGCGGCAACTGGGCAGCTCGGCCCTTGTGATACCCACCGACGTTAAGGATCCCGCTGCCTGCATCGCCCTGATCGATAAAGCGGTTTCCGCCTATGGCCGCATTGATACGCTGATCGTGAATGCCGGCATGTCGGCGCATGCCAATTTTGCCGAGATCAAGCCGGATGATCTCGATTGGATGCATGATTTGATGGAATTGAACTACTGGGGCAGCGTCTGGCCTATCCATGCCGCACTTCCATATCTTGCTGCAAGCAAGGGGCGGATCGTAGCTGTCTCATCCGTTGCCGGATTGATCGGCGTGCCGGGTCGCACTGCCTATAGCGGAACCAAGTTCGCTCTTTCCGGGTTTTGTGAAGCACTTCGCGCGGAACTGGACCCCAGCGGCATTTCCGTGACAATCGTCTATCCGGGTGTCGTCAAAACGGACATTCGCAAAGTTGGCTACGGCGCAAGCGGTACCGCTTTGGGAACGAGCGGCGTGCGCGAGGATGACATGATGCCGGTCGAGGAAGCCGTGCGGCTGATGCTGGCGGGTGTTCAGGCGCGCAAACGCGAAGTGTTGATGACCCGGCAGATGCGGTTGGGGCGCTGGTTGAAGCTGATAGCGCCCGCTCTGGTGGACCGCATGGCGCTCAAGGCTATCAAGCCCGAGTTCAGGCCGAAACCGATCAACCCCGCAAAATAGACAGCGATAATTCTGCCATTCGTAGGGTTGCCGGAATGGTCCGCTAGTTTTTACGCCTTGTTTCCGACTATCCATTGACGAGTTTTTAACTTTAGCTACTATATATAGTGTTCTAGGTTCTTTCGATTCGTCGGATCGAAAGCTAAGACGGGAATCCGGTGCGTTTCATCCATGACGGATGCGGCAAAGCCGGAGCTGCCCCCGCAACTGTAAGCGGAGAGTTCTGTTCATCACGTCACTGGCTTTGGCTGGGAAGGCGGACAGGACGTTGATCCGTGAGCCAGGAGACCTGCCTTGAACGAGTACGTCCACGGGCGGGGTGTCCGGTTGGCGCGCAATCTTATATGGCAAGCTTTGCCTTGCCGGTTGCTGCCCCGAACTTCCCGCTTTGTTTTTACGCATTATCCTAAGCAAAGCCGCTTCGTACTTTTGCTGGGATGTAGCTTCGGGGTGAAGTCCATGTTCAGTTTATTCAGTTTCAGTTCGGGTCCTCCTTTCGAGTTATAGTTTATGCGATCCGGCTGCTTATTCGCGGCTGGCCGATCCCCTGTTCCATCTCCTTTGACGCGCATTTTGCGATGCGCGAACGGTTTTTTGCGTCCTCCCAACCAGCGAGAAAAAAATGAACGTCACCGTTTACAGCAAGCCCGCCTGCGTCCAGTGCACGGCTACCACACGCGCCCTTGATCGCCAGGGCATCGAATATGAAGTCATCGATATTTCTGCCGATGCGGACGCCTTCGATCTCGTTCAGGGCATGGGCTACCGCCAGGTGCCGGTGGTTGTGGCAGGAGAATCCCATTGGGCGGGCTTCCGGCCCGATATGATCAGCACCCTCGCCTGAGGGCCGCGTTTTCATGAGCCTGATCGTCTATTTCTCCAGCCGGTCGGAGAATACGCACCGGTTTGTTGAACGGCTTGGAATGCGGTCGAATCGCATTCCGATGGACGGTTCGGGCGGGTTGCAGGTGCGCGAGCCATTTGTGCTCGTCACGCCCACTTATGGCGGAGGCGGTTCCAAGGGCGCTGTCCCCAAGCCTGTGATCCGCTTCCTCAACGACGAGAGCAACCGCTCTTTCATCCGCGGCGTCATCGCCGCGGGAAACAGCAATTTCGGCGAGGCTTTCTGTATCGCCGGCAACATTATCTCCGCCAAATGTCAGGTTCCCTATCTCTACCGCTTCGAGCTTCTGGGGACCGATCAGGACATAGGCAATGTCAAAAACGGGATGGAACGATTTTGGACACGGCAGACACGACCCTGATCCGGGAGCGCGAAGCACGGCCAGTGCCGCAGCAGGATGCGGCTCCAGTGGCAATTTCCAGCAGCAAACCGCCAAAATCCTCGGACGGGCTGGATTATCATGCGCTCAATGCAATGCTGAACCTTTACGATGACGAGGGCAGAATCCAGCTTGACCGCGACCGGCAAGCCGCACGGCAATACTTTCTCCAGCACGTGAACCAGAACACGGTCTTTTTCCATAACCTGCGGGAAAAGCTCGATTATCTGGTAAACGAAGGCTATTATGAGCAGGAAGTGCTGGATCAGTATTCCTTCAACTTCGTGCGCGATCTTTTCGAAGAAGCCTATGCAAAGAAATTCCGGTTTCCGACCTTTCTCGGCGCGTTCAAATATTACACCAGCTATACGCTGAAAACATTCGACGGAAAGCGCTATCTGGAGCGTTATGAAGACCGCGTCTGCATGGTGGCGCTGGCGCTGGGGCGCGGCAATGAACAACTCGCCCGCGATCTGGTGGAAGAGATTATTTCGGGCCGTTACCAGCCTGCGACGCCGACTTTCCTCAATGCAGGCAAGAAGCAGCGCGGCGAGCTCGTCTCCTGTTTTCTGCTGCGGGTCGAGGACAATATGGAGTCGATCGGACGCTCCATCAATTCAGCTTTGCAATTATCGAAGCGGGGAGGTGGCGTCGCCTTGAGCCTCACCAATATCCGCGAGGCGGGCGCGCCCATCAAGCAGATCCAGAACCAGTCATCGGGCATCATTCCGGTGATGAAGCTTCTGGAGGATTCCTTTTCCTACGCCAATCAATTGGGCGCACGGCAAGGCGCGGGCGCTGTCTATCTGCATGCGCATCACCCGGACATCATGCGTTTTCTCGATACCAAGCGCGAAAATGCCGACGAGAAAATCCGCATCAAAACCTTGTCGCTTGGTGTGGTCATTCCGGACATCACCTTCGAGTTGGCGAAGAACAACGAGGATATGTACCTCTTCTCGCCCTATGATGTGGAGCGGGCGTACGGCGTGCCACTGACCGAGATTTCGGTGACCGAAAAATATCGGGAAATGGTCGATGATGTGCGCATCACCAAGAAAAAGATCAATGCTCGCGAGTTCTTTCAGGTGTTGGCGGAAATCCAGTTCGAATCCGGTTATCCCTATATCATGTTCGAGGACACGGTGAACCGCGCCAACCCGATCGACGGGCGCATCACCATGAGCAATCTATGCTCGGAAATCCTGCAGGTCAGCGAGGCAAGCACCTTCGGCGAAGACCTTTCCTATGAACATCTCGGCAAGGATATTTCGTGCAATCTGGGTTCGCTCAATATTGCAGCAGCAATGGCCTCCCCAGATTTTGGCAAGACCATCGAGACCTCCATCCGTGCCCTGACCGCCGTTTCCGACATGAGCCATATCGGTTCCGTGCCGTCGGTCGCTCGCGGCAATGATGAAAGCCATGCCATCGGTCTCGGCCAGATGAACCTGCATGGTTATCTCGCCCGCGAGCGGATTTACTACGGTTCGGACGAAGGCGTCGATTTCACGAATATCTATTTCTATACGGTCACCTATCACGCGATCCGCGCATCCAACCGGATCGCGGTTGAAACGGGCAAATCCTTCAAGGGGTTTGAGAAATCCAAATATGCATCGGGCGAATATTTCCGCAAATATACCGAGCAGCTTTGGCAACCGGCGACGGAAAAGGTTCGTGAACTCTTCGAAGAGGCTGGCATTGCCATCCCGACACAGGACGACTGGCGGGATCTGAAGAAAGCTGTGATGGAGGGCGGACTCTATAACCAGAACCTTCAGGCCGTGCCGCCGACCGGCTCGATCTCCTATATCAACCATTCGACCTCATCGATCCATCCGATCGTGTCGAAGATTGAAATTCGCAAGGAGGGCAAGATCGGCCGCGTGTACTATCCGGCAGCCTTCATGACCAATGACAATCTCGACTATTATCAGGATGCCTACGAGATCGGGCCGGAGAAGATTATCGACACTTATGCGGCGGCGACGCAGCATGTCGACCAGGGCCTGTCTCTGACACTGTTCTTCCGCGATACCGCAACCACTCGCGACATCAACCGCGCGCAAATCTACGCATGGAAGAAGGGCATCAAGACCATTTACTACATCCGCTTGCGCCAGATGGCGCTCTCCGGCACGGAAGTGCAGGGCTGTGTTTCCTGTGCCCTCTGACCACTGGTGATGACCGATGAATATTCAAATGAAGACCAAGCACCCGAAACCTGTTGCAGTGCGTGCGATCAACTGGAACCGCATCGAGGATGAGAAGGACCTTGAGGTCTGGAACCGTCTGACAGGCAATTTCTGGCTGCCGGAAAAGGTGCCGCTTTCCAATGACATTCAATCGTGGGAAACGCTGAAACCGCAGGAAAAGCAGCTGACGATCCGCGTTTTCACCGGACTGACGCTTCTCGATACGATACAGAACGCAGTCGGTGCAGTGAAGCTGATGGACGATGCGGTGACGCCGCATGAAGAAGCGGTGTTGTCCAACATCTCCTTTATGGAGGCGGTTCATGCGCGATCCTACTCCTCGATTTTCTCGACATTATGCCTGACGCCGGATGTTGACGATGCCTATCGCTGGTCCGAGGAAAACGAGTTTCTGCAGCGAAAGTCCGTTTTGATCCTCGATCAGTATCGTGCCGACGATCCGCTGAAGAAGAAGATTGCCAGCGTCTTTCTGGAAAGTTTTCTGTTCTATTCCGGCTTCTATCTGCCGATGTATTGGTCGAGCCGCGCAAAGCTCACCAACACGGCCGATCTCATCCGGCTTATCATCCGCGATGAGGCCGTGCACGGCTATTACATCGGTTACAAATTCCAGCGCGGATTGGATCGTTTGGGAGAGGAGCAGAAGCAGGAAATCAAGGATTTTGCCTTCGAGCTTCTCCTTGAGCTTTATGACAATGAAGTCCGCTACAGCGAAGCACTTTACGATGACGTGGGCTTGACCGAAGACGTCAAGAAATTCCTGCATTACAACGCCAACAAGGCCCTCATGAACCTCGGCTATGAGGCACTCTTCCCGGCGGAAGCGTGCAAGGTCAATCCGGCGATACTGTCCGCGCTTTCACCGAATGCAGACGAAAACCATGACTTTTTCTCCGGTTCCGGCTCGTCCTATGTCATTGGCAAGGCGGTCGCGACCGAGGATGAGGACTGGAGTTTCTGACGAGACTCTGGATTTGTTTTGGAACTGGAGCGCCGTGCGCACATTCGGGCTTAAGGCGCTCCACGCTCAAAACGCGAGTTTCGCGCAATCTACATCGAAAAAGTTCATTTTTCATTTGGCTTCTGTCACCGTCTCGTTACAAGAGAGGCTCGGGTGGAAAAGGGCTGAAAATGGACGTGCGGGGGCAGGGCAGCAAGGATGTGCCGCTGGCAGTCGATCTGGACGGAACTCTGGTTTCGACCGATCTGCTGTGGGAGGGCATTTTTCTTCTTCTGAAGAAGAACATTCTGTTCGTCTTCATGTTGCCGGTCTGGCTTTTCTCAGGAAAGGCATATCTCAAGCAACAGGTAGCTGATCGTGTGACACTGGATGCTTCGCGGCTTCCTTATCGGGCAGAATTTCTGAATTTTCTGCGCGCAGAACATGCATCCGGGCGGATATTGGTGCTGGTGACGGCGGCTGCCGAGCCGCTGGCCAAGGCTGTCGCGTCGGAGCTTGGTATTTTTAACGCTGTCTATTCAACTTCCGCAGCGAAGAACCTCTCCGCAACAAGCAAGGCCGATCTGCTGGTGGAGCGCTATGGGCGACATGGGTTCGATTATGCGGGAAATGATCGCGAGGATTTGCCGGTTTTCGATGAGGCTCGACAAGCGATCGTGGTCGCGCCTGATCGGGCGGCGGCTCAGTTCCAGAAGCGAACGAGTTCTCAACTTTTCGATGCCGGGAAACCGACTCTCCGAACCTACGTGCGGATGCTGCGTGTTCATCAATGGCTGAAGAACCTGCTCGTCTTTGTTCCGGCTACTTTGGCTCATGATATAGTGAAGCTGGACGTGTTCATCGCCGTTTGTCTGGCGTTCGTCGCTTTTTCTGCGACAGCATCTGCAATCTATATCATCAATGACATTATCGATCTTCCGGTTGACCGGAGACATGCCCGGAAAAATCAGCGGCCCTTTGCGAGCGGACAGATATCCATTCCTTTCGGCCTCGGTGTCGTGGCTCTGTTGCTGCTCTTGACGGCGGTCGTCTGTTTCTTCCTGCCAGCTGCTTTCACGCTTGCGATCGTCACCTATCTGGTTTTCACCACCGCCTATACATTTGCCTTGAAGCGCATGTTGCTGGGCGACGTGATTTGTCTCGCAGGGCTTTACAGCTTGCGGCTGTTGGGCGGATCGGCTGCCTCACATGTTCCGCCGTCTTTCTGGCTGATGGCCTTTGCCATGTTTTTCTTCCTCTCGCTCGCATTGGCGAAGCGTTATGTTGAATTGGACGGCGCGATAGCAACGGAAATGGACCGGATTGCCGGGCGAGGTTACCGCCCGGAAGATCGTGATATCGTCGGTCAATGCGGGGTCGCCGCCGCGTTTACCGCGGCACTGGTTCTGGCCCTTTATATCAATAGCGATGCGGTCAAGACGCTCTATACCTATCCCTGGCTGATATGGCCGCTCGGCCCGATGGTGCTCTACATGAACGTCCGCGTATGGATATTGGCGCATCGGGGCGATATGGATGACGATCCGGTTCTCTTCATGGCGAAGGACTGGCGCAGCCAGGTTGTCATCGCGCTTGGCGCGGCATTGCTTCTCGTCGCTGGAATGCGATGATGGAACGGTCTTTCGACAGTTTCGGGCGTGTTGACCGGCGGAGGCGGCGCTTTCTTCCGCTGGACACGCTGGAGGCCGATTTCGCCGATGCCTTGTCCGGAGGGGCGACCCTGTTGCCGTTTGGAAATGGCTGTTCCTATGGCGACAGCTGCCATAACGATGCGGGCTTCCTCGCGCCCATGCAGGCCCGAAAGAGGATACTGCACTTCGATCCCAACACGGGATCGCTGACGGCCGGAAGCGGTGTGCTTTTGAGTGAGATCATCGCGCATGTCGCGCCGCATGGTTATTTCCTGCCCGTCACGCCGGGCACCCAGTTTGTCACACTCGGCGGCGCCATCGCCAATGACGTGCATGGCAAGAACCACCATCTGCGAGGAACCTTCGGGTGTCACGTCAAAGAACTGGACCTGCGTCGCTCCGATGGTGACCACTACCGATGCTCAGATACGGAAAACGTTGGTCTGTTTCACGCAACAATCGGCGGAATGGGACTGACCGGATTGATCCTTCGCGCAACGATCCGGCTCATGCGCGTCGGTGGCCTCGATATTGAGGAAAAGATTCTGTCTTTCGCTAATCTCGATTCATATTTCGATATGGCAGAAGCCGCGGATCGCGAAAATGAATATGCCGTTGCCTGGGTCGATCAGCTTTCCGATGGCCGGGGCCTGCTGATGGTGGGCAATCATGCCGCCCGGCCTGCTGGCACATATATTTCGAGAGCGGCGCGGTTTGGTGTGCCTTTTGAATTGCCATTCTCGGCGTTGAACAGGGCAAGCGTGTCATTGTTCAATGCGGCCTATTTTCGGCGCAAGATGCTTCTGAAAACGACGCATAGAATCCCATATCAAAACTTCTTTTATCCCCTCGACAGTATCAGAAACTGGAACAGGCTTTATGGCCCGGCTGGGCTTTACCAGCACCAAAGCGTTATTCCCTTCGACGCAGCCCGAAAGGTCATTCCTGAGATGCTGGAGGCAAGCCGCTCTGCCGGGCAGGTTTCCTTCCTGACGGTGCTCAAACGTTTCGGATCGGTAAAGTCTCCCGGTCTCATGTCGTTTCCAATGCCGGGATATACACTGACCATGGATTTTCCCAATCGTGGTCAGAGAACGCTGGAATTACTGGACCGGTTGGACCGACTGACCGTCGAGGCCGGTGGTCGCGTAAATTCCTACAAGGATCAGCGGATGAGTGCGGAGGTTTTTGCTGCAAGTTATCCGCGCTGGCGTGATTTCGAGATTTTTCGCGACAGGGCTTTCAATTCCAATTTCTGGCGCCGCACGGCTTTGACGCTCGGTGAGGCAGGTTAGGAAACGTGATGAAATATATTCCCTTTATCCTGTTCACAGTCATGACCAATGCTGCGGCGCAGCTGATGTTGAAATATGGCATGCTGTCGCTCAGCCCGATCAGTTTTTCCGCTGAAACAATTATCCAGCGCATATTCCAGATCGTGTTCCACCCTTGGGTTTTTGCGGGGCTGCTGACCTTTGTGATCTCGATGGCATCGCATCTTTACGTGCTGTCGAAGGTGGACCTTTCCTTCGCCTATCCATTCCTCAGTCTTGCATATGTGGCAGTCGCGCTCTTCGCCTGGCTTTTGTTCAAGGAGGAACTGGGTGCATACAAGATCGCGGGCATCGCATTCATCTGCATCGGGACGGTGCTGATCGCGCAAAGCGGCAAATCGTCCGAACCGCAGGCGGATACGGGTGTTAGCCAGCAGACGCAAGGTTGAACGGGGCGGTATGATGAGACACGTAATTTTCGGCGGCGATGGCTTTGTCGGACGCTATCTCGCCCCGAAACTTCTTGCCGACGGCCACGAAGTCATCGTCGCGGATATCGTGAAGAGCGATCTACCGCACTATGCCGATGCAGCCTTTGTCGCGACCGATGTAACCGATCCGGAAGCAATCCGCAGGCTAGGCATTCGCGCTGATGACGTGGTTTACAATCTGTCCGCCAAGATGCTCTCGCCGATACAGGTCCGGGCAAAACGGCATGATTTCTTTTTTTCCGTCAATTATTACGGGACGGAAAACATCATCAGGGCGATGGATGCGGCAGGGGCGAACAAGCTGATCCACTTCACCACCGACATGGTGTATGGGCACAACTATACTTGGCCGCAGAAGGAAGACCATCCCTGCAAGCCGCTCGGCGAGTACGGGCTTTCCAAGCTGAAGACCGAAGAACTTGCCGTTGAGTGGCGCGAACGGGGCATGAATATTTGCCTGTTTCGTCCTCGTCTTATCATTGGTCCCGGACGCCTCGGCATTCTGGAAAAGCTGTTCAAGCTGATAGATAACAATTTGCCGGTCCCAATGATCGGTTCGGGCAAAAATCCCTATCAGTTTATTTCGGTGTTCGACTGCGCAGAGGCAGCGCGTGCCGCTTTCAAGGCTGGCGTCCCCAACGAGGTCTATAATCTCGGCTCGCTCAATCCGCCGTCCGTCCGCAAACTGCTCGGTGATCTTATTCGTCACGCAGGGTCAAATTCTGTTCTGTTGCCCACGCCCGCCTGGGCGGTGAAGCGGACACTGGACCTGCTCGACTGGATGAACATGCCGATCATGGATCCGGAACAGTATCTGATTGCGGACGAAATGTGCGTTCTGGATGTTTCAAAGGGCGAGCGCGAACTTGGTTGGGTGCCGCAATATCGCGATGAGGACATGCTGATCGCAGCCTATAGCGAATATCGCAGGAAAATCGGGGCAGCATCCTCGGGTGCGCGGGCTTTTGACACGGCATAGGGGCAGAAATGACCAGGACCAACGCAACGCCAAAGCCGAAACTGCTGACCGTCAGCGATGCAAAGGCGCTCGATCTGCCGCAGATTACGGAGCTTTTCACCGCCCACCTCAATCCGGGTCAGCTTCATTTCATGAAGCTGCTCGGCTTTCACAAGGTGAAGATCGAACGTGCTGAAGGCATGTATTATTACGATCAGAACGGGCGCCCTATTCTCGATTTCTTCGGCGGTTTCGGATCGCTGGCTTTCGGCCATAATCATCCGCGTATTCTCGAAGCACGTCGCCAATTCCAGGAAGAGATGCGCCACGAGATCGCGATCGCCTTCATGTCGCAATATGCGACCGCTCTTGCTTATGACATTGCGGCCTGCTCGCCGGGCGATCTGGATATGGTGTTTCTGGGGTCCTCTGGTTCCGAAGCCATGGAAGCGGCGATGAAGGTCGCAGAACGTGCCGCTGGTCCTAGAAAAACGAAGGTCGTCTATGCGGAAAATTCGTTCCACGGCAAAACCAAGGGCGTTCTGTCCATCACCGATGGCGGGCTTTATCGCAGCGAATTCAAGCTTGTAGACAACACCGTTCGGGTTCCCTTCGGTGACATTGCTGCCGTTGAAAACGCGTTTCGTTCGGACCCTGAAATCGGGGTGATCGTGCTGGAGACGGTGCAGGGCGGCGGCGGCATCATTCAGGCTGATATAGAATTCTGGCAGAAACTACGCGGCCTTTGCGACCAGTATGGTGTGATCTGGGTTGCCGATGAAGTGCAGTGCGGATTGGGGCGGACGGGGAAATTCTATGCTTTCGAGCATTATGGCGTCATACCGGACGTCACTGCGCTGGCGAAATCGCTGGGCGGGGGAAAGACGGCGATGGCCGCGATGATCGCCCGTCGCGACATTTATATGAAGGCTTACGGGTCGCCCAAGACAGCAATGATCCATGCCATGGCAACTTTTGGCGGTATCGGCGAAGCGTGCGTCACGTCGATTGAAGCCCTGAATGTCCTGTACGACGAACATCTCATCGATAACGCAGCCGATGTTGGGGATTATCTTCTGGAGAGGCTGCGCGACTTGCAGAGCCGCTATCCCGCGCTTGTGAAAGACGTGCGCGGGAAGGGGATGATGGTGGGACTGGAATTCCATGATTTTTCCCAGACCATGCCGGCTGTGTTGCGCCCTGTTCTGGGGATGCTGGATGAAAAGCTGAAAGGTTCGCTTCCCGGCTTCATCGGCAGCCATCTGCTGCGCGATCACGGCGTTCTGGTCGCCTTTACCGAATATAATCGAAATGTCATTCGTCTTGAGCCGCCGCTGATCTGCGGGCGTGAGCACGTGGATGCGTTCATTAAAGCGCTGGATGAAGTGCTTTCACGCGGTATCGTCCGGATTGTCCGGGATTTCGTCAAGGCTCAGATCAGGTGATCTGTTTCTGATTACGGAGCAAGACCGGGACGAAGCAGCAAATCCCAACACGGGTTCAAAGCGATAGCCGTTCGGTTCTGTAGCGCTTCCTCGTATATTCTTTGCAGGGCAAGACGATTGGTTGTCGTCGGACATTTCGGACGCAATATGCCGTCGGTTGCTTCCAAGGCGGCTTTTGCTTCCTCAGACAGAGCAGGCACCGTTCGGAAAGGATCGTTGCCGATCTGGATATGTCGCGTGGCGTCGCGATCCAATATCCAGGCGAACGGGTTAACGAAATCCAGCGACATGATGCTTTGAAGGCGGATATTGTTCTGCGTCTCGAAGGATTTCAGGTCCGTTATCATCTGGTTTGCAGAAAGCAGCCAGAAAACCTGAAAGTCAATTTCCGAATAAAGCTGCCAACTGGGTAGCTGTCCCTGTTTGGCCAGTGCGTCATAGGCTGCATTGTTCTCCGGGTAATGGGACTGGAAAAGTTCTGCTCGCTGCAGGAAGTCGGGCCGGGTCAGCACCTGACCCAGGTTCTTCAATTGCGGCAATAACGGCTGAACATAAGTCGGGGCCACAGCGACGGCGCGCAAGGTCCTGTGCGCAACCTTGGCGAAAGTTGGAATGACGCAGAAAGCGGCCAGTACCGTGAAAGCGATCTTGAAGTTCTGGCTGCGAACCTGCACCCGCTGAAAGATCATGACCAAAACGGGCCAAAGAAAAATAAACTCCTGGCTTCCGGTGTTCTGTGTTTCAAGGATGATGCCGCCAAGAAGCCCGATAGCGAGCCAGACGGAACTCCTGTCGAAGAAACGGGTTTGTTCGCTGGTGGTTTGGTGCTGTTCGTTCCAGAAAAGGAGCAGGAAAAGAATTGAAGCTGGCAGAATGACGTCGAGCTTCAAGGATATGACCGTCAGGAACCGTGGGAGCAGAGCCTCTTCATTCAATGCTAACAACGTGGCGATATCGCGAAGATAAGCGCCGATAATCCCGTTATGCAGCTCAAGAACAGACAGCGCGGCTGAAGCAACGGCCGTGGCTTGAAGAACATGGCGGACCGAAATCCGGCCAGCCAGAAGTGCTGCAAGCCCGAACAGTCCGCCTGCGAGAAAGCCGGTAATTTTCATCAGGAACAGGGCGACCATCGCCGCCGCGCAAAACAGGGCGAGCTTCGCACTATCACGCATGAACATCAGTCCACACATGAGAACGTAAAGCAAAAGCGATGTGTGGCGGTTATAAATACCGAAACCGTCCAAACCGGGATACGGATAAAAACTCTGCGTATTGGCGGGGAAGATCGCGAAAACCAGAAATGGGACAAGGATAAGAAATCCGGTTGTCCGGTTCCGGGGATGAAGCTTGGTCAGCACTCCGATCATCAGCGGGGCCGCAACGATCAGTATGGACCACTGAACGAGCAACAGCGGCTGCGCTTTGGGGAACAGGGACAGTCCCCATGCAAAAAGGTAATAGCCAAGCGGTCCGACCGGTGTGGAGAAATCTGCATTGGGAGTTTGGCCCATCTTTATGCGCTGGGCCGCATCGAAATAGATGTAGCTGTCCCAGTACATGGGGCCGATAGGGGCATTAAGCTGCAACGACAGCAGTACGATCAGCAGGAGGAGCGCAAAGACGAGCCAGAACAGAGGGGCGCCTAACAGTGGCGCTTTTGCCATTTTGAAGGTCGTGCCGAAGAACATGAAACCCCACTCTCGTGCATCATGCGCAGAAATTATCGGCAAACCCTTAAAACTACAGAAATAGCGAAAAGCCGCTTAATCCAGCTTGATTTCAAAAAGGAAGAGGAGTTCCAGAAATGAGAACGCCCACTGCACTGGGAGGAGGAGTGTGCAGTGGGCGGATCTATAAAGCGCGATTGGGAGGAGGAGTATCGCGCTTTGGGTTCGGTTTTTGGGAGGAGGAGTAAAACCGAACAAGCCAAAAATAGGAACATGGCGCGCCGCTTACAAGGGGCAACCTTGCAATGCAGATATGCATTTTCGGGTAGCTAAAAAGAAACCGCCCCGCAGCGGTCTAGCGCGCTGGGGCGGTACTCCCTCCTCCAAGTGGGACGAACAATAACCCCGCTCATGGAGAAAGCAACCCCATAATATAAATCTCTAATTTTCAGAAAATACTGAAATTTTTGTAGGATCGTTGGGTGGCCCGCACCCACAGATAAGCTAACATTGCGGCCTCGCTTATCCGGCATCTAATTGATTGGCTACGCGACGGCCAGCGGGGGAGCGTTCCGAAAGATAATGGCTTTCAACCTGTGGGCGATATTGTTCGGCGGATTTTCTAACAATGGTACAAAATGTCTATTTATTTTTGTCAAAGCTGTGATTAAGTTCCCCCATCTTCTTCGATTGGGGGCTTTCGAAGGAGATACGCCGCCTCAGCGCGTTCATTCGCTGCGGGGCGGTTTTTTATTTGGGTTTGTTGAAAATGCATATCAGCAATGCGAGCTTGT
Organism: Hyphomicrobiales bacterium; assembly: GCA_900470195.1. Taxonomy (GTDB): domain Bacteria; phylum Pseudomonadota; class Alphaproteobacteria; order Rhizobiales; family Rhizobiaceae; genus Brucella. Next base: position 96,589 of record UEIJ01000020.1, on the reverse strand, counting down.
TGATTGAGCGGGTGGGCCGAAGAGACTATTAAAAAGTCGTCCCGGCTTGCTCCTCCTCCCAAAAGCCGGGCCCGAGCGCGATACTCCTCCTCCCAATCGCGCTTACCGATCAAGTCCGCAACGCTCACCTCCTCCCGAGCTTTGCGGACTTTTTTGTATTCCGGTCACGTAATTTTTCAGGTTGGAACGTATTGTTAGTTCCAGAATCGCGGCTAACGTTACATTTTCATTGAGCGTGCACTCCTGAGAGCTCGCCCGCCTCGCGCCCCTAAGCCCCCCGCCCAAACGCGAGGCGGTTCCTTTTGAGCGGAACCTTCCCAAAGACTATATATTCCCTGCTTCTGGGAAAGGAGTTATTCCGACGGAAACAGCCCTGTTCGACGGGACAGAAGGCGCCGGAAGACTTCTGTTTCTCCGGCGGATTATACTCATTACTGTACGGATTAGATCGCTTTGACGAGCGGAAACAAGTGGCAGCATATTGCGCATTGCTTCCAAAGCTCAGGATTTCGTCGGGATAATACAGGGTGACGGCTCTTAGAGTGGCGGAATTTTTCTAAATTAAATAAAATATACTTGTCGAATCGCAGCGTAAATTTTCATAATCTTCTTCTATACGTAAGTTTTTCATTTTACCCGGCTAAATAAAATGTATTATAAATTTATAATACATTACGTAGCGTCACTTTTGATTGAAATTTAAGTTTATGTTTTTCTGCATGGTCTTCTGTGGACGGTCGAAGAAACGGCAGTTATCGCTCCAGTTATCCGTTTACAATGGAAAAGAAGCTCTGAGTCGCTTTCGAATCCAAGGCGCCTCTGGCTATTCGAGCTGGCATGATGTTGCGTTCTGTGCCCGGCGACGGCTTCCTTGCGGATAGTTGTATCTGATCGTCGGAAAGGAACGGTTCCTCCAACTTATGGGACCGTTCAGGCTTCAGAAATTAACTATCTGTTAACCATTGCGCATATAGACCGGATAAACCGTTTTTTAACCAAGATGAATCAAGTGCTAACACAGTCTCGTCCAATCCGCTTGAAAGGGAGGTCCTTTCTTGCGCTGGTCCTCTCGCCTGAATTGCCGCTCGATGGCTGGCTCGACAAGCTGGACGATCTTGCAGCACGTTCAGTTGGGTTCTTCCTCAATCGCCCGATCGTTCTCGATCTGGAGAATGTAGCGATTGAGCGCCCGCAACTGGTGCAGTTGCTTGAGGATCTGGTTAGCCGCGGTGTCTGGATCACAGGTTTTGAAAATGCGCGGCCCTCTCTTCTGGGGCCCGGAATGCCGCCAGCGATGCGTGGTGGTCAGCCTGCCGCCGATTTCGACCCGGAGATCGTGGAACCGAAACCGAAGGAACGTGCGCCGGCCGCGCCGGCATCGGTGCAGCTCGTCAAGGCTGTTCCTTCCATGGTCGTCACCGAGCCGGTCCGGTCTGGCCAGTCGATCTATTTTCCGGATGGCGATGTGACGATTGTCGGTTCTGTTGCATCCGGTGCGGAAGTGGTGGCTGGCGGCTCGATTCACGTTTATGGCGCATTGCGGGGCCGCGCGATGGCGGGAACCGCCGGTAACGCCGATGCGCGCATTTTCTGCCGCAAGATGGAAGCTGAACTCGTCGCTATCGATGGCCTCTACAAGACGGCGGAAGATATGGAGAGCAGGTTGCGCGGACAGGCGGTCCAGCTCTGGCTCGACGGCGACTATATGATGGCCGAAACGCTGGGCTAGCAAGTTCCCGATAGGGCTGAAATGTCCTCGGGAAACATATGTCCAAACTGATTTTCAGGCACGTTTGAGTGCCAAAAAGGAAAAGCAGAGCATCTCATATCCCGGGTAACGGATGCTCTGGGGGCGCGCGGGAGATACAGGAGACAAATATGGCAAAAGTGATTGTTGTAACTTCCGGTAAAGGTGGCGTTGGCAAAACGACATCCACCGCCGCGATAGGCGCTGCGCTGGCGCAACGCGGAGAGAAGACTGTCGTTATCGATTTCGATGTTGGCCTGCGTAATCTCGACCTCGTCATGGGAGCAGAACGCCGCGTCGTGTTCGATCTGGTCAACGTCATTCAGGGCGACGCGAAGCTCCCGCAGGCTTTGATCCGGGACAAGCGCCTCGAAACGCTCTATCTGCTGCCAGCCTCGCAGACGCGCGACAAGGATAACCTGACCACCGAGGGTGTCGACCGCGTTATGGAAGACCTCAAGAAGGAGTTCGACTGGATCATTTGCGACAGTCCCGCCGGGATTGAACGCGGCGCCACGCTCGCCATGCGCCATGCCGATATGGCGGTCGTCGTAACAAATCCCGAAGTCTCGTCGGTGCGTGATTCCGATCGCATTATCGGTTTGCTGGATGCCAAGACGCTCAAGGCCGAGCGCGGCGAACGCGTGGAAAAACATCTTCTCCTGACCCGTTACGATCCCGTTCGCGCTGAACGCGGTGACATGCTGAAGGTCGAGGATGTGCTCGAAATCCTGTCGATCCCGCTTCTGGGTATCATTCCCGAGAGCCAGGACGTCCTGCGGGCATCCAATATCGGCTCACCCGTAACGCTAGCCGATCAGCGCAGCGCGCCCGCATTGGCTTATCTCGACGCAGCCCGCCGCCTCGCCGGTGAAGAAGTGCCGATGACTGTTCCATCCGAAAAGCGCGGCCTTCTGGGTAAACTTTTCGGAAGGAGAGCGGCATGAGCCTGTTTCGTTTCTTCAGCAAGCCTGCTTCCGCGCCGCAAGCGCGTGAACGGTTGCAGGTTCTGCTCGCCCATGAAAGGGCGTCACACGAGCATTCCGATCTTGTGGCTGTGCTGCGGGAGGAAATCCTCGCCGTCATCGCCAAGCATATCCAGATCGACCGCGATAAGGTCAGCGTGAAGATGGACCGGGGTGATCAGATGTCGACGCTCGAAGTCGATATCGAACTGCCGTTGAAAACGAAAGCGAAGGTGCGGGCAGCCTGATTAACACCAATCTTGCGGATAGCCAGAAAGATGGAGGGAAAAACCATGAACCGAGGTGCACTTCTCACCAGATTGAAGGAGCTTCAGGAACTTCCAAAGTTTCAGAAGCGGGATATCTGTAGCATAAGCGCTTTCTTGCAGCTTGAAGCACTGGCAGAGCATGTCAGGGTCTGCGAAGAAGCAGCGGGTGTTGCGCAAACGGGGCAGGATCATTGATCCTGCCTTTTTGTGATCCGCTTGGATGAACCGCCAACTCTTCGGCAGGGTGACCGGAGAGTGGACCAATGCGGTCATGCGTTCACGGCACGGCAAAGAACATCTGCAAATAGCAGCCGAGGAAGACAAGAGCGATCAGCGCCGCGATGAGGAACAGGAGCTTCATCCTTCATGCATCGCTCAATCGCTGTTCACGTTCAAGAAAACAGATGGTGATTGACGGTCACGGTAGGGAAAGCCTTTCTCTGGTCTGTTGCTTTAACGACAGCCCGTGCGGTCAGGTGACTATCATTTTTGCAGAAGCGGCGCGAGTTCCTGACGCGCTGTCATGAGGACGGTCTGCGTCAATCCTGCAAGTGTGTCGGCTGCCAGGCGGTTCACCTGCCAGAACAACGGAATATCCAGAGCCGTCTCGGGGATGAGTTCCACCAGCCGCCCGGCGTTCAAATGCTGGTCGACCAACTGCACCGGGTTCATTCCCCATCCCATGCCCGACAGGCTCGCATCGACGAAGGCCTGTGTCGACGGAAGCCAATGTGTCGGGCAGGTCATATCCGCTTTGAGAGCGGTACGTACCCACTGATCCTGCAACCTGTCCTTCTGGTTGAATGTCAGTGCCGGGGCCTTGGCAATAGCATTGCGGGTTACGCCGTGTGGAAAGTACCGGGCGATGAACTCCGGCGATGCCGTGGCGCGGTAGCGGAGAATACCAAGCGGAGTGAGGCGACAGCCTTGCACCGGTTTGGACAGGGAAGTGACGGCTGCAACGACGCGTCCCCGTTGCAGCCATTCGGCGGTATGATCCTGATCATCGACCGCGATGTTGAAAAGATAGTCCGATGTCGTGCTGAAATGCGAAATCGCTTTCAGAAACCAGGTACCCAGACTATCAGCATTGGCCGCTATATGCAGTGTTACGCGCTGCGCAGTATTTTCGCTGCCGGACAGTCCGGGCAGCTCCGCCAGAAGCTCGCGTTCGAGCATGCCGACCTGCTCGATATGACGGCATAGCCAGTCACCTTTTTCAGTGGCAACGCAGGGCGTGCCGCGTTCAACCAAGACAGCGCCCAGCCGTTCTTCCAGATGTTTCACGCGCTGCGAGATTGCAGATGGAGTGACGTTCAATGCACGCGCTGCCTTCTCAAAACTGCCCGTCTGAATCACCATTGCCACTGCTCTCAGTGCAGAATAGTCGATCATTAGAATCTCTAAACTGAGTTTATGATATTTAACTATTCTAATGAGTTTCCATCCGCTATCCAAGTGCCAACCTACTCCCAGATGGCGACCACTCATGAATCCCTCAGTTTACGTAACCGGCCTTACCATGGGCCTGAGCCTGATCGTTGCTATTGGCGCGCAAAACGCCTTCGTGTTGCGGCAGGGATTGCGGGATGAGCATGTGTTCGCAGTCAGTCTCGTTTGTGCCATATCGGATGCTGTCCTGATCCTCATTGGCGTGACGAGTTTCCAGAAGATTGCTGCCATCATGCCAGCCCTCGATCCCATCATGCGGTATGGCGGGGCGGCTTTTCTTATCTGGTATGGTGCGCGAAGCCTTCATTCCGCCTTCACATCATCTGCCGCACTGGCAACGGCGAACGGGGTGTCGGTAAGCCTTACAAAGACACTGGCGACCTGTCTCGCGCTGACATGGCTAAATCCGCATGTCTATCTGGATACGGTCGTCCTTCTCGGAACGATCTCCACGCAGTTTCCAGGTCTGGAAACATCGTTTGCCGCAGGTGCGATCACCGCGTCTTTCGTGTTTTTCTTTTCCCTTGGCTTCGGTGCACGCTGGCTGCGCCCGATTTTTGCCCGGCCATCTTCGTGGCGTATTCTGGAAGGCGTGATTGCCGTCACGATGTGGTCAATTGCGTGGAAGCTCGTGATCGGCATGTAAGGAAAAGCCGGACACGTTAAACGCATCCGGCTTTTTCAGTTTTCAAAGGGACGTTGTCTACAGCCCCATGGCCTTGAGCTCCTGAAGCGGAGGGATCGTTTCGTACATGACAGGATCGAGGCGGTCCCAGATGATTCCGCAGGTCGGCTTGTGCGGGTCTTTAACCTCTATGGTGCGAGTGGGCGTGAAAATAACGTCCGCAACCGTGTCGTAGACATCGGGCGTAAGCTTTTCGGCCAGAACCTGGCAGTCATGCACGACGGCGGCTGCTGGCGTCGCAGCGGTGATGCGGCCCAGACGGTAAAGCATGCCCCATTCGGCATCAAAGAAGCCGTGACCTTTTCCGAAGCGGACGCCTTCAAGATTGATAGCGCCGGTGCCGGTGACCATGTAGTCGACAACTGGCATGGATGAAATGTCTTTCAGCGTTACCGGTTGCCCAACGCGCTCCATGCCGTCGAGCGTCGAGGCATAAAGATAATGATCCGGCGAAATCAGTTTCGGATCAAGAACCCAGAAGCCGCGCCTGATGGAATAAGTGGTTATCAGAATGGTCTTGCCGTCTTTCAAAGCCTGGAGGCGAAGACGGTCCAGACAATTGTCGGGCGTGATGAAGATGAAATCGGCGTTCTGGTAGTACCGATGGTTGGTCAGGCGAGCGACCGCCTCCTCGCCGCCTTCAAAATCCGCGATGAATTCGCCAAAGTCGAAATGGAAACGGCTGTCCGGAACAGCGACCTTGCGCAACTCGCTCCAAACACGTTCGCGAACGGAAGCTTTGTGATCGGTAATTTCCATGGGGACTCCTTGCATTTTAGTCTGCCGGGCTCATACCCCGGCGGGCGAGCACATGGCGCTCGCAGAGGGCAACGATCTGGTAGAAAAAGACGGACAGCATGACGGACAGCACGGCGACGGCCCAGATCATGCCGTAGTCGAGATATCCGCGGGATTGGTTGAGCAGGTTTCCAAGGCCTGTTCCCGTTGCCAGCCATTCGGCAATCATGACGCCGAGGAGAGCGCGTGGCACAGCCAGGCGGATGGCAGCGAAGAGATAGGGCAGGGAGGCTGGCACCGATACCAGGCGTATCTGTTTCCAGATGCTGGCGCCGTATGCACGGGGCACATCCAATGCCGCACGAGGAACCAGTGCCATGCCCTGAGCCATGGTCACGAAGGCGGGAAAGAATGTGACCGAAATGGTAATCCAGAGGATGACTGACGGTCCGCGCCCCAGCAACAGAACGAGCAGTGGCGTCAGTGCAACGAGAGGCATGGTCTGTGTGACAAGGGCGATCGGCATGAAGCCGCGCACAATGGCAGGCTTGGCGACTGAGGCTATGGCGAGTGCAAATGCAAAAAGGATGCCTGCTGCCATGCCGAGAAATGTGAGGGGCAAGGTCTGCGAAAGCGCTGTCAGCAATTTTGCTTGTGCGGGAGCTGCGGACGGAGCGAGGAACAGATAATCGAAAAGACCGGCAGGCGTTTTGGCAATCATGGCCGGTGTTCCCATGACGACGAGCAACAGCCACCACAAGAGGAACGGAAGCGCGACCGAACAAATGGCGAGAACAAAATTCAGACCGTAGGAGCTGCGCGGAGCCGCATCTGGAGCGTTGGCGGGTACGGTGATAGCCTTGGTGCTGCCGGTCAGCATCTTTGCAGCAATGGAAAAAAGCGCATAGGCCAACCCTGCGAGCAGGGTGGCGCACAAGCCGATACCCCATAGCCGGGTCGGTTCGGCTCTCCCGAGAGAACCGATAAGATAGGCACCGAGACCGAAGCGCCCGCCGCCGCCGAATTCGGCCAGAATGGAGCCCAGAACTGCGTTCGGAGCGGCAATGCGCAGACCTGCGAGGATCGACGGCAGGGCTGACCGCCATTGTGCCAGAAGCAGCACTTTCCACCGGCTGCCGCCATAGGCGCGAACGATATCGACCATGCGCCGGTCCGTCTGGCTGATGCCGGTTACGGTGGCGGCCATGGTGATGAAATAACAACCAAGTGCCGCCAGCGTGACACGCGGCGTCATGCCTGAAAAAGTCAACACCAGAATGGGGGATATGGCAATCGGAGGCAGGGCGAAAATCGCGATGTTGATGCCACGTCCCAGTTTAGCGGCGGCGGGAAACAGAGCGAACAGGATACCTGCTGCAACGGCAACGAGATTACCGATGATAAAGCCCGCACCTGCGCCATGAAGTGTGGCCGGTATGTGGGCTGGATAATCGGCGCGGTCAATCCACAGACGAGCCAGAATCGCCGAAGGTGCCGGCAAGGCGCCACCTGCGATCAGCGAAAAGCGACCGCATATCTCCCATACAGCAAGAAGGATAATCCAGTTGCGCAAAGTCGTGAGATGGTTCGATGGCTTCCCGTCAGCCATGCAGGGCCTCTGCGACGGCGTCCTCCAGCGCATGGAACTGCGATGTGCTGAAAATCTCGGGGCTGCGTGGGCGTTCAAGCGGAATATCTATGATCTGTGCGATGCGCCCGGGGCGGCTGTGCATCACCACGATCCGGTCGGCAAGGAAAACTGCTTCGTCAATTCCATGGGTAACAAGCAGCGTTGTTGCCTTGCTTTCCAGCCATATGCGTTGAAGCTCAATGTTCATCTGACGTCGCAGTATCTGATCGAGCGCCCCGAAAGGTTCATCAAGGAACAGAACGCGCGGATCGGTAACCAGAGAACGGGCGATTGCGACGCGCTGGCGCATGCCGCCCGAAAGCTCGCCGGGAAGCGCCTTTTCAAAGCCTTTGAGGCCGACGAGAGCAATCAGTTCCGCAATCCGTTCAGTCTTTGTAGAACGCGCAACACCGAGAACATCCAGCGGTAGGGCGATGTTGTCTTCGACGCTGCGCCACGGCATCAGCGCCGCGTCCTGAAAAGCCACGCCGGTCAAGCCGGCTTTTGCAGCCTCGACCGGGCTTTTGCCCATGACAGAAATCGAACCATTATCGGGCCGGTCAAGACCAAGCGCCAGCCGCAACATGGTGGACTTGCCGCAGCCGGACGGTCCGATAAGTGCAGTAAACGAACCTGTTGGGCATTCAAGTGAAACGTCGGAAAGTGCAATCACATTCGTGCCGCGCCCCGAAAAGGAGCGCGTCACGTTTTCAAGTTTGATCCCGGACATGTCAGGCATCAAATCTCTTCGAGAAGCGTTGTGTCGAAATGATCGCGCTTGGCGGCGATGCCGATAGTGCCGAGCGCCTTGATCGTTTTCTCGATGGCTTCTTCGCTCATGGAAAACACGCCATTCGGCGTCTCGATGAGCGGCTTCTGCGCAGTGTTGAAATAGACTTCATTTTCGACAGACCGACCGGTGCCTTTGAACCAGCTGTCGGCAAACTTGGGCGGATAAGCTGCAGGGTCCTTGAGGTTTTCGTTCCAACCCTTGCGGCTTGCGCGAAGGAAAGCAACAATATCCTTGCGCTTTGCCTTGAGCGTTTCTTCCGTCACGACAACCGTATCGTTGAAAATGGTGAAGCCGAAATCGTAGAGCAGGAAGGACACCGCCTCTTCACCGGCCTGCTTGATGGTGAAAGGAACATTGGTCGTAAAATCGAGCGATGCGTCGATCTCACCCTTGATGAGCGGCGTCGGGTCGTAAGCGTAGGGAACGATATTGACCTGGGATGGGTCGATACCTGAAATTTTTAACATGGCTTCGACCGAGATTACGTTGACCGGCGGCACAGCCAGCGTCTTGCCAATCAGGTCCTTCGGTTCCTTGATCGGATTTTTGGCAAGCGAAATAATGCCGATAGGGTTCTTCTGATACTGGGCGCCGATGATCTTGAAAGGCGCACCCTGCTCGACGATGGCCTTGATTGTCGTGTCGGGGGTGGTGAGGGTCAGGTCAGCCTTGCCCGCAATGATCGCGCTTTCGGGAATGACATCCGGACCGCCGGAAATGTAATTGAGATCAATGCCTTCTTCGCGATAAAAACCCTTGTCGGCCGCAACGAAATAGCCGCAGAATTCTGCGTCATTGATCCAGGAAGCCTGAAAGCCGAACGGTGAGTCCGCGGCGGCAAAACGGCTCATGGCAGGAAGGGCGGCTGCAGCACCCATAAGTCCGAGAAAACGGCGGCGATCCAGGGCTATATTCATTGAAACTTCCTTTTTGGTGCTGAATTGTCACGCAATACCGCGCATGCGGGCGAGTTCACGCAGCGGTGGAATCGACTGTATTTCCTCCGAGGAAACTTCGTTCCAGCGGATACCGCGCGGTCGGCGGCGATTGCGCGAGATTTCAATCAGGCGGCTTGGTGTGGCAATGAAATCGAGAGCAATATCGCTTTCGGAAACGTTGAGGCGCTCTTCAACGATCTGTACGTCGTGGACGGCTGCGACAATCAGGGATTGCTCGTCTGCAAGTCCCAGGTCGGTAAACATGCCCCATTCCAGATCGAAGAACGCATGGCCTTTGCCAAAGCGTACCCCATCAATGGAAACAGCGGATGCGCCAGTCGCCACGACATCAAATCGGCCGATATGGGTCAAATCTTCGAGACTGACCGGTCGGCCGAAATGTTCCATCCCATCAAGCCAGGCTGCGGCTTTCTCCAACCCCGGGGGAACGGATCCCGGTTCCAGCAGGAGAAAGCCGCGCTGCATGCCGTAGGTCGGCATGATGAATGGTGTACCCGTCTTGATCAGGCGACGGCGCAACTCGATCATGGAATTATCCGGGGTGACAAAAACCAGCTCGGCTTTCGCAATCCCTTCAAGCGCCAGCAAACGATCGGTAGCTGCCTCGACGCCTTCAAAGTCCGGAATGAATTCCGAAAATTTGAGGTGGAAGCGTGCATCAGGACGTGCGACATCTTTCAGTCGCTCCCAGATGCGCTGCCGGGTATTGCGGGAATACGCCATGGAGATTCCATGAATTTCAATGTTTCACTATCAATGAAACAAATGTTTCAGTATTGCAAGAGGCAATGATAGGCTTTTTTAGTGCATTAGAGATTCGGAATAAACGCACATGGCTTCACGTCTGGTACTGCGCATACAGGAGCGCTACGCAAAGCTCACAGCAGGTGAGCAGAAAATCGCGCAGCTGATTCTTGAACGCGAGGACGACATTCTGATTCACTCCGCTACCGAAATCGCAGAGATGGCCGGTGTATCCAAGGCAACCACGGCTCGTTTCTTTCAGCATCTGGGCTATGCCGATTTCAATGAAGTGAAACTCCAGGCGCGTGAGGAGCGCAATCGCACCGAGCCTTACGAATATTCGGCCCAGGTTGATGAAGAAGTGCCGCTGGTGCGTACCATCAGCGCGCATCTTGATCTGGAGATCGCCAATATCACGCGAACCTTCGAGGCGCTGCGTTCCGACAAGATGCGCGAGGCTGCGGAACTGATGGCGGCCGCGCCCCGCGTGTGGGTGATCGGTATGGGCGATGAGGAAGGGTTTGCACGCTATGCGCGGCTCCTGTTTTCCAGGCTGCGGCACAGCGTGATGATCCTTGGCATCAATCAGGGTTCATGGGCTGAAGATCTGGCAATGACTGGCCCGAAAGACGTGTTGTTGCTGATTACGTTACCGCCGCATCGGGCCCTCCTAAAGCAAATTCTGGGATATGCTGCTACGAGTCGGCTGAATATCGTGACCATTACGGACCGGGGATCGGTTTCGGAGGCGCAGCGTTATGCCCGTGTCGTCCTTCCATGCCATGTGGACAGTTTCGCATTGGGGGCATCCTATACGGCTGTCAGTAGCGCCATTCGGCTACTCGCTTTGACCTACGCTTCGCTCGCGGGCAAATCGGCGCAACAGCGGTTGGAGATCGTTGCCGGAATTCACGACGAACTCGACGATATAGACTGAAATCTCCCGCTCAGTTGTCGCGGACATGCTCCGGGCGAAAGCCGATCCCGATCAGTCTGCCCGCAAGATGTGCAAGGATTGGCCAACGGGCGAGATGACGCATGAAAGCGGGCGGCCCATCTTTTCTTGTGTCATTGGTTTCGCGTCTGCGGCGATCGCTGCGCATCATGAGCTGCAACTTTTGCGTAGCCTTTGTCGGAAAGCGGCGTCGCGCTTCAACGCCTGCAAGATGGCGGGACAAGGCCCCGTTTCCCTTGAGTGGTCCGGCCAGAATATTTGCCGCCGCGACGGCATCCTGAATGGCGAGATTGACTCCGAAGCCGCCGATAGGTGACATGGCATGGGCGGCATCGCCGATGCACAAAAGTCCGGGTTTCCACCATGTCTTCAGCCGGTCGATGCGCACACTCAACAGATGGACGTCGTCCCACGTACGTATTTCATCCATTCGTTCAGGGGGCAATGGGGATACGTTCGCTACCGCTTCCCTGAATGCCTCAAGCCCCTTCTGCTTTACCTCGGTGAAAGTCTGTTTGCGGAGTACGTAACCGCATTGCCAGTAGTCGCCGCGATCGATCATGACGAAACCTTGTCTTGGGCCGCCATGACCCATCGTATAGGGCGGATCGTTGGGGAGGTGAGACAGTTTCATCCAGAGTATTTCGCTTGGCGAGCCAAAGCTTTCGATCTCCATACCGGCTTTTGCGCGCACCACGGAGTTTCTGCCGTCGGCACCCACAACGAGTTTGGCGCTGATGTTGATGGTTCCATCGGGCGTTGCCGCGACGAGACCAGTGACATTTCCGTCCCGTTCAATCAGTTCCACCACGCTGGCTGGCATGACGAGTTTGAAATTGGGGTATTTCGCAGCTTCGCGTGCGATATAATTGAGAAATTCCCATTGCGGCATGAAAGCGATGAAACGGCACTGCGCCGGAATCTTCGAAAAATCTGCTATCGTTATGTCCTGATCGCCGATTTCCGCATGCAAGCGATATGCCTTGGTATGGGGTAGCGCAAGGAGCCCTTCCAGTAAGCCAAGTTCATGCATGATCTGAAGAGTGGATGGATGAATTGTGTCGCCGCGGAAATCGCGCAGAAAATCCTGATGCTTCTCGAGAACGGTTACGCTCACGCCTGAACGCGCAAGCAGAAGCCCCAGCATCAGCCCTGCGGGCCCGCCGCCCGCTATCGCGCAGTCCGTCTTCATGCAGTTGATATCCGATGTGACTGGTTGCGTCATGACATATCCACTCAACCATGCTGGTGCGGTTCGGAAGACATAAAAAGACCGGCGCTCTCATAGGTCAAGCGCCGGCTGGAAGTCTACGCGACCCGAAGAGGTCAAAACATGAATTAAATTATCATGTTTTATTTGTCAAGCTCACAGGGTCAGTCGTAGGAAGCGGGCGGGCAAATAAATGTTGCAATTTGGTCGGGATTTTCGACGGCAGGAAGTCGTAAGGAGAGAGTTTATCTAGCCAAGAGCGGGCGGCTTGCTTCTACCGAGTTGACGTTCGCGGAACACAGAGAACAGTCCGGCGCCAACGACGATAAGCGCACCAACGACGATGTTCCATGTCAATTGTTCATGGAATACCGTAACCGCGATAAATGCACCGATAACGAGCTGAAGATAGGTGAGCGGCTGTACTTCTCCTGCTTCCAGAATATCGTAAGCGCGAATGAGGAAATAATGGCTTGCGATGCCGCAGGCACAGAGTGCCGCCATCCAGAACCAGTCACTTCGCGCGATAGGCATCAGATAGAAGCTACCGACAAATGTCAGCGCCACAGCACCCGCCATCCCGGTATAGAAAAAGCTGGTCATGGCATCGTCGCTCTTGCTGACGGCGCGTGTCGCTACGGCATAGACGGCGAACATGACCATCGCGGCAACAGGCAGAAGCAGGGACGCGCCGAATTTCGCATTAACTGGATTAATGATCACCAGGACGCCAATCAGCCCGACGACGATCGCCGTCCAGCGCCTCCAACCTACCTTTTCACCCAGAAAGGGTACGGAAAGCATAGTCACCAATAGCGGCGCGCCTTGAAATATCGATTGCGCTGTCGCCATGCCTGCGCGGCTGAGGGCAAAGATGAAGGTCACGATTTCGGCGGCAAGCAGAATACCGCGAAAAAGCTGCAGGAATGGGCGTTTCGTTGCGGCGGCTTTGGCGATGCCACCGGAACGGATTGCAAGCAAAAGAACGAAAGCTGCAAAAACCCAATAGCGGATCATCGTTATGAGGATAGGCGAATAATGGGTGCCAAGGTACTTCGAGATACCATCCTGCGTCGCAAAAATGGTAACCGCGAGAAGTGTGAAGAGGTAGCCCTGGCCTTTGCGTGTCATGGGGGCACTCATATCGAGCCTGCCTTGGCGCTGCCACCCATAAAATCGGAAATGCCCACATTGTATGAACAATCCGCCTCTATCGACGGAAGATTCCGGTCGATGAGCTTTGATGGATTGACACCCTCTCGTTCTTAGGTATTCTTTTATAAAAGCTTATATAACATAATTATGGAACAATTCGAAAAATGGGGGTTCGGCCTTGCGGATCAAACTAGCACTTCTTCTGGCTTCTGCCATGATCTTCAGCCCCGGCGTTTCGCTGGCGCAGGACAAGGGTGGCGTCATCAATGTCGCGACCATTGGTGAGCCGCCGACGCTTGACCCGATGGTGTCCACAGCGGATCTCGTGGGTATTGTCACGCAGCACATTTTCGAAACGCTTTATACGTTCGACAAGGAGTGGAAGCCGACGCCGCTGCTGGCTGAAAGCCTGCCTGAAATCAGCTCAGACGGAAAAACCTATACGATCAAGCTGCGTTCCGGCATCAAGTTCCACGATGGCAGCGATATGACATCGGAAGATGTGGTTGCGTCGCTGGAACGCTGGACAAAGCTCGCCTCGCGCGGAAAGCAGGCGTCGGCCCTTATCGAAAATATCGCGGCGACTGATCCGGCCACAGTGACGATAACGCTCAAGCAGCCTTATGCGCCATTGACCTCCCTGCTTGCCTTCAACAATTCTGCGGCAATCATCCTGCCGTCGGAAAAACAGGCCGAACCGATGACCGAATTCATCGGTACCGGTCCCTACATGCTCAAGGAGCGCAAGGCGGATCAGTATATTCAGCTTGTGCGTTTCGACGGTTACAAGTCACGTGACGGCGAGAGTGATGGTTATGGCGGTGCACGCCATCAATATCTCGATGAAATCCGCTTCGTATCGGTCCCGGACGCCAACACCCGCGTCGAGGCTGCGGTTTCCGGACAATATGACTATGTCGATTCCATTCCGGTCGAATCATTCGACAAGATCAAATCGTCGACGGCTTCCCAGCCATTGCTCCTGAAGCCTTTCGGCTATCCTGTCTTTGTGTTCAACACCAAGGAAGGTGTGGCATCAAAACTGCCGGTACGAAAGGCTGTGACCCACGCATTGAGCATGGAGGACATGCTTGCGGCTGCGTTTGGCAGTACGGAATTCTACGCATTGGACGGCGCTTTCTACCCGTCCAATTTCGTCTGGAATACGGAAGCTGGCGTCGGAGGGAATTATAATGTGGCCCAGCCAGAATCCGCGGCGGAGGAATTGAAGGCCACCGGCTACAATGGCGAACCGCTGCGTATCCTGACAAGCCGCCAGTACGAGTTCCATTACAAGATGGCGCAGGTAGCTGCCGAATATCTGAAGCTTGCCGGTTTCAATGTGGACCTGCAGGTTGTCGATTGGGCGACGCTGACCCAGCGCCGCGCTGATCCCAAGCTCTGGGATATCTACATAACGCACAGCCCTTTCCTGCCCGAACCTGCTTTGATGGGGTCTTTGTCGACCAGTTCGCCGGGCTGGTGGGACACGCCAGCGCGTAAAACCGCAGTCGATGCTTTCACGTCCGAATCCAATCCGGAAAAGCGCGTTGCGCTGTGGGCAGACGTTCAGAAAACTATTTATGACGAACTGCCTCTGATCAAGATCGGCGACTTCAATGCTGTCGCCGCTATGTCCACCAAGCTGGAAGGCGTTGAGCCCGCACCGTGGCCTTACTTCTGGAATGCTTCGTTGAAGAAGTAACTTCCGGCAATGCGAATGCCATCCGTCCGGTCGGCATTCGCTGAATGGTTCAATCTGGAGAAGCTGATCGTATGGTGCGCTACATTCTGCAGCGGTTTGTCGGCATGGCCGTTGTCATGTTTCTGGTCGTGACGATCGTATTCGTGATCGTCCGGGTGACGCCTGGCGATCCTGCCGCTGTCATGCTCGGACCGGACGCATCGGCGCAGGACATTGCCGATCTGCGCGCCCGGCTCGGCCTCGATCAATCGCTGGTCATTCAGTACTTCTACTATATCGGTCAACTCCTGAAAGGCGATCTCGGTCAGTCGATCTTTCTTAATATGCCGGTAGGTGCAGCGTTGCTTGATCGGGCCGAACCGACATTCTTTCTGACGATTCTTTCTCTTCTTATCGCCTGCATTATCGCGCTGCCGGTTGGTATTTACGCAGCCTACCGGCGCGGTTCCTTTGTCGATCAGGCCGCAACGACGGTTGCCATGCTCGCAGCCAGCATACCGAGCTTCTGGCTCGGTCTCATTCTCATGCAGTTTTTTGCCGTCCGGTTGAACGTGTTTCCGGTGTCCGGCTATGGCGGTCCGGGTTCGAGTTTTGTGGATCGGATGTATCATCTGATCCTGCCTGCCGTCGCGCTGGGGTTGGTGTCATCCGCCCTGATCCTGCGCTTCACGCGTGCCTCGATGCTCGATGTTCTCGGCGACGATTACATTCGCACGGCACGGGCAAAAGGGTTGATCGAGCGGCGCGTTGTCATGAAGCACGCCTTCAAAAATGCTCTGATCCCGATCCTGACCGTTATCGGTCTCACTGCAGCCGTCCTGATCTCAGGGGCCGTGGTGACTGAAACGGTCTTCGGCCTGCCCGGGGTAGGCAATCTTGTCGTGTCCGCCGTTCTGCGACGAGACTACCCGGTCATTCAGGGCGCGCTGCTCGTCATCGCGGGGCTCTATGTCCTGATCAATTTCATCATCGATATGCTCTATCTGTTCGTCGATCCGAGGGTTCGTTACTGATGGCCGATGTTGTTGCGACCACGCAAAAAGCCTCTTCGGAACGCGCTTTGTTCATCCGTCGGCTGTTCAAGCGCAAGACAGTGGCGGCTGGCATTATCGTGCTTGCGGTCTTTGCTATCCTCGCGCTGCTGGCGCCCTGGATTGCGCCTTATTCGCCGTCGAAACTATCCATCGTCAACCGCCTCAAGCCACCGAGCGAGATGTTCTGGTTCGGCACGGACGAGTTCGGGCGCGACGTCTTTTCTCGTACGATCTATGCCGGACGGCTGTCGCTTATGGTGGGCGCGGCGGTTGTTGTCCTGTCGGCGATGATCGGGGTGACGCTCGGATTGCTCGCAGGCTTCTTTCAGCGTCTGGACACGCCCATCGCCCGCCTGGTCGATGCGATGATGGCATTCCCCGACATTCTGCTGGCCATTGCATTGGTCGCCGCGCTTGGTCCATCGCTGGCGACGGTCATCGTTGCGCTGTCTGTGGTCTATTCACCGAGGCTGGCGCGCATCGTGCGCGCCTCGACGCTGGTGATCCGTGAATTGCCCTACGTTGAAGCGGCTCAGTCACTCGGAATTTCGACATTCCACATCATGACACGGCACGTGCTGAGAAATCTGATCTCGCCGATCATCGTTCAGTGCACATTCCTCTTTGCGAGCGCAATGCTCGCCGAAGCGGGGCTCTCCTTCCTCGGTCTCGGTGTCAGTCCCGAAATCCCGACCTGGGGGACAATGATAGCCGCAGGACGCCAATATATCGGCCAGGCCGACTGGATGACCTATTTCCCCGGCTTGGCCATCATTCTTTCCGTCCTCTCACTCCAGATGGTTGGCGACGGACTACGCGACATGCTCGATCCAAGACTGCGAAGGGATTTGTAATATGATTTCCGGTGAACAGGCGAAGCCGCTTCTCATCACCAATGTCAAGCCGGTAGCTTTCGGTGCAGAACATTCCGATACGACGACCGATATTCTGGTCGGGAAAGATGGCAATATCAATGCCATCGGCAAGTCGTTGAACGTACGTGCCGATGTGGAGCGTATCGATGGCAAGGGAGCCTGGATTTCGCCGGGTTGGGTCGACCTGCATGTCCATATCTGGCATGGCGGTACGGATATTTCGATACGCCCTTCGGAGTGTGGCGCTGAGCGAGGAGTGACGACGCTCGTCGATGCCGGATCGGCGGGAGAGGCGAACTTCCACGGCTTCCGGGAATATATCATCGAACCTGCCAAGGAACGGATCAAGGCCTTCCTCAATCTTGGCTCTATCGGCCTGGTCGCCTGCAATCGGGTTCCAGAGCTACGAGACATCAAAGACATCGATCTTGACCGTATTCTCGAATGCTACGCAGCCAATAGCGAGCATATTGTCGGGATCAAGGTCCGGGCCAGCCATGTCATCACCGGGTCATGGGGCGTTACGCCGGTCAAGCTTGGCAAGAAGATCGCCAAGATACTCAAAGTGCCGATGATGGTTCACGTGGGCGAACCGCCGGCGCTTTACGACGAAGTTCTTGAAATCCTCGGCCCCGGCGATGTGGTCACGCATTGCTTCAACGGCAAATCCGGCTCCAGCATCATGGAAGACGAAGATCTGTTCAATCTCGCGGAACGTTGCGCGGGCGAAGGCATCCGGCTGGACATTGGCCATGGCGGAGCATCTTTCTCGTTCAAGGTCGCCGAAGCAGCAATTGAGCGGGGTCTCCTTCCATTCTCGATCTCGACGGATTTGCACGGCCACTCGATGAACTTCCCCGTCTGGGATCTGGCGACAACCATGTCCAAGTTGCTGTCCGTCAACATGCCATTTGAAAATGTCATCGAAGCTGTCACGCATAACCCGGCATCGGTGATCAAGCTCTCGATGGAAAGCCGGCTTTCTGTTGGACAACGTGCTGATTTCACGATCTTTGATCTGGTCAATGCCGACCTGGAGGCGACGGATTCCAATGGCGATGTGTCTCGCCTGAACAGGCTTTTTGAGCCCCGCTACGCAGTCATTGGCGCTGAGGCGATTACGGCCAGCCGCTATGTGCCGCGTGCGCGCAAACTCGTTCGCCACAGCCACGGCTATTCGTGGCGCTGAAACTGTCGGCGCAGCATTGAATTTTGCGGGAACGTCCCGTGACGAAATGATGAGGAAAATACGTGTCTCATTCTCCCCTGACGACTGAAGTACAGCATTCCCCCTATGACCGGCTGGCTTCGCTCGGCATAACTTTGCCGCCGCCGCCGCCGCCCATCGCGAATTTTGTTACGCATGTTCAGGAAGGCAATATCCTCTATCTTTCCGGACAGGGACCCCGGGAAGAGAGTGGATATTTGCGCGCGGGCAAGGTCGGTGGCGATATCGGCGTGGATCAAGCTTATCAGGATGCCCGACTGACGGGCATCAATCTGCTGGCTGTCATGCACGGGGCGCTTGGTGACCTTTCCCGCGTGAAACGGGTCGTGAAGCTCTTGGGGATGGTCAATGCCGTGCCGGACTTCGAACTGCATCCCAATGTCATCAATGGCTGCTCCGATCTTTTCATCGAAGTGTTTGGCGCTGCCGGACAACATGCACGTTCAGCCGTCGGCTTCGGTTCCTTACCGGGCAATATCACGGTTGAAATCGAAGCGATCGTTGCCCTGAAAGACTAGGACAGCCTCAATGATCGCGCCAGCCCATCAGCTTTTCGATCTTCGCTGCCGAAGCGCGCACCTGACTGGTGTAGCGGCTTTCGTCGGAAAGCACCTTCTGTTCCGGGAGCACGATGGAGATCGTCGCAACGCATTGTCCATCGCGGTCGCAGATCGGGGAAGCAATACAGGCAACTGCATAGTCGGATTCCGCAATCTGGATCGAGAGCCGCTCATCAAAGGCTTTTGCCGCAGCTTCCGAGAGGCTTGCGGCGTCGATTTCGGCCCGACCGGTCGGCGACGTCCGCGCGCAACGCTTGAAAAGCTCGACCCGTTCATTCGCAGGCAAATGACCGACCAGAAGGCGGCCGGAAGCAGTCCAGTTCAACGGGACTCTCGTACCGACACGCGAGGCAACCTGAAACGGACTGGGGCCATCCGCCATGGCCAGAACAAGCATATGATCTCCGTCCCGGCCGCACAGCTGTACCGCTTCGTTTGCTTCGCGGCAGAGATCATGCATCTCGTGCGTGGCGACGCTCATAAAATCAAGCGACCGCGCGTAAGCAAGACCGTAATGATAGAGCCTCGCTCCGAGCCAGATCGCACCATCCGCGTTGCGGGCGAGCATGTTCTTTTCGACAAGATCGTCGATGGTCACATAGACCGTCGACAAAGGTGCCTTGATCGCTTTTGCAATCGCATAGGGACCAGCAGGAGCACCGGTTTCATAAAGATAATCAATCACCTGCAACGCACGATCTATGCCGCTCACGCGCGAGCGACGTGCCGACTTGTTGTCCGTGTCGTCTGCAGGGGGCGTTTCGGCGGGGGTAGCGATTGATGATGCGCTCACGCAAATGCTCCGTGTAAAATTCGAGAAGCTATTACATTATTATGGCATAAATGTCGATGCCTGAGACAGCGAAAGAAATGGGAGAATTGAAATGACCGATGATATCCGCCGCAAGATCGGGCTTCGACCAGTCATTAATGTTTCCGGGACGATGACATCGCTTGGCGCGTCCATCGTGGTGCCGGAGGCAATAGCGGCAATGGCGGCGATCTTGCCGCAATTCGTCGAGATCAACGATCTCCAGCGCAAGGCAAGCGAAGTAATTGCCCGACTGACGGGTGGCGAAGCAGGCTTCGTCACGGCATCCTGCTCGTCAGGCATTACGCTTGCTGTTGCCGGAGCCATGACAGGCGACAACCTTCTCGCAATTGAAAGGCTACCGGACACCGCGCCGGAAAAGAATGAAGTTCTGGTGCAGACCGGTCACGTGGTCAGCTATGGCGCTCCGGTCGATCAGGCAATCCGGCTTGCGGGAGGCAAGGTCGTCCTGGTCGGACAGGCAACATCGGCTCATCGCTATCACATGGAAAATGCGATTACCGAAAAGACGGCCGCGGCGGTTTACGTCGTATCGCATCATGTCGTGGACTACGGCCTTCTGCATCTAAGCGAGTTTGTCGAGATCGCGCATGCCAAGGGCGTGCCCGTGATCGTGGATGCCGCGTCTGAATATGACCTGAGGCTGTTTCTGGAAAAAGGCGCAGACATCGCGATCCATTCGGGACACAAGTTCCTGGGCGGTCCGACCTCCGGCATCGTTGCAGGCAAGAAGGAACTTGTCCGCAATGCTTTCCTGCAAAATCTCGGCATCGGGCGTGGCATGAAAGTTGGCAAAGAGAGCATTTATGGCGTTATGGCGGCGCTGGAAGCTTGGGAAAAGCGCGACCATGCCGGGATCCGCGAGAGGGAGACCGGATATCTGGAACTGTGGAAGAAGACGCTGGATGGCCGTCCTGGTATCACTGCCCTTATCGAGCCGGATCCGACGAACAATCCGCTCGACCGCCTGCGGGTGATCGTATCACCTGCTGATGCCCACATCACGGCCTGGGACTTGGTGACTGTTCTTGCGCGAGGGAACCCGCCCATCATCACCCGCGACCACGAGGTAGAGCACAACTATTTCTATCTCGATCCCTGCAATCTCCATCCAGGTCAGGAGACCATCGTTGCTCAACGGTTGGGCGAGGAACTCGACAAAGCCCGGGCATCGAACGAGCTTATAGCCACGCCCTTTGAGGACCGAAGCAAGCACCGCTTTGACGGTTTGCTGCGCTGGCCGGATTGATGGCCGACGGTGTCTGATAAAAGCGGAGGAACATCATGATGGCTGAGAATATCGCAACGGTTGGAAAACATGAACCTGTTTTATCCGTTCGAGGACTGACCACGTCTTTCCTGGTCGATGGTGCCTGGAAGCCGGTTGTCGATGATGTTTCCTTCGATGTTCATCCGGGAGAAACGGTGGCAATCGTCGGGGAGTCCGGCTCTGGCAAGAGTGTTACTTCGCTGTCGATCATGCGCCTTCTACAGAAGGATACGAGCCGCATCGAAGGCAGTATCAGGTTGGGAGATCGTGAGCTTCTGACGCTCCCGGAAGAAAAAATGCGCCAGATACGCGGCAACGAAATCGCCATGATCTTTCAGGAGCCGATGACGAGCCTCAATCCGCTCTTCACGATCGGGGACCAGATTTCGGAAGCGCTGCTTTGCCATTCGCCAATGTCAAAAGCAGATGCGCGCGCTGAAACGGTTCGTTTGCTTGAAAAGGTGCGCATTCCGTCCGCCGCATCGCGCTTCGATGAATATCCGCATCGTTTTTCGGGCGGTATGCGTCAGCGCGTCATGATCGCAATGGCCCTGGCATCAAGACCCAAATTGCTGATCGCCGACGAACCGACAACGGCTTTGGATGTGACCATTCAGGGGCAGATACTTGATCTTATCAAGACGTTGCAGGAAGAAGAGGGCACGTCCGTTCTTTTCATCACACATGACATGGGCGTGGTAGCTGAAATATCGGATCGTACTGTCGTCATGTTTCGTGGCAAACAGGTTGAGACAGGACAGACAGCCGATATTTTCCGGCAGAGCAAACATCCCTATACGCGAGCACTTTTGTCGGCGGTTCCTGTACTGGGGTCAATGCAGGGCTATCAACGTCCTCTCCGGTTTCCGATAGCAGACAATGCGACCGGCCTTTCGGAAAAGCCGGTCGAGGTGGCAGATACGGTCGACAAGATCGATGTGCCGGTGTTGGAAGTGAGAGGACTTACCAAGCGCTTTGATATCTATTCAGGCTTCATGTCTCGTCTGAGCGGGCGCGTTCATGCCGTGGAGAATGTGTCCTTCGATCTGCGCAAGGGCGAAACCCTTTCTCTGGTTGGCGAGAGCGGGTGCGGGAAATCGACGACCGGACGCGCCATCATGCGACTGACCGAACCGGATTCCGGTGAAGTCCTCGTTGAAGGCCGCAATATTCTGACGCTCGACAAGCAGGCCATGCGCGAGATGCGGCGAAAGGTTCAGATGATCTTTCAGGATCCCTATGCATCGTTGAACCCGCGCATGACGGTGGGAGCCGCTATCGCGGAACCTTACATCGAACACCGGCTGGGCAGTGCAAAGGAAGCGAAGGAAGTTGTTGCAGACATGCTGGAAAAGGTTGGCCTGACGCCGGATATGGCACAGCGCTATCCGCATGAATTTTCCGGTGGGCAAAGACAGCGAATCTGTATCGCGCGTGCGCTGGCCCTGAAGCCGAAAGTTATTGTTGCCGATGAAAGTGTGTCGGCGCTGGATGTCTCGATCAAGGCACAGGTCATCAATCTCATGCTTGATCTTCAGCAGGAGCTTGATCTGGCATTCCTGTTCATCTCGCACGATATGGCCGTCGTCGAGCGCGTAAGTCACCGTGTGGCAGTAATGTATCTGGGAGAGATCGTGGAAATTGGTCCGAGGTCGTCGGTGTTCGAGAATCCCCAACACGACTATACACGCAAGTTGATGGCGGCCGTTCCCGTTCCTGATCCTGACCGGCGACGGGCTAAGCTTTCAAGCGAAACGGGAGAACTCAAAAGCCCAATCCGTCCGGCGGATTTCGTGGTGCCTCTGCGTGAATACCGTGAGGTGTCACCTCAGCACTTCGTGGCGTTGTAGGGCAGGCGGGCCGGTATACGAAGAAGGTGCATCAATAGATTATACGGTATCACGCGACAAAAGGTCGGCACATATGGCCGACCTTTCTGAGGTTGAAACGGCTTTCAATCAGTTTTCTATAGTTTGCTGTTTGGAGAGATCCTCGACACTCATATCCGGTTCGTTGCGGGTTTTATAAAGCGAATACAGTACTCCGCTTGCGAGGATCGCCAGCGTTACGACAAGCGACAGCAGCGTATTGATGTGGACGCCCAGCGGCACGAGAAAAATCTTGATGCCGATCAGCACCAGAATAATTGCAAGCGATACCTGCAGATAACGGAACCGGTTCATCGCTGCGGCGAGCGCGAAATAAAGCGCACGCAAACCCAGAACGGCGAAGATGTTCGACGTATAAACAATGAACGTGTCCTGGGTAACGGCAAATACGGCGGGCACGGAGTCGACTGCGAAGATCAGATCGACGGTTTCCACCATGATGAGCGCAACTGCCAGCGGTGTCAGCCAGGTAACCACCTTGCCGGTCTTGGGATGCGGTTGTTTGATCGTAAAATTCCGACCGTGCAACTCATTGGTGATGTTAAATCGCCGACGCAGAAATTTGAAAACGGCATTCTGTTCGATGTCGGGCGTTTCGTCCTTGTGGCCGAACATTTTGAAGCCGGTGAAAACAAGGAATGCGCCGAAGAGAAAGAGAATCCAGTTGAACTCGTGCACAAGTGCGGCACCAAGCCCGATCAGAACCGCTCTGAAGGCGATAACACCGAGAATACCCCAGAACAACACACGGTGCTGGTAAAGACGGGGGATGCCGAGGAAGCCGAAAATCGTTGCGATAACAAACATGTTGTCCATCGCAAGGCTCTGCTCGATCAGATAACCGGTATAAAACTCCAGACCGGATTCCGCTCCGCGCTGCCACCACACCCAGCCGCCGAAAGCCAGTGCGATCAGGACATAAAAGCCGTAAAGCAACAGGCTTTCCCTGGCTTCGATCTCGTGTTCGTCACGATGGAGAATGCCAAGATCGAAAACGAGCAAGCCAACCACGACAATGATAAATGCCGCCCAGAAATATACAGGTGTACCGAGAAAATCGCCCGATAGGGCTACAATAAGCGAATCCATCGCCGGACCATCTCCATTTGAACAAGTGGAGCAGCCCCGACATCGCCATAGCGGTAGCCATGACCAGAGGGGCCCGGCGCTGCATTTCCTCAGATGTGTATGCATTTGAGGAGTTCAAGGGCGAATCTGAAAATTTTGCTTGTTTCCAACTGATAAAAAAGCCGTTCTGGGACGGCACTTTACAATATGCTGGCGGCTTGCAGTGTGAGCCACACGCCACCGAGTATGTTTCGTGGACTTACGGCGACTCCTTGTGACCAATTGAAAGGAAATTTATTCGCGGCCGGACAATATGAAAAAGACCAAAAAATTCCGGCTCATTGCTTATCATAATGATTGTATCGAAGAAAGTTTGGCTGGGGGACCTGGATTCGAACCAAGACTAACGGAGTCAGAGTCCGCTGTTCTACCCTTAAACTATCCCCCAGCAGGGATTTGCATATGCCTTCAATTTGGAGGCCCGCAAGCGCGACAGAAGCGTTAACTCGTTCGCGACGGACCCCATCTAGCGAACTCAAACACCGAACGCAACACTTTTCTTTGAAAAAAAACAAGGCGATTTCGGTTATCCAGCAATTGCTTATTTCGAGCGTGAAAACCGCAATAAACGGGCTTGCACACAGGTGCTTTCCGGAAGTCGGCGCAAAAAAAGCCCGGCCAGCGGAGGAGCGGCCGGGCAAGGGGCAGGCTGGCCGAGAGGGAACCCGGCATGTGAAGGTGGCGCCTGCCAGATATGGACTGTGTGAGTTCAACAAGAGCCACGCCTTGCCGAACTCCACAGGGATGTCCGTTCAGCAAATCTGGCGTGTAGCCTTGATCCGCAGACGTGCATCTGCAAGTTCACGGAGAACGTGGGTAGGGTCGTCTATGCCTCGATAATGGACCGCCGTGTAAATATCCTCACGACGCAGCCCGATATCACGCAGCATGTGATCGTCAAAATCACTCAGGTTCAGGAGTTGCCGTCGACCATTGGAAAACGTCCAGCGACGCATGATCGACGCGAATACGGCTTTCACCATTTGCTTGAGCGTGGAGGTCGATGCGCTCGTTGCCGGTAAATGCGTGGTCGTTATCTTGCTTGTCGCTGTCATGTCCGCTCTCCTTTGATTTAGCGGGGCTAGGTGATCCTTATCGTCAGGGTCATTCGCTTGCGCGGCTCCTTTTCCTTTACGATGGCGGCTTTATCCAACAATCGAATTGATTGTTCCAACGAATGTTTTTAATGTCATTCTTCAATAATAGTGATGGATCACGCCAATGAGCACGCCCCTGGATCTCGATCAGTTGCAGACCTTCATAGCCATCGCGGATACGGGCAGTTTTACGCGTGCCGCAGACGCTGTCTTCAAGACGCAGTCGGCTGTATCCATGCAGATGCGCCGTCTGGAAGAGCGTATCGGCAAGCCCTTGTTCGAGCGCGACGGACGGACCAATCGTCTTACCGAGGAAGGCGAGCGGCTATTGCTTTATGCGCGCCGCATGATGCAGCTCAATGGTGAAACCATCGCGGCATTCGATGATACTCAACTGGAAGGTCACGTTCGCATCGGCACACCGGACGATTATGCCGATCGCTTCCTGCCGGAGATCATGGCTCGATTTGCACGATCAAACCCCCGCGTGGAACTGTCAGTCGTGTGCGAACCGACCGTCAATCTGGACGAAATGATTCGCCGCGGAACGCTGGATATTGCGCTTGTGACTCAGTGCGATGACAAACGCCGGTCCGAAGTGGTTCGCACGGAGCCCTTGCTTTGGGTTGCGTCCGCCAACCACGCGGTGCATGAAGAAGCCGTATTGCCGCTGGCTGTCGGGCGTCCAACCTGCATCTGGCGTCATGCTGCTATAAACGTGCTGGAAGCGGCTCGGCGTGATTACCGCATCATAATCACGAGTTGGTCTGCGACAGTACTGGCGGCGGCGGTTCTTTCCGGGCTTGCGGTTTCGGTGCTTCCGGAGTGCGCGCTCCGCCCCGGTATGCGTGTTCTCGGCGAAGCTGACGGCTTCGGAATGTTGCCAGAATTCGGCATTGGCATCATGCGCGGCCACACAAAACAAAACGCTGTCGTAGATGCACTTGCGCAGCACATCATTGAAAGTCTAGACAATATATCATCACCGCAGCCCGGCGCGATGGCTTCGGCGGAAATTTCGCCGTTTCCGGCGGTTCGTACGAGGAGGGTACGAGCCAACGAATTGCTGCCAGGCTGGTGATGAAGCAGTAAATCGCTGCATGGCTCCTTGACCAGCCATGCCACCTGGTTGCCTATGATGGGATGAGCATGGGTTCCGATTCGAGTTTTACCGGCGCATCGTCTAATGTCGCCGAGTATAGCGTTTCCGAAATTTCCGGCGCGTTGAAGCGCACGGTCGAGGACGTGTTCGGGCATGTGCGCGTGCGTGGCGAAATTTCGGGTTATCGTGGTCCGCATTCGTCAGGACATGCCTATTTCGCCTTGAAAGATGATCGTTCGCGGCTTGAAGCCGTAATCTGGCGCGGCTCGATGAGTCGGTTGCGATTCCGTCCCGAAGAAGGGATGGAGGTCATTGCCACGGGCAAGCTCACGACCTATCCGGGTTCGTCGAAATATCAGATTGTCATCGAACAGATGGAGCCTGCCGGTGCGGGGGCACTGATGGCGCTTCTGGAGGACCGGAAGCGACGATTGGCGTCGGAAGGCCTGTTCGATCCTGCCGTCAAACAACTCCTGCCCTTCATGCCTCGTGTAATCGGGGTGGTGACCTCCCCAACTGGAGCGGTTATTCGCGATATTATTCACCGGATCGCAGACCGCTACCCGCTGCACGTCATTGTCTGGCCCGTGCGTGTGCAGGGCGAAACAAGCGGACCCGAAGTGGCCGCCGCTGTGGATGGTTTCAATGCTCTGCCTGAAGACGGGGCAATTCCGCGGCCGGACGTGCTCATCGTGGCGCGCGGCGGCGGCAGTCTGGAAGACCTTTGGGGCTTCAATGACGAAATAGTCGTACGCGCAGTTGCCGCATCCCATATACCGGTGATTTCGGCTGTCGGTCACGAAACCGACTGGACCCTGATCGATCTTGCAGCCGACATCCGCGCTCCCACGCCGACAGGTGCGGCGGAAATGGCGGTACCGGTAAAGGCCGACCTGCTGGCAGCTCTGGCCGGGCAATCCGCACGGCTTTCCTCGGCCATATCCCGCTTTATCGATCTGAAACGGCAAGCCCACCGTTCGGCGGCGCGCGCGCTTCCATCGGCTGACCAGTTGCTGGCTTTGCCGCGTCGCCGTTTTGATGAAGCAGCCTCACGCCTCACGCGAGCCCTGTTCGTCAATACGCAAAAGAAACGGGTGCACTTTGAAGGCCACGCGCGACAGTTATCGCCACGTCTCCTCCAGCGGCGGTTTACTGAACTGGAACGTGGGGTTTCCGTGCTTGGGCAGAGGTTGCCCCGCGCGCTTGAGGCATTTCTGCGAGAACGGCGGACTGCTTTCGCACATCGGTCAAATCGTCTTTCGGCTGAGCCTGTATTGCGACGTATGAAGCTCACGGCTATTTCGATAGAACAGCTGGACCGCCGTCGCGACCAGGCGGTGCGGCTTCTCATTGAAAGGGCCAAACGGCGCGGACAGGAACTGGAACGTCTCATGCGCACACTTTCTTATGAAAGCGTGCTGGAGCGCGGTTTTGCGGTTGTCTTCGATGCACAAGGTAAACCGGTAAAGCAGGCTGCATCTGTGTCGGCCGGTGACACATTGTCCGTCCGGTTTCGCGATGGTGACGTGGCGGTCGTGGCGCACCACGACGAAGAAGGTGAACCTGCGAAGTCTCCCCAAACCAAAAAGTCGGCATCGCCCCGTTCCGGCAACCAGGGATCGTTGTTTTAGCAACAGTCAGTCGCGGTGTTTTGCCATTTCTGCTGAGATCGTCTGGCCTTAAGGCTGACTTAAGCTTGACCTCCTTTTTCTCGCGCATCTGCCATTGTTAGAGATTCAGGATGTCGCGTAGAAAAACCCAGAACCACCCCACAAACGGCTTTGCGAAGACTAGTTTCAACCGTCGCGGTTTTCTTATAGGGGCAAGCTCGATTGCGTTGTCGGGCTGTGTTTCGACTGTGCCCCAGCCGTCTCAGCCGGTTAAAAAGCCGGGTCCGTCTGCGCCGTCGCGTCCCGTGCCGCTGATGTACCAGGCATTGCCTGACGAACAGTTCCCGATCCCGGCGGTCGACACAAGCAAGGTTGATCCCAAATTCTGGCGGCAGGAAGTTGACTATCCGACAGATGAAGTGAAAGGCACCGTCATCGTCGATACGCCGAACAAGTATCTTTACCACGTGCTCGGCAACGGACGGGCCATGCGATACGGCATCGGTGTCGGGCGCGATGGTTTTGCATGGGCCGGACGCGCAAAGATTGCCTATAAACGTCAATGGCCCCGCTGGACGCCGCCCGACGAGATGGTCGCGCGTCAACCCGCGCTGGAGCCTTACAGCATCGCCAATGGCGGAATGCCTCCGGGGATCAAGAACCCGCTCGGCGCGCGAGCGATGTACATTCACAAGGATGGGCGCGATACGCTTTATCGCATTCACGGGTCGCCGGAAGCCTGGAGTATCGGCAAGGCCGTATCCTCGGGATGTATCCGTATGCTCAATCAGGACGTGATCGATCTTTACAATAATGTGCGCGATGGCAGCACGATTGTCGTGATCCCCGATCCGACCAAGGGCCAGCAGGTCACAAGCTGAGCAAAACAAAAAGGGCGCGGATAACGCGCCCTTTTTGTTCGATATGTTTTATAACTCGATGCTCAATAGGCATATTCCAGAAAGATTGGGTCGACCGATCCTGCCCACACACTGTTATATGCCTTCAGCATACGCTCAGCATCCGTGACGCCTGCCGCAACGATTTCCTCAAGTGGTGCGAGGAAATGCGTTTCGTCATGGCCTTCGCTGTTAAGCTTATTGCGGTTCAAAAGTCCGAGTCTGGAGATTTTCAGAGTTTCGCGCGCAATCTGTTCCAGCGGCTTGCCGCGGAAGGTCGTGTTCAACGCCTTGGCCGGAACGTCGTTGCGAAGTGCTAGTACCTCTTCATAGGTCCAATCCTTGGTGAGAAGCTCAGCCGCTGTCAAAGCCTCTTCGTCGTAAAGCAGGCCGACCCAATAAGCCGGAAGCGCGCAGATGCGGCGCCATGGGCCACCATCGGCCCCTCGCATCTCAAGGAAGCGTTTCAGGCGCACTTCTGGGAAAAGAGTCGAAAGATGATTGGTCCAGTCGCCCATATTGGGAAGCGGATCACTTACTTCGCCTTTCAGCGCACCATTCATGAACTGGCGGAAGGTGACATGAGTGCAGTCGTGATAATGACCGTCGCGCAGGATGAAATACATCGGGACATCGAGTGCCCATTCGACATAGTCGGCAAAACCAAAGTTCTCCGAGAAGACGAAAGGCAGAACGCCCGAGCGCTGATTGTCGGTATCGCGCCAGATATTCGAACGCCAGGACAGCAGGCGGTTCGGCTTGCCTTCCGTGAAGGGAGAACTGGCGAAAAGTGCCGTTGCCACAGATTGCAGTTTCATCGAAACCTGCATCTTGCGGCGCATGTCCCGTTCAGAGCTGAAGTCCAGATTTACCTGAATGGTCGATGTGCGGTACATCATGTCCAGACCTTCATGCCCCACTTTCGGCATGTAGTTGGTCATGATCTTGTAGCGCGATTTCGGCATGACGGGGGTTTCGGCCAGAGTCCATTTCGGACTGCCGCCAACGCCTAAGAAGCGGATGCCCAGTGGCTCCGCGATTTCGCGAACCTGGGACAGATGCGCATTCACCTCGCGACATGTCTGGTGGATGGTCGAAAGCGGCGCTCCGGAAAGCTCGAACTGTCCACCAGGCTCAAGCGAAATCGCACCCTGTCCGGTTGGTTCCACCAGCCCGATGATATTGCCTTCATCGACGATGGGCTCCCAGCCAAGCTTGGCCTGCATGCCTTCTAGTATTGCTTTGATGCCGCGCGGTCCCTCGTAGGGGACGGGACTGTTATCGGCTGTATAGAATGGAAATTTTTCATGCTCGGTGCCGATACGCCAGGCGTCCTTGGGCTTGCATCCGCCAGCCAGATAACCCGCCAGTTGTTCAACGCCCGTCAGTGCCGTTTCGTCCGTCGTATCGCGCGCCATGCAGTGTGTCCCTAGTCGATTTTTCGCGTTTCAGCGTGATTGGACAAATTTGTCAAATCACGCAAGTCAATTCCATTGAACATCAGATTTCGAGAACGTCATCCTGCATTCCGCCAGTCCCCGAGCACAGATTGCACCAAAGCCATGGCTGCGACGGCAGCAGTATCGGCGCGCAGGATTCGCGGGCCAAGCGGAATAGCCGTTACGAACGGGAGCTTTCGGAGCGTCTGGCGCTCGCTTTCTGAAAACCCGCCTTCCGGGCCGATCAGCAATGCGACAGGACCCGGTGTTATCCCCTGCAGGATAGTCAGTGGATCGTCCGATTCGTGACCTTCGTCGCAGAAGATGAGGCGCCGGGTTTCATCCCACTGGTCGATCAATCGGTCAAAGCGGATGGCCTCGCGGCATTCAGGCAGGGAAAGAACGCCGCACTGTTCCGCCGCTTCAATTGCATTAGCCTTGATGCGGTCCGTTCCGAGTTTCGGCACCTGCGTATGCTGTGTGATGACGGGTTGCAGAACGCCCGCACCCATCTCCACCGCCTTCTGCACCATATAGTCCAGCCGTCCCTGTTTCAGCGGGGCGAAGCAATAAATCAGGTCACTTGCTGGAGGCTGCGGCCGCGTCTGCTCGAAGGGTTCAAGGAAAAGTCGTTTTTTACCCTCCGGCTTCAGCCGTGATTTCCATTCACCGTCACGCCCGTTGAAGGCAAGAATTTCATCGCCGTCCCTCAATCGCAGGACATGGGTAAGATAATGTGCGGCCTGCGAGGCGACCTCGATCTGGCTGCCAGACTGGAGGTCGTTTTCAACGTATAGTCTCTGCATTTTGTAATTTGCGCGCATGTCACCATCGATGGCAGAGGGCAGGGGCGGCGGTCAAGCGCTTTGGCGACGCAACATGAGGCAACTGATGAGCATTCCTACACAAACAATTGATGGGAAATATTATGCAAGTTGCATTTAACTAGATTGTATCCATATAGGTATGAAGCTATCTATTTGAATGGAATTGATGTGATGAAACAAGCGTGGGTCGAATTCGCACCGCTTCTTGCGAGTACTGCCAGAGGATGGCGGAAAGCCTTCGATGCGGCGATGGCGGAACATGGTCTTTCCGACGCGAAAGCCATACCGCTGATGACCCTCTTGCGGCACGGAGATCGTGTCCCCCAAGGTGTGCTGGCCGAAAGGGTCGGTATCGAGGGGGCAACGATTGTCCGGGTCGTCGACGAGTTGGAAAAGGACGGCCTTATCCAGCGGATTGGCGATGATGCCGATCGTCGCGTCAAGCTTATTCAACTGACAGAGGACGGTCGCGCGCTTGCCGCCAAGGTGGAAAAGTCAGCTGCCCGTCTTCGCGCTCTTTTCCTCGGTGATTTCGATTCCGATGCGGTCGATGTCGCCATGGAAGTCTTGCGCAAGCTGAATGAGAAATTTCAAATATAGTCTTTCTGTCGGCCGTCTGACCGGAAAGATGCAACGCGTTCAACCGGTACCCCCACAAGCCATGACGAAACCAGCCGAAACAACCCCTAAATTTTGGGATGTCGTCTTTTCATTGAAGACTTTCGCTGCGGGCATGCTTGCGCTGTGGATCGGCTTGATGGCCAATCTGCCCAATCCCTACTGGTCGATAGCAGCCGTCTATATCGTTGCGCACCCGTTGTCCGGAGCCACAACGTCGAAAGGGTTCTACCGCCTCGTTGGAACGATCATCGGGGGGGCCGTGACCATTTTATTTGTGCCGCATCTGGTCAATTCGCCTGAAATTCTCACCATGGCCATCGGGCTCTGGATGGGTCTTTGCCTTGCAGTCAGCTTGCTTGACGGCACGCCACGCAGCTATCTGTTCATGCTTGCCGGTTATACGGTGGCAATTGCCAGTTTTGCTGTTGTTTCTGCACCGGAAACGACATTTGACTATGCCGTAGGGCGTGTGGAAGAAATCGCGATCGGTATTATTTGTGCCGCTGTTGTCAATCGCCTCGTTTTCCCGCGGCACAGCGGTCCGGTGCTTGTCAGCCGTATTGATAACTGGCTGCGTGATGGCTCAAAGCTCGCGCTGGCCAGCATGCGGGGAGAAGGTGCGACACCCGAGTTCCTTCGGGATCGTCAGCGCCTCGCAGCCGACGCGCTGGAGCTGCGCAACCTGACTACGCATGTAGCGTATGACACCTCGTCAATAAGGAACGTCGGCAGGCTGCTTCACGTGTTGCAGCAACGTATGGTGGCTGTGCTGCCGATCATATCAAGCTTGCACGATGTCCTGGCGCTTAAGCCGGGCGAAGACGAACAGCCCTGGCATCCGGCGGTGCAGAAGCTTCTGGACGAAGCTTGCGACTGGATAGAAAGCGGCGAGAACCTGACGGATGAACGCCGTACTGTTCTTTTGCGACTGATTGAAGAAATCGATCGCCACGGGAAGGACGCGACGAGTTGGGGTGAATTGCTGCCTTTCAACGTAGCTGCGCGCGTTCGCGATCTGGTCCAGATATGGAGCGATTGCATCACGTTGCGCCAGGATATCCTGTC
Organism: Hyphomicrobiales bacterium; assembly: GCA_900470195.1. Classification (GTDB taxonomy): domain Bacteria; phylum Pseudomonadota; class Alphaproteobacteria; order Rhizobiales; family Rhizobiaceae; genus Brucella. Next base: position 64,106 of record UEIJ01000020.1, on the reverse strand, counting down.
CGGTTCACGGCATTCGTTGCGGTGGCGCCGTTATGACGCCCATTTGAAAGCTCGCCCCATGCATCGTGACTATGGCATGGCATTTCTGTCCGGCTTTTCTGCCTTTCTGGCAACTTGCGTGGCAACCGCCTTCTGGATCGCAAGCGGCTGGTCGCAGGGCAGCGCAGCAGCCATGATGGCTGGCATCTTCTGCTGTATCTTCGCAACCATGGACGATCCGGTCCCCGTCATGCGCAAGTTCAACTGGCTGCTTTTGATCGTTATAGTGGCGGCGTTCATCTTTGAATTCGCGCTGCTGCCGCTCGTGGATGGCTTCTTCCCCCTGGTCCTGGTTCTGGGGCTTTTCCTCATCCCGGCAGGTCTCCTGCTTGCGATACCTTCGCAATTCCTGCTGGGAATGGTTCTTTGCGTAAATTTGCCGAACATGCTCATGCTGCAGGGCCATCTGACCCACGATTTTGTGAGCTTTGCCAATGCCAATCTGGCCACGGTTCTCGGGATCGTTATAGCTGCCGTGGTGACCTCAATTGTACGATCGGTAGGCGCGGAATGGAGCGTCCGCCGCCTGATCAAGGCAGGCTGGAACGACATCGCGCTTGCTGCTGAGCGTCGCCCTGGGCGACACCGCCGCCAGCGCATGAACCGCCTGCTGCTTCGCATGATCGACCGCATCGGCATGATGACGCCACGTCTGGCGCTGGTTGCGGCGTCGGATGTCGCGAAGGTCGATCTGCTGCGCGACCTGCGAAATGGTATGAACACAATCGATCTTCAGCAATATCGTTCCAAACTGCCCGAAAACTGTCGGTCGGCTGTCGATGCAGTTCTGGATGGTGTCGGCGCGCATTACCGCGCCTTGGCCAGCAGGCCGCAGGAGGCTGGTGAAATCGACAGAAATCTGCTCGCGTCCATCGATAAGGCGATCACTACCATTATTGAGAGCGGATCACCGGCAATAGCTAAACGTACAAGAATGGCGCTGGTCGCCCTACGCTTCAACCTTTTCCCAAAGGCGCCACCTTTTGCCTTGCCGCCGCGTCCGCTGATGGAACTCCCACAAGCAGCCTAGAACAACAATGTGATCTGTGATGCAACCTGAACTCGACATTTACGGAATTTACATTCCGACCCTCGGCGTGCTGGCGCTCGGAGCGTATTTCGCAAACACGGTTATGCAACGCCTTTTGGCGCGCGCCCGCTTCTATCGTTTCGTATGGCACCGGCCTTTGTTCGATGCTGCCATGTATTTTTGCATTCTCGGCTCAGCAGCCGTTATTCTCAATGGAATACCGCTATGAAAAAGCTCTTTGCACATTCAGGCCGTGTCTTTGTAACCGTCATCATGGTCACGATGGCAGGACTTCTTGGCTGGCATTTATGGGACTACTACATGAACGCGCCTTGGACCCGTGACGGCAAGATCCGTGCAGATGTTGTGCGTGTCGCGCCGGACGTTTCAGGACTGGTAGGCGAAGTGCTTGTCCATGATAACGAGGCAGTCCACCGCGGCGATGTGATCTTCCGCATTGATCAGGCCCGTTACAAACTCGCCCTGCAAACGGCAGAAGCCAAGGTTGATAGCAGCAAGGCGGCGCTGGACATGGCTAACCGCGATCTGGTCCGCTATCGCCAGCTTAACGATACGACCGTGACGCGCCAGAAACTGGAGCAGATTGAAACGACGGCCCAGCAGGCAGAGGCTGCTTATCGCCAGGCGCAACTGGATCGGGATCTCGCTGCGCTCAATCTGGACCGCTCGTCGGTGAAAGCTCCCGTAAACGGTGTGGTGACCAACTTCTCGCTTCAGCCGGGTGACTACGTTTCAGCCGGGTCGGCTGTGACTGCCCTTGTTGATACGGATTCCTACTACGTGTCTGGTTACTTCGAGGAAAACAAGCTTGAACGTATCCAGGTCGGCGATCCGGTCGTGATCGATATCATGGGCAGCAAGGTTCAGCTTAAAGGGGAGGTCGAAGGTATTGCTGGAGGAATTGAGGATCGCGAGCGGAGCGATTCATCCAGCTTGCTAGCGAATGTTTCGCCAACGTTCAACTGGGTCCGGCTTGCGCAACGCGTGCCGGTGCGTGTGAAACTTGAGGATGTGCCGGATGGCGTGCACCTTGTTGCCGGCCGGACGGTCAGCGTTTCGGTAGTGAACTGATCAGGTCCCGGCTGTCGTCCGGGACCCTTTCATGTTATCGAAAGTGAAAGTCGGTGGGGATTCTCATGAGTGTGTTGGTCGTTCAAAACTACCAAGGGTCCGGATTGGGACAGATCGAATCCGTTCTGGCAGATGCTGGCTTTTCGATTGACCTGCGTCATCCCTATAACGGAGACGCGCTCCCCACTGACGAGAACGGGCATGAAGCCCTGATCGTTCTTGGGGGCGAGCAGAACGCGCTCGCTGACGCCCAATGTCCTTATTTCCCACATTTGCTCAATCTGATACGCAGATTTGGCGACAAGGATAAGGCCGTTCTCGGCATTTGTCTGGGCAGTCAACTCATAGCTCGCGCGTACGGTGGCGAGAACATTCTGGATCGCCCCATGGAGTTCGGCTGGCGGGAAATTCGGCTGACCGAGGACGGTAAGAGCGATCCGGTCTTGTCCGCAGCGGGGGATGTCTTTCCAATCTTCCATTGGCACCGTGATACGTTTTCGCTCCCGAAGAATGCGATTCACATGGCAACGAGCGATATGACACCTCATCAGGCCTATCGTATCGGGCGTGCCGTCTACGGTACGCAGTTTCATTTTGAGGCAGACACCAAACTTGTGGCTCAATGGAACGATGAACTGAGCGGGCTGATCTCTAGTTTCGCTCCAGAGTGGGCGGTACAGTACCCGACGCTTGCAAAGACTTTTGGAGTAGATGCGGACACCGCAGGGGCAGTCATTGCCAGGGCATGGGTAAATCAAATCTAGGGACTTCGTAACTGCGCCTTAACCTTAAGTCGAAGTTTTACGTTGCCGCTTTGCCACAGCGTTCGGGCAATCAGGCATTCTTTGAAAAAAGCGGTGATCCAGCGGGAACCGTTCAGTTGCGGGTAACTTTTTTCGGGTGTAACTGAGCGCCGTCTCCCTGGGCAGCAACCGGATGGGCAAGGCTGATTGCCCTGCTCTGATGCGGCGGCTGGCCTAACGAACTTTGCCCGGCCCCGTCGAAAGAGTTTCCGAATATGACCGCCAAGCATGCCGCTCTTCTTACCGTTTTGATGGTTTCCGCGATTTTGTTCATGGCGGTCGGCATATTCACCGTCGACGCTGGCAACAACACGATATCGACCGACGGTTACGGCATTTCCAGCGCGCACTAAGCGGCAGTCGCTTCAATAAAGCGCTTTTCCGCGCCGTCGATGACGATGGCCGAAAGCTGTCCGCTTTTCCATGCATATGTGTCGAGATTGACCCTGTTGGGCTGAATATCGATAGCGCTTTGCGGCGTATGGCCGTGGACGATGACTTTTTCAAAAGGATCAGTCCATTTCAGGAATGCTGTGCGAATCCAGATCAGTTCTTCGGGGTCCTGCACGTCGAGTGACGCTGCGGGATTGACGCCAGCGTGACAGAAGAAGAAGTCGCCGAAAACGACCGAGCGCGGCATAGCCCGGATGAAGTCGATATGATCTTGCGGAACGGCTTTGACAAGCGCGGCATGCCCTAGGGAAGCTGAATTGCCTTCCGCAAAATCCACCTCCACACCGTAGGAACGAGCAGTATCCACGCCGCCGTGCAGTGCGAATATTCCAGCACTGTCTCCCGTTGCGAGATAGTGGAGAAAGCCATCGTCGTGATTTCCAAGCAGCGAAATCACGCGCTCATCCCGATGCGACGCATCAATCAGGAAATCCAGCACTTCCTTCGATTTCGGGCCACGGTCGATATAGTCACCCAAGTGAATGATGCGCCAGTCATGGATGGGGCGGTGGTCAAGGTCTGCACGGATGAGCCCATGCATGTCCTGCAACAAGTCAAGACGGCCATGCACATCCCCGATGGCATAGAGGCGGACCCCGTCGGGCGCTTTCGCATCCTTGAAAATCACGCTCATTCGCCGTCATCTTCCTTCATGTCTTTGCCTGTCTTAACGCCGGCTCGTTGTCGGTAGCGCAGACGTGAGACGCGTTCACGTTCTTCGTGAAGCTCGCGATCATGCGTTGCCTGTTCCACGAAACGAATGTGTTTCTGGACCGCATCGCGCGCGGCCTGCGGATTGCTCGCCATGACCGCATCGTAGATGGCGCGATGCTGTGACAAAAACATGTCAGCGACGCCCGGATAGCTGTAGATGAGGCTGCGATTGTAAAAAACACCATCCTTCAGCAGTTGATAGCATGACCGCAAGGTGTGCAGGAGAACGATGTTGTGAGCGGCTTCGCCAATGGCATTATGCAATTCCACATCGAGGCGAGCTTCAGTATCGAAGTCACTGGCGCCATGAGCTTTTTCCATGGCTTCCATGATTTCGGTCAACAGCGCCTTGTCGGCAGGTGTGGCTCGAAGAGCTGCATATTCCGCGGCAATGCTTTCGATTTCCCGACGATATTCAAGATAGTCTGCCGTCGCCTTGCGGTGGTCAGCAAAGAGCTTCACGACAGGGGCGCTGAACACCTGTCCGATCACGTCCGCAACGAAGGTGCCTCCACCATGACGAGAAATCAGGAGTTCAGCCGTTTCAAGCCTCTTTAGTGCATCACGCAATATCGGGCGGGAAATATCGAACTGGCGCGCCAGCTCACGCTCGCCAGGAAGCCGGTCGCCGCCACGCAGGACGCCTTCGAGAATGAGCGTTTCGATCTGGTGCACAACATCGTCTGCCGTGCGGCTTGCCTGTATGCGGGAAAAAATGGTTTCGGCCATGCCGTCTGAAGCCCTCTTCATAACGGCGGCAAAGTAGCCTTTAGGCCGACGACCGGCAACGGGATATATTGAAAATGAAAGCCCGGTTGATGATGCAACCGGGCTTTCCGAGTATATGATCGAAAATGATCAGGCCTTTTTGCGCTTGCGCGTCGCGACGAGTACGAAAAGACCGGCCACCAGGCCATACATGGCCCATTTGAATGGAAGTGCGTCAGCCGTCTCGCTGCGGATCGGAAGTACCGTTACCGTGCCGGGGCGGCTTTCCACGCCGGGCTTGCCTTCGGCTTTGGCCTGCTCAATCTGTTGAGGGGAAACGACCCATTCGGCGCCACGGGATTTGTCATAGAACATGAAACCACAGCCGACGATAACGGCGACTATGATTGCTAGAATAAAGCGTACAGGTGTATTCATCATTTTTCCCAGAAAATCAGGACAACGGGAGGAAATCATCCGATTCGCTTGAATAGCGGATTGCGGGGAGCTAAGCCTTTTGGAATCAAAAGCTTAGTTGGCTTTACGTGTGTGCTCGCTAATATAGCGTGCGGGGCTTATTAACCGACGAATGAAAGCCAGTCTATTTTTTTGCCACTTCATGCGGAGACGTGCCGCTCTCCCAGTAGGGAACTGGGCCGTAGAGATCGGCGAGATAGTCGATGAACAGTCTGACCTTCGCCGGAAGAAACTGCTTCGACGGATAGACAGCATGAATTGCAACGCTACGGGAGGCGGCGTAGTCAGGCAGCACTTGCAGTAACTTGCCTGCTGCAAGTTCTGGACCGATATCCCAGGTCGAGCGTTGCGCGATACCAAGACCCGCTAGGACTGCCTCCCGAACCATTTCGCTGGAATTGGTTTGCAGTGGCCCCACCGGACGTATGACGATGGGCCCTTTGGGCCCCTCCAGCCGCCAGGGGTCGTTGTTGTGCGGCGCCAGACAAATATGGTCCTGCAGGTCCTCAATCGTCTGCGGTGTGCCGCGTTCCGCGATATAACCGGGTGAGGCGACGAGGATGCGGCGCACAGGCGCGAGGCGGCGTGCGACGAGGGTTGAATCGGAAAGCTCCGCGATCCGAATGGCCAGATCGTATCCATCCCCCACGATATCTACCATCTCATCGGTCAGTTGCATATTAACGGTGAGATCGGCGTTGGCGCGCATAAATGGCACCAGATAGGGCGCAATATGCATTCGGCCAAAAGTGGTCGGGGCTGAAATTTTCAAGGTGCCCCGCGCATCGGCTGAGCGGCGGGCGACAAAGGCTTCCGCTTCCTCGATGTTCGACAGAATAGCGAGAACCCGCTCGTAATAGCCCTGACCGGCTTCGGTAAGTGCAATCTGGCGCGTGGTACGTTGAAGCAGGCGGGTTCCCAGACGCTCTTCCAAACGTCCAAGGCGTTTGGAGACGACTGCGGGAGAAAGGCCCAGATCACGAGCGGCTGCCGACATGCTGCCCGTTGCCACGACGCGGGCAAAAATCTCCATATCCGCCAGACTGCTCATCATGTTCTGCTATCCCACTTCCTGCCAAAGCTTTGGGTTTTAAAGCATCTAGCCGAGCGCTATGAAACTAGGCAAGCAATTATGCCGCAGCGCGAAAACTGTTTAACCTTAGATCAAAGTGGTAAAAATGATTTACCACTTGACGAAACTGGTGTGGAATGCACTTTGACCACACAAGTGGCGGAGGAGAATATGAGCGGACTGATAATGCCCGAGCCGGACGCATCCGTTCTGCAAAGGCGTGAGCAGATCGTGGCGGATTTGCGCGGCATCGTGCCGGGTGAAGGCGTTGTTGATGCGGTCAATGCGATGCGGGTGTTCGAAAGCGACGGTCTTACCGCGCACCGCTCGCTGCCGCTGGTCGTTGTGCTCCCTGAGACTGTTGAGCAGGTTGCGCGCGTTCTGCGCTATTGCCACGATAATAATGTTCGTGTCGTGCCAAGGGGAGCGGGTACTTCGCTATCCGGTGGATCAATGCCCTTGCAGGACGCAGTTCTGCTTGGCATGTCACGCTTCAATCGCATTCTCGAAATCGATTATCCCAATCGTGTTGCGGTAGTGCAGCCGGGCGTGACCAATCTCGGCATCACGAAGGCGGTCGAACATGAGGGCTTTTATTACGCGCCCGATCCATCGTCACAGATTGCCTGTTCCATCGGGGGCAATGTGGCGGAAAACGCCGGGGGCGTGCATTGCCTCAAATATGGCCTGACCGCCAATAACGTACTCGGCATTGAAATGGTGCTGATAACCGGCGAGGTGATCCGGCTTGGCGGCAAGCATCTCGACAGCGAGGGATACGATCTTCTCGGTCTGATGACGGGTTCGGAGGGGCTGCTCGGTGTCGTGACGGAGATCACTGTGCGCATCCTGCAGAAGCCGGAAACGGCGCGGGCAGTTATGGTGGGCTTTCCGTCCAGTGAGCAGGCGGGGCAGTGTGTGGCCGACATCATCGGCGCGGGCATCATTCCCGGCGGCATGGAAATGATGGACAGACCGGCGATCAAGGCGGCGGAAGACTTCGTTCGTGTCGGCTATCCGCTCGATGTTGAAGCATTACTGATCGTCGAACTGGATGGGCCGCCAGTCGAGGTGGATTATCTCATTGGTCGGGTCGAAGCGCTTGCGCTCAAAAATGGTTCCACGACGTGTATTCTGTCTCAGTCGGAAGAACAGCGTCTGGCCTTCTGGGCAGGGCGCAAGGCTGCATTCCCGGCAGTAGGACGCATTTCTCCCGATTATCTGTGCATGGATGGCACCATTCCCCGCAAAGAATTGCCGCGTGTCCTGTCGGGTATGCGAGACCTTTCCGAAAAATACGGACTGCGTGTCGCCAACGTGTTCCATGCGGGCGATGGCAATCTGCACCCGCTTATCCTCTACGACGCGAATATTCCCGGCGAACTGGAAGCTGCGGAGGATTTCGGTGCCGATATTTTGCGGCTATGCGTGAAAGTCGGCGGCGTTCTCACCGGTGAACATGGGGTCGGCATTGAAAAGCGCGACCTGATGCCGGAAATGTTCAACGAGATCGATCTGGACCAGCAGATGCGCGTTAAATGTGCGTTCGATGCCAAGCATCTTCTCAATCCCGGCAAGGTGTTTCCGCAGTTGCGCCGCTGCGCCGAGCTTGGCCGCATGCATGTGCATCGTGGAGAACTCGCTTTCCCGGACATTCCCCGATTCTGATCTGTGGTTTGGATTATGAGTGATATAACTATTCTAAAGCCGCATGATGAAGCGGGTGTTCTGGACGCCGTGCAGGAAGCCCTGGCCCGTTCTAAGCCGCTGGAGATCATCGGCCATGGCTCAAAGCGCGGCATTGGCCATCGTGTCGATGCAGATCATGTTCTGGACGTATCTGGGCTTGCTGGTGTGACCTTATACGAGCCGGACGAACTGGTGCTTTCGGCAAAGGCCGGAACCCCGATGGTCGAGATCGAAAAGCTTCTCGCTGACAACAACCAGTGCTTTCATTTCGAGCCGATGGACTACGGTCCGCTGCTGTCGGGTGAGGGCGGCCGGGGGACGATCGGTGGAGCGCTCGCCGCCAATCTGTCCGGTCCACGCCGTCTTAAAGCGGGCGCTGCGCGCGACCATGTGCTCGGCGTCCGTGTCGTGTCCGGACGCGGCGAACTGTTCAAATCCGGCGGACGCGTCGTCAAGAATGTGACGGGTTATGACTTGTCCAAGGGCATGGCCAATTCCTGGGGCACGCTGGGGGTTGCCACGGAAGTGACGTTCAAGGTTCTGCCGAAACCGGAAACCGTCGCTACGCTTGCCGTGCGCGGGCTGACCGATGAACAGGCTGCGCGCGTCATGGCGATGGCCATGGGTTCGCGCGAGGAAGTTGCTTCCGCAGCGCATCTGCCGCCGACGGTTGCCAACCGCTTTCTGGACGGCAAGTTTGGATGGGAAGCGGCAACCGTGTTGCGGCTTGAGGGCTTTGCACCTTCGGTTGAGCATCGCAGCAGGCAATTGCAGGCGTTGCTTGGCGGGTCGGTTGATGTGCTTGATGAAGCGCAGTCGCAGCAGCTCTGGCGTGAGGTGCGCGATGTCCTGCCTTATGCCAGTGCAGGGGACAATCGAGCTGTCTGGCGCGTTTCGATGGCACCGATGCAGGGTTGGCAAATGGTGGACGAGTTTCGCCGTCATGCCGGAGTTGATGCCTATTATGATTGGCAGGGCGGGTTGATCTGGATGCGGATGGAAGCCGATCCGGAAGCGCAAACTTTACGCAAGCTCGTTGCTAAATACGGCGGTGGCCATGCGACGCTGGTGCGCGCGCCGGAACATATTCGAGCGAATGTAGAGGTGTTCGAGCCGCAACCGCCAGCACTTGCAGCACTTTCCCAGCGGTTGAAGCATCAATTCGATCCAGAAAATATCCTCAATCCGGGGCGTATGCATCCCCGTCAGGCTGGAGCTTGAAACCATGCAGACCCATTTCAGCCCCGACCAACTGCGCGATCCCGGTGTCAATGAAGCCGAAAAAATCCTGCGCAAGTGCGTGCATTGCGGCTTCTGTACAGCGACATGCCCGACCTATGTGACGCTCGGCAATGAACTCGACAGCCCGCGTGGGCGCATCTATCTGATCAAGGATATGCTGGAAAATGGCCGTCCCGCGGATGAGGAAATCGTGCGCCATGTCGACCGATGCCTCTCCTGCCTTTCCTGCATGACGACCTGTCCATCAGGGGTCAACTACATGCATCTGGTCGATCATGCACGCGCGCATATTGAGAAGACATACAAGCGTCCGTTCATGAACCGCATTTTGCGCGGAATTCTGGCGCAGGTTCTTCCCTATCCGGGCCGTTTCCGTGCGGCGCTGAAACTGGCGAAGCTCGGCAAGCCGTTTGCGCCGCTTTTGCGCAAGAGCGACGCCTTGAAACCCATGGCCGCGATGCTCGATCTCGCGCCGCAAAACCTGCCAGCCGCAGTGTCTGTCGAAACCGTCAGCGTCGCCAGCGGCGAAAAGCGCGGTCGCGTGGCGATCCTCGGCGGTTGTGCACAACCGGTGCTCAATCCCGGCATCAATGCTGCGACCTCGCGCCTTTTGACCCGCTTTGGCATCGAAGTGGTAACGCCGAAGGGAGAGGGATGCTGTGGCTCGCTGGTTCACCATATGGGCCGCGAGGAACAGGCGCTTGACCAGGCACGGCACAATGTCGATGTATGGACGCGGGAGATCGAAGCTGGCGGTCTCGATGCCATTATTGTCACTGCCTCGGGCTGTGGAACGACCATTAAGGACTATGGTTACATGCTTCGCCTTGATCCTTCCTATAAGGATAAGGCCGCCAGGGTGTCGGCGCTTGCCAAGGACATTACTGAATATCTCGCCAGCATCGAATTGCCCGAACCGGATGCCCCGCAGGCGCTGACAGTTGCGTACCATTCGGCCTGCTCGATGCAGCATGGACAGAAAATCGTGCGGCAACCGAAGGACTTGCTCTCAAAGGCCGGCTTCAAGGTGAAAGAGCCGCTGGAAGGTCATCTGTGCTGCGGGTCGGCGGGTACTTACAACATCATGCAGCCGGAAATTGCTGCAAAACTCCGCGACCGCAAGGTGAAGAATATAGAGGCGACGGGCGCTGATCTGATCGCTACCGGCAATATCGGCTGCATGACGCAGATCGCGACCGGCAGCAAATTGCCGATCATTCATACGATAGAGCTGATCGACTGGGCCTATGGTGGACCGAAACCGCAAGGATTGTCGCAAATCGCTGCATGAAGAAAGCCGGGCGAGTAGCCCGGCTTTTTCAATCTTTGTTCAGCCAGCCGAGAATGTACTCGGGTTCGGGCCTATCCGGCCATCGGCCTTGTCCAGTTTCGTAATCGCATCATGATCGGTTCCGTTGAGACGGAAATCGAAAACATCGAAGTTTTCCTTGATGCGGGCAGGCGTAACGGACTTCGGAATGACAATGTTGCCGGTCTCAATGTGCCAGCGCAGGATGACTTGCGCGACCGACTTGCCATGTTTTTCAGCGATGGCCTTCAGCGTGGCGTCTTCCAGAATCTTACCCTGCCCGAGCGGGCTCCATGCCTCTGTTGCGATATTGTGCTTGCTGTGGAAAAGCCGCAACTCGTCCTGCTGGAATTGGGGATGCAGTTCAATCTGATTGAGAACCGGTGTGACGCCGCTTTCCTTGATAACGCGCTCAAGGTCTGCTGTGCGGAAATTGGATACACCAATTGATTTGGCACGGCCTTCCTCTTTCAGCTTCACAAATGCGCGCCATGTTTCCATGAAGAGGTCTTTTGAGGGCGTCGGCCAATGGATGAGATAGAGATCCACATAATCCGTGCCCAGCTTTTTCAGGCTTGTGTCGAACGCTTTCAGCGTCGATTCATACCCTTGCTCGCTATTCCATAATTTCGTGGTGAGGAAAATGTCGCCGCGTGCGATGCCAGAACTTTGGATCGCCTTGCCGACACCCTCTTCATTGCCATAAATGGCAGCGGTGTCGATATGGCGATATCCTGCTTTCAATGCCTCGCTGACAGCGGCGACCGCCTCGTCATTACTCACTTGCCAGACACCGTAACCGAGCTGCGGGATGTGATTGCCGTCGTTCAGTTTAACCATCGGTACGGTCATGATTTATCCTTTCCCTCGAAACACTCAGCGCGAGGTTAATCCCCTGATGCGCTGGAATGTTATTTGACCTGCATTGCCGGGCATTCCCCGGCACAAACTGCCATGCGGCAGCCCTTTTCATATCTTTCTGGACTTTTGCCATGGTCAGCATATGGGTGTTCGCGAGAAAAGGGAAAGCCCTTTCAATCATGTTTACGGGTCTGCGATCATTCTTTCTGTGCAGAAATTTTGATCTTTTCAGATTTGTGAAAACAATACGACCGCCTTTAAGAAAAGGCGGTCGTAAGCAGCTCAGGAAAGAAGGCCTGATTAACGGACGACGACTTTCGCGCCAATGGGGACGCGCTCATAAAGATCGGTCACGTCCTGATTGCGCATCCTGATGCAGCCGGATGACATCGCCTTGCCGATGGTCCAGGGCTGATTGGTTCCGTGAATACGATAGAGTGTGGAGCCCAGATAAAGCGCGCGCGCGCCCAGAGGATTATTAATGCCGCCCTCCATACGCGCAGGCAGGATACGCCCCTTCTTGCGCTCGCGGGCAATCATTTCCTTCGGTGGTGTCCAGGTTGGCCATTCGGCTTTGCGGCTGATGCGTTGGGAACCTTTCCAGCTGAACCCCTGCTTGCCGACACCGACCCCATATCGCATGGCTTTACCGTCGGACTGAACAAGATAAAGAAAACGCTTGCCTGTATCGATGACGATCGTGCCCGGCTTTTCCTTTCCTGAATAGGAAACCATCTGCGGCAGATAAGCCGGGTCGATCTGATGCTTTCGCAGGGTGGTGGCAGGGTTTGCCATTGGGCGCTGATATGAAGCCGGGCGATAGCTCGAATTGGCTCTCTGCTTCTGTCTGGTGTCAACCCGCGGTGCCGGCTGCAGGGATTGCGGCACGGCCTTGATACGGGCAGGTTGCCCATGCAACTGAGCTACCCATGGGGCAGAAAGATCGGGGCTCACGCGCACCGGCGGCAAGGTTGCATAGCGGTCGTTGGCAAAAGCCATGCCGGTGCTCACAATGGAAACGGCAATCGCCGCAAGCGATCCGATTAAAAGAAGATGACGCGGTTTCATAATCCAGATCCGTCTCTTTGCGCCGAACCCTTGGTGGCGCAGTTGCCCGTTGCAGCTCCTGACATCAGGTGTCAGGAGAGCGGCCCTCATGCTCGTACGGGGATTGTGTGCCGGAATGGAATCGTAAAGGTAAATTTCGGCCGCGTGTTTCGCCCGACGTCCCTTCCAATTAAAGTTGTGGTTAGTGTCAGGTTGCGCGACATAATTAATTATGAGTGAAACTTGAGAGGCGGAACAATGAACGATGTTGCAAAGGCAAAATCCGGTCTGATCGTCGGTGCTGATGGAATGACGCGTTGCTTCTGGCCGGGCGAGTTACCCGATTATCTCGCCTATCATGACAATGAATGGGGTGTTCCTGTTTCAAGCGATTTTCGGCTTTTTGAGAAAATCTGTCTTGAAGGTTTCCAGTCCGGGTTGTCGTGGCTTACAATCTTGCGAAAACGGGAGAATTTTCGCGCTGCTTTCGATGGTTTCGATTTCCATCGTGTGGCCCGGTACGGGCAGGCGGATGTGGAGCGCCTTCTGGCGGACAAAGGCATTGTCCGTCACCGGGGCAAGATTGAATCGACGATCAATAATGCCAAGCGGGCAATTGAACTGGTCGCGGAAAAAGGCTCGTTGGCAGCTTATTTCTGGTCTTTCGAGCCGGATGTAAAAGATCGCCCTCTTGTCGTGGATTATCCAACCCTGATTGCCAATCCGAAGACCGAGACATCTATTCGCATTTCCAAAGATCTGAAGAAGCGTGGCTGGTCATTTGTCGGGCCAACGACGGTTTATGCCTTCATGCAGGCGATGGGGCTGGTGAATGACCATATCGAGGGTTGCCACTGTCGAGAGAAGATTGAAAAGCTGCGACAGTCTTTCAAAAGGCCCGGGCTGAGTAGCGATTGCTAAGCGGCAGCAATTCTGCCAGAAACATCCATCTTTAAAGATGGAGACGTTCATGGACCTGGTGTCATTGATGGCATTTGCCGGTATTCTGGTTGTAGCGGCCGGTACGCCGGGGCCGAATGTTGGCGCGCTGGTAGCACGTGTCATCAACCGCGGTCACAAGGGCGTCTTTCCGTTCATGTTCGGTCTCTGGCTCGGTGATGCAATTTGGCTTTCATTGGCCGTGTGGGGATTGGCGGCACTGGCAAACACATTCCACACAGCGTTTCTCATCCTAAAATATGTGGGCGTAGCCTATCTGATCTATCTTTCGTGGAAGATGTGGATCGCTCCCGTAGATGAAGCCGCAGATGAGAATGCCATTCCCCGTCAGGGGGAGGCTGGAAAGCTTTTCCTTAGTGCGCTGGCGATTACACTTGGCAATCCGAAGATCATGGTTTTCTACCTCGCCATCCTGCCGACGGTAGTTGATATCACTCATGTTTCATTGATTGGCTGGGCCGAATTGTTGCTGGTCATGTTTGCCGTTCTCGCCGCCGTCGACACGGCGTGGGTGGTGCTTGCCGCACAGGCCCGGCGGTTTCTTCGCAGCCCGCGCATGATGCGGATAGCCAACAGAACGAGCGCTGGCATGATGGCAGGCGCGGCAGTCGCCATTGCGACACGCTGAACGCGCTTCCTGCACTTGCCGCAACGGATTTGATCGGTTAGGAAACCGGCAACAGAATTGATGCCGGTTTTCACCGGCGTATGTGTACAAATCAGCGATCAGGCGGGAAAAATGGCCGATAAAGCGGACAAGATGAAGGCGCGGTTGCCGCGCGGGTTTGTCGATCGGGTGCCGGATGATTTGCGCGCCGCCGAAAAGATGATGGCGACCATCCGCGAAGTTTACGACCTCTATGGCTTCGAGCCGGTGGAAACGCCGCTTGTGGAATATACGGATGCGCTTGGAAAATTCCTGCCGGATCAGGATCGTCCCAATGAAGGTGTGTTCTCGTTTCAGGATGACGATGAACAATGGTTGTCGCTGCGCTACGATCTGACCGCGCCGCTGGCACGTTTCGTTGCCGAAAACTACGAGTCCCTGCCGAAGCCTTATCGCAGCTATCGTAATGGTTGGGTGTTCCGCAATGAAAAGCCGGGACCGGGTCGTTTCCGGCAGTTCATGCAGTTCGATGCCGATACCGTCGGCGCGCCGAACGTCTCTGCGGATGCTGAAATGTGCATGATGATGGCCGACACACTGGAGCGCCTCGGTATTCGCCGCGGGGATTACGTGATCCGCGTCAATAACCGCAAGGTTCTCGACGGCGTGCTGGATGCTATCGGCCTGGAGGGCGAGGGCAACGCCGCGAAGCGCCTTAACGTGCTGCGTGCCATCGACAAGCTCGACAAGTTCGGCCCGGAAGGCGTGCGCCTTTTGCTCGGCAAGGGTCGTCTGGACGAAAGCGGCGATTTTACCAAGGGTGCTGAACTTGCCGATGCTGCAATTGAAAAGGTGCTGGCTTTCACCGCCGCCGGTGGTGCCACTGGCGCCGATACGATTGCCAATCTGCGCGCTGTCGTTGCAGGCAACGCCAAGGGCGAAGTAGGTGTGACCGAACTCGCCGACATGCAGGCGCTGTTTTCGGCGGGTGGCTACGACGGCCGTGTGAAAATCGACCCGTCTGTCGTGCGCGGTCTTGAATATTACACGGGCCCGGTTTTCGAAGCCGAGCTTCTGTTTGATGTCACCAACGAAGACGGCCAGAAGGTCGTGTTCGGCTCGGTTGGCGGTGGCGGTCGTTATGACGGCCTCGTGTCGCGCTTCCGCGGTGAACCGGTCCCGGCGACGGGCTTCTCCATCGGTGTGTCGCGTCTGATGACGGCTTTGAAGAACCTCGGCAAACTCGATGTATCCGATGTCGTCGGCCCAGTGGTGGTTCTGGTGATGGACAAGGATACGGAAAGCCTTGGCCGCTATCAGAAAATGGTTTCCGACCTGCGTCAGGCCGGCATCCGTGCTGAAATGTATGTCGGCGGTTCCGGTATGAAAGCGCAGATGAAATATGCCGACCGTCGCGAGGCTCCCTGCGTCATCATTCAGGGCTCGCAGGAGCGTGAGGCCGGCGAAGTGCAGATCAAGGATCTGGTCGAGGGCAAGCGCCTTTCTGCCGAAATCGAGGATAACGTGACCTGGCGCGAAAGCCGCCCGGCGCAGATCACGGTCAAGGAAGACGGGCTGATCGATGCAGTCCGTGAAATTCTTGCCAGCCAGGCGCGGGATCGCGCCGAACAATCGAAGTGACGAAAACCATGACTGGGTCGCGCTCGTCAGGTGTTCTCAATTCTCTTCGCGCCACGCTTGACGCGCGCGAAGCCGAACTCGTCGAAATTCCGCTGATCCAGCCAGCCGATCCATTTCTGGATATGGCAGGAGAGGATTTGCGTCGTCGTATTTTTCTGACCGAGAACGAGAACGGCGATAGTTTGTGCTTGCGGCCGGAATTTACCATTCCGGTTTGCCGCAATCATATCGCGCTCAACGCTGCAACGCCCAAACGTTATGCCTATCTGGGCGAAGTGTTCCGCCAACGCCGGGACGGCGCAGCCGAGTTTCTTCAGGCTGGCATAGAGGACCTGGGTGCTTCGGACGAAGCGGCTTCTGATGCCCGCTCCATTGCCGACGCGCTGTCCTGTGTTCGCGCGGTCGCTCCAGAGGCTACGATTGAGATTGTTTTGGGAGACCAGTCGGTCTTCGCCGGCATGCTGAAAGCGCTGGGTCTGCCGCAAGGATGGCGCAAGAAGCTTTTGCGCTCTTTTGGTGACGCTGGCTCGATGGAACAGGTGCTCGCCGAGTTGACAGGCGCGCAGCGACGCGATCCGTTGCCGGAAACGCTTGCGGTTCTTGTCGCAGAAGGCGACGAAGCCGCGCTTGCGCGCATGTTGGAAACCGAAATGCTTGAAGCTGGCATTTCGCCCGGTGCAGGACGTTCTCCTGCCGAGATCGCGCGGCGGTTGATCGAAAAAGAAGATCTGGCAGCCACGCGCTTCCCGGCGTCTGCGCTGGACCTTCTGAAACAGTTCCTCGAAATGCGCGTCTCGCTTGATTCCGCGTCCGTCACCCTGCGGGCGTTCGCTTCGGAACACGCGCTTGATCTTGCTGCGGTGTTGCAGAAATTTGAAGCACGCAGTGAAGCGATTTCCGATGCGGGCATTCCTACAAAAGATATTCTTTATGATGCCTCCTTCGGGCGCCCGCTCGATTATTATACTGGCCTCGTTTACGAAATCCGGGCTGCAGGGGTCGAAAAGGACGGCATTCTTGTCGGTGGCGGTCGCTATGACCGACTGTTGACCATGCTTGGTGCCTCGGAAAACATCCCCGGCGTGGGCTTTTCCATCTGGCTCGACCGGTTGCAAATGCTGGCGGGAGAGAAAAAATGAGTGTGACGCTGGCATTGCCTTCCAAAGGGCGGTTGAAGGAGCAGACGCTCTCTGCGCTCGAAAAAGCAGGTTACGAAGTGGTCTTGCCGGACGACTCGCGCAATTACCGTGCACGCGTAGCGGGCGAGCCTGATCTTGATATTCTGTTTCTTTCCGCTTCCGAAATTGCCCGCGAGCTGGGATATGGCAGCGTTGATCTCGGTGTGACGGGCGAAGACCTCATTCGCGAGACGTTGGCGCACTCGGAAGAGCGCGTGGCTATCGAAGCCGAACTTGGTTTCGGTCACGCGGATGTTGTCGTGGCCGTGCCGGAAGTCTGGCGCGATGTGACCAGTATGGCCGATCTGGACGATGTGGCGGCGGATTTTCGCCAGCGCCACGGGCGTCGGCTTCGCATTGCCACCAAGTACTGGCGTCTGACCCAGCAGTTCTTTTCCCAGAAGCACGGGATTCAGGTCTATCGGATTGTGGAAAGCCTTGGTGCGACTGAAGGCGCTCCGGCGGCGGGCTCTGCCGATATGATCGTCGATATTACATCAACGGGCTCCACGTTGCGGGCCAACCGCCTTAAGGTTCTGGAAGACGGCGTTATTCTACGTTCGCAAGCCTGTCTCGTCTCAGCACGCAGAAGCCGGGAGAATATACGCGTCATGGACGTGGCGTCTCGCATTCGCAAAGGATTGAACGGGTAGTTTTGGTAGCGAAAACCCGAAATAACAAAACCGCACCATTTTCATGGTGCGGTTTTCTTGTTCTATGGTGCTGTGAACGCTTGATCAGCCACGCTTGGCGTCAATCGAGAGCGCGCCTGCGCCATGCAGGGCGAGGATGAAAAGGCCGCCAGCTATTGCAAGGTTCTTCTGCGCCATCATGGCATTCATGCCTTGCGAGAAGTCCATATGAGCAACAAGCGTCGCGCCGATCGTGAAGAGGCCTACAATGGCCGCTGCGACGCGGGTCTGAAAGCCGACCAGAATTGCGAGGCCGCCCACAAATTCAACCAGACCGACGATAACAGCCGT
The DNA here is from genome assembly GCA_900470195.1 of Hyphomicrobiales bacterium. GTDB lineage: Bacteria > Pseudomonadota > Alphaproteobacteria > Rhizobiales > Rhizobiaceae > Brucella. The sequence goes on along the minus strand of UEIJ01000020.1, from coordinate 46,201 downwards.
AACGGTCGGGAGCGGAAGGCCAAGTCCGGCGAAATAACCTGCCGTGCCCGAAATGGCGGTGAGCTTGCCGTAACCGGCGATGATGAAGAGAATCGAAAGAAAGACACGGGCGATGAGTGTTACAACGCCGTTGGACTGCGGAGTGATAGAGGACATGCGGGGCTATCTCCTGTTGAACTGCGGCATCAACTAACGATTGCTGACTGTCAAGGAAAGCCGTCTAATCCTCGACAGTTTGTTTACAGTATGAATACCAATTCACTCCGGTGCAATCATTCTCTCTGCACGCACCAGCCGATCATAGTCTTCTTCCGATACCAATCCGCTCGCCAATGCCTCTTCGCGTAAGGTCGTCCCGTTCCTATGAGCGGTCTTGGCGATCTTGGCGGCGTTGTCATAGCCGATAGCCGGAGCTAGCGCCGTGACGAGCATCAGTGAGCGATCCAGCAGTTCCTTGATGCGGTTTACGTTCGGTTCGATCCCGTCCACGCAATGATCGGCAAACGATACCATGGCGTCGCTGAGAATGCGGATCGATTGCAGTACATTATATGCGATTACCGGCTTGAACACATTGAGTTCAAAGTGCCCCTGGCTCGCAGCAACCGTAATTGTCGTCTGGTTGCCGAACACCTGTGTTGCCACCATCGTCAGGGCTTCGGCCTGCGTGGGATTAACCTTGCCCGGCATGATGGACGACCCCGGTTCGTTTTCCGGCAATGATAGTTCGCCAAGACCAGAGCGCGGCCCTGAGCCTAGGAACCGAATGTCGTTGGCGATCTTGAAAAGATCTGCCGCCAAGGCGTTCAAGCTGCCGTGGAAGTTGAGAATGGCGCCATGGCTGGCAAGAGCTTCGAATTTGTTGGGTGCTGTCTTGAAAGGAAGACCGGTTATTTCACTTACAGCTTCCGCAAAACCTGTATCGAAGCCGATTGGGGCGTTGAGGCCGGTGCCGACTGCCGTCCCGCCTTGGGCGAGCAAAAAGACGTCCGCGAGCGATTGCTCGATGCGATGGCGCGCATATTCCACTGCTGCGCGGTAGCCGGAAAATTCTTGTCCGAGTGTGACAGGGGTCGCATCTTGCGTATGCGTCCGGCCGATCTTGATAATGTCCTTGAACGCGTCTTCCTTGACCTTGAGTGCTTTGGTCAGATGTTCCAGCGCCGGATAGAGCCGATTGACCGCCTCAACCGCGGTAGCGATATGGATTGCCGTAGGAAAGCTGTCATTGGACGACTGGCTCATATTCACGTGGTCGTTGGGGTGGACCGGCTTCTTGGACCCCATTTCACCACCGAGAAGCTCGATAGCTCGATTTGAAATGACCTCATTGGCATTCATATTAGATTGCGTGCCGGAACCGGTCTGCCAAACGATCAACGGGAAATGGTCGTCGAGTTTACCCTCGATAACCTCGGAGGCAGCCACCGCTATCACCTGACCAAGAACCGGATCGAGCTTTCCCAATGCAATATTGGCTTCTGCTGCCGCGCGTTTGACGACACCCAGCGCATGAACCAATGGCAGCGGCATCCGCTCTCCACCGATCTTGAAATTTTGCAGCGAGCGTTGAGTCTGAGCGCCCCAGTAGCGGTCTGCAGGAACATCAATCGGTCCAAAAGTATCTGTTTCGGTACGGGTAGCGGTCATTTCTGGTCTCCGGCTGGCGTGGACTCGGAAGCGAGCCTTGCACAATGAGTATAGCACTGCCAATTCCTTGGCAGGCTCATGTTTCTTCCCGAAACTTTAAACGCAAACCATTTGATAAAATATGACTATAATAGTCAATTTTGTTTGACCGTCTTGCACCGTCACGAATCGCCGTCCTCGTCGTCATCCGTTTCGGATATCCACGCGGTTGGTTCGATCTTGCGCTGGGTTTTGCTGTCGGTGAATGTCCACCACCCGGTATCCGCCTCATCCCATTCGCCACCACCGGCCTGCAATTGAGCGAGCGTTCGATACTGGGCAATCGACTCATTGCGCTGGTCGTCGTCGTCAGTCCAGACGACCGTTATCTTGCGTCCATCTTTCGGGGCTGTGGCGATGGGAAGTTCCTTGCGCATATGACTGTCCGCTCCATTGTAATCGCGAATAATCATAGGGCACGCGATGTTAACGGCAAGCCGGAATCCGAGTTCCGGCTTGCCATGTTCTTTATCCGGCGCGAGCGGCCTTTAATGCCTTACCCCACCAGATCAACTGGTCCAGCATGTTCTTGGCCGCTTCTGCCAGATGAGGGAAATCATCCAGCTTGTTCTCGCCTTTAACGACCGCGAGATAGTCAGGGAAGAGAATATGGACGCCTGTTTTGACGGACATAGAGGACATTTCGACGGCGATCATCCGCAGTTGCTCGACAGCGCGCGCGCCGCCGACGCCACCGTAGCCAACGAAACCCATCGGCTTCTGTATCCAGTCACCGTAATCGATAGCATTCTTCAGAACGGCGGTTGGCGCGTGGTTATATTCGGCCGCGGTGAGAATATAAGCATCGAACTCCCGCAGTTTCGTTTTCCATTTGTCGGCGGATTCGGCCTGAGCGGTCGTGGTGGAGGTGTCGCCGTAGAAGCCCATCGGGTAGTCCGCGACATCAAGAATTTCGACGTCCAATTCCGACCGCTCGGCAACGAGCTTGGCAATCCAGTGAGCTGGAACGGGCGCAAAACGTTGTTCACGTGTGCTGCCGATGATAACGGCGACTTTGAGTTTGGACATAGATGATACCTTTATTCAGTGGTAACCGATGGAGACCGACGCTATATAAGTGACCAGTTCTTGGCGCAAGGAGGCACTTTTTTGAAACCCGGTGACTTCAAGGAAACCAGCGCATGCAGGACCGTAACGGAGATTTTGTCTCGTGTTGGCGACAAGTGGACCGTGCTTGTAGTGAGTTATCTCGGCAATCGTCCGATGCGTTTCAACGAGTTGCGCCGAACGGTGGAGGGCATTTCTCAGAAAATGCTGACAACGACATTGCGCAATCTGGAACGGGATGGCTTCGTCAAGCGTACGATCTTCCCGACTATTCCGCCCAAGGTCGAGTATGAACTTACTGACATAGGGCGTGACCTTTTGCGGCCAGTGCGTGCGCTGGGCGAATGGGCAATAGCCAATGAAGCAAAAGTAATGATGGCGCGTGCCCGATATGACGCTCTCGCGTCGGGCAAAGCGCAGATTGACGCCGCAGAATAGAGAATGAGTTGTGAAGGAGAGCAAGTGGAAAGACAGGCCTAAGCCCGTCTTTCCTGTTGCCTGAGACAGGACTTCCGAAGTGCGGGGGCAAACAGGAAGTCCGTCTCTATGTCATCTCGGATTGATCATGATTGGCGGCTGAGTGTCAATCAGAAGTTTCTGAAATAACAGTTTCGCGACGACAAAGCGAAAGCAGAGTAAATTTTTCATAAATCACAAATAGTTACGTCGAGTAAAAAGAAAGGCGGCCAAGGGCCGCCTTTCTCGCATCCATCGGAATGGGGACGTGGGCTTCTTAGAAGTCCATGCCGCCCATGCCGCCCATGCCGCCAGGCATACCAGCCGGAGCCGCATCCTTCTTCGGCAGTTCAGCGATCATGGCTTCGGTCGTGATCAGGAGGCCGGCAACCGATGCTGCGTTCTGCAGGGCGGTGCGGACAACCTTGACCGGATCGACAACGCCAGCCTTGATCAGGTCGCCGAATTCACCAGTGGCAGTGTTGTAGCCATAGGTTTCAGAGGTGTTTTCGAGGATCTTGCCCACGATGACCGAAGCTTCTTCACCGGCATTGGTCGTGATCTGGCGAGCCGGAGCCTGCAGAGCGCGACGAACGATGTTGATGCCAGCTTCCTGATCGGCGTTGATGCCCTTGGCAGCGATCTTTGCCGAAGCGCGGAGCAGAGCGGTACCACCACCAGCAACGATGCCTTCTTCAACCGCAGCGCGGGTTGCGTTCAGGGCGTCGTCAACGCGGTCCTTCTTTTCCTTCACTTCAACTTCCGTCGCACCACCGACGCGGATGACGGCAACGCCGCCAGCGAGCTTGGCAAGACGCTCCTGAAGCTTTTCACGGTCGTAGTCCGAAGAGGTTTCTTCGATCTGCTGCTTGATCTGGCCAACGCGAGCATCGATTTCAGCCTTCTGACCTGCACCGTCGACGATCGTGGTGTTTTCCTTGGAGATCGAAACCTTCTTCGCACGGCCGAGCATGTCGAGCGTGACGGTTTCGAGCTTGATGCCGAGGTCTTCGGAGATAACCTGACCGCCGGTGAGGATCGCGATGTCTTCGAGCATGGCCTTGCGGCGATCGCCGAAGCCCGGAGCCTTGACAGCAGCAATCTTCAGGCCGCCGCGCAGCTTGTTGACGACGAGCGTAGCAAGAGCTTCGCCTTCCACGTCTTCAGCGATGATGACGAGCGGCTTCGAGGTCTGAACGACAGCTTCCAGAACCGGCAGGAGAGCCTGGAGGTTCGAGAGCTTCTTTTCGTGCAGAAGGATGTATGCGTCTTCGAGGTCAGCAACCATCTTTTCAGGGTTGGTGACGAAGTACGGCGACAGGTAGCCGCGGTCGAACTGCATGCCTTCAACGACTTCGAGTTCGGTTTCAGCGGTCTTGGCTTCTTCAACCGTGATCACGCCTTCATTACCGACCTTCTGCATCGCTTCTGCGATCATCTTGCCGATTTCGGCTTCGCCGTTTGCGGAGATCGTGCCAACCTGGGCAACTTCTTCCGAAGTGTTGATCTTCTTGGCCTTGCCGAGAAGTTCTGCAACGACTTCCGAAACTGCGAGGTCGATACCACGCTTCAGGTCCATCGGGTTCATGCCAGCGGCAACAGCCTTGGCGCCTTCCTGAACGATGGCCTGACCGAGAACGGTAGCGGTCGTCGTGCCGTCGCCAGCGGTGTCGTTGGTCTTGGAAGCCACTTCGCGCAGCATCTGTGCGCCCATGTTTTCGAACTTGTCTTCCAGTTCGATTTCCTTGGCGACCGATACGCCGTCCTTGGTGATGCGCGGAGCGCCGAAGGACTTGTCGATAACAACGTTACGACCCTTCGGGCCGAGCGTTACCTTAACAGCGTCAGCGAGGATATCGACGCCGCGCAGCATCTTTTCGCGCGCAGTGCGGCCGAATTTTACGTCTTTAGCAGCCATTTTACTCTCCTGGGAATTGTCCCGGTCAGATTATGGTGAATTGATTTTCAGGTAAGGGCGAAACCGCCCGAGGCTTGGTTAGCCGACGATACCCAAAATGTCGGATTCCTTCATGATCAGCAGATCTTCGCCGCCAATTTTGACTTCGGTGCCCGACCACTTGCCGAACAGAACCTTGTCGCCAGCCTTGACTTCCAGAGCGATCAGCTTGCCTGCTTCGTCACGAGCGCCAGCGCCAACAGCGACGATTTCGCCTTCCTGCGGCTTTTCCTTGGCGGTGTCAGGGATGATGATGCCGCCAGCGGTCTTGGCTTCCGATTCAACGCGACGAACGACGACGCGGTCATGAAGCGGGCGGAACTTGATATCAGCCATGGTATAACCCTTGGTGTTATAGACGTTGAACCCGATTACGGATCGAACCGATCCGCGCTTGTTAGCACTCGTCATGCGAGAGTGCTAACGTGGCTCTGAGATAGAAGGCGTGGCTGATCTTGTCAAGATTGCCTGAAGAATTTGACAGGCGAATGATGGTTAATTTGCACCATCCTTAACGCAAAACCACCTAGAGGCGGTTGCCGCTATACCCGCATATGGTGACGCCTTTGCCAATATCAATCGACGATGCGCAGATTGGACAGTTCGTCACCGATCTGACGAAAGGTTTCTGCCAGATTGCCGCCGGTAGAGTTCCAGAAAAGTTTCGCAGGTTTGCCATTTTCCATGCGAACGCGGGAATCGGATGAGCAGGACCTGAGCAGATCAATCTGCGCCCTTTCATCGCTCTTGCTGGTGCTCAGATCGAGCGCGACGGTCATGATGATGATATTTGCCGCTTTTGCATTGTTGCAAAGCGTTTCAAATTTCGCATTCATCGCTTTGCCATAGACGGTGTTGTCCTGGGACACCGCTACATTCGTCTCCTGAAATAGGCGAGTACGCCCATATTCGGCAGGAACTTCACCTGTATAACCGTAGGCCGAATAGTAGGACAGGTTGCCAGCCCGATCCGAGCCGCTGCTCCCAAGCAGAGATTTATAAGTGTAGTAAGTGTTCGCGCCGTCGGTCAGAACGATAACGACTTTATCGTTTCCACGTTCGCTTTCGGGTCTGCCCTCTGTAAAAGGGACCCCGTGAGCAATGGTTCTCCATCCCCATGCCAAACCCTCAGGCACGTTCGTGCCCCCCTTCGCTTTCATGGCATCAATTGCATTCAATATCGCCCTTTTGCCTTCATCTTTGGAGACGTCGGTAAGCAGCGTTAGAGGCGCGGTGGTGCAGCTATAGTTCGGGCCTCCTCCCTCAAGGGGAATGATATATGACTTGAGATAATACTTGGTGATGTCGCGCTGAAATTTTCTATAATCGCTACCACCCAAATTTTCCCCCCACCAATAGTTCAGGCCGTGGTCCCTGTCGCTGATGCGGTATTCAGCGGGTGCGAACATCGGCACGAAGAGAGTGGCCGGGTTATCTGCCACGGGCGCAGAAACATCCAGTGCATACTTGCCGCTGCGAGCCTCAACGCATCCCGCCCATTTCAGCAAGGATGCAGGATTTCTTGCTGTAATATCATTATAAAGAACAGCGCGAGAAAAAGGCTTCCCGTCATCTTTTCCCCAACCGGAGCCGGACTTGTAAAAACGTCTGCTACCGACCGGTTTTTCGATGATTGCACGGTTGCTGTCGATTGTGACAGGCAAGTCGAAGTTTTCTAAGCTGTCTTTACTGAGCCCCGCTGTATCCATCCAGTCCGCATTCAGATATTGCGAACCGACATTGACCGATCCGGCGAAGGGAACCAGAGAAAATTGCACGGGTTTTTCGACCCGCGTGATGATGGCAGATTGAGCAGCCATGGTCTCCACGAGTTGTTTCGCGGCATCCTTGAGCAGATCCATGCGTTTTTTGCTTGAGCCGCTTCCCAGGTAATCCATCGAGCCGGAATTATCGAGGACAAGCGCAACTTCGACCGTGTTCTTAAGTCTTACAGCTGACTGCATCGCATATTTTTTATCATCCCAGTCATTTCGTTCTGAACCCAGCAAACGAGACGCGATGACTCCGAAAAGGGACTTATATGTGAAGTTGGCAGTTGCCCGTACTTGCTGGTCTGCTTGCGCTCCTTCTGGAAAACTGACCTGAAACTGGACCGCATCGATGTTTATAGCCGTAAGGTTCGCACCGAAGACCCGTGCGCCATAGGCCTGCATGTCGGATTGGGAGGCTCCGGTGGAGAATCTCTTGCCTACAGCCAAAGCGGCGGCATCAAGCGAAGCCTGCACGTTGTTGCGCACGCGCATGAGATTGGCGGTGTCAACCGCGACCATGCCGGCGAGAAGCAGGGGCACCAGCACCAAGGCTGCGATCATGGCGAAATTCCCGCGCTCGTCTTTCGCGAAGCGGAGGGTAGTCAAATGAGGCAAAAGGCGAAAAACACGCGGCTGAAGCCTGCCGACTTTAGTCATCCAGTTTTTCATTTTGGCCCCCGCCGATGGTTGTGTTCACAATAGTTGAAATGGAAAGTTGTACCTGCTCCTATCAGTATCTTTCTAACAGTCGGTCACGAAGCAGGGTAAATGAACGATGAAAAATCCAATGGGATGAGCGGATGCGCTTTAGCTGTCGGATTTGGGGTCAAAGGCAGTGACAGATGTGGTTGGCTACGCTAGATGGAGCGCTGGCAATCCATCAAATGGCCCTAGCGGTTCTCGCCTTACAGACGAATTATCAAGAGGAAACCATGAAGCAGCTTGAACGCCTCGACGATCTGACCGACCAGTACGATGTGCTGTTCTGCGATGTATGGGGCGTGGTGCACAACGGCGTGGCCGCTTATCCGGCTGCAATCGAGGCGCTAAAACGCGCACGTGCCAAGGGCGTTACGGTCATTCTTGTAACCAATTCTCCCAGACCGCATCCCGATGTGGAAAAGCAGATGCTGGGTCTTGGCGTGCCTTCGGATACCTATGATCGCGTTGTGACGTCCGGTGATGTAACCCGTGATCTGATCGCGGAAGGCCCGCGTAAGGTGTTTCATATCGGCTGCGAGCGCGAGCTGACCATCTATGACGGGCTCGATGTTGAGCTCGTCGAAGAATTTGAAGCTTCGGGCGTCGTCTGTACGGGGCTTTATGATGACGAAAGCGAAACGCCGGACGATTATAAGGAGTTGTTGTCCCGGTTGCGCTCGCGCAATCTTCCGTTCATCTGCGCCAATCCGGATATTATGGTTGAGCGCGGCTCCCGACTGATCTGGTGCGCTGGCGCTCTTGCGCGCGAATATGGGCAGCTTGGCGGACGTACCCTTATAGCTGGAAAGCCCCATCGCCCGATTTATGAGGCAGCGCTGCGGTTTGCCGAAGAAATTCGGGAGGAGAAAGTCGAGAAAACGCGAATTCTTGGTATCGGAGACGGCGTACTTACCGATGTCAAAGGGGCTGCCGATTTCGGGCTGGAGGTGCTTTACATTTCCGGCGGAGTTCATGCAGCGGACTATACGACCGACGGCACGGTTGACATTGCTCGAATGGAAGCGTTTCTCCAGAAGCATGGCAACCGCCCGGTTGCTATGCTGAACGCTCTTGTTTGAGTGCGGGCAGCTCATCACGATCAATCAAAGACCAGATCAAATGACCAAATCCAGCTTTCAGCGCCTTTCTGGAACGGATTCCTTGCCGGAGCACCTTCACAATTGCGTGGTGGCAATCGGCAATTTCGATGGTGTCCATCGCGGTCATCAGGCCGTTCTCCAACGCGCATTGGAGATCGCCGAAAAACACGGGTTGCCGGCAGTTGTTCTGACTTTCGAACCGCACCCGCGCAGCTTTTTCAAGCCGGACGCACCGATTGATCGTTTGACTCCAGCGGCGAAAAAGGCTGAAATTCTGCGTCTCATGGGATTTGATGCGGTCGTGGAGCAGCCCTTCACCGTTGAATTTTCGTCCCGCTCGGCGGAAGATTTCGTCGAGCACATTCTGGTCGAAAGATTACACGCAAGCTGTGTGGTCACCGGTTATGATTTCCACTTCGGCAAAGGACGACGCGGGACACCAGAGTTTCTTCAAAAGGCTGGAGGGACTGCCGGGTTCACGGTCACGCTTGTCGATGCCTTTACAGATGAAGGCGATAGTCTTGTCTCGTCGACCCGGATAAGAAATCTGCTTTGCGAAGGCGATGTCGTTCAAGCGGCGGGGCTTCTTGGTTATCGCTATATGGTGTGCGGCGAAGTCATTCACGGCAAGAAGCTTGGGCGAACGCTCGGCTTTCCTACAGCCAATATGCAAATTGACGCACAGGCTGGGCTGAAGCACGGAATCTATGCTGTCAGGTTCAGGCGCGCGAATGGCGAGCTGCACGACGGGGTTGCAAGTTTCGGTCGCCGTCCAACCGTCGACAGCGATGGCTCTCCGCTTCTTGAAACCTTTCTTTTCGATTTTTCAGGCGACCTTTATGGCGAGACCGCCTGTGTATCATTCTTCGGGTTCCTGCGTGGCGAGATCAAGTTCGATGGCCTTGATCCGCTTATCGAACAGATGAAGCGCGACGATGCCGAGGCGCGAGCTCTACTTGCCGGAGCTAAGCCGCTTTCTGAACTGGATCGCTTGCTTTCCTTCGCGTGAAGCGAAATCGTGGTTACGTTTTCCACTTAAAATTTAAATCAAATTTTACTTATTCTCGACCAAAAGTGATAAATGCCTCAACACTATATGGGGTGCTTTTTGTTGGAGTTTAATGTGGCACGTATTGTTCCTCTGGCGCTTGTTGCAGGTGCCGCATTTCTAATGAGCAGCCCGTTTGCTTTTTCAGCAGACGTACAGCAGGCAGATGTTTATGCGGCAGAAACCACGCAGCCGGTCCGCAAGCATTTTTGGTCTGGCGACTGGTATCTCAAGGTCGGTGCAGCCGGTCTCGTTGCTCCCAAATTTGAAGGTTCCAACAAATATCGCTTTTCCGCTCAGCCATTGATCTCGCTGGGTCGACAGGGAGAGGCGACACGTTTCTCATCGCGAAATGACAACGTATCCTTCGCCTTGATTGACAATGACCGCTTCCGCGTGGGGCTTGCTGGCAAGCTTCTCTTCGAGCGCAATGACGATATTCATGGCCTGAAGGACACGAAGTTTGGCGGTGAGGCGGGCGCGTTTGTTGACGTTTATCCTACCGACTGGCTGCGTGTGCGCGGCGAAGTGCGGCACGGCATCCGTGCACATAAAGGCGTCGTGGCAGATGTTGCGGCCGATGCCTTCTACGACGTTACGCCAACCGTTCGCGTATCTGGTGGTCCGCGTGCGACTTTCGCGTCCAAGGATTACTTCAAGACCTATTTCGGCGTTGATGCTGAGGAGGCAGCGGCGTCGGGTCTCTCAGAATATAACCCTGGTGGGGGCTTCAAGTCCGCTGGCGTCGGCGGCGCGATCACCTGGAAGGCAACCGACAAGATCGACACCAGCCTGTTTGGTGAATATAGCCGACTGCAGGGACCCGCAAAGGATTCAAGCATAGTCAAGGCACGCGGCTCGCGAGATCAGTTCATGGTCGGTGTGTCGGCGACCTATCGTTTCGATTTCTCGCTGGACTGACCCTAACAGCATCCGTGTAAACATTTGCAGGGGCAGCGATGCAGTTTTATTGCGTCTTTGCCCCTCTAGCCTCTTTATTCCTGCGAAGCTCATTGCTAAAAGCGTGGCCATGATGACGGATTTTCGGCTTATCATGACGGCCATACGAATTATTGGCCCGGCCTCCCGCTTTGCCTGAACGGCTGCTTTGCCAGGCAATATCCGGCGCGGAGGTCCGGGAGCGACCGGCTGTGTTCTACAGTCCCCTGTTTTCTTTGATCCACATGCCCGCCACCTTTGGCCGCGGCTTCACAGGCGAATACCCTCATGACCGAGACGACCAAAATCGATTATTCCAAAACCCTTTATCTGCCGCAGACCGAATTCCCGATGCGCGCGGGCCTGCCGCAGCGCGAACCGCTGTTCGTCGAGCGCTGGGAGGGGATGAACCTTTACAAGAAACTGCGCGAGCAGGCCAAGGATCGCCCGCTTTATGTCCTGCACGATGGCCCACCTTACGCCAATGGCAATATCCATATCGGTCATGCGCTGAACAAGATTCTCAAGGATGTCATCACCCGCTCGTTCCAGATGCGCGGATACAACTCGAACTATGTTCCGGGCTGGGATTGCCACGGCCTGCCGATCGAATGGAAGATCGAGGAAAAATATCGCGCCGAAGGCAAGAACAAGGATGAAGTGCCGATCAACGAATTCCGCAGGGAATGCCGTGAATTCGCTGCCAGCTGGATCAAGGTCCAGACCGAGGAGTTCAAGCGCCTCGCGATCCTCGGCGATTTCGAAAACCCCTATACGACGATGAACTTTCATGCTGAATCGCGTATCGCCGGTGAACTTCTCAAGTTCGCGGCTTCCGGTCAGCTTTATCGTGGCTCCAAGCCGGTGATGTGGTCGGTCGTCGAGCGCACCGCGCTCGCCGAGGCCGAAGTGGAATATCACGACGTCGAGTCGGATATGATCTGGGTCAAGTTCCCGGTCGCTGGCCAGCACGATCTCACCGGCAGCGATGTGGTGATCTGGACGACTACGCCGTGGACCATCCCCGGCAACCGCGCTGTTTCTTATTCGTCGCGTATCGAATACGGGCTTTATGAGGTCACGGAAGCCGAGAACGATTTTGGCCCGCGTCCGGGAGAGAAGCTCATTTTCGCAGACAAGCTGGCCGAAGAAAGCTTTGCCAAGGCAAAGCTTCAGTTCAAGCGCCTGCGCGGTATTTCGGCAGACGAGCTTGGCAAGATCGTTCTCGATCACCCGCTGAAAGGCTTCGGCGGCGGTTATGAGTTCGCAGTGCCGATGCTCGACGGCGATCATGTGACCGGCGATGCGGGCACGGGCTTCGTCCACACCGCGCCGAGCCATGGCCGCGAAGACTTTGAAGCCTGGATGAATAATGTTCGTGAACTGGAAGCGCGCGGCATTGATCCGAACATTCCGTTCCCGGTTGACGATGCAGGCTTCTATACCAAGGATGCGCCGGGCTTCGGTCCGGATCGCGAAGGCGGGCCCGCACGCGTGATCGACGACAACGGCAAGAAGGGCGACGCCAACAAGTCGGTGATGGATCAGCTCATCGCCCGTGACAAGCTCTTCGCACGCGGTCGCCTGAAGCACTCCTATCCGCATTCCTGGCGTTCCAAGAAGCAAGTCATCTTCCGCAACACGCCGCAATGGTTCGTCTATATGGACAAGAACCTCGGCGACGGCACCACGCTGCGCTCGCGCGCGTTGAAGGCCATCGATGATACGCGTTTCGTCCCGACCGCCGGTCAGACGCGCCTGCGCTCGATGATCGAAGGCCGCCCGGACTGGGTGCTTTCGCGCCAGCGCGCCTGGGGCGTGCCGATCTGCGTTTTCGTGGATGAGGAAGGCAATATCCTTCAGGACGATGCGGTCAACAAGCGCGTTCTTGATGCTTTTGAAGCCGAAGGTGCCGATGCATGGTTTGCAGAAGGCGCGCGCGAGCGTTTCCTCGGCAATCGCGCTAATGAGCCATGGGCGCAGGTGCGCGACATTCTGGACGTGTGGTTCGATTCCGGTTCGACCCACACCTTCACGCTGGAAGACCGTCCGGACATGAAGTGGCCGGCAGACGTCTATCTCGAAGGCTCGGATCAGCATCGCGGCTGGTTCCACTCGTCGCTTCTCGAAAGCTGCGGCACACGCGGTCGCGCGCCATATAATGCCGTCGTGACCCATGGTTTCACCATGGACGAGCACGGCAAGAAAATGTCGAAGTCGCTCGGCAATACGGTAACGCCGCAGGACGTCATCAAGGAATCCGGCGCGGATATCCTGCGTCTCTGGGTCATGACGACCGATTATTGGGAAGATCAGCGTCTCGGCAAGAGCATCATCCAGACTAATATCGACGCCTATCGCAAGTTGCGCAACACCATCCGCTGGATGCTGGGCACGCTGGCGCATGATGAAGGCGAAAACGTCGCTTATGCCGATCTGCCGGAACTTGAGCGCCTGATGCTGCACCGTCTGACGGAATTGGATGAAGTTGTACGCTCCGGCTATGACGCATTCGACTTCAAGCGCATCGCCCGTTCGCTGATCGATTTCATGAATGTCGAGCTTTCGGCCTTCTATTTCGATATCCGCAAGGACGCGCTTTACTGCGATGCGCCGTCGAGCGTTCGCCGCAAGGCCGCGTTGCAGACCGTGCGCGAAATCTTCGACCGCCTGACGACCTGGCTGGCACCCATGCTGCCTTTCACCATGGAAGAAGCATGGCTCGACCGTTATCCACAGTCGGTTTCGGTCCATGCCGAACAGTTCCGCCCGACGCCAGCCGAATGGCGCGATGATGTGCTGGCTGAAAAATGGCGCAAGGTGCGCGCGGTTCGCCGCGTCGTGACCGGCGCGCTCGAACTGGAACGCGCCGACAAGCGCATCGGTTCGTCGCTGGAAGCTTCGCCGGTAGTCCATATCTCCGACAAGAGCCTGAGCGATTCGCTCGACGGTCTCGATTTTGCGGAAATCTGCATCACCAGTGGCATCTCGTTCAGCGATGCAGCCGCACCGGAAGGCGCTTTCACGCTTGGCGACGTGAAGGGCGTAGCCGTCGTGCCAACGCGCGCCGAAGGCGAAAAATGTGCCCGCTCCTGGCGTTATACGACGGATGTTGGCTCGGATTCCGAGTATCCAGAAGTGTCGGCGCGAGACGCTGCTGCGCTTAGGGAGCTCCAGGCTCTGGGTAAGCTTGAAGTTTAAGAGAACGCTAAAGAACTCGCTCTCAGCGTTTCATATGCCGAGACCCTCGGGGAAGGAAACGGGTTGCAAACACCGCTTCGGACATGGTGAAATAGCGGTTAACATCGGATTGCCGCATGAGTTGCACTCATGTACAAGGCATTCCTCGGATAATTTCAAGATCTGCCTTGGAGTTGCCGGTTTCTTCGGTCAAGGCTTGCCTAAGCAAATCTTGGTGAAGATAAAGTCGGCAAGCGTAAAAGAAGTGGCGCTAATGAAGATTGAAGGACGAGTTCTGGTGCTTATGACAGCGATAGCGGGAGTTTCGCTATCTGGCTGCGTTTCTTCGCCAACCTACGGAACCGACAAAACGGCGGGGGCGCAGCTTCTCGACGATATGTCGAACATGGCGAGCTTCGGACAGGGTAAGAACAAGAAAGAGCGGATTGACTATAAACCGCGTCCCGATTTGGTCCGTCCGGCTCCGGGTGAAAAGGGCCAGTTGCCCGCACCGCAGCAAAGTGTTGCCAGCGCCAATGATCCAAATTGGCCGGAGTCGCCGGAACAGCGCCGCAAGCGTCTTCGCGACGAGATTACCGCAAACCGCGATGACCCAAATTTCGTATCTCCCGTCGTTCAGGATGTGCCGGTGGCGTCCAATATTCAAACCGCGTTGCCACGCGGCAATAGCCGCCGTGAAGACTATGAGTCCCGCACGCCGACATTTGATCCGGCAAAGGTCGCGGCTTATAAGGCCGCACGCCAGCAGCAGGTTCAGGGATCTTCCACGACACGCCGCTATCTGAGCGAACCGCCGCTTACCTATCGTCAGCCAGCATCTACCGCCGCGGTGGGCGAGTTGGGTACGGACGAGGCGCAGAAGGAACGTGAGCGCAAGAAGGCCGCCGGGAAGTCCAAAGGTTGGCGTGATTATCTGCCCTGGAACTGATGCCTAGGGATGGCTTCTGTTTGATGAATAAGCCGCAGTAGGGGGTTGTCTACTGCGGCTTATTCTATTTGTAGAGAGGCCGTCTGTGTGCTTTCGCAAAGTATTAAATTTTTGTAATTTTTACTATTATGACGTGTATTTGATTTCAATCAAAGAAATATTTTGAATAGATGCGCACGTTATAAGCTCTGGAAGTAAGGTGTGCTATGATGAGCAAAACGAATATTTTTTTGGATAATCGAAACGGTTACGGTCTGATCAGTAGGGTCTTTCATTGGCTGATGGCCATTTTGTTTTTGTGGCAGTTTATTTCTGCCCTTCTTCGGGTCTTTGCCAAGGATACGGAACTATATAATTTTTTCTGGTCTGCGCATCATCAACTTGGTTTTGCGCTTCTGATACTTGTTTTTCTGCGTGGCCTCTGGGGATTGTTGAATATCAGCCGGCGTCCGCATAAGCATGGTCACGCTGGCAAGTTGGCTCTGCTGGGACATCTGGTTATTTACGGGCTGATGTTTGCAGTTCCGGCAGTGGCTGTGTTGCGCACATATGGCAGCGGGCGAGGCTTCTCGTTTCTTGGTGTTCGTATTTTTGAGCAAACGGGCGTGCAGAATGCCGCACTGACCGCTCCCGGCAACGCATTACATGGTTTGCTTGGATGGGTGTTGCTTGCGGCAGTTGCCGGGCATGTGCTGATGGCACTCTTCCACCACTTCGCACTGCGGGATGATACATTGCGCTATATGACCGGACGTAAGGCCTTGAGCTGAAATTAGCGCTTGTCGCGGAAGAATTCCCGCAGGATTTTCTGGGAATCTCCCTCGGACAGCCCCGCATAAATCTCGGGTACGTGATGGCAGGTGGGCTGCGTGTAAAAGCGCGGCCCTTGCTCCACCCCCCCTCCTTTGGGATCGGAAGCCGCGTAATAGAGGCGGCGAATACGGGCGAAGGAAATGGCGGCTGCGCACATCGCGCATGGCTCCAGCGTAACATAAAGGTCGCATCCAACAAGGCGCTCGGATTGCAGGGTCTCTCCGGCCTCGCGGATGACCAGTATTTCGGCGTGGGCGGTTACGTCATTATACTCGCGTGTGCGGTTGCCTGCCCGCGCGATAATTTTGCTCTGGTGTACGACGACTGCACCAATGGGGACCTCTCCACGTGCGCCTGCGGCCCGCGCTTCTTCCAGCGCGATCTCCATGGGGGTGGTTCCATTGTAGTTCGAGACCTGGGTCCCCTTGTTCATGCCTGCTCCATTTCGTGCGTTCTTTCGGAAATTTCGCTCGCAAGCCATGGAGCGATTTGTTACTGCATAATTCTCGAAATCGAAACCGGTTTGCGAACGGATTTATACGGCGTTCCTGTTCCCGGCTGTCTCTTACCTGTGCTTGAGGGTGCAAGATGACACGGCAGCGCTGCTGAAAGGCCAATACCAGATGACTACAGATGACGATAACAAAGGCGGCAAACGTCCGTATGACCGTGGAGGGCGCTCTGATCGTCCCGGCCGGCCAGATCGTGACAAGCCGCGCAAATTCGGTCCGCGCAATGCCGAAGTGCAGGAAGAAGCGAGCGAGCGTATTGCCAAGCGTTTGGCGCGCGCGGGCATAGCCTCCCGTCGCGAAGCGGAGACGATGATTGCAGCCGGTCGAATTGCTGTGAATGGCAAGGTGTTGGAAAGCCCGGCAGTCAATGTCAAGCGCACGGACATTATCACTGTTGACGGCAAGCCTTTGAAGCAGGCCGAACGTACTCGCCTCTGGCTTTATCACAAGCCAGCGGGTCTCGTTACGACAAACCGTGATCCAGAAGGGCGGCCAACGGTTTTCGAGGCGCTGCCCGCCGAAATGCCGCGCGTGCTTTCGGTCGGCCGCCTCGATATCAATACCGAAGGGCTTTTATTGCTCACCAATGACGGAGGACTGTCACGGGTTCTTGAGTTGCCATCCACCGGTTGGCTGCGCCGTTATCGCGTGCGCGCGCACGGCAAGGTGACGCAGCAACAGCTGGATGAGCTGAAGAATGGGATCGCGGTTGATGGCGTGTTCTACGGCAGCATTGAGGCCGAACTTGAACGTGTACAGGGCGCAAATGTCTGGATCTCCATCGGATTGCGCGAAGGCAAGAACCGCGAAGTGAAGAACATTCTTGGCGCGCTTGGGCTAACGGTCGGACGGCTTATCCGTGTTTCATTTGGCCCGTTCCAGCTTGGCGATCTTGAAGAAGGTGCGGTGCGCGAAATCAAGGGACGTATCCTCCGGGACCAGTTGGGCGACAAGCTGATCGAGGAAGCGGGTGCAGATTTTGACGCGCCCGTCCTGAATGAGTTTTCCAATGCCGCCGTGCAGGGACGCATCCGTCGCGAGAT
The DNA here is from genome assembly GCA_900470195.1 of Hyphomicrobiales bacterium. Lineage (GTDB taxonomy): Bacteria > Pseudomonadota > Alphaproteobacteria > Rhizobiales > Rhizobiaceae > Brucella. The sequence goes on along the minus strand of UEIJ01000020.1, from coordinate 28,973 downwards.
GGACGAAGGTCAGCCGGAGCAGGAAGGCGAACGCCGTCGTGGTCCGCGGGAACGCGAGTGGATTTCCAGCGGCCCCGAGCGGCGTCGCGGTCGCGACGATAAAAAGGATGCTGAAAAGGTTGAACCTCGCCGCCGTGGAAACGCCAATGTCTGGATGGCTCCGGGTGCGCGGCCCAAGGGAGAAAAGGCGGCCGCAAAAACGGCGCGCGTCGAACATCAGGTTCCGCATCGGTCGGCCAAGTTTAGCGGCGATTTGCAAATGCGCCCGCGGCGGGCCGGCGACGATGAGCAGAGACGTGAAGAAACCGGGGAGCGTCGCTATACCAAACGCCCGGAAGGCGGTCGCTTCGACAAGGATGCCCGGCCGCCGCGAGCGCGTTCGGAAGAAGGTCGTCCGGAGCGTCGCGAACCGCGTGAGGATGGACGCAAGGAGCGTCGTCCTGGCAAGCGCGAACGTGCAGAACTGCGCGATGCAGAAGGGCGCGTAGGAGAGCGCGGCAAGGGCGGATTTGAAGGCCGCAAGCCATCGAAGCCGGGCGGTCCACGTGAAGGCCGGTTTGGTGGTTCTGACCGCGATACGCGCTCAGGTCCACGCAGTGGCGGACCGGGAGGCAAACCAGGCGGTAGGCCTGGTGGGAAACCGGGAGGCGGAAAGTCAGGCGGTGGCAGAACTGGAGGCGGCGGTGCGGATCGTCGGCGGTAAGTTTCGCGGGCGGGCACTCGTAACGCCTTCGACCAACGCCATTCGTCCTACCACTGACCGCACTCGTGAGAGCCTCTTCAACATCCTCGCGCATAATTTCCCTGATAAGGTGGAGGGCGCTCGCGTCCTCGATCTGTTTGCAGGGACTGGGGCGCTTGGTCTGGAGGCTTTGTCGCGTGGTGCGCGCTATGCGACCTTTGTGGAGGAATCTGCTGAAGGCCGTGGTTTGCTGCGCCAGAATATCGAGGCCTTCGGTCTGCAGGGGCATACCAAGATATTGCGGCGTGACGCTTGCCAGCTGGGGATCGTCGGCACGATGGAGCCGTTCGATCTCGTCTTTGCTGATCCGCCTTACGGGCGGCGTATGGGAGAAAAGGCATTTTTATCAGCGCTTCAAGGCGGTTGGCTTAATCCTGACGCACTTTTGGTGCTTGAAGAAGATGCTGAGGCGGTGCTTGAACTTGGCGAACGATTCGTCGTCATGGAAGAGCGCAACTACGGGGGCACGATCATTCGGCTGATCCGGTTGAAAGCCGCCGATTGAATTAGCGGACGAATGTGGTCCGCATCAAATTGATATGCTGTCCGGAAAACCGGATAGTAATGAAACCGATTGGAGATGTCGCTTGGTGAAGAACCCCTCACTCCGGCGCTTGCTATTGTCCACCGCCTTGGGTTTCGTACTGGCTTTACCTTTGGCAAGCGTTGCTGCCCTTGCGGAAAGCCAAGCTCCTGCTGTCACAGGATCGCAGTCTGAACCTGCATCACCGCCGACGATGGAACAAGCGACGCTTCCTGAGATTTCACAGTCGGACGGGGTCAGTCATTTCACATTACCAAATGGCTTGAAAGTAATCGTCATTCCCGATCATCGCGCCCCGGTGGTGACGCAGATGATCTGGTATCATGTAGGATCGGCGGACGAGGCGCCGGGTGTTTCGGGTATCGCGCATTTCCTTGAGCATCTGATGTTCAAGGGAACAAAAACTCATCCAGCCGGTGAGTTTTCGGCAAAAGTCGCCTCCATTGGCGGGCAGGAAAACGCCTTCACGTCCTATGATTATACGGCCTATTTCCAGCGCGTGTCTCCGGAAGCCTTGGAAATGGTGATGCAGTTCGAGGCGGACCGGATGGAAAATCTGGTGCTCAACGAAGAAGCCGTGAAAACAGAACGGGATGTCATCCTGGAAGAGCGGCGAATGCGGGTCGATTCCAACCCGGCTTCCATGCTGATGGAAAACACGGACGCTGTTCTGTTCTACAATCATCCTTATCGCAAGCCTGTAATCGGCTGGCAGCAGGAGATGGAAAAGCTGAGCCTGAAGAACGCTATCGACTTTTATCAGCAATACTACACACCGAACAATGCGACGCTTGTGATAGCTGGAGACGTTTCGCCGGAACGCGTGCGCGATCTGACCTTGAAAACCTGGGCGAACGTGCCGAAACGCGCTGAAGTCACGCCGCGCGAGCGCCCGCAGGAGCCTAAGAAACATGCCGCCCGCATCGTGACTCTTCATGATGAGCGCGTGAGCACACCCTCATTTCGTGTATCCTGGTTGGTGCCGTCTTATGCGAATGAAAAGCGGTATCCCAATGCAAAACCGGGAGATGCACCCGCTCTCGATCTCCTGAGCGAAATCCTCGGCGGTTCGTTACGTTCGCGTCTCTATCAAGAACTGATAGTTAGGCAGGGCATCGCTGCCAACACGGGTGCGAACTATGGCGGCGACGCGCTTGATGACGGCACATTCTCCGTTTATGGCGCACCACGCAATGGCGCTACGCTTGGTGATGTCGAAAAGGCTGTTGAAGCCGAAGTTGCACGGATCATCAAGGATGGTGTTAGCCAGACTGAACTTGATCAAGCTCGTAACCGCTTCCTGAAAGCAGTCATTTTTGCACGCGACAGTCAGACAGGCATGGCGAGGATTTATGGCTCATCGCTGTCCGTAGGACAAACGGTCGATGATATCCAGAAATGGCCAGAGGTCATCAAGGGCGTCACCGTCGATCAGATCAAGGACGTGGCGACGCGTTATCTTGTCGAGGACCAATCGGTAACAAGCTACCTGCTCCCCCCCAATGCGGAGCCGCAAAATGCTCGCGAAAATCCGGATGCATCGCCAGAAAGCGCTGGAGCCAATGGTTCGGGAGGAGCGATCCAGTGAAGAACATTCTTATGCTGAACTTCAAACGTGTTCTCGGATTGCGCTACGCTCGCTCGGCGGTGGGGCTGTTCGCGATATCAATGACATTGTTGATCATATGCGCCTTGCCCGCGCGCGCCATCGAAATTCAGGAAGTCGTCTCGCCAAAGGGCATCAGAGCCTGGCTGGTAGAGGACGGCTCGGTTCCGTTGATTTCGATGCGGTTTTCGTTCAAGGGCGGCACGTCGCAGGATCCTTCCGGTAAGGAAGGATTGGCGAACCTGATGACCGGGCTTTTCGATGAAGGCGCAGGCGATCTGAAATCGGATGCGTTTCAGGAACGAATGGACAATCTGGGCGCGGAGATGAGCTTTTCCGCAACCCAGGATTCGGTTTCGGGTGGCATTCGCATGCTGGCCGAAAATCGCGATGTGGTAACCGGTCTGCTCGCTCTTGCCGTCAACAAGCCGCGCTTTGATCAAGACGCTGTTGACCGCATTCGTCAGCAGGTCGTTGCCAGTATTGAAGCTTCGCAACGCGATCCTTCGACGATAGCATCGCGCAAGTTTTCTGAAGTCCTCTACGGCAATCATCCTTATGCACGGCCCGATGACGGCACGGTGAAGTCGCTGCAGTCGATCACGCGTGACGATCTGGTAAATTTTCATCGCAAGAACTTTGCGCGTGACCGCCTGACCATTGGTGTCGTCGGGGCCATCAATGCGAAGGACCTGGGTGCATTGCTGGACAAGGTGTTCGGCGAGTTGCCAGCGATGGCCGAACTGGTTCCCGTTCCTGATGCCAAGCTGGCTCTGGGTACGACGACCAGCCTTAATTTCGATATGCCGCAGACCTCGATCAGCTTCGTCTACCCGGCGATCCCGCGCAAGGATCCCGAGTTCTTCGCGGCCTACTTGATGAACCACATTCTCGGTGGGGGCTTCACTTCCCGTCTTTACGCCGAGGTGCGCGAAAAGCGTGGTCTTGCCTATTCGGTCTCCTCATCCATGGTCTTGCGTGACCATGTTTCGGCATTGATGATTTCGACAGCGACCCGTCCCGACAAGGCACAGGAATCCTTGAAAATCATTCGCGAGCAAGTTGCCGCGATGGCGGCCGATGGACCGACGGAAGAGGAACTTGCTGCGGCCAAGAGTTTCCTCAAGGGGTCTTATGCCGTCAATAATCTCGACTCGTCCGCAGCAATCGCTGAGACTCTGGTAAGCTTGCAGGAAGCAGGGCTCCAGCGTGATTATATCGACAGGCGTTCGGAGTTGATTGATGCAGTGACCCTGGATCAGGTCAAGGCCATCGCCAAGAAGCTGCTCGAAGCAGAACCGGCTATTCTGATCTTCGGTCCGGCCCAAAGCTAACAGGTGCCAAATTGGAAAAGGCAGTGCCGTCATCTCCCCGAATTGCCGTCGCTTTCGGCGGTGGCGGGGCGCGCGGCATTGCCCATCTCCATATCGTCGAGGTGCTCGACGAACTGGGCATCAAGCCGGTCGCCATTGCGGGTTCCTCGATAGGTTCGATCATCGGCGCTGGAATGGCGAGCGGCATGACCGGCCATGAGATTCACGAATATATGGCCGCGATCTTCAATCGCCGTTCCGAAGTCGCAAAGCGCATGTGGCAAACGCGTCCGGCTCGTTGGGTCGAATTGCTCAAGGGTGGCCTGCGTGTCAGCCAGTTCAATATCGAGAAGGTGCTGGACGTTTTTCTGCCGGCGAGCCTGCCCGCCAATGTGGAAGAGCTGAAAATTCCCACGAGTATCACCGCCGCGGATTTTCACGCCGCTCGGGAGATTCATATTCGCGATGGCGATCTGCATTCAGCGATTGCAGCGTCTTGCGCGATACCGCCGGTTTTCGCACCCGTGCGCCGGGAAGGTCGAATTCTGGTCGACGGCGGCTTGTTCAACCCTGTGCCGTTTGATTTGCTGTTCGACGAGGCTGATATTGTCGTCGGCATCGACGTCGTAGGCGCGCCTATTGGCCCAGATGACTATATGCCCACAACCTTCGAGGCGGTGATTGGAGCCAACCAGCTGACTATGTGCTCCATCATTGAGAATAAGTTTCGCATCCGCCCGCCACATATTTTCATCCGTCCCAATGTCGAACGGATCGGGCTTCTGGATTTCCTCAAGTTCGAACAAATCCTGTCGCAGAGTGCCGGCGTTCGCGACGAACTGAAGCGCGCTATAGAACTGGCGGTTGAAGGAAAAGCGCCGCCGATAGCTTCAACTCTGGCGAATTGAGTCTATCGGCGCCGTAGCAGAGCGCTATTCCGCCGGGACGGCCTGTGGCGACGAGGGGACAACTATATCTTCCGGCCCTTTGTCGATGCGCTGGCCTTCGCGAGTGGGTTTGACCAAAGGCTCAGGTGTAACAGGCTTGTTGAACAGCAAATGGCGGCCGGCCATGATGCCTTCAGATGCCTGAACGTGGAGCCGATCCTCGTCGCGCTGACGCACCTCTTCCCGAATTCCATAGGCCTGTGCTTCGGCCATGCCGAGCCCTTCGAGCGTCCGCTGGCCAAAAAGCAGACCGGACTCGAACGTTTCACGCAGTTCGTATTCCACGCCCTGAGCCCTTAATTGCAAGGTGTGTTCGCGATCATATGAACGAACGAACAGTCGCACATCTGGATATTCCGATTGTATGAGATTGACGATGTGGTTGGTCGTTTCCTTTTTGTGTGTACAGACGGCGACGATCTTCGCCTTTCGGATTCCGGATGCTTCCAGCACATCTTTGCGCGTGCCGTCGCCGAAGTAGATTCGAAAGCCGAATTTCCCGGCTGCACGGACGCGGTTGGGCGAACTGTCGATCACAGTAACGTCGATACCGCCGGCAAGCAGGATTTGTGCGGCGATCTGGCCATAACGCGAGAAGCCGATCATCAACACGTCAGAACCGGCGCCGTCAAAATTCTCCTCGATCACATCGACCGTTTTGTCCTTGATGAGCAGTTTCGAACCTATTGCAACAGAAAGCGGTGTTAGTGCCATGGACACGGTCACGGCAGCGACAAGCTCTGAACCGAGAGCGCTGGAGATTATGCCTGCTGCCGTGGCGGCGGAAAACAGAACGAACGCAAACTCGCCGCCCTGAGGCAGGAGAAAAGCGATCCGGACAGCATCGTTGTGGCTAGACCGAAAGATGCGGCAAAGCAGGTAAATGATCACAATCTTTGTCACCATGAAAACGGGAACAGCAAGAACGATAATTTTCCAATATTGCAGGATCACGGAAAGGTTCAGCGAAAGGCCGACCGCGACAAAGAACAAACCCAGGAAAATGCCGCGAAATGGCTCGATATCGGCTTCAAGTTCGTGCCGGTAAGAAGATTCAGCCAGCAAGACCCCTGCAATGAACGCGCCCATGGCCATCGAAAGGCCTGCGGCTTGGAGCAGACTTGCCGACCCAAGGACGACAAAGAGCGCTGCGGCAATCATCACTTCGCGGGCACCGGTGTTGGCGATGATCCGGAACATGGGATTGATGAGATAACGTCCTGCAACCACCAGCGCTGCAATGGCCGCGATAGCAGTGGCGAGATGAAAACCCGCGCTGGCCTGTGAAGGCTCGTTCGGTGACAGTGCCGGAATGATTGCAAGAATTGGAACGATAGCGAGGTCTTGGAACAGTAGGATCGCAAAGGCACGCTGCCCATGTTTCTGGTTGGTTTCGGCTCGATCTTCCAACACCTGCATGGCAAATGCCGTGGAAGAGAGCGCGAGGCCAAAACCAATGATGATACCTGCTTCCGTGCTGAGACCGGCAAAGTAGATGCCAAGGGCGGTGAGCGCGGCTCCGCAAAGCAGCACCTGGGCGCTCCCCAGGCCGAAAATTGAGTGGCGGAGGGACCAAAGTCTCGACGGTTTCAGTTCGAGACCGATAATGAAGAGCAGGAACACGACGCCGAGCTCGGAGAAATGCAGAAATTCCTCGCCATCGGCAATCAGGCTGGCCACTGGACCAATCGTGATGCCTGCGGCAAGATAGCCGAGGACCGTGCCAAGCCCTAATCGCTTGAACAGCGGGGCCGCGATAATCGCGCCGCCCAGAATCATCAGGCACTGTAGGTAGAGGTTTCCGCCAGTCGCAACCATGCCAAGCTCTTGGAATTTGGAGAAATGTGGGAGGGCTTGCCTTGAAGCCCTTTGATTTCGGCAATATAGAAACAAGATATGGCTGTAATCAGCCCGATGTCGAACGATTTGACGATATTTTTTGACAAGTCCCGGTTTCGATCACGCCGCAGGTTATGGTGTCTGGCGGAACCGCAATGCGCTTGGGAAACTCGGATTATATAATGATTTCAGATAATTCGGCGGAAAAACTTGTCGATCGAGCCGCCGCGCTCGTGGCCGCTGCCAAGCGGGCAGGTGCCGATCACGCTGACGCAGTCGTGATGCGAGCACGTTCTGTTAGCGTGTCCGTGAGACTGGGCAAGGTTGAGGGAACCGAATCGTCGGAAAGCGATGATTTCTCCCTGCGGGTTTTTGTCGGCCGCCGCATTGCCAGTGTTTCAGCTAACGCAAGCGCTGATCCGGATCGTCTCGCAGAGCGGGCCGTTGCGATGGCGCGGGTTGCGCCGGAAGATCCTTATGAACAACTCGCCGACCCATCGCTGCTTGTGGCATCACCTCGCGATCTCGATCTCTATGATTCAACGGAAATCGATTCCGAGCGATTGACAAAGGATGCCCTTGCGACGGAAGAGGCGGCGCTGGCCGTTAAAGGTGTGACGAATTCAGGCGGCGCTGGCGCTTCGCGCAGTCTAGGTGGCCTCGTGCTTGTCACATCGACAGGTTTTTCGGGGCACTATGCGGCTACACGTTTTGGGCGGTCGGTCTCAGCCATTGCAGGCGAGGGCACGAAAATGGAGCGCGATTATGATTTCAGTTCGCGGTTGCATTTTTCCGATCTGGATAAGCCCCACGATATAGGTCGCCGCGCGGGCGAACGTGCTGTGCGGAGACTGGGTGCCCGACAGGCAAAAACCGGTCCTGTCACGGTCGTTTACGACCCTAGACTCGCTCGTGGTATTGCCGGACATCTCGCGAGCGCCATCAACGGCGCTTCGGTTGCGCGAAAGACCAGCTTTCTTCGCGACAGTCTCGGCAAACAAGTTCTCAAGCGCGGTGTAAACGCTACCGACAACCCATTGGTTGTTCGCGGCTCTTCTTCGCGTCCTTTCGACGGCGAAGGGATCGAGGGGCAGCCGTTGACGATGGTGGGGGACGGCGTTCTCAATCATTGGTTGCTTTCCGGTTCGAGCGCTCGCGAGCTCGGACTGCAAGGCAACGGGCGCGGCGTTCGCTCCGGCTCCGGCGTTTCGCCTGCATCCACCAATTTTGCCATCGAACCAGGCTCACAATCGCCGGAAGAGTTAATCCGCGCAATCGGTACAGGTTTTTACGTGACGGAAGTGTTCGGGCAGGGCGTGGACATGATTACCGGCCAGTATAGCCGAGGCGCGTCGGGCTTCTGGATCGAAAATGGGGAACTCGCCTATCCGATCAGCGAAGTGACTATTGCTTCGAACCTCAAGGACATGTTCCTCAATATGACGCCAGCTTCCGATATCGACCGGAATTTCGGGATGACGGCGCCGACACTCGTAATCGAAGGCATGACCCTTGCCGGAAATTGACAAGCAAAACGAAATTTCCAGGGAGCTGGCGCTTTTGCGCGATGCGGCGCGCGAAGCAGGCCGCATTGCTATGCGCTACTTCGGCAGGTCTCCGGAAGTTTGGCTGAAAGACGGTATATCGCCCGTAAGCGAAGCGGACCTTGCCGTCGACCGCTATTTGAAGGAAGCCCTTTTGAATGCACGGCCAGATTATGGCTGGATATCGGAAGAGACTGTCGATGAACGGGCGGCTGCTAAACGTAGCCGTGCCTTTGTGGTTGACCCTATCGACGGCACCCGCGCTTATATCGCCGGACAAGATCAATGGTGTGTGAGCATTGCTGTCGTTGAAAATGGTCGCCCTTTGGCTGGCGTTCTGGAATGTCCTGCCCGAGAGGAGCTCATTGAGGCAGGCAAGGGCGTTGGGGCTTCGCAAAATGGCGCTGCCATTCGCGTCCGGTTACCATCGCCCGGTGAACAGGTCACTGTCGCATCAGCGCGAAATATGGTGACGGCGTTACCGGAAAGCTGGCGGGATCGGGTAAAGATTCATCCTTATGTTCCCTCTCTGGCCTATCGTATTGCAATGGTGGCCCGCGGAGAAATCGCCGGGACCTTCATTCGGCCAAATTCGCATGATTGGGATCTGGCAGCAGCTGATCTGATCCTCAGTGAGTCGGGCGGGGCAATCCTGACAAGCGATGCCTTACCGATCGCATATGGTGGCCAAACGCTGAGCCATGGCGCTCTCGTTGCCGCCAGCGGCGACCTTCTGCAAGAAATGTTGAGTGTTGTCGCGGGCTGACCCTTGGGTTAATCATGCCGCGGACCAAAATTTGTTCAGGGATAATTGTCATGAGCGTCGAAGGCGACAAAAAGCAGCTTCTACATCTGGTGTTCGGTGGGGAGCTGAAAAAGCTTGGCACCGTTGAATTCCGTGACCTTGAAAACCTCGATATCGTTGGCATCTACCCGGACTATGAGTCTGCCAAGACTGTGTGGAAGTCCAAGGCCCAGCAAACGGTAGATAATGCCCACATGCGCTATTTCATCGTGCATCTGCATCGGCTGCTCGATCCCGAAGGTGTGACATTGAAGGCGGATTGAGCAGCGGCCGATACTGGATGCAAAGTAAATACAGCTCAGGTCAGCCCCCCGAGCGCAGGAAGCAAGGGATCGCGAAGCGCTTCTGGCGGCGCATTCGCGGACCGCTGGCGCAATCTGCCGTGGTTAAATCTGTGCTTGTGTGGCTGATCACCGCTTACTTCAAGTTTGTCTATTTCACCAACCCGCGTCTGAAGGAATCTGCCGATCCGCAGGCACTCGTCGGTAATGATGATCCTTTCATCGTGACTTTCTGGCATGGGCAACATCTTATGGGACCGTTTATCCGTCCCAAGGGAATTGAACTCGTTGCCATGTTTTCACGTAGTGCGGACGCAGAATTGAATGCTCGCGTTGCTGAAAAACTCGGTTTGATGACGGTGCGTGGTTCCGGTGGGCGGGGCTCGCGCTCGAAACCTGAAAAGGGCGGTGCGCGTGCACTTCTGACGTTGAAGAATGCCCTCAAAAAAGGGCAGTCGACATCAATGATAGCGGACATTGCCCACGGCAAGGCACGGGAAGCAGGCGAAGGTATCATTTTATTGGCGAAATTATCCGGTCGTCCGATAATACCGGTTGCTTATGCTTTCTCCCGGAACCATGTTTTGGAAAAGTCGTGGGACAAGACGGCGATTCCTCTGCCCTTCGGGCGTTCGGTTATCGTGCGCGGCGACAATGTATGGGTCGAAGCGAACGCTGATGACACGCAATTGGAAGAAAAACGCATGGAGCTGACGCGCCAACTCAACGACGCGACCGCCAGGGCCTATGCAGCGTTGGAGAAAGCGAAATGAGCGAACGCTGGGCGCGCAATATGTTGTCTGCCTACCGCGTACTCGGCTCCGCGGCCTATCCCTTCATGGGGCCTTACATCGCCTACCGCGCTTCTCGTGGCAAGGAAGAACGCGCGCGTCGTGGCGAGCGCTACGGCAAGTCCGTTATCGCACGCCCGCAGGGGCCTGTCATTTGGGCTCATGCAGCAAGTGTCGGCGAGACCGTTGCTATCACGCCGTTAATTGAGCGCATCGCTGCGACGGGTATTCATATCGTGTTGACGACGGGCACCGTGACGTCGGCGAAAGTTGTTGCGGATCAATTGGGTAACAAAGTTATTCACCAATATGCACCGCTGGACCTGCAACCGGCGGTCAACAACTTTCTCAATCACTGGAAACCTGATCTTGCGATTGGTTGCGAGTCCGAAGTCTGGCCCGCAACAGTGCTTTCGCTCGGCAGCCGCCATACGCCGCAGGTTCTGGTCAATGGGCGCATGTCTGATCGCTCTTTTGCTGCCTGGCAGAAAAGACCGGCTTTGGCCGAAGCGCTCTTTGAAAATTTTGCCTATGTGGTCGCACAATCGGAACTTGATGCTGATCGCTTCCGGGCGCTGGGAGCGCGCCCTGTTAGCGTTTCAGGAAATCTGAAAGTGGATACGAACCCTCCGCCAGCTGATCTGCAGGCTTTGGCGGCTTTGCAGCGTCAGATCGGCGGACGCCGGACATGGGCCGCAATTTCCACTCATGACGGCGAAGAGGCGATTACCGCTGAAGTTCATCAGATGCTGAAATTACGCTATCCGCATCTCATCACGATTATCGTTCCGCGCCATCCGGATCGTGCTCCAGCTATTGAGGCCATGCTCGTTGAAAAGGGCCTCAAGGTTGCACGCCGAAGCGCGGGCGAGCCGATTGAAGCCGATACGGATATTCTTCTGGGGGACACGATCGGGGAGATGGGGCTTTATCTCCAGCTCACCGAGATAGCATTCATTGGCAACTCGCTGACCAAGGAAGGCGGACATAATCCACTGGAACCAGCAATGATGGGGACCGCCGTACTGACGGGGCGAAATGTCCAGAATTTTCGCGAGTCTTTTCAGCGCCTCATCAAGAATGGTGGTGCGCGGATTGTGAAGGATCGCAACATGCTGGCTGGGGCGATTAATTTCCTATTCAACAATCCTCAGCATCTTCGTGCGATGATCAATGCCGGTGTGACTACGGTAAGGGATATGCGCGGTGCGCTGGACCGTACGCTTGTAGCGCTTGAGCCATTTATCCAGCCATTGATCCTGCAGGCGCAGTTGCCCGGCAATCGCAATGAGGCAGCGTATCAGCCGGGCGGACACTGACCATGGCGAGTGAGGCGCCGCCTTTCTGGTGGGAAAAGCCTGATTGGCGCGCTGTGTCCTTGGCGCCTGCTGCCTGGCTTTACGGCGCGGTGGCAGGGCGACAGCTTTTGAAGGCGGAACCGCCGCGAATTTCCCTGCCCGTACTTTGCGTTGGCAATTTCACGGTAGGGGGAGCTGGAAAAACCCCGACCGCCATCGCCTTTGCCAATGGCGCCAAAGCGCGAGGTTTGCGTCCCGGTATCGTCTCACGCGGATATGGTGGCGCTTACAAGGGATTGCACGTTGTCGATGCCGCGCATGACAGTGCACGTTACGTTGGAGACGAACCGCTTCTGCTGGCGCGTCATGCCTCGGTAGCTCTCTGTCCTGATCGGCTAAAGGGAGCGCGACATCTGCAGACGCTCGGCTGTGATTTCATCATCATGGATGACGGTTTTCAGAGCGCACGGCTTTTTGCCGATTTTTCGCTGCTGGTGGTGGATGCGGCACGCGGTATTGGCAATGGAAAGGTCATACCGGCAGGCCCGTTGCGCGCTCCGCTGACCGATCAGATGCGTAAGACCGACGCTTTGCTGCGTATCGGTAAGGGCGATGGCGCCGATTTCGTTATCCGGCAGGCGTCGAGAGCGGGTCGGCCAATATATGAAGCCCGGCTTGAACCTTCGTCCAAGGCACTGGTCGCTGGGAATCGGTGGCTTGCATTTGCTGGCATTGGCAACCCTGAAAAATTCTATGCGAGTGTTGCTGAAGCAGGTGGCGAGATTGTGGAAACGCGCTCATTCCCGGATCATCACAGTTTTGGAGCCGAAGATATTCGAAGCCTGTCAGATACGGCCCGCCGCCAAGGATTGGGACTGATCACCACGGCAAAGGATCAAGTGCGGCTGGCAACGATGGTGGGAGTTCCCGCCGGGTTTCTAGCGAAACTCGCCGTCCTCGACGTCGATCTCAAATTTGAACGCAAAGATACGCTTGGCCATATTTTGGATATGGTCACAGAGCGTTTCAAAAGTCGTGTAAGGGGTTCACTTACGCTTTCTTCCGAGCACGAAGCTCGGGATTGACTTCCAGCTCACGTTCAAAAGAAATCAGCCCCGACGCATAGGGTTCCTGCCGCGATACGCTCCAGTACTTGAGTTCATCAAGCGGGATATGCGCTCCCGTTACAGCGCAGGGCACGTAGGCCCCATGCCGCACAATCTCGTAATCACCGTCGAGATAGCGCAGAACAGCTTCGGAAGAGCGGGGCGATTCAAATCTATTCATGTATCTAAAACCTTTGCGGCTGACTCTAGCAAGCGTCGTGCATCGCGTCCAGTGTACCGCATCTTGCTTGGTCGTATTTTATCAACGCCGGCCAAAAAGCCGTTCGATATCTGTCAGCTTCAGTTCGATATAGGTCGGGCGACCGTGATTGCAGGTTCCTGAACCGGGAGTGGCTTCCATCTCACGCAGGAGTGCATTCATTTCTTCTGGCTTCAGCCGTCGTCCAGAACGCACGGAACCATGACAGGCCATTGTTGCAGCCACATGGTTCAACATTGCTTTCAGCCCATCGGAAGTATCGTGTTCTGCAATCTCGTCCGACAGGTCGCGGATCAATTGCTGCACGTTCATTTCGCCGAGCATGGCGGGCGTCTCACGCACGGCGATAGCACCCGGGCCGAACTGTTCAATGCCAAGGCCGAAGCGTGCGAGCGTTTCTGCGTGCGTGGCCAGCCGTTCGGCATCTTCTTCCGGCAGATCCACAATTTCAGGAATAAGCAGCATTTGTCCCGGTATCGGGCGGGAATGCAGTGCATTTTTCAGCGCTTCGTAAACGAGGCGTTCGTGGGCGGCATGCTGGTCCACGATGACGAGACTGTCTTCCGTCTGGGACACAATATAGTTGGCGTGGATTTGTGCGCGGGCGGCACCAAGCGGTTTCTGCTGTAGTTCCGCTGGCGCTTCGTGAACTGTTGCACGGGCATCCGCCGCGAGCACATTGACGGCTGCAAGCGTCGCCTGCTCGCTCTCCTGAAAAGATGGCGAGGTTGCGAAATCGAGTGGCCTATGGGCTGGATGTGCGGTCTGCGGAGACCATTCGGTCCGAGGGGCGGGAGGTGCGGGACGCCAGCCCCCGGAGGCGTAACCTGTAGAAGAAGGACGCGAAGCAAAGGATGGCGAAGAGGGCTGAAACCCTTCTGCGCGGAAGGCTTGCAGCATGGCCTCGGCACCGCTGGTTGCAGGCCGTATGCCTGATTGCGCCAGTGCCTGTTTGATTGCACCAACGATAAGTCCGCGTACTAGGCCCGGATCGCGGAAACGCACGTCAGCCTTGGCAGGATGCACGTTAACGTCGACTGTTGCCGGGTCGAGCGTCAGGAACAATACGGCGACCGGATGGCGATCGCGCGCCATCACATCCGCATAGGCTCCGCGCAATGCGCCGAAAAGCTGCTTGTCGCGCACCGGGCGACCGTTCACGTAGGCGAATTGATGAAGGGCATTGCCGCGATTATGGGAGGGAATGCCGACGAACCCCGCCAGCCGCACACCATCGCGCTCTGCATCGATGGCAAGCGCGTTTTCGCCGAACTCTTTTCCAAGTACTTGATTGATACGCTCCAGCGTGGCTTCCGCGCCGCTGCCGGTTGCGGCCAGTTCCAGCGGTGTCCTGTCGGTGCCTGCAAGCGAAAAGCGGATATGCGGAAAGGCAATCGCGATGCGTTTGATGACATCGGTTATGGCGGAAGCTTCCGCACGATCCGTCTTCATGAATTTAAGACGAGCGGGTGTCGCGTAAAAAAGATCGCGCACCTCGGCAATCGTTCCGCGATTGAGTGCGGAGGGGCGGGGTCCTTCGAGATGTCCGCCGGAAACTGAAACTTCGAAGCCGGAATCAGCATCCTGCGGACGGGATTTCAGGGTCAGTTTTGCGACCGAGCCGATTGATGGCAGAGCTTCGCCCCGAAATCCGAGTGCGCGAATGTCGTGCACGTCATCGGAAAGCTTTGAGGTACAGTGGCGGGAAACCGCCAAGGGCAGTTCGTCGACGGGGATGCCTGAGCCATTATCCGTCACGCGCAACAGGGTCTTGCCGCCACCACCTGTCACGACCTCGATGCGGGTCGCGCCAGCGTCGATGGCATTTTCGACGAGTTCCTTGATAACGCTGGCGGGGCGTTCGATGACCTCACCCGCCGCGATCTGATTGATGATGGTTTCGCTTAAGTGTCGAATTGGCATGGTCGGACTATAGAAGGATTCGCTTCTGTAAAGAACTCGCTTCTACAGTCCGCCAGATTGACTGGTGTGCATCCGGAGTTTGCCCGAATACACCGCAGTCTCAGCTGAAAATGACCCTATTGCGCGGAATAATCCTTAAATGCTGGCAGATTCAAATCCTTAAGGCTGTCTGCATTGACGATTGCACGCGCCACGGCTTCAGCCATGACGGTGGCGGCAATCGCCCCAATCGCTGTCACATCGGCTTCCACGTTCTTTGCCTTGCCTGTGGAAAGCGCGAAGATGGTGTCACCATCCCACATCGTATGAACCGGGTTGATTGTGCGTGCAAAGCCGTCATGCGCCATGCCCGCGATCTTTTTGAGTTGCGCCTTCTCGAACGGAACATTGGTCGCTATCGCGCCGATTGTCGTATTGGCTCCGCCCGACTTAACGACGCCATGGCCTTGCATGACGGCGGATATGGTATCACGGAAGCCCTTGCCGTCCTCGGTTCGCGCGCCCGCCAGTATCCGGCGTGAGTTCGGGGCATAGACATCACCGACAGCGTTGACGGCAACAATCGCGCCAACCACAATTTCGGTGCCGGGCACCTTGAAACTGGCTGTTCCGAGCCCGCCTTTCATGGCGTAGTCCATGCCGAACATCTTGCCGACCGTCGCACCCGCGCCAGCGCCGATATTGCCTTCACCGGACGGTTCAGTCCTGGCTGCCTTGCAGGCGAGATAGCCGGCTTCCTCATCGGGACGCACAGAAAAATCGCCGACGCCCAGATCCATGAGGATTGCGGCCGGTACAATTGGAACGACGCCTTTGCCAATCTTGAAGCCGAGATTGTTCTCTTCGAGATAGCGCATGACGCCGGTTGCCGCCGCCAGACCGTAGGCGCTGCCGCCGGACAGAAGGATAGCCTGAACCTGCTGCACATAATTGATCGGATCGAGCAGGTCGGTTTCGCGTGTGCCGGGCGCGGAACCGCGCACGTCGACGCCCGCAGAAGCCCCTTCTTCGCAAAGAAGCACGGTGCAGCCGGTCGGACGTTTTGTCAGTGTGTGATGTCCCAGCTTGATTCCGGGCACGTCCGTAATACTTCCACCCATAAGTTCCAGCATGTTTGCTCCTCCCTCCGTAGCTGCCGACGCGGCATTAACGACAAAGGGCATTGCCCCAAGTCCCGCAAGCGACTTGGCAAATGTTCTGCGATCCATGAACAGTTTTCTCCTCCATTTTACTCTATTGAGAGAGTGTATTCTTTTCGCGCGCACGGCGCTGGCGCAGAACCTCGGCCACATAGTCACGTGACAAAGCATGGTAGAGCGGCTCGCGAGAAATCAGCCGCGCGGTACCATAGCCCAGCATTGATGCGCACATGAGTGGAATGACATTGTTATGATTGCCGGTCATTTCCAAAATGATGACGAATGCTGTCATGGGCGCTTGCACGACACCGGCAAAATATCCCGCCATGCCGAGCACAGCCGCAAGGCTGGCGCTGGTTCCAAGAATGAGGCCGATTGTGCTACCCAACCCGGCGCCGACCGATAAAGACGGCGCAAATATCCCTCCGGGTATCCCCGAAAGCATGGAGAGGAGCCCGGCAAGAAACTTCGCAATAAAATAAAAAGGTGGGAGAGCCAGCCCTTCAACAGCGCTCCGCGCCTGATCGTAGCCTGCACCGAAGGTCGATCCGCCGGACACGATGCCGATGACTGCGACCAGGAGACCGCAAATGCCTGCGAAAAGCACGGCATTGCGAAGAGGGGCTTTTTGAATGCGGCGTCGCACACGGCGTCCCAGTTCAAGCGCGAGCGCGCTGAAGGCAGCCCCGAATGCACCACCGACTACACCGCACGCAATCACCAGAACCCAATCCTTGCCGGTCGAAGCCGTAACGGTGGTCAGCCCAAAGTAATTATAGTTTCCGACAAGGCCGAGCGAAGCGAGACCGGCTAGAATGACGGCCGACAGCACAAGCCCGTTGGTCCGGGCGGCATAGGCACGTCCCATTTCCTCGATTGCAAAGACGACGCCAGCAAGCGGCGTATTGAAAGCTGCCGCAATGCCGGCCGCCGAGCCGGCGAGAATGAGGCCACGTGCCTGCTCCATGCCGCCGAAACGCGCTGACTGCATCATGATTGATGCGCCGATCTGCACGGTCGGTCCCTCACGCCCGATGGAAGCGCCGCTGAAAAGTCCGGCAAGGGTGAGAATGATTTTACCGATTGCGGTTCTGATCGAAAGCAACAGGGATCGATCATCATGATCGTGCAGGTGGCGGGCGGCAATTGCTTGCGGGATGCCGCTTCCGCCTGAGTTCGGAAACCAGGAGAGGGCGACCCAGGAACAGGCCATAAACCCTAGCGGTGTGACAAGCAGAGGAAGCCAAGCGCGCCAACTGTTCCCGCTTGTGAGCGTCTTGAACCAATCCTGCGCAATATCAGCAGCTTCGGCAAAGCCGACGCTGATAAGACCGATGGCGAGCGCGCCGCACCAAAAAACAAGTCGCGGCTTCCAGACATGAGGTGACATCCACATGGCTTTCGACCGGCGGATAAGCGGAACGCGTCTATAGGATTTTCTCACTTTGCCCTGCAAATCTGCTGCTGCCCGATTTTGATGATTAGATTTATCACGCGATATCTTATCGGTAACTGAAACTTGTATGCAAAAGGCTTTCCATTTGGTCATAACCGTGTTACCAGCCGGTGCCAATTCAACCTAGCAAACCAGACTCGTCGCTGCTCCCGGATCTATTCTGGAGAGGCGGCTTTTCTCATTCGATAAAATCGGCAAAGGAATTGGCAATGGCTAAAATCGTGGAATCGCCCACTGGCGCTCTCGCTCTCACATTCGACGATGTGCTGTTGCAGCCGGGCCATTCCGAAGTAATGCCGGGGCAGGTCGATCTGCGCACGCGCATCGCCAAGGATATCGAACTTAACCTTCCTCTTCTATCGGCTGCCATGGACACAGTGACGGAATCCCGTCTGGCCATCGCAATGGCTCAAGCCGGTGGCATCGGCGTCATTCATCGCAATCTGACACCGGAGCGTCAGGCGGAGGAGGTTCGTCAGGTGAAGAAATTCGAGTCTGGCATGGTTGTGAACCCGGTCACCATCGGGCCGGATGCCACACTTGCCGACGCTCAGGCATTGATGAAGGCGCACGGTATTTCCGGTATTCCGGTCGTTGAGAATGCAACGAAGGGTCCGGGACGTCTTGTCGGCATCCTGACCAATCGCGACGTCCGTTTCGCTTCCGACCCGAAGCAGAAAATCCACGAATTGATGACCCGCGAAAACCTGATTACGGTTCGTGAGAATGTCAATCAGGACGAAGCAAAGCGCCTCCTGCATGCGCATCGCATCGAAAAGCTTCTTGTCGTCGATGACCAAGGCCGTTGTGTCGGTCTCGTTACCGTCAAGGACATTGAAAAGTCGCAGCTCAATCCCAACGCCGCCAAGGATGCTCAAGGGCGCCTGCGCGCCGCAGCTGCAACAAGCGTCGGTGAAGACGGTTATGAGCGTGCCGAGCGCTTGATCGAAGCGGGGGTCGATCTTCTGGTCGTTGATACCGCGCACGGCCATTCGCAGCGCGTTCTCGATGCTGTCGCCCGCATCAAGAAAGCCTATCCGAATGTCGCAATTCTCGCGGGCAATGTGGCGACGACTGCTGGTACCAAGGCGCTGATTGATGCCGGAGCGGATGCGGTCAAGGTTGGAATCGGGCCGGGTTCGATCTGCACCACGCGTATCGTTGCTGGCGTCGGCGTTCCGCAGCTTTCGGCCATCATGTCTGCCGTGGAAGCAGCGCAGAAGCAAAATATCCCGGTGATCGCAGACGGCGGCATTAAGTTCTCCGGCGATTTTGCCAAGGCGCTGGCTGCGGGCGCAGTTGCAGCGATGGCCGGTTCCCTACTGGCCGGTACGGAGGAAAGCCCAGGCGAGGTCTATCTGCATCAGGGCCGCTCATTCAAAGCCTATCGCGGTATGGGGTCGGTCGGTGCAATGGCGCGTGGTTCGGCTGATCGTTATTTCCAGGCCGAAGTCCGCGATGAGCTAAAGCTCGTGCCCGAGGGTATTGAAGGACAGGTCGCCTATAAGGGGCCGATTTCTGCGGTTCTGCACCAACTGGCAGGGGGCTTGCGTGCTTCCATGGGTTATGTGGGAGCGAAGACGCTGGAAGAGTTCCGCGAAAAGGCAACCTTTGTGCGCATTTCCAATGCCGGCCTGCGGGAAAGCCATTCGCACGGCGTCGCAATCACCCGTGAAAGCCCCAACTATCCCGGCGGTATGTAATACCATATCGCATCGGTAGAAGTAGAAAGGCGGCGCGATTGGCGCCGCCTTTTCTATTTTCAGTTGGTGACCGCCTTCAGTTTCTTGATCTCCGCGCGGATTTCATCGAAGGGACCAACTTTATGCGCTTGAGCGGGCAGGTCGTCGGCATAAGGGCCATAGCCAGCATCCACCGGCTTTTCCAACCGGTTTGGGAAGTCTTTATCCAAGTCCGCTTTCGCCGGACGCGGCTTGGACTGGAAGAAAGCGGCGATGTCCCAAGCGTCTTCCGGCTCCAGCTGTGGTTCCTCCAGCGATACGCCGTTCGGCATGTTGGCGTGAATGAAATTCGCGGCTGAGATCAGCCTGTTCATGCCTGCTCCGTCGTTGAAGCTATCCGGGCCCCAAAGCGGCGGAAATTCATAACCCTTTGCATCGCCCACGACGCCAACACGCTTGCCCTGGCCATCCGCTCCATGACAGGCTGCGCAGATTTCGGCATAGAGTTTCTCGCCATGTACCGGATCGGCCGCGCGCTTCAATTCAGGCATTTTTCCGGAGCCGCGCCCCTTCGTGTTTTCACCGACAATCGTGCCAGCAGATACATATTTGATGTATGCGACCATCGCCTTCATCTCGGCGGAGTCGATAGGGAGCGCTTTGCCGTTCAGGCTTCGGGTCATGCAGCCATTGACGCGGTCTTCTATCGTGCCGACCTGACCTTCCCGTGAGCGATACTGCGGAAAATCGCCGTAGACCCCAACGAGTGGCAGTCCGTACTTCTTGGTGCCGGCTTCCAGATGGCAGCTCTGGCACGAGAGATTGTTGCCTGCCAAACGTTTCGTTTCATCGGCTACTTCCGGGCCGATATGCGCATAAGTCGCGGTAATCAGATCGCGGCCCCGACGCACAACGCGCCCCCACGCGTCGTCGGGCAATGTATCTGGGTCCGGTATGTTCCAGGCCACGTCTTCAATCTCTGCGGCCTTTACGGGCGCGTTATGCGTGTTAGCAGCCGTCATCGTTTTTTGCGGCGCAGTCGCGGCGCTCTTCGCGACACTGTTGCTGGTACGTGGCGGTGCAGACGATCGCGAACTGTCGCTCGTCGCCGCGAAATATCCCAGGCTAAGGCAAAAGACCACACTATAGGCCCCCAAATCAGACCACCTCATTATCCCCTCCAGGCAATAGGTTTCAGAATCAAAACGTTGGGTGGCTATGCTTCCAAGCTTAATGCAGCCTTAAGAGTGTTAAGCTCTTACCAGAGTGTTGAGATCGTCCGGGCTCACTTTCAATTGGTTGGCGCTTTCGGTGATACAGTCGGCGAGGGCGCTGAAATCCTTCCCACGCATGCTCTGGCGCCGCCAGAACAGCGCAATCTCTCGTTTCGGCTGTTCGCCCGCAAATGGGACGATACGCATATGGTTGCTACGTGTTTCGGCGTGCACCGCGATTTCGGGGATGAGTGTAAGGCCCATGCCATGGCTCACCATTTGTAAAAGGGTGGTCATGCTGGTGGCGCCATACTTTACCAGCTGGCGCTGCGAGGGCAGTGAGCAAACGGCAAGTGCCTGATCCCGCATACAATGTCCTTCTTCCAACAGGAGCAATCGTTCGAGAGCGACGTTGTCCTGTGTCATTGGTGAAGCGAGGACCGTCTGATCATTGGTGGAGGTCGCGATCAGAAAGCGATCATCGAAAAGTTTTTTCTGCGCAAGGCGCTCGTCATCTATCGGAAGGGCTGCGACAATCGCGTCGATTTCACCGGCATGCAGTTCGTCAAGCAGTTTGGCGGTTACACTTTCTCGCAATTGAAGGCGAAAGGTCGGATGCCGTTCACGCAAAAGCGGAATAAGGACCGGGACAAGATAGGGGGCGACAGTGGGTATTATGCCCAGCCGCAACCGCGTTTGCAGGAGACCTCGGCTTTGCGCAGCTATCTCCTCAAGTGAATGGAGCTCACGCAAGACTGTCTGGATGCCTGGATAAAGTTGCTTTCCGAGCTCTGTCATTATGACCTGCCGCTGCGAGCGTTCAAAAAGCGGTGCCCCTGCAAGGGCTTCCATTTCCGCGATCTGGGCCGAAAGTGCCGGTTGCGACACGTGCGCCAGTTGGGCGGCCTTGCGAAAATGCAGTGTGGTGGCAAGAGCTTCGAAGTAACGCATCTGACGTACTGTGAACATGATAGGAAAATCTTATCGAAAATTATCGAAAAAGCAATTGGAGATTATGATTGGAATAGGTCTAATGTACGCCAGTTACCTTGCTACGGCGTGACACGGAAGAGCCGTATGATGCCTCTGGCAAGGCTGGTCGTATTCCAATATTGGCTTTTCAGGAGGGAATTCCCATGGCAGATCGCCCGATAATGACGACGAGCGCAGGCGCTCCGATACCGGACAACCAGAATTCCCTGAGTGCGGGCGAGCGCGGCCCGCTTTTGATGCAGGATTATCAGCTCATTGAAAAACTGAGCCATCAAAACCGCGAACGCATTCCGGAACGCGCAGTTCACGCCAAGGGATGGGGTGCTTATGGTACACTGACCATCACCGGCGATATTTCGAAATATACCAAGGCCAAGGCTCTCCAGCCGGGTGCGCAGACGCCGATGCTGGCGCGTTTTTCCACCGTTGCCGGTGAACTGGGCGCTGCCGATGCGGAACGCGATGTGCGCGGCTTTGCCCTGAAGTTCTACACGGAGGAAGGCAACTGGGATCTGGTCGGTAACAACACGCCTGTGTTCTTCGTGCGCGATCCGGTCAAGTTCCCGGATTTCATTCATACACAGAAGCGCCAT
This sequence comes from Hyphomicrobiales bacterium, assembly GCA_900470195.1. Classification (GTDB taxonomy): domain Bacteria; phylum Pseudomonadota; class Alphaproteobacteria; order Rhizobiales; family Rhizobiaceae; genus Brucella. The sequence goes on along the minus strand of UEIJ01000020.1, from coordinate 6,937 downwards.
CCCAAGACCAACTTGCGCTCGGCAACGGCCATGTGGGATTTCTGGTCTCTCTCGCCGGAAAGCCTGCATCAGGTGACAATCCTGATGTCGGATCGCGGTTTGCCGACCGATGTGCGTCACATCAACGGATACGGCTCCCACACCTATTCGTTCTGGAACGATGCAGGCGAACGCTATTGGGTCAAGTTCCATTTCAAGACCATGCAGGGCCACAGGCACTGGACCAATGCGGAAGCTGAGAGCGTGATTGGCCGCACGCGTGAATCCACGCAGGAAGACCTCTTCACCTCCATCGACAAGGGCGACTATCCGAAGTGGAAGGTTCAGGTGCAGATCATGCCGGAACTCGAAGCCAACAAGACGCCCTACAATCCGTTCGATCTCACCAAGGTCTGGCCGCACGCCGATTATCCGCCGATCGATATTGGCATCATGGAACTGAACCGCAATCCGGAAAACTATTTCACCGAGATTGAAAATGCGGCCTTCTCGCCCTCCAACATCGTTCCTGGCATTGGGTTTTCCCCGGACAAGATGTTGCAGGCGCGTATTTTCTCCTATGCGGATGCGCACCGTCACCGGCTTGGCACGCATTACGAAAGCATTCCGGTCAATCAGCCGAAGTGCCCGGTCCATCACTATCACCGCGATGGCCAGATGAATGTCTATGGCGGCATCAAGACCGGCAATCCGGACGCTTATTACGAACCGAATTCCTTTAACGGCCCGGTTGAACAGCCGTCCGCCAAGGAACCGCCGCTGAAGATTTCCGGTGATGCGGATCGCTATAACCACCGCATCGGCAATGACGATTACTCGCAGCCGCGCGCCCTGTTCAACCTGTTCGATGAAGGACAAAGACAGCGCCTGTTTGCCAACATTGCCGCAGCAATGAACGGCGTACCCGGCTTCATCATCGAGCGTCAGCTTGGTCACTTCAAGCTCGTTCATCCCGACTATGAAGCAGGCGTGCGTAAAGCACTGAAGGATGCTCATGGGTATGAAGCCAATACAATTGCCTTGAGCGAAGAGGCAACCGCAGCCGAATAGGCTGTCATTGTAAGCGAAAAAAGCCGGAGCTCGCCGCTCCGGCTTTTTTGTTTTGATTTGCCGATTGCCTTTTCCCTGCAAGGAAGGCTATGCCCGAGCAGGCATTCGAGAAGGAGACACAATGCGGCTTGGCGGACGCCTGCAGGCGGCTATCGAGGTATTGGATCAGATCGAAGCGGGCACGCGCCCGGCTTCTGATGTGCTGAAGGATTGGGGCGCTTCCCATCGTTTCGCAGGCGCAGGTGACCGCGCTGTGATTGGCAATATCGTCTATGACGCACTGCGCCGCAAACTGTCCATTGCGTGGCGAATGGATGCCGATGATGCACGCGCTCTGGCATTCGGCGCGTTGCTGGCCGATGGTGGCATGGATATCGCGGCTATCGACACCGTCCTCGACGGCGACAAATTCGCACCCGAAACGCTGGAACCGCCTCGCCGTATCGCCTGGGAAAGCCGGGATATTGCTCAAGCACCCGCTCACATTCAGGCAGACGTACCGGAATGGTGTGCCGCGTCGCTTGAGGAGCTTTTTGGCGCGCGCTGGGTGGACGAGGGCAGGGCACTGGCAACGCGGCCACCCGTCGATCTGCGCGTAAACAGTTTGAAGGCCAAGCCTGAGCAAACGCTTGCGGCCTTGGAAAAAGCCGGCGCTGCACCGGTCCCATTCCTTGCACAAGCCTTGCGCATACCGCCGATCGAAGCCCTTGGCCGCCATCCGAATGTGCAGGGCGAGCAGGCCTTTCTCGACGGCTGGTTCGAGGTTCAGGACCTCGGGTCACAGCTTGCCGCGCTTTTTGCAGGTGCGCAACCCGGTCTGCAGGTGCTGGACTATTGTGCGGGTGCCGGGGGTAAGACGTTGGCGCTGGCGGCTGCGATGCAAAACAGCGGTCAAATTCACGCATATGACGCCGAGCGTGCGCGGCTTTCGCCCATGCACGAACGGCTGCAGCGTGCGGGGGTTCGCAATACGCAGGTGCATGGAAATCTTGACGCACTCGACCCGCTCATCGGGCAGATGGACCTCGTGCTGACCGATGCGCCATGCACCGGCTCCGGCACATGGCGTCGCCGTCCGGATGCAAAATGGCGACTGAACGAGCAGCAGCTTGAGCGGCGCGTTCAGGACCAGAGGGAAGTGCTCGAATCCGCCAAGCACTATGTGAAGCAGGGAGGGCGGCTTGCTTATGTCACCTGCTCGCTCTTTGTTGAGGAAAATATTCGGCAAGTGGCGCAGTTTCTTCGCGATAATGCTGATTTTAAGGAAGTCGCACCGCAGATTTTGTGGGACACAGTTGTCGCTGACGCAGGTGACATGAAGCCGGTATATCCCTCGCATGGCGCAGTTTTTTCGCCATTGTCTACTGACACTGACGGGTTTTATGTGAGCATTCTGCAAAGGTCGAAATAGTGCATTCCAGCAAAAACGCGAAGCGGTTTTGGACCGGATAATGCGTAAAAGTAACGGATAGAGCGGGGGACCCGATGTCGGCGCACCGTGTAGCGGAACCAGATTTCAAGGAACGCGTTGAGGAAAGTTTCGGGCGGCAGGCTGCCATGAAGCTGATTGGCGCTGAACTGGCGCGATGTGAGCCTGGCATTGTTGAAATCGAAATGCCGTTTCGTGAAGAACTGACGCAACAGCACGGCATTCTCCACGCGGGCATGATTTCCGCTGCGCTCGATTCTGCCTGCGGCTATGCGGCGCTCACGTTAATGCCATCCGACGCGGCTGTGCTGACGATCGAATTCAAGGTAAATCTGCTTGCTCCGGGGAAGGGCGAACGCTTTCTGTTCCGTGGCGAAGTCACCAAACCAGGCCGGACGATCATGGTGAGTGATGGACAGGCATTTGCCGTCACCGACACGGAAGTGCGTCTCATTGCGACGATGACCGGGACGATGATGGTCGTGCAGGACAGAAAAGGCTTGCAAGGATGATAAAGACGGTTGCCCGAAAGCGCCTGCTCTACGTTATGGCGGTGGATGCAGAATATGGGCGCCATCTGGCGAAGCTCTTCACGCCGGTCATGATCGGGGTAGGGCCGGTTGAAGCGGCAGCCAATCTCGCATATGCTCTCGGCAGCCTGATCCATGCCGGCGAAAAGCCCGATCTCGTGGTCTCGCTTGGTTCTGCCGGATCAGCCAGATTGCCGCAGGCGGAAGTGTTTCAGGTATCTTCCGTATGCTATCGCGATATGGATGCTTCGCCGCTTGGCTTTGAAAAGGGCGCAACGCCTTTTCTGGATATCCCCAAGGTGATTGAACTTCCGATTTCCGTGCCCGAAATCCCTGCTGCAACGCTTTCAACGGGCGCAAACATTGTTTCCGGCGAGGCTTATACGACAATTGATGCGGATATGGTCGATATGGAGACCTATGCTTGCCTGCGCGCCTGCCAACTTGCAGAAGTGCCGCTTTTCGGGCTGCGCGGTATCTCCGATGGCGCAAACGAGTTGCAGCATGTTGGCGACTGGACGCAATATTTGCACATTATCGATGAAAAACTGGCGGTTGCTGTGGAGCGATTGGAGACTGCTATCGCTGATGGACTCATCTGCTCCTGACAATGGTATGTCAGTATTGATCCTTTTTTAGCAACGCACTTGTTGAGCATGTCGTCTATACCCCATATAGGCATTGCATCCCGGCCACTTTTTAAATAGATGCTGCACATGAGTATCACGGCACATCCCGACACAATCCTTATCATCGACTTTGGCAGCCAGGTCACGCAGCTGATTGCGCGTCGCGTGCGCGAGGCCAATGTCTATTGTGAAATCGTTCCTTTTCAGTCAGCTGAAGAGGCTTTCACACGGTTGAAGCCGAAAGGTGTAATCCTTTCCGGCAGTCCGCATTCGACGACCGACATCGGCTCGCCGCGCGCGCCGCAGGCAGTTTTCGAGGCAGGCATTCCCGTTCTCGGCATCTGCTACGGTGAGCAGACCATCTGCGCCCAACTGGGCGGCAAGGTGGAAAGCGGCCATGACCGCGAGTTCGGTCGCGCCTTCCTGGATGTGCAGGAAGACAGCCCGCTTTTCGAAGGAATCTGGGCCAAGGGCACTCGCCATCAGGTCTGGATGAGCCACGGTGATCGCGTCACGTCGCTTCCTGATGGCTTCACGATTATAGGCACTTCGCCGAATGCGCCTTTTGCAGCCATTGCTGACGAAAAGCGCAAATATTACGGCGTGCAGTTCCATCCAGAAGTCGTCCATACGCCGGATGGGGCGAAGTTGTTGCAGAATTTCGTTCATCGCATCGTCGGCGTAAAGCCGGGCTGGACGATGGGTGCCTACCGTGAACAGGCCGTCGAAGCAATCCGCAAGCAGGTCGGTAGCGGCAAGGTTATCTGCGCGCTTTCCGGTGGTGTAGATTCGTCCGTTGCGGCACTTCTGGCGCATGAAGCCATTGGCGACCAGCTGACCTGCATCCTCGTCGATCATGGTCTGATGCGCAAAAACGAGGCGCAACAGGTCGTGGAAATGTTCCGCGAACATTATAACCTTCCGCTGATCCTCGTGGACGCATCCGACCGCTTTATCGGCGAACTGGAAGGCGAAACCGATCCGGAAAAGAAGCGCAAGACGATTGGCCGTCTCTTCATCGAAGTGTTCGAGGAAGAGGCCAAAAAGCTTGGTGGCGCGGATTTCCTCGTGCAGGGTACGCTTTATCCTGATGTCATCGAAAGCGTTTCGTTTGCCGGCGGTCCGTCGGTGACGATCAAGTCGCACCACAACGTTGGCGGCCTGCCGGAACGCATGAAGATGCAGCTGGTCGAGCCGCTGCGCGAGCTGTTCAAGGATGAAGTGCGACTGCTCGGCAAGGAACTCGGCCTGCCGGACAGCTTCATTGGCCGTCACCCGTTCCCGGGTCCGGGCCTCGCGATCCGTTGCCCCGGTGGCATTACCCGCGAAAAACTCGAAATTCTGCGTGAAGCAGATGCTATTTATCTGGATGAAATCCGCAAGGCCGGTCTTTACGATGCCATCTGGCAGGCTTTCGCGGTTTTGCTGCCGGTTCAGACGGTCGGCGTGATGGGCGATGGCCGTACCTACGAATTCGTCTGTGCACTGCGTGCCGTGACATCGGTGGACGGCATGACCGCTGATTTTTATCACTACGACATGAACTTCCTCGGTAATGCTGCCACGCGCATCATCAACGAAGTGCGTGGCATCAACCGCGTCGTCTACGACGTGACGTCCAAGCCGCCGGGCACGATTGAGTGGGAATGATTCGAGCCTATCCGAACGTCGCCGAATTTGCGCTAGAATTCGACGTAAGTAGCTGAAACAAAATAATTTTTCCTCTCGTTCCTATCGATGTCTATCGATGGGCAGAGATTGATTGTACCGTCACGACTGACGGTCCTCGCCCATATTGATCCCCATCGTTTTTGAAAGTACCGTCACGAGAAATGAAGCTCGTGACGGTACTTTTTTTGGCATAAGCCATTGATAAAGTAGGAATTTTATCGCCACGAGCCTCCCAAGACCGCTTGACGGTACTTTTCGGAGGAGGCGTAAGAATGTTGACGGACGCTGCGATTAAGTCGCTGAAACCAAAAGACAAAGTGTACAAGGTCGCCGATCGCGACGGCATGTATGTCCGCGTTATGCCGACTGGGGCTATCTCCTTCAGGCTGGATTACCGGCTGAATGGGCGACGCGAGACCGTCTATCTCGGCAAGTATGGGCGCGATGGCATTTCGCTCGCGCGTGCTCGGGAACTGTGCCTGGATGCGAGGCGTGCGGTCAGGGAGGGGCACTCACCCGCAATCGAAAAGCAGCGCGAGAAGCGCCGCTTGAAGGAAGCAAAGAGCTTCGGCGAGTTTGGTGAGAAGTGGTTGGTGAGTGCTCCCATGGCAGACAGCACCAGGGCCATGCGGCGCTCGATCTTCGAGCGCGAGTTGCTTCCAGTCTGGCGCAACCGGCTGCTCACCGAAATTACCCCTGACGATCTCCGGGCACACTGCGGCAAGATTGTCGAACGGGGTGCGCCAGCTACTGCGATCCACGTTCGTGATATTCTGAAGCAGGTCTACGGAATTGCGATCCTCCATGGCGAAGGTTGCCAACCCCGCTGACGATGTAGGGCCGGCCTCGATCGCGAATTTCGTGCCGAGGGATCGATCGCTCTCGCCATCGGAAATTCGTGTGATGCTGAAGCAGCTTGAGCATGTCGCCACGCTGCCCACCATTCGTTTGGGTCTTCGCCTGTTTCTGCTCACCATGGTTCGCAAAAGCGAACTTCAGGACGCGACGTGGGATGAGGTGGATTTCGAGAATGCCGTCTGGACGATTCCGAAAGAGCGGATGAAGCGTTCCAAGGCGCATAACATCTACCTGTCACGCCAAGTCTTGGATATCTTCATCGCTCTCAAGACGTGCTCAGGAAACTCGCGCTACGTTTTGCCCTCCCGTTACGACGCCGATGCCCCGATGTCCCGAGCGACGTTCAATCGAGTGACCTATTCTGTGGTCGAGCAGGCTAAGAAGGAAGGCTTGCCGCTCGAACCGTTCACGGTTCACGATCTCCGCCGGACAGGCTCGACATTGCTGAATGAGCTTGGGTTCAACGGAGATTGGATCGAGAAGTGTCTGGCACACGAGGCCGGTCGGTCGTCACGCGGTGTCTACAACAAGGCGGAATACGAAATTTAGCGTCGACACATGATGCAGGAATGGTCTGATACCGTGGACGCCTGGGTCAGCGGCGAGAAATACATACCGACGCTCATCCCTCCGTCGATGCCGATCTTGCAGCCCGATCCAGCCCTTTGACCGGACGGGTCCGGCGTTGCTTCACGTCTGGGCTTGGCGCTCGGAGAATGGGTTTCGCACGTCGTGCGGCAAGCCATGCCTGTGGACTTGCTTCGCAAAAG
>UEIJ01000027.1 GCA_900470195.1 Hyphomicrobiales bacterium | reverse complement strand
TCCAGAGCAATCACCGAGGCGGTCACGGCATCGAGAGCGTTCCCCCCACCACGCAGGATATCCAGCCCAGCTTGCAGGCATTCACGCAAACCAGCGTGATAGGCCGCTTCCTTCTCCGGCGTCATATTAGCCTTGAGAATGGTTCCAGCACCGCCGTGCAATGCGATTACGGGTACAAATTCGGTCATCTCTGATAACTCGTTGTGGAAGATTAACTAACGCTGTGCAGATCGGGATGAGAAACCCGGCGGCTCGGGCCGCCGGGTTCTGTCTATTCTATTTCGGCTTGACATCCATAGCCAAAGTATCTTCGTCGGAGCGCGGTGTGTAAGAAATCTTGTCCTTCTTCACGCCCCATGCCGACAAATTGACGGCAAGCGGCAAATCCGGCCTGTCCGTCGAAACGAGCAGATTGGCTTTTTCAAGAAGAGTCCCCCGCTTGGCCTCGTCCATTTCACTACCGGCGTCCTCAATCAACTTGTCCATTTCCGGGTTCGAGTATCCACGAGTATTGAAAGCACCCAGCGATTTTTCCGGGTCATTGGTATGCATCAATGAGGAGAGCATATAGTTGGATTCACCCGTCAGCGTCCCCCAGGATGCCATGTAGAGCGAATATTCTCCACGCGTCTTCGCCGGATTGAACACTGCGGCTGGAACGCCACTGACATCGACCTGAACATTGATCGCGGCCAGCAACTGGGCGATCGTCGGCCCTAGTTCCATCGGCATACGGTCATTGGCATAATTCAACGACACCTTGAAACCGTCAGGATAACCGGCATCTGCCATCAGCTTACCAGCCTTCTCAACTTCATATGCAACCGGGGCAATATCCTTGTTGTAACCAAAAATATTGGAAGCCACCATCTGCGTCGGAACGGATCCCATGCCTTCCAGCGCGACTTCCGTAATTGTCTGGCGATCAAGAGCCAGATCGAAAGCCTCACGCACGCGTGGGTCAAGAAACGGGTTTTTGTCCAGTTTCTTTCCGGCCTTATCCCAGACCATTGGCGTTTCCTTGCGGAAATCGAACTCCAGATAGGGAATATAGACGGACTCGTCCTTTACGATCTCCAGCTTGGGATCGGATTCCAGCGCCGCGAGGTCGGTCGAGGGCACTTTGGATATCAGGTCGACCTGTCCGGCCTTCAGCTGAGCTACACGTGCAGCGTCATTGGGAATTTCCTTGCGCACGACGTGATCCCAAGGCTGAGCGCCGCCCCAATATCCATCGAATTTCTCCAGAACCAGATCTTGCGTTGGGGCCCATTTGACGAACTTGTAAGGGCCGGTGCCGATTGTCGCCTTGCCCGAATTGAAGCCGTCAGCAGCCGTTTCCTTGGTCGAGTACTCTGCCGCAGCCTTATGGGAAACAATAAATAGACGCACGAAATCATTCGGCAAGGTCGGCGCTGGACCAACCGTGGTCACACGGACAGTCAGCGGATCAACTACCTCCACGCCCTTCACCCGGCGGACATAAATGGTGGAAGGATTTGGCCCGGTGACATTGGGAATGCGTTCAATCGAGAACTTGACGTCCTCGGCGGTGAAATCCGAACCATCATGGAATTTCACACCTTCACGCAGTTTGAACTCCCATGTCGTTTCATCGACAGGTTGCCAGCTCACAGCCAGTGATGGTTCCACTTCCAGCTTGTTGCCCGATTTCAAAAGCGTGTCGAAGACATGCTTGGTTGCTTCGGCATTCGCGGAAGTTGCCGTGAAATGCGGGTCCATCGAGGCTGGTCCGGATTTCGTCGCAATGACGAGATCGGCGGCCATTGCAGACAGTGGCATCATTAGCGTTGATGCCAGCAAGGCAGTGTTCAATATCGAACGAATGGTCATCTTATTCCCCTTTTTCTCATTGGCATGATCATTAGTAAAATCCACGACCGGCGAAATGCCGCCATCAGCCGAGGATGAGCTTTCTCAGTTGTCTTCGCCTTCGATCGGTTCAAGATCGGCAGCGAGTTGCTGCGGCCAGTTTTCGGAAGCCACCACCAGCTTGGTCAGAATTTCGGACAGGTTCAAACGTTCGGCGGGTGACAGACATTCGAGCATGATCCGCTCGTGATCCATCATCCTGCCCTCGACAGCTTCTACGGCGGAGCGCCCTTTCTCCGTCAGTCTTAATGCAACGCGGCGCTGATCACTGGGATCGAGATCGCGGCTGATCATGCCCAGCGTGTCCAGTTTGTTCACGGCACGGCTCAGGGTATTTTTTGGAAAGCCGGATGAGCGGACCACCTCGGTCAACGTCAGCTCGTCGCTCAGATAAAGCGACCAGAGCACAACGAATTCAGGCCGCAGCAGACCAAGCTGCTGCTGGATGAACCCGTAGACAGGGTTGTTGAACCGCAATGCCAGGTAGTTCAATCGGAAGGAAAGCCAGCACGGATTTCGCCAAAGCTTGGGATACAGCGGATCACCGTCGGAAAGGCTCGACAGCCCCGGCTCTTCCCGCCCGGCGCGCCCTTCGTACAGGGCCGTACGCAACAGATCGTCCATCGGCAAAACCTCGCAGATTTTCCAATTAGTACTATTTGGAACGATATTTAAAAATATTCTTGCGTCAACTCTATTTTTTTGTTCCTAATGGAACCGAATTAAAGATTGCGAAATGTGAGGACGCCGTCGCACCACCATCCTCGCGAGGGGTAAGTGCGCTCTGGTTGCTAATCGGAAAATTGCAGGAGACGAAAATGCGCATTCAGGACATGCATTGGTCACAGGTCGAAGCACGTGTGAAGGAAGATGACCGCTGTGTTATCCCCATCGGCTCTGTCGAACAACATGCCTATCTGAGTCTCGCGACGGATATGATCCTGGCCGAGCGCGTTGCAGTCGAGGCAGCGGAACCGACGGGTGTTCCGGTTTTCCCTTGCCTGCCTTACGGAATGGCATCCGGCTTTGCTGATTTTCCGGGAACGGTTACGCTGACCTTGCGCACTTACATCAATGTAATCGAAGACATTCTCAACAGCGTCTACCATGCAGGCTTCCGCCGTATTCTGATTGTTAACGGCCATGGGGGCAATTCGCCGATCAGTCCTCTCCTGTCGGAATGGATGAACGGTCATCGAGACACTTCCGTCAAGCTTCACGACTGGTGGCGCGCGCCGAAAACCATGGCGAAAGTGCTGGAGATCGACCCCGCCGCCAGCCACGCCAGTTGGATGGAGAATTTTCCATGGACCCGTCTGGAAGGCGCGCCAATCCCTAATTTCCAGAAAGAACGCATCGATTTTGCCGCTTCCGCACGTGTCGATGCAGGCAGAAAACGCGAACGCATCGCCGAAGGCAACTATCACGGCGTCTTCCAAAGGCCTGATCAGGATATGATGGAAATCTGGAAGGTCGGTGTTGAGGAAACGCGCCGTGAGATCGAGCATGATTGGCATTAATCCGCCAGTCCCGTTTTCCTCATTCCTCATAAACCGTGCCCGAATGCAGCTATCGGGGCACTAGCCAGAGAAAAGCCTATGGCCTCATTCATTCTCCGCAGGTCGGGACAGGCGCTCATCGTTCTGATGGTCATGTCCATCCTTGTTTTCATTGGCGTTTACGTCATCGGCAATCCCGTCGACGTGCTCATATCGCCGGATGTTACACAGGAAATCCGCCAGCGAGTTATCGAGGAGTACGGCCTCAATCAGCCGCTCTGGAAACAATATGCCGACTTTGTAGCCAAGATCGTCAGCGGCGACTTCGGCAGATCCTTCGTCTTCAACATGCCGGTCAGCGAGCTCATTGCGCAACGACTACCTGCCACGCTGGAACTCGCAGTAATTGCAGTCTTGCTTGCCTCTCTGATCGGTATTCCTCTGGGCGTCTATGCCGGGTACAAGCCCGACGGGTTTGTTTCAAAGCTAATCATGGCTGGCTCGATACTCGGCTTCTCCGTTCCCACCTTCTGGATCGGCTTGATGCTGATCATGGTGTTTGCGGTTCAGCTTGGTATGCTGCCCGCAGGCGGGAGGGGTGCGACCGTCGATATTTTAGGCATCCCCTTTTCTTTTCTAACCCGGGATGGCTGGTCCCATCTCCTTCTACCAGTTCTCAATCTCGCTCTGTTCAAGATGGCAATGATGTGTCGATTGGCAGCGGCGGGTACGCGCGAGATCATGACGACCGACACGATCAAGTTCGCGCGTGCGGCAGGAATTCCGGAACGTACAATCCTGTATCGTCATGTATTGAAGCTGATCTCCATTCCGCTTGTTACAGTGTTTGGTCTGGAACTTGGATCGACACTTGCCTTTGCCCTTGTTACGGAAACAATTTTCAACTGGCCGGGTCTCGGCAAGCTTATCGTAGACTCCATCGCCTCGCTCGACCGTCCGGTCATGGTCGCCTATCTGATGATGGTCGCGATCCTTTTCGTCGTCATTAACCTATGCGTCGACCTGGCTTATGCCGCCCTCGATCCACGCCTGCGGCAGAAAGGTCGCTGAAATGACTGACACAACGTCGAGCCGATCTACTGTCCCAACAAGCGCTACTTCCCCTCTGAAGGCGTTCTGGCGAGCTTTTTCAAAGAACAAGGTAGCTGTGATCGCATTTGCGGTGGTTATAGTCATTGCTCTCTTGGCGATATTCGCCCCTTGGATCACGCCGCAAGACCCTTACGACCTCAAATCACTAGTGTTGCGCGATGCACGTCGCCCTCCCGGTTTTGTCGGCGCCAATGGCATGCACTATCTGCTCGGCTCCGACAGCCAGGGGCGTGATCTGCTGTCAGCAATTATCTACGGTTTGCGCATATCGCTTGAGATGGGGCTGATAGCAGGTGCTATCGCATTCAGCCTCGGCGCTGTTGTCGGCTGCTTTGCAGCCTATCTTGGCGGCAGGACAGAAACGTTCATCATGCGCCTTGTCGATATACAGTTGTCGTTCCCCGCAATCCTTCTGGCTTTCGTGGTTGCTGCCGTGCTCGGCCAAGGAAAGTGGCAGCTCATTCTGGCCCTCGTCTTTGCCCAATACGCCTATTTCGTGCGTACGGCGCACGGGGCTGCATCTGCAGAACTGCAGAAAGATTACGTTCTGGCTGCCTTGTCCGTACCTATGAGCGGCTGGCACGTGGTGACGAGGCATATCTTACCCAACTCCCTACCGCCGCTCATTGTTGTAGCGACAGTGCAAGTGGCTTCGGCTATTTCACTTGAAGCGACACTTTCCTTTCTCGGCGTTGGTCTTCCGCCGACAGAGCCATCCCTTGGAATGCTGATTGCCAATGGCTTCCAGTATCTTCTGTCAGGCCGGTATTGGATCTCCATTTATCCCGGCGTTGCACTCATCGTTCTGATCATGGCCATCAATCTTATGGGCGATCAGATCAGAGACATATTAAACCCGAGGTTGCGCAAATGACCGCTTTGTTACAAGTCGATAACCTCAGAACCTATTTCGAAACCGACAGCGGCACGGTGAAATCTGTCGACGGCATCTCGTTCGAGGTTGGCAAGGGCGAGATACTTGGCCTCGTAGGGGAATCCGGCTCTGGCAAATCGATCACTGGCTTCTCTCTGATTGGCCTGATTGACAAGCCAGGCAAAATTCAATCCGGAAGCTCAATCCGGTTGGAAGGCAGAGAGCTGGTCGGGCTGCCGGAAAGCCAATTGCGCAACATTCGCGGCAGGGAAATCTCGATGGTCTTTCAGGATCCGATGATGACCCTTAATCCGGTTCTCAAAATCATCGATCAGATCGCAATGGCAATCCGTGCGCATGAAAAAGTCTCACACGCTGAAGTCCGTCGCAGAGCGATCGAAGCGCTGGCGCGTGTACGCATTGTCGAACCGGAAAAGAAGGTCGATCAGTATCCACACCAGTTTTCAGGTGGTATGCGTCAGCGCGTAGCGATTGCTATCGCACTGCTTCACAAGCCCAAACTGGTCATCGCCGACGAACCGACGACAGCGCTTGATGTATCTGTGCAAGCGGAAATTTTGAAAGAAGTGAAGGCCCTCGTCTCTGAACTTGGCATTTCGATGATCTGGATCAGCCACGATCTCGCAACCGTTGCCTCAATTTCGAAAAAGATAGCCGTTATGCGACTAGGCAAGATTGTCGAGACGGGGAGCGTCGCGGATGTTCTCGGCTCGCCCAAGCATCCCTACACACAAGGATTGCTCGATTCTCTTCCCTCACGAAAGAAACCGGGAGAGCTTTTGACATCAAGCGCGACCGAAAAATCCGGCCAATTTTCTATCACAGAAGCAAGGAAAAATCGGTCCACTGGTTTCAATCCTGATTTCGTTGCCGCCAACGATGTCACGATGATCTTCCAGAAGCCGGTTGGCTCTCTTGGCCGTTTTGCAAAGCGGCTCGGTCTCGCCAAACCAAGCCATGCCGTTCATGCCGTTCAGTCTGCTACGCTTACTATCGCGCGCGGGGAAGTACTGGGGCTGGTTGGGGAATCCGGCTCCGGAAAATCCACCCTCGGTCGTATCATCTGCGGTATTTCCACACCGACATCCGGCAGTGTCCTGGTCGATGGTCGCAAGGTCCGCGAGGATGATCGCAAGATCGGCACTTCGGTTCAAATGATCTTTCAGGATCCTTTTGCATCGCTCGACCCTCGCCGCACTATATTTCAGTCTGTTGCAGAGGGACCTATCGCGCACGGACTGTGCACGAAAAAAAACGCACGGGCTTACGTCGAGCGTTGGCTGAAAGCCGTCGCTTTCGATCCTGTTCTGGCGGATCGCTATCCGCACCAGTTTTCAGGCGGGCAACGGCAGCGCATCGCTATCGCTCGGGCACTGGCAATGCAACCGGAACTCATTGTATGCGATGAACCGGTCGCTTCACTGGATGTGTCTATTCAGGCGCAGGTCATCAATCTGTTGTTGCAACTGAAAAGAAGCCTTGATCTGACTTTGTTGTTTATCAGTCATGACCTATCGGTGGTTCGCCATCTTTGTGACCACGTAGTGGTCATGCATCACGGCAAGATCGTTGAACGAGGCACTGTTTCCGAAGTGTTCGCTCAGCCGAAGCAGCCCTACACGCAAATGCTTTTGAATGCTGTCCCGAAGCTGACCTGCTGACAAGGCTCGCCGCATTCTTTCACTCTTGGTGCGACTGATTTCAGAACTGGGTTGTGAACGCAGCGGCAAGTGCGACGTGGTACAAGGCATGTGGCAACACTGCCCCTCCCGCGGCCATACGCATACCTAGGATCGTTCTGAGCCGCGCCGGGTTTTGCAGGAGGTATCATCTCGTGAGAAACTGGAGCCGGCATGAGCAAAGCAATAGCAACAGGTTTTCACCGGAAATTCGTTCCCACGCGGTGCGGATGGTTCTCGCTGCTGCCGATAGATCTCCGCGCTGCAGGATTGGTATCGATTTTGGTGACGGAAACCATGGAAATTTCGAAACCGTCACGTAGCCTGGTGGCAGATTTCCCTCTGCATATCAGCATACACCCCAGCAGCATCGGAACAATACAGTTCCATGATGCCCGGGCGGTGGCGTTGATTGTTCCTTTGCATCAGCCAGTACCAATCTCCGCCAGCCGTCGGCAGCAATCCAGCATTGATAAATCCGAGAGAAAGAAAGCGTTCGACTGTTCTGGAGAGTTCTTGGTTTACGGGAATCTCTAGACAGGCAACCTGATGTGGCGGCAAAGCAATTAATTCATCAACATTATCAACGGCGATCGAATAGCCGCGAAGATCGGCAGCCGGTTTAATGACAGAATTGTCGCGTGCGTGCTCTCCAAACTGTTTGACCAATCTGGGTAGCCAGTTGGGATACTTCTCGGGGAAGCAATTCTTGGGTAATGGGCATGCCTTTATCGGTAAACAACCAATAACCACGCTTTCTGGTTCGGTATAACCGAAGGGGGAACTCACATAGTCGAGGATGAGCCCTGTCGTTAAAAAACCGAGCGACGTCGCTATACGCTGGGTTATCAGGTGCGAGGCAACCTGCTTAATTGTTAAGGCTCGGATACCCATCTGCAAGGCAGTGGCGCATAAATGTTCAGCTAACCGTGTCGCAATACCCAGTCCCCGAAACTCTCGATGGACTGCGATCAGCGCTAGTTCAGCTACATCGTCCTCCGGTGACGTGCGAACCAATCCGGCATGGCCCACGATCATTCCATTTTCGACAGCCACTGCGCAACGCCAGTTTTCAGATGCGTTGCTCGCGCGTATTTGTGACGGTAAGTAGATTTTGAGATATGTATACTTGTCGCCATATACGGCTCGAAACAGCCCGCTCACTCCCTCAGCATCAGCAGGATCAAAATCTCGTATCGTGAGCATGGAAAGCTCCTCTTTAGTTCACCGGATTTGTTTGATAGGGTCTGTTGTCGACGACCCTCAGTAACTTTCCAGTTCTACTATTCAGCACCAGATCGGAGTGGTTGCAGAAGGTACAGCGCAACTCGGCCTGGCTATTTGCCTCAAGTTTCACCAGTGGCGGATTATTGAGGCGCACGAATTCAAGGACCTTGGCTGCTGCGTCTTCGTTGTCGGGCTGCGCAATTCTGACGTTAACAATGTTGACCGGGTCGGCGTAATCGATGACCAATTGCCATGAACATGCTCCGAGAGTACCAGCTATGAATGCGTCGATATCATCCGGATAAAGAGAGACGTAACCAATCCTGATACGCTTGCCTAAACTGCTGCGTCCCATCAGCCGGAATTTTCGGTTGGTCTGGCCAGTCTTCTCGACCCATACAGCGCGATCGCCAACAGGATAGCGAATGATCGGCATGAGTTTGCGCTGCAGATTGGTCACCACCAACATTCCGGGTTTGCCTGGTTCGGAAATGGCTGTCCCGTCCTGTTCATCGAGTATCTCGATAAGAGTAGCACCATCGAAACAGCGATGTTCATCTGCATCACAGTCCGGCGTGCTGGCGCCAATCAGTCCTGCGTCCACGCTTGCGCAGCCGATGGAGTTGCAGCGCGCGTTAGGAAAGGCACGCGCAATGACACCAAGTTGTGGCTTGAGAAGGCTCTCACCGCCGTAAAGCAGTTTTGTTATTTGGGGGAGGGTTTTCCCTCGTTCTATGAGCCACTCGCTAAGTGTAAGCAAGGTCGCCGGCAGAGCTGCGATGACATTGATTTGATAATTGACGATCCCCTCTGACACGTCAGCCAAGGCTGTCTGTCCAGTGAAAGGGAACTCGCACACCGGCTTTTCAACAAATCCCAGGGTGCCATGAATAAACAACAGGCTGGCGTAAAGGTCCCCACTGAAAAAGAGGTTGGCAATTCGATCATTGGGCTCAATGATTGATGAAACGCCGCTTGAGAATGTCTGCAGAAAAGCGTTCCATTCCTCTCGAGTGAATATGGACAGCTTACTCGCACCGGTCGTTCCGCCGCTTCTAAAGACAATTCCGCTGCCAACCGGGCCTGTGAGCACAGACCAATCCGATATTCCGCGCTCCATTTTCCAGTATTCTGTTGTATCTATGAGAGGGAGGTCATTGAGCGCGTAGTTTTGAAGTGAAATGCTTCTATAAAGATTGGCGAAAAATGGAGAATTCCGTCGGCTAAAATCAACTAGTTCCTCAAGAGAATACACTTAAATAACCTTTGATTGCTTAAAATTGATACCGATTAAATTATGCCGACAGGATCCGGACTTGTGAGCGCCTGTCAAGATAAAGAGCGGTCTTTTTGCTGTGCGGATTCAATTCAAATTGCGACGCAGGGCATGGATTGACCGAAAGACGCAACACACCCTCAACTACAGCTGTCGCAAGCGTCGTATACTGGGATATTGCTTTCAGAACAGCGTCGGCATCACCGTCGGCGAGAACAGTCAGCTTATCACAACCTGTTTCATCCTGATGTAGAATGAACTGCACAGGTACGCCCGCGAGGTTTGTCAAAGCAGAGAGATTGAGGAGACGTGTTCCGATACGTACAATCTGGCCATGTCGTCCTTCCAATTGGAAGCGTGGAGATTTCAGGCCGCAACCACAAGGTTCGGTCACCCAGCGGCCGACATCGCCGATTTCATAACGCTCGACGTGCTGCCCCTGGCGCTCACGTGAGGTGAAAATCAGACGGCCGCTCTGACCTTCAGCAACCGGCTTGTCGTCGTCCATAGCGACAATCTCCAGTGACTGAACATCCGCGAGCAGATGGAAAACACCATCAGGTGAAGCGGAACACGCATGACCAAGAGGCCCGGCGTCAACGGAGCCATAGATTGCGGAACAAATGAGTTTGACGCCAAATGACTGAATGAAACTACGCTGCTGTACTGAGAGATGTTCCCCGGCATAGAAGATTTTCTCAATGCCGCGATATTTATGCAGTTTTTCACGTTCCCGGAAAAACAGCTGGAATATGGTGCTGGGCATGCCGATAAGCGTGTTTGCCCTTTGTGCAATCAATATGTCGGCAGTTTCACTATAATCGTCATTTTTCGGGGCTCCCATCGGGAAATGGGTCGCCTCGAGTTTTTCCAGAATTGTAGTAAAAGATGGCATGCCACCGTACATATAGCCGGCGTAGAACAGGTTCATCACGCGGTCTCGAATGGGATCGAGGCCGGCAGCGTATAAGCCGTCGGCGGCTGCACGCATCTGTCGATGGTAGTCCTGATATGTGAACCCAGCGTGTTTCGGCTTGCCGCTGCTGCCGCCGCTACGAAAGAAAAGCTGCGCGCGCTCACTGATCGGATTTGTCTGAAAGGCGACCTTATCCATGATGTCGCCCCTATCCAGATTGATCGCTGGCGGCATGGTCTGGTTGAGTGCGGCACGTCCGCGAACCAAGTCTGGATTGAGCGTCACCGAGTTGCGCCGGGCCAATCGGGCGAGGGCATACACGCCATCATGCGGCGCCCCTTGATAGTTTTGCTGCATGCGCCCCGGTTCAACGATGCGATTGACCCCGGCAGCGAGCAACAGATCGGTCTTTTCAGCGAGTTCGGATTCCTTGGCGGCAAGAGCACAGCTCTGTAGGTAACTCCGCCATGGTCTCAATGTTCGGACAATCGCGCCTGCCGGCAATGGACGCAAGAGAAGGGTGCGAAACAGAGGAGACGGATCAAGCGCAGCCTTGTGCGCCCATTGTATTCTCCACCCGGTCCCTTCCCAGACGTGTCCTGCGGTGTCGGCGAAACCATTATCAAGCCTGACGAAAGCACTGCTCATCGTGATATCGGCAGCTTCTTGCTCATCAGGTTCAAGTATAGGCCAACAGTGCGCGCGCCGATCAAATGCAGCGGCTAAGCCTTCACCTATTTCTCGCAAAACCTGCTCGTCTCCGCTATCGACAAATAGTAATTGCGGGCTCGAACAGGTCTGTTGATTGCTTCTGCAAACGTCGTCGGCGATTGCCTCAAGGAGGCTATCGTTTACGACGTCCGGCGTGACATATCCAAAACTTATACGATGACCCCAGTCGATCCACCGACAGCCGATTGGAAGCTGGTCGCGAATTGTTTTGAGAGCCTTGTCACCACCCCATGCAGATACAGCATCGACATGCGGAAGCAGAAGATTCAGCTGCGTGGATGGGATTGGTATCACAGCCAGATAAGCGCCAAGCACACTATTCGTATCGAACTCGAGAAACTTGCTCAGCAGTCTTGCTGTCAGATCCGCATCACCCCGTCCCGGGCGAAGCCAGTTGATGTTTCCCACCAGCAGGCTCTCGATCAGCGCGAAGAAAGGAAGCAGCGGCGAGTTGCTGGGAGTGATGTGGAGGACTATGCCGACAGGCGCCCAATTTTCAAAATGGCTTTGTCTGTAATTGATCCGGCGCAGGCTGCGTGGACTTTCCCCCAGTTCTCGTTGCAGCTTTTCGCGCAGCGACGCCGAGTTGCAGAAGTTTTTGATTTCATCGCATTGCGCCTGCGAAAGCAGGAGTTCATCCGCGCAATTATCCACGCCCGCGACGAACCCATCACAGCATTGAAAAAGCGCTTCAATAGGAAACGGTTGCGTCAGGGTCTGATCAACATCTTTCAGGAGAAAATCGACAACATCGGTCGGATTGAAAGCGGCGTGAAATGTTCCGTTGAGCAGATACATATCAAATATCCTTGATCAATTCAGAGGCGGAAAGAGCACAATTTCGGGCCGCCGTCTTGCTGGCTCTGCCCAGCAGGTGAAACCAATCGGTCTCGAGGCCGCATCCGCAGCTTTCCGCCGGGTGCAGCGTGGCAAGGTCACTCATTACAATGCTGTGGGCGGGTGCTGAAGTGATGTAAGGTGAGAGGAAATGCAGGAATCCACTCTCACCATATCCCTTTTGAACGAAGCTGCGTGTGCAGCGAATGCTGACCCTGGAATAAGCGGGCAAATGAAAGTGATGGTTTTTGCATTCGATGTAAGGGACGGGATGTTCCACCGCTCCATAGGAATCGCGACACCTTTCGTCGGCGAGACCTAATTGTTCCTGCATGCGTTTGTAGAGTCGGTGCTTCGGAATCTCTTGATCTGCATGGGTTTTCCAACCGCCACCAAAAAACGCGAGGGAATCCTCATGCAGGCGCAAGGGCGGGATCGACAGTGCGCTCATGCGCTCGAGCACGAACCACATGAAAGATGGAAAACCCAGAATTCTGACTGGCAGCCCGTCCGCAGCATAGCGCTTCAAGGCTTCCATGACACCAAACGGGTCGAATTCATATCCAGTACCCGTATGGCGCAGCGCATACGCAACGCTGTTAACAGGGGCAAAGGAACTTAGAAAATTGCTGGTGAACGCAGTGCCAAGTTTGGCGTTCCCCGCTGGTTCATAATTCATCAGCAGGTAGTTGCACGGCTGATCCGGTGTGTTCCATCCATAATAGTCAAAGATTTTGGCGACCATGTATTGAGCCGAACCAATACTATGTTCGTCAAAACGCATCCGGCTCTTCTGCCCGCTTGTGCCGGACGATGTAAGTTCAAGTGCGCCCTCGCCGCTCTGACTGATAACAAGATTCTTCTTAAAGTAGTTTGCAAATAACGGCGGAAGTTTTGACCAGTCTTCCATCGTTTCGATAGTCCTGGCATTGAAGCCCTGACTATCCAGCCAAGTGGCATAACCGTCAGCTGAAGCGCGATGATGCATGACAACTTCGCGCATGGCATCCGAAAAAATCTGCTCCGCTTCTGTTGACTGCTCATAGGGATGTTTGAGGGAGCAAAGCCGTTTAATATTATCCATGTGAATATCGACCTGATGATGGAAATAACGGGTGATTTTAACTTGCGCTTTCGGCGGTGGTGACTCGGGAGGTCACCAAAAGGGAGAACAGCAACGTGACGGCGATCACCGCAGGAATGGAAACAAGGATGATGAAATGTTTCAGGCTATCTCCGGCGCCCATAACTGTCAGAAATACTCCCCCGATCGCGTAGATGGTGACGTTGAGTACTCCGACTAAGGCTGATGCTTTTCCAGTTGCGCCTATGGTCAGCGCGAGTATCTGCTGATAAATGATGGCGCTACAAATACCAAAGCCCGCAGCATAAATACTGAATCCAGAAATAAGTGCGATTGCAGTGTCGTTATATAATGTTGCGGTTAGTGCCCCCGCTGTTCCACCTGCGACCGCAATAATCCCGCCGCACAATACCGTCGTAAGGCTGAATCGTTTGCATAGAATACCGAGCGCGAAATTACCAACAATTAGACCACCGAAAACCGGTATTTGCCAGAGTGAATATTCGAGGCCGCTATACCCGAGGCTATGCATTAGAAGTAGAGGCGACAGGGCAATCCAAGAAATCAGAGGAAGGCCCACGAAGCCGAGGGCTGCACCTCCAAGCAGAAAGTGTCGATTAGCAAGCAAAGCCCTGTAGTCACGGGCAATTTCGCGAATGCCAAGCGGCGTGCGCTGTATATAACGTCCGCCCCGGTGTTCGATATCTACCGTCTCTGGCATGCTCAACCACAGCCCGGCACTCAAAAGAAGGGTAATGACAGCCATGGCTAGAAACATTTCCCGCCAACCGATGTAATTTAGGAGAACGCTGCCAACAAAAGGCCCGCCGAGTGGCGAAAGGATTGCGACATTGGAGACGATCGCTAACACTCGCACTGCATCTTTTTCCGCAAAAGTCTCATGCACGGTTGGGAGGCCGATGGCAATGATAAATCCGATTCCCATGCCTTGAATAAAGCGTAGTATTTTGAACATCGTCATTGAACCGATAAATGCCGTGACGAAAAAGGCAAATGCGGATAACAAGCAGCCAGCAATCATTGGTTTGCGGCGCCCGTAATAGTCTGACAACGAACCTATAATGAGTGGGACCACAACTCCGCCGAGCAAATAAAGATTGAGCGACAGCGGCACATCGAGAGGAGAGCCGCCCAATTGGTCAGCGATCCTCAACATTGAAGGCATGATGACGTCACTGGCAGCATAGACAATTAATTCATAAAGAGCTAGACAGACGCAAAAAAACAAGATTTTCGACTTCGATGACACAGTAACGCATTCTTTAATCATAATATTTCCATAAAAATTTCATTTATTTTGTAAATTTGAAATCGAAATCACCTGTAATTAGAAATTAAGTTTGTATATTTTGCATATTAACATTATATATTATTATAAGTATGATTTATTCTTTCGAAGTTGTTGTTTATCGGTAATCGTCTCAAGTTATCAGGGTTGACATTGGGTCAACAGTCCAACAATTTGCTAAATAATAGTGTCGTGACTGCCATATTTACCTTAAACTCCCCTTCTTCAGAACAGAGGTGAGAACGCGAATTAGCGGCACTCTATGCCGCAACCTGATTTCAGTGGAGTTGTGTGTTATGAGGCAATGTCGCAATTTTTCGTTTTTCCGCGCACACGCCGCACGGCCTCTTCCTGGCTTGTTGAGGAAACCTGTATATCAAGGGTGGAGCCAATAGATCTACTTGTATCGAGTGGTAGTCCTCGATGGCAAAGCCATTGATTTCTTGTCATCTGAACGCCGAAACCTGCCTGTAGAGCGCATTTTTTTAAAAAGCGATCACGTCCAATGGCACTCCTGAAAGGGAGCCAATCTCGCTGGGTTGCGAGCTATCAACGACCCTGAAATGTCACGCGGATCACCAAGGGAATGATGGGCTTTCAAAGCGTTTCATTCGGTGTCCGCCCTCTCGCCAACGTTGAGGTGGCCCGCATGTTTCCCAAGAGCCAGTTCGCCGATGACAATCGTTCGCGAGCTTTCAGACCGTTCGAGGCAAGACAAGACGCTCCGAAATTCTGTTGTGCTACGGATAGCGGATCGACCCGTTGCGGTATTCAAAGAAGGCAGTGTTATCAAGTAACTGCCGTCACTTGCAGATGGATCACGATATCCAATTTATGAGGATCAACCTCCGACCCATTATAGCATCCAGTTTTTTTTAACAAGATGTCTCATGCAACCCGCAATGTCTCGGACGATAATGCGGGGACTTCATGGATAAAGTACCAAGCAAAGCGCGGCTAGGATCTAAAATTTAAAACCACTGGGATGCCTACTGATCGACCGAGCTTCAGCCTATCTGTCTGTTCTTTTGGGTCTATTGCGCGCATCCGCAAAGGGTGGTGAAATCTCGCTCTTGCGTTCTACTAAGAGATTGAAGTCTGCGACTGGCTGACGTTCCGGAGTCTTATCGACCGCTTTACGGCGCCATTCATTCATATCAAGAACATAGGTCGCCCACATGCCATAGCGAGCCGACATTGCGGCACGTTGGTACCCCATATATTGCGGATAAGCGGGAAAGGGAGAATCGACGCGTGCCCAACCCACGCGGAGCATTTCAAGACCAAGATCGCGGCTACGGACAGTGCAATAGGCTCGTGCAACTGCCTCATCGTCATAGCCAACGACAGTGCATGTCACCACATCCGCTCCTACGGTGCGTTTGAGCCACGCTTTTGCAAGAGGACCGCAGGGGACAGGTGCCGGGACTTTGACTGCCTGCACCTTTTTCTGCTGAGGAGTGAACGTCCATTGGGGCAATTCACAGGCATCTATGTCAGCAAGGCGTACGCGTTGAGCATAGGTTGCGAACCAAAGAGTTCGACCGTCCATAACAACTGCACGCCCTTTAATAATGGTTGCAACAGGCGCGGCCAAAGCCGGCTGCGCGGCGTGCAGTACTCCAGCGGCCAGTGGCTTGATCTTATCGGCTGCATAGGCCTGAGAAAGGACAAGGGGTGCCGAAATGAAGACGATGAGGGATTTCATTGCTTCGCTTTCTTCTTTTGCTTGCTACTTTTCCATCGTCGAGAGGAGTTATTATAAGCGGACGAGCTTCAGTGATCGGCCTTTGATATGAACTGCCATAGACCCGCGCGACGCTCCCGTGCCTGCGCCTCGGCCGCAGCATAGGGTTCATACAGAGGACGACCATCTTCACGGACCTCCGCAAAGGCAAAACCGCTCGAAATCAATATCATTGCAAGGTCTTGGCGATTTCCCCCTATCGCGGCGTAGCAAGTTACAGTGGTGGTATCGGCGACCTTCATAACGGGGGCGCAAACTGGCCTGGTATCCTTGATGTATGCGGCCAAAACTGCCCGTGAAGCATCGTCGCGGTTCTTCTTTTCGCCCGCTTTATTTGTAAAGGTCGCGCCGGTAGAGAATGACTGGACTCCAAACAGGCGATACCGGGTTCCATCGGTGATCCACCCACCACCAGCCTCCAGAGCTACCGTGGGCTGAAGATCAAAATACCCGTTGGGGCCGGAGGACGCGGGATCGGGAAATAACCAGCACACAGCTGAACAAAAAATTGCCCGCTTCGTTATCCTTTCCCAGGTCGTTCCGCATACCAATGATAATCCTCCTTCACACGCCATATGCTCCCAACATCAAGGCGTCACGGGCGTACATGCCGCCACTTGGGCATTTCTCTCAGCACTGCAAAGTTAAATCCCCAGATAACAGCACCCTCATCCAAGTAGAGATAATTATTTTTATTCCTTACAGCAAATCCATAATTATTATTCCCTAATTATTGTAATTTCCAGTAATTTTAAGCCATGCTTAGCTAACGATACGATCATACGAGTATATATTGTTTAGTTCTTTAATTTAAAACGACCTCAACCAAACAAAGAATTGGTTAAAAAATTTAGGGGTAGGGATGGGAGACGGAATTCTAAAAATATTCCTGTCGAGCACTGTGCTCTCGATCCAGGTTGGAATTACATCCGCGTGGTCTGCTGAAAACGACAGAAGCAATCCCTCCCTGTTGAGAAGCGCTGGGGGCGTGTCAGCAGGAAATAACGGCAAATCAGCATCGGTGCCAACAGTATCTGATCGTCGCAAGCCGTCAGAGAGTAGGGAATTCATCCTCGGGGCTGACGGCGTTGCAATAGCCGCAGAAAACAGCGAGGATCCGACCGATAGCGGCAGCACGGCGGTCGCGTATGCTGCGACCGGTTCGCTTAAATATTTTACCGGTATGGCGAACAATAATGCACCGTCGAGCAGATCGGCAGCATCGCCGGTACCGGAATGCGGCCCCTCTCCGCTCCCCCCTGAAAAGATCAAGATACTGGTGGAACAGGCTGCGCGACGGCATCAGGTGGATGAGTTGTTTGCGGATGCGATCACCTGGGCCGAGAGCCAGTTTGATCGATCCCGAAATTCAGACAAGGGCGCGCGCGGTCCGATGCAGCTCATGCCGGACACGGCAGCCCGGTTCGGTGTACGGGACGTCTGCGATCCGGAAGCCAACATCGAAGGTGGGATGAAATATCTTCGTGCGCTTCTGGACGAGTTCCGCAATCCGCTGCTGGTAGCCGCTGCATACAATGCAGGTGAAAGCCGCGTTTACGAATATGGCGGCATCCCGCCTTTCAAGGAAACGGTCGGTTACGTGGCAAAGGTCGTCAACTACGAGATGGGCATTCCCATGCCAGCCCTGAAAAGCAGGGTATCCGGCAAAAATATGAATCCGGCTCCCGACATGGCCAGCCAAACCGAAACCGGTGTCATCGCCGTAAAAAAGAACGGCACGTTCGTGGGCGGCGTAATGCATTTTTAAAAGGAGAGAAGAATGAACAATGGCATATACACGGACTGGCGCGTCACAACCGCAAAACTGGCGGTCTGCCTCAGTCTGCTGGCTGCGATGCAAGTTGCCGGAGCAGATATGGCAATGGCGGCGGACGGCAGTCTCGGCGGTGGCTTCGATTCGATCCAGAACGCTTTTCAGGCAATTATAGAATTCATCGACGGCCCGTTCGGTCGGCTGTTCGCTATCATTGCGGTCACGGGACTGGGCTTCCTGGCTTTCGCTGGTCGCCTAAGTTGGTTCTTCGCCGGTAGCGTGATCCTCGGTATAGGTCTGGTATTTGGCGCTCAGTCGATCGTCGATCAGTTGATCAGCACAGTTGGACATAAATGACTGAACACGAGGACGTTAAGCCGCAACTGACCCCATTGGTCATCGGACTGACACGATCCCCGACGATGTGGGGGGTTCCCTATATGGCGGTAGTTATAGTGATCGGCGTCACCATCATCGGGTGGCTGGCCAGCAAGTCCTTTTGGACATTGCTTTTTGCCCCAGTCAGTTACGTCACTCTGTTTTCGCTGTGCGCTTGGGACAACAAGATTCTCGATATTCTGGAAGTTACCACCCGCAAGACGCCGAGAACCCCCAACAAGTCCTTTTGGGGAACTAACTCGTATGGACCGTAGCAAATGCTAAAAGTCATCAGGGAAGAACTCGGATTTGGCAAAGCCGCCCACAAAGAGCGGCCGATGGCAGCCCATATCCCCTATCTGCGGCATATTTCCGATACCGTCATCGGCCTCGAAAACGGTGCGATTATGTCGACCATCAAGCTTGACGGCCTCTTTTTTCAGACCGAGGACCAAGCCGAACTCAACATGCGTGCGAACGTACAGAATACGATCATTCGAGCACTGGGGTCGAGCCGTTTTTCCATATGGTCGACAGTGGTTCGCCGACAGGCGGATACTGAAATCACCGGCACGTTCGATGATCCGTTCTGCGACCAACTCAATACCCGCTACCTGAATCAGTTGCGCCGCAAACGCATGTTCGCCAATGAAATTTATCTTTCGGTTGTTCGCACCAATATGCGGGGTGCGCTTGGCCTGAGCGATATTGTCAGCCGCACCTTCGCAAGATCGGGCGGGGCGGAAGCCCGAGACCGGCAGACGCGGGAGATGGTGACGGAACTCGAAGAACTCGTTTCCAACATGACGCGCGAACTGCAAAAATACGGAGCGCGCACGCTGAGCGTCACCTATCGCGACGGAGAGCCTTATTCCGAGCCTTGCGAGTTCATCAACACGATTTTGACCTGCGGCATTCCTCGGAAGATGCGATTGCCACGGATGGGAATCCGCAATTATGTCGGGACTTCGCGCCTGCATTTTGGCAGGCGGGCAATGCAGACGCAGGCGCCCACCGAGGAAGATTGTCGCTACGGCGCGATGCTCTCCATCAAGGAATATCCGCCTTATACAGGCCCCGGAATGCTGGACGGGCTTCTGCAGGTGAGCCACGAATTCATCCTGACACAAAGCTTCACGCTTTCCGACAAA
This sequence comes from Hyphomicrobiales bacterium, assembly GCA_900470195.1. Classification (GTDB taxonomy): domain Bacteria; phylum Pseudomonadota; class Alphaproteobacteria; order Rhizobiales; family Rhizobiaceae; genus Brucella. The sequence goes on along the minus strand of UEIJ01000027.1, from coordinate 64,214 downwards.
CCGATAGCCCAGGAACGTATCACGCGACTCCAGCGTCAAATTTCGGCATCGGACGAAGCCGGAAGCTCCGTAGAAAGTGATATCGATTTCGCCCTGAATAGCCTCATGAACCAGGAGGCTGTCTTCGGTGTCCATCATTTCTCGTTGCTGTGCCTTTCCCGCGATCTCGAAGGCTTGAACAAGACCGTTTCCGAACTCGGAAGCTGCCTGACGGACATGAATGTCAACTGGCTGCGCGAGGACATGAATCTCGAGGCTTCTTTCTGGGCGCAACTTCCCGGCAATCATAGCTATCGCGCGCGCAAGGCCATGCTGTCTTCGGCCAATTTTTCCGGCCTCTCCTCAATGCATAATTTCGCGACGGGCCAATCCGATAACCTGCATTGGAAATTGCCGATCACGATCCTCGAAACCACGTCGCAAACGCCATACTGGTTTAATTTTCACCGTCGCGACATCGGTCATTTTCTTGTCACCGGTCCAACCGGCTCGGGCAAGACTGTTGCTCTGACTTTCATGCTGGCACAGGCGATGCGCGTCAAACCCACACCGAAGGCCGTTTTCTTCGACAAGGATCGGGGTGCGGAGATTTTCGTGCGGGCCATGGGTGGAACCTATGAAATTCTATCACCTGGCACACCGACAGGGTTCAACCCGCTTCAATTGGAAAATACCGGACCAAATCGCGACTTTCTGCTGCGCCTTCTGAAATCGATACTGCGAGCGAATGATCGCCGCGACTTTTCCCAGGAAGATGCAGATACGCTTGAGCGCGCAATTGCCCGCATCATGGAGGAGCCGGCCGCACAGCGCAATCTGCCGAACCTTTCCGGCCTTCTACTCGGCCGCTCGCGAGCGGATGCCAATGATCTGGCCTCGCGCCTGCGCCCATGGATCGACGGTGAAAAGGCGTGGCTGTTCAACGCCCAAAATGATGTTCTGTCATTCTCCGACCGCAGCGTTTTCGGTTTTGACATGACAAATGTCCTCGGCAACGAGGATATCCGCACGCCCGCACTGATGTATCTCTATCATCGGCTTGATGAACTCTTGAACGGCGATCCCGTCATGTTTTTCATGGATGAGGGCTGGCAACTGCTGATGGATGATACATTCAGCAATTTCATTGTCGACAAGATGAAAACCATCCGCAAGCTCAACGGCATTGTCGGCTTTGGAACGCAGTCAGCAGCCGATATTGCCAAGGCTAAGGCCTCGCACACGCTGATCGAACAGTCGTCGACGAATATCCATTTTCCCAATCCCCGCGCCGACGAGGAAAGTTATATCAAGCGCTTCGGCCTGACTTTCAAGGAATTCAATTTCATCAAGAACACCCCGCCCGAAAAACGCACGTTCCTCATCAAGCACGGGAATGATTCCGTCATTGCCCGTCTTGATCTTTCGGCGATGCCCGACCTGGTTAAGGTGCTTTCCGGCAGAAAAGAGACCGTCGAGGAATGCGCTGTCCTGCGGGAACGCCTAGGCGATGATCCTCAGGATTGGCTGCCGATTTTTTGTGGCTGGAGGACCTGAAAGAAGCAATAGACCCCAATTAAGGATTTTAACAATGGAGACCAAAATGAAAAAGTTTGTATTGCTTACAAGTTTTATCGCAGCTCCTTTCCTATACTCTCAAAACGCGTCGGCATTCTTTGTTTTCGATCTTCCGACGGAAGCAAACACCCTTAGTATTGACAACACTACAAAATCAATTCTTGGGACTGATAAGGAAATATCAAAGAATACGAGCGATATTTTAGATACAGATAAAAAAATACTTGACACCGTTGAAAAAACCCTGAAGGCGATTACTGGAGACCGCACAAAGGACTCCCAAACGGCAAGCGCAGCAGCCGGTCAGACCTCCACCAGCGCCAACAGCACGCCGAGCTTAGCCAGTCAAGCGGCAACGGCCGCGATAGATAATATATCGAAGATGGCAACCGTCACTTTCGGTACTACCGCCACTCCGGGCGACGGGAAAACAAAAAATCCATCACTTCAAGCATCAGCCACGACGACAGTCGACCTCGGTGCAATAATTGCCGGTATCTTGAAGGCGAGCATAGCCAGGGACGCATCGTTACAGCAAGCATCTCAGCAAATCGGACAAACTCAAGATCTCAAAGGGTCTATAGACCAAAACAGTCAATTGCAAGTTCAGAACGGAAAAATATTGAACGAAATAGTCGGCGTGCTGAATGGAAATCTGGCATCAAGTGAATCCAGAAACAGAACAGATATTACAAATACTTTTAACAGCATGGACGCAATGAGCTATAAAGAAAATTAATCAGATGAAACCGACATACGGAATCTTTGCTTTATTTATAGCAGCAAATATTTTAACTGGATGCGGAGCGGTTAAAGAAAAAACCGCTCCGTGTAAACGCCCAGCTAATCTTACATCGTTCGCTGAAGATTCCCGGCGGGATTGCGGGCCAATGGCGCTCGTCAACGGTGACGGCGCCACCGCCCAGGCAGCGATAAATGCAATGACGGCCCAATAGATCGGGGGTATGAGATGAGCGACTTTCTGGGTGATATACTGGATCGGGTGGACCAGACCGGCGCCACATTTTCCGACCAAGCCTACAGCATTATCAGCAACCAGATTTCGCCTTTGCTCAATGTGTTGCTGACCGCTTACGTCATCTATTACGGCCTGCAGCTCATAATGGGTACGTCGCAAATTACTGTAGCTACGGTGGTCGGCCGGCTAATTCGTATGATTGTCATCTTCGTGCTGATCAGGAACTGGGGTTATGTCAACAACTCCATCTATAGTTGGCTGAACGAGACTCCGAAGGAGCTTGGGACAACATTACTGAATATCCTCGGAACCAACGTCAACAACGTAACCACTGGATTGTCGCTCATCTGGAAATGCGCCAACCTCGCTGCCGATGCCTATGCCCATAAAGGCGGATACCTGGCGGTCCTGCCATCACTCGTCGGCCTGTTGATACTCGCTGTCGCCTTATCCTTTATCGGCTTGGCGCTCTCTATACTGCTGCTGGCCAAGGTCGTAACCTGGATACTGATTGGGACAGCTCCCATTTTCATTGCCTGCATGCTGTTTGAACAATCCCGCGGAATTGGCCGGGCCTGGTTTCAGCAATTGCTCCTATATGCAATGCTTCCGCTATTTCTCTACGTCATTTGCGCCTTCCTCCTTGAAGCAATCGATCCGGATTTAAACCGGCTGCTTGGCGCCGACTCTACAACGATCACTTTAATTGACATGCGTGGCTTTCTTCTGCTGTGCGCTGCTGGTGCATTCGTTGTGGCCAATATTCATGCACTTGCCCGAGGAATCGCGAGCGGTGTATCCACGGGGATAAGCAGGTTCACCAGAAAAATCGAACACATCCCCGGTTTTGCCACTTCCCCTCAAATTGCGCGGACCGGCACGGCAAACAGTCCCTATTTGGGCAGAGGCTCGCGTTTTTATCGCGACAGCCGCTCCTACATTTCGCCGATCCGCCGCGGCGAAATGGAAGCAATGCAGAACAGGATACGCAACAACAGTCTGCCCCAGTGAGACCGCACATCCACGAAACTTATCGGCTAGATCATGACTGATTCAAAAGAAGCTGCATTGAGAAGTTACTTTCAGGATGGCGACCGTTGGGAAAACGAAATCGTCCGGAAAGCCAAGCGATCAAGAACCCTTGCGTGGTTTGTGACCATGATATTCGGGTTGATGTCAATTTGTGCGCTGCTTGCGCTCGTTATGCTGGTTCCGCTGAAATCCTTCGAACCGGTCATCGTGGTCGTTGATAAAAATACGGGCTACATTGAAACCAAAAGCGGCCTGACCAAGCCGCAGGATCTGACAGAGTCGCGCGCCATCACGCAGGCTAATGTCGTACGCTACATTCGAACCCGTGAGGGCTACGACCCTTATGCGATCAGCGACAATTATGGCATCGCGGCGCTGTTATCGACCGGTGACGCCGCTCGCGAGCTGCAGAACCAATATAGCAGCACGAACCCTAACAATCCGGCTCGTGTCTATGGACAGTACAAACAGGTATATGTCGATGTGAAATCCGTCACATTCCCGAATGAATCGACCGCGCTCGTTCGTTTTTCCACGACCGAGAAGTCCGACACCGATGCCAGAACGAAGCACTTTATATCTGTAGTGCGCTATCGCTATACGACCGAACCCGCCACCAACGAATGGCGTTTCGAAAATCCTCTTGGCTTCCAGGTCTATAATTACCGGCGCGATCAGGAAACGGTCACCGAAGGAGGCAAAGAATGAGAAGGCTCCTCTTTTTGACGGCAGTCTTCTCAGCCGCCATTTTTCCCTATGCCTACGGCTCCGAAACGCCCCGTCCCGGTTCTCTCGATCCGCGTGTGACCAGTGTCGTGTATCAGCCGAATAATGTCGTCAGAATTTCCGCGACATATGGGATATCGACAATGATCATCTTTGATGAAGACGAGAAGTTCGAGACCATTTCCCTCGGCGATACGGACAGCTGGCAGGTCGCTCCGGTCGAGAAGGGCAACATTCTATTCGTCAAGCCGACAGCGAAAAACGTCGTGACAAATATGAACGTCGTTACAACAAAGCGGATCTATTTTCTTGAGTTGTATGACTATGCCCCCGAAGCCGGGAAGAAGATCTTTGGCGTTCGGTTCATTTATCCTGAAAAGGACGTCAATGCGGCAATCCGCAAGGAGGCTGAATTTCGTGCTGCCAATCCCAACATCTCGGCGATTGACAAAGCAAACGTCAATCTGGACTACTCGTTTACCGGCGATACGAAGCTGAAGCCGTCGATGGTTTTCGATGACGGTAAGAAGACATTCTTTAAATTCACTGGACGGACGCCGGCAATCTTCGCTGTGAATAGCAATTTCTCCGAAACACTCCGGAATTTCCGCAAGGAAGGCGAATATCTTGTGCTGGACGGAACGGCCACACAGTACACGTTGCGTGACGGCGATCAGTGGATATGCATATTCAATCTGAGAAAGCCGGATTTTGCCGCACCAGATCCAGACATTCTGGGCCCTACCCCTGATCCACTAGCGCGCATGCGAGGAAGGAGCGGCAACAGATGAAACAGTCTCCAGAACTTGAAGCCTTGTCCTCCGTGGACGAGGCCAACGTCAGCGACAAGAATGCCAAGCGCAATCAGAAGGCTGCAATGGCAATATTTCTGCTGGCAGGCGTCGCGATGGTCTATTTTATCCTGAAGCCATCAAACAAGCCCGAAAATCTGTTGAACGGGGATGAACAATTCAACACGAATACCTTCCGTCCGCCTTCGTTCACCCGCAAGGTGGAACAGCCAGTTACTCCCCAGCCCGAAGTAATCAACCTTCCACCACCGCCCCCGTTGGAGGAGCCAGCAGCACCTCAGACCGTCGAGGAATTTCCGCAACGTTTTAAGTCCAAACTGATTGAGATTGACCACTCCCAAGCGGTTGCATCCGGCGATGGTGGAGGAACCGACGCAGGACCAAGTGTGGCGGGAAGTGATAGCAACAGTAAGTTTTTGGCGACGGCCTCAACCATGGAAACACGGAGCGCGAAAGCAACAAAGATAAAGCGCATTGATGCTGTTGTGCCTGAAGGGACATTGATCCCTGGCATTCTAGAAACGGCGATTGTAAGCGATCTACCGGGACAGATTCGCGCTATTACGTCAGAAAATGTCTATTCCTTTGACGGACGCCGCGTTCTCATTCCCGCCGGAACCCGCCTCATCGGAGAGTATCAGAGCGATGTCATGACCGGCCAAACCCGAATATTCGTGATATGGACGCGTTTGCTACGCGACGATGGCGTCTCTGTCCGCCTGAACTCGATCGGCAGTGACAGTCTTGGACGTTCTGGTCTCACAGGCATTGTCGACAAAAAATGGCGCGAAAGGTTTGGCGCATCGATCATGCTGTCCGTCGTGGGCGCTGGCGCAAGCTATCTGATGGGGTATGGAAGCAATAATACATCCAGCCAGAGCAATGATGGCGCACAGCAGGCTGAAGCGCTGGCGCGCCAAACTATCGCACAGACGTTCAGCCAGATGGCGAACACCGCTCTGAGCGATAGTCTGCGCATTAAGCCGACAATCAGCGTTCAACAAGGCGAACGCATCTTCATTTTCGTGCGCCAGGATCTCGATTTTTCCGCGATGTACGACGACCCGGTGACAGAAGCGATAAAGGATATTCAACGTGAACGCGGGGGCAAATAGCATTGCTGGGGGCGAAACAAAGCAAGCATTATTTCCTCGAGCGAGCATTAGAACCTTTGAGACAGTTTCTCGATGATCCCAAAGTCGTTGAAATCGCAGTAAACAGACCCGGCCACGTCTACATTGAGCGCCTCGGTGCCGATCACATGCAGTTTCATGCAATTGACGTTCTAACCGCAGCAGAAATCCAGAATATAGGCGAGCGCGTTGCCGGTTCGACCGACCAGTTTATCAGCAAGTCCGCTCCCATCCTCAGCGCCGCACTCCCGACCGGTGAGCGTATCCAGGTGGTTCTTCCCCCAGCAGCCCCCGAAGGGGGCTCTATCTCCATCCGTAAACAGGTCGTCAATAATATGGACCTGGAACAATATCGAGACAGTGGATCGCTCGATAAAGTTTCTGTAGCGGTCGGAGGGTTGAGCGGTATTGACCGACAACTCATAGGTTATCTGCAAGAAAATAGGATATATGACTTTATTCATACTGCGATCACGCAACGCATATCAATCCTCATCAGTGGAGGAACATCGTCTGGGAAAACCACATTCCTAAACGCGTGCCTGAAATCGGTGCATCCGCAAGAGAGAATCCTCACACTAGAAGATACGCGTGAACTGTTTCCACCACAGAGAAATTGTGTTCATCTCATCGCATCGAAGGGCGGCCAGGGAACGGCTGACGTCACGATCCAACATTTGCTCGAAGCTTCGCTGCGTATGCGGCCCGATCGACTTTTTGTCGGCGAAATCCGCGGCGCCGAGGCATTTTCGTTCTTGCGCGCGATCAACACGGGCCATCCCGGTTCCATGTCCACGGTTCATGCCGACACGCCCCTGGGTGCATATGAACAGATTGCCATGATGATGATGCAAGCCGGTCTTTCGGGCGGATATGCAAAGCAGGACCTCCTGTCCTATATCCGCATGGTGATCCCAATTGTCATTCAGTTACGACGGGAGGGCGGCAAGCGTGGCGTTTCGGAAATTTTCTTTGCGCGACACCAAGAGTGATATTCTTGATTTATTGATCCGTACGATTTTCAGCTTCTGCTTTATAAGCGACAACGCACGCGACCGTATTCGGGATATAACATGTGATGCCGAAGGGGACGGCGTTTGTTTTCAGGCTGCGAAATCTTGACCGAGGCCAGGCGTCAGAGGACATGCAGGTGATACAAACTGCACTCATATCCCATGTGACCGTAACGAATGACCGTGAGCACGTTCGACGGACAGCCCCGCCTTTCAGCAACAATCGCCAACCGGGTCCTCAGTTCTCAAGAAACGCGGCTTCGCTGCCAATGTGAAAGTTGATCGCAACCACCATGTCATTATGGATCCAATATGCGTCAGCATCTCAAAGCTCTGACGCCATCAGGGCTGCGTTTCCGGAAGGGAAATCGTAGCTTCCATGAAGGTCACGGCGTTCCCTACCAAGAAAACGCGATCTCCGGTCAGTTCACAGTCGATCCAGCCACCACGTGCGGACGCCTGATATGCCTTTAGCTTCGTCCGCCCCAACCGCGATGCCCAGTAGGGCATAAGCGTTGCATGGATCGATCCCGTGACCGGGTCTTCCGGAATACCGGCACCGGGAGCAAAATAGCGTGAGACGAAATGCGCCTTTTCCGCCTCCTCTTCCTTTCCAGTGACGACAAGTCCGACAGAACCAAGACGGGCAATGGCCGTCAAATCAGGAGTAAAGTTGCGCACGGCATCAGCACTACCCAGATCAACAAAAATATTCTCGAAGTTACGGAAAATGCAATTGGGAGGCTCCGCAAAGATGCCGACTATTTCCTCTGGCAATGTTTCGATAAATTCGGGCGACAGACACGGAACATCAAGACGATATCCGTTTGCCACTTTCGATACACGTAACTCTCCAATCCTGGTATGGAACAGGAGCAGCGCTATCGACGGAGATTTCGAGAATAAAACATGGGCTGCAGCAAGAGTGGCGTGCCCGCAGAAATCGACCTCATGCGCTGGAGCGAACCAGCGCAGATCCCATGCTCCGTCTGGAAGAGCTTTGACAAAGGCCGTTTCGGCAAGGTTATTTTCCTGAGCGATCGCCAGCATCAGGGCGTCTGGCAGCCAGTTATCGAGAACGAGAACTGCGGCAGGGTTTCCTCTAAAGAGATGGTCGGTGAAGGCGTCGACTTGAAACATTTTCATGGAACGAAACTGGCTCGGTTTAGTGAACAATCTTTGGCGTAATGGAGACGCTAGCCACTGGTAATTTCTCACCGATAAATATCATAGTCGGCTTCCAGTGGTTGGGAACTACGGCTTCTCGCATAACCATGCCCCGCATAGGTCGCGGCTGCGATGATACCCGGGGACAGGCAGTCACCAATGCGCTCGACCGTCTCTAAACCATGGTCCATCCATTGATGTTTCAAGGCCAGGAGATCATGCCAGAGCTGGTCGTTTGGCAGACGCGCCGTGACCGGAACCAGCGTTGCACAGTCAATAGCGCGAATTTTCCCGGAATAGGAGCAGACGATATCGAGCGTATCGTTCGTGCGTCCCGCAAGCTGATGCAACGGGATAATCTCGATGCCCTTTTCAATCAGGCGTCGTTGCACGCGGCTTTGTTCGAGCGTGTGTTCGGTCCATGGCGCAACAATCGAGGCAGGGGTGATGAAAGTCACGGCTCGCCCTGACGAAGCGATAAGTTCTGCAAGAACGCTTGCCATATAATAACGATCATCGTCGAAAACGACGACCGGGCCATCGTTCGCAAGCGCATTCACGCCGTTTTCGAGGAGCGCGTTAACGCCGGCAGTGGTACCTTCGGCGAGGTAATCGAGGGGGTCACGATGAACCCGGCCAACACCATCGTCACGCCAGCGTGCGCCCGTGGCAATTGCCACATGCGGGACGCCGTAAGAAAGGATATCTGCCGCACTAAGCCGGCTATCAAGATAGAGTTGCGCGTTCGGCGCCTGTTGTAGTTGCCCAAGACGCCAATCGCGCACGCGGCCCCAAGCGGCGAGGCCAGGAAGGCGGCACTCCTGTGCGACACGACCGCCCCATTCCTGCGCCGCATCGGCCAGCATCACATCCGCGCCACGCTGCGCCATAGCGCGCGCCGCTTCCAATCCGGCTGGCCCCCCTCCCACGACCAGCACCGATTGCGGCTCCTGAAGAGGCGGAATGATTTCCGGGTGCCAACCCTTGCGCCATTCTTCACCTATGGTGGGGTTTTGCGTGCAGCGCATCGGTGCGACGGTATTATCGCTTGCCGTGCAGATATTACATCCGATGCATTCCCGGATGTCATCGATGCGGCCCTCGCGAATTTTCGCCGGCAGAAAGGGATCGGCAATCGACGGACGGGCCGCGCCGATCAGGTCGAAAATGCCTTTTTTGATTGCCCGCACCATCGCGTCGGGAGAGGTATAGCGGCCCACGCCGACAACGGGTTTTGACGTGAGAGGTTTCACAAAGGAAACGAAGTCCTCTTGAAATCCTTCTTGCGAAAACCGGGAGGTTTGACTGTCGTTCGACCAATTGGATAGGTTAACGTCCCAGAGGTCGGGTTCGTCGGCCAGCGCTGCTATAACATCGCGCCCTTCACCATCATGGGTCAGCCCTCCAGCGCCCAGAAACTCCTCCACGGCAAACCGCACGGCAATGGCGCATTTATCGCCCACAGCATCGCGAGTGTCTGCAATAACCTCGCGGAAAAGACGCAGCCGGTTTTCAAAGCTACCACCATATTCATCGGTGCGCTTGTTATAGCGGTTAAGCAGAAAATGCTGGAGAAGCGTCATGTCGTGACCGGCATAGACATAAATGATGTCGAATCCTGCCCGCTTGGCGCGCAACGCTGCATCGCGATGCCATTTGCGGAACTGGGCTATGTCGCTTTTATCCATAGCACGCGCCTGAACCGGGTCTTCCACATCGACCATAATGTCCGATGGCCCAATTGGCGAAAGTCGCGTCAGGCGGTTGGCTATGTGGATGCCATTGTGTACCAATTGGATGGCTGCGAGGCTTCCCTGTTCATGCACGGCCTCGGTCAACTGGACAAGGCGGGGAATGTCCTTGTCGTCCCAAAGCCTTCCCTGGTTGGACGGGGTGATATCGGAGGTAGGGTGGATTTCGGTTTCCTGTGTGGCGATGACGCCCCAACCGCCCTCCGCCTTCATACGGCGCATGTGGCGATCAGCATCGGGATAGCGATGGCCCATGCCGCTGCAATGCGGCACCTGATAAAAGCGATTGGGCGCAGTGACCGGGCCGATCTGGATTGGTTCGAATAGGATGTCGTAACGCGGATCGCGCATGGGCATAGTTCCATTGTTCCGGAAAGTGGCCCCTAGAACCTAGCTTTGCCGAATAATTACTATCGATAGGTTGTCGCCCCAAATGCATCCAAACCGACGCGTCATGGGTGGTCAGTTCATCGTTGAAATCATACTGCGGACGGTGAAGCGCCAAGTCTCATGACCGTTGCCGCTGCCCGGACCGAATGTGGGCGTCACCTGTGGTTCGCATCAAAGGGCGCCAGTCAGTGCGCCACGCACAGCTGCGCCTGTATAACCCTCAGCTTTGCGCGTGATTTAGCTTTTGCGAATGCTCCTCGGCTTGATTGTATTTCCCCTGCTGCCCTCTCCCCGGGCAATCGCTTATGCTGAAAACTATACACATCAATGCTATTATGCAAGTGCATAATTACATGCATTCTTACTTGCCTTTGCGGCCAGATGTGCGAGACAGGACCTGAAGGAGAATCTGCGTTTAATGCCGAGCCTATTCAAACGCGCCCCGGAAAGTGAACGTCGCCGCGAATTGATCGAAGCGACATTGGAGTGTATTTCCGAGCTTGGAATTCAGGCGACAACCGTGCGTGCAGTTGCAGCGCGTGCCGGCGTGACGAACGGACTGATACGCCATCACTTTGAAAATAAAGCCAATCTCATCGTTGAAGCTTATCGCAGAACGATGGAACTGATCACCGCTTCCAGTATGGCCATATTGGAAGGACGGGAGGGGACACCGCATCAGCGGCTATTGCAATTTATCAAGGCAACGCTGGAAGGTGAGGCGTCCGATGACCGGATGCTTTCGCTTTGGGCGACGTTCATCAGCCAGAACCGCGTGGACCCAATGATCATGGCGGTGCGTGATGAAAGCTATGCAAACCTTCGCCAGGCAACCGAGCCGCTTCTTGCCGAGGTTCTCGCGGCCGAAGGACGAGAGGTCACAGCCGCTGAAATCGAGCGCGCTGCTATTTGTGTACACGCCATCCTGGATGGATTATGGCTCGAAGCATGCCTTGATCAGACGGGCGAAAACACGGATACGTTCGTGCAACTGGCTACAGAAATGGTCGAAAAGGTTCTCGATACTTCCCTTTCCGATTCCTAACCATAATTTGCCTGCAACTGCCCCTTTGGACAGAGCCGCTTTCGCTCTCCGACTGTGTTGCTCCTTTAACTTAACACGATGCCACCATCGACATTGAGGCTTTGCCCCGTCACAAAGGCCGCATCATCGGACGCCAGAAATGCGACCGGACCAACAACGTCTTCCGGAGCGCCAATGCGACGCATCGCAGTCTTTTCCTGCCATGACTGGCGCACGGCAGCATCATCCAGGTTGACCCGCCCCATATCGGTCAGGATAATTCCCGGGCAGATGCAGTTGGCCGTGATCCCGTAAGTGCCGACTTCCTGCGCGAGAACACGAGTAAAGCCCATGACAGCGGCCTTCGACGCTGAATAATGGGCCTGTTCAGGCGCGCCGTGCTTGCCCCCGATGGAAGCAATATTGACGATGCGGCCGTATTTCTGCTGCTTCATGTAAGGCAGTACGGCCTGTATCACCAGAAACGTGCCCTTTGCATTGACATCAAGCACGCTGTCCCAGTGCTCTTCCTTGAGGTGTTCGACATCGCTGGCAATCAGAATGCCTGCATTGTTGACGACCGCATCGATCCGGCCAAATGCATCGGCTGTTTTCTTGATCATCGCCTCGACGTCGGCCTTGCTGCTCACATCAGCTAAGGCGATTAGGGCGCGGCGACCGGCTCCCTCTATTTCTTTTGTCACTTCCTGCAAGGCGTCTTTCTGACGCTCAATGTCGTTGATGGCCACATCGAAGCCACGCTTGGCCATGCCAAGCGCAATTGCCCGGCCAATACCGCGGCTTGCACCAGTAACGAGAGCAATTTTTGTCTGTTCGGTCATCTCATTCTCCCAAAATCAAAGCGCGGTGTAACCACCGTCCACTGCAAGCACAGTTCCCGTCACGAAGCTTGCTGCATCGGACGCCAGAAAAAGAACGGCATTTGCGATCTCTCGTGGTTCTCCGAGCCGCCCCTGTGGCGTCATGCGCATCCAGGTTGAAAACCATTCCTCGTTGCTGCGACCGGCAAGCGTCAATTCCGTCGCGGTGTAACCCGGCGCAACGGCATTGACCCGCACACCCTGTTTTGCCCACTCGACGGCCAATGACTTGGTGATGAGGTTCACCCCCGCCTTGGCTGCGTTATAGGCAATCTGCGGCTGCGGATAGACGACAATCTCGCCGCACATGGAGGAGATATTGACGATGGCGCCGCGCCCGACAGCGGCCATGCGTTTGCCAAAAGCCTGAGCACAATAAAAGACGCCGTTAAGATTGACGTCGATCACGGCGCGCCAATCCGCTTCTGACGTTTCGCTCGCTGGGCCGTTCCGAACGATGCCTGCATTGTTGACCAGAATATCGGGGACGCCGACCTCCGCAGCAATAGCTTCGGCTGTTCGCTCCGCAGCATGGCGATCTGTCACATCCAGAATGTACATGCTTGCAGATGAAGGGCAGCGGGCGTTGAGTTCCGCCACAGTATTCATACCCGCCGCTTCATCACGGTCGGTAATGATGACCGTTGCGCCAGCTTCGATAAAAAGCTCCGCTATGGCGCGGCCAATACCCCGGGCGCCGCCGGTGATAACAGCGCGCTTGCCAACCAGTTGAAAATCCTTGAGCATTTCGCCCTCCCTCTACAACCCCTCAGGCAGCCTGAACGGCTTTCAGCGCCGGATAGAGCGCTCGGTACTGCTGGTAGATTTCATTGTAGAGTGCCGTTTCGCGCGGGCGTGGCTCAATACGTTTGCCCGGCCTGACCATCGCGGCAATGCCGTCATCGATACTTGCGAAATGGCCCGCTCCATGGGCGGCTAGAACCGCGGCTCCGACAGAAGGAGCATCGCGCGATTGCGGCACGCAGACCGGCAGCCCAGCCGTGTCGGCGTGGATTTGCAACCAGAGCGGCGATGCGCTGGCGCCACCACCGACGGTAATTTCCTCTCCACGATAACCGGCCTCGGCCATGGCATCGAGAATGGCGCGGGTGCCAAAACTGATACCTTCCATAATGGCGCGGAAGATATGATGCGGCTCATGCGCCAGCGTCAGTCCCACGATTGCCCCCCGAGACAAGGCATCCGTATAGGGCGTGCGATTACCCTGAAAATGATCCTGCACCAGAAGCCCCTCGGCACCGGGTTCCAGCGCAGCCGCCTTGGCGTTCAACGCTTCCATATCCATGGTGCCGTTCATCATACGCCCGAGCCATGCAATGATCGATCCGGTGGAGGTCTGCCCCCCTTCAATAATGTAGCGCCCCGGATAAACCATGTCGGGATAGCTGCCCCAGATGCCCGGCGCGTACAAAGGCTTATCCGCAACACCAAATTGCAGGTGAGAGGAGCCTGTTATCAACGCGAGCTGCCCCGGTTTGGCAACGCCGAGACCGATCATGCCGATCAGTGCATCTGCTCCCCCCTGCACTACCTTCACCTTCTGTGAAAGACCGAGTTCGGAAGCAGCGGAAGCGCAAAGGCCGCCGATGACCTCACCCGGCGCGACCACGCGGGATGGCCATTTCTGTAACAGATCGCTAAGACCCAGTTTCTCCAGAAGCGTGACCGGAAAGCCGCCACGATCCGTCGAATAATGCCAGCGGAGCGAGACGTTGTTGAGGCTCGCGGCCTTTTCACCGGTCAGGCGCAGGGTCATAAAATCCTGATACTCGCAGATTGTATCTGCCTTCTCGAAGATTTCCGGCTCATTGCGCGCGATCCACAGTGCCTTCGGGATCATCCATTCCGCAGAAACCGGCCCTCGCCCGCCGCCATTGGCCAGCAATGCCTGATCTGCAGTGGCGAGTACCGCATCCGCCTCTGCACTTGCACGAACATCCATCCAGATGATCGAAGGACGCAACGGCCTGCCGTCCGCATCCAGAGCCACGACTGTACAACTGGTCGTCGCCAGCGTGATGGCTTCAATTGCCAACGGGTCGACAGCCGATTCCGCGATCGCCTTGCGCGCGGCCTGGACAAAGCAGGACCACCAGTCTTCCGGATTCTGCTCCGCACGCGCGCCGCTGGAAAACTTCGTTTCATAGGTAACCGCCGCGCTTGCGAGGCAAGTGCCGGACAGGTCATAAACCCGCGCCCGTGCGTTCGCCCGAGCCCCCGCTATCAAGCACGCTTATGCTCCAATCCTTGTTGGTTTCCTTCAGCCAAGCGTCAAAGCCTGCCTTTGCGCGCTGCTCGGACTGCGCCGCAGCGTTGGAATGCACCCAGGCCACGTTGGTGGCCGACGCGCTTGCCGTACCCATGAGCATGGCCAGAGCTGCGACAGCCAGTGTCTTCTTGAAAAGTCCCGAACCCATTTTTTCCTCCCAAAAGCCATGTGGTTGGCTCCACATCTAGCTTTGAATTGCTGTTTCCCGGCACACATTCAGTTCAGTTCGAGCTGTTCAGTGGCCGTCACGAAAGGCGTCATCGCCCTTCCGCCATTCCTCCACACCCGGCGCACCGGCGAATGTTCGTCCCTGCTCCTCCAGGACCGCCATTCCGCCGCCTCTGCTTCAGGTTCCATTCCGATTGACCTGCCCGCTCTTTCGCGCTCTTGTCCGCCGGAACGATTGGTATTAAGCGTCGTCAAATTACAAATGTCAAACGAAAATACATTTGTAATTTTGGCGTACGATCGAAGCGAGGGACCGATGAACGAATCCGAAGACAGCCTTATGGTGCGCGTGGCATGGCTCTATTATGTTGGCGGATTCAACCAGGAGGCGACTGCGACCCGGCTTGGCCTAACTCGAGCCCGTGTGAACAAGATATTGGGCGAAGCTCGCGAAAGCGGTCTGGTAAGCATCTCCATCGATCATCAGAACGCTGGGACATTACCGGTAGAAAATGAATTGATGCGTCGGTACGGTCTGGATTTTTGTATTTCCACACCACCATTTGGCTTCCACGCTGATGAAGACACAGCATCGGAAATCCGCAAACAGGTTTCCTTCCGCGCCGTTGGTGTCGCCGCCGCTACTTATCTGAAGAACTTTCTCGCCGACAATGAGCAAGCGACCATCGGCACCGGTTGGGGGCGAACCATTGAACAGATGACTTTGCAACTTGCAGGTGTACGCGCACCGCAGGCACGCTTCATTTCCGTCATGGGATCGCTGACCGCAAATTCAGCCTACAATCCGTTCGAAGTCGTGCACATGCTGGCGCGACGGACAGGCGGGCAAGGATTCTTCCTGCCTGTTCCTTTCATTGCCGATTCCGCAGAAGACCGAAAAGTTCTCATTTCGCAACGCTCCGTGGCTCGTGCGATGGAGATCGCCCGCACGGCCTCCGTCTGCTTCGTCAGCGCCGGTGAACTGACAGAGGATTCGCTGCTGCGTCGCCAGAACATGCTGAGCAAATCGGAACTCGAAAGCCTGCGTGCCGCCGGCGCGATCGGTGACACCAACGGTATCTTTTTTGACAAGGATGGGCGGCAGGTCGAGCACGAGATGAACCAGCGTACCATTGCTCTCAGCTTTGCCGAGTTAAAGAAGGTTCAAGTGGTCCTGCTCATCGCCGGACAGGAAAAAGCCGCCGCAGCCAAAGCACTGCTCAAAAGTGGGATCGTGAATGGCCTAATCATAGATGGAGACGCAGCCGAGGCGCTAATAGCTATTCTATGACGGCATAGCGTGGTGAGGCTCACCATGGGAAGTCGCGCCAAAAATGGGAGAGTGAAACTCGTCAGATCATGGCATGAATATTGCCATTCTTCCCGAGCATGCTACCAAATGAACGAGACACTAATCAAACTGCTCAATGGGATTGACTTACCGATCTCTGGACCAATCCGGCGTGCGCCATAGGATGAAAATCCATTGAGTGGCCGCAGCACAGAATTTGAAGATAGTTACACAAAAGCAGGCCTTTAGCCGTCTCTTTGATGCGGCGTTAGACCTGACAATTCAATGAGGGGAATAGCCCGATGAACGCCCATAGCATAACACGACTGGATACCGGGCTGGGATGGCGTGAGGTTGCAGCTATAGCCGCAGGCAACAGCCTTGCGTTGTCGGAAGGGGCATTGCTCAGGGTGAAGCGCGCACGGACGATTGTCGACGCAATCATCGAAAAGGAAATAAGAGGCTACGGAATTAATACCGGGGTCGGAGCGCTTTGCGACGAGGTGATTGATCGTCACGATCAACAACAACTGTCACGGAATATTTTGCTCAGCCATTCATGCGGCGTGGGCCCCATCCTTGGGCGAGAAGAGACACGAGCAATCATGGCTGCTCAGATTGCCAATGTGGCACATGGTTATTCGGGCATACGCACGAAAACGCTCAGCGCACTCATAGCCCTGCTGAATGCGGATATTCTGCCACAGATACCGTCAAAGGGATCGGTTGGCTATCTTACCCACGCGGCCGCAATCGGTTTGGTTTTAATCGGTGAAGGCAGTGCTCAGGTAGACGGTCGTAGTATCAGTGGGCACGAAGCCATGCGTTGTGTCGGGTTAGACCCAATTATACTCGAAGCCAAGGAGGGGCTCATTCTGGTTAATGGAACGCCATGCGCGACCGGTTTGGCCAGTTTGGCACTTGCACGATTGGAACGACTTCTTGGTTGGGCGGATGCAGCTGCTGCACTGACCTACGAGATGCTTGGCGCGCAGAATAATCCCTTTGCTGCAGCGCCTCTCGCGCTGCGCAAATCGGCTGGCATCGAGAAAACGAGCCAAAGATTGCGACGGCTACTTGACGGCAGTGAGCTTTTGGCTTCTTCGGCCGGCTCTCGCACGCAGGACCCGCTCAGTCTGCGAGCAGTCCCCCAGATTCATGGCGCCATCCATGACGTACACGAGGAAGTGGGACGCGTAGTGGACCGGGAGCTTGCAAGCGTAACTGACAACCCCGTTGTAGCCGGTACTCCGGAACATCCAGAAGTTCATTCTCAAGCTCATGCTGTTGGAGCCGCACTGGGACTGGCAATGGATAATCTGGGGGTGGCCGCCGCCGAACTCGCAGCAATATCGGAGCGGCGAATAGATCGCCTTGTTAACCCGTTGGTCAGCGGCCTGCCGGCCTTCCTTGCGGAACCGGGCGGCGTGTCGTCAGGCTTCATGATTATTCAGTATACCGCTGCTTCTCTGGTTGCGGAGAACCGCCGTCTCGCCGCTCCAGCCAGTTTGGATGGAGGTATCACGTCCGCGCTTCAGGAAGATATACTGACCCATGCGGCCCCCGCTGCCGACAAGGCGCTTGCGATATTGGCCAATCTTGAGATTGTCATTGCCATCGAATTGCTTGCCGCAGCGCAGGCTTATGACATGCAACCCGGAAAAGATCGAGCAAATGGAACTGCCGCTCTCCAGTCGCTGATAAGGCAGGTAGTGCCAGTTTATCATGATGATCAACCACTGAATCAGCTCGTTTTGGCCGTGCGGGATCTCATCGCGCACCACCTCCCGCCTGTTGTATGATAAAAATATCGATAAAATACTTTTCTGGAAACAACCGCATGCCATATCTCAATAGTCGAATCTACTTATAAGATATTTCCCTTTCATGCTGAATTGCATCCGCAGAATGCAAGAGCATTTTTAGCTTCCAGGTAAAGAAGGCTGGAGGCAGCGCCCGTGTGAACACGCCATATTTGTTGCGGTCCGTGTTTCGTCGATAAAAACCAGCCGTGCAGGATCAAGATCGAGTTGTTTTGTCGAACCTGGACTGGTGCATTTCCAAAAGATCAGGACAGTTTTGCCCTACTGCATAGCCAGTCTGCTCTTGCGCGCCCGGTCGTGCCCGACCAAGAAGTGTGACCTCGACTTGCTGATAACGATACCACAGAAATTTGTAACGCCATTCCGATTTATTCAGATAGGAAAACGGTCTAAGCACCTTTGACATGCAAAGATGAACGTTTCTAACTTTATCCTGTTACCACTTCACGCGAAGACCTATATTACCCTTATAGGTATAACTATCAGCGAATTCAGTCAGGCTGGTGTTAATCGAGCCCTCGCCGTAGATCGAATACTTGTCATTGTCCCAATTGTAACTGCCGCCAAAGCCGACACCACCCCACAGACGTTGATTTGCGGATGCAAAGCTCGTGCCCGCGACATCTACCTTCGTTCCGTCCAGAAACTCATAGTACAGGTTGCCGGTTCCATAGAAATGGGTCCGGTTGACGAGGCCCTTTGCATTGTACCAGGAGTTTTGGCGCTCCAAGCTCAAGCCGATCCGGCCCTGCAGGCTGTCACCCCGATCAGACATCACCTTGGCACCGAAAACATCCCTGAAGCTATCAAAGTCCACGTTAGAATAAACCAACTGGGCCTGCGGCGTTGCTGACCAATTTTCGCTTAGTGCGATACGCTTGCCGCTCTCCAGTGAAAGCGCATAACCAAATCCGTCATTGCCATCAGTCAATCCGAAATTGGCAAGAGTGGAATTGAGATCGCTGTCATACCAGGTCACCTGGGCTTGGCCATCGACATAAAAGCCATTGTTGCCATACCACGTCAACGACGTTCCTAACCCATAGCCATCAGTCGATATCTCTCCATCGCCGTGGACAGAACGTGTCTTAGCCTTGCCGTGCACATAATGCACGCTCAGACTTCCAATTAACTTTCTGTCTTCGTTATCCGCAAACAGGCCATCAATACCGGCCTGCATACGGAAGGTGTCGAAGCTATAAGCAGTGTCTGACCGAGAGAAACGAGGCTCAAATTTGGAATGAGCGCCTTCAAGTCGTCCCCAGATACCATTATTCTCAATGGATACGCCCGCTTCCTCGGGGGGAGCATAGGGCGAACCGACCGGGTCTGCCCCCTCGGACAACATGACGTTGCCAGAATTGCTCCAGTAACGATTGCCCACACGCTGTTGCAATGTCGGCAGGCCGTTCAGCCCCAACAGAAACTGCGGATAGGCTTCATAGGTCGGCACACCTGCCTGATAGAGAGGTTCCGGCTCGGGCTCAGGTTCCCCCCCGGGGCCAGGCTCAGGTTCAATAGGCTTCAAGACAGAGCGAAGATACCAGCCACCGTCACTCGGCGTCGATACACCACCCTGATAAAGTCGGTAGGCATACGCTCCGCCAACAACGGCCTGCTGGCCCTCATAAGTATAATCTCCCAAGAGGGTAAATAAGGCCGATGAATTTCCGCCGACCTCGATGATCTTGATGCCTTCATTTGTAAGAGCACCGGGGCCGTCCACATTTGTCACCTTTACCCGACCGGAACCCGCCGTGTTGCCGTTGATTACCAGCATATCGGTCAGCGAACTGTCGTCGCCAAGTACGGCGTCTATGGCAACTATTCCGTTTGCTCCATTATAGTTTCCTGCAATGGTCAGAGTTCCAATTGAGTCCAACCTGCCTTGTGCTCCAGTCGGCGTTCTTCCGGGCGCAATTACACCAGCATTATTGGTGTCTCCTACGATACCGACCCCCTCCAGCACGCCGCCTGACAGAACATTCGCTGAGGCGGTGGAAATATCCCCATTGACTTGGAGAATGCCGCTGCTCGGCTGCAGGGTTCCTGTAAATTCGGTATGGTCATTGTTCAACAAAGTACGGCCTGCAGCAGCCTCAATAGTTCCCGCTCCAACAAGGGCGATGTTTACATCACCGTGGGAAATACCAAAAAAATCATCGGTAAATATGTCGAAGACATAATTCATATCGGTGTGGTTGAACCGAATGAGACCAGAACCATTTCCAAACTCGACCGTCTTTGCCATCAGGCGCCCCGGTGCCATTGCAGGCTGCCCCTGTGCACCGCCGATGCTCAAGACGCCGGTACCGGAGCTTTCAGCACCAAGAATGAGAGTGCCCGTGGAAACGTGATCTTGCAGCTCATAGACGTTGCGATACCGATCGGCCTCGTAAAGATCCTGCCCGAGAATGGTGGCAGAACCAATTCTCACCAACCCCTGATCGGCGATGGACACTTCCCCGCGACCACTTTGCCCAACCCTCAAAACCCCAGGATCTGTTGCAACAGTACCCGCTCCGCCAATATAGCTTTGGGCAACGCCGGACTGATACCATACCGACCCTGCCCCAGATACGAAAATACGACCGCTGCCTCCATCGACGCCAACGCGGGTATCCAGTTCTTCACGGGTCAGGGACGGATCGTTTGCAAGGCTGTAGTTGATAAAGCTATGTACCTTCCCCCGCGATAGTATGTTCGCTGAGCCCACGCTGCCCGCGCCGTTGCCGATGGTAAATCCCCTGTTCAGCAGGGCTATAGGCGCCTCATTTCTGTTTGTTGCAGTGGTCCCGTCAACGTTCAGTTGCCCCGCGCCTCCATTATTACCAATGACCACGGTGCCACCGACGCCTGTATAATTATCACCCAGCTTCCCCCCGGCAAGCACATTGAGAGTGCCATTGCTACTAACACCGTCGCCGATCGCCAGGCCATAAGCTCCAATGCCCAGAGACGCCCCCTGAACATTCACCGTGCCGGTTCCTTCCTCGGACCCGATTACTATTGCTCCATTCGAAAAGTTGAACATCGGAGCGCAGGAATAGCAGGAATAGCCAAGTTCAAGAGGCCCTTCGGGCGGAACACCGGTTTCTTTTCCCGTTCCGATCAGGTTCAGGACACCCGCGCTGCCAGCATTCTGGCCAATAATAAAAGACTCCGCGGACAGGCCGATATGAGTGGGTCCATCCAGGACCAGAGTCAGAGATCCATTTGCACCATTGGAGCCCAGCAAGAAGGGGCCACTTCCTGCGCCCAGGTCGATTGAGCCGGGATTTGAATCCTGCGTCAGAAAATTAATGACCACGGACGCATCGCTTCCGGCTCCGGTTCCAATAATTCGCGCGAGCGAACTATTGATGGGATTTGCCAAGTCAATCGTTCCGGTGGCGGACCCAGAGGCAAACACCGACGTCCCGCCTTGCGGCCCGGCGCCATCACTCCAATTGCCGTTTAGAAAGAAGTCGCCGTCAGGCGGTCCGATCCAATCATTGGCATAAGCACCAGAAATTGGATCGATAGTGAATAGAATTAACGCAACGGAAGCAGTCAGCCGCTGCTTTATACCACGTACTGTAGAGTAGCCTTCCCCCCCTGCAACGACGATGCCTTCCCTCATTGGCAGAGCTCCGTTTGCGTAGAATTCACCTCAATTGAAAAATCCCATTTTGCGGCCATAATAATAGAATATCCTAAAAAATAAACATATAATATTTACAAACTCTAATAAACGGAGATATCGTCATTTAGTGTGTTTCTGCGCCGACACATTCTTCTTCGATTACATCCATCGGAAGGTCAAATCTCGATGAAGAAACATTCCATTTCAAAGACTTCCAGTAAATGCTAAAAAATATGCGCTAGATGATGAAGTGGATATGATGGTGCAATCAACCCAAACACTTCTTTTTCGCAAACCATGTATAATATGTGCAGAAACCCATCGTGATTATGGCTTTCTTAAAAAGCAAAATTTTGATTTCGCTAAGGAAATCGCGGTCGTCCCGTTAGGTTTCAATGAAATTCCATTGGCGGCAAAACACTATCCCGTACTTTTCCTGGAAAACGATAACGTCGTTCCTGTTGCCATAATGAGCCTTTCCGGAAGGGTGAATGCCTTTGTGCAAAAAGACGGTCAATGGTTGCCCGGTCATTACATCCCAAGGACTTTGCAGCTCTATCCTTTCACATTGGAAAAACTGCCTGATCAGGACAATGGTGTCCTGATTGCTGACATGGATTGTCAGGCCATCATCCCAAATGCAGATTCGCACAAAAACATCCGCTTGTTTGATAGCGCAGGAAACCCGACCCCGCTTCTGCGTGAAATTGCATCCGCTGCGCAGCAACGATATCATGACGGAATAGTTGGAGCAGAGTTCGCCAGCTTGCTGCGAGACAGCGGTGTGCTAACGCAAAGCTTGGTGCAGTTTGTGGGCCCAGCGGGCCAGAATGCGACGGCAGCTCGGCTTCTGGCCATCAACGAGCCCGCCTATCGTTCGCTCCCAGTTGAGACAATAGCGGGTTGGTTTCGCTCCGGATGGCTCGATGTCGCGAGTGTTGTTCTTCTGTCTCAAAAAATCTGGTCACAGTGGGCCTTGCCTGCCAACGCGGCGGCCCCTCAACAGACAGGGAGAGGTTAATGGTGGTTCTTTCTATCCCGAAACGCCCGGTCATTATACCGTTGCAAAAGGCTCCCCCGGCACCGGGCGAAAAGCAGATTGATAACAGCATCAATCTGGAGACTAACGGCTACATCGTCCGCACACTCTTACCCCGGGATGTCACAGATGAGTTTCTCGGGTGGTTCAATAAAGCTGAGATGCTGCGCGGCCTTAATCTCGAGAACCTCAATTTCACTTTGGAAAGTCTGATATCTTTTGTCTCACGCTTCGATAACCTCCATAATTATTTTCTCGGAATATTTGCGGGCGACGCCCTCGTTGGCTTTTACACAATCGACGTAAATCGACATCACAAGATCGGCAGTATCACAACCGGGATCGGCGATAAGCACTACTTGGGAAAGCACGTACTGTGGTCCACGATAGATGCCGTTATTGATCATTTTTACGAAACACGGGACATCGAAAAATTTACCGCGCGTATTCTGGCGAGGAACTATGCAATGCTCTTCAACTTCAAGAACAACCCGCGATTTGAACTTGAAGGCCATTTAAAACAGGAGTGCCGCACATCGGACGGAAAGCGCCTCGATATACTTCTCTTTGCATCATATAAATATGCGCGTGGAGGAAAAGAACCTCACCGCGTTGCGCCTAATGCAGTTGTTCGGAAACAATAATATGGACACGACCGTCGATTATGTAGAACGAGCCAAAGATATACTTTCTGGGTGTCTCTTCATCCCAAAGGAAAGCATTCAGACAGATGCAGACATCAGTTCTCTCGGAGAGCTGGACAGTCTGACGTTCGAATTAATTGTCCTGGAGATAGAAAAGAGCCTTGGCCATGAGGTCGATCCGGTAGAATTGCTTGAGATGCGGTCGGTGAAAGATCTGGCGCAGCTGCTTCAGAATCGACAGTCATGAATCCGTCCTCGAAAATATGCGCGCAGCTTTATCAGCTGGCCGAGGAATATAACGGGCAAAACGTTGTAAGGAATCTCAGTGGCGTTGACGTTTTGATCATCCAGCGACTGGAAGAAGCCGATTATATTTTGCGCAGGAATGCCAAGAATTATCGAAAAAACATGGCTTGGCTTCGCCAGATGCTTGGCGCGTCCCGTTTTTCGGAAGACGGACGCGCCTGGGAAATCAGGCGACAATTAACTCAGACCTATTTCAACACATTCGACCGGGAAAAGACCTTTAGTCTGGCCAGGAACTACGCACTTGCCGCGCTTGATCGTCTGGTTGCGCAGAGCCTTTCGCGTGAGACGCTCGACGATGACATATTGCGAACCATGACGGCGAGTGTACTGATCGACAACTTCTTTGGAGCCAAATTGGAAGAGACCGAGCTCGATCTTTCACTTCTGGCTCAATTGATGCAATACGGTTCTGAATATTCATTCGTCCCTCACGGACGAACGGGCAAACTTTACCGGGAAAGGCTCCTCCAGCTTACCGAGTTGCGCAAGAAAATGTTGCACGCGCTTCATTACTTTCGTGACGGACGCGCTCCCAGCACATCGCTGCTCGACGACCTGCTGGACGCTGATCGGAGAATGGAAGATCGCGTCGTTCTGGAACACGAGCTGATGGCTTTCATCGCAGCAGGCTCTGAAACATCCGCTGCGGCGATGGGATGGCTTTGTTATTTGCTGGCAAAACATCCTGACATACAGGAGCGCCTACGCTCTCTGGCCAAAAATTTCTGGCTTACGCGGCAACCAAGCTGGCAAGATCTATCGTCGCTGGAGCCGCTTTCGCAATTCGTATCCGAAACGCTTCGGCTGTATCCTCCGACTCCTATCGTAGCCCGCTACGCGATTGATGCGGACCAACTCGGCGACAAGAACATTGAAGCCGGACAGAATGTCATGATTTCATTCATCGGAGTTCAACACGACAGGCGTTTTAGAGCCGACCCATGGGCGCTGAATATCGACAGTCATAAAAAACAGAAGATATCAGGCGGCAATATGGCCTTCAGCATCGGGCCACGCATCTGTGGAGGGAAACATTTCGCAATGGTTGAAGTGACCACGTTCCTGAGCGTCTTTCTCGATAAGGTTCGGCTGGAACTGACAAGCGATGCCCCTCCGGTGTTTCATTGGAAATCCCAGATGCTGCGGGAAGGTGGACAACCGGTACGCTTTCACTGGCTGGATGCGAAGAGATCCAGCGCGAATACGATGACAGCATAAAGGAGCAGAAACGACTGCCCTTGGTCAGGGCGCGTAGTATAAGGAGGCTATTTGATTGCGGACTAAAAGAACCGGCGCTCCGTTTGTCCTTTCCTTCGGCAGTTTTGGGACCGTCGCGGAAGCTCTCGATTTAGCCGCGCAGACAGATAACGATGTCCGTATTTACAACCAAAAGGGGGAATTGGAACACGCATTTACATACAAAAGCTTGCGCGAAGAAGCCATCAAAATGGGGCAGGCATTGCGATCCCTGGGTCTTTCTCGGGGAGACCGGGTTGCCATTGCTGCCGAAACTTGCCCTGAGTTTTTCTTCATTTTTTACGGTTGCCAATATGCCGGGCTGGTCCCCTGCCCTCTTCCGCACACCATCTATCTTGGAGGAAAATCCACCTATATTTCACGCATCTCTTTGCTTGCGAGGACGGCTCATGCCTCGGTGATCTGCCTGCCCGATAATCTTGCAAGCATATCGGAGCAACTGGAACGCGAAGCGGGTATACCTCCCATTTCGTTTACAGCTGTCCAAACAGGCGCCGGAAATCAACCGCCCGAACCGCTGCAAAAGGATGAACTTGCCTATATCCAGTTCTCGTCGGGCTCGACCGCTGAACCAAAAGGCATTGCGATCTCGCAAGCCGCCTTGGCAAATAACATAAAGGGCATGCTTGAGGAGTGTATTCGAATAGAGCATTTGGATCGCGCATTCTCGTGGTTACCCCTTTATCACGACATGGGACTGGCAGGTTTTTCTCTTGCGCCACTCTTTGCCCGGATTTCGGCGGACTATATTTCACCGTCAACCTTCGCGAGACGGCCCGCTCTTTGGCTGGAGCTCATGTCGCGTAACAGGTCCACCATTACTTATGCTCCGCCGTTCGCTTACAGACTGGCTGAACAACGTTTCCTGCTTTCCAGACCAGCGATTGATCTCTCTGCCCTGAGGATCGCTGGTGTAGGAGGCGACATGATCCACCACGATATTCTAAGGTCTTTTGGTGAAACGATGGCGTCGGTGGGATTTGACCCGGCCAGATTTGTGCCCAGTTACGGGATGGCGGAGTCTACGCTGATGGTGAGCTTCTCGCGAGGATTGCGGACAGATCACGTAAACAGAAGAATACTGGAGGACAAAAATATAGCCACTCCAGCAAATCCTGATGATCCCTCCGACGCGTTGAAGACATTTGTGATTTGTGGTCGGCCATTGCCCGGTCATGATTTAATTGTGACTAATGACCAGCAGGAGCCTCTTCCCGATCGGCATCTCGGCCACGTGCTCATCCGAGGACCCAGTATTATGTCGGGTTATATCAGTGAAGGGCCGGCTCAGGCCTCGCCTGCGAGCGCAGATGGTTTTCTGGATACAGGAGATCTCGGCTATCTCATTGACGGACAAGTCGTCATAACGGGCCGGTCCAAAGAGATGATAATCCATAACGGTCGTAATATCTGGCCCCAAGATCTTGAATTGGCAGCTGTTGATGCTTCCGGGTCAATACTGACGCGTGCGGCCGCGTTTTCCGTAGAGCTGGATTCCGAAACTGAAATCGTCATTCTGATCGAATTGCCATATACTCTTTTAGACAAGAAAAATCTCGTCTTGAAGAAGGTGAAGGGAAGCATAAGCTCATCATTTGGGTTGCATGCTCAAATTGTCACCGTGCCACCAAAGACACTTCCTTATACGTCCTCGGGCAAGCTCGCCCGGTCCCTTGCGCGGAAAGTTTATATCGATGGAGGCATTGCGTAGCCGGGTCTTCTCTGCCGATCGGCGCCGTCACTACAAGAGCATGTCGTCTCAAAATCTCCTATACCCTGTTGGACGGGCGCAAGAAAACTATGCGGGCTGTTCATGCCGTTGCGACCAAGGCTATGGCTGTTTCGGGCCTGGCTGGAGGCGGGCTTTGGTTCCGGCGGAGTGTTTTGTCATCAAAGGCCAGAGCAGGCGTGTACCAGTTGTTATCTCGTCCGCGAAATCGCGACCTAATGTTTGGGATTGAGTAAAAACTGATGGTGTCTGATGCTTCGTCCCACTTTACTCTGGAAGGTCAGAAGATGCGCAAAACTTTTTCAGCACTAGCCGTCATTTTAGGTTTGATACCAGGCTATGCTCTGGCAGCAGACACACCATCGCAGTTCGAACAACTGCGCGACCGGCTTATGAATGCAGTTCCCACGACTTCCATTCTCGATCTAAACCAATGCACACTCAAGTCGGGAACAAGCAAGTCCGATAGAAAGCCTATTGGAGGGCTTCCTATCCGTAGTTTCCTGATACTCCCCGAGCCAAACTCCACTATTGCTTATGCTCATACCCACTTTACGGTCATGCCCGATGGCACGCCCGTTACGGAAATTAATCAATACAGAGTGAAACCGAACGATACCGCGACCCTCACGTTTAGAAGGCTGTCTCCATCGACCTATAAGCCTCTATCTGACCCGTTGGTCTTTGATTGTCCGCTCGGAACGGGATTGCGCTTTGTGCCGGAAGGAAAGCCGCTTACGCCTGAAATGGGAAAATAGTCGATTTTTGCTGATATCGCATCAGTGCGTTAAGTTGGAAGCCGCCATACGCGGCAAGTTCTCTCGAAGCCGACCGAACCGTTTGCGGTCGGCTTCTTTTTATACTGGAACGGAGAAAGCGGCCCCGGCGGCCGCTTTAATTTGCCGCACGTTGGGGCGCGTTGCCTTGCAGGACCGCCAGATCGGTCACAATTGCAGCGGCTTCCTTTTGCAGAACATCAGTGGCGTTTTGGCGGCTTTTCTCGATTGCCAAATCAGCACTCAGGCTTCGCTCATTCGACTGCAGGCCGTCGTCAATCTGCGTATCAATACCATCATTGGCCTTTCCGCGAGCTTTGGCCCGATTTTCCTGAGCGGTCATCTCATTGCGCCGCACAGTTTCGTTAAGGGAGATGACCGTTTTCTCACGCTGTGCCTTGAGCGCCGCAACATCTTCCACAAAGTCCTGGAACTCTCGGGATTTCTGCACACGCTCCTCATGCAGTTTTCGCAGCTTTGGCAACAACGCCTTAATATCGTCGGATGATTTGTATTTCGCGGCGCTTACCTGCGACCAAGGCAAAGCATTGTCGAAGCTCGATTCACCGATAAGCTTGAGATCGAAGAGCCCAGGCAGGCTTATATCGGGCGTCACGCCGCGCAATTGCGTCGTCCCACCGTCGACGCGAAAGAACTGTGCTACAGTAAATTTAAGCTCACCATATTCCGGTTTGGGATTGTTGGCCACTTCATCGAGATCGACCACGGTCTGCACGGTTCCCTTGCCGAAACTTGGTTCGCCGATGACCACGCCACGGCCGTAATCCTGTATTGCCGCAGCAAAAATTTCTGAAGCGGAAGCAGAGCCGCGATTGATGAGCACGCCCAGCGGTCCTTTCCAGGCGGGAGCCGGGAGATTGTCGCTTTCAACCTTGACTTCGCCGTTTGCATTGCGTTGCTGGACGACCGGTCCCTTTCCGACAAACAGACCTGTCAGATCAATCGCCTCGCTCAGCGAACCGCCACCATTGTTGCGCAGATCAACCAGGACACCATCGACCTTATCCTGCTTCAACTCGACGATCAGCTTGGCAACATCGCGGCTCGCACTCCTGTAGTTCTTGTCGCCCTTGCGTCGCGCTTGAATATCTTCGTAGAACGCCGGGAGAGTGATCACCCCGATCTTACGGGTAACATTTCCGTCCTTTACGGGAAGGATCGTTTTCTTGGCGGCCTGCTTATCGAGGCTGATCTTGTCACGAACCAGCATGATGACATGGTGCTTGCCGTCGGCGCCGGCATCAGCCGGAAGAATATCGAGCCGCACGACCGATCCCTTGTCACCGCGGATCATCTGCACAACTTCATCGAGGCGCATGCCGATCACTTCCTTGATCGGACCGTCTTTGCCCTGCCCAACGCCGATTATACGGTCGCCCACGGAAAGCTTGCCCGACGACTGCG
Source organism: Hyphomicrobiales bacterium (assembly GCA_900470195.1). GTDB lineage: Bacteria > Pseudomonadota > Alphaproteobacteria > Rhizobiales > Rhizobiaceae > Brucella. The sequence goes on along the minus strand of UEIJ01000027.1, from coordinate 35,373 downwards.
CAGGGCCACCGGCAACAAGTTCGCGGATTGTCGTATAGTCGTCTCTCTCCTGAAGCACAGCGCCGATACCAACCAGCGACAGCTTCATCGAAATGTCGAATTCGGCCGAAGCCTTGACGCCGAAATAGTCGGTATGGGGATCGACTGATGTCGTATAGGCAGCCATGAATGACTGAAAGGCATCATCGCTTTTATACTTGTACGTGCGCTCGATGGAATTCTCATAGCGCTTATCGAGCGTCTTGCGAATAGTCGCATCATCCTTGCCGGCGAGCTTCAGACGCAACCAGTCATTCTTGACGCGCTTGCGCCATAGATCATCGCTTTCCTCGTTCGATCGCGGCCACGGCTCCTTGTCGCGCACGATGGAGAAATTTTCCCGCTTGCTGAAATCGAAATTCTGCTTGAGCAGACCGCGCGCAAACGTCATTCGCTCGATGATGCGCGTCTGGTAGACGTTAAAAATGGAAAAGGGAATGGTCAGGTCCTGCCGGTCGATAGCATCGTCGATCTCCTTGCTGCCGGTCAGGAATTTGTCGACATCCGCCTGGAGAAAGATGAGGCGATCCGGGTCCAGCGAGTCAATAAACCGGTTCATGATCCGAACCGACAACGCATCATCGAGCGGGACAGGCCGATAGTGAAAACGTGTGAGGAATTCCGCTGTCAGATGAGCGGCTTGAACTTGCTCCGGCGAAGGCTTCAAAAGGGCCGGAGAACCGGCTTCAAAAGCATGCGCTGGCAAAACACCTGCCAGAAAGAGACAAACCAAGCCGATTTTGATGCGTTTCAAGTGACGTTCCATTCTTGACGCTGAGCGTTTGATTCCAACCCTTGTTGGCTAAATATGGTTTTTTGGCAACCGTCTATGCCGATAAGAGCTATTTCCTGTTCTTCACAAGTTGCTGGAAATGCTCTGTCCACATTATGTCCAAGAGGCGGATTGTACCAGCCAAAAGCCGCGACACCTGGACGGCCTTCCCCCTCCAACAGTGGGAGACGGCAGAGTGAAGCAGCGACTATTTATTCCGGATTTCCGTAACCGGTTTATCTGCGCCCAGCGCGCGCTTCACCGCTGCGCGTGCGGATGCCAGATCAGGCATAACCCAGTTGGGCTCTCCACCAAGAAACTTATCGAGAAATGCAATGGCATACCCGGGCATTTCGGCGATATTTTCCTTATAGGACCACCATGTACGCAACTCGTCGGCACATTGATCTATATCCGGAACCGTGCCGAACTCCTGTTCCTGCACGGCGGCGATGGCGCAGATGCAATAGTTGGTGTAGAGAAAACCCTCGGGCCAGAAGCTGACGATCTCATAAAGGCGCGCAGCGTCGCCACTGGCCCGATTTGGCGGTGAGACGACCTTCGCGGGCGACAAACGGATCAGTTCACGCAGCACAAGGCCAGCTGCGAAGGTGATAAAATCCTTGCGATCCACCTTGGCAAAACGCTTGTTCTGGTCGACCAGCTCCACCCAGTTCAAAAACGCCTCGGTGAGCTTCTTCTCATTAATATCGTATTCAACACCATAAAGATCATGCAGAAGGCTTGCATGCTTGCGAAATGTCGCCCTGAACCAACGCAGCTGACGCAGTCGATGACGCAGATCGGGCATCGATGCCATTTGTTCCCTAAGCAGCAAATCCATAGTGCAAGCGGCCTCCTGTTTGCAGGCGACATTACGCGAAGCCAATTGAAATGTCAGTCTTCATTCGTCTTCCGGTAACGATAAAATTATACATATTGACATTCAAGAAGACAAATGTTCTCTAATTGACGAAAGGCGAACTCCGAAAATATCGCGTTCGCCCTTCGTGGGAGGAGAACAAGATGGCTATCTGGCAATGGGCTTTGCTGGCGCTCGCCTTGCTGTGGGGCTTCCAGTCGCTGGGCGTCTGGTTCCAGATGCGCCACTACTCCGATGTGATGAAGGGCATCACTTCGAAATATTCCGACGGCTTTGTTGGCGCGGGGCATGTACGGGGACGCTTCGGCAAAGGTGTCATCGTGTTGATCGTCGTAGACCGCAATCTGGTTGTGCGACGCTTCCTCCAGATGAGCGGAAGAACGGTTTTCGCAAAATTCATCCGCCGCGAAGGTTTTGAGGGAATGCGTCTCGGCGAGTTGCCGGACAATCCCGCTATTGGAGAAGGAACGCCTGAAGTGGTGGCTGCCGCCACGCAGGCGATAGAGCAGATCGGTCGCATAAGTAACCAATCCGATGGGATCGAGCTCGAAGGTCTGAAGGCAGTGGGAGCATAGGAGTTGCTTGCCTGAAACAAGCAATCGAGGAGGAGCAATGTCGATAGTGACGATGTTGGCGCAACACGCCGACGTAACAATTCAATCCATACACATGGCTGGCGGCATGATTTCCGATGCGGCGCTGCATGGCAAACATGCCGCAGAGCACGCCGGAAATGACCTTTTGCAGCTTGCACAAGCAACCACCACCGTGCCGGGCGACGCTGGTAGCAGCGGGATTACCGTGGATCAGTTCAAGGAACGGCTTCAGAACGTCCAGCAGGAAGAGCAGCTTGGCTGGCTTGCCTCCATCGGCAAGCACTTCATTGGCGTCTTCCAGAAAGGCGGCGAAGTTTTTGCAGGGTTTGTCACCGGCATCATTCCCACACTCGTCGTGCTGATGACCGCCTTCTATGCCGTAACCGAACTGGTCGGCGAAAAGCGCGTGCATGGCATCGCACGCAGCGCGGGGCGAATTGCGCTCACCCGCTACACGGTTCTGCCGGTTCTTTCGGTATTCTTCCTGACCAACCCGATGGCTTACACATTCGGCTCGTTCCTGGACGAAAAATACAAACCCGCCTTCTATGATGCGGCTGTGTCCTACGTCCATCCGCCGCTGGGTCTCTTCCCGCATATCAATCCCGGCGAATATTTTGTCTGGGGTGGCGTTCTGGTTGCCCTTCTGGAGCTTGAGAAAAAAGGCGCGGTTCCAACCGGCTATCACATCAATGTCGCCATCTGGTACGCCATTGTGGGTCTCGTGGTGATCCTCCTCAAAGGCATGCTCACTGAACGCATCACCGCCATCATGGCGCGGCGTCAGGGCATCGAGCTTTAAGTCGGCACGGGGGAGAAAACCATGGTTAAGACCTACAAGGCAGTCAAGATTTCCCGCGGCTCAAACGGCTGGGGTGGCCCGCTTGTCATTCAGCCGACCGATCAGCGCAACAAGGTGGTTTCGGTCACTGGCGGCGGTATCCATCCGCTTGCACGCCAGATCGCCGAACTGACAGGCGCGGAGGCCGTTGACGGCTTTCGCTCACCACCAATCGAAAGCGAAATGGCAGTCGTGGTTGTCGATTGCGGCGGCACAGCCCGTTGCGGCGTCTATCCACGCAAGCGCATCCCGACCGTGAACATCACGCCGGTCGGACAGGCAGGACCGTTGGCGCAATTCATCACCGAAGACATCTATGTCTCAGGCGTGAAGCCGGAAAACATTGTTCCGGCCGATGGCTCAGCCGCCGCAGCTCCGGCTGCAGCTGCCGTTGAGGAAGAAAAGCCAGCGCCTGTGGAGCAGCCAAGCGAAGGCGGCCTTGTCGGACTTATCAGCAGCATCGGCCGCGTCATGGGTCGCGTCGTTGGCATCTTCTTCCAGGCCGGACGCCGCACAATCGATCAGGTTATCCGTAACGTTCTGCCGTTCATGGCTTTCGTGACGATGCTGATCGGCCTGATCCTCTATACCGGCATCGGCGATATTCTCGCACAGCCGCTCGGCCCGCTGGCCAATAATATTGTCGGTTTGCTGGTGCTTTCCGCAATTTGCGGGCTGCCGTTCCTGTCGCCAATCCTCGGACCGGGTGCGGTTATCGCGCAGGTAGTCGGCGTGGCGATTATCGGCCCGCAAATTGCAAACGGCACAATCGCACCGGCGATGGCCCTGCCCGCCCTGTTTGCTTATAACACGCAGGTCGGTTGCGACTTCGTGCCGGTCGGTCTGGCGCTCGGAGAAGCCAAACCCAAGACCATCGAGATCGGTGTGCCAGCAGTTCTGATCAGCCGTCAGATCATGGGCCCGCTTTCGGTTCTGATCGCATGGGTCGTAAGTCTCGCGGTGCTCTAAAATCCCAGCCCGCCGCAGCAAGCGCGGCGGCGGGCCACTGCCCAAACATATGCAATAACGATGTTTCCGATCGAGTATCACGGGCATCGAATACCAAACGAAGAAAGGACCGCCTCTATGTCGATACATCTGAAAACGCGGATCACCGCAATCGGCCCGGAAGTAGCGGACCTCGCCGAAGGCGGCGTTCTCATCCTGTTTGCTGACGGTTCCCCTCCGGAACTGGCGGAAGTATCTGTCCTCCACGTGGTGGAGGAAGGCCCCGAGGCTTCGGCTCCTGCCATAGGAACGAAGATCGCAATCGGTGCACTCAAGGCCGAAATCACCGCCGTTGGCGAAAGCGCCTGGCAAAAAGTGCGCGAAATCGGACATGTCGTCATTTCATTCACGGGGGCAGATTCAACAGATCGTCCCGGTGAAATCTGTGCCAGTGAAATAGCGGGCGAAGAGCTTGTCGCTGCTCTGAAGGAAGGGCAGATTATAACCATAGGCGGCTGAAACCGGTCCTCCCAAGGCTTAAGATTGCGTGTTAAAACAGATAATTGGAACAGGCTCCAACGCCGAGGACGTTGGGAAGTTTCAGTATCGATTTGAGGCTTACATAGATGGAACGCTCGACTATCGTCCGGGTGCGTGAGGGGCTGCATGCGCGCCCTGCAACCCGCTTCGTTAAACTGGCCAAGGGTTTTGAGAGTGATATTGAAATCGCCAAGGCCGGGAAAAGCGTAAGCGCCAAGAGCTCTGTCAAGCTGATGCTGCTTGGCGTGAAAGAGCTCGATGAGGTGACCGTTCGTGCCGATGGAGCAGATGCGATTGAAGCCATCGAAGCCTTGATCGGCTATCTGGAAAACCCACAGGCGGGGCTGGAGGAAACAGCAACCCCCGTCACACCTGAACCTTCGAATGCACCTGAAGCCGAAACCACGTTGCAAGCCGCGATCAACCCAGTGCTTCCCGCAGGGCAGATAAAAGGTGTCGGCGCAAGCGAAGGCATCTCTCTGGGCACAGCTTTTCCGTTCTTTCCCGAAGAAATCAAGCCTTTGGGCCGAAAGTTGGCATCGGCTGAAATAGAGGCTGAAATTGCTCACTTCAGAGCCGCCATCGCTACCGTACAGCAGCGGATGGATGCTTCCCTTTCCAGCGGTGATCTCGCTGACACTGACAGAGGCATTATCGCTGCGCTAAAGGATATTGCGGCGGATGACAGCCTGACGGATGAAGCGCTTGGGCTTATTCGCGGCGGTCTCGATGCTGTTTCAGCCATGCTCGCCGCGGCTTCGACAGTTGCGGGGCAGTTCGCGACCCTTGATGATCCCTATCTCAACGCACGGGCAGACGATGTTCACGCTGTCAGCCGTCAGATTTGTCTTGCGCTTCTCGGAAAAGACGACGTCAATCTGGAAGGTTTGCCGGAAGGCTCGGTGCTGATTGCCGAAGACATCGGCGCCTGGGATCTGGCGCGCGCGCCACTCAAGAAGATCAAAGGTGTTGTCTGCGGACATGGCGGTGCAACATCGCATGTCGCCATTATTGCGCGCACACATGGCATTCCAGCAGTTTTGGGCCTCGGAAGCGCCGTGCAACAACTACGAAACGCGAAAACCGTAGCGGTGGATGGAAGTTCAGGCATCGTTCACTCCGATCCTGACGACGCTACCCGCAACGAAATTGAAGCACGCATTTCCAGGGCCTTGCAGGAAAAGCAGGCGCTGGATGCCTACCGCTCCGCCACCCCACGCCGAACCGACGGCACGATCATAGAAGTCGCGGCAAATATGGGTGCGCTGGAAGAAATCGAAGTCGCCCTTGAAGCCGGCGCGATGGGTGTCGGGCTTTTCCGAACCGAACTTCTCTTCATGAAGCATATTCACCTGCCTTCAGAGGATATGCAGACTGAAACCTATTCGGCGCTTCTGAAAGCCTTTGCACCGAACCCCGTCATCGTTCGCACATTGGATATAGGCGGTGACAAGCCAATTGCGGGCATTGAATTTCCGGAGGAAGAAAACCCTTTCCTGGGTTGGCGCGGCATCCGCATGTGCCTGGACCGCCCGGACGTGTTCAAGCCGCAGTTGCGCGCGCTCTTGCGCGCAGCGGTTAACGGCAATCTCAAAGTCATGTTGCCGATGGTTTCGGATGTCGAAGAAATCCGCTCAACCAAACGCCTTATCAGCGAATGCATCAGCGAGCTTGAAAGCGAAGGCAAGGCTTTTGCCGGATTTGATCTTGGCGTGATGATCGAGACCCCGGCGGCGGTTTTCGCGGCGCGAGAACTTGCAAAGGAAGCGGCTTTCTTCTCCATCGGCACCAACGACCTGACACAGTATGTAATGGCTGCGGACCGACTCAACCCAACCGTTGCGAAACTCAACGATGTAAGCCACCCGGCTGTAATGGCGGCAATCGAGATGACTGCGAAAGCCGGAACGGAAGCAGGCATCACGGTCGGCATGTGCGGCGAGGCGGCAGGCAAGCCGGAACTCATCGGTGAGTTCCTGCGAATGGGGCTGACCGAACTCAGCATGAGCCCGGCGTCAATTCCCCGGGCAAAGAAGCTGATCTTGGATATGTTTCAGCCGGCTGCCCCGGGGTCAGGGAAGATGAGCAATTAGCGTCTGGAACAAAGTTTCGAGCTGCGTCTGATCGCGATCTTCTGCTGCCTGCATGAGACGATCGTGGCGCACGTCCAGCGCCAGAATTGCACTTTCCAAAGGATCGACGCCCGTCAGATCTGCCGCCTTTGCAGTGGCCAGACCGCAGGCAAGTCCTACCGCTGCAAAACAGGTCGTTTCAAATTTGCGCAAGGCCTGCGGGTCGCAATGACCATCCATCGAAATAAATCGTACCGGCCTTTCGCCAAGCATTTCCAGAAACAGGGCGGTCACGGCTTTTGATGTTGTCGCAATTTTTGTTTCACCTGCCTCTGCGCAAAACGCGCTCTTCAGCAACGAGCCGTGTTTTTGCATCATCCTCGCATGGACCGTTACGAATGCGGCTTCCTGAATAAGCACATTTTGCAGCTGATGGCGGCGCAGCACTTCCTTGGTGAGATAATACATGTCCTTGCGGAAAGCGCGCACACCTTCCGCGCCGCTGCCAAAATAAACCGAAAGGCTTTTCACATGCGGCGCGCTGTTATGTACTTTAGGGTCCGACGAAATCAGCGAAATGGAAATAGTTTCGGCCGTCGTTAAAGCCCTGTCCATCATGCTTGCCGCATGTTCCAGCAACAGTTCAGGAGACGGGATATCGCTATGTCGTGGAGCACCCGGCAAGCTGTCGTGGCGATTGCAACGAATCATGTATCGAACCTCACGCAGGCGGTCCTTCAGATTGACTGCGATTTCTTCCGAAAGAGTGCGTAACATGTTCAGTTTCCTCGACGGCGGCACATCGTGACAGGATGGATCGGACTCATGAATTATGGTTTGCCTTCATACGGAAAAGCAATAGTTTCGGTGTAAGAACAGCGCTTCTATAATGCAGTATTACGCCATTAATTTGAGGGATGGTTTTGAAAAAGGCCGGCAAGAAGACCCAGAAGAATCCGGAAACGGCAGACCTCATCATCGGATCGGAAGGTGTGGCCGCCGAAAACCGTACAAGCCGGCTGCGGACACGTGCTGCGTGGATGTATTATGTTGAACAAATGACCCAGAATGACATTGCGGAAGCGCTCGGGGTAGGACGTGTCACAATCGTTCGCCTTCTGGCTGATGCCCGTGCTCGCAATGAAGTAAAGATTACTATCGAGGGCAAGCTGGCAAGCCTGACATCTCTTGAGGTCGAGCTTGAAAAGACCTTCGGCCTCGAGCGCGCCATCGTCGCTCCCCTCTCTTCGCCTGACATCGACCCTATCCCGCCGATCAGCGCCGCCACTGGCGCCTATCTTTCTGAAAAGGTGCAGCACGGCATGACGATAGGGGTCGGCTGGGGACGTACCCTTTCCAGCACCCTGCAACATATCGGCGCGCGTCCGCTCAACGATCTGAAAGTCATTTCCCTGCTCGGCGGCATCGTACAGCCGCGCCGTTCCAATCCGCCGGAATTTGCCTGGCAGTTCGCGCAGATTTTTCAAGGCGAAGGCTATCTGATTCCCGCCCCGGCTCTCGTCGACAGCAAGGAAACCCGCATTGCCCTCATTGAGCGCTGCGGCCTGAACACCGTGCTCGACATGGCCGAAGAACTCGACATGGTTCTGCTCAGCGTCGGCGATATTCAAACCGCCAGCAGCACATCTTATCGTGTTGGCCTGATTGATGAGGCGCAGAAACTGTCGCTCATCGAAAACGGTGCCGTCGGCGACGTATTGTTCCACTTCTATGACAAGGACGGCAAGATCGTCGATGATCCGGTCCATGATCGTGTCATGTCGGCGAAGATTGAGAGCCTTCAAAAGACGCCGCAGCGTATCCTCACATCAGGCGGAAATGAGAAGATTGCAGCTCTGCTTGGGGCAATAAAGCTTCTGAAGCCGACCGTTCTCATTACCGATGAAGAAAGTGCCGCACAGATGCTCGGTGAAAAGGTGCAAGCGGAATGAGAGACAGCACATCGCTGCAAAGCGATGTGCTGTTCTTGATTATCTTGGTTAGGCAGCGGCTGCGCACTCTTTAAGGATTTGCAGCACCGCAGCCCGCTCCTCGATTTGTGGCATATGTCCGCAACCTGCGAAGATGTGGACGCCAACTTTGCCCGGCAGACCATGCGCGTGAGCAACGGGGATAACCCGGTCTTCCGCTCCGAAGACGAGCCGCACCGGCATCGCAAGAGCTGCAATGCTTGAGCGAATCTCAAAGGTTTGCGTGCCATCTGCGAAGAACCGGGCGCCAATCGCTTCCTGCGTATTGCGCAGTTCCGTATCGGCAGCCTGCGCAACCGTTGCATTGATGAACGGCTTGGTCAGACGGGTCTCGTCGGCGACGAGCAGCTTCAGCCAGGGAACGATGCTGGCTTCGCTTTTCGCGCCGACAAGCCCCTTGATAAAGGCAGCGTTGATCTGGGGGCCCAAGCCGCCCGATGAAATCAGCAGCAAGGAGCGCACATCGATGAGCCCCCGCGCCGCGATGAGGGTCGCCACCGCACCGCCAAGCGAATGCCCAACCAGAAGGCACGAACTCACGCTCAGGGACCCTAGTGTCGCTTCCACTGCGGCGGCAATGTCATCGATACTTTCAGGAACGGTGCGCGGTGAATTACCGTGTCCCGGAAGATCAAGCGCCAGGATAGGATGGCCGAGCGATGCACCGGCAAACAATCCCCGCCACGAATTGAGATCGGCTGCAAAACCGTGGAGCAGAACAATCGGCAAGCGCCCTGCTTCACCCTCACGCAGCCAGACTGCATTGAGCTGGCCGAGCGCGGTTGGTTCCGCATTCTTGCTTGCAAACGACCTGGCCCGTACCGCAGGCTTCAAAATGCCGACATCGCCTTCGACATCCTTCTTCTGTACGCGGCCCTTCGGACCCGAGCCTTGAACCGCAGCCAGATCGATGCCGGCTTCACGCGCAAGCCTGCGAGCGAGCGGCGTCGCCCGCACATCGTTGTTTGAGCCCGTTTCATCGGATTGGGAGGCAACCCGTTTTTGAGCGACCGGTTCAGCGACCGTTTCGACTGGCGCAACAATCGGCTCTTCGGCAACCGCTGCGGACTTCCCGTTGCGTTCTTCGCCTTCGTCATAAATCCAGGCGACGGCCTGACCGACAGGCACTACCGTTCCCTCAGCAGCGCTGATATCTGCGATGATGCCCGATGCAGGCGCTTCGACTTCCATCGCAGCCTTGTCAGTCTCGATTTCAAAGAGAAGCTGACCTTTCGTGACGGTATCGCCATCCTTGGCATACCATCGCGAAATCTGCCCCGTCTCCATATCCATATCGACCTTGGGGAGAATGACTTCCACAGCCATGGTCAGCGCACTCCCTTAACCAGATCGCGAGCGCTTTTCAGAATGTCGGGCACCTGTGGAACAGTCGCGCGTTCGAGATCGGGATTGTATGGAATTGGAGTTTCGGCACCGCCAAGACGCACGATTGGCGCATCAAGATAATCAAAAGCGTCACTTTCCGCCACTATTGCAGAGATTTCAGCGCCGATACCAAGGGTTTTCACAGCTTCATAGACGCAGAGCAGTCTGGACGTCTTCTTGACGCTTTTGATGATGGTTTCGCGATCGATCGGACGTACAGTGCGCAGGTCGATCACTTCGACATCGATACCACCCTTTGCCAGTTCGGCAGCAGCATCGAGTGCCTTGTGCACCATGATCGCCGTTGCAACAATGGTCAGGTCACGGCCTTCACGGACCACTTCCGCCTTGCCGATAGGGACAGTGTAAAAGCCTTCAGGCACCGGGCCTTTCATTTTATAGAGCAGCTTGTGCTCAAAGATCATGACGGGGTCCGGATCTTCGACGGCCGCAAGCAACATGCCTTTGGCATCATGCGGCGTTGAAGGTTGCAAGACCTTCAGCCCCGGCACATGACCGAGCCATGCCTCAAGGCTCTGGCTATGCTGCGCCGCTGCCCCCGTCCCGGAGCCCGCCGGAAAACGCATGACGAGCGGCACGGAAACAGCGCCGCCTAGCATATAGCGGATTTTTGCTGCCTGATTGACGATCTGCTCCATACCAAGCGCTGCAAAGTCGGAAAACTGGAACTCGAAGATCGGGCGCATGCCGGTCAGCGCCGCACCGACAGCAACGCCGGCGCCACCCAGTTCCGAAATGGGCGTATCCATGACACGGTCTTCACCGAAGCGGTGGACAAGATCTCCGGTCACCTGAAATGCGCCGCCGTAGACGCCAATATCCTCGCCCATCAGGAACACGCGCTCGTCGCGCTCCATGGCAACCGCCATGGCTTCCTGAATGGCTTGCGAATAGCTCAACTCACGGATTGTCGTGTCCATGTTCAAATATCGTCCGTGTAAACGTCGCGGGTCAGGTTGGTCAGATCGGGCGCGGGGCTGTTCTTGGCGAATTCGATCGCTTCGGCGATTTCCTTCTCCACTTCTGCGCGTATCGCCTCGATCTCGGCATCGCTGATGAAACCATAAGCTTTCAGATCGGCCTCAAAATGCGCGATTGGATCGCGATCATTCTGCCAATGCTCGATCTCTTCCTTGGTGCGATAGCGGTTGCGGTCGCTCTTGGAATGGCCACGGATACGGTAAGTCTTGTTTTCAACCAGCGTAGGTCCCTCGCCGCGCCGCGCGCGTTCAGTGGCCTCGCTGACGGCCTCAGCCACTTCCGACAGATTATTGCCATCCACGATTACGCCCGGCATGTTATAGGCCGATGCACGGTCGGCAACATTGGCAACCGCTGTCGAGCGCTTGGTGGAGGTGGACATGCCGTAACCGTTGTTTTCACAGACGAAAACAACCGGAAGCTTCCAGACGGAGGCCATATTGAGAGCTTCGTGGAAAGCACCCTCATTGTTCGCGCCGTCCCCGAAGAACGACACGACAACCTTGCCGTTCTTTTGCTTCTTGGCAGAAAGCGCAGCGCCGACCGCAATCGGAATACCGCCACCGACAATACCGTTCGCGCCAAGGTTTCCCTTGGAAACATCGGCGATATGCATTGAGCCGCCACGGCCCTTGCAATAGCCGGTTTCTTTGCCAAAGAACTCGGCAAACATGCGCTTCACGTCCGCGCCCTTGGCGATGCAGTGGCCGTGGCCGCGATGGGTCGAGGTAATCATGTCGTCGTCATTGAGCGGCAGACACGATCCCATCGCGCTTGCTTCCTGCCCGATGGAAAGATGCATCGTCCCATGAATGAGGCCGCGCGTGTAGCTTTCCTCCGCACCTTCCTCAAAGCGGCGGATGAGATACATCTTGTGCAGCGCTTCTTTCAATTGTTCCGGCGAATAGGTGCGGAAGGCATAAGGCAAGTTGTGGCGGTCACCCGTATCCTGCGGTTCGACTTTTTTGGCTTGAACCATGATGTTTGTCCTCACGCTCCGTAGACGAGCTTATCCTGACGTGCACGCAGTTCGGCAATCTTGGAACCGGGAGCCACAGCCGCATTATCGTAAGTGATGAGCTCGCCCTTTTTGATCGGCTTGGTCACGCTGCCACCTTGCAGAAGCCCGCAGGGGATCGCATGGGCGCTACGCGCTTCGCCTGAGGTCATGATCCACGCGCGGTAGCAATATTCACCAATCGCATCGAGCTTTTCTCCAGGCTGCATGTCCTTCTTTGCAACCGCAGCCACCTCTGCGACCGGCTTTGAAAGCGGAACCATGTCCGGCTTGCCGTAGAGTACCACCCGGGCACAGGTGAGCGGCACTTCGAGGGAAGTCAGGTGATATGGACGATGGAATGTGAAATATGGGCCTTTGCCCATCTTCAAATCTTCCATACGTTCGGAAATACGCGGATGCGACATGTCGGCGACAACGAATACGCCCGGAGCGACGCCCTTGCCGATCGAGTAATCGACCACACCGACCCTCGACAGCACGCCGCCGTCCTTTTCGGGGATCAGCGTCTTGTTGAGCTGATCAAGCGTTGCAGCAGGGCCATGCATGCCAGCCTTATCCGGGACAAGCCCCGTGGCGTTGGCAATGGCGGCCATTTCGACCATGGTTTTCGAACCATCGACGAACTCCACCAACATGCGCACATTCATGTTACGGCGCGTGGCTTCTTCCATATATTCATCGGGAATAGCATCGATGTTGAGCGGATTGTTCTTGCCCTTTCCCGCCGCCACAATCGGATGGCCCATCGCGGTCACGAATTCGATCAACTCCATACATGATGACGGCTCATCACCAGCTCCCAGGGAATAGGTGACGCCGAGACGTTCGGCTTCCGCTTTCAGGTAAGCGCCGATTGTCACATCCGCTTCGACATTCATCATGACAAGATGCTTGCCATGCTCCATGGCGCGCAGGCCGATTTCAGCGCCGACAGCGGGAACCCCGGTTGCATCGATCACGACGTCGATAAGGTCGTTTTCAAGGATGAGGTCGGCGTTGTCGGTTACGGCAATCTTGTGCGCTTCCATGGCGCCTGTCAGAGCGGAAGCAGTCGAAACCTCGCGGCCATGTCCTTCTTCCTGGAAAGCAATATCGACGGCTTTCAAGGCATTGGGAATGCGCAGTTCAGAGATGGCGCCAACTTCGATACCTGGCATATGCGCAACACGTGTGACGATATCGGTACCCATCTCGCCCGAACCGATCAGACCAATGCGGATCGGTCGGCCACTATCCGCGCGTGCCTGCATATCGCGCGCTAAACCTGTCAACGCCACATTGGTTGCCATCGCTTCCTCCTGATCGTCCCTGCAATAACTCTCGCAGGCTCCTCTAATACCTTATCGATTAATGAACATTTGTTTCTAAGTCAACACTAGTGTTCATTCCTACGGCGTCCCTTCGCACTCAGATGCCATATTGTTATTCAACTTTGGTTTGATATAGAATACAAATGTTCTGCCGTTTCGCCTCGTTCACATTTTGAAACGTCGATACGTGCGAGCTAATAACAGCGTTCTGTTGGCTCGGCGCACTTTGGGAAAGTGCTCCGGGGGGAGGAGAAATAAATGGACGCATTTCTGAGCGGGTTGAAATCGGCAATCGACACACTTGGGGCAACGATTCTGCTGCCCATCGTCATTTTCATCATTGCCGTCATCCTCGGCGCGAAAGTGGGCAAAGCCTTCCGCGCTGCCGTAACCATCGGTGTGGCTTTCATCGGCATCAATCTGGTTCTGGGCCTCATGTTCACCTCCATCGGTGAAGTGGCACAGGCTATCGTCACCAATACCGGCATCAAGCGCGATATTGTCGATGTCGGCTGGCCATCCGCTGCGGCAATCGCCTTTGGCTCATCTGTGGGCCTGTGGGTCATTCCGGTTGGCATTCTCGTCAACATCGTGCTTCTGCTGCTGCGCTGGACGCGCACGCTGAATGTGGACGTGTGGAACTTCTGGCACTTTGCCTTTGTCGGCTCGCTGGTTGTCGCTGCAACCGACAACCTTGCCTATGGCATCATCATTGCAGCGCTCGTTGCCGCTCTATCGCTGTTGTTCGCAGACTGGTCCGCGCGCGCAGTCCAGCAATTCTATGGCGTACCGGGCGTCTCCGTGCCGCATCTGGCTTCCGCGCAGATTCTGCCGATTGCGATCATCCTCAATTGGATCATGGATCGCATTCCCGGCATCAACAAAATCAACATCAGCACCGAAACCATCGAACGCCGCTTCGGCGTGTTCGGCGAACCGGTCGTGCTTGGCCTGATCATCGGCTTGGTGCTCGGCCTCATAGCATTTTACAATGCGGGCGATTTCGGAACCATTCTCGCCAAGGTTCTCGGCACGGGCATGACGCTTGCAGCCGTTATGCTGCTGCTGCCCCGCATGGTCAAAATCCTCATGGAAGGCCTGCTGCCGGTATCGGATGCCGCGCAGGAGTTCGTGCGCAAGCGCACTGGCGACCGTGAACTTCTGGTCGGCCTGGACTCGGCAATTCTCATCGGACATCCGGCGGCGATTTCATCCTCGCTCATTCTCGTGCCGATTGCGATCATCCTGTCGGTCATCCTGCCGGGCAACCGCGTGATCCTGTTCGCCGATCTTGCCGTCATTCCGTTCATTGTCGCTATGACTGCGCCGCTTCTGAAAGGAAACGTTTTCCGCATGGTCGTCGTCGGAACGATTACGCTGGCCATCGGCTTCTATGTGGCCAATGCGCTTGCGCCTTTGTTCACGAGCGCTGCCGTTTCGTCGGGCTTCAAGCTGCCTGAAAACGCCCTGCAGATTACGTCTGTAGTCGATGGTTTCCTGTGGGTGCCATATGTCATCATCTCGGCCATCCAGTGGCTCGGTGCTATTGGTATCGCTGTGATCGCCATTGTTATTGCAGCACTTTTCATGCTCTATCGTCGCAACACGCTGGCATGGGAACGCGCGGCAGGCGCCGAGGACGAACTAGTCGACGAAATTGCTGCCTGACGGCGGCAATGATCGGCGCAAGAGGTAAAGATCGCACGTCGGTCTCGACGTGCGATCTTGTTTAAAACGGAGAGTGCAATGCCAGCCGGCCTGATTGAGTTTCTCGACCCGCAAGCAATCGAGCTTCAGAGCGAAGCAAAAACCAATGAAGAAATTATCCGCATACTCGCGGGCAAACTGGAAAAGCTCGGCTATGTAAAGGCGAGCTATGCCGACGCCGTTGTCAGCCGTGAACTGTCGATGCCGACCGGACTGCCGCTTGAGCGCGACGAGAACGTTGCCGTGCCTCACACCGACCCCGAGCATGTCCTCAAGGCCGGAATTGCTTTGGCGACACTGAGATCACCAATTGAATTTGCCAATATGGAAGACCCTGAAGAAGCTGTTCCCGTTGGATTAGTCTTTCTGCTTGCCATCAATGACAAGGACAAACAGATTGAAACCCTGCAGCAGATTATGGCGACCATACAGGATGCTGACGCACTCAACAGGCTGAAAGCGGCGCGCACGCTGGAAGACGTCCAATCCGCTTTGCAATGAAACGCGCTCTCAATAAATGAACCTGGAGGAACCCATGGCCAGAATAAAAACAATCCTCTTCGCTTGCGGCACGGGTGTGGCGACATCCACGGCAGTGAACGCGACTGTTACCGAAGAAATGAAAAAACGCGGGCTTACCTTCAATGCCCAACAGGCGAAGGCAACGGAAGTCGCTTCGCTGGCCGACAACGTGGATTTCATTGTTTCCACCACACCCATTTCAGCTTCGGTGAGCAAGCCCGTCATCAAGGGATTGCCCTTCCTGACCGGCATCGGCAAGGATCAGGTTCTCGATCAGATCGAGGCTGAACTGCGCAAGTAACATCTTTACGATTTGCGGATTGCATCAGGAAAGGAGCGGTCATGCCGCTCCTTT
This sequence comes from Hyphomicrobiales bacterium, assembly GCA_900470195.1. Taxonomy (GTDB): domain Bacteria; phylum Pseudomonadota; class Alphaproteobacteria; order Rhizobiales; family Rhizobiaceae; genus Brucella. The sequence continues at coordinate 19,388 of UEIJ01000027.1, read as the reverse complement.
CCAGTTTTGGCGCTCAGGAAGCCTGCTCGGGCATCCTCGGCAAGCTCGTCAGAAGCTTTCTCGTATAGCTATGTTGCGGATTGGAAAGAATATCGCGCGTCTTGCCCTGTTCCACGATCCGGCCCTTTTCCAGAACGATCAGCCGTTCACATAGCAGGGCGACCAGCGCAATATCGTGCGACACCACCACGAAAGTGGTCCGTCCTGAAAGTGAGCGCATGAGTTCGATGATGCGGGCGCGCGTCGTGAGGTCCAGAGCACTCACCACCTCGTCGGCGATGATGAGATCGGGCTTCGAGACGATCGCTCGGGCAATGGCGATGCGCTGGCGTTGGCCGCCGGAAAACTCGTGCGGATAACGGCGAGCCGCATCCGCAGGCAGATCGACGGAAGCAAGCGCCTGCGCAACGGCCTGCGCAATATCGGTCTGGATTTTCAGGGATCGCAGCGGTTCCGCGATTATATCGAAGACACGCTGACGCGGATCGAGCGATGAATAGGGGTCCTGAAACACCGCCTGCACCGAACGGCGAAAGTCACGCATGAAACTGCGATTGCGAATATCCAGCCGATTGCCGCGAAACGAAACATCCCCCGAAGAGGCAGGCTGCAGTCCGAGCAGCAATTTCAACATGGTCGTCTTGCCGGAACCGGATTCACCGACAATGCCGAGATTGCTTCCCGTCTCAAGCTTCAGATCCATGTCATGCAGGACGGTCTTGCCGCCGGGATAGGCAAACGAAACACGCGAAAGGTTCATCAACGTCATCGCGCAACCTCCAGCGCAGCATCGAACGCCCGCGCAGCGGCCACGAGTCCCTGCGTATAAGCCTGCTGCGGATTGGTGAAGAGCTTTGCGACCGGCCCTTCTTCTATGAGTTGGCCATGCCGCAGAACCAGCGCGCGCTGGGTAACGGTAGCCACCACCGGCAAATCGTGGCTGATGAACAGTAGCCCCATCCCCTCGTCGCGTACCAATTGCTCCAGCAGTTTCAAAATCTCGGCCTGCGTCGTGACATCGAGCGCCGTCGTCGGCTCATCCGCAATCAGAAGCCCGGGGCGGCAGGCGAGAGCCATGGCGATAGCCGCACGCTGGCGCTGCCCGCCCGATATTTCATGCGGCCAGGATCGGGCTATACGTTCCGGGTCTGGCAGGGACACGCGCTCCAGAAGCGCGTGGACTTGAGCATTCACTTCACTCTTTCCCAGCCTGCGCCCGTCACGAGCGGCGCGACGGTGGACGACCAGACCGACTTGCTTGCCGATCCGCATGAGCGGATCGAGCGCCGTCATCGGTTCCTGAAACACCGTTGCGATGCTCTGGCCTCGCAACGGCACCAGATCGCGGTCGCGCGAGCCTACGACCTGACGGCCATCGAGCATGATCGATCCGCTTGCGCGCATCCCATACGGCAGCAACCCCATGATCGCAAGGGCCGTCAACGACTTGCCTGAACCGGATTCACCGATCAGGCCGACCCGTTCTCCCTGGCCGACAGACAGCGAGACGCCCGATACCAGCTGCTTGCCACCGGTTTCGATATGAAGGTTCTCTACTTGCAGCAAAGCGGTCAACGTCGCCTCCTTCGCGTCGGGTCAGCCACATCGCGCAGCCCATCTGCGAACAGATTGAGCCCGATCACCAGCGACACGAGCGCCAGGCCAGGCGCTATGGCACCGAAGGGCGCCGTATAAACTGACGCCTGTGCTTCCTGCAGAAGCCGCCCCCAGGATGAGTTGGGCGGCGGAGCGCCGAGACCAAGATATGAAAGCGATGCTTCCGCGATAACTGCCAGCCCGAACTGAAGCGCAAAATTGACGATCAGGGTCGGCCAGATATTCGGCAGCACATGGATGCGAACCAATCCGAACCACGAAGTGCCGGAAATGCGCGATGCCGTGATGTAATCCATCGCCAGGACCCGCTTGGCGAGAATGCGGGTCAGACGCGCCACAATCGCCGATCCGGCAATACCGATGGCTACCATGGCTGTTGTGAGGCTCGCGCCATCGCTGGAAGCCACGATCAGCATGGCCAGCAAAAGTGTCGGAAAGGCAATCAGAATATCGAGCGTTGCAGCCAGTACGTCATCGAGCGTCTGTGTCGCAAATGCTGCAAGGACGCCCAGCGTCACGCCAATCACCGCGCTGATCGCGATGGCCCCGCAGCCGACGACAAGCGCAATGCGCGAACCGATCATGATTTGCGTCATCAGATCGCGTCCCAGACGATCCGTGCCAGCCCAATGCAGCCATGAAGGAGCCTCCAGCCGACCGCCCACCATTTCCCCGACGCCGTAGGGCGTCCAGACCAGCGTGAGAAGAGCGACAGCCAGATGCAACCCGAGCAGCAATCCACCGGCAACCAGCGGCCATGGCAGTCGATAGACCGGTTTTTCATCGCGATGGGAAATCGTCATGTTGGCCGGTTTCGTCATGCGCCGCCTCCTGCGGAGCGCTGGCGCAAGCGCGGATCAATCAGGCGTTGCAGCAGGTCGGCAGCAAAGCCGACCAGCAGCACCAGAAGCGTCGAGACAAACAGCACGCCCTGAACATTGGGATAGTCGCGCTGCTCTATGCCCAGCAGAAGCATCGAGCCGAGACCGGGGAGTGAAAATACACGTTCGACCACAACCGCGCCCAGCAATGTCGATGCAAGCTCAATTCCCAAAATGGAGATCACGGGAACCGCGCCGTTGCGGATGCCGTGGCGTACGAGCGCCTGCGAGAACGTCGCGCCAAGCGCCCGCGCTGTGCGAAGATAATCGCTGCCAAGCACATCCTGCGTGGCGGAACGGACATAGCGGATCAACGATGCCGACATGACGATGGCAATAGTTGCCACCGGCAGTATCAGCGACTGAAAGGCAGCCGGCGCCGACTGCCATCCGCGCGACGGAAAGCCGCCAGAAGGGAACAATCGCAACTTAACGGCGAAAACCCAGACCAGCAGAATACCTATCCAGAATACCGGTACGGCAATGCCCAGCTGGGAGACGACGGATATCACCGTTCCATACCAGCGGTTCTGACGCGCGACCGAAAGAATACCGAGTGGCACCGCGATCATGATTGCAACGACGAATGCCATCAGCGTCAACGGCACGGTCACGATCAGCCGTTTGCCGATCTCACCAAGAACCGGCGCTCCACTGACAAAGGAATTGCCAAGATCGAAGCGCAAGAGACTGCCGATAAAGCGCAGAAACTGTTCGTAGAGCGGCAGGTCCGAACCGACCTGTTTGCGTGCGGCCTCGATCTGCGCTGCATCCGCGCCGACGGAAACAAGCGCATTGGCGGGATCGCCCGGCAACAGGCGCAGCAGCAGAAACAAGACGATTGATGCTATGAAAACCGACAGAACCAATATGGTCGAGCGGCGTATGATGTAGGCGAAAATAGCGTTTACCTCTCCGAGATGAGGGGCAGCGCTCAGACCCTCGTGCAAATGCGACAGCGCCGCCGGAAACTAATTCAGGCGGCGCTGTCTGTCGAGTTCATGTTCTCGATATCGACAGGCGGTTATTGTTACTCCGCCTTCACGATGTCGGAAGCGAAGAACTGCGAATTCAAACCATTGAGCGGGTAACCGCTGACGGATTTCTTCGAAACGACGATCTGCGGATAGAGGTAGAACCAGTTGCTGGCCGCATCCTCGGCAATGATCTTGTTGGCTTCCGTCAGTTTCGCAGTCTGTTCGTCCGTGGTCGTGCTTGCTTCCGCTTCCTTGATGAGATCGACAACCTTCGGATTGTTGTAGCCCCAGTAGAAATCGGGATTGCCGTAGAACACGATGTCGCGGTGGTTCACATGCTCCTGCAGGGTAGCCTGGAAATCATGCGCCTTGTAGACCTTCGTGTACCACTCATTGGCGGTAATGACGTTGATCTTGACCGTTACGCCGATCTTGGCCAGTTCGCTCTGGATGAACTGCGCGGCAATCGGGTGCGGGTCATAATTTGGCGTGTCGATGGTGAAGGTGAAGCCGTCCGGATAACCGGCTTCCTTCAAGAGTTCCTTGGCGCTTTCGGGATCATAGGCGTCAACCGTTGTAAGATCGACATACCACGGGTCGGTCGGCGGTACGAAGGAACCGATCAGCGTCCCATAATCGCCCCATACGGCCTTCAGGAGCTTCTGATCGTCGATGGCGCGAGCGAGCGCCTTGCGAACTTTCACATTGTCGAATGGCGCGATGCGATCGTTATAGGCCAAAAGCAGCTTGGTAGTGGACTGCCCCTCGCTGACGGTGAAGTCCGGATTATCCTTGAACTGTGCCAGCGAATCCGGGCTTTGGACAGACGTGATAATATCGACAGAACCTGTCAGCAAAGCGTTGTTGAGCGCGCTGGCGTCGGTGAAATACTGAAAGACCACCTCACCGTTTTTCGGCTTGGCGCCCCAATATTTATCGAAGCGTTTCATCGAAAGAGACGAACCACGGCGCCAGTCTTCCAGCTCGTAAGGTCCGGTTCCGTCTTCCTTCGACTGCAAGTCCTTGGCTTCGTCGTTCACCACCCATACATAGCTGAGATTATATGGCAGGGAGATTGAGCGCGATGACAGCTTGACGACGACCGTTTCATCGTCAGGGGTCTCAATGGCAGAAATGGATTTGAGGCTGCTTTTGCGCGAGCTTTTCGATTCCGGCGCGGCAACGCGCTCGATGGAAAACTTCACATCCTTGGAAGTCAGCGGCGCGCCCGAGTGGAACGTCACGCCCGGTTGCAGCCTGAACGTATAGGTGAGCCCGTCATCGCTGACCTTGTAATCCTTCGACAGGACCGGCTCGACCTTGCCGTCGTCAGCGAGCCGGAACAGGGCCTCATAGACATTGCCATTGAAAGCTTCGTTGATACCCTGACCTGCCCCCGCGGTATTGTCGAGGTTCTGCGGCTCGTAGAGCGAACCAATGTTGACTGTCGCGTCTGGATCGCTTTCCTGCGCCAGCGCCTGGCTGAACGATCCGGCACCAAGCGTCATGGCCAATGCCGCGCTCAGCCCCCAGTAGGCCAGTTTGGATTTACGATTACGAGTGTTGAAGCCGCCCATATTATTCTCCTGCGTGGAAAGTGCCCTTTCGGGCTCTCCGTTGGCAATGTTTATACCGCGACCACGAGAGCATCGGTAAGCGGCGGCACCGTGAGATAATGAAAATTATTAGAAATTTATTCTATAAAGTGTCAACCTATCGGACAAACCATCCAGACGGCGACGCAAGCCGTCCGATATAAGGCACCGGCAAAGCACTAACCGCAAGAGATCAGTCATGACCCATATGGACCGGCAACGCGTACAGAAACTGCTCACCGCGGAAGGGCTGGATGCATTGGTGCTTTTTCAGCCCGAAAACTTTCGCTATGCGACCGGGATTACGGCAGGCGTGGCGACAATGTGGGGGCGTGCCGGATCGGCCATAGCGCTTGTTCCGGCAGACGCATCAGCACAACTTGGCGCCGTTGTCAGCGATCAGGCGCGGGGGGCGGCTGGCGCGATGACTGATCACATCGATGTTCGTTTGCACAGAATCTGGATCGATGCCGTCACGGTTCACGGAGCTTGTACGATAGAAGACATTAACGCGGCTTATCGCGAGAGCGGCAATATCGGACCGCGCCCGGAAACCTTCGACCAGAACGCAGCCTTTCATCTGCTTGCCGACATGATTGCCGAACGAGGTCTCGCACGGGCGAGCCTCGGGATTGACCTTGAATTCGTACCTGCTGCTGATTTTGAGCGCCTGAAAGCAGCCCTGCCTTCGGTCCGTTGGCGTGATGCTTCCGGCGTCGTCAAGCAGTTGCGCCTGATAAAAAGCGCGAAAGAGATCGATCTTTTACGCAATGCCGCACATTATGCGGAAAGCGGTTTGCAGAAAATGGCGACGGCAGCGCGGCATGGCGCCACGGCAGCAGAGCTTAGCGACGCCTGGCTCGCGGGAGCAACAAGTGCCGCCGGGGCGAAGGGGCAGAGCCTATCCGGTCACTGGGCCTATATTTCGGTCGGGCCGAACCTTCAGAACCCGGCAGCACAGTTGGCGGAAGGCGGTCTCATCAAGGCCGATGTCGGTACGCTGGTGAACGGCTACTCTTCCGATGGCGCGCGCACCTATGTCTACGGTGAGCCCGCTCCGCTGGCCAAGCAGATTTACGACGCGCTTCTGGAAACTTTCCACGCCGGTATCGCCTTGCTGAAGCCCGGAAATACATTCGGACAGGTCCATGAAGCGATGCTCACCACCATGCGGCGTCATGGCTTTAGCGAATATTACCGCGGCCATTTCGGGCACTCGGTGGGTTCCGCGCTCGGGATAGAGGAATGGCCTTTCATCTCGCACGGCAATACCATGGTCTTTGAACCGAACATGGTGCTGGCTGTAGAGGCCCCATTCTACGCAAACGGGCTGGGGGCTCTGATGATCGAGGAACAATTCCTCATCACCGCTGACGGGTCGGAAACTATGAATACTCTTTCCCGCGAGCTTGTCTCGATAGGCTGAGCGGAAGGGTCCGTTGCTCGGTAAAACTTCGGGATTTGGGACAGACATTCGGATGAACTTTTTCGTTCGTTGTTTGTTAACCATACTGGAGGACATAGAGATGCAGTTTCTCTTTTGGATAGAATTGACTGCGATCCTGGCCGTCAGCGCCGTCGTCTTCGGCATCACCTGGATCGAGATCCACAAGAAGTGACGCACCTAAGGGACGTCGTCTTTCCGATCATAGCCGCTTCGCCCCGTGCGACTTGGTACGGGTTCTGCTGTGCACGACAAATTTCAGGCGATTGTATTGACCAGCGAACTGCGCCAAGCTGCGGGAATGTTCGACTAGTCAGTCATCTTTGTCAGCTTCATAGCCATCGGGGTCGCGGTGTTTCTGATTTACTGCTTCGCGGTGATGATTTTCGCCAAGCCGGACGGAAAACCTACTCCCGTTTATGAATCATGACGCTGATTAGAGGCCAGCATGAAGCCGGCTTCCCTGCGCCTCGGAAATCTCGCTCACCACAGCGAGACCATGCGATTTTTCCCTGTTGACTGGATGTTTTGGCATTGAATGCCTCGTTCCCGACGCGGCAACGATGCTAAAAATTTCAGCAGCGAGAAATGCAATTATTCCTCGGATCGGCGCCCGAAACACATCATCACAAGAATGTAATTTAGTACATTTTACAACATCATTATATCATAAACGGACGCCACGATCAGTTCTATATCTTGCCATTGGAGATGCAGACCATGATCCACTCGACATCGAATACAGGCGCACCGGAAGCCGCTGTTCATGCGTTTGGCAATTCCGGCAGGCTTCAGGAATTGCTTGCCAAAGTGGAAGATGCCAAGCGCAAGGCCAACAACAGCCTGCGCCGCGCCCAGTCCGCACCCGAGCCGCACGTGACCACGAATTCCATCTTTGTGTCTCTCTATGAAGAACATCTGCGAGACCGGGAATCGTTGTTTTCGTCGCTAAGACAGCTTGATGACATGCGCAAAAATGCGAGCGTCTGAGCCGACGCCTCATGGAGATGGTTTGACCTGAAAGAATGACCCGAAATTGTGATCATCCCGCATGTGCCGTGCCTTCAGCCGATATATCCCGGATGGCTTTGACCGAGGAACTTGTTTCGCTGAGCCTTCGGCTTGAGGTTGATCGGGGTCCTGATCCAGGCCGCGCGCCGATCACCGACAGCGATGTCGATGAACTGGCGGGACAGCTCCTTCACGAAGCAGGAGACGGCCCACTCTGGGTTTTCGCCTATGGTTCGTTGATCTGGAAACCTGATTTCGATGCAGTGGACTCGCGCGCCGGAACGGCGAGCGGCTGGCATCGTTCTTTCTGCCTTCGGCTGACGCGCTGGCGGGCGACGATAGCCCAGCCCGGACTGATGCTCGCGCTTCGGCGGGGCGGCAGTTGCAAGGGCATTGTTTTTCGGCTGTCGGATGAGGACCGTCTGGGGCAATTGCGCAGAATGATACGAAGAGAAATCAGCTCGATTGACGATGCCTATTCCATTCGTTGGATTTCGGTCGAAACGCAAGCTGGGCCCGTGCGCGCACTCGTCTTCTGGGCGGGCCCGCGTGGAGACAGGCTTTCCGAGAACATGCCTCTCGCATCCGTGGCCAGACTGCTTGCACGTGCCTGCGGGCATATGGGGTCCTGCGCCGAATATCTCTATCTCACGGTCAAGCATCTGGAAGAAAAAGGTATTCGTGACCGTAATCTCTGGGAATTGCAGCGTCTGGTCGCCGAAGAGATCGTCGGCCTCTATTGTGAGGAGATGCCCGCCCGGCGCCTCCATCCCGCATAGCGGGACGGGTCCTAATCCTGATAAGCGAGACTATCGCTGAAATTACCGCTGAAATTGCGCCCGGCTTCACGGGCGATGTTCGCCACAAGCGTGATCAGGCGTGTCGCCGCGCTTTCGAGATAGATAGCGCTATAGCTCGTCGCGGGGAAAGAGGCATTGGTATTCAGCACCTGCAGCTCGCCCGTCCGAAGTTCCTTCTGGATCACCACGGGGGGAATTATGGAAATCCCGACCCCTGCCGAAATCATGTTGATCGTTGTGGTGAGCGAGTTGGAGTAGTGGACGGTTGCGTCTTTCAGCCGCTCTTCGGTGAAATAGTTGATGATCTGCTGATAATTATATGAGCCACTCTCATAGGAAATGAGGTTGCAGCCAAGCAGATCCTCGCGTGATAAAACATCCTCTGCCCCGCCGGGAAACTGATTGCTGCGCGATATCCAGAACATGCCGAACGTGCATATGTCCACAATACGCAGATTGGGTGTTGGTTCGGGTCTTATGGCGAAAACGATATCGAGTTCCCGCTGCTCCAGCTTCTGCACGATCCCTCTGGATGAGGAGGTTGTAATCGAAATACGAATCTTCGGGTAGCGCTGCCGGACAATATCGAGAATTCCGGGCAATATGGTCATGGCGAGGCTAGGAACAATACCGATCTTCAGCGTTCCTTCCAGCCCGTTTTGCGGGCTTAGGCTTTCTACCAGATCGTGGTACCGGCGCACGACATCGCGCGCACCCTCGACAAAAGCTTCGCCTTCCGCCGTAAGGTTCACGTCGCGGGCATCGCGATCGAAAAGCCGGAAGCCCAATTCCTGCTCCATGGCACCGATACGATTGGATATTGCCGCCGGCGTCATATTGAGGCGCGCTGCCGTCGCCCGGAAATTGCGCAGTTCCGACAGCCAGATCACCGTTTCCAGAAAACGGATATTCATGGACGGGCGTGTCCCTTCCCATTTCAGTCACCCGCGCGCGTTTCTTGCAGTCCCTTATTGCGCTCCGGGCATCCAGATTCGTCCTTTCCTTCTAAGGCACTTGCAGGACGAAAATAAGCAATTAGTCATGTTTCGTCCCACAAATGATAGGGACCGGTCGAAACCGGTCCGTATCGGATCAATTCCCTGCGTGAGCCAAGATTTTCTTGGTGGCACCAGACACGTCGCCAAGCTTGAGACCCGTCTTCACCGATGCTTCCCGCACCTTGCCCTTGTCCTGAATGTCGAGCGCTCGCGAGGCGACCGCGTTCACTTCGTCGCGCGGCAGGACCAGCACACCGCTCTCATCGGCCAGAATGGCGTCACCGGGATTGACTACAACACCACCGCACGAGACCGGAATGTTGATGCCGCCACCCAGATCATAGAGCCTAGTGGTGATGGGCGAGATACCCCTCGCCCACATTGGAAAATCGGACTCCTCGATTTCCGTCAGGTCCGTGCATGGGCCGTCGACTATACCCGCGACCGCGCCCGAAGCTTTCGCAGCGATGGTCACACCGCCGCCCCAGCACGCATAGCGGTCGTCTCCCATCCGGTCCACCACCAGGATATCGCCGGGGCGAAGCATTCCGGTTACGTGATGAAGCAGGGTGGAATCCGGCCCCGGTATGGCGATGGTGACGGCGGTGCCGACCACACGGCGCTTCGGGAGGAGCGGCTGGATGGAACGGTGCATGAAGCCAAAGAAACGCCAGTGTCCGACAGTCGCCGTCTCGACGCCCGACAGGAGCTTGAGATCGCTTTCGGCAATCTGCTCCGGCATGGGATTGATCGTATACATATCACACCTCCTATGCGCAGGCCTGCAACTGCTTGCCAATGCGGCGATGGCTGACCATGGGGATAAGCGAACGCACACGCTCGATCTGCGCGCGCTCGATGCGGGCTGTCACAAAGCCGACGCCGTCTGATGCGCGCGCCACGACATGACCCCACGGATCGCAGACGAGCGAGTGACCATAGGTGTGACGCCGTTCACCGTTGGAAACGGTGCTCCCAGTCTGGCCGCAGGCGGCGAAATAGGTCTGGGTTTCGATGGCACGGGCACGCGCCAGCACCTCCCAGTGATCCTTGCCGGTCTGCAGCGTGAATGCGGCGGGAAGCACGATGACATCGGCACCGGCCTTTTCCAGTTCCAGGAAAAGCTCCGCAAAGCGGATGTCGTAGCAGATCGCACAGCCTACCTTGAACCCGTCAAGGTCATAGACGACGACGTTCTCTCCCGGCTTGACGGTGGCGGATTCCTTATAGGCCGTCCCGTCCGGTCCGACGATGTCGAACATATGAATCTTGCGATAATGCGCGATCTCCTTGCCTTCACGATTGAAGACGAAGGTGGAATTGTAGATGCGCTTTTCATTCGGAACCTTTTCCATCAAGGTTCCGGCATGAACGAAGACCTTGTGCTCGCGGGCGAAATCCTGCGCCATCCTGTAGGCGGGGCCGTCGGGAACGCTCTCCGCCGCCGCAAGTTTTTCTTCTGGTGTACCCCCGTAATATTCGAAATATTCCGGCAGCACGATCAAGTCGGGAGAATCCGTGCGCACGGCATCTTCCATCAATCCCCGCGTAATGCGCAGGTTTTCTGCCTTGTCGGTCTGCGGGCTCGTTTGAATCAGGCTAATCTTCATTTCTTCCTCCAGCGAATGAGTGAGTATTCAGTTCAGGCAACAAGGGCTTCGCTTTTCAGCATGTTCACAGTGGAGATCATGCCTTGGCGAAGCGTCATGTTCTGGGTGGCGACGACCAGCATCGCGGCCCCCTCTTCCTGTGCGAAGCGGCGTTCGGCTTCCGTCCAGGCAGGCATGATCCACGGCTTTCCGGCAGCGCGCGCCGCCGCCGCACAGCGGCGCAGGTCGGCCCTATCTTCATCATTGAAAGCATAGGCTCCCCGACCACGCGCGAGCGCCAGATCCGAAGGGCCGGGAAACAAGCCGTCGACCGTATCGAGCGCAATGATCTTTTCGACGTCGGCAAGGCTTTCCGCCGTCTCAATCATCGCGAAGCATTTCGTCCGCTTGTTCTCTTTTTCGAAGGCATCGGTCGCCGGGCGTGCGTAACCGAAAATGCGGCCGCCAGTATAAGAACGCGTACCCGTCAGCGGATATTTTGCCGCCCTTGTCACCTGACGTGCATGTTCCACGCCAAGGATATGCGGAACGATGACGCCATCCGAGCCGAAGTCCAGCGCCTGCTGGATAGCTTCCGGCGTTGGTGCCAGCACTTTGGTCAGGGTGGACAGACCGTGCGCCTTGGTAAAGGCCAGAAACTGGTCCAGCGTCGACAAGTCGAAGGTGCCGTGTTCGAGTTCAAGGACGAAGGATGAGAAGCCGCAGGTCCGGGCAATTTCCAGATAGCTGAAATGCGGTTGCGACATCCAAAGGGCGATATTTTCCATGCTTGCAGTCACTTTCAGTTGGGAGGTTATTTGCCGATTGTGCGCGACAATCCGAGTGTGCGTTCGATGACGAAGATGATGAACAGCGTCGCCGCGATCAGCACGACCGAAATGGAAGCGGTCATCGGGTCGGTGCGGCTTTCGACATAGTTGAAGATTTCAACCGGCAGCGTCGTCATGCGTGGTCCGGTGATGAAGAGAGAGATCACCACCTCATCGAAGGAAAGAAGGAAGGACAGGGCGGCACTTGCCACGAGACCCGGCATCATCAACGGCAGGGTGATGCGACGAAACACGGTGAACGGCGATGCGCCAAGCATCGTGGCGGCTTCCTCGACCGATGGCGGCAGGGTGGAGAATGCCGTTATCATGATCCGGATCACATAAGGGGTCGTCACAATCAGATGGGCAATGACCAGACCGGTAAATGTGCCGAGCAGTTGCAGCCGCACGAAGACCAGCAGAATGGCGAGGCCCAGCACGATGGATGGCAGAAGCAGCGGCGCAGTGAAGAGGTTCAGCACCGCTTCGCGTCCACGGAACTGATAACGGCGGATCGCATAAGCTGCTGGAATGCCCGCCAGTAACGACAGGACGGTAACGACCGATGCGATGCCGAGGCTGATCCAGAACGCCTGAATAAGTGTCTCATGATGCAGCATTTCGGCATACCACCGAATCCCCCAGCTTTGCGGCGGAAAGGTGAGATAGTTGTCGTTGCTGAACGATAGCGGCACGACCACCAGAATGGGGGCCAGCAGGAACAGATAGAGCAGCACGACCAGCACGCGGAATGGCAATGAAGTGGAACCAATCATCTCATTTCTCCTTTGCCAATCAGTCGATGCGACGTGCGATGCGGGAATAGACCATCAAAGCGAGACCGAAGATGATCAGGACAATGACGGAGGTTGCGGCGGCACGCGGCCATTCAAGCTGGATCACAGCCTGATCGTAGATTTCCGTCGCCAGCAGGAATACGCGCCCGCCGCCAAGCAATTTCGGCGTGATAAAGGAGCTGATTGCCAGCACGAAGCAGAGCAGGCAGCCAAGCGCGATGCCGGGCAAGGTGAGCGGCAGGATGATCCGGCGAAATCGCGTGAAGGCATTGGCGCCGAGGGACGCCGCGGCTTCTTCAAGCGAGGCGTTCAGCCGCCCGAAGCCGGCAATCAGCGACAGCGCCATGTAGGGGATCAGGATTTCCACCATGCCTATGAATACGCCGAGCGTATTGTTGACGAGCCTGATCGGAGAGGAAATGATGCCGAGATTCATCAAGGCTCCATTGACAAGCCCCTGGTCGCCGAGAAGCACCATCCAGCCGTAGGTGCGCACCACACTGCTGACGAGCAGCGGCGAGACCGTCACCACGAAAAGGAAGTTGCGCCAGACCGGCGAAACACGGTGCAGGAAAAGCGCAATCGGATAGGCGCAGATGAGTGTTGCCAGCGTGATGAACGCGCTCAGCCAGAGCGAGTTGAACACCAGCCCCCAATTGAAGCTGTCGGTAAAGAAATTGATGTAGTTTTCGAACGTATAGCGGTCTGTCAGGACACCGCCGCTCTCGCTCTGCAGGAAGGATATCTGCGCCAGATGCGCAACCGGCGCGATGAACGCGACGAGGTTGATCAAGGCCATCGGCAAAAGGAGCGCAACGGCGACGAGACCGTAACGTCTGCGTCTCAATGGCTTTGCCGGTATGATGTCGGTCGATGTTATCGCGGTCATGACATCAGCTCCCGAAAACCAGCATGTCTTCCGGTTTCCATTCGCACAGCAGCCGGTCGCCGGTATGGAAGGCATGGCCTGCACTTGCGGTAGGCACTTCCACTTTCAGACAAGCGCCTTCGATCTCGATGTCGTATTGAACGATATCACCGATATAGGTCGTGCGCTCCACCACACCGTGCGCGCTGTTGGTCACAACGCTGACCAGATTGCGATCGCGGTTGGGCGTCAGATTGATGCGATGCGGACGGATGGCGATCTGCCCTGACCCGCGCGACTTTCCATGCGTGTTGCAGCGATAGGCGGCGCTGCCGAGACGACAGACATTTTCGTCGACGATCTCGCAATCATGGACATTGGCGCGACCGACGAACTTGGCCACAAACAGGGAGGACGGCTTTTCATAAATCTCTTCCGGCGAACCGAGCTGTGCCAGCTTGCCACTATCCATAACACCCACGACATCGCACATGGTAAGCGCTTCTACCTGGTCATGGGTGACGAAAACCGTCGTGATATCGAGCCGTTTCTGGATCTCGCGAATTTCGATCCGCATGTCGTCGCGCAGTTTCGCATCAAGATTGGAGAGAGGTTCGTCGAGCAGAAGAATACGCGGGCGAATGACCAGCGCCCGCGCCAATGCCACGCGCTGTTGCTGGCCGCCGGACATTTCTTTCGGCTTGCGCGAACCGTAGCCGGGAAGCCGCACCATCTCCAGCGCCTCCTCGACACGCTGCTTCGCTTCGGCCTTGCCGACCTTGCGCATATCGAGACCGAAAGCGACATTTTCTGCCACGGTCATGTGTGGAAACAGGGCATAGTTCTGGAAAACCAGACCGATATCGCGCTGATGGGGCGGCCTGCGCGAAATATCGTTGCCATCGATCAGGATGCTGCCGTCCGAAATCGATGCAAGACCGGCAATCATGCGCAATGTCGTCGTCTTGCCGCAACCCGATGGACCGAGAAGGCCGAGCAGTTTTCCGCGCGGCAGATCAAGATGAAGGTCGTCCACTGCCCGGTAGTTGTTGCCGTAAAGCTTGGTGAGGGCCTTCAACTGAAGAAATGAGCTTTCTGCTACCATATCGAAACCTGTGAGGGTTCGCCGCCGCCCCGGTAAAACGGGGCAGTGCAATCAATTTCGGGATGAGATGCGGGTTGCCGATCAACGGCCAGCCGGAATGATCTGGCGACGCCAGGGATTGAGCAGCTTGTCGCGCATATCGCCGATTGTCATCCAGTTGACCGGAATGAGCTTTTCGCGCTGGGCCGTATCCATGTAAGGAATTCGCTTTTTCGTTTCGTCGGTCACGTCGGCCTTCGTATTCGATGGCGCATAGAACATGATCTCGGCAAACCGGGCCTGCGCCTCGGGGCTTATTGCGTAATCGATGAATGTCCTGGTTGCATCCGTGTTCTTGCCATTGGCAATCGCACTGATCACGTTCACCTGCGCAGCCGTGCCCTCCTTCGGTCCGACCGATTGAAGTTTTCCGCCGGTCTGGTCGAAGTAGAACTGGGCGCGGGCATTATAGCCGATCGACAAGGTTGCCGTGCCGTTTGCAACCAGCGTATAGGCATCGGGCTTCGGTTCCCATGTCTGCACGGCAGGCGCCAGCTCCACCAGCTTGTCGACACCGGGCTTCACTGTTTTCGTATAATCGTTTTCACCGGCAAGACGGTTAGCGATGATCGTAAGCAGGATGGCCTGAATATCGCCGCCGCCCTGTGCCGGGATGATGACCTTGCCGCTTTGCTGCTTGTCCCAGAGCGCTTCCCAGCTATCCGGTGAACCTTTGGCAAACGCATCATGATTATAGAGAAGCGAAAGCGTGTCATATGTGATCGGAATTGCGGAACCAGCGAGTTCCTTGCCGAGATCGGCCACATCCGCATAATTTTTGAGCGATGCCGGATCGAGCTTTTCGACCAGCCCTTCCTCATCGGCAATCTTGGCAACCGAAAGGTCGTAGATCACCGCATCCGTCTGGGGCGAGGATTTCTGGGCACGCATGTTGCCGAGCGAAGTCGCTGCATTCTGCACACCGTAATAAGTGACCTTGATGTCGGGATGTTCCTTCTGGAACGGTTCGATAACGGCCTTGACGTAATTGTCCTGGAATGCGCCGCGATAACCCATCACGGTGATTTCCGCAGCACTGGCGGCGAAAACTGTCATTGCCGAAACACTGAACGCTAAACTTGCCAGAAAAGCCGATTTTCGGTTGATCGAACGTGCCATCAGTCACTCCCCTTTTTGTTTGGAGGTAAGGTGAAGAATGGTGGCCGGAGCGTCCAACGACTTATTCTGTCCGCCTGTTCGATTTTGCTTTATAGCTTTGAATTCCCGGACTTTCTGTCCAGGATGACAGGCGGCCAGACCGGATTGATGAAGCCCGCATCCGAGGCGTGATGAAATTCTGCTCTGTTGCCTGTTTTTTAAGCAGATTCCAGCTGCGCATCTCCCGCCTGTCGGATCTCATATATCTTCGTCGTGTGGAAATCCCGGCCCGCCCAAGACTGGCACGATCCTTGCTTCTATTAAATCGAACACCGAGCCGCGCGACACTGCATGACTTGTGGTGATCGATCAACCGAGGATGACAGAGAGACTAGCCGATGACCAAGTACAAGCTCGAATACATTTGGCTCGATGGATGCAAGCCGGCTGCGAACCTGCGCGGCAAGACGCAGATCAAGGAATTCGACGCTTTCCCGACGCTTGAGCAACTGCCGCTTTGGGGTTTCGACGGCTCTTCGACGATGCAGGCCGAAGGCCGCAGCTCCGATTGCGTGTTGAAGCCGGTCGCGATCTATCCCGATCCCGCGCGCAAGAACGGCGCTCTCGTGATGTGCGAAGTCATGATGCCGGATGGCGTCACGCCGCATCCGTCCAACAGCCGCGCAACCGTCCTTGAAGACGACGATGCTTGGTTCGGCTTCGAACAGGAATATTTCTTCTACAAGGATGGTCGTCCGCTCGGCTTCCCGGAACAGGGTTTCCCGGCCCCGCAGGGCCCGTATTACACTGGCGTCGGCTACAAGAATGTCGGCTCCATCGCCCGCAAGCTCGTCGAGGAACATCTCGACCTCTGCCTTGATGCCGGTATCAATCACGAAGGCATCAATGCGGAAGTGGCCAAGGGCCAGTGGGAGTTCCAGATTTTCGGCAAGGGTTCCAAAAACGCAGCCGACCAGATGTGGATCGCCCGCTATCTCCTGCTGCGCCTCTGCGAGCAGTACGAGATCGACATCGAATTCCATTGCAAGCCGCTTGGCGACACCGACTGGAACGGCTCGGGCATGCATTGCAACTTCTCGACCAGATATATGCGCGAAGTGGGCGGCAAGGATTATTTTGAAGCGCTGATGGCGCAATTCGAAAAGAACCTGCAGGACCATATCGACGTTTACGGCCCGGACAACCACATGCGCCTGACGGGCAAGCATGAAACCGCTCCGTGGAACAAGTTCTCCTATGGCGTTGCCGACCGCGGCGCATCGATCCGCGTTCCCCACTCATTCGTCCGGGATGGTTATCGCGGTTATCTGGAAGATCGCCGCCCGAACTCGCAGGGCTGCCCGTACCAGATCGCTTCGCAGGTTCTGAAGACGATTTCCGAAGTCCCGACCTCGGAAGACGAAGCACTCGCTGCTTGATTTTCAACCGGGCGGCCTGCTTGAAAGTTTCAGCAGGCCGTTCTGCTTTGCGAAATCGAAAGCAACAAAAAAGGCCGGGGCGAAAACGCACCGACCTTCCTCATCATCGCTTTCTTACCAGTGCCAGTACATCCGTGGTCAAAAGCATCAAGCGATGAAGGCTATTGCGAGCGACAGACGCGTTCCAGCGCTCTTAAGCAATGCCTGTAACGACCATATAGGCGCACATCTTGTTCAAAACAAGGTCACGCAACAAATTAGATAGCAAGGGTCCAAATCCAGCTCTTTTTC
Source organism: Hyphomicrobiales bacterium (assembly GCA_900470195.1). GTDB lineage: Bacteria > Pseudomonadota > Alphaproteobacteria > Rhizobiales > Rhizobiaceae > Brucella. The sequence continues at coordinate 2,009 of UEIJ01000027.1, read as the reverse complement.
CCTCCCGCGCGGGTTCCCGTGCAAGAGGGCCAGCGCTGCCTGCTTACAGTTACCTGTATCGAAACCGCTGAAGGCGGCTCCGGTTGACCAGGCGCCGCCATGCAGAACCTATGCTACGTTCAAAACGCTTTCGGGGGCAAAAGCTTCATAGCCGAGCGCTTCAGCAACCGGCCTGTTGGTGATGCGCCCCTTGTGAACGTTCAGGCCATTGCGCAAATGCTTGTCCTCGGCAATTGCCCTCAAACCACGGTCGGCAAGCGCAAGACCGTAATGGAGGGTCGCGTTATTGAGGGCATGCGCCGATGTCACCGGAACGGCGCCCGGCATATTGCCCACGCAGTAATGGATGATACCGTCCACGTCGTAGGTGGGATCGGAATGCGTCGTTGCATGGGAGGTCTCGAAACAGCCGCCCTGATCGATAGCCACATCAACGATAACCGCCCCCTTCTTCATGCCCGACAGCATTTCATGGGTAACGAGTTTAGGCGCTGCGGCACCGGGGATCAGTACCGCGCCGATGACGAGATCGGCAGAGAATACTTCATCTTCAAGTGCCTGGATGCTCGAATAGCGGGTATGAACACGACCGCTGAATATATCATCGAGCTGGCGCAAGCGCGGCAGCGAGCGATCCAGGATTGAAACATCGGCGCCCAGGCCCGCTGCCATTCTGGCTGCATGAAGTCCAACGACGCCGCCGCCGATAATCGTAACTTTTGCTGGAAGCACACCGGGAACCCCGCCCAGTAGAATGCCGAGGCCGCCATTTGCTTTCTGAAGTGCAGTCGCGCCAGCCTGTATCGACAGGCGGCCCGCGACTTCCGACATCGGAGCGAGCAGCGGCAGCCCGCCACGATCATCCGTCACGGTTTCATAAGCAATTGCCGTCACGCCCGAGGCGAGGAGTCCCTTGGTCTGTTCCGGATCCGGAGCGAGATGGAGATAGGTGTAGAGAAGCTGGCCTTCGCGAAACTGCACCCATTCTGCGGGCTGCGGCTCCTTGACCTTCACGATCATGTCGCACTTGTCGAAAATGTCCTTTGCAGAAGCCGTAATTTTCGCGCCAGCGGCTTTGTAACTGGCATCATCGGCACCAATACCGGCACCTGCCTTTGTTTCAATCCAGACCTCATGGCCATGGGCCACATATTCACGAACTGCGGCGGGGGTCAGTCCGACACGATATTCATGGTTCTTGATTTCCTTCGGGCAACCGACACGCATGATGCGTTCCTCTCATTTTTTGCCCACTTGCCGTGGGTCGTTGTCGATCCGAAAATGAGAACACCAGCGGCTTGCAATGTCCTTGCAAAGAAGATTTGCCTGCGCAGGTTTTTTAGTGAATTATTGCACAGATGGCCCTCTTTCTCGAAGGTCCTTCGAATGAGCAATCTTGATCCAATCGATCTTGCAATTCTCCGATCATTGCAGGCCAATGCCCGCATCACCAATGCAGAACTCGCGCAGAAGGTTGGATTGTCGCCTTCAGCCTGTTCGCGCCGCCTTGATATTCTGGAAAAGAGCGGCGTAATTGCGGGTTATCATGCCCGCTTGTCCCAAAGGGCACTCGAATACCGGATGATTGCGATTGTTCATATTTCCCTCTCGGGGCAATCCGTCAAGACGCTTGGCGAATTCGAGGCGGCTGTTAGGCGCTGCCCCAACGTGCTCGCCTGCCACCTGATGTCGGGGGAATATGATTACATTCTGCGCGTTGCGGCACGCGATCTTGAGGATTACGAATGTATCCACCGCGACTGGCTCTCGGCCCTGCCGCATGTCGTGAAGATCAACTCCAGTTTTGCCCTGCGTGAAATTATCGACAGGCCGAACGTCGGTCTTTAGCTTTTGTGACGCTTATCTTTTCCGAAAGCCGTTTCACACTTTTGCTGGAAATGCTCTAGGTCACATACCCATAAAATAGTTTTCGGATTGAATGGTTTGTGATTCACTGTCTCCATCGACATGGAGGCAGTGATGGCGCGCTTTGATTTAACAGATTTCGA
>UEIJ01000015.1 GCA_900470195.1 Hyphomicrobiales bacterium | reverse complement strand
GGCAAGGTGGTTGCGCCGGAGCTTTACATCGCTGTCGGCATCTCGGGCGCGATCCAGCATCTGGCCGGCATGAAGGACTCACGCGTCATCGTCGCCATCAACAAGGATGAGGAAGCGCCGATCTTCCAGGTCGCCGATTACGGCCTCGTCGGCGATCTCTTTACCGTGCTGCCAGAACTGCAAAAAGCGCTCTGATTGATTGGAAAGCGGCGGGCAGGCCCCGCCGCTTTTTCATTTTGGGACAACGTTTGTTCGCGTGAGCGGTATTTTCACATTTCTCTAAATGAGAACTGTATCTGTCTTGGACAGAATTGATATAGTCGGTCTGCTCCGCAAGAGGGCGGCTGAATGAAGGAGTTATAACTGTGGCAATCAAGACGGTAGGGGTGGTCGGCGCAGGACAGATGGGCAGCGGTATTGCTCATGTATGCGCGCTGGCCGGGTTCGATGTGCTTCTTCACGATGCGGCAGCGGACCGGCTGGAAAAGGGCATCGCCACCATCAACGGCAATATGGCGCGCCAGGTTGCATCTGGGAAATTGCTGGAAGATCAGCGCGCAGCCGCGATGAAGCTCATCCGTCCGGCAAATTCCATGGAGGATCTGGCGGGTGTCGATCTGGCGATCGAAGCGGCAACGGAAGACGAAACCATCAAGCGCAAGATTTTTGCCCAGCTTTGCTCGGTTCTGAACCCGGAGGCGATTCTCGCCACCAACACGTCATCAATCTCGATTACCCGTCTCGCATCCACGACTGATCGTCCGGAGCGCTTTATCGGCATTCATTTCATGAATCCCGTGCCGGTGATGAAGCTTGTCGAGCTGGTGCGCGGTATTGCAACTGATGAGGAAACGTTCCGCAAGTCCAACGATTTCGTGACCGCCCTTGGCAAGACGATAACCGTTGCCGAGGATTTTCCGGCCTTCATCGTGAACCGTATCCTGCTGCCAATGATCAACGAGGCTATCTACACGCTTTATGAAGGCGTCGGCAGCGTCGAAGCCATCGATACGGCAATGAAGCTTGGTGCCAATCACCCGATGGGGCCGTTGCAGCTTGCCGACTTTATCGGCCTCGATACGTGTCTTTCCATCATGCAGGTCCTGCATGATGGGTTGGCGGATTCCAAATATCGCCCATGCCCGCTTCTGGTCAAATATGTCGAAGCAGGCTGGCTCGGACGCAAGGCAGGCCGTGGCTTCTACGATTATCGTGGCGAGCATCCGGTTCCGACGCGCTGAGGCAGACAATGGTTTGCATGCAAAAGGCCGGTTCGAACCGGCCTTTTTCAATTGTGGCGGCAATTCGCGGGCTGTGGAAAAGCTTGAACATCCTTACTATTAACTTACCCTTAACCATATGAGTTCAGGGCTTATTCATCTTTGATTGTTAAAGTTTTCATTAAGATGTTCGGAAATGAACAACGTTTCACAGCCCGGTCGATCCGGGGCAGGACGGGCATCCATTCCGAATAGTATTTTCGACGAAGGTTAAGACGATGAGCATCCTTGTTCAGCTGCGTGACAGTGTTAATGTCATCCGTGAGTTCGTCGCACCGAGCTACAGGCCCGAGCGCCATTATATGCGCGGGCCAGGCCCGGCTTGCGCCGCGCGTACGCACCATTGATATGAGCGACCGAGAATCCGTTTTCTGAACGGCGAGCGGACCGACGTTTTAAAAAAATAAGCCAGAACGGTTACCCGCTCTGGCTTTTGTTTTTGGCCTCCGCGTATGAGTGCGGATTATTCCAAACCTTCAAACAATGCCGTTGAAAGATAGCGCTCTGCAAAGGACGGGATGATGATGACGATGTTCTTGCCGGCGTTTTCAGGACGTCTGCCGATCTCGACAGCGGCCGTCAGCGCGGCGCCGGAAGAAATGCCCACAGGAATGCCTTCGAGACGGGCCAGCAGGCGAGCATTGGCGAAAGCGTCTTCGTTGGAAACCTGAACGACCTCATCATAGATGCTGGTATCGAGCGTCTTCGGTGCGAAGCCTGCGCCTATGCCCTGAATCTTATGTGGGCCGGGTGTGCCTCCGGAAAGCACGGGCGAATCCTTCGGCTCGACTGCGATCACCTTGAAAGACGGCTTGCGCTTCTTGATGACCTGACCGACGCCGGTAATCGTGCCGCCGGTTCCTATGCCCGAAATCAGGATATCCGCTTCACCATTGGTGTCGTTCCAGATTTCTTCCGCCGTGGTAAGGCGATGGATTTCGGGATTTGCGGGATTTTCGAACTGCTGCGGGATGATCGCGTTCGGATTGCCTTCTGCAATGGCTTCCGCTTCCGCAATGGCGCCCTTCATGCCTTTTGCGCCTTCGGTCAGAACCAGTTCGGCACCAAGAAGCTTAAGAAGCTTTCGGCGCTCTACCGACATGGTTTCCGGCATGGTGAGAACGAGGCGATAGCCCTTGGCTGCTGCCGCAAAGGCAAGCGCAATGCCGGTATTGCCGGAGGTCGGCTCAACGAAAACCGTCTTGCCCGGTACGGCACGACCGTCGCGTTCGAGCGCTTCGATAAGGGCTAGGCCAATACGGTCCTTCACGCTCGCCAGAGGGTTGAAAAACTCCAGCTTCGCCAGGAGGTTGGCTTCCACGCCCTTTTCCCTGGCAAACTTGTCGATGCGCACCAGCGGCGTGTTGCCGATCGTGTCGAGAATGGAATCGTAAATGCGGCCACGGCCTGCGGTTTTAGCAACTTGCGGTTCGTTCAGGGGCTTGTTCATGGCGTGATCTCCCTTTTTGTCACGCAAAGTTTAAGAGGAAACGGCGCAAAAGCATAGTTGATCGCGTGCGCTTCACAGGACAAGTTTGGAAGTTTATTCTGTATAGGTCCGGAAATTAGGAGTAAATTCCATCAAAATTGGGAGGGCGCGTATTAGCCCTGATTAAAGCTCGATTGATCCGCATCAATGCGCTCCGACGGGGACGCGCACATCATCGGGCATCAGGCAGCCAGGAGAGCACGAATGTACAGGAACATATTGATCGCAACTGATGGATCGGAGCTTGCCGAAAAAGGCGTTGACCAGGGCGTGGCGCTCGCGAGGGAAACAGGTGCGAAGGTAACCTTCGTTTCCGTGACCGAGTTGCTGCCATCCTATGGCATTGTGGTCGCGGCGGAATGGGCGTCGAGCCCGGCGGCGTTTCAGGAATATCGCGAGGCCATCACCAAAGCGGCGACGGAAATTCTGTCGAAGGCCAAGGCCAAGGCAACGGAACTCGGTGTCAGCGCCGAGGCTGTCCACGTCGAGAATCAATCACCGGCGCAGGGCATTGTCGAGGCTGCGAAAGCCAGGGATGCCGATCTGATCGTCATTGCATCGCATGGCCGTCGCGGCGTGAACAAATTGCTGCTGGGAAGCCAGGCAGCTGAAGTTCTGTCACTCAGCACCGTGCCGGTATTGGTCATCAAGTAATCGAAGGCATTTCTGCCTGACAGGCATCTGCCAGCATTGCAGCGATTTCACAGAAGCCTGAAACAACGCAAGAAGATTCCTGAAAACCTCTGTTAAGCTCCTCCTGTCCGAATGCGGACGGGAGGATTTTTTCAAGGAGGTATTCATGACTGCGCCACGGCCTTCAAAGACCATGTTGGGCAATCATCCGCTGCATCCTGAAACGCAGATGCTCAACTATGGCTATGACCCGGAACTCTCGGAGGGAGCGGTCAAGCCGCCGGTATTTCTGACGTCGACTTTCGTCTTCAAGACCGCCGAGGACGGGCGCGATTTCTTCGATTTCGTTTCCGGCCGCAAGGAGCCGCCAGCCGGTGTCGGCGCTGGTCTCGTCTATTCCCGTTTCAACCATCCCAACAGCGAGATCGTTGAAGACCGCCTCGCGGTCTATGAGGGCAGCGAGAGCTGCGCGCTGTTTTCGTCCGGCATGTCGGCTATCGCCACGACGCTGTTTGCCTTTGCGCGTCCCGGCGATGTTATTTTGCATTCGCAGCCGCTTTACGGTGGCACGGAAACGCTCCTTGCCAGGACGTTTCTCAATTTCGGCGTCGAAGCCGTCGCTTTCGCTGATGGTGTGCACGAGGCTTCGATAGAGCAGGCGGCCGAAGAGGCGGTTCGCAAGGGGCGTGTTTCGGTGATTCTGATCGAGACGCCTGCCAACCCGACCAACAGTATTGTTGATATTGCCGCGATCCGGCGCGTCGCGGAGAAGATTGAACACAAGCAGGGACACCGCCCGATCATTGCCTGCGACAATACCTTGCTTGGACCCGTCTATCAGAAGCCGCTCGATCATGGGGCCGATCTTTCGGTCTATTCGCTGACCAAATATGTCGGCGGGCATTCAGACTTGATTGCCGGGGCCGTGCTGGGCGCCAAGGCTGTTGTAAAGCAGGTCAAGGCATTGCGCGGGGCTATCGGCACGCAGCTCGATCCGCATTCATGCTGGATGCTGGGCCGATCGCTCGAAACGCTCGGGCTGCGCATGGAGCGCGCCAACAGCAACGCTCAGGCAATCGCGGAATTTCTGCGCGGCCATCCGAAGGTGGAGAAGCTGCATTATCTTCCTTTCGCGGATGAGAATTCCGATGTCGGCGCGCTGTTCAAGCGCCAATGCACCGGTGCGGGATCGACTTTCTCATTCGATATCAAAGGCGGACAGGCGGCGGCATTCCGTTTCGTGAACGCGCTTCAGATATTGAAGCTTGCGGTCAGTCTCGGCGGCACGGAATCACTCGCAAGCCACCCTGCCGCGATGACACATTCGGGCGTTCCCGTTGATGTGCGGGAACGTATCGGCGTGCTGGAATCAACGATCCGGCTTTCCATCGGCATCGAACATCCCGACGACCTGATCGCCGATCTGGCGCAGGCACTCGAAACAGCGTGATTCATGATGCGACGGAAGGCAGCGACCGGTTTGTTGCTGCTTTCCCCGGCAATATCCCGATGCTAAATCCAGTACGCCATTTCAAGGCATATTGGAGGTATAATGATAAGCAAGTTTTTAATTGGCGCGGGAATATTAATAGTACTTACGGCTTGTACGACCAATCGCATCCCTGAAGAATTGAGAACCGATCTTCATATAGGGGAAGCGAACTATTTCCAATCACGCTGCCCACAATATAAAAAGATCGACATAGAACGAGCATTTATTACGTATTGCTTGGCAAACAAATTCTATAATAACGGTTGTAATCCTCAGAAGACCGCAAGAAGCTTTGTCGAGGGATCGTTTGATGGATTCATGCAGGCGAAAGTTCAGTACCAGTATGTTGCGGATAATAAGGTTTGTTCAATTGCGGAAAGCAAATATGGAACAAACGGCTCCGTTATTAAGCGATTTTTGACGAAATAGCATTCTCCTTTTCGTGCGAGGGTTCGATCAAAAGAACCTTCGTCACATGCTCAATGTCTTTGTCGTCTTGAAAGCTATATGGAAAAATGGTGCGGGTGGTCGGAATCGAACCGACACTCCTTTCGGAACCGGATTTTGAGTCCGGCGCGTCTACCAGTTCCACCACACCCGCACATTTCTGCCGAAGCAGTTCGATATGGTCCAAAGGGACAGCGGGTTGGGATATACCGGCTAAACGAAACGAGGTCAATTGCTCAAAAGCGCAGCTCGCACGCTCTTCAGGCTGATGGTCGCTAAGGTAAAGAAATCACGACACACGCTCCCATCGAGCGGCCCAATCATGACAGGGAACCCGCTCGACAAGTTCGTTCCGGGCAGCGTCAGACGCGGCAGGCTTTATCTGTTCGGCGCTGGTTTGAGACAGTCAGCGGCTATTTATCTCCGCAGGCTCGCCTCGACCAGATTCCAGAAGACCAGCAAGGCGATGAAGCCCAGCAGGACATAATCCAGCGTGCTTATATAGTGAAAATATTCCATGGCGCATCTCCTTCCCCGGGAGGGCGCGATAGCGTTTGAGCCAGACGGAAGCTTATAATTTTATCCGGGCTTCAGGCACTCGTTCAAAGTGCCGGATAGCACCGGTGCGGACCTCCTCTTCCGCCTGTCCATGCGCTCTCCCAAGACGAAGTGTATCACGCTTTGGCGTAGGGCTCAAATCATTGGTTCGGCTGGCAGAATCGACAGTTCCCGTGCGATATCTTGCATCCTAGTTCGACGCTGCGACATTGGCTTTCCGGCAATTGGCGAACCGGTCGAGCGCCTGATCATAGGCCGATGTTTTCACGCCCATCATGCCGATGACCGTGTGGAACAGATTGTCGTGCGAGGAAACATCGGTGGCATCTTGCCTGACGCAAGCTGTGTCGAGCTTGGTGGCGTTCGCATAGTCCGGTGAGAACCAAGCGATAAAGGGAATATGGGTCTGGACGTCGGGGGCGATGAAATAGGGCGCTGCGTGCAGATAAAGACCGTTTTCGCCGAGCGATTCGCCGTGATCGGACATATAGATCATGGCTGGAGCAAAACGGTCGTCGCTGCCTTTCAGGACATTGATGATCTCCGACAATATGTGGTCGGTATAGAGGATCGAATTGTCGTAGGCGTTGACGATCTCCTCCGTCGTACAATCGGAAAATTCGCTCGTGCGGCATTCCGGCTTGAACCTGGCAAATTCCAGCGGATAGCGGCGATAATAGGATGGGCCGTGACTGCCGGTCATATGGAGAACAATCGTGGCATTGCCGCTGACGTCCTTCAGATGATCGCGCAGTTGGTCGACCAGAATCTGATCGAGACATTCGCCGCCGTCGCAATATTGCGCATTGTTCGAATTCTGCAGGTCGACCGTCGGGATGCGGTCTGAAACGCCCTTGCTGCCGGTGTTGTTTTCATACCATGCAACCTGCACACCGGCGTGATTGAGGAGGTCCATCAGATTTTCCGAGCTATGGAATTTAGAGCTTGAATATTCCTTGCGCGGAAAAGGTGAGAACATGCACGGCACGGAAACGGACGTGTCCGTGCCGCAGCTTGTGGTGTTGGCGAAGGTGATGATATCCTGCTGCTTGAGCTCGGGATTGGTTTCATGCGGATAGCCGTAAAGGCTGAAATTCTTGGCGCGGGCCGTTTCGCCCACCACAATGACCGTCAACAGCTTCTTGCCGGATGCAACTGGCGGCAGCGCCTGTCTGGCGTCAAGGCCGAGGGGCTGCATCACAATCTGCCTGTCGTTCAGGTCATGCGCGATGTACTGCACCGTGCTCTTGAGCGGCGTTCCAGGCATCAAGCGTTCCATGATGTCGGAACGATGTTCGCGATACATTGATGAGAAGCTGCCGTAATCGGAACCGATCAGCACGATTGCGCCGACAAGGCAGGCGATGATCGAAGCAGTATTGACCATGAGCTTCTGCAACAACGGGCGGTGTTTCACGCGCACCCAGATGATGAGAAGCGAGGGAAGGACGGCATAAAGCAGCATATGCAGCAGAAAGCCCGTCGTTATCAGATGGCCTGACTCGGCTCTTGTCGTCGTCAACGTTGCCTCGACCACATTCCGGTCGATGATCGTGCCGAAAGTATCCGTAAAATAGGACCCGCCGGCGGCGACCCACACTGCAAAGATGAGAACCGGCTTGATGACGTATTTGGCCGAGAAAGCCATCAGTACTGCGATATGGATGAGAAGGATGGCCGCAGCCGCGACAACGAGCTTTTGCGGATGATCGGAAAAATATGCAAACAGCCGCTGCCAGAAAGAGGTGTTGGTGAAAGCCAGAAGATAGATTGCGGTCAGGACGCAGAGCGTGCCGCTGGCTATGGTCGGGCGTGGAAATCGCATTCCTGAACCTCCAAATCCGATTTGGCCGCTGCTGGCCGTTGGAACCGTCGTGGATGAGCTTTGCAAGGGTTCCGCAGAACTGCAAGCGCAACATCTATTGCCCGGTAATTCCGGGTATCGGATATCCAAGACCGCGATTTCTGGGCATTTTTAAGGTTTCTTATATCAGTCCCTATTTCCTTTCGGTGATACTGCGGATGCGATTGCGGAGAATACGAGCCAGATTGCGTGTCCGCTGATAGAGGTGAATCTGCGATGCGGCCTGACGGACCAGCTTGTCGGTAGCCGGATTGAGCCCGATGACCAGAGTTTCGATAGTTTCGCGTGCATCGAACAGCCGTGTCATGACCGGATGGTCAGGAACGGCGCACGAGTCGGTGCGATTGATGTTGGGATCGTTCAGGTGGTTCTTCACGACTTCGATCATCAGAAGCACACCGGGTGACCAGGCGTTCAGGCTTTCGTCATAGGCGGTCTTCCAGGTCCAGGCTTCGCCTGAAACCGTAAAGACGATCAGGATGGCAATGACCCGTCCGTCTAGTTCGAGCGTGTGCACGCGCACGCAGTCACGTTCGGCAAGGTTGTTTACCGCTTCGCGGGCAAAGGCGGCACGAAACCGGTCGACGGCCATCGCGGTGCCGCGCTTGCCTTTCCACCCGCTCGCTTCCAGCGTCAGGAAATGTTCGAACGCGTGGCGAACTTCCTCCGGCGTGCGGGCAACGCGATAGGCAAGTTCACCCTTTTCCGACAGCCTGCGCCACAGGCGATTATAGTCCCGCCGATGGTGCGCGCCGATTGCCTGTCTGATATAGGCGTCGCCATCCAGTTCGCTTTCGAGAAAAGGACGCTCTTTCTGCTCTATGGCGACCAGGGGCAATTGCCGCCCCACTGCCACCGAACGGATCAGTTTCGCAGCCGGGCCGTTGGCGCGCATTTCCGGCAGAACGAGCACATCCGGCAATTTGAGATGCCTGCGTGCCAGAATATCGAACAGGTCTTCGAGCACGCCCACGGGGTCGTCATGATCAATCAGCGGCGTGCCCTGAGGTCCGAAAGGGGTCGACCATGCGCGGATGACGGGCGTTGAAAGCGGCAGGCCGGGACGCTCGATCGTATATGGCATGACGAAGCGCAGGCGGCTGCGTATCTCGTTTTCGTCCCGCATCACCATGAAGCGGACTTCCCGATCTTCGAGGCGCGGCATGGCGGGTGCCAGAAATCGCGCGTTGAAGAAGATGTTCGGTTCGACTGTACGATTGCTCAGATGGTCGAGTTCGTCGCGCAATTCAAAGCCCGCAGCCGCTCCATAGATAGCCAGCTTGCGCGGTATGTCGCGGCTGTGAAGGCTCTCCTCCAGCTTCTTGATGGCTTCATGCGCCACGCCGCTCTCGGATAGTTCCGAAACGATGTGGGCTGCATTTCCGCCTGCCGATTCTTCGAGCAAAGGTTTCGCGGCCATTACGAAGCTCCCTCCGAGGTCTTGGCACGGTCTCGTGGAATGAGAATGAACATTGTTATGTGCAAGGTGCGTGACACGGCGGACGAGAGGAGTGCGGCCTCCATCAGCATGGCGATGGCGGTCGAGACGGCAGCGCCCGTCAGGCCGAACCGTGGTATCAGCACGAGATTGAGAATGACGTTGACGGCAAGTGTTGCGGCATAGAGAAGCGCGCAAATATTCTGCTTGCCCGACATATTGAGAAGGCTTTCCGCCGGGCCGACGCTGGCGCGTGCGATCACCCCGATGATGAGGATGAACAGAAGCGGATAGCCGGCGGTGAAGGCCGGACCGAAAAGCCGCAGAAGCGGGTAACCCATCAGCAGGATGATAATGCCGAGAAACAGCGTCGGCCAGAATGTCCAGCGCACGGATGCTTCGGCAAAGCTTGCAAACTCGGCGCGGTTGCCGCTGTGGAGCAGGTCGGAATAACGCTGGGCGACGCTGGCCTTCACGGCAAAATAGACAAAATGGGCAAGCGCCATGATCTTTGTAGCCGCAAAATAGATCGCGACTTGCTCGGGATCGAGCGCATGGCCGACCATCAGAACATCGATATTGATGAGTAGGAAGAAAAAGCCTTCCACGAGGAAAATCGGCAGAGAGACTTTCATCCACTCGCCCAACCGATGTTCATGCGTTGCTGCGGGGATATCCTTTTTCAGCGAATGGTCGACCGTCAGAAATTGGCCGGCCGTTGTGATCCAGGTCGCTGCGATCGATAGAGCCAGTGCGACGGTTGCGGTCGAAGGTAATTCGGCTCCATGCGCCACGATCATCAACAGGAGGACCAGAAGCGGGCGGATAATATAGCTTGGCGTCAGTGCCATCATCACCCAGGTACGCGAGCGGGCAATACCGTCCAGCATATTGCCGAGCGCAATCATCGGCAGACAGATGAAGCCGAGGATGAAGGGCACGAGATAATAGCTCGCAACATGGTCCTTTAGCAGGAGCAACAGGCCCGTACCCACAAGTGCGAGGAGCGTGGCGGCTGTGAAAGCAAAAATGCGTCCGGTTGCAATGATTCCGCGTATAAGTCCGAAGGACTGGCGCTGCATATATTCCGGCACGAAGCGAATGATGGTCGTGTGCAGTCCGAAGCAGGCCAGATCTCCTATGATGATCATGGCGAGCCACACGAGAACGAAAACGCCGTATTCAAATTCACCCATCCAGCGGGCCAGAATGACCTGAGACAGGAGAGCGATACCGGCACTCGCCACGCGCACGGAAAAGGCGGCGAGGGACGAGCGCTGTGCGCTCGCCTGCGGTCCACTATCCGTAAGCACGGCATCCAGCCGCTCCGTCACGGGACGAAGCCTGGCCGCGATCCTGCCGGGTAAAAACCGGCTCGCCGTTTCAGCCGCCGAAAACCGCACTGTTTGCCAACCCTGTCTTTGCAGGTCTCTTCGGGCCTGCTTGTTATGCGCCGGACAAGCCGGCTTTTCACGCCTGTGCTTTGTTGCCTGCGACGTGCAGGAAAACCTTAGACAGGAGTTCTTTATAAAGAGAAAAAGAAAAAGTCTAATCTGCCGAAGGTTCCAAGACTTCAAGGAATGGTGAGTATTTTCTAAACGGCATCTATATTTGAGTTATCTAAAATAGAGCAAGCATAGAACCGCTCGCTAACTCTATCGATACGCCTTGCCGGTGAAACAATAAACCCCGGCAAATGGCTTGCCGGGGTTTGTCGATTAGAAACGGCGAGAAGCTTCCGCGCGCGTCACTCGAAAGCGCCGTGGCAGTGCTTGTACTTCTTGCCTGAGCCGCACGGGCAGGGCTCGTTGCGGCTGACCTTGCCCCAGGTGCGCGGATCGGCCGGATCGCGTTCGGCAGCAGGCACATTGCGGTCATCATGCTGATGTTCAGCCCAGGCTGCTTCATCGAAATCGTTTTCGCCGGTCGTGCCGTCAATGTGACGGCCGGTCATTGGCGGCAATTCCGGTTCCGGCGGCGCCTCACGAACGATCTCGACGCGCATCAGCTGAGAGATAACCACTTCACGCAGGTTGGAAAGCATCGACTGGAACAGTTCGAACGCCTCGGTCTTGTATTCGTTCAGCGGGTCACGCTGGGCATAGCCACGGAAACCGACAACCGAGCGCAGGTGGTCGAGATTGACCAGATGCTCGCGCCAGAGATTGTCCAGCGACTGCATGATGACCGATTTTTCGACATAGGTCATGATCTGCGGCCCGAAGCGTTCGGCCTTTTCGGCAGCAGCCTTGTCAGCGGCTTCCTTGAGGCGGTTTTCGAACTCTTCTTCCGCGATGCCTTCTTCCTTGGCCCAGTCCTCGACCGGCAGGTCGAGATTGAGCTTGGAAATGATGTCTTCCTTCAGGCCTGCAATATCCCACTTTTCCGCATAAGCGTCCTTCGGGATGCGGAGCGCAACCATATCCTCGATGACCTCGTGGCGCATTTCGCCAACGATCTCGGTCAGGTCTTCTTCGTCCATCATTTCCAGACGCTGTTCGAAGATCACCTTGCGCTGATCGTTCATCACGTCATCGTATTTCAGAAGATTCTTGCGGATTTCGAAGTTGCGGGCCTCGACCTTCTTCTGCGCCTTCTCAAGCGCCTTGTTGATCCAGGGGTGGACGATTGCTTCATCTTCCTTGAGACCAAGCTTCTGCAGCATGCTGTCCATACGGTCGGAACCGAAGATGCGCATCAGATCGTCCTGCAGCGACAGGAAGAATTTTGAGCGCCCCGGATCGCCCTGACGGCCGGAACGGCCACGCAGCTGGTTGTCGATGCGGCGGCTTTCATGGCGCTCGGTCGCGAGGACATAAAGCCCGCCAGCTGCCAGCGCCTTTTCCTTCAGCTGCGCAATGTCAGCCTTGATCGCGGCGATCTTCGCCTCGCGTTCCGCGCCTTCCGGCACATCGGCGAGTTCCTGGCGGACACGCATTTCAAGATTGCCGCCGAGCTGGATGTCGGTACCGCGACCGGCCATGTTGGTGGCGATGGTGATCGTACCCGGCACACCGGCCTGGGCGATGATATAGGCTTCCTGCTCGTGATAACGGGCGTTCAGAACCTGGAATTCCTTGATGCCTTCCTTGCGAAGACGTTCGGCCAGCTGTTCCGACTTTTCGATTGACGTCGTGCCGACGAGGATCGGCTGGCCCTTTTCGTGCGAGGCGCGGATGTCGCGCACGATGGCGCGGTATTTTTCTTCGACGGAGCGATAGACTTCATCGTCCTCATCGATGCGCTGCACGGGCAGGTTCGTCGGGATCTCGGTTACTTCGAGACCGTAGATATTGCCGAATTCTTCTGCTTCCGTCGCAGCCGTACCGGTCATGCCGGAGAGCTTGTTGTACATGCGGAAGTAGTTCTGGAACGTGATCGAGGCCAGCGTCTGGTTTTCCGGCTGGATGGTCACATGTTCCTTGGCTTCCAGTGCCTGGTGCAGGCCTTCCGAATAACGGCGCCCCGGCATCATGCGGCCGGTAAATTCGTCGATGATGACGATTTCGTCATTGCGGACGATATAGTCCTTGTCGCGCTGGAACAGCTTGTGGGCGCGAAGCGCATTGTTCAGATGGTGGACGACCGCGACGTTCTCGATGTCGTAGAGGCTTTCGCCCTTGAGGTGGCCTGCGGCTTCCAGAAGCTGCTCGACCTTCTCGGTGCCGACTTCGGTGAAGATCGCGGTCTTCTGCTTCTCATCGATTTCAAAATCTTCCGGCTCAAGGGCTGGAATGAAGGTGTCGATAAGATTGTAGAAATCCGAACGGTCTTCCAGCGGACCGGAAATGATGAGCGGCGTGCGCGCCTCGTCGATGAGGATGGAGTCCACTTCGTCGACGATGGCGTAATTGTGCGGGCGCTGCACCATCTGGGCGCGCTCATATTTCATGTTGTCGCGCAGATAGTCGAAGCCGAGCTCGTTATTGGTGCCATAGGTGATGTCGCAGGCATAGGCGGCGCGGCGCTCGTCGTCGTCGAGACCGTGCTTGATGACGCCAACCGTCAGGCCGAGGAAGTTGTAGAGCCTGCCCATGGTTTCCGCGTCGCGGGTGGCGAGGTAGTCGTTCACCGTCACCACATGCACGCCCTTGCCTTCAAGCGCATTGAGGTAGACCGGCAGGGTTGCCATCAGGGTCTTGCCTTCACCGGTACGCATTTCGGCGATGCCGCGCTCGTGCAGAACCATGCCGCCGATCAGCTGCACATCGAACGGGCGCATTCCCAGCACGCGCTTTGCGGCTTCGCGCGCCGTTGCGAAAGCGTCGGGCAGAAGAGAGTCGAGCGTTTTGCCGTCAGCCAGCGCCGCACGAAATTCGGCGGTCTTGGCCTGCAATTGCTCATCGGTAAGATTTTCGTAATTCTTCTCGATAGCAGTAATTTGATTAGCCCGCTGGCGCAGGGTTTTAACGCGGCGGTCATTGGATGAACCGAATATCTTGCGGGCAAAGCCGCCAAAGCTGACCATCACTGGTCCTTTCCTGTCCGTTCAGCCGGAAGCGCTTCCGGCAATGTCGAATGCTTTATTCACGCGTATTGAAACAATTGCAAGAAAACTGCGCTGTGAAAGCTGCCAGATACGGCGCATTTCCGGCGCAATTCCCCCGCCCCTTACTGGACGTAAAGCCGAAGGACAGATAAGAGGGGCTTCGGGCGATGTCAACGTTGCTCTAAAGGCTCGAAATCCTTTCCTTTGTCGTAATATTGGAGGTGTCCGGGCCAAATTCTGCCGCATTCATCGGGCCGGTAAGCGGTCACGAAGGAGAGAATTCCATATGAAAGCTATACTGAAAGCCCCTTATCGCAAGGCTCTCGCAGTCGTCGGCATGTCTCTGGCGGCCTCGGTGGCGCTGGCAGGCTATTCGGGCGCCGCATTCGCGCAGGACGCTGCCCAAGGTACTGCAAAGCCTGCTGCTGCACCGGCTGCCGCTCCTGCAGAAAAGGAAGATCCATCGAAGGTTCTGGCGACCGTCAACGGCAAGGATATTACTGTCGGTGAGGTCGATCAGGCTGCCGGCGATCTCGATCCGCAGTTCTCGCGCCTTCCGGCCGAGCAGCGCCGTCTGGCTGCGCTCGCCGCCCTGATCGACATCAAGGCAATGGCTGGTGAAGCGGAAAAGGAAAAGCTCGATCAGTCCAAGGAATTCAAGGATCGCATGGAATTCCTGCGTGAACGCGCGCTCCATAACGAATATTTCAAGGATGCGGTTGTCGACAAGATCAGCGATGACGACGTGCGTGCGCGCTACGACAAGGAAATCGCAGCCATGCCGCCGCAGGTCGAAGTGCGGGCCCGTCACATCCTCGTGAAGACCAAGGAAGAAGCCGAAGCCATCATCAAGAAGCTTGCAGGCGGCGCCAAGTTCGAGGACCTTGCCAAGGAAAGCTCGACCGACGGAACGGCTTCGAATGGCGGCGACCTCGGTTACTTCACCGAAGGCCAGATGGTGCCGGAATTTGAAAAGGCCGCGTTTGCGCTGAAGCCCGGAGAATACACCAAGGAACCGGTACAGACCCAGTTCGGCTTCCACGTCATCCAGCTCGAAGATCGCCGCACCAAGCAGCCTCCGGCATTCGATCAGGTCAAGGATCAGATCCGTTCGATCATCATGCGCGAGCGTTATGTCGAAACCGTCAAGAAACTGCGTGACGGCATGAAGATCGAATACAAGGACCCGGCTGTCGAGAAAGCCATGAAGGACGCTGCTGCTGCCCAGGAAGGCGCGGACAAGGATGAGGCGCCGGAAGACGCCGCTCCTCAGCAGTAAATCCCGCTTCAAGTATCGACGCCCCGGCTTGCCGGGGCGTTTTTTATTTCGATCTTGCGTTTACCGCTTGATTTTAGACCGCAAACCTTTCCAATGCGCGCGTCAGGCTTTCTACGAAACCGCATCCCATCGAGGCCCATATGTCCGCGTCAGTTTCTCCGCTCGCTCCAAAACACTACCCAACAATGCCGGTCGTCCATGGCGTGCGCATCGCCACCGCTGCTGCCGGGATCAAGTACAAGGGACGAACGGATGTGATGCTGATGGTCTTCGACCGACCGGCGGAAGCCGCTGGCGTCTTTACCCGTTCGCTCTGCCCGTCGGCGCCGGTCGATTTTTGCCGCCGCAACCTCGTGCACGGAAAGGCTCGCGCCGTCGTCGTCAATTCCGGCAATGCCAATGCCTTTACGGGTATCAAGGGTCGCGCGGCGACGGAAGCAACGGCGGAAGCTGCTGCCAAAGCGGTCGGCTGCGCCACGACGGACGTCTTTCTCGCTTCGACCGGCGTGATCGGCGAACCGCTCGATGCCGGAAAGTTCGCGCATCTGCTTGGCGACATGAACAGGGATGCCGTGGAAGACTTCTGGACCGAAGCCGCCAAGGCGATCATGACCACGGATACCTATCCGAAGGTTGCGACCGAAACGGTGCTGCTCGGTCAGGTGCCGGTCACGATCAACGGTATCGCCAAGGGTGCAGGCATGATCGCGCCGGATATGGCAACGATGCTTTCCTTTGTCGTCACCGATGCGCCGATCAAGGCCGATGTTTTGCAGAGCCTTCTGTCGAAGGGCGTCGGCTCGACCTTCAATGCGGTGACGGTGGATAGCGACACGTCCACGTCCGATACGCTGATGCTTTTTGCCACCGGCACGGCGGCAGAGCGCGGCGCGCCGGAGATTACCGACCCCGCCGACAAGCGGCTGGGTGAGTTCAAAAAGGCGCTGGGCCGCCTCCTGAAATCGCTGGCGCTACAGGTCGTGCGCGACGGTGAGGGCGCGCGCAAGATGGTGGAGGTTGAAGTCACGGGCGCGAAGTCTGCGGCTTCCGCCAAGAAGATCGCGCTTTCCATCGCCAATTCGCCGCTGGTGAAGACGGCTGTCGCCGGCGAGGACGCCAATTGGGGCCGCGTGGTCATGGCCGTCGGCAAGGCTGGCGAACCTGCCGACCGCGACCGGCTCGCGATCTGGTTCGGCGATATTCGCGTTGCCCATCAGGGCGAGCGCGATCCTGCTTATTCGGAAGAAGCCACCTCTGCCTATATGCAGGGCGAGGATATTCGCATTCGCGTCGATTTGGGGATAGGCAAGGGCAAGGCAACCGTCTGGACTTGCGATCTCACCAAGGAATACGTCGCCATCAACGGCGATTACAGAAGTTGATCGAAGTGATGGAAAAACCCAGCACCCCAAGCCTCGCTATCGTCCGCCAGCTTGAAGCCGTAGGCTTTCGTGCCTGGCCCGCGACGTCCGTCCACTATGACGGCACATGGGCAATACGCATGACGGCAGCGCATCCCTCCCGGCGTCTTAACTCGGTCAATCCGCTCGATCCCGGCGATACGCGGGATATTCCTACGCGCGTGGAACTGGCCGCGCAGCGTTTCCGCGCCTATGGCCGGGTTCCCTGCTTCCGGCTTTCCCCGCTCGCGCCGCGTGAGCTGGAGGATTATCTCGAAGGGCTCGGCTGGAAGCGCCGGGACGAAACCATCGTGATGACCGCTAATCTCGAGGAACTCGATCTGTCGGGCGCGATTGATCAGATCCCCCTGAAGGATGTCGGCCGTTTCGTGGATGCCTCGCTTTCCATCCACGAAAGACCGGAGGATATGCGCCCCGGCTTCTCCGAACTTCTCAACAATGTTCGTCCGAACAAGGGCATGTTCGTGCTGGAGGAGGGTGGACGAGCCGTATCCAACCTGCTTTGCGTGCAGGATGGCGTCATGGCAGGACTGTTCGATGTTGGAACGCTGCGTGATGCTAGGCGCAAGGGCCACGGGCATGTGATCGTGGGTTCGGCGCTCAAATGGGCGGCAAAGCTCGGTGCGAAGACGGCATGGCTGCAGATCGAGGCGGACAATGTGGCCGGGCTTGCACTTTACGAAAGCTTCGGCTTTCAGGAAGCCTATCGCTATGCCTATCGGGAGAGCAGCGAGAAATGACCGAGGTGAAGGGACGCCGCATTCTTCTGGTTGCAGCTTGCGCGCTGGTGGATTCGGATGGCCGGGTTCTGCTGACGCAGCGCCCGGAAGGCAAGCAGCTTGCCGGGCTGTGGGAGTTTCCCGGCGGGAAGGTCGAGCCAGGCGAAACACCGGAGGAGACTCTGATCCGCGAATTGCAGGAAGAAATCGGCATCACGACGAAAGCGGCTTGCCTTGCGCCGTTGACATTCGCCAGCCACACCTATGATGACTTTCACCTGCTCATGCCGCTCTATGTTTGCCGCCGTTATGAAGGCATTGCGCGGGGGCTGGAAGGACAGGCGCTGAAATGGGTTCGTCCGAAAGATATGCGCGACTATCCGATGCCGCCTGCCGACGAACCTTTGATCCCTTTCCTGCTTGATCTTCTATAGGCGGACCTCTTTCCAAAGCTGTGGAAAAAGGTTGGCAAGTTCTTACGATTCCACTGGCCGGTTAATCTATGATTCACTCCGTTGAGGCATTCTCGTTTACGAGTTGCCCCGGAGTCCTGAAGCATGAGTTTCGACAACAACTATTTTAGCGCTGACCACAACGAATATACGGCCAAGCCGCTTACCAAGGCTGGTCGTGGAATCCTGCGCGTTGTGCTGTTGTTCGGCTCTGCGGTTGTCGCTCTCGCCCTTATCATTGTGCCGGTTCTCAACGATCAGGCCAACAAGGTCGCTGCCCAGTCGGTGCTTCCAGATGGGATCGACCGTACCATGACGGGTTCGATCAAGCGCGATAACGGTGGCCAGCCTCATGCGGCAGGCCAGACCTATACGGTGCGCAAGAGCGTGCTGCAGCCAAGCCCCAATTCCGTCTGCATTATCGAGGCGAACGGCAGCCACCACGGCGATTGCTAACTTTCTTTCGCATGTCTTTATTCCCATACCGGTTTCCACTTTTGGGAGACACGCTTTATTTCTCTTCCGCCTTTTTAAGCGCTTCCGCCAGCGATGCTTTTGCCGAGCCGGGCTTCAACGGTTTTTGCTGCGATTCATGCGGTGCCCAGCCGGACAGCCAGATGATGGAGAAAGTCGCGCGAATGCGGCCGTCCGGGTCGGAAAACCGTTTGGCGTAGATTTCGGCCGCACGCAGGAAAAGCCGTTTGGAAACCGGCTTTCTGGAACGGTCGCGCAGGATGTTCTGCATGCCCATGGCGCGGAGATCGGCCATCAGGTTGAACAGCGAATCGTAACGCACAGTGATGTTGTCGACATCCGTTACGGGCAGCGCAAAGCCTGCGCGTTGCAGAAGGCCGCCCACATCGCGCACGTCGGGAAACGGGAAAATGCGCGGCGAGGCGCCGCCAGTCAGTTCGATTTCGGCTTGAAGCAAGCTCTCGCGCAATTCGCCCAGTGTCCCGCTGCCGCTCAAGGCGGCCAGAAACAGGCCGTCGGGTTTGAGGGCGCGGGCGATCTGCACCAGCGTGCCCGGCGTATCGTTGGTCGCGTGCAGCGCCATCAGTGACACGATAAGATCGGCGGTGCCGGTTTTCAGGGGTAGTATTTCCTCATCGCCGACGATTGCCGGGAATGGACCTTGCAAAAAATCTTTGTCGCGTTCGACGCGGACAATCAGGTCTGCCTTGCCGGACTGCGCTATGGCTGTCGCTGCCGCGCCGGTATGGCCAGCGAGATCGATGGCTACGGGAAAACGCCGCTCCACGGCGTCGAGGCGGTCGCCAAGATCGTCTGCAATGCGCTGCAACAGGAAATCTGCGCCAGGTTCTCTGCGCGCAAAGGCGCGGCGGCGAAACGAGAGCAGGAGATCGCGATCAAAGATCGCGCTTTCATCGGTCGGCGCAGGCATGGAATCGGTCTTCTCTTTCGAGCAGGGTTCAGTACAATCGTTGCGGGATAGATGCATTCGAACGGGGGCGAATGCAATGGCGGATGACGACAGAACGCATCAAACCTTTTTGCGGGGCGCCGGCGAAGGGCTTCGTCGACTTGTCGGGAAGGCGATCCGGTCAACGGCGGACACATTGTTTCCGCCGACCTGTATCGGCTGCCGGATGCATGTATCCGAACCGGGGACGCTGTGCCCGAAATGCTGGCCGGAATTGCGGTTTATCGAAAGGCCCTTTTGCCCCGTGCTTGGCATACCTTTCAGCCATGATTTCGGGGAGAATTTCATGAGTGCGGAGGCGATTGCCGATCCCCCGCCTTTCCGCCGGCTCCGCTCGGCGGTTCTGCATCGGGGGGCGGCGCAACGCATGGCGGTGTCGCTCAAGTTTCATGACCGGACGGATCTCGCTCCATGGATGGCGCGCTGGATGCAGCGGGCCGGGCGCGAATTGCTAGACGAATGCGATGTGATATTGCCGGTGCCTCTGCATCGCTGGCGGTTCTGGCAGCGCCGCTTCAACCAGTCGGCGGAACTTGCCCGCGCCTTGGCGAAACTGGAATCGAAACCCTTCGCGCCGCAAGGCGTGAAGCGCGTACGCCGCACCGAACAGCAGATCGGCCTTGGTATCAAAGAACGGAAGCGCAATGTGGATGGCGCATTTCGCGTGCCGCAGGAACACGAGATTGACGTTCGCGGGCGTCGGGTCCTGCTGATCGATGATGTCTATACGACCGGAGCAACGGTCAAGGCCGTGACGCGGGCTCTGCTGCGCGGCGGTGCAAGAAGCGTTGACGTGCTGACGTTCAGCCGCGTTCTGCCGGATTAAGGCTCAACACCTACACAGGCTCGTGAAAAGCTTCGGGGCTTCCAGACAGCGCCTTTGCCGCTTATATAGTGGGCAAAGAATGGAGTTTTTCATGGTTGACGTTACCATCTACACGCGCCCCGGTTGCCCTTATTGCACCAAGGCAAAGGAACTGCTGACCCGCAAGGGCGTGGAATTCAATGAAATCAATGCCGGAGCAACACCGGAATTGCGCGCCGAAATGCAGGCGCGTTCAGGCCGCAATACCTTCCCTCAGATTTTCATCGGTTCGGTTCACGTTGGCGGTTGCGACGATCTTCACGCACTGGAAGATCAGGGAAAACTTGATGGCCTACTCAAGACCGGCCAATTGAACTGAGATTACTGGGAGAAACCGATGAGCACGTTCCGCGCTGCCGCAATACAGATGCGCTCGGGTACCGATGTTGTGCGCAACGTCGAGAACTTGGAAAAATTGGTCGCCGAGGCGGCAGCGAAGGGCGCGGTCTATGTGCAATCGCCGGAGATGACGGGCGCAATGATGCGCGATCGGGTCGCCTTCAAGGCTAGCCTGCGTGACGAAGCCAATGATCTGGTTTTCAAGGCTGCTTCGGCATTGGCGGCGAAGCACGGCATCTTCCTGCATATTGGTTCAACCGCCATTGATGCCGGTGATGGCAAGATCGCCAATCGCGCCGGCATTTTCGCCCCTTCAGGCGAGAAGCTCGTCACCTATGACAAGATCCATATGTTCGACGTCAATCTGGACAATGGTGAGAGCTGGCGCGAATCAGCAACCTACGAGCCGGGCAGGGAAACAGTTGTTGCCCAATTGCCTTTCGCAAATCTTGGCATGGCGATCTGCTACGATATCCGCTTCCCGCAATTGTTCCGCGCGCAGGCGCTTGCCGGCGCCAATGTGATTACCGGCCCGGCTGCCTTCACGAAACAGACCGGAGAGGCGCACTGGCATATCTTGCAGCGTGCGCGGGCTATCGAAAATGGCGCATTTCTTATCTCTGCCGCTCAAGGGGGGCTGCATGAGGACGGGCGCGAAACCTATGGTCATTCGATCATCGTTTCGCCATGGGGCAAGGTGCTGGCGGAAGCCGACCATGACGAACCGGCTGTGATCGTTGCCGATATCGATGTTGCCGAAAGTGCTGCAGCGCGCGGCAAGGTGCCGAATTTGAAGAATGCTCGCGAGTTCACCGTGAAGACGGTGACCGCCAAACAGAATGAGGATGCATAAGTCCATGATCCGCTTTTCGCTTCATTGCGATCAGGGCCATGAATTCGAGGGCTGGTTTCGCGACAATGCCGATTTCGACCGTCAGTCGGAAAAGAAGCTTGTCGCGTGCCCGATGTGCAATTCGCAAGCTGTCCAGAAATCGCTGATGGCGCCGGCTGTTTCGACAAGCCGTGGCAAGGAGAAGATTGCCATGGCGCTGGGCGACACGCAGAAACAGATACTGGATGAAATGCGGGAGTTGAGCCGCAAGGTTCGCGAGAACGCGGATTATGTCGGTGACAGGTTCGCCGAGGAAGCCCGGAAGATCCATTTCGGCGAGACCGAAACACGTGGTATCTACGGCGAAGCGTCGCGCGAGGATGTGCATTCGCTGCTTGAAGACGGCGTCGACGTTCTGCCGTTGCCGGTATTCCCGGAAGACAAGAACTGATTGCCGTACAGGAGATGGGCGCATGAAACTGATGGATTCTGCGCCTTTTCTGCTGGTTGCAACCGGCACTTTGCTGGGGCTCATCCTGCCGCTTGGCAAGATTGCCGCGCAAGCGGGCATTCCGCCCGCCATCTGGACATTTCTGTTTTCGGCAAGTGCAGGGATCATCCTGTTCGCCGTTCTTCTTTTGCAGGGAAAGAAGATCGGCTTTTCAGGCGGGCGGCTGCGTTATTATATCTGTACCGCCTTCGTCTCCTATGCAGTGCCGAATCTCCTCATCCTTTCCGCCATTCCGCGCCTTGGTGCGGGTTTTACCGGCATCATGTACACGCTCTCGCCAGTGATCACGCTCGTCCTGTCGATGGGATTCGGGCTGCGCCGTCCCAATGCGCTCGGGATCGGCGGTATAGCCGTGGGCTTTATCGGCGCGGTGATGGTGGCGCTGACGCGCGGCGAGGTGGGCAAGCCTGCCGATCCGTTGTGGATCGCCGCGGCATTGCTCATTCCGGTGTTTCTGGCCATCGGTAATGTCTACCGCACGCTCGACTGGCCAAAGAATTCCGATCCGACCGAGCTTGCTGCCGGAAGCCATCTGGCGTCAGCGCTGATGCTCTGTGCCGGAATATCCTTGTTCACCGGCCAGTTTCCGATTGAAACCCTGGCGCTTGCGCCATGGGCTGCCCTTGTCCAGTCGATTGCATCGGCGGGCATGTTCGCGCTTTTCTTCCGCTCCAGGCGGTCGGCGGGCCGGTTTATCTCAGCCAGATCGGCTATGTCGCGGCGGCACTGGGGCTTATTTCCGGAACTCTGTTCCTGGGCGAACACTATCCGCCGCTGACATGGATCGGGGCGCTGGTCATTTGCGCAGGCGTCGCCATGACAACGCGCGCGCAAAGAGGCTAACCGTTTCACACTTTTCAGGATGTGCTCTGATCAGGCGGGCCGTTCGGCAAGCACCATATAGTTCACATCGGTATCGCGGGAGCGGTTCCAGCTGTCGGCCAGCGGATTATAGGTCACGCCAAGCTTGTCGATGAGGCGTAGACCCGCCTTGGAAAGAGCCGATTCCAGTTCTTCCGGGCGCACCAGTTTTTCGTATTGATGCGTGCCGCGTGGCAGCCAGCGCAGGACATATTCCGCGCCGATGATGGCGAGGCCGTAAGCCTTCAGCGTACGGTTGATGGTGGCGACGAAGATCAGTCCGCCGGGCTTCACCATTTCGCTCGTTGCCGACATGAACAGGTCGACATCGGAGACGTGTTCGACCACTTCCATGTTGAGCACTACATCGAATTTTTCACCGGCTTCGGCCAGCGCTTCTGCGGTCGTGGCGCGATAATCGATGTCGAGGCCGCTTTGCGCTGCGTGGATTTTCGCCACTTCGATGTTCGTCTCGGAGGCATCCGCTCCGACGACGGTGGCGCCGAGGCGCGCCATCGGTTCGCAGAGGAGCCCGCCACCGCAGCCGATATCGAGCAGGCGCAGGCCTTCAAAGGGGCGCGGCGCATTGGGGTCGCGATTGAACTTGGCGCAGATCTTTTCCTTGATATAGGCAAGCCGCGTCGGATTGAACTTGTGCAGAGGACGGAACTTGCCCTGCGGGTTCCACCATTCCGCTGCTATGCGTGAAAAATGCTCGATTTCCGAAGCGTCGATGGTCGTGCGGGCGGTCTCGGTCATTTCCATTCTCCAGCGGCGGAAGCGTGCAGTTCTGCTCTCAAGGTAGTACTCCAAAGTCAAGGAACAAATCAAATTTGCTCTCAGGAGGCCCGATGCGAATCGCGGCCTTGCGGAAGCGTGACATATTAGCTATGTGACCCCGGGTTTGCCTGTCGCAACAATATGAGGTTTGGGCAGGTGAGAGTGTAATTTTTCTAAACAGCGGGACGTATCCTTAAATGGCGCGCATCGTGATGAAATTCGGCGGCACTTCGGTGGCCGATCTGGAACGCATCTATAATGTGGCGCGCCACGTCAAACGCGAGGTCGAGGCGGGCAATCAGGTTGCCGTCGTCGTCTCGGCCATGTCCGGCAAGACCAATGAGCTGGTCGGCTGGGTGCAGAACATGCCGAAAGTCTGCGGCGCAAGCTCTCCCTTTTATGATGCGCGCGAATACGACACCATCGTCGCTTCCGGCGAGCAGGTGACGAGCGGTCTTCTGGCGATTGCGCTCCAGTCCATTGGCGTCGACGCGCGTTCGTGGCAGGGCTGGCAGATTCCGATCAGGACCGACAACGCCCATGGCGCGGCCCGTATCCAGGAAATCGACGGTTCGGAAATCATCCGCCGCATGGAAATGGGGCAGGTTGCAGTTGTCGCGGGTTTCCAGGGGCTGGGCCCCGACAATCGCGTTGCAACGCTTGGACGCGGCGGTTCGGATACGTCCGCGGTCGCCATTGCGGCTGGCGTGAAGGCCGATCGCTGCGATATTTATACGGATGTGGATGGCGTCTACACGACCGACCCGCGCCTGGAGCCGAAGGCAAAGCGCCTCTCGAAGATTTCCTTCGAGGAAATGCTGGAAATGGCATCGCTGGGCGCCAAGGTTCTGCAGGTGCGCTCGGTCGAACTCGCCATGGTGCACAAGGTGCGCACTTTCGTGCGCTCGAGCTTTACGGACCCAGATGCGCCGGGCATGGGTGATCCGATCAACCCGCCCGGAACCCTTATTTGCGACGAGGATGAAATCGTGGAACAGCAGGTCGTCACAGGTATCGCCTTTGCGAAGGATGAAGCTCAGATTTCGCTGCGGCGCGTGGCCGACCGGCCGGGCGTTTCGGCGGCAATTTTCGGACCGCTCGCTGAAGAGCACATCAATGTCGACATGATCGTGCAGAATGTGTCGGAAGACGGCTCCAAGACGGACATGACCTTCACCATTCCGACCGGCGACATCGACAAGGCGCTGAAGGTGCTTGACAAGGTCAAGGGCGAGATCGGCTTTGACAATATCCAGTCGGAAACCGGCCTTGCCAAGATTTCCGTCATCGGCATCGGCATGCGCAGCCATGCGGGCGTCGCCGCAACCGCCTTCAAGGCGCTGGCCGAAAAGGGCATCAATATCCGCGCCATCACGACGTCCGAAATCAAGATTTCGATCCTGATCGATGGCCCTTATGCGGAGCTGGCCGTGCGAACGCTGCATGCGGTCTACGGGCTCGACAAATAATCAACAGAATTAGCATCCGCTTTGAAGCTTTGCCGCGTAGCCGAAAGGGTGCGCGGCATTGCAACATTTTGCGAGGCGCGACTATTTGTTCTGGACGCGGGTGTCAAAAATGCTCACAAAGGGATTGGCGTAACGCATCGCGGGCGGGTATTGGGAATCGGCTGGCGAATGCATGCCAGCAACCTGAAAGGAGCCCCCGACGATCATGCGTGAGCTGACAACCGGTCCCCGTGTACTGCTCAAGCGGCTGCGCGAATTGATGGCAGAGCCGCTGGAACCGCAGGCGCGCCTCGACCGGATCGTCCGCGAGATCGCGCAGAATATGGTCGCGGAAGTCTGCTCCTTCTATGTGCTGCGGGCCGACGGCGTTCTCGAACTCTACGCGACGGAAGGTCTTAATCCTCAAGCTGTTCACCTCGCCCAGCTTCGTCTCGGCCAGGGTCTGGTCGGCACGATTGCTGCAAGCGCCCGTCCGCTCAACCTGACCGACGCCCAAAGCCATCCGGCCTTCGCCTATCTGCCGGAAACGGGTGAGGAGGCTTATAATTCCTTCCTTGGCGTTCCTGTCCTTCGCGCTGGCCGCACTTTGGGCGTTCTTGTCGTCCAGAACAAGACCAAGCGGGCTTATCGGGAAGACGAGGTCGAAGCACTTGAAACCACCGCCATGGTCCTTGCCGAAATCATCGCGACCGGCGACGGTCTGCGTCTGGCGCGCCCCGGCATAGAGCTTGATCTCGGTCGTCCGATGAGCGTGACGGGTCAGGCTTTCAATGACGGCATCGGGCTCGGCCATGTGGTGCTGCATGAGCCGCGCATCGTCGTAACCAATCTTTTCAACGAAGACAGCCAGGCAGAATTGAACCGGCTGGATGAAGCGCTTGGGTCCTTGCGCATATCCATCGATGACATGCTTTCGCGCCGTGACGTGGCGGTGGAAGGCGAGCACCGCGAAGTGCTGGAAGCCTATCGCATGTTTGCCCATGACCGCGGCTGGGTGCGGCGTCTGGAAGAAGCCATTCACAATGGACTGACCGCCGAAGCGGCCGTTGAAAAGGTGCAGAGCGACACGCGCGCCCGCATGGTGCACCTCACCGATCCCTATATGCGCGAGCGCCTTTCGGATTTTGACGATCTCGCGAACCGTCTGCTGCGCCAGCTCATGGGACGCGACATCAAGACCATCGCCGAATCGCTGGTCAAGGATGCGATTATCGTCGCCCGGTCCATGGGGGCTGCCGAACTTCTGGATTATCCGCGCGAGCGCTTGCGCGGTGTCGTTCTGGAAGACGGCGCTGCCACGAGCCACGTCGTGATCGTCGCCCGCGCCATGGGCATTCCGGTCGTCGGGCAGGCCAAGGGCATCGTCTCCATGGCTGAAAACAATGATGCGGCCATCGTCGACGGCGATGAAGGCATCATGCATCTGCGTCCGCAGGCTGATCTGGAAACGGCTTATGCGGAAAAGGTCCGCTTCCGGGCACGGCGGCAGGCCCATTACCGCGAATTGCGGGACAAGCCATCCGTCACCAAGGACGGCGTCGATATCTCGCTTCTGATGAATGCCGGGCTTCTCGTCGATCTGCCCCAGCTGTCGGCGTCCGGCGCGGCGGGCATCGGCCTGTTTCGCACCGAGCTTCAGTTCATGGTGGCTTCCACCTTCCCGCGAGCCGAGCAGCAGGAACGCCTCTACCGCTCGGTCATCGAGGCGGCGGGCGACAAGCCGGTGACTTTCCGGACGCTGGATATCGGCGGAGACAAGGTTCTTCCCTATTTCAGTTCGACCGTGCAGGAAGAAAATCCGGCGCTCGGCTGGCGCGCCATCCGCCTGACGCTTGACCGTCCGGGCCTGCTGCGCACCCAGATAAGGGCGCTTTTGAAGGCGGCGGGCGGACGCGAGTTGAAAATCCTGCTGCCGATGATCACGGAAGTGAGCGAGGTGAAGGCCGCGCGTGAGATCATCGATCGGGAAGTCCGTCATCTGTCGCGCTTTGCTCACCAGTTGCCCATGTGCCTGAAGCTCGGCGCAATGGTGGAGGTGCCGTCGCTATTGTGGCAGCTTGAGGAATTGATGTCGCTCGTCGATTTCATTTCCGTGGGGTCGAACGATCTGTTTCAGTTTTTGATGGCGACGGATCGTGGCAACTCGTTGATGTCGGGGCGCTTTGACCAGCTTTCGCCCGCATTCCTCCGTGCGCTTCGTCACATTGTCGAAACCAGCAACCGGCACGGCAAGCCGCTTACCCTGTGCGGTGAAATGGCCAGCAGGCCGCTTCCTGCCATGGCGCTGGTCGGTATCGGGTTCCGGTCGATTTCGATGTCGGCGGCAGCCATTGGCCCGGTCAAGGCCATGCTTGGCGCGCTGGACGCGGGCAAGCTCACCGCTTTGTTGGCGGAAGAGCTGGACAAGCCCAACAGCGCGCATTCGCTGCGCGAACTTTTGATGAGATTTGCCGAAGACAACGATATTCCGTTATAGCGAAGCAGATTGATCTGACCGGACGGTCGCGGCGCGGTATTGCGCGGCGCGCCGTTCTGCATTCGGTGCCGACAATTTTTAGGACATAACATGATCGCATTGCCGCAAGACCGGATGGACCAGCTCTTGAAGCGGTTCTCAATGATCGAAAGCCAGATGGCCAACAATCCGGATTCGGAAACCTATGTGAAGCTCGCATCGGAATATTCCGATCTGCAGGAAGTAGTTGGCAAGATTCGCGAGCTGACCGGTGCCCGCAAGGAAGCGGTTGAACTGGCGGCCATGCGTGACGACGCTTCCACGGATGCCGAGATGCGCGCGCTGGCGCTGGAAGAATTGCCGGAAGTCGAAAAGCGCATCGGGACACTGGAACAGGAAGTCCAGATCCTGCTCCTGCCGAAAGATGCTGCCGACGAGAAGAACGCCATTCTGGAAATCCGTGCCGGTACCGGCGGTCTTGAAGCCGCGCTCTTTGCCGGCGATCTCTTCCGCATGTATGAGCGCTATGCTGCGGAAAAAGGCTGGCGGGTGGAGCTTGTCTCGGCCAGTGAAGGCGATGCCGGAGGCTACAAGGAAATCATCGCCACCGTTTCGGGCAAGGGCGTGTTCTCCAAGCTCAAGTTCGAATCGGGCGTGCACCGCGTGCAGCGCGTGCCGGAAACGGAAGCCGGTGGGCGTATCCATACGTCGGCGGCGACAGTCGCTGTTCTGCCGGAAGCCGAAGACATCGACATTGAAATTCGCAACGAGGATATCCGCATCGATACGATGCGGGCTTCGGGCGCTGGCGGGCAGCACGTCAACACGACCGACTCGGCGGTGCGCATTACGCATATCCCGACCGGCATCATGGTCGTTCAGGCCGAAAAGTCCCAGCATCAGAACCGCGCCCGCGCCATGCAAATCCTGCGCGCACGCCTCTATGACATGGAGCGTCAGAAGGCCGAAAACGAGCGTTCGGAATCGCGCCGCAGCCAGGTCGGCTCGGGCGACCGCTCCGAGCGAATCCGTACCTATAACTTCCCGCAGGGCCGCGTCACCGATCACCGCATTAATCTCACGCTTTACAAGCTCGACCGGGTCATGGAAGGCGATCTGGACGAACTGGTCGACGCGCTGATTTCCGATCACCAGACCGCGCTCCTCACGGAACTGGGGCAGTAAAAGTGAGCGAGATGCGCCTCGACCACCTGATGGCCGGAGCACGGACAAGGCTCCGTGCGGCGGGGCTGGATACGCCAGACCTCGACGCGCGGCTTCTGGTCGAATGGGCGACGGGCAAGACACGGCTCGATCTGATATCGGCGCCCGAACAGTTGGTGGATGCGACAGCAATCGAGAACCTTTCCAATGCGCTGGATCGCCGCGCAACGGGAGAGCCGGTTCACCGGATCATGGGCGGGCGCGAGTTTTTCGGCCTGCCTTTCCGGCTTTCTGCTGAAACGCTTGAACCGCGCCCCGATACCGAAGCGCTGGTGGAGCTGGTCATACCGGCACTGGAAGTGCTGGCCGAGCAGGAGAGTGCGCTTGAGCTCCTCGACATGGGGACGGGAACGGGCGCGATCGTTATTTCGCTTCTGCACCGCTTCGAGTGCGCCCACGGCATCGGCCTCGACGTCGCGGACGGAGCGCTTGCAATGGCGCGAATCAACGCTGCCGCCAATGGCGTCGGCGATCGCTTTGCCGCGCTAAAAAGCGACTGGTTCCAGAATGTGAGCGGACGGTTTCATCTTATCGTCTCAAATCCGCCCTATATTCCGCATGACGATATTGCCGGGCTGTCGCGCGAGGTGCGTGAATATGATCCGGTTGCGGCACTTGACGGCGGGGCCGACGGGTTGAATTTCTACCGGGCCCTTGCAGAGAAGGCCGCAGATCACCTATATAAGGATGGAATGGTTGCCGTAGAGATCGGCGCCGGACAATTCCAGGACGTTGAAGCGCTGTTCGAAAGCGCAGGCTTTTCACTCGCAGGACATGCAAGTGATCTTGGCGGCCACAGAAGGGCCATGCTTTTCGCGCACGGATCGATTACGCAATTTTGATGCGGTGAACCGCTAAAAAACACTTGGAATTTGCGGCGAAGCCGTTTAGTTTCCGGCCACCGTATACAGCCAGAATGGTTTTGCCCGCTGATGGGCGGTAGCGGAAATGCTCCATGACGATTTTCGGTCATGCTCCCTGGAGGGTTCTTTGGGGATGGCTTGTGCGGAAGTACACGACTTTCAAGCATACTCTCGAAGAGCAAAGCTTTTCGGAAGAGTTATGCATTAATGCAACCGCGGAGTTTCGGGGACCTTCAAAAGGTGTACCTAAACTCAGGAGCAGTCGATTTGTGGGAAGTTTTTAGGGCGTACTTCCTCCATGGCTCGATAGCGCGAAACCGGCAGCTTTTTTGGCTGTGGAGTTTCTACGCCCTTTAATCTGAAAAGAGATGAATATGAGGCCAGCACAGCAGAACAGGCGCATGCGCGGACGGGGGAATAACAATAACAACAACAACCGCAAGGGCCCCAATCCTCTGTCGCGCAACTATGAAAGCAATGGCCCGGATGTGAAGATCCGCGGCAATGCGCAACATATTGCAGAAAAATACTCGGCGCTTGCGCGCGACGCACAGGCATCTGGCGATCGCGTGATGGCGGAAAACTATCTTCAGCACGCTGAACATTACAATCGCATCATCATGGCTGCCATGGCGCAGAATCCGGTGCCGTTCCAGCGCGAAGAAAGCTTCGACGATGACGGCGCGGATGACGAGGAAGCCGTTTTCACGCCTGCCGCCGTGCAGCAGCCCGTCAATGGTTCCGGCCCGCAGCCGGTCATCGAAGGCACGCCAGCCGAGGTTGTCTACGGTGAGGAAAGCGGCGAACCGGTAAAATCCGGCGAAGGCCGCCAGCAGCCGCGCGAACGCGACAATCGTGACCGTCGTCTTGGTCGCGGTCGCCGTCCGCAGCGTGAGCGTTTCAACGCCGACGAGCGTTCCGGCGAACAGCCGCAGGAAACGCAGGCCCAGCCAGCGGCTGAAGAGGTGCCAGCTCCGGTTGAAGTCGTCGCCGAGCCCGCTGCACCGGTTGTCGCCGAGGCCGCTCCTGCTGCCGATGCGGCACCCGCCGAAGAAGCAGCAGCACCACGCCGCGCCACGCGCCGTCCGGGCCGTCCGCGCCGCGCCGCCAAGGATAGCGGTGACGAGACGCCGGCAACGGAACCCGCAAATTCCGACGCCTGATTGTCTTTTCGTAAATGAGTAAAAAATGGCGCGGTTTCCGCGCCATTTTTATTTGGTTTTGCAAGTGCCTGTAACCCTTGCCGAAACTGGGCCATCGTCCCATATGCAGTCATGGAAGGAAGCTCGCCCAAAGTGGGGGCTTCGTCACCATACATCTTCTGGTGCCGCTTGACGGGCCGGAAGGCAAAGGAGACATCATGAATATCGAAAAATATACGGAACGCGTCCGCGGTTTCATTCAGTCTGCTCAGACTTTTGCCCTGTCGTCCGGCAATCAGCAGTTCACACCGGAACACCTGTTGAAGGTCCTCGTCGATGACGATGAGGGGCTTGCCTCGTCGCTGATCGAACGCGCAGGCGGGCGGATTGCCGATGTGCGCATCGGCCTGCAGGCCGCGCTCGAAAAGCTGCCCAAAGTATCGGGCGGCAACGACCAGCTTTATCTTTCACAGCCGCTTGCCAAGGTTTTCTCGCTTGCCGAGGAGCTTGCCAGCAAGGCTGGTGACAGTTTCGTCACCGTCGAGCGCCTTCTTACGGCGCTGGCGATGGAAAAAACCGCAAAGACGTCTGAAATTCTATCCGCTGCCGGTGTGACGCCGACGGCGCTCAACAAGGTCATAAACGACATGCGCAAAGGCCGCACCGCCGATTCGGCGTCTGCTGAAAGCAATTATGATGCGTTGAAGAAATATGCCCGCGATCTGACCGAGGATGCGCGTTCCGGCAAGCTCGACCCGGTGATCGGCCGCGATGAGGAAATCCGCCGCACTATCCAGGTTCTGTCGCGCCGCACCAAGAACAATCCGGTTCTGATTGGTGAGCCGGGCGTCGGCAAGACCGCAATCGCGGAAGGTCTGGCGCTGCGCATCGTCAATGGCGACGTGCCGGAATCCCTGAAGGACAAGCAGTTGATGGCGCTCGACATGGGCGCGCTGATTGCCGGTGCCAAGTATCGGGGCGAGTTTGAGGAACGTCTGAAAGCAGTGCTTTCGGAAGTGCAGACGGCTGCCGGACAGATCATCCTGTTCATCGATGAAATGCATACGCTCGTCGGTGCGGGCAAGTCCGATGGCGCAATGGATGCATCGAACCTGTTGAAGCCTGCCCTTGCGCGCGGGGAACTGCATTGTGTCGGTGCGACGACGCTTGAGGAATATCGCAAATATGTGGAAAAGGATGCCGCGCTTGCCCGCCGCTTCCAGCCGGTATTCGTCGATGAGCCCACCGTCGAGGATACGATTTCGATCCTGCGCGGCCTGAAGGAAAAATACGAGCAGCACCATAAGGTGCGCGTTTCGGATTCGGCTCTGGTTGCCGCGGCCACACTCTCGAACCGTTACATCACCGACCGTTTCCTGCCCGACAAGGCTATCGATCTTGTCGATGAGGCGGCATCGCGCCTGCGCATGCAGGTCGATTCCAAGCCGGAAGAGCTGGATGAGATCGACCGCCGCATCATGCAGCTGAAGATCGAGCGCGAAGCGCTGAAGGTTGAAACCGACGCAGCCTCCAGGGACCGCTTGCAGCGTCTTGAAAAGGAACTGACCGATCTGGAAGAAGAATCGGCAGAGCTGACCGCTAAATGGCAGGCAGAAAAGCAGAAGCTCGGACTGGCCGCCGATCTCAAGCGCCAGCTTGAAGAAGCGCGCAACGCTCTTGCCATTGCGCAGCGCAACGGCGAATTCCAGAAGGCGGGCGAACTTGCCTATGGCAAGATTCCGCAGCTGGAAAAGCAGCTCGTCGAAGCGGAAAGTCAGGAAAGCAAGGGGTCTCTGCTTGAGGAAACCGTTACGCCTGACCACGTTGCGCAGATCATTTCACGCTGGACGGGCATTCCGGTCGACCGGATGTTGGAAGGCGAGCGTGAGAAGCTGCTGCGCATGGAAGACGAGCTCGCAAAACGCGTTGTCGGCCAGGGCGAGGCGGTGCAGGCCATCTCCAAGGCCGTTCGCCGTGCCCGCGCCGGGCTTCAGGACCCCAACCGTCCTATCGGTTCGTTCATCTTCCTCGGCCCTACAGGTGTCGGCAAGACGGAACTGACCAAGGCGCTCGCCGCGTTTCTCTTCCAGGACGACACGGCCATGGTTCGTATCGACATGTCGGAGTTCATGGAAAAGCATTCCGTGAGCCGGCTGATCGGTGCGCCTCCCGGCTATGTCGGCTATGAGGAAGGCGGCGTCCTGACGGAAGCCGTGCGCCGCAGGCCCTATCAGGTGATCCTGTTCGACGAGATCGAAAAGGCGCATCCGGATGTGTTCAACGTGCTGTTGCAGGTACTGGACGACGGACGCCTGACCGACGGGCAAGGCCGCACGGTCGACTTCCGCAATACGGTCATCATCATGACCTCGAACCTCGGTGCCGAATATCTCGTCAACCTTGGCGAGAAGGAGGATGTCGAAACGGTGCGTGAGGAAGTGATGGGCGTGGTGCGGGCTGCCTTCCGTCCGGAATTCCTGAACCGTGTCGACGAAATCATCCTGTTCCACCGGCTGCGTCGCGAAGACATGGGTGCGATTGTCGATATCCAGATGCAGCGTCTCCAGACGCTGTTGAGCGATCGCAAGATCGTGCTGCAGCTGGAAGAGGATGCACGCGAATGGCTGGCCAGCAGGGGTTACGACCCGGCCTATGGCGCGCGTCCTTTGAAGCGCGTCATCCAGAAGGAAGTTCAGGACCCGCTCGCCGAGCGCATTCTCCTGGGCGACATTCTGGACGGTTCCATCGTCAAGATCACTGCCGGTTCGGACCGGCTCAACTTCCGTCCGATTCGGACTGCGCAAGAGGACGAAAGCCGCAAGGTCGACGAGAACGCCTGAACGTTCACGAGTTGAAAACCACGGGCGCCGCAACCGGACAGGTTGCGGCGCCTTTTTCATATAAGCCCTGACAAGTTTTCCGGTTTTCCGCCGAGCTTGGCCATTTTCATGTCCAGTTCATCTGGCATCTGCTTTATCAGCTAATCAGTTATTAACCATATTCGCGGCATCCATGATCTCTCGATCACCCAGGGCATTCTTCATGGCGCATTACACACGCATGCTTCGTTTCGCTTTGTTTGCTTCCGTGGCGGCAACCGCCGTCAATGGTGCTGCCCGGGCCGACGAAAGCAGTTCTGCAATGGTGGCCGGACGCCCGGTACAGCTTGCGCAGCTTTATGATCCGGGTGAGGAAATCTATCATGATCGCCGGGTGCGAGTGTTCATCGACCAGTATGGCCGCCGCATTACCATGGATCGTCGCGGGCGGATCCTCAGTGTCGAGGATGCCAATAATTATGACCCGAACGCCTATGATCGCCGGGTTCGCCGGGCGCCGCAGCCGGACGACAACTGGACGCTCGATGGGCCGGTCGATGGCGGTGCGCCCTATGATGGTTTCGGCAATGTGCCCGAAGACCCGAATTACTACCCAGATGCTCCGGCAGCGCCGCAATATCGCGGCAACAGGGATGGGCAGGTGCAGCGGTCTGAACTGCCACCGGCAGGCGATCAGTATCCGGACAATACCAATTCAGCCAGCGCCAATCCCGGCTATGACGGCCAGCAGGATTACGGCCAGCCGGGTTATGAACAGCCAAGAGGTGTTCCCAATCCAAGCGACATGGCCCCGGCCATCGAAATGCCGAAGGGGCAGGGCGCAAAGGCGAAGATCGCAGCCTATCAAATACTCCTCGACCGCGCCGGTGCATCGCCGGGCGTCATTGACGGCCGTTCGGGCAGCAATGTCGACAAGGCGGCTGCCGCCTATGGTGAACTGACCGGAAAGTCGATCAGCCCGACGGATGAAGCGGCGGTCAATGCGGAGCTGGAAGCGACAGGCGGTCCGGCCTTTATCGAATACACAATCACCAATGAGGATGTGGGACGGCAATACGTCGCCTCCATTCCGGAAGATTACGCCCACAAGGCGCAGCTTCCGGCGATGGCCTATACATCGGTCACAGAAATGCTGGGCGAGAAGTTTCATATAGACGAAGCCTATCTGAAAGAGATCAATCCCGGCGTGAACTTCAACCAGCCCGGCTCGGTCGTGAAGATTCCCAATCTCGGCAAGCCTGTCCGGACCAAGGTGGCCCGTATCATTGCCGACAAAGGACGCAAGCAGGTTCGCGGCTATGATGAGACCGGCAAACTTGTCGTTGCCTATCCCTCGACCATTGGTTCGTCGGACAATCCGTCACCGTCCGGCACCGTCCAGGTCGAGCGCATCGCGATCAATCCGAATTACACTTATAATCCGAAGATCAATTTCAAGCAGGGCAACAACGACAAGATTCTGACCATTCCGCCTGGGCCGAACGGGCCGGTGGGAACAGTCTGGATCGCGCTTTCCAAGCCGACCTACGGCATCCACGGCACGCCCGAGCCATCGAGAATCGGCAAGACCTCAAGCCATGGCTGCGTGCGACTGACCAATTGGGATGCAGAAGAGCTCGCGAAGCTGGTGAAGCCCGGCGTCACGGTAGAGTTCACCGAATAGGTTCGATAATTCTGCAGAAAGGCCGGGCACTTCATCCGGCCTTTTTTGTCAGCTCTTCGTCGATCCATTCGAAGCGAGCTTGGTGCCGTTTTCATCACCGCTCAAAAGCGCATCGATGCGGTCGCGCTCCTGCTTGAAGGCTTCGAGTTCCTTGCCGGAAAGCGCCTTGTTGTCGGGCAGACGAATGCGCAGCGGATCGACCTTGGTGTCGTTCACAATCAGTTCGTAGTGCAGATGAGGGCCGGTCGAAAGACCTGTCGATCCCACATAGCCGATGACTTGCCCCTGCCGCACGCGGGCCCCCGCCGTAACGCCGCGGGCGATGGCGTTCTGATGGCTATAGCTGCTTACATAACCATTGGCATGACGAATCAGGGTCTGGTTACCATAGCCATTGGTCCAGCCTGCCTTTTCCACCACACCATTACCGGAGGCGATGATCGGTGTGCCGCGCGGTGCGGCCCAGTCCACACCGGTATGCATGCGGCTATAGCCAAGGATCGGATGGCGACGCATGCCGAACGGTGAGCGGAAGACACCATTGGGGACCGGATTGCGGAGCAGGAACTGCTTCGCACTCTTGCCGTCGCCATTGAAGTAATCGACGCTGCCGTCCGGAGCCTGATAGCGATAGAATTTGCGGGTTGTTCCACCGAAATTGGCCGAAACATAAAGAAGTTGCGAATCGGCTTCCGGTTTGTCGGGGTCGTCCGGCAGCGAGAAGAATGCGTCGATCTGGTCGCTCGGCGACAGCCGCGATTGCAGGTCGACATCGCTTGCCAGCATCTTGACGAGCTGCTCGCGCATCGTTTCCGACATGCCATAGGCGAGCGCGGCACGGCTGATCCCGTCATAGACACTCGGCAAATTGCCTCGAATAGCCGTTGGAAGGGCATTGCCGTCGAAAGCCGTCTGCAGGAGCGGGGTCTGTTCCGGTTCGTCGGACGGAATATACTGTCCGCGGTCGTTGAGGGCGACCGTCACCAGATGGGTCGTGCGATTGTAGATGCTCGCACGCACGATACGGTCCACGCCGTCGCGGGTTTCTGTACCCACCCGCAGAACGCTGCCTTCCTTGAGCCGCGGCGAATTCATCAGCCTCGTAAGCGAATCGGCCATGTTGCTGGCATCATCGCCGGTGTAGCCGGCATCTTCGAGCGCCTGCGTAATTTCAGCGGTCTGGCGGAACGGAATCAGTTCTTCCGAGAAACCTTCACTGACCGTATCTTCATCGCCGCGCTGCGCGACGCTGACATTTTCCTGCGTAATCTTCACACCAAGCGCGGGGCCGAGCGCGAAGGGCGAGTCCGAGCCGCCAAAACGGGCGGGGTCGACATAATGAAGCGAGGCGACCTGCACGTCGCCGTCGGTCAGGAGGCCGCCGGTATCACGCACAACCTTTTCGACCTCATCGACGGTAAGGTCGCTGGATGCGTCGAAGGTCGTGCTGTTCATCGGAAAATCAACCACATGCAGGCTGACTTCGCTTTCGACCTTGGCGCCGTAAATCTGGCCGGCATCGGCCGGTTGTGGAGCCGCAGGGCCTTCAGAGAACACCGTCAAGGCGTCGAAGGCCGGATATTTGCGATTGGTCGGATGGTCGACGGCAAGGGCCATGCGAACGAATTCGAACGGCCGGGTCCGGATAACCTCGCGCTCGCCCACCTTCTGCATCGTGGAAAGATCGAAACGGCGCCGGTCGCGCGGTTTTTGCTGGGAGACGGTGCTGACCAGACGCCCGCCCTTGGTAACGTCAACGTCGTCGGCTACGCCCGGCATGTCGTTTCGGGCAAGGATTTCAGGCGGGGTCGCCAACTGTTCGCGACCGTCCAGGGCGGCGAACAATGCAACACCAATCAGCATGCATGAGGTGACGCCGGTCAGAAAGGTACCGGCGAGCCAGCGGGCAGAAACCTCACGACGATCCGGAGGCCGCCGCCGTCCGCCTACGCTCAGCGGGGGCTCGTCACCCGGATCGAGATTGTTCGGCCCCAACTCTTTCATACTGATATAGCCGGTCCTCTATAAAACTGACCGCACAAAACGTGCTTGAATTTGCTTATCGGAAAAGCGGGAAAACCGCCGATCCGGTATAAAGGTGTCTTCCATCTTGTCGGAAGGCTCCCAAATGGGCCCCGAAAGGGTATGTGAGTTTTGCCTGCCGATGAAACGTAAGTCAACGACAAGCCTGCCGGACAATGATTTCCACAATCGCCCGCAAGGCGTGTTGTTTGCCGGTTTCAAAAGTTGCGTGGAAGCTATTCGGGCAATAAGGCCGGTTTAAGGCCCTCCCCAAGTGCTGCCGGGGCAATGAGCGCTCTATAATATAAGGCGATTACGTGGGAATCCGGCAGCTTGTGGAAAGCTGTCAAAAAAACATCAAAAAACTTCTTTGGTGCTGTTGACATGGAGGAGGGGCCGCCCCTATATACGCCTCCACAACGAGGGCGGCGACG
>UEIJ01000016.1 GCA_900470195.1 Hyphomicrobiales bacterium | reverse complement strand
CGCCAGGAAGGCGCGGATATACGGACATGCGCTGTGGCTTTCCCTCCTTGGCGCTTCGGGTGCAGGAGGTTCTGCAGCATGATCCGTTGTCAGGGCATCTCTTCGTCTTCAGGGGCCGCAGATCGGATATTTTGAAGATCATCTGGCATGATGGTCTGGGCGCCTGCCTTTTTACCCGGCGGCTGGAGAAGGGCCGGTTTATCTGGCCGAATATGGGATAGCATCCGTCAAGGTGGTGTAGAATTGGGACCGGGCCGTCATGATCAGGCGGCTCTGGGTGAAATTTCTCCATCGCAGCTACGCGAGGAGGTAGAGCTGAGTTTAAGTGCTGTCATTGAAGTTTCACGAGCCTGATAAACGGACGTCATATGTCGCCCATAGTGATGCAAATATTCAATCGATGCACCACTAACGATCAGGATTATTGTGATGCTGGCTCTGAACGGAGTTGCCGTGACCTATGCCAACGGCACCCAAGCTTTGAAGACAACGACATTGACGTTCAACCAGGGTCAGTTCGTCGTGCTCCTCGGTAGATCCGGCGCAGGCAAATCTACCCTCATCCGGACACTCAACGGCTTGGTTGCGCCGACGTCTGGTTCGATCACTTCTAACGATATTGGTGCTCTGGATGCGGAAACTAAGCTTCGCATTCACCGAAGGCGAACTGGGATGATATTCCAGCAGCACCAACTCATAGGGCGCTTGAGCGCGCTCGACAACGTCATGACGGGCCGCCTGGGCTACCACTCTGGCTGGCGTACGTTGTTCCCTATGCCGCGTTCGGATCGAAGGCTGGGGTTGGAATGCCTTGAACGCGTAGGCCTTCTTGATAAGGCTCTCGTCAGGGCGGATCAACTATCCGGCGGTCAGCAGCAACGGGTGGGCATTGCGCGCGCGCTGGTCCAGAAGCCCCAACTGGTCCTTGCAGATGAGCCCGTTGCAAGTCTGGACCCTGAAACGGCTGTCGAGGTCCTGTCGCAGCTTCGCGAAATATGCACAGCCGACGGCATCACTGCTGTGATCAGCCTTCATCAGATCGATCTAGCTCGCCGGTTCGGCGACCGGGTCATTGCTATGCGCGACGGGGAAGTGGTTGCGGACGCCGCTGTCGACGAACTGACCGATCAAATGTGTGCGTCGATCTACCGCAGCGCCCCAAGAAATCCGACCACAACACAAGATTTGTCCAACTACGAGTATGATCAACCTTTAGCTGCCATGGAGGCCGCATTATGAAGAAGCTTCTGTCCCTCGCATTCCTCGCCGTTCTTGGCTGGAGTTCGTTGGCGCATGCTGGCTCAAATCCAGAGACATTGCGCGTCGCGTTGCTACCGGACGAGAACGCCGCCACTGTCATCAAAAACAATCGTCCTCTCGAGGAGTATCTTGAGAAGACACTCGGTCGGGAGATTGAACTGATCGTAACGACCGACTACTCGTCAATGATCGAAGCGATGCGTTTCGGCCGGCTTGAGTTGGCTTATTTCGGGCCGCTCTCTTACACGCTCGCGAAAACCAAGGCTGATATCGAGCCTTTCGCAGCACTTATGAAGGATGGCGAAACTACCTATCGCGCTGTAGTTGTCGCCAATGCAGAGGCTGGCATCGAAAGCCTTGAAGATGCAAAAGGGAAAAAGGTCGCGTTTGGGGACGTGGCTTCCACCTCAAGCCACCTTATCCCGAAATCTATGCTGCTTAAGGCCGGAGTTGAGGCTGGAAAAGACTATAGCGAGAACTTCGTAGGGTCGCATGATGCCGTGGCTATTGCAGTGCAGAATGGCAATGCTCAGATTGGCGGACTTTCGTTGCCCATCTACAATTCAATGGTCGCTCGTGGCACCATTGATCCTAAGAAAGTTATCGCCCTCGCCGAGTCCGATCCGTTCCCGCAGTACCCCTGGACCATGCGGTCGGATCTTGACACTTCGTTGAAAGAGGCGATCACCAAAGCCTTCATCGACCTTAAAGACGAAAAGGTATTGGCATCCTTCAAAGCCGATGGGTTCGCTCCGATCGATGACAAAGCCTACGACGTCGTCCGTGAGCTCGGTAAAGTGCTGAACTTGGACCTGAGTCAGTAAGGCGCGTTCGAGACAGTTTCTCACCTTTCGACGCAGGCGCTGGCCTGCGTCCTTTCTTCCAGGATATGTGATGACACAGCCGTCGGCCGACTACGACTCTATCCTTCAACATCAAAACAAAGCTTGGACCAGAGCTGGCGTGATCGCGTTGGCAATTGCGTGTGTGATCATTGTTAGCAGTTATCACTCCGGTCTTCTTGATCTGGAGCGTCTGGGATCTGGGTTTCCTGCGCTCTGGCAGCTCGGTACGGAAATGTTTCCCCCGGATTTCAACCGAGGCTTGGAGTGGATCAGCCCTCTCATCGACACTCTGGCGATGAGTATAGCTGGGACTGCGATCGCGGTACTGATATCACTTCCAGTTGGCTTTTTCGCCTCAGGGAAAACAGCACCCAACGCTGTCATCTATATGATCTCGCGTGGATTGTTGAATGGTCTACGGTCGATCCCGGAGCTGATTATGGGCATCGTCTTCGTGGCGGCAGTGGGATTTGGAGCGCTCCCAGGCGTGCTGGCTCTTGGTCTTCACTCGGTTGGCATGGTGGGCAAGTTCTTTGCGGAGGCGATCGAGCATTGCGAT
Organism: Hyphomicrobiales bacterium; assembly: GCA_900470195.1. Classification (GTDB taxonomy): domain Bacteria; phylum Pseudomonadota; class Alphaproteobacteria; order Rhizobiales; family Rhizobiaceae; genus Brucella. The sequence goes on along the minus strand of UEIJ01000016.1, from coordinate 1,326 downwards.
AATGCGCCTATAGAAGCCGCACGCGCAGCTGGTGCGTCGCCGTTCCAGATCGTGACGCGGGCGATCTTGCCACAAGTTCTACCGCAATTGGCCGATGTGACCATCTATCGGTGGGAGTACAACTTCCGCGCCTCGACAATCCTGGGCACTGTGGGAGCTGGTGGTATCGGTTTCGAGTTGATGACATCCCTCCGGATCATGAATTATCAGGAGGTTCTTGCGATCATGCTCGTTGTCCTTCTGATGGTCACCATCGTTGACCAGGTCGGCGCTCTCCTCCGCCGCCAGCTGCAATAGAAGGATAAATTAAATGCTCCCAAAGGTAGTAATCACCCATCGCGTCCACGAGGAGATTATCTCAAAGCTATCTCCCCACGCTCGTTTAGTTTGCAACGATACTGATGATACATGGCCCCGCGAGAAACTGCTCGCAGAATTGAGCGACGCCAAGGCGATGATGGCGTTCATGCCGGACATGATCGACGCGTCTGTACTCGCGCACGCTCCCGATCTTCAACTTGTGGCATGTGCGCTGAAAGGCTTCGATAACTTCGACATCGAAGCCTGCACGCAGCGTGGAGTCCACGTCACGATAGTGTCCGATCTTCTCACTGACCCGACAGCCGAACTTACAATCGGTCTGATGATTGCTCTTGGGCGGCACATTCTGCCAGGCGACAAGAGCGTCAGGAGGGATTACAAAGGTTGGCGCCCTCGGTTTTACGGCCTTGGGCTGCAGGGCACAGCAATCGGCATTTTAGGGATGGGAGCGATCGGAAAAGCTATAGCACAGCGCCTAAGTACCTTCGGCGCCATTGTGTCGTACTGGGATCGTCAATCCCTGGACAAAGCCGATGAGATCAGACTGAACGTAAAGCCTCTTGAATTTGACCAGTTGATCTCGTCGTCTACCTTTCTTGTGTGTGCACTCCCGCTTTCGGCCGAAACGAAGCATCTCCTCGGCGCTGAACAACTCGCCAAAATGCCCAAAGGAGCACTTCTTATTAATCCTGCACGCGGAAGCGTGGTTGATGAAGAGGCTGTTGTCGCTGCATTGCAGGCGGGGCGCTTGGGAGGCTACGCCGCTGATGTTTATGAGATGGAGGACTGGGCCAGACCCGACCGGCCTGACAAGGTCCACGGGGGTCTCCTCAATCGCGAACATGATTCGATCTTGACACCCCACATAGGCTCAGCAGTGGCGAAGTCGCGTTTGGCTATCGAGCACGAGGCTGCTGACAACATTATAGATTTTGTCCAAGGCCGAAGACCTCGTGCGGCAATTAACGAGGTTCAACTAATTCCTTGATTAGAGAAAGTAATGTT
>UEIJ01000017.1 GCA_900470195.1 Hyphomicrobiales bacterium | reverse complement strand
GGACGTAGCATAGTGACTGCCGCTGTCACACCGTGCGAACATCTCCGATGAATTCCTCGAGCGTGATCAGATGTGGGCGCACCGCTTGCAGATAGGCGTCATGGATTCCAGCTGGGACGACAAGACGCACGCCAACTTCGGTCATTTCACGGAATTGCGCTTCTGAAACACCTTCCTGAAGGGTCAGACGATGTTTCGTTCGAATGCGTTCGACTTCATTTATAATCTGCCGCCATCTGTCCTTGCATGTTGTTTTTGCGCCAAGCATACGTAATCGATGCGCTGGAAATGATGCGTCCTCATAGGCTGTAATGTTCGGGACCAACCCATCAGATTCAATATCAGTTGTCTGGTCAATATTGACATGGACCATAACATGGACCATATATTATGTTAAGTATGTGCGAAACCCAAAGGAACATGGACCATGCGCGTATCTGTCAGTGACGCGAAAGGCCAGCTCACCGAACTGGTAAAGCGAGCTGAAGCCGGGGATGAAGTCATTTTGACCCGTCGCGGCCATGAGATCGCACGGCTTGTAGCCGTTGCGGCAGCGCCCGGCCCCAAGGGCCGACGCGCACTGATGGAAAGGGTGAGGGCAACGGCGGCGGCGAAAGCATTACCCGGGGCTAATGCTGCGCGTAGTCAGGACTTTCTTTATGACGACGATGGGATGCCCATATGATCGCCGTCGATACATCCGCGCTCATGGCGATCGTGCTCAATGAGCCCAAAGGCGAAGCTTGCATGACGGCAATCGAACAGTCTGATGAGCTATTGATTTCCGCCGGAACAGTTACTGAAGCCCTCATTGTTGCTGCGCGACGTAATGTCGGTGAAGAGGTTGACGCGTTGATTTCCGGGCTCGGCTTCGAAATCGTATCCGTGACAGCCGCTTCCGCACGCCGGGTCGCCAACGCTTACGCCAGATGGGGCAAAGGCATTCACCCAGCTTCGCTCAACTATGGTGACTGCTTTTCCTATGAAGTTGCTCACGAGCATGGCTGTCCATTGCTCTATGTAGGAGACGACTTCGTTCAAACGGACCTGCGCTCGGTTCTATAGTGGTTGACTCCAGCCAAAGCGATATCCGGTTAACCGGCGATGCAATGTTTCTCACCGCTATGACTTCTTCGAGAAAGCAGCGTCGGTATTGTCTCGACCGAATGAAATAAGCTGGTTGCGCGCCTGGATGCATTATTTTCCCATCGGTTCCAGAATAACGCGCCTGCTAGTAACAGCATTTCGGCACCAGAACCCTTTTCTTTCACGATGACTCATATCCGCATGATGCGAAGTAGTTTTGAGTATTTTGTGAATCGATTTAGGCTCTAACGGTGAATGAACCGCAATACTATCCGATTCCTGGACACGCTGCCCCGGACGCCTACCAAATTCCCGATGCGTGTTTTCGGATATTGTTTCCTGCACACTTCAAATTTGAGATCGTGCTTGATAGGATCCGCCGCGTGTAAACATCACCGATAACGTGACCGGAGATGTCTGCATATCCCCGGCGGTCCGGGAAGAGCGTCGGGGATTTAAATGATTTGGGCAATTACGATGACTGTCGCAACACAGCACATGCACACCATAATGAAGTATCGTACAGAAAACAGGTCGCTGAACCAATCATCGAAACGATGATCCTGTGCTGATTCCGCCTGTTCGTTGGCTTCAGTGGTATGAAGCGCGTTTAACACTTTTGATTTATGATAATCGAGACGACCATGCATGACCCCGCTCCTGCATATTGGGAGTGGTATTTATCATAAAGTCAAATTTCGATCATCTTTGACTTTCGTTGATCGACATAAGTTTACGACCGTTCCGTCGTCAGACGGTAGCGGGTTGCAAAACCGTGAACAGCGCCCCACCGTCGCGGTCCAGATCCTGAATATCCAGGAGAAGCAAGCCTCCGGATTCAGGCACGGCGAGTTCTGTCTTGGTGGCGTTCATTGCTGCTGCAACGGCCGCTTTGTTTCCCCACACTTTTCCACGCCTGGTCACATCCGGACCGTCTTCAGGGCTCGCGATGCTGAATTCGACTCCGCCCACATCAACGCCGTCGCATATGAGATTTCCGGTTCCATGCAATAATGTGACAGCCATCACTATTCCCTATGTCTTAATCCAAATCATCCGAAGTTTAACAGCTTGTCAGTTCTCAGAACCACTTTGCTTCGCTTTCAACCGTTCATTCAATAGGAGCTTGAGCCGGGCATTTTCTGCTTCCAGCTCTTCCAGTTCTTCGTCTGTCACCGGTCCGTCTTCAGTCTTGGGGCCTGGCTTTCTCACGCGCCGTTGCTTTTGCGGTGATTTGAGAACGAGAGGCGAGGCTAGAATTTCATCTATCCCCTCCTCTTTCCGCTCGGGCTCCACAACAACTGGCGCTTCTTGAGGGACCTTCGGCTCTTCAGCGGACGATAACACCTCAGAAGAAGCGACGGGCTCAACCTTTGGGGCTGCTGCCTTGCCATTTATTTCATCGGGATCAGTGGTCGTAACTTTGATGGATAGTCGCGTTGGCGATATAGGTTCAGGCTGCTCAGAGCTTTCGCCGGCTGTGGGTTCAGCATCTGGCTTTTCGTTCGGCAAAGCCGACCTCTTCCGCGATCGCCAGTTCTTCAACCGCGCAACGAGACGTTCCCCCAGTGACTTCATCGTGATCGACCTCCCTATCTGCTGTGCCGAGATGCTGTCAGCTTGAGCCTGACAACACAATAGTTTTGGCAACCATAGCCGTTACACATGTCACCAGAACGCGTGAACAGATCAGTTATGAGGCCAGCAGAGCAGTCTTAGCGACCGTTTCTCTATTGCTTTTCCAATCGTCGAAGCATTTTGAGCAACTGTCTGTTCTCCATGCGCAATCTGGCGGCCAGTTCACGTTTCAGATCGGCATTTTCGATTTCCAGAGCTGACAATTCAGCCTGAATATCGGGCTCGGCTGCGATCCGACTTACCGCTTCTCGTTTAAATGGGACTGATTTTTTCATACGACGTCGAACAGATGGCTTTTTCTCCCTGATAATAGCATCTGCCACCATGTTTGCGGTTTGCAGCTCTTCCATTGCGATTAGCGCCTCTTCAGGCCCTGAAGCGTCAATGTTGGAAAGTTCTGGCTCGCTCAGAACCTCTTCAACTTGCTCGATGACCGGCTCGGCATGCACCACAACTTTTGTAGCGGCGTTCTCAGTTTTACGTTCGATCGGCTTGGGCAGATCAGCCTCGGCCCGAACCTCCATTGGAGATTGCGACGCATCCGCCTCCACTTGCCGGGCAATCGACTTCAGATCCAGATTTCCCCACAAAGATGATGAGCCCTTGCGAGCACGCTTGTTCTTATATTCAACGACAATATTACGGTTTGGATTTTTCATCCGTCAGTAGCTTTCCAGAGGAGATTTGAAGGTACGCTCCACGCGCGTCAAAGGGCTTTTAGCAGTAGCTACATATTACGCGGCGGATTTTCAACACTCAACAGAATGTCCGACCTGATCGATATGTCCTGAAAGCAAGTTCATCTCATCTTGAACACATGATGTACACGGCCTTATTGTTACATCAACCATTGACCTGTATTTTTGACGCCTAAATGAATTTCCAAACGTCGATCTGGAGAAGCATACCATGGCAGACGAAACCATTGCAGCAGTAAACGAGACACCAGTTGAGGCGAGAAGCGCCGAGCCTGTGGGTGCCACGAAGAAAACCCGTGCACCACGCAAAAAAGCTGAGCCTAGGCCCGAAAAAGCGGCTGCAGCACCTGCCGCTAAAACCACGAGGGCCACATCCAGACCAGAGAAAGCGGCCAAAGCTGCTTCAAAAGCAGAACCCGCTGCAACACCACCGGTAGAGAACAAGCGCAACAAGTACACGCCGGCCCAGCGCGCCTCCATCCTTGCTTCGATCGAAAAAGCAACAAAAGACGGCAAGACCACTCTCAAGGCTGCATTGCAGCAGACTAAAGTGAGTGAGCAGACCTACTATAACTGGAAGAACGCTGCTACAAAGAAAGCGCCCGCGCCGTCGGCAGGGTCGTCCAGCGATGATCTTTCCAGCTTGGTTGCACTGGAAGCAGAGAACCTCAAGCTACGCCAAGAACTTGCTGCAAAGCTGCGTGCTGAGAATGAAGAGTTGCGTAGACGTCTGGGTCGAACCTGAGGCGAATTGCTCTGCACCAGGGTGCTGTCAAAACAGATGACTTCCCACGTGTAAGTCATCTGTTCGCCTTTCGATGATGAAAATTCGAAGCCTTTGTTCTCTCCTTCCAAAGGCTCTCTAATAAGGCCAAGAGTGAGGATTACCATTCCGCACAACTTTTTTGGTCTGGATTAGTGCGTGACGACCACCAAGCGTCACGGGCAGGATTATGCTAACTGCCAATACCAAGATGGAGTCACATCATGATTTTGGATCCCGCTCAGGCCGAGGCACTCTACAAAGCAATACAAGCCCTGAATGAAGGGGGCGGCCAGCTACTTAACGCTTCCTTTGACGCATTTGCCCTCGGTGAGGCCATCATTGATGTTTGCACCCACACTGATGATCGCATCGAACTGCGATCTGCCGGCAATGTAACTGAAGTACACAACGACCTGTCCGCTTTCGCAGCTGCCTATCGTTTGCAAGCGCTGTGATTGCTCAGGCGTAGAATGACATTGATTTTGATTTCCGCTTTCTATCTATGAAATATTCGTATGAACCCTGAGCTGAAACTTAACAGAAGACAATTGAATAAAGTGCTTAACCCATAGACCGGGTCATCGCCCAATGATGGACTTCTTTGCTATTTCCAAGGCCTTCCGCGCATTGTTCTCAGCGGTCTCCTCGGTCGGCGCAGCCGACTGGATTGTGAGCCTGTCTCCGCCCTCCACGACAAAAATATTCACCCCTTTCAGGCCACCGACATTCGGAAGGCGGATAAGTCGTCCAACTGCAGGGAAGACATCGATTCTCTCGATTTTAAACCCGATTTTTTCGGAACTGACGTCCAGCTCTGTGAGATAACCTTCGTCCGTTCTGTTTTCTTGCCCTTGCTCGTCGACATGGCGATCGATAGCGATCATCAAATGTTGATCGTCATCTGTTCCGCAGCAGGACATCCGAAAGTTAGTCGGTTCTTCCGCATGATACGCAGAGGCATCGAAAATTGACCAGAACTCTTGCTTGATGGGCGTGAGCTCGTGGATTTTGAAACCGTCGGCCCGCACGGGGATATTAATTCCGGCAAGTGCAATAGCGATGACGACCGCTATAAAAGTTCTATTTTTCATCCAGGGCACCATTAACTTAAGCGGGACCAGAGTGAATCTGGATCACTAAGCTGGAAAATTAGTCAAAACTCGCGTCATGATAGCGTTCATGCCGCAAAATCAATTCAGTCACAGTGCCCCGACGCAGGACAGTTCGACGCGGACATCTTTACCTGCAATCAAATTCTGATCCGATGCGAGGATCAGTGTTCTATCGCCTTCTCCTGCAAGTGAAATGATGCCTTGCTGCAGTTTCTGCCGTATGCCGTTGACTTCCACACTTGCGGTGTAATTTACCAATGCAGACATGCATCCACACATTCCGATCGACCGGTGCAATATAAACCTCGCGTCGAAGGAAACAATGTTCGCCTGCCTCTTCACCTGCCCGGGCTTCAGATCGACGCAGGCCGATAGTCCATTCTGCAAATCAATTTCGACCGCTTCACTCGAAGCTGCGTGTACCGTGGAAATGGCGCAAAGAACCACAGCCACCAATGATCTGAATGCGGGCATTTTTCTCCGTGCAGAAATCCTGATGATTTCGTCTGCTTCAGGAAGCTTTTGACCCGAGACACTAATCATTTTTCTTGTTGATCCGTTCGTCGTTAGCCTCATTTGTCTTCGCCGGAGCAATCTGATGTTTCACAGTGCCGATCAAACCAGTTTCCCGTTTCGCAATGTTTTCCGATTTCGGACCGTCGTCGTCTGCCAACGCACTTAAGAGTGCTCTGGTCTCATAATTCCCACCATGTGCATCTCCTGTAACCAACACTGTTTTTCCGTAAGCGCGATTTTCGATGCGCCTAGACGGCCTCTTCAGGCGTAATCGCGCACGGGTTCTAGCGGTACCCAGCTTTATTGGGCATTTGCCTTGGAGAAGTTGAACGGCAGCAGGTCGCCAATGTCGGCCGTTTCTTCGCGCTGAGGTAGCTCAGTAAGCACGTGGCGTAGCCAGGTGAGCGGGTCGACACCACAGGCGCGGCAAGTCAGCATCAGACTGTAGATCACAGCACTGGCCTTGGCCCCGTCAGCGGTATCGCTGAACAGCCACGATTTTCTTCCGGTGGCAAAAACTCTGATCTCGCGTTCCAGAATGTTGTTATCGATCGGCATCCTGCCGTCGCTGGTGTAACGCGTCAGGTAACTCCATTGGTTCAGGGTGTAGGACACCGCATCGCCGAGCTTGGTATCCGGCACGATCTTTGGCGCGATATTGTCGAGCCACGCCTTTAGGGCGTTCAGGACAGGCAGACTGTGCTGCTGGCGGAAACGGCGAATGCAATCGGCGTTTGTCTCCCTCGGATCTGGGGTCTTGTCTCTCGCCTGCCTTTCGATCCGGTAGAGCTGTTCGAAGAACCGGAGAGCTTGCTCCGGCGGGCCGCCACCATTCTTTCTCGCCTTGAGAGCATCAACGAAGCGCCGCCTGGAGTGAGCCATGCATCCGACATGGGTTGCGCCATTCAATGTGCGCCAGGCGGTGTAGCCATCAGTGACGAGTATGCCACGGTAGTCACCAAGGAAGGTCTGCGGGTAAATCTGACCGCGGCCGGGCTGGTAGTCGAGAAGCACGATCGGCTCGTCACTGTTCTCGCTGCTGCGGTACGCCCACATGTACGACGTGCTGGTGGCTTCCTTGTCCTTTTCCTTCAGCACCTGAACCGTCGTCTCATCGCCATGGATGAGAGACTGCGATTGCAGCCGCAGCTTCAAAGCATCGTAGATGCGATGTAAATGCTTCTCGCTCGAGCCGATGACCCAATGCGCAAGAGCGCCACGGCTAATCGGAACGCCAGCACGCTCGAATGTCTGAGCCACGCGGTAGAGCGGCGTGCCATCTACGTATTTGTGGACGAGAGCAAAGGCGAGCGTCGACGCGGTGGCGATGCTGCCCGGCAGGGGTTGCGTGGGCATGGGCGCGATTACGACGGGCGTGTTAATCCCTGTACGGTCACAGTGCCGGCAGGCGTATTTGAACCGTACGTTCTGCAGGACCTTTGCCTTGATCTCGATATGGAGCTGCTCGCTAACGGCTTCTCCCATGCGATGCATTTGGCTTTTGCAGCACGGGCAAGCCTTCTGATCGTCAGCAAGGTCGTATTCGACACGCTCGCGCGGCAGGTCTGCCGGTAGAGGCCTGCGCCCCCGTTTTTTGCCCGTAGCGCCCCCGGCCGCAGGCAAGCCAGTATCCGGAAGCTCGACGTCATCGTCTTCCTCGCTACCACCTTCGACCGCAGCCTCTTCGGCCTCGTTGAAGAGACGATCAATGTGCTTTTCACTGCGCGGGGCAAAGCGGTGCAGCTTTGCCAGTGCCAGTTCTTCTTCAAGCTTGACGACCCGCTGCGAGAGCGCTTCCTTCTCGGCTTTGAGTGCGGCGATTTCGGCAGCATTGGCTGCCAATTGCGCCATCAGTTCTGCAATGCTCGGTTCGCCGGTGCGCGTCATCAGATTCTTGAATCTGAACCGCCCCTGCGCGTCAATCGCAATTTGTCATCCTCAGCCAGCAATCTGATACTGCCGCACGGGATGGCGGACCATCGCATCTATATCGATGCCATCGAGGATCCAGTGGAGTTGCTCTGTCGTCAGCGTCACCACCGCAGTTTCCCGGCGGGGCCACCTGAACCGATCTTCTGTTAGCTTCTTCAGGACCATAACAAACCCGGACCGATCAAAGAACAAGAGCTTCACCCGGTCACGCCTGCGATTGCAGAAGGCAAACACCGATGGAGCAAACGGGTCCAGCTCCATCACCTCTTGCACAAGGACCGCGAGGCTGTTGATGCCCGCGCGGAAGTCGATGGGTTCCCGATGGAGGTAGACCTTCAGATCAGCGCCCAGTCTGAACATGGCTCAACGCTCCTATGATTGCCGCCAGACCATCGACATCGCTGCATTCCAACGTCAGGCTGATACCGTTCGGCAGCACCGCGCTCAGCTTGGATGCATGACATCGCTTGCCGACCGGCTCCACATTCGTCGGTGGACCGCTGGCAGAAGACGACTGCATATCCGTAGCTATCTGAACCGGCACGAACGTAGATACCGCAGGTAAAGCACTATCTTCTTTGGCTCTCTTTACCCACTTGCGAACGAGATTGGCGTTGACGCCGTGCTCCAGAGCTAGACGCGAAACCGAAACGCCGGGCTCTAAACACGCTGCGACAAGCCGATCTCGGGAGGCAGGGTCATATCGACGGCGGCCGTCGCGGCCAACAAGCCGCACCTGCAGTTTAGGAGTATCGTCCATGATTTGGTGTCCACCTGTTTTGGTGGACACTTCATGCATCAGAGCACTGTGCTTCAGAAGGTGCACAGAAATTCGCGCTTACGTTTTTCCTCCGTGAGACGCAGCGTCCCTTAGCGCCTCAAGCCGATTGATTTCCATCATAAATGCCATGGCATCGGCATCCGTCAGTGTCGTATCCGCTCGAAAGGCGGCAAGGGCTCTCGCATTACCTTCTGCGATAATGCTGCGACTGGCCGCGATTCCCCGCGCTGTTATCGACATGGCGGCAGCAGACGCTTCCGCACTCTTTGTCCGCTTTATCTTCTCAGCCTCCCCATCGTTGTGCGCCGCTTCCAGTCTGCGCTGAGACGCTAGCACTTCGTTGAAGGCTGAAATCATCTCCGGCGTTGGCCGCGGGTCATCAATCAACACGGCACGGATCTCATAACCATATGCATTGATAGCTTCGTCCAGAGATTCACGGACAGTACGCGTGAATTCGTCGCGATCAGTATAAAGTTGGTCGAATGTTCTCGCTGCAGCGACCGCGCGCGCATCTGTTGCGACGTAGGATTCGATCTGCTCTTCGGGATTATGTAACTCGTAAAAGGCCGCCTCTACCGCGGAAGGAATAACCCGATATTGCAGGCTGATTGGCATGGTGACAAAGGCATTGTCTTTGGATTTGACGCCAAGCTGAAGAGATATCTGTTTTGTCTGCAAGGAAAATGGCGAGCGGGCGCGCTGAAATGGCCAAGGAAATTTGATCGACAAACCCGCTTTACGATAGCCAGTGTAGCGCCCGAACGTTTCAAGAATTCTCACGTGCTGCTGGGGCGTCATGACTAAGAAGCTCTTAAGCCAACGCAGTCCTAGATAGATCGCCAGAATGACAAAAATAACCGATACAGGCGTGGTAATAATGGAACTGGAAAATTCGAACCCAAGCAAATTAAACATTCAATCCTTCTTAATTTCGATCTTCACTATTTTCAATTTGCTCGCTGAAGGGCGCAGTTCCTCATCGTTCAACACAGAACATCAAAATTGACAGCAATTGCTATTTTAACCAAAGCTCTTTGACTGGCAAGACGCTCTGGTATGTGTGTCACCGACAGTAGCCTGCTTCATGCGATAAACGACTTTAGGGACTGCAAAAGCAGATCATTCCCACAGAAATGGACGCCACAGGCTGCGACATATATTGGATTTGGAAAATTATCCTAGCGACGCGGATAAGTATATGGCCGCGCCAAACTCTATTCACATTCCCTCAATAGGACAGCGAACTACCAGAGTGCAGAGATTAGGAAAAGGAAACTCAAAAAGAGTGCCGAATGTCCGTATTGCGGAAAACTTTTCGGCCCTGGAGCAGATGTCCCTGAACACATATATCCGGTCGCACGCGGAGGCTTATCAGTAGCAGAGAATATGGCTTACATCTGCGCACTCTTTAATCAAAAGAAGAGTAACCGCACGCTTAATGAATATATTTAAGAATATTGATTCGACATGATCGCAATCCATAAAAGATTAAGTAAACTGGGGAAAAGATTTTGATATCGCTTTCCCCAGATTGACGACTATTTTAAAGATTTAGCCTATTCAATATCATGTTTTTTGCTTCCGATGAAAAGTCAATTATTTGCTGTCGATCAGCCAGTTGGGACATATTTACGGATATGGCAACACTGATTATGCTGCCATCAAGCTGTGTAAATATCTCACCATCGGAATCCAGAGTTGGCCAATCTAAGCTGCCCCAAACGTCATGAAGCCAAGTCGAACCCTCTGAATACTCGCTTTCGCATTTCCATGCGATCAGACGAATTATGCTTTGTGTGGTCTCGGGAGTTCCGAACTCCGATGCGGCTGGATCAAACGGCAAATCGGCTTGATAGGATTTCAGATGTGCCGTGTCTGGAGCCACACATATTTCCAGCATCCAATTTCCCTTCTGAAGCTTAGCACGCTCAGGGTCAGACGACGTGAAAAGAAAGGATGAGCCGTAAAGAGGAAGAAAATGCTCAGGGGCAAAATTGAATGGCGATGTCCCCGTCCGAGCGACAGGTGACGCCTTGTAATTTGACCACTGATAAAACAAGCGGTCATCAAATTGCTCAGATATCAGCCTTACTGTATCGAGAACTCGCTTCTGGAATTCCCATATAAACCTGTATGCATAACGAACTTCAGTAAGCGTCTTATCCAGGCTCATTCAGGCCACCTTTAGCAAACTTATCTGATCTAGAGACCAATTACGATTTACGCTCTTGAGCGTTGATAAAGCATCGATATGACGTTCCCCGCATAAAGCCAACGCTTCCAGAATGTCATCCAGAATTCTGGATTTTTGACCCTTCCGGTGAGCATGGGCGTGGACAACGTCAGTAAGCTTTGACCAGCTTGTTCCGGATATATTTGCATGGTCCACAGCTTCAATAGTTCGAGCGGCCAAGTCTTCAGTCCTGCGTTTAATGTTCGACCCAAGACCGCCCACTGCCAAAAAATAAAATTGGTGACGGTCGTTGTCTGGAAATTGTTCAGTGTATGCTTCGATTTCCGCGATCCACTGATCAGAGTATTGGCTAAGCCCCGCACCCAGTTTGGCTTCGACCAAAACGTCAACGAACACCTCCGGATCACCCAGGCTGAACTGCAGAAAGATGTCCGGTTCAACGAAATCGCGAGAAGACAGGCTCCAACGAGGCCAAAATTCGACGTTTTGTAACGATACAACCTTGTATGATGGAAGAGCGTGACCGGATGCTTCACGCAAAACTTCCCACAACTCCGGGCCATCAAGATAGCTCAGACGACTGAATACCGACGCAGTCAGAAAATCTTCAGATGCTTTGAAAATTTGTCGCCAGCTCAACTTTCCTTCGGCACCAATGGTTTGTGTGCCTAAGTCTTTGCTATGTAAAAGCGCTCGCAGCATTAAGACCCCCTCCTCCACGACAACAGCAGTTTTATGAAATAGCACTTATCTCTTCAAATTGACCAAGACATCCATCAGTTCTGAACCTGTCTGAAATACCTTGGAATTCGCCGTATAGCTACGCTGGGCTTCAATCATGTCAGTCAGTTCCTGCGCAATATCGACGTTCGAGTTTTCCAGCGCACCAGTCCTGATTTTGCCGTTGCCGTTCGACGCGGCAGTTCCTGGCGTGACATCGCCAGATTCAGCGGAAGGTGAGAACACGTTGCCGCTGATGACAGTCATTTTGTCCGGACTTGCAACGTTAGCTATCGCGAGTTGATAACGCGCAAGCATGTCGCCTTTCGCTGATCGGTCATAGACGATCCCATCTTCGCCAATAACGGTATCGACGGTTGCGCTTGGGGCCTGCCCATTCAGTTCTGCTGCGGATATCTGATAATCGCCTGCCAACTGAGTTGAGGCAGTGAGATCGAGCGCCGTGGTCTGGCCGCTCGGTATGGCTATCTCAAGCGTGCCACCTTCCAGCAACTTGCCATTTGAAGGATCAAACCGCATGAGCGACGTGGCAAGAGGCGCACTACCCGGAGCGCCATAAGGAAATCCGCCCGATGGTGACGCATCATCCCGATTGAAGACGGCCACTTCCCAGTTGAAGTCTGCTCCCTTGGTGAAATAGACATCCAGCGTTACGGCTCGCCCCTGATCATCATATGCAATCAATGACGTCTTATGCGAATAAGTGCTGTTTGCCATATTATCGGCAGGCGTGTTGCCGAGTACCGAAGGCTTAATAACCGGATCAGTAGCCGGAAGGTTCAGCGCCGCAAATATCCCCTCATTATCCATCAGGCTGGAATCAGCCAAAGACATACTGTCGCTGAAATCGATTGGCCAGGTGTCTCCGCCCGGAAGCGTCACATTGAGACTGCCGCCACTGATCAGCGAACCCGTTGCCAGATCGAATAGCAGTGTTGTCTGGCCGAGTGGAGCGCTGCTGTATGGAAACGGAGCTCCAGCCCCAGTACTTGTCGCGTCAGCCGCATTATAGACTGCCACTTCCCATGTGTCTGGCCCGGTGCGCGTATAATAGACGTCCAGCCCGACATTGCTTGGGAACCCTGCATATCCTCGTAGGCTCATCCGTTCAGCTGGGACACTTGCAGCGCTGTTCGCAGATGCTGGCAACTCACCTGCTGCTGTGTCGAGGATCGGTGCCAGCGTGGACAGATTCGTATTGATCTTTGCAGCTGGCGTCGAACCACCCGCTATTGCCTGCGTGAAGCCGGAAAGATCAACAAGGAAGGGATCATTCGGATCGAAACCCACAATCGGTTTGCTACCGATCAGATCTCCGGTCACCGGGTCGAAGTCGAGTTGGACCGAGCGCAGTTCAACTTTGCCGCTTGTCAAGTCGTAGGGAAACCCTGTTGATGGCCCACCATCCGTTTCAACGATGGTTACCTCCCAGCGGTTATCAGTAATCTTCGTGAAATAGGTTTCCGTCGTCACGAATTCGCCAGCGCTATTCAGGCTCGCTGTCGTCAGTTTACGGTTCCAGGCGCTATACGGGCTATTCTCCGATGGTGGAACATTGACAATTGCTTGTCCTACGTTGGGACCATTCGCGGGAAGATTGACCGTGAAAGTGCCGTTGGTTGTCGGCTCTGCCGGAAAGCTGCTTTGCCCGAGCGTTATAGGCACCATACCGTCAAAGCCGTTGCCCGCACCTGTGAACGGATAAGGATAACCCATAAGGGTAAAGCCAGCCACATTCACCAGATCGCCGTTCTTGTCGGGAACGAACGATCCAGCGCGCGTCAGATAAGGCATACCGCTGGCATCCTGCACAACGAAGAAGCCATTGCCATCTAGAGCAAGGTCAGTCGTTGAACTCGTGGACGTCAATCCGCCTTGCGCACCGATGTTATGGCGCACCTGAGTGAGCACACTGCCGGAATTGTAATTGCCTGACGTTGACGGCAGCACAAGCGACGAAAACTCTGTCGAACCGCGCTTGTAACCATTCGTGCTGGCATTCGCGATATTATCCGCCACCGCACTTAATTTATTTGCCTGAGCGTTCATTCCTGAAACGCCCGTACGCATCATTCCGTACAAACCCATAGCTACCCCCGAAGCATGAATTTCTCGGATAACAACCAGAACTTGCACGAACCTTACGCCGAGTTCTTGCCAAGACCAGTCCAGATGCTCCAACAAAATTGGGTACCCGGTGCGCGCAGTTACGGATTAATCCGATGTTGACACGGATGTAATGAAGTAATCTATGAGTGCACGGTTAAGTGGAAGCCTCGTCATATTTCCCGTTGAAGCCGCGATGATTTAACGCTATCGAAATCTCAGGGGTGGGTTTCAGATGGCGATATTGCGAAATATTCGAAACGGATATCGGGTTACGAGTGCGGTCTGCTTGGTTGTGTCAGCGCTGGCCTTCTATTCGTCATCGCAGTTTGCAGCCGTAAAGCTGGTATTCAATTATTGGGATCCGCTTTCGATAACCGAATATCGTCTGAATCAGCTGACGACCGCCAACTTTATAACCGAGATTGAGTCGTCACTCGCGGAAGACGATATTGCTGAGGCTGGCAACCTTGTTGGGCTTGCCCGGGAACGCGGCCATGAAATCCCTGCTGAACTCGTAGACAAGACCAAGGAATCCGTTTTCCAGTTTGGACTGCGCAATATAAAAGATTTCATCAACGGCGCGACAACCGGTGAAGCTACGTCTGCGACGGCCATTGGCGGAGCACTGGCAGCAGATTATGTTGGGGTTGGCGATGTCCGTGATGCGGTCGTGCAAGGCGGCTATCTGGTTCAGGGTAAGGACTACGACAAGATCACCCTCGGCCTATCGCTTGTCGGACTGGCGACTGTTGTTCCAGGTACTGGCGCCGTCGACATAGGCGCATCTGTTGTGAAAACGGCCAACAAGGCTGGCAAACTCTCCAAACCACTTCGAAACCGTGTTGGAAAGCTGGCATCAGAGATGGTTGAATTGAGCGCGCTCCGGAGGGGACTTTCCGAAGTCAAGCTGCCAACTTTCCGAACACCAGCTATCCGTGAAGCGCGATCAACCTTTTCGAATTTGAAATGGCCTGCAGTAATGAGGGGGGACTTCTCGAGTTTCGGTGCCTTGATCAAGAGCATGATGCCCATCGATGTCGGCGCTGCCAAAATGAGCTTCAAGGGTGCAATTAAGCCGGGTGTCTATTCCGAAGTTGCATCACTCGTTAGCGATGCTTCATCGATCACCAAAGTGGGCGGGATTAAAACCACATTTCGCGTTCTGGAACACGCAGATGACGCGCGAGATTTGTCACGGTTTTCAAATTTGACCGCCAAGTTCGGAGAACAGACATCTGCTGTCGTCAAAATGCTAGGAAAAACAGCGATCAAGCTCGGCAGGTTGGCGTATTGGTTAGCAACGATGATGATAGCCGTTCTGGGCTGGGTTCTGTGGGCGGCTTGGCTGGCATTCTCGATGGTGCGCGGAACAACCAGATTGTTTGCAAGGAATGCGGGGAAGGCATGAAATTCGGTAAAAATAAAACGACTTTAGCATTGATTGCGACTGGGGTAGGTGGTGCCGCCGTTGCAGGATTTGGCTTGTCCATGGGTCGCGACATCTACAAAGGCACCAAAAAAAATGGCGGCAACCTGCTGCTATTGCTTGCTGTCATCTTCTGTCCATTCATAGGAGGTCGCGGACTTGTCAGAGGGCATGACCGTGGAGTTTTGGGCACCCTCTTCCTGACCTATATCGGCAGCATCTTGTTGATTGCGATTGGCTTCGTTGCCGCTTCTATTCTGGCATTCGAAGGCCTCGCCGCTACCTCGAAAGAAAGTGAAGCGGGTGGTGTGATCATGCTGGCTATGATGATTGGCGCTGCGGTGACCGCGTTTCTAGCAGGAATAGGCATGCTGACTGGATTGTATCAGCGTCCGAAACGTCTCCGGGCATTCGCCGTCAATCGGTACAACGAGCGATTTCTTACTGAAAATGGCTTCAAAGAAACCGATGGCAAGGACATCACGCATTACGCGCCAGACGGCCAAGCTTTGCGTTTCTTGGAAGCACATCCTGGCAAATTGGTATTCATGGCAGTCGGCAAGAGAGGCAAGCGTGCGTTTATCGATCTCGATAATGATGGAAAAATGGTTTCGTATACCGGTGTCGTGTGACCTGAAAATATGACATCGCCTACCGTTCAGAGATCGAATGGCGGACTGAATCGTCACTCCAAAAATTGTTGCTTCCTTGCAACACCCAATTTATTTGACAAAAAGGTGTAAATATCTCGGCGTTTGAAATGTATCTACATGGGCGAGCGATCCTGCCCGCGATTTCGATCAGGAGAATCCTTTTTTGGATCGTATCAAACGCCCTTTCACAAGCCTGCCCTATCGCAAGCGCCGCGATGCCTTCATTCGCTGGCGATGGCGGATTTTAAAGGACACCCCGATTTATGGCGGACTGTTCACTAGCCAATTGCAATTAGATGAGCAGGGTGACAGCTCGGATTGGTTCGATTTTCTGTTTGTTGGCTCGGACGGCCAAACGGTGTGGAACGCTTTCATTATCACTGCCCGAGCTGCATTTCTCGATGCGGACAGATTCGAGCTGCCTATCAATACTGAAATTCACGAGTGTTTTAAGATCAACCGCAGTTTTCCCAATGAAGTCGGCTTGGACATCGTTGTCGACGAACCTTTCATCGACCGAAGAGTGATCGAAAACGCCGTCCTTCACTTCCGGACGTTAGGTGAGGTCGAATGGATTAATTCCGTCCCAGTGCCGCAAGAACATCTACTGCCTGAAAATGGAATCCCGCATGGATGAAATCAGCGTCGGCAAAGTGGGTATCTTCTGGTTTGTGCAGTGGCGGGGCCGGATCAGGCTTTTGTCTGCGTCCTGCCCGATTGCGGAAGGCGAGCCATATGGCGATATGATCACCTACGGCACCGGGCATTATACGACCTGGAACCGTTGGCGAAAATCCAAGGTAGCGCCATTAGAACGAGGCATTGCTAACGCCTTCGAGTATGAGGAATGGCCGCGGGGGCGGGTTTCGTACTGCCGAAACACGCGCAGATTTCTGCTCTTATGTGATGGGAAGATCATGCGTGAAGATTTGTTGTCCCGGATAAGCGGCGCGTTCGAGCTGCCCGAATCGCAAGTTACAGTTGATGGCGACCCGCATTATCGAAGTGTTGAAAACTTCGCTTGACTGACAATCGAAACAAGTGGTCGATATAGCAGGGCTTTGGGGGAATATATGAAAGTTTGCATTCATCGCGGAAGCAATCAGATAGGCGGCTCGTGCGTCGAACTTGAACACGACGGAGCAAGAATTCTCGTTGATTTAGGTCAGCCGCTCGATGTCGATTACGAGGACGCCGAACTACCTGCCATATCCGATATTCATAACGTTCAAGGCGTCGTTCTCTGTCATGGACATCGGGATCACTGGGGATTGTTGCCAAAGGTAGATAGGCAGATTCCTGTCTATCTGGGGCAGAAAACCCTATCTATTTTAAAAGCAGCCGAACCGTTTGTGCCGGGCGGTTATGCGCCTCCAAATGCCATCACCTATTCACACATGAAAACCTTTGAGATTGGGCCTTTCCAGATCACACCGCATCTGATGGATCACTCGGGTTTTGATGCCTACAGCCTAGTTATAGAAGCTGGTGGTGAACGCGTTCTGTACTCAGGCGATGTGCGTGGACATGGCCGAAAGGCCAGGATGTTTGAAGATTTCATCGACAATCCACCTCAAGCCATTGACGTGATGCTGATGGAAGGATCCAGCCTTGGGCGATTAACTGCATCTGAAAGATTTGAAACCGAAGCCGAGATTGAGGAGCGCCTGCGAGAAGCGATCACGAGAACGTCCGGGATGCTGTTGGTTGCGTGTTCCGTCCAGAATATCGACCGCGTGGTGAGCGTCTATCGAGCGGCTAAACGGAATGGTCGTCAGCTGCTGGTCGATGCTTATGGCGCGGAAGTTCTAAAAGCCACCGAGACCGCGTCAATTCCAAAGCCTGCTGACGGCTGGGATGATGTAAAGGTTTTCATCCCACAGTTTCAGCGACGCCATCTTGTTCGCAACGGGATCGCTCATTTGGTCGACGGTTACAAAGGTCGCCGGATATTCCCCGAAGGGTTGCCAGACGTCGCTTCAAAATCTGTAATGATCGTTCGTCCGTGGATGATGACCGAACTGTCTCAGATTGGCGCTCTGGATGGGTCGAGAGCTATCTGGTCGCAATGGGACGGATACCTGCAGGAGGAATCCGGTTTGAGGTTTATCGCCACTTGCGAAGCCTTAAATGTCCCCATGGAGACCATACACACGTCGGGGCATGCTGATATTCAGGATTTGCAACGGTATGCGAATGCTGTGGCCCCGAAGAGGCTGGTTCCCATTCACACATTCTTCCCTGAACGTTTCTCTGAACTTTTTAGTAATGTGAACACAGTTGAAGACGGTGAATGGGTACAAATGTAAAGTAGATTCTAAAATTTACAGATAAATTTGAATTGAGGGGAACATGCGAAATATAATCTGGTGGGTATTGGCCTCTACATTGATATTTCCGAATATCGCTTTAGCTGATCCGATATCACTAAAAGGTTTGGATTGGACGATGGACTATCCGGATATGATCAATCATTTGAATTCTGATGGATATCAATGCATCGGAGAGACAAATATTCTATTCAAGAAGGGAACTCCTGAAGGAGATAGAATTATAGCATATCTCTGTAACAAGGGTTCAGCGCAAGTCAGGCTTTCAGCAACTGAGATTAGGTTCAATTGCTCCGCATTTGATATGTGTGCACATCCTGCAGACGATGTTGCCCAGCGATTGGTCAATACGGGGAAAGTGGATGAATTAACCCCGAGCATGAACCAGGATGAGGTGATGTCCATAATAGATCCCACGAACAGTGTATCTACTCAGTGGTGTGGTGTTGGTAACGACGGAGACGGGGTCTGTGTGAGTGAAAACCCACGCGATGGAAATCTACGTTATGTCACTCTCAAAAAAGGGTCTATCGGCAAAAGTCTAAGCTTTGACTGAGTCAAGCAACTGAACTTACACATTTAAAAGAAATCTAGTAAGAGAAGCAGAAAATGAGTTCAAATAAACGCGAAGCGTTCAGACGGTTCATTAAGCCCGAGAACATGGAAATCCTCCAGCGTCTTGCTGCTGTAAGCGACGAAAATTGGTTCAAAGATGCCCTTCAAGACAAAGACGTTTTCTTCGCGCTGCGTGACAATCGCGTTGACGCCTACGCGAAAGGTGCACTTGTGCACCGTATTGAATTCAAGAATGGCAAAGCAATCCCTCATACGCATGTCAAATATCTGATTAAAGAACCCAAAAAAACTAGAGAATACATATCGCTCGAAGAAAATGCATTTCAGTATGATCCCGGCGAATGCATGCAGACCAAGTATGAGGCAGGTCAAACGCTCAAATCCATCAAAGCTGCAGCATTATACTATTCACCAAAATCAAGTGAAAGCTACGGTGTCTCAAGCATTATCGCGAAAAATCCGAACATCATAGATATCGAGTTTTCGCTGAAACAGAGTACCGATGAATCGGTCGAGCCACCAGTGCTTTCGGAATCTTCACAATCTGAGACTGGACAAAAATCGAAGCATGATCGCATTGACATCGTGCAACTGGAGAAATCGAAGGATTTCTACCAACTGGTTTTTTGGGAGGCAAAGCTATACGCAAACAGTGATCTGTTTAGTAACAAAATCATAGCTCAGCTTGATAGGTATTCGCAGCAAATTAAACGAAACGAGCAAGCTATAATAGAAGCTTATCGTAATGTATGCCAATTTCAATTTGATATTAATTCTTTGCGCCCTCACCATTTCGACAATGACGGTTTAAAAAATATCGCAGAGAGATCAGTTGATTTAAAGGTGGACGATAAACCACGACTTGCGATCTTCACTTACGACGCCCGACAGAAAACACGCCTTAAGGAAAGAGTGGAGACTCTTTCCAATGAATTGGGCAAAAGGCGAATTGTTCACAAAGGAAATTCGAATGAATTGATCCTGAAATAAGCGATTTGGAGCGTGAACAGTACGGTGGCACTCTGGCCATGCCCTAACGGAGGCCACCAATTCATCACAGGTCAGGATAAAGTACGCTGCTGCACCCGTTGATTATACTGACTAATTGACACGTGTAGCGACGCTCAATACAGATTGAACGTATTGTGGCTACATCCTGCACTTATAGTTGTATAGCAGGCTGTGGCTGGCGGGGAATTACGGGGGCCGAAATGACTGATGATTTTTTGGAAGATATTAACGCACATTCTGTTTCTCTAAGTGCTTTGTCCTAGTCTTAGCAGGGCAGATTGATGGTATCTGCATCGCTTAAGTTAAAATCTAAAATAAATCAGTTTAAGGCAGCAGAATGCATCTTCCATTCTTGGTCGCTGACGTTTTCACTGGAGTCCAATACAGGCCAACAGTCACTCGTCTGGCTGAACTCTCGCTTGCTCCTCTGCCGACTAGTTGGGAATTGGCAAAGGCCATACATGAATACGACGAGCCTGTGTGGGCGATGAGTCTCGCGAATGCGCCAGTTGAGACTATTTCTGCCATTACGTCGGCTTTAGAAGACTTAATCCTTTCGACGCCAAATTTATTGCCGCCGGCGCTGCCAGCCCCCTGCAACAGTCGTGGCGATCGTCATTTAACCGCATTGATAGACCTTTGGGTAAGGATGGGTGATGCCTTGCCTAATGGTTTATCTGTTATCCGTCATATTCTCCACTTGCCTGAACACCGCTTCTTATCCAAGCTGCCCGTTGTTGCAGATTCGCTTGATGTTTGTGCACCGGCATCATTGGCAGCTTTGTATGAGCGATTACGTTCAGAATTCGGTTCTGTTTCCTCTACAAGCGTGACCAGGTCACTTGCTGCAGAAGGAACCCGTTTGAATGCTAGTCAGGCCGGATTACTCGTAAGTGAGCTTAAGACCGGCCCAGCTGATTACAGCATGAGCTTTTTTGGCTTGCGTGATGGGAGTGCTTGCGCAGATTTTGCCGCAGCACGCGCTCGCTCCCTCATTGACGCGGGTGCGAAGGCCCAGGACATTGCTGTTCTCGCTGCAGATGATCTTAATCATATTGTTCGCGCCTTTACGGCACAGGGGGTGCCATTATCTGGCTTGCCCGATCACTTACCTGAGCGGGATCTTTTAGGTGAGCTGGCATTACAATTGTTGCTGGCGAAGCGACCTCCAACCCCAGCAATGGTTTTAGCCAGCATTGCATTATCACCCCTACTCCCATGGTCTGCGCAAACTGGTCGTGATCTTGCCGAAACCGTAATGGGTGGGGATTTCAGAGGCGAGGCGTTGGCGCCGGTACCTGAGCATAAGGAACTTTGGGACGACATTCGTTCATCCGCCAGCAGCTTAGCGCAGTTACGTTTCTATACAAATCGCATTTGTACGAAACTTCCCCAAGGTGACGCGCTTACAGCAAGGCTTTCCATCCCGCTTGGCGAAGGTAGTCCAGATTGGGAGATACTTTTACGTTCAGTTCAGATCAAGCAATCATCCGTATCTGACCCTGTCAGGAATGTGGAGGGCGTCAGTCTTTGGTCCGCACATGAATCGCCATGGCGATCTTGCCGCCATCTGATTGTAAGCGATTTCACAGAAGGGCTTTATCCACTCCGACCTCGAGCCAATCCACTTTTTCTTGATAGCGAGATTATCGCCATTAGAGAAAAAATGGGCTTGCAATTGCATGGCCGTGCGGAAAGACTTGAGCAGAATATGGCGCTGTTCGATCAACAGCTTCAGGCTGCGTCAGAAAGCGTTGCATTCCTGATACCGTGGCGGGATTATTCAGGAGGAAGACTTGCGCCTTCGACTGGTCTGCCGCTGATTGCGCGCGCTTTTGATAACGTAGAAGATGCATCGGAACTGATACAGGATCTCTCGTCACTTGAGAAAGACGAATGGCCAGTTCCTTATCATCTTGTGACACCAAACCCTGAACCGTCGAACATACCTGAAGAAATAATCTTCGCTGATCATGGATTGCTATCGCTGCGCCTTCGAGACGATGGAACGGCTAAGCCTCAATCACCATCAAAATTGGAAACACTTTTAGTAAGCCCACTTACCTGGCTGCTTGGTGAAATTAATGCAGTCGATATGAGTTGGTCGGCGGAAGAGCTCGATATTCTAGCAAAGGGTAGCATCGCGCATGATGTGTTTGAGCATGCTTTTCCAGCAGGTGAAGTGCCACGCATCGATGAGCTACGTTTATCCGTCGAGCAAGCCTATGATCGGGCACTGGCACGGCACGCAAGTTTCCTGCATAATGCTACTTGGGATATGGAGCGGGATGCTCTTCAGCGTGAAATTCTTCAATCTGCGGAACGTTGGCGCGAACACCTGATTGCCTTAGGCGCAAAGATTATTGGCAATGAAGTTTGGTTATCAGGCAAAGTTCAGGGTATTGAGCTTCACGGTAAGGCTGATGCAATTCTCGGATTGCCTGACGATACTTTGCTTGTGGTTGATCACAAGAAGAGCGGAAGCACATCGCGTCGCAAGAGAATGCAGGCGGGCTGGGATCTACAAGCCGGGCTTTATCGGGATATGATACAAAACCCGACACGCCGTGATGGGGATGCGATGGGTGAGCTCATCGGTCGCAAAGTCGGCATTGCTTATCATCTCATGAATGATGGTGGACTGTTGACATCTGGTTACGTACCTGGGAACGGTTCGCCCGCACGCGACATGGGCGATGATATCAATGACGGCGCTCTTGCCAAACTGGCCGAGCGTCTATCTGAAATTGGTGCCGGCAGAGTAGTTCTGAATACGACTGCTGATGAAAGCTTCTTCCGCCGGGAAGCAAACTTCATTCCTTATGCATTGACGGATGGATCCGCGCTCGTGACCGCATTTATAAGACCAGCTGAAGAGGACTGATGATGGCACATCCAGAATTGGATCGAGACCTTGTCATTGTTCCGGCAGGTGCTGGTGCGGGAAAGACGCATCGTATCAAAACGCAGCTATCTGACTGGGTAAAATCGAAGACTGTCCGACCTGAACGCATTCTTGCAGTAACTTTTACGGAATCAGCAGCAAGTGAACTGCGTGAGCGAATTCGTTCAGGTCTTTTGGCTGATGGATTAGTGTCTGAAGCCATGGCAGTTGAACGCGCCTACGTGTCCACAATCCACGGCTTAGGCTTACGTATTCTAACCGAGCATGCCCTTGCGGCAGGCTCTTCACCGCAGCCACGTCATTTGGGTGATGCAGAACGTGATCTTCTGATCCGGCAAGCTCTTGCACATTCCAAGGCACTCGATCCCATCAAACAAGAGCCTGAGCGTTACGGCTATTCCGCAAACTGGCAGAGAGGCGAGAGCGTCGAAGACAGTTTACGTGCGCGCGTCCTTGCCATGATCGACCTTTTGCGCGGATTAGGCGAGATTGGCAGGGATCGAAAGCTAATAGAGCCTGCACTGGCAAGATTGGACGCAATCTATGGTCCAACACTGGCCGATCCTGTATCTGCACGTGATGCTTTGCTACAAGCCATTGAGTTGATGCTTACCGCCTTTCCTGAGGGAGGTATGGCGACTGTCACGTCCAAAGGCCCTCGGGAGGTACTCGAGAACAATCTCGCACTTTTTCAGCGGGTCAGTAAAAAGACCAATTTGCTAGAAAGCGACTGGCAAGTTTGGCAGGATCTTCGCGGGTTATGGATGTCCAACAGCCGGACCAAAACGCCTGATGGATACGATGAACTTGCTCTTGCCATTATTGCGCACGCAGATGCTTTGCCAACGCATCCCGGCCCACTGGAAGATGCAAAGAAGCATTTACTTTGTCTCATCACCTGCGCGCAAGAAGTGATGCAGGCCTATGAAGAACGCAAGAAAGCGCTCGGACTCATCGACTTCGCCGATATGATCACAGGTGCTGAAGCTTTATTGCGCAAGAACCCGGAAGTTCGTCAGGCAGTGCTTGATGAAATCGACTGCGTGATCATCGACGAGTTTCAGGATACAAACCCCGTTCAATTTGCTCTTCTGTGGCAATTGGGTGCGAATGTACCGCGTACATTACTCGTAGGCGATGTTAAGCAATCAATTATGGGGTTTCAGGGCGCGGATCCACGACTATCGCAAGCGTTAGCAAAATCCAATCCCGCATCGATACAGCCCCTTGATCGAAACTGGCGCTCGACACCTGCGGTAATGAAATTTGTCAATGCTATGGGGGAAGGATTATTTAGCGAAGACTATAATCCATTGGCCCCTACCCGTGATCAAGTTGACGGCATCGCGCTGGAAATCCTGGATATTCATAAAAGCCGAGCCGTGCGTACAGCCTCGAAACCACAAGAACATGTTGCCGAACGCATTGCTTGCCTTTTGAATAGTGCTGAGAAAATCACGGACCGGCATACGAAATCGGCAAGGCCGGCGCGGCCGGCGGATATAGCTTTGTTGGTATGCCGACATTCAACAGCCACGCGTTACGCTGACGAATTGCGTAAGCGCGGCGTGCCTGTTCGCATTGCTGAGAATGGTTGGCTTACTAGTTTGAGTGTTCAGGCAGCAATTGCCGCATTAAGTTATGCTGCAAACCCCCATGATATTCATGCGGCACTTCTTTTGCGCACACTTGGGCCTGATCCGATTTCTTTGCAGGATGCGCTAAGTGCCCAGCTTGATGGGCAATTGGCTAGGGATGGCGTTTTAGAACGGCTAAGGGAAATTTCTGACAGTCTATTGCGACTTCCAGCTTCTGCGGCTGTCAATCTCGTTGTTGATACTGCTAATATCCGTCCCTGGGCAGCATCGCAGCGCGATGCCCATCAGGCTCGAGCAGACTTGTTACGTTTGGAAGCGGAGGCGATCGAGTTTGAAAAAGCTCATCGTGATCTGAAAGCTGCTTCTGGCTTTCACGGCGAAACCATTAAGGTCTTCCTTGGCTGGTTAACTGCACGCGCCGGCGAACGCGATTTTGATCGTCGACCTGACCCGTCCGCAAACACAGCCGAAGCGGTAGAAATCGTTACCTGGCACGCCTCAAAGGGGCGAGAGTGGCCAATTACGATTGTCGCAGAGTTTGATAATTCAATTCTGGAACGCCCTGGAACAACGTCGGTCAGCTTTGAAGCACTTGATCAAATTGATGACATTGCAAGCGTTCTCGCATCTGCAAAACTCATTCACACGCCAAGCTTCGTCGCACCGGAAGCACAAAAGCTGTTCATTGAGGATCGGCGTTCAGATTTTGAGGCAATTGCGAAAAACCTTCTATACGTTTCCCTAACCCGTGCACGGGATCGGCTAATCATAGAATGGCCATCGTTTCTTAAAGACCGAGAAGAGGATGCCCCAGAAGCCAGCTGTCTGTTTCATGTATTCAAGGATAATTGCAAACCTGTTTTAACAGATAATGCGCTGCGCCTAAATGGTACGGAATGCGAGATTAATCTCAAACGGATGGCAGATATTGCAGGCTTTACCGAACTTAAAAATGGACTTGCTTTCCAATCCATCCAATTAGGAAAGGCAGACCGACTGGCAACTACGCAACTTACGCCTTGGAGAGTGCAACCGTCGTCATCTGCAAATTCGGTCGGCAAAAAGCCAGTCAGCCGCACTATTCAAATTGGCACGCCATGGGAAGCTGTTGTTAACGACGCCCTCCGCGGTTCAGCGCTCCATCTCGCCATACATGGCCTATTGTTGAGGCAGGACCTAGAAGAAGAGCTAGCTGCAGCAACGGGCCTCAATGAAGAGACGCTTACTCTAGTCGCAGATCGCGCTGAAGCTCTGAAAGCCTGGCTCAGTGATGCAGGCTATTCAGAACTTCATTGCGAAATCCCGGTCGGGTACGAAACCGAAGCCGGTGCCCAGATCAATGGCACCATCGATCTTCTGGCAGTTGGCCCGAAGGGAAGCATTCTAATCGATCATAAATCAGGGGGATCCGGTGAAGGCTTGGGGTCTTACTGGTCGCAGCTCGCGGCATATGCTGATCTCGTCGCCAAGCTTCTTCCCAAGTATCCGCTGCAGGGTATCGGGATTTTTTGGGTTGATCATGGATCGCTTGAGCTAGTGGATCAGCCATCGGTGACTGTACTCGCTGAGCCGAGAGCCAATTCCGCTTTAGTATGATTACACGAAAGTCTTACAGATTCATTTTGCGAGAAAATCGCTGTCATCATTGACAGCAACATATACGGGGGGTCATGTGACGAACGAACTGAGCTTTGAAAGCCTGAAGCAAAAGCAACGGGAACATCGAGAAAATTTTCCTGAGAACGTCAATCTTCGCGTGCATCGTTCGCTCAGCTGGATTGGGCGCGCCGAGACTTGTATCGATGATGATGACGCTAGGTTTATTTTTCTCTGGATTGCCTTCAATGCCGCCTATGCGGACGAGCGTGAGTTTCAGTCGATCCAAACCGGCGAGCGAGCGGCGTTTCTGGATTTTTTTGGTCGGCTGGTCGATGTTGATAAAAGCAATCGTATTTATAATGCGGTCTGGAAAAAGTTTTCAGGCCCCATACGACTGCTCATGGAAAATCCGTACATTTTTAGCCCGTTTTGGCAGCATCATAATGGCATAGACGGCTATGAAGACTGGGAAACTCGCTTTCAGACCTCGTCCGATCTCTTCAAGAAGGCTTTCCAGAATGGCAACACAGCCCGGGTGCTCAGTCTGGTTTTTGAACGACTATATGTTCTTCGGAACCAAATTGTTCACGGCGGATCAACCTGGAACAGTGCGGTGAACCGCACACAGGTACGCGATGGTTCAGCGATTCTCACATTCTTGATGCCAACATTCATTGATCTGATGATGGATAATCACGCGTCAAACTGGGGTCGACCTTTCTACCCAGTGGTTCAATGACGGTCGTTCCGACTGTTGTTGAAAGACAAGGACGTTTTATGCGCGTATTGCAGAAAAAAGACGGCCTGAACTGGCCAAGGTCGCGGCTTAGATTTTGAAATAATCCTATCTCGTTTATCTGGCGTAGCTCAGTGACGGCTACATCAGTCTATGGGGGTGAAATGACAGTTAATGCACAGAACCGGCTGTTGCCCGACTGGTTTTCGCGGTTTCGTTTACGACAGACCGTTATTCCCCGTTTCCAGCGTTTTTTGGCGTGGGGGCATGCCAACGTGACGCCAACGCACCGTAAGATAAGCTGCTTCTCCTTGGGAGAGAGGATACAAGAACATCGTATGATCCGCAGCCTTTACATCTCTGTGTTCAGGATTAGGAGCATTGCGATCTCTCGCGATCTTATCGCGTATACATATAGGATAGGCTCAAGAATAACCAAATACGAGGCGGTAAAATGAACAACAATAGAACGAATAAAAAGTATCCTGAATTGCTACTTCTTAAGGACAGAGGCAAATGGGATAGCATATATTTTTCTGCGAAGGGTGTTATTGACAATGAAAAAGATAGATCCCTATTTGCAGAAATCCCACTGGAGGTACTGCTCGATATATCCAGGAAATACTCCCTGTGGAATAATTACTTTATTTTCGCAGACGAGTATCTTTGTAGGATTGAAAATATTAAAATTAATTTTAAGAATAGAAAAGTTGATTTAGTCTTATCGACTATGGACGTAAACATTAATGATTGATTCCCGGTGTCTCTGATTATGAGCTTCGTATTTCCGCTGGATGCACGAGACGGGAGAGCAGGATCTGTTTCGCTCGCACCTTAACCAGATGATCGACTTGAAGCATGAACTGGTGCGGTTGGCGCAGATGAGGCCGTCTGCGCCCGCTACCTCGACAGTCCGTACTGCCAGTATTTCTGCGGCGAGGAATTCTTCCAGCATCTGTTGCCCTTTGACCGTTCGTCAATGACCCGCTGGCGCATGGGCGATGAGCGGATCAAGGCTCTTCTACAGGAAAGCCTGTCGGTAGCGGTTAGGACCGGGGCGATGAAGCCTGCTGATACGCGTCAGGTAATCGTGGACACCACGGTGCAGCCGAAGAAGGGCGGGAACGGCTGGGTGCGTCTGGTAAGGAAAACCGGCCTGGAACTGCGCCAGACCTATGTGCGGGTTGGTAAATTCGCCCTGATCCAGCACCAACGTTATGCGCACGCCAAGCAATTCAAGCGGGCCGGCAAGGCCTTGCGCAAGCTGAAGACCTATCTGGGACGCGTCGTCCGGGACATGGAACGTCAGATCGCCGGGGATGAACGGCTCAATGCGATCTTCCGCCGGGAGCTCTACAAGGCACAAACGGTTTTGAACCAGAAGCAGCGTCAGCGTGGCCGCAAAATCTACAGCTTGCCCGCCGACGAGGTCGAATGCATCGGCAAGGGCAAGGCCCACGAGCCCAACGAGTTCGGGGTGAAGGTCTCCATCGCCGCGACATTGCGCCGCTCGAAAGGCGGGCAGTTCGCCCTGCATGCCATGGCGCTGCCCGGCAATCCGTATGATGGCCACACCCTTGAAACCGTCATTCGTGAGCGCGACGAACAGCCCACTGCTTTCGGCGTTGACGGGATCGCAATAGCACTTTCTTTCAGAACTTCTGTTTTGCCCGCTTCGGCATAAAGTAGGTTCGGATATTGACGAGTGCTTCGGCGACGTCAGCAGCATCCTGGCGGGTCGCTTTCCGTTTTGTCTCGCCGAGCTTGCGGATGGGCGCAATGATATCGCCAGTCCCGGCATGACCTCGAAGAACCGGCTGCCAAAGCCTCGGCGCGTATCCTGTTGCCAGCAAAAAGCAGAGGTCCCAATCGAACGGATCAAAGGTTTGGTCATCGATCCTGGTGAACCTGGGCCTGTGGTCTTTCGGGGTTTCGGAAAGGTTCGCGGAGATACGGTTATATTCCGCAACGATCGTCTGCACGGCCCGATGTTCGGTTGTTTGCATCGGCAAGTTCAGGGCGTCCTGGCCGGTCAGTTCCGGGATCCACTTGCGTGGGTCGATGAACTTCGGGCCGATGATGAGAGCCGTAAGATAACCATCGAGACCGCTCATTGACCAGATTGGCGATGCCGGACGACGTGCCCTGATAAAGGCTTCGAACGCCTCGTCATCGAGCTTCGGTCGTGCCGTCGTCGCCTGGCTGTTCGGTGTCATGCCGCCCGTCGCTCCTGCTGTGTCATCGCTTCACGCTCAGCCTTCCAGGCCCACGGCAGGAGACTTTCCATTTCGTTGGCTTTCACTTTGCCGGAGATGATGCGCTCCAGCACATCGGCAAGCCAGACCTCGGGGTCCACACCATTCAGTTTACAGGTGTTGACGAGCGATGCGAGGACAGCGAAAGTCTTTCCACCCCGCTCGTTGCCCACGAACAACGAATTCTTCCTCGTCAGGGCCACGGATTTCATTGAACGCTCGACCACATTGGAGTCGACCTCGATCCGGCCATCATCAAGGCAGGCTGTCAACCCGCTCCAATGGTTGAGCGTGTAGCTGACGGCCTTGCCAAGTGCCGATTTCGCCGACACCTCGTCGCGCAGTTCGGTGAGGTGGGCCTTCAGCTCCCTCATGACTGGAGCTGCCTCCCGACGTCTCACGACGAGCCGGGTATCGGCGCTTTCGCCGCGCAGTTTTGCTTCGATCCGATAGATTTCCGCAATCCTGGCAAGGATCGACAAAGCCTCCGAAGAACCCGTCAGCTTGACGACATCAACGAACTTGCGCCGGGCATGGGCAAGGCAGAAGGCTAGCCGCATGGGTGCGACATTGCTCTTGCCCCGACGTTTGACCATGGTTTTATAGGCTTGGTATCCATCGACTTGAAGCACGCCGGTAAACGACGACAATTGTCCCTCGATCTCGCGGGCGCTGCGGCTTTCGGTAAAGATATAGGCCACAGCCGGCGGTGCCGGACCATTCCAGGGACGGTCGTCAACCGCCTGCGCCCATAACTGGCAGACCTTGGTTCGTTTGCGGCCCGGCTCGAGCCGGGGCAACGGCGTCTCGTCACAGAACACTCTCGGCTGCGAGCGGATAAAGGCGGTAAGCGCGTCATAGAGAAGCTCCAGCCACCAGGCGACCCGCATTACCCAGGCGCCAAGCGTGCCGCGATCGATGATGACACCGCAGGAGGCCAGCATTTGCGCCTGACGATTGAGCGGGAGATGCCAGGCAAACTTCGAAACAGCGACATGCGCGGCAAACGCAGTGGTCACCATGCCACCGTCCATCACGCGCGCCGGTGCAGGTGCTTGCACGACGGCACTCTCACAGGCCCGGCATGCATAGCGCGGCCGGATCGTCCGTTTGACCCGGACAACAGCAGGTACGATGTCGAGCGCCTCGCTGACGTCCGTGCCGATGCAATGCAGTTCGAACGAACAGCAAGGGCAAATCTTGCTCTCCGGCTCAATGATCTCTTCATAGCGCGGAAGATGCTTGGGCAAACGGCCGATATTGCGGGCAGGCGATCGCCGTGCCTGTGTTTTGTCTTCATCGGCCGGTGCGGCATCGTCATTGGCTGCAACGGGAATATCGCCTGGATCGCCCAGGTCGAGTGTTGCCTGGGCCGGATCGATGATCGTCATCTTCTCCGATTTCGTCCCGAAGAGCTGGCGCTCAAGGAAGACAATACGCGCTTTGAGGTCGGCATTCTCTTCGTCGAGCGAGAGAATGATCCGGGTCAATTGCGCAGCATCCTGAGGCAAGGGATCGGGTCGAAGCAGCATGACTGACCCTACCATATGAACCTGAATCTTCAAGCAAAACCAATAGGATCAGCCTACTTTTGAGGGTCGTCTCACCGCGTTTCGCTTGACCCGTGTCCAGTCAATGCCCGCCAGTAAAAGTGAGAACTCCTGGGCATTCATCTGCATCGCACCATCGCGGATCGGGGGCCAAACAAACTTTCCGCTTTCCAACCACTTTGTCGCCAGGATCATGCCTGACCCATCCCAGTAAATGCAGCGAAGTCGATCCAGACGCTTGGCGCGGAACACGAACACGTCGCCACAATAGGGATCGGCCGCAAGCGCTGACGCCACCAAAGCCACAAGACCATTCATACCGCGCCGGAAGTCGACAGGTTGCGTCGCCGCCATGATCTTCACGCCACTCGGCGAAACTCCGATCACCGGCGACCTCGCAAGGCCGCCACCATCGCTTGCGCCAGTTCAGGTGCTACCGGGCCCATAACCGTCATGCGCGCGCCAGCAATCTCGATCTCAATCCGACCTGCGGCAACGTGGGCGACATCCGACGGCAAGCTTCCGGGAGGCGTTCGATCGCCAACCACCGTCACGGGCACGAACATCGCCTGCTGCGCACTGGACCTCGCAGATCGTTGGGAGGTCAGCCCAGCGTCCCGGCGCCAGACGTTCAGCAAGCCGCGATTGACGCCCCAGCGCCGGGCAACGGCCGAGATGTTAACATCAGGTTCCGCGCTTTCCGCAAGGATCCGCGCCTTCTCCTCGTCTGACCAATTCCGCCGCTGGCGCCGACCGGTGATCACCTCGATCCGACGATACTTTCCCTCATGCCTAGCTTCATGCATGCCTTCATCCATGACTTCAAGCATGGCATCAGCGCGTTCTCCAACCATTCCATTCCGCTCCTATCGATGAAGGAGCTTATCTCGCGGCCTCATTCACAAAAGAAAAGGTGGGTTGTTCGTCGCGCTCAGAGCCTGTTCCAAAAAGGG
>UEIJ01000019.1 GCA_900470195.1 Hyphomicrobiales bacterium | reverse complement strand
CAAAAGATGAAACGCTCTAGTATGTCTCCCAAAAATGGGAACCGGTTTCGGGAGACATGGTTTGGTGTCAGTGCGCTATCATGATGTGACGTACCGCGGTGTAATCCTCCAGCGCGTATATCGACATGTCCTTTCCGTAGCCCGATTGCTTCAAACCGCCATGCGGCATCTCGTTTGTCAGCATGAAATGGGTGTTGATCCATGTACACCCATATTGCAGGCGCGCGGCGGTCTGCATGCCCTTGCTGACATCCTTGGTCCAGACCGATGAAGCCAGGCCGTAATCGCTGTCGTTCGCCCATTGCACGGCTTGATCGACATCGCTGAAGCGGGTGACCGAGACAACCGGGCCGAAGACTTCGCGGCGCACGATTTCATCGTCCTGTGTTGCGCCGGCAATCACGGTCGGCTCAAAGAAGAAGCCGTTGGCGCCGGCTGCGTTTCCGCCCGTCGTTATCTCAATGTGCTTGTGCTCGCGGGCGCGGGCGACAAAACTCTCGACACGGTCACGCTGACGCCGGGAGATGAGCGGTCCGATCTCATTCTGGCTGTCGTCCTCCAGATTGTACCGAATGCTGGAAACGGCGGATGATAGATCCGCGACGAAACGGTCGTAGATGCGGGCATCGGCATAGATGCGGCAGGCGGCGGTGCAGTCCTGACCGGCATTGTAATAGCCAAACGTGCGAATGCCGTTGACGACGGCTTCTATGTCCGCATCGTCGAAGACAATGACGGGCGCCTTCCCGCCAAGCTCCAGATGGGTGCGTTTCACGCTCTTGGCAGCCGCCTGCAAAACCTTTTTGCCAGTGGCGACATCGCCAGTGATCGACACCATGTCGATACGCGGATGATTAATCAGCGCGTTGCCGACGGTTTCGCCCCGTCCCAGCACGATATTGACGACGCCCTCCGGCAGGATATCCGCCAGCAGCCTAGCCATTTTCAGCGCGGTCAGCGGCGTCTGTTCCGATGGTTTGAAAACCACCGTATTTCCGCCCGCAATGGCTGGTGCGAGCTTCCAAGCCATCATCATCAGGGGATAGTTCCAGGGCGCAATGGAACCGATGATGCCGACCGGATCGCGGCGGATCATAGATGTATGGTTCGGAATATATTCGGCGGCGAGCGGTCCATGAAGATTGCGCACCGCGCCTGCAAAGAAACGGTAGCAATCGATGATTGCCGGAATCTCGTCATTGATGACGGCATTGATCGGCTTGCCGCAATTCAGCGCCTCCAGCGTGGCAAAGGCTTCCGCGTCCCGCTCAATCGCATCGGCGATCTTGAGAAGATAGTTGGAACGTTCGCCGGGCGTGGTGCGCGACCAGGTCTTGAACGCCTTGTCGGCGGCGCTGACTGCGGCATCGACCTGCCCCAACGAGGCTTCGGGCAACTTCAGAACGGTCTCGCCGGTCTTGGGATTGAGGACGTTTTCTTCCGTTTCAGTGCCAGCTTCAAAGCGCGCGCCAATCAGCATTTCGGTGTTCATGTCGTTCTCCCTTGTGTCATTTCCCGTGACCGGCGACCTGATCGCCGTCGCGGGTGAGATAGTAGGCTGCGAGGATGGGCAGGAAGGTCACCAGAACCACCACCATGGCCACCACATTGGTGACGGGGCGCTGGCGTGGCCGGATAAGCTCCTGAAGCATCCAGATCGGCAGGGTCATCTGCTGGCCACCGGTAAATGTGGTGACGATCACCTCATCGAAGGACAGTGCGAAGGCGAGCATCCCGCCTGCGAGCAAGGCTGTTCCGATATTGGGCAGGATCACATAGCGGAAGGTCTGGAACCCGTTTGCGCCAAGATCCATCGAGGCTTCGATCAGCGAACCGGAGGTGCGCCGGAAGCGGGCAACGGCATTGTTATAGACGACCACCACGCAGAAGGTCGCGTGGCCGAGCACGATGGTCCACATCGAAAACGGAATGTCGAACAGCGAGAAGGCCGAACGCAATGCAATGCCGGTCACAACACCGGGCAGTGCAATGGGCAGGATGACCAGCAGCGAAATGCTTTCGCGTCCGAAGAAGTGGGTTCGGCTGACGGCAGCGGCGCAAAGCGTTCCGAGCACGAGCGCGATCAGGGTCGCAATCGTGGCCACCTGCACGGAAAGCGCAAGCGACGACCACACATCGGCGCGGTTCCAGGTCACCGCGAACCATTGCAGCGTGAAGCCCGGCGGCGGCCATTGATAGCTCTTCTCTTCCGTCGTGAAGGCATAGACGAAGATCAGCAGGATCGGCAGATGCAGGAAGGCGAGGCCCAGTCCGGCAGCAAGCTTCAATCCGAAAGAAGCGCGGTTGTTGCGATCAGAGCGCATCGAAAGCCCCCTGTTTCTTGGCGATCCAGAGATAGATGGCCATGATGACGATCGGCACGACGGAGAAAGCGGCGGCGAGCGGCACATTGCCCGCTGTCCCCTGTTGGGTATAGACGGCCTGCCCGATGAACAGGCGCGACGAGCCGATGATCTGCGGAATGATGTAGTCGCCAAGCGTCAGCGAAAAGGTGAAGATCGATCCGGCGATGATGCCCGGCATGGCGAGCGGCATGAGCACGGTTCGAAAGGTCTGTGCAGGCGTTGCACCGAGATCGGACGAAGCCTCCACCAGATTGCCCGGCACGCGCTCAAGTGCTGCCTGTGTCGGCAGAATCATATAGGGCAACCAGATATAGACGAAGACGATGAAGGTGCCGAGATAGCTGACCGACAGTGAATTGCCGCCCACGACCGGCAAGGAAAGGATGCCGTCGAGCAGCCAGGACAGATGCAGTTTTGCAAATATCCAGGTCAGGATGCCTTCCTTGGCGAGGATCAGCTTCCACGCATAGACCTTGACCAGATAGCTCGACCAGAGCGGCAGCATGATGCCGAGATAGAACAGCGCCTTCCAGCGGCCGCGGGCATAGCGCGCGGCATAATAAGCGATGGGAAAGGCGACGAAAGCAGATGCAACCGTCACCAGCGCAGCCATCAGCACGGTGCGGATGATGATGTCTAGATTGGCGGAGTTTAAGAGCTGCGCATAGGTGGCGAGCGTGAAATTATAGTCGATCAGCCCGGAAAAATCGTCGACCGAGAAGAAGCTCTGCAACAGAAGCGCGATCAGCGAGCCGATATAGATGATGCCGAGCCACAAAAGCGGCGGCGTGATCATGAGAAACAGGAGCAATCCCGGACGACGCCAGAACAGGTCGGAGAGGCGACCGAGCCACCCGCCGCGCTGCGGCATGATGGAGGTCGGACTGGCCCCGGGGTTTGCTCCGGACTTTCCGAGGGTGGAAGCCTGCGCGCCGCTCATGCTGCCTGATCCATGTAATGAACATCGCCGGGATTCCAGACGATGCGGATATCCGATCCGGTCTCGGGAACGCTCGCGCCAGCGGGCAGCATGACATGCAGCCTGGCGCCTTCGGCTTCAACGCCGAGACGTGTGGCGGAGCCAAGGAAACTGGCGGTTTCGATCCGCGCCGCAACGCCGACCTTGTCGCCCTTGTCTGCAAGGCGGATGGCTTCCGGCCGGAGGCTTGCCCAGCGTCGCTCGCCGCCGAATGCGGCCATGATTTCTGGCGCGACGACATTGGAGGAGCCGACAAAATCCGCAACGAAGCGGGTGCGCGGACGGTTGTAAATTTCCTGCGGTGTTCCGGCCTGAACGATGCGGCCATTGTTGAAGACCGCGATGCGGTCGGCCATGGAAAGCGCTTCGCCCTGATCGTGGGTCACAAAAACGAAGGTGATGCCGAGTGCCTTTTGCAGGCTCTTCAGCTCTTCCTGCATCTGCTCGCGCAGCTTGAGGTCGAGCGCGCCGAGCGGCTCATCGAGAAGCAGCACTCTCGGCTTGTTGACAAGCGCGCGGGCCAGCGCGACGCGCTGCCGCTGCCCGCCGGAAAGCTGGCTGGGCTTGCGGGCGCCGTAGCCAGGCAGCTTGACCAGTTCCAGCATGTCCTCGGCAGCGCGGTGACGCTCGGCTTTTCCGGTGCCGCGCACCATCAGCCCATAGGCCACATTGTCCAGAATGCTGAGATGCGGAAACAGCGCATAATCCTGAAACACCGTGTTGACGTTGCGCCGATAGGGTGGCACGCCGCCGGCACTTTCCCCGAATATCTCTATTCTGCCATCGGTCGGCTGTTCAAAACCCGCGATCAACCGCAGGCAGGTCGTCTTGCCGGAACCGGACGGACCGAGCATGGCAAAGAACTCGCCGGGCGCGATGGTCAGATTGACCTGATCGACGGCACGGACCTCGCCGAAGTGCCGGCTCACATTTTCAAAACGAACTGCTGCTGTCATGGTTCTACCCGTCATACGGAGCGCCAATATCTGATTGCGGAGCGGACGCATCCGCCCCATCCCTTCCTTCAAACGAAGGAAGGGCGATCTTTGAGCTTGCGATGATTGATGTCAGCGACCGCCAATGACGCCGATATAATCCGACACCCAGCGATGATAGGGCACGCATTCCCCCTGGCTTTCGCATTTGGCCGTCGGTGTGCGCCAGAAGCTGATCTTGGCAAAATTATCAAAGCCGTTGGTCGCGCAGCCTTCGTCGGTCAGAAGCGCATTGCCCTTACAGGCTGCCGGAACGGACGGTACGGCCCCGAACCATGCCGCGGCATCGCCCTGAACCTTCGGCTTTAGCGAATGCTCAAACCACTTATAGGCACAGTTGGGGTGCTCGCTATCCACATGCAGCATGGTGGTATCGGCCCAGCCGGTTGCGCCTTCCTCCGGGAAGGTAGAGCCTACCTTGGCATTTTCCGACTTCAGGAGATTGACCTGAAATGGCCATGAGCCGGAAGCCACGACGCCTTCATTCTTGAAGTCATCGATCTGGATCATGGCGTCGTGCCAGTAACGGCTGACGAGCTTGCGCTGTCCGCGCAGCAACTCGAGCGCTGCCTTATACTGATCTTCGTTGAGTTCGTACGGGTTCTTGATGCCGAGTTCCGGCTTGTGCTTCATGAGATAAAGCGCGGCGTCTGCGATATAGATCGGCCCGTCATAAGCCTGCACGCGGCCCTTGTTGGACTTGCCGTCCGGCAGAGTCTGTTCCTCGAACACCACGTTCCAGCTCTTCGGCGCTTCGCCCTTGAAAACATCAGTGTTGTACATCAGCACATTCGGGCCCCAGAGATAGGGCACACCGTAATGCACGTCCTTGACGGTGAACCACGGCGCATTTTGCAGCCGTTCGTCCACGGTTTTCCAGCTTGGGATGAGGTCGGTGTTGATGGGCTGTACGCGCTTGCCGGCCACGAGGCGCAACGAGGCGTCGCCGGAAGCGGTGACGAGATCGAAACCGCCTTCATTCATCAGCGCCACCATTTCGTCAGAGGTGGCAGCGGTCTTCACGCTGACCTTGCAGCCGGTTTCCTTTTCGAAATCGGTGACCCAGTCGTAATTCTTGTCGGTCTCACCGCGTTCGATATAGCCTGCCCAGGCCACGATGCTCAGCGCGCCTTCACCTTCGCCGATCGCTTTCAGCGGTTCGGCGGCAATGGCCTGCGTGGCAAAGCTCGCGACGGCCATCAAAGCGGTACAGGATTGCAGAAATTTTCTCATCGACCACTCCCGTTTTGTTCACATTCAGTGATTTTGTTCCCGAAGCGGATGGTGTGCCGAAACCTGCCCTTTCGCAAATTCATTTATCGGAAAGTTGGTATCGGTTTTTCCGATATCGGAGCTAGGCGCGACAGTTGCAAATTCGTCAGGCCGTGGCGAAACGAATGATTTTCGAGGACCGGAGCGGAACCTACATAAGGGTACGTGAGCACCGGAGGAAATTGCTCGTTGCAGCCCGGCATCTCGAAGAATGCAACTGTCGTGCTAACGCAGCCTGCCGGAACGGGCCGCTTCCGCAATGCCGATAAAATCCCGCGCGGATTGCGGCAGGCTCGAGCCCTTGCGCCACGCCATGCCGATCTGTACGACAGGCAGCGAGCCAGAAACATCACGGCTTTCGATCCGGTCGCCTTCCAGCGACCATGGGCGGTAAACGAGATCGGGGAGCAGCGCGATACCCGCACCCGTGGCGACAAGGCTGCGCACGGCTTCCACCGAACGTGTGCGGAAGGCCACATGGGGGCGGGCGCCGAGAGCGGCCAGAAGTTTGCCGGTGTTTTCCTCGATTTCATCCACGGTCAGCATGATCAGCGGTTCTTTTGCGATGTCGCTCACTGAAATGCTGTCGATGGAGACAAGCTCGTGACCAAGCGGCAGCCATAGCCGATAGGGCGAGGTTTCGAGAATTTCCGCATGCAGCGCCATGCGGTCGCGCAGGTTGGAGATCACCATCACCGCCACGTCCAGCTCCCCGCCCACAAGCAAATGTTCGAGATAGGAACCGTTGTCCTCGATGGCGCTGATTTCCACGCCCGGAAAGGCCCGGCGGTAACGGGCGAGCAGGTCCGACAGAACATAACCCGCGACGAGCGAGGTCACACCTAGGTTGAGTTTGCCCTTTTCCTGGATGCGGTTGTCGGTGAAGGAGCGGCGGGCATCCGATACGTCAGCCAGAATTTTCGTTGCATGACGCAGGAACTGATGACCGTTATGCGTGACCGTGAGGCCGCGGGGATGCCGCTCGAAAAGCTCTACGTTCAGGTCCGTCTCAAGTTCCTTGACGGCTTCGGTGACGGATGATTGGGAAATGGACAATTTCTGCGCCGCACGGGTCACAGACCCCTGTTCGGCCACAGCGATGAAATATTGTAACTGCCGCAGGGTAAATGCCATTTTTTCACTTAAGCAAGCGTGCACTGCGATTGCAATAGGGACAATGCACCGCCGTACCGCTCACGCCGGAGAGCGCGGATAATTGCTGGATTGAGCGCCAAGAAAATGCTCCAATCTCATGGACATATTCATCAAATCGGATAGCGTAACCGAAATTCAAGGAGACTGGCATGAGTGTGCATTTTGCCCCGCAGCTGACCGTGTGTGGGATTCAGGAACTCCCCGAACAGCGGGCGCGCAAAGTCACCCATGTTCTTTCACTGGTCGACCCGGACCTTCCGGAATTGGATGCGTTTCAGACTTTCGAGCAGCATCATCGTGTAACACTGCGCTTTCACGACATCATCAACGCCGCCGACAATCACACAATGCCGACGCCCGACCACATGAACGCAATCCTTCAGTTCGGCTCGGAATTCCTTGCCGCCCAAAGCCCGGAAACACCCCACCACCTGCTGGTCCATTGCCATATGGGCGTATCGCGTTCGACGGCGGCCATGGTTTCGCTCATGGCGCAGGCCAATCCGGACGAAACTGCCGAAAGCCTCTTCACCCGCCTTGTCGCCATCCGCCCGCAAGCCTGGCCGAATTCGCAAATGATCGGCTTTGCCGACGAACAGCTTGGGCGTAAAGGCGAGCTGACAATCGCATTGCGCAAACATTACGGACGCCAGATCGAGCGTAACCCCCAATACAGCGAATGGATGACGGCACTGGGACGCCAGGCGGAGCTGCAGATGGCACTCCGGAGCTGATCCGGCAAATCCCGTTGTTCAGTTTGAACCTTCTTCCCCGGCGAGTTTCGTAATCTTGCCGGGCGGCGTCAAAGGTTCAGGAACCGGAACGCCGGTCAGTAGCTGATCGGTGCCGGAATAGATGTTGCCCTGTACCTGCGCCGTCAGCCGCTCGGCGTCGCGCATGCGGATATCGCGTAGCGTATCCTCTGCGACCACCTCGTCCAGCCCAAGCTCGCAGAGCGCTTCCTTTCCGAAAAGCAGCGCGGATTCGAATGTTTCGCGCAGCTCGAAATCCACCCCCGCCTTCAGCAACTCGATGGAATGCGTGCGGTCATAGGAACGCACCATGAGCTTTGCAGCCGGGAAATGCGACCGGACCAGATCGACAATGCGATTGGCCGTCTTCCGGTCGTCCACGCAAACCATGATGATTTCCGCTTCATCGGCACCTGAATGATGCAGGATGTCGAGCCGCGATCCATCGCCGTAGAAAATCTTGAAACCGAACCGCCCCGCTTCGCGGATGCGATTGGGATCGGCTTCGATAATCGAAACATCCGATCTTTGTGCAAGCAGCAATTGCGATGCGATCTGCCCGAAGCGCCCAAAGCCGATCATCAGCACCCGGCCTTTCAGGTTGTGTGCTGCTTCAACGCCTTCGAGCGACGGCGCTTCCTCACGCAAAAGCCGGGAACCCAGAATGAGAACAAATGGCGTCACAGCCATAGACAGAATGATGACGGTGGAAAACAGCGCATTGTCGTGCGCCGAAATCAGCCCATTGCCGAAGGCCGATGTATAGAGCACGAAGGCGAATTCGCCGCCCTGCGCAAAAAGCAGCGTCCGTTCGAGCGCGGAGCGGTGGCTGGAGCCGAAAATTCGGGCGACAGCATAGATACCGATTGCCTTTGTAATCACATAGGCGACGAGAAAGATGAGAACCGAGGGCCAGTCAGATGCGACCACGCCAAGATCGAGCGACATGCCGACAGCCAGAAAGAACAGCCCCATCAGCAGCCCCTTGAACGGCTCGATGTCGCTTTCGATCTGGTGCCTGTAACTGGAACCGGACAGCATCACCCCGGCGAGGAAAGCGCCCATCGCCATGGAAAGGCCGCTCGCTTCCATAAGGAGGGCAGCGCCCAGCACCACGATCAGCGCACCGGCGGTCAGGACCTCGCGCGCTCTCGCGCGGGCAAGCAAGGAGAAGAAGGGGTCGAGCAGCCAGCGTCCGACAACAACCAGAACCAAAATCGCGCCTATGGCTGTCGCAATGCCGAGGATTCCACCCGATTCATGCTGTGAGGGCGAAAGGAAGGCGACGAGCGCCAGCAGCGGCACGATCATCAGATCTTCGAGCAGGAGGATGGAGACAGCCTTCTGGCCGTCCGGCGTCGCGATTTCCCCTCGCTCCTGCAACATCGACATGATGACGGCCGTGGAAGAGAGCACAAAGCCGGAGCCGGCGATCAAAGCCGTTATCGGCGACAAGCCCAGAAGAACGCCTGCGCCGGTGAGAAGGGCAATGCAGCTTAGAACCTGCGCAAGGCCCAGACCGAATATCTGCTGCCGCATTGTCCAGAGCTTGCCGGGGCGCATTTCAAGTCCGATGACGAACAGAAACATGACCACGCCAAGTTCGGAAAAATGCAGGATCGTTGCGGGATCGGTGAAGAACCCGAAGACCGACGGCCCGACCAGGGCACCGGCAGCGAAATATCCCAGCACCGAACCGAGCCCCAGTTTGCGAAACAGCGGCACCGCCACAACGCCAGCCGCGAGCAGAACCACAGCAGGCCCCAGTGTCTGTCCAAGTCCTTCAGCCGCCATATGGTCTCCGTGTCGGGATTTATTTGTTCGGTTTTCCTAATATATCCAGTCAATAAAAACTGAACAATTAACGCACCGCCGTCAACCGTATACCCGATATCTAGATCGGCT
Organism: Hyphomicrobiales bacterium; assembly: GCA_900470195.1. Classification (GTDB taxonomy): domain Bacteria; phylum Pseudomonadota; class Alphaproteobacteria; order Rhizobiales; family Rhizobiaceae; genus Brucella. Next base: position 21,843 of record UEIJ01000019.1, on the reverse strand, counting down.
TTGTCAGAAGGCCGGTCGCAAGCGCTTGAAAGGCTTCTATCGCCTTGGAAAGCACTGATTTCGGATCCTCGCTCGCCGCGATCCAGAGCGCGGCATTCAGCGCCGCGCCGTTGAGCAATCGCGCGGCGGCTTCCGGGTCAACCGGTTTCAGTACGCCTTGCCCGATCAGTTCCGCCACCTTTTCTCGAGAGGCTTGCAGACAACTGTTCTGGCTCGGCCATTGCGAGGGATCGCCCAGAAATGCCGGTCCATCGAGCAGCACGATGCGCTGGATATCCGGATCGAGCGCCATCTCGATATAGGCTACGCCTTCCGCGAGAAGCTCGTCCCACAAATTATCCGCCCGCGCCGCAATCGCTTGCGCACGCGCGGCCATTTCGCTGTCCATCTGGCTGACGACGGCTGCCAAAAGCCCACGCTTGTCGCCGAAATTGTGATAGAGAGCGCCGCGCGTCAAACCTGCTTCCGCGGTCAGTTCATCCATAGAGGCCGCAGCATATCCCTTTTCAGCAAAGGCTTTCCGGGCCGCTGCAATCAGCTTCGCCCGGTTTTCTTCCATTGCCTTGATGCGCCGGTTCACCGTCATCGTCACACCTCTTTTCGTATACGGTACGTATATGAATTGACATACAGGCCGTATATGTGCTGTTTAATATACATCGCGTATATCAAATAGTCGAACCGATTGGGAACCCGAGAACAAGCAAATTCTTCCGGTGATCCACCCCCCACAACAAAGGAAACAAGAATGACAAAAAGAGAAGCTGTCTTTCCGGCAAACCGCCATGCCCTTTATGAAGCGCATGGTTATTCCGCGGCGATCCGCTCAGGCGATCTGGTTTTCGTCTCCGGACAGGTTGGAAGCCGCAACGACGGAACGCCTGAACCGGACTTTGGAAAGCAGGTTCAGCTCGCTTTCGATAATCTTGAAGCAACTTTGAAAGCCGCCGGTTGCACCTTCGATGATATAATCGATGTGACAACCTTTCATACTGATCCCGAAAACCAGTTCGAGACCATCATGCGGGTCAAGAACCGAGTTTTCAGCACTCCGCCCTTCCCCAACTGGACAGCGGTCGGCGTCAACTGGCTTGCCGGTTTCGACTTTGAAATCAAGGTCATCGCGCGCACAACCGGCAATCTGTGAACCGTTACGCCGGAACGGACGATCCCGTTCCGGATAGCACCTTCACATTTCCCAAAATAATTTGATTTGCAATTCAAATTATTTTATGGCTTAATCATCGCATGATTTCAGATGCCCCCCGCTCCCAATTTGGTATTCGCTTTTCGCTGCTGGCGCGGCGCTGGCGGCGTGCGCTCGACATCCGGCTTGCCGAAGCCGGACTGACCGATGCGACCTGGGTTCCCCTTGTCCATCTCCACCAGACCGGCGGCGGCCTGACGCAAAAGGAACTGGCCGCACTGGTCGGGATAGACGGCTCCAGTCTCGTGCGCCTTCTCGACATTCTATGCCGTCAGGGTCTGGCGGAACGCCGTGTCGATGAAAGGGACAGCCGTGCAAGGCTGGTTCACCTGACGGAGCAAGGGGAAAATCGGGTCGCCGAAATTCGTCGGGAACTGGCAAAAGGCGAGAAAGAAATGCTGGCCGACCTGTCGGACGATGACATTGCGACCATGCTTCGCAGCTTCGACAGCATCGAGCACCGGCTGTCGCAGATACAATCCGACCGCGAGCAGGACCCGGAAAAATGAAAGCCGACGGATTTCCTTCCGGGCGGCGTCACGCCGCCTATAACCTTTTGAAGCCTCAGCAGTTTCGCGAAAGCATCGCCCTTGCTGGCCAGCCTTCGCTCCGAAACTCGTCGCTTGCGGGGCTTCAGGCTGCGGCCACGGTTGCTATCGCACTTCCGCTGGTCAGCCTCTCCTCGTGGGCGCATCTGATCGGCTTTGCCTCGCTTGGCTCGCTTGTCGCATTGTTTGGCCGGTTTGCTCCAGAGGCAAAACGCGAATGGATCGTTTTCCTGTGCGCGATCTGCCAGACGCTCGCGGTGTTTTTCATGTCGCTCGCAGCATGGGGCGGTCTGCCCCTGCCCGGCCAGCTTTTGCTGCTGGCGCTTTCTGCGGGCATATTCTCTTTCATAACCGTCACCGGAAAATTCGGACCGCCCGGCGCGCTCATATTCATCTTCGCAGCCGGCGCCTCCATGGCACCCGTCGGATCGCTGCACGATGTTTTCGAGCGCACCGCCGCGACAGCAATCGTCTCTGCTCTCGCCTGCCTCATCTGTGCCCTGACCGAAAAGTTTCGTTATCAGGCACCGCCGGAAAGGCCGTTTCCCTCCGAGCCGCCGCGACCGGTCTCTCACCGGCTGATCGCCGCCGCTCGCATTTCGCTTGGTGCTGCGATTGCTGCCCTGACGGCCTATGCTCTGGGTGCCGCGCATCCAGCCTGGGCGGCCATGGGTGCTGTCGCCGTGATGCAGGGCGCGCATCTGCATATCAGCATGAACCGGGCCTTGCAGCGTATGGCGGGCACGCTTCTGGGTGCCTTGATTACATGGCTGGTGCTTGCGCAAGGCCCCAGCCTCTGGTCTGTCATTGCAATTCTGGCCGCGCTGCAATTTGCCACGGAGGTCATCATCGGCAGCAACTATGCACTGGGACAGATTCTGGTGACGCCGATGGCGCTTTTGATGACCTATCTGGCAACGCCGGGAATGCCGCACGACGGCATGATTTCCGAACGCATCCTCGATACGTTTCTCGGTGCCGCTCTGGCGATCATCTTCGCAGTGATTTGCTCCAACCGCGATGACCGCATTTTTCTCGCACAGCATCGGGCTCGGAATTAATCCGCAAAAGAAAAAGGCGCCTTGCGGCGCCTTTTTCTAACTTACCAATCGGCCGATCCATATCAAGATGCAGGCGCCGATGAAGCCCGCGATCAGGTAGCCCAGCCAGCCGCCGAACGAAACACCGAGAAATCCGAAGATAAAACTCGCTACGGCTGCGCCGATGATACCGAGGATGACATTCATGAATATCCCGGTATTGCTGTTCATGAAATTGGAGGCAATCCAACCGGCCAGACCGCCGATGATGATTGCCGCAATCCAGCCTATTCCTGCGCTTCCCATCGGGAACCCTCCTGATTACAATCCGGCAGGTACTTTGCCGCCGTTGTCCTTGAGTTTCTGAATGACCTGCTTGTGCAGCCAGACATTCATGGTTGCGGAATCGCCCGTATCGCCGGTATAGCCCAGCTCCTTGGCAAGTTCCTTGCGGTGTTCCAGGCTGCTGTCGAGGCCGAGGGCCTTCATCAGATCGACGATCGAAGTCTTCCAGTTGAGCTTCTGGCCGCTTTTGGCGACGGCAGCATCAAGAATGGCGCCTACGTCGACGGTGCCAGCAGCAGCCGGGGCGGATGATGCCGGAGCGGCGGCGCTCGGCGATGCGGTTGGCGTCGGCGCTGCCGAAGCAGCTGTTTCGGCAGCAGGTGTTGCTGCCTGCGCTTCTCCCCAAATCGCATTCTTAATCTTGTCGAAAATCCCCATCACGAACTCCAATCGTTGAAAAATCGATATGCCCCCAAACTCCCGACTTGCGACGATCGGAAAGCTGGACACAGCAAATCATCCGGTGATTCCCGGACAAACGCTCGAATTAAATGAACAGGAAGCAGTTTTGTTCCCTATAAAGTTGTAACAGAAAATTTCATCCGGATTTGTTGGGGCATTTACACGCCGCAAACCGGCGTGCCAGGTTCAGCCTGACGTTCTGCGCCGGACATATCGCCAGCCCGAAACATTCCCCTATCTTGTTACGCATCAGCCACGAACAAGGGAGAGGCTGCGCGTGCAAAAGCAGCTTGTTACGTTCAATGCCGGTTCTTCAACCGTCAAGATCGGCACGTTCGCTTCTGACGGACAGCAAATCCGAAAGCTGGCGCGGGGCGAGATCGACCTGAATGCATCTCCCGTGACCTTTCGCTTGCGCGGTGAAAGCGTTAATCTGGACTTGGCTCTGGCCTCTGCGGGGGCCGGGAATATCGTCACTATTCTGGAAGAGCTGTTCGCGCGATTGTCTGACCATATCAGCCCCGCGCACATTCTGGGCGTCGGCCACCGCGTTGTGTTTGGCGGCGATCAATTTCCCGGACCAATATTGTTAGACGACGAACATATTCATGCTGTCGAGAGCCTGTCCGTCTTCGCTCCACTTCACCAGCCGAAAAGCGTGGCCTTGATAAAGGCCATCCGGAAGCTCCTCCCCCATCTTCCGCAAGTGGCTTCCTTCGACACCGCCTTCCACCAGACCATACCCGACACGGTCAGGCGTTTCGCAATTCCGCGCGAACTCCACGACCAGGGAATAAAGCGATATGGCTTTCACGGCTTGTCCTACAATTCCATCATCGAGAATTTTTCCAGACATGAACCGGAGCTTGCTTGCGGCAAGATCGTCGCTGCACATCTGGGAAGCGGGGCCAGTCTCTGCGCCATGGATGGAGGCAAAAGCATCGACACCAGCATGAGCTTTTCAACGCTTGACGGCATTCCGATGGCAACCCGATGCGGAACCCTGGATCCGGGTGTTCTTCTTCATTTGTTGCAGCAGGAAAACATGCAGGCGGGCTCGCTTTCCGACCTGCTCTATCATCGCTCCGGTCTTCTCGGACTGTCCGGCATAAGCGGCGATACACGCGATCTGCTCGCAAGCGACGATGCCCGCGCGCTGGAAGCCCTCGACATTTTCACCGCGCGCATTGCCGGCGAAGTCTGCCGGCTCGCCGCGACGCTCGGCGGTCTCGATGCCCTTATCTTCACTGCCGGAATCGGAGAACACCAGCCCGCAATCCGCGAAGCGGTCTGCGAGCGTCTTTCCTGGCTTGGTTTGGAAATGGACGCTTCCGCCAACGAAAACAACGCCTTTCGGATCACGAACCCAGCCTGCCGGGTAGCAGCCTTCGTGCTCGCCACCGACGAGGAACAGATCATCGCCTCCCAGACACTGGACGCTCTTCGGAACGCCGCACCAACGGCGCCCGTCGCGTCTGCCTAACAATCCGCGAAGGAGACAGAGCATGACCAAAGCACCGGCCCAAGGCCCCCTGGCACCTCAGCAGCTCGCGCTGATCGATCGCTACTGGAAAGCGGCGAACTATCTTTCAGTGGGGCAGATCTACCTGATGGACAATCCCCTGCTGCGAAAACCGCTGGAGCCTGAGCATATCAAGCCAAGGCTGCTCGGCCACTGGGGCACGACGCCGGGCCTCAATTTCATTTACGCGCACCTCAATCGCATCATTCGCGAAAGACAAGCCAACATAATCTACATATGCGGGCCGGGTCACGGCGGGCCGGGCATGGTGGCGAACACCTATCTGGAAGGCTCCTATTCTGAAATCTATCCAGCCGTCAGCGTGGACGAAGCAGGCATGCGCAAACTGTTCCGGCAGTTTTCCTTCCCCGGCGGCATACCAAGCCATGTCGCGCCGGAAACGCCGGGCTCGATCCATGAAGGCGGCGAGCTGGGATATGCGCTGGTCCACGCCTATGGGGCTGCTTTCGACAACCCTGATCTGGTGGTTGCCTGTGTTGTTGGCGATGGCGAAGCAGAAACGGGAACCCTTGCCGCCTCGTGGCACTCCAACAAGTTTCTCAATCCTGCCCGCGACGGCACCGTGCTGCCCATCCTCCATCTGAACGGCTATAAAATCGCAAATCCCACCATCCTCGCCCGCCTTCCCGATGACGACCTGACCAGCCTCTTCAAAGGCTACGGCTATGAGCCCTTCTTCGTTGAGGGCAGCGAGCCCGAAGCCATGCACCAGCAGATGGCGGCGACACTCGATACGATCTTCACGCAGATCGCGAAAATCAAGAAAAATGCCGAGGCAAAATCACCGGAGCGCCCGCGCTGGCCGATGATCATTCTCCGAAGCCCGAAAGGCTGGACCGGCCCGAAGGAAGTCGACGGGCTCATCGTCGAGAATTACTGGCGCTCGCATCAGGTGCCCGTCGCCAACTGCCGCGAAAATGATGCGCATCGCAAAATCCTTGAAGACTGGATGAAAAGCTATGACCCGGAGGATTTGTTTGACGAGAAAGGTGCGCTGAAGCCCGAACTGCGCGCGCTGGCGCCACAGGGGGATTGGCGCATGGGTGCCAATCCGCATGCAAATGGCGGCTTGATTCGCAAGGAACTGCATACGCCCGACTTCCGCCAATATGCCGTCGGCGTGACTGAACCGGGTGCGATTGAGGCACAGTCCACCAAGATACTTGGCGAATATCTCCGCGACGTGCTCAAGCTGAACGAGCCGGAAAAGAATTTCCGCGTGTTCGGCCCCGATGAGACTGCGTCGAACCGTCTGAGCGCCGTCTTCGATGCCAGCGACCGCGTATGGATGGCTGAAACCCTCGACATAGACGATCACCTTTCAGCCGATGGCCGCATCATGGAGGTACTGAGCGAGAACCTGTGTCAAGGCTGGCTGGAAGGCTATCTGCTGACCGGGAGACATGGATTTTTCTCCTGCTACGAAGCGTTCATCCATATTGTGGATTCCATGTTCAACCAGCACGCAAAATGGTTGCAGGTCGCGCGCGAGTTGAAATGGCGCAAGCCCATATCATCGCTCAACTATCTCCTGACTTCCCATGTCTGGCGTCAGGATCATAATGGCTTTTCCCATCAGGATCCCGGTTTTGTCGATCTCGTGGCCAATAAAAGCGCCGATATCATCCGCATCTATTTTCCACCGGATGCCAACACGCTGTTGTGGGTTGCAGATCATTGCCTGAAAACCTGGGATCGCATCAACGTTATCGTGGCTGGAAAACAGCCCGAACCCCAATGGCTCACGATGGATGGAGCCGTCCACCATTGCGAAGCCGGTCTTGGCATATGGGACTGGGCCGGAACCGAGGACGGTCTGGAACCGGATATCGTCATGGCCTGCGCGGGCGACGTCCCGACAATGGAAACCCTTGCCGCGGTCGATCTCCTGCGCCAATCCTTGCCGCATCTGCGCATCCGTGTGGTCAATGTCGTGGACCTGATGGTCCTCCAGTCACCGCAACACCACCCGCACGGTATTGCCGACGAGGAATTCGACCGGATTTTCACGACCAACCGGCCCGTAATCTTTGCTTATCACGGCTATCCCTACCTCATTCACCGGCTGGTCTATAAACGCACCAATCATCCCAACTTTCACGTGCATGGCTTCGTCGAACAGGGAACAACGACCACGCCTTTCGACATGACCGTCTTGAACGAACTGGACCGATTTCATCTCGCCATCGGGGCTATCAAGCGGCTGCCGCTCACCAATGATGTCGTGGCTTCGCTGACTGCCAAGTTCGAGGAAAAGCTGGCACTTCACAAGAGCTACGTGCGCGAACATGGCGAAGACATGCCGGAAATCCGCGACTGGAAGTGGGTCGCGCGGCAATAAGGGACGGCGCACAGATGCTTTGAAGCCATGGCTGGATTATGGCTGTCGCAAAGCTCCTTGCAGCGGCGTTCCTTATCCGCAGCGAGAAATCGACAAAGAGAAGAGAGCTTCGCGTCGCGCCTCGTCAGCTCACGTCAACGCCTGCGAGCCACGATATAGGGACGGTAGTCGTTGCCCTTCATGGCGTGGCGTTCTACGGCAAGTATCTCGAAGCCTGCGGCACTTATTTGCCGGCTTAGTTCCTCTGCCCGGAAAATACCGGCATAGGGCGCTTTTCCGATCGCACGCATCGCGGGCAACAAAGCGAACCCTATAAGCGCGTTCATGTCGCCGACGCAGGGTGTCTTGGAGATGAACAAGCCTTTCGGGTCAAGCAGGGCGTGGATGCAATGCAGCGTACCGGGCAGATCACGGACCAGATGGAGATAGTTGAATCCAAGAACCACATTGAACCGGCCTGCCTCAAGCGCAAGCGTCTCTGCGGTGGCGGTTCGGAAACTGAGAGCCGCGATCGGGCTGGCGGCTTGTTTCTCTTTAGCAATCTCAATCATTCCGCTGGAAAAGTCTGTGGCGAGATAATCCTGGACAGCGCCTGCAAGCTTGAGCGCGGTTGTTCCTGTTCCACAGCCCAGTTCCAGGACCCGGTCGCTCGCTCCGATCAGAGCCAAGGTGCGATCCAGAGTGCGCTCATAGCCGAGCTGATCGCTGATGGCTCCTAGGGCGTACTTCCTTGATGCCAGATCCCAGAAACGCGCGTCGCTCACCGTGCTCATACCGGGTTATCCTCTCGAACACTGCTTCCAAGCATCAGTAGTGAATAAATGCCGGCACGTGAAGGGATAGCACTTACGGTCTGGACCCAAAACTCACCCGCGCGAGTACTCAATCGTCTTTTATATAAATCGGTATCATTTCGTTTTTCAACGTTTCTATAAAATCCTTTGCCTCTTGATCCGGTGGATGCTCCATCCACTTCGCATCCCTGTACTGAGGCGAAATTTGTCGACCGCAGTATAGGAATAAGTCATAGGTCCATTCGTCAATTTTCTGGCGAGTATCTTTGTCGAGAGAGTTCTCCGTCACAATCAAGAGGTCGATATCCGAGCGGTTGGTGGACGATTGTGCCCAAGCCTCCCCTCGTGCCATAGACCCAAATAGTCCCACCAACTGCAAGTCACCCCCTACTATCTTGCGTAGATTTCGGAAAAACTGATCGACAGCCTCGGCTTCCAACTTGCTGAGCTTCGATGTTATCAAAGAGGTATTCATGCAAAGCTCCAATTTCCGAACGGATTTTGTTGCCGATCTTTCAAACCATAATTGAAATGCCGCGCCCCTAGCGACGCCCAATTATCTATGCGACTTGCTTGTACGCTGCTTAAAAATATATGGCTTCGTCGTTTTTTTTGCGGGTGTAAATATATATCCGTCAATTCTGCCTCATTCGTGGCAATCCTGCATTCGGCGGACATGACCTTGCTTCCATGCATTCAGTTTTCACCTACCTATATCGGCGCGTCCTGACAGCACATATTCTGCGTGGACTGCTTCTTAGAAGCCTTTGCTGGCCGATAAACCACGGGCGCACAAGCGCTCGTGGTTTATCGTGAAGTATAATCTCACTCTATTATGGGTGGGTTCGGACGATCAGGATCATCCGGCGGGTTCTTTTGGCCACGCGTATCACACATCTCATCAGTTCTTTCCGATGTAACGCTGCCATGTTCATTTGTCGCCGTGTATATCAGATGTCCCAAGGCAGTCGGGTATAAATAAGCGAGTTTTTCGGACGGTATATCGAATGTCACTTCACTTGCATAGACATGTGCAGGATTGACTTGTTTCTCCTCCTGATAAAACGCCCTTGTAATTTCGGGGCCTACACCGGAGAAAGCCCAGTTTGCGGTGAACTGGATCGCCACTCTGTCGCCCTCTTTCATGTTCTTGTACTTGGGTACAGTGACCTTCGCGCTGCCGCTGTCCAAAACAGGGGTGTTAATAGCTGGGTAAGGGAATATCGCCAAATCCAGTGGACCACCTCCACCTGGCAAGTCACCTGTACTTTCAACGGTAACGCTCTGGTCAGGCGAGCGAGCCGAGTTCGATACGCCATCAGCAACGGTACGCGATGCAAGATAGTGTGCCGGGAGGGTGCCGCTGCCGGACTGTTTAATCCTGGTAGCAGGCAGTACCACATCGATGCTGGCCTTGCTGTTTACGTCAGACGTCTTGATCGTATAAGTACCGAACTTTTCGCCATTGTAGAAGAATTCCAGTACGTCTCCTTCAATAAATGCCTCTTCTTTTGGTGTCAGGGTGTTGTACCATTGAACAATGAAATGGGCATCCCTGTCCGAATTCTCCAGCGTAATGATGTTCTCCTCTTGGCCTGTCACCCAACCAGCCTCATGTACGGTCGGTGCAGCTAGTGCCTCATTTGCCGGGGTCTCGGGGTCAGGATCCTTGCCTCCGGGTTGGTCCAAGTTAACTTTGACCTCAGTCGGATTTTCAGGCGCTCCAATCAGTTCCCCGGCCCGGTAAACGCTATAGGTAACCGGGATGGTACCCGTTCCTTCCTTCAAAATATCAGGGTATAGCACCGTTAGCGTCATTATTGGCGTTGCACCAACGGCGATAATCGGCACCCCAGCCAAATTTTGAGCCCCCCACGAAAGATAAATAAAATCGCCAACCATGAGCCCAGCGTTGTTCGGAATCTCGACATCCACTCCTGGCCGCGCGGTAGCTTCATCGATTATTCCGTCGGGGTCGACTACCGGTACTGTAGGCGGATCCAGCACAATGCTTGTGCTGTTGATAGACAGGCTAATTGGGACACCACTCGACAACAGGGATGAATTACCGGCAAGGTCCTCTACAGAATAGCGAAACGTCGCGACGCCATCGCCTACAGCCTCCAGGTTAGCACGAGTGAACTCGACCTTTATCTCTCCACCCGTTCCATCGATCGGAACCCGCACGGGATCGGCCTCGATCGTCACACCAGCCAACGATACCACTTCAGGGTGAATTAGGTCACCGTCAGCCGATCCTTTATAACTTGGGACGAAGGCCGTAAGCACATTGCCCATTTCGGTCAGCTTCGCGGAGTTGAGTCCGGTTTTCAAAATAGACGTATCTGCGAAAGCAAGTGGTCCCAAGTGGGCTCCCTGAGGTGGATCACCCGCCGGAGTATATTTGGTACGAAACGACGCCGGAAGGCTCATCTGAAACCCCTGGTCAAATCGGCCTTGAAATCCATATGTAACAATGTATTCCTTCTCGACCTCCCGAAGGCTGGAAGGAATTTCAATGATCACCAGCCCCGCGTCGTACTCTTGGGGGGAAATCTCACGACCTTTGTTGAGAATGGAAACTTCATCCAATAAAAGGTCAACGGTGTCCTTAGCAGAATAATTGGCCGGAATCGGAAATGTCACTCGTAGCGGATTGGCCTTGACACCTGCGCTAAGAAATCTCTGGTCCTTAAATTCTTCGGGTACGTCGGCAAATGCAGTAGGGTCGATGGTCGGCTTTGGCAACTGGTTCTCATCACCAGCTGCGGCGCTGACATGGTGCCGCACTCTGAAACGCCGGTAGGGACTTGGCTTCATTATCGGTCTCCTTTGATCGGGTTGTAAAGAGCATCGATTATGCGGCACTGTAATCAAGTCCGTAACGGTCAACGCTGACAGTTGTCCGCAATCGGCTGTCGTGACTTCATAACGTTCAGACACTGTTGATATGCGTGCGCCATCTCATGGAGCGCCCTACATTCTTTTGGAGAAGATCGTTCATGAAGACCCCAAATACCTTTTCATCATTGCGTGCCTCTCAGATCACTACCACCGATACCGTCACCAGGACCGCGCGGAAGCAACGGGCACGTGCCGCTGCTTTGGCCGGCGCGGAAGGCGAGTTGGAAGCGCCAACGGTGCCGTTAATCCAAGCGCAAGGAGGAATAAGGGCGGCCAACGTTCTCGACCCTGAGAGCTATGTAGTCGTCCAAATTCCCGCGAACCTTCATAATGCTCAGGGCGACACTATTCTTCTCTACTGGCAGGAAGAGGACTTTGCCGTAGATCAATACGAAATAAGGCAGGGAGATGCGACCCGGGTAATCTCAATGAAGGTCTCCGCAGTGGACATTAAAAGGGTGGGAGACGGCAGTATCGAGGTATGGTACGAGCGCGTTTCGCGTACACCAGGAGAGCCCCGGTTAGGTTCCCCTCCAGTCAAGGTCACGGTGAAAACTACAATACCCGGCGGCGACGATCCTGACCCGATAGACACGCCTTATGTGAACGAAAACCTCAAGGCGCCATCTATTACACCACCGGGGGTCATCGACAGGGAAGCCGCTGAAGAGGGCGTAACAGTCACTGTGCAAGCCTGGCAAAACATGGCAGTTGGGGACCGGTTGACAGTGAACTGGGGCAGCCGGTCCATCGGACCTCTCGTCATACAGGGGGCAGAAGTCGCATCCCCTGTTGAGGTGCCTGTCAATAGCCAGGCTATCCTCGATGCTGGCGATAGCGACAATCTGATTGTTGCGTATTCCATACGCGATATTGTAGGCCAGTGGTCGAAATACTCAAAGATATCTCAAACAGTAGTTGAGGCAAGTGGCGACGAGTTCGATGCCCCTGATATAGTTCAGTCCCATCAAGGCGTTATTGACGTGGATTCACTGGGTACCGGGGATGCCGACGTCCTGGTTTATGTCAATAATACGATGGCTGTAGACGATACCGTTATTCTGACATTCGAGGGGCAGGCGAATGACGGCTGGTCAATAATCCAGGTCAGTAGTGCGCAAGTAGAGGAGGGGCACGGCAGCGTATCGATGAAGATCACCAACGCCGTGCTTGCCTCCGTCACACCGGGAAATGCTTCGCTATACTACCGTGTTCTTGACAGCCATCAGCAATCGAGGGGCCGGTCGCGACGGACCCAAGTGCAGGTCAGTGGCACACCGATGGAAATCCCAGCCCCGAAGGTGGCTGAAGCGAGGGGCTCCGTGCTCGATCCGGCCGACGCAACCAACGGTGCGACCGTGACAACAGACGCGCGACTCCCCCTGAAAGCGGGGGACGAGGTGTTGTGGACGTGGAATGGCGTCGCATCAGACGACCGGCCAGACTGCGTTACGAAAAAGCAGATAATCAAGCAGGAAAATGAACATATCGCTGAATTCATCATACCTGCCGCCAACATCGAACTGATTGCGGGCGGCCATGCCGATGTCTACTATACTATCACGCGAGGAGATATACGGAGGGAATCCGTTCATACGAGCCTCACGATCGCGGGCGAAGGGCGGCTTGCGGCCCCCAAGGTCGCCGGTGTCGAAGGCTCTGTTCTGAGTTTGGACGCGGTTCCAAATGACGCAGAAATCACCATCCCCGCGTGGGATAACATGAGCGTCGGCGACACGGTTGACTGGTTCTGGCACAGCCAATCCCCGGAAGGCAGCGCGCAAGACTCGGTGACAGTGAACGTAATTGGTGCGGATATCGTGGCACATGTCGCCCACTCTGTCCTCGAAGTGGACGTAGCAACCGAGGCATTCGTGACTGTGAGCTATACGGTTACACGCGTCGGAGACGGCGTGCCGGTAAATTCCAGGTGGACTCAGTTCAACGTCGTGGGGTCACCGGAAATCAAGCTGGCCGCGCCTTCTGTTGACGGTGCCGTCGATAATGTTCTGAACCCAGATTCGCTGCCAGACCGTGGCGCGACGGTACGTGTCCGCCCCTATCAAGACAAGGAAGCCGGCGACCACGTTATCGTCTGGTTCGGTAAAGGCACGGAAGCAGGCCAGCACTCTCAAAAATTCGATGTGTCTGGTAAAACAATCGACGACGACATTACAATGGTGGTGCCGAAATCCACCGTCGAGTTCCATCGGAATGGAAAATCCGTCGTTGTTCAATATACCGTCACCCGTAATGCCGATGGAAAAGACGTCGATTCAGACCTGCTGGCGCTCGACGTACGAGCGGAGGCGAAATGGCCAGCTCCTGCCGTGGACGAGGCCGAGGGCGACTACTTCGACCCGGTCAATATCCCTTTCGGCGCAACGATCCGCGTCTACTCAAACCCGGGTATGCGGTCTGGCGATCTCATCACCATACATTGGGACGCACAAGACGGAGAGATTCCTCCATATACCGACTACATGCCGGTGAAAAATCCGCGCGATTATACTTTCACTATGCCCGCCACGGAGTTGCAAAAATGGAACGGACAAATCGTTCGGGTCAGCTATATAGTCACCGGTAATGCAAGATTTGTCTCGTCAGAGACCTTACGGTTGCGCATAGGAGTGGATTATCCGGCGACCCTTCCAGCACCGATCATCCCCGAAGCACACGACGGTATTCTCGATCCGGATCAGTTAATCTTATCCGCCACTGCGACAATACCAGCCTCTGCGGGCCTGTCGGCCGGCGACCACGTCAGAATGCAGTGGGCCGAAGGAAGCGACGGCATGACCTGGGGCATCGACGTGGCCGGGAGCAATGTAGGTCATGATATCACACGGCCCATCCCAATCGCGAACATTACGCCGTTCCTCGGCAAATCACCAAGTTTGTTTTACGTCCTGGAAAATGACCCAGAGGAACCGCGCAGATCCCACGAGCTCAAGGTTACCGTTGAGCACCAGGAGATGGTGTTACCTGTCCCGAAAGTGCCTGACGCTACCGATAATATACTCGATCCGCGTGGGCTACCTGCCGAGGGCGCCAAAGTAAGCCTTCGGCATGTCAGCGGAATGCTCCAAGCCGACAAGGTAAAGTTACACTGGGATTGCTCGATCGAAGCAGGAATTTTTGAAAACGATAAAACCATCGGAAGTGGTACGAATGACATCGATATTACCGTCCCTCTCGCCAAAATCTTCGCCGGAGAAAGCGGCACCGTGAACGTCTGGTACGAATGGCTGCGCGCGGGGAAACGACTGGGAGCAAGTTCAAAGCTCGAACTTACCATTAAGTTCTCGAAACTCCCGCTTGCCACCATTGATGAAGCCAACGGTACAACACTGGACCCTAACGATGTGCCCGATACCGGTGCGACCATCCGCCTCGCGAGCGACGGTCATTTCAAGTACCTCGACCACATAGATCTGTGCTGGAAGGGTGAGACAGACGATCCCCCTCGTAACTTCCCCCATGACGTTTTATCAACGGAAGCCGACAAAGACATCACCATCCTGGTGGAAAAGTCGTTCGTTGAGGCTTACAACGGCACCAACATCACTCTCAATTATACCGTCACGCGCAGGGCGGGAGGCGAGCCAGAAAAATCTGAGAACTCTCAATATTATATTCACACTGAACTCGGCATCGGTGATCTCCATATCATGGGAGCACGCAGCAACGGAACTGCGCACCGCGCCTCAGGCGGAGTGCAGTACATGCGCGCCTTGAACAAGAATACGAAAGAAGACATAGTAGCCGAATGGAGTTATGAGGACCAACAAGTCTGGACCGTCGGCTTCAGCTTCAAGGACACTCGTCCCTGGGTGCCATTAAAGGTCCGCACCGCTTCCAGCTTGGTAACGATCAACCCCGTAAACGTCTTCGGTTCAGGTGGGAACAGCACCACGACGACGGGCCTTTCGGCACTTACGGCTATTTACGAAACCGGTAAAAACGGCTTTTCTGTGGTTAGTTGGGGTAATGCCCTCTACGGCGGCGCTGTAGGTGCCACTAATATGACTCACGACGACGTTGTGGAAGTAAGCTCGACACAAAGCGCTTTTTGTGCGCGGCGCAGCACTGGTCGCGTGTTCACGTGGGGTAACGCCGACCAAGGTGGAACAATTCCGCCCACAACCGTTATTACCGATGCAAAACGCGTTGTCGGTAACAGTTCGGCATTCGTGGCGATTTGCGGCAGCGGCTCGGTGAGCACTTTGCGTGCGTGGGGCGTTGGCGCGTCCGGCGGTACACTTACTGACGAGGCAGGGGCGCTTACCGATGTCGTCAAGGTAGCAGCTGCGGGTTCCGCCTTTTGTGCTTTGCGTCGCAACAATCAGCTCGTGGCATGGGGCGATAAAAATAACGGAGGGGACGCCAGCGGCTATACCGGGATGGACGATTTCGTAGACGTGCGCGGCAATTTCACGGCATTCTGTGCGCTCCGGAGCAATAACTCGGTGGTCGCATGGGGAGCTTCCAATGACGGCGGCACGGTGCCACAGGAAATCGCAACTCGCCGCGACATTATCGAACTGGCGAGCGCCTCCGCACGAGCCTTCGCCGTACGCACCGAAACGAATGGGGTGATGGCGTGGGGCAATGCAGCCAACGGCGGTACAATTCCCTCGGAGATCAAAAGTCAGGGGTTTACCGACATTGAGGAAGTGACCGCCACGTGGGGCGCTTTTTGCGCGCGACGTGCCCGTGGCACGGTAGTCGTGTGGGGAGATCCAGCACGCGGCGGTACTTTTCCTGCCGCACTGAGTGGCAAAAACAACAGTATCGTACAGGTTGTGGGTACCGGCGGAGCTTTTGCGGCCCTTCGTAGCGACGGCTCCGTCATTGCATGGCCAAACACGGTTAAGGCTGGCAACACTGCGCCTGTGGACAACCTTCTCGTCAACATCCGCGCCATATACGCCAACAGCGAGGTCTTCGTCGCTGTGAAAGATGATGGCGGTGTAGTAGTCTGGGGGGAAGCAGGCGGTGGCGGGGATAACGCCAGCGTACCGGAAATTCTCAAAACCAAATTGCACTATGAAGCGGTGGCGCGTGGATTGGCGGGGTCCTCGCGCAGAAACAAGGTAATAACGGCCACCGATAACTGACACGGAATATTCCTTCTCAGCCGCCAGAGTGGCGCGTGCTCCAACGGATTGGTTGGAACTAATATATCTTATTGTTTTTAAACTATTTTCTTCGGCAAAGATGGCCCAAACCTTTGCTGAAAACGCTCTAGGAGTCATCCATGATACAACCAGATGAAACTTTGCTGCTATCTCGTAGTCGCCCCTCCCGCGCTCGTTCTTCCAAGTTCAGGCCCACTGTGCAGGCTGCCCCCCTCTCCCTGCCAGCTCCCATTTGTGACAGCGCCGACGGCGGCGCCCTCAATCCCGATATTCTGCCTTTGAGCGGTGCGTCCTTTGTCGTCAAAGCCTACGACGGTATGGCAATGGGCGACTGCATCACCTTCCGCTTCAACATCGACGGACCGGGGGAGTATACAGACTACCATGACATCTCTCAAAAAGCAGTTGATGTAGATCAGACTTTCGCTGTTCCAAAAGCCAACATCGATAGCGTTGTCGGCGATTACGTGATGGTCGACTACATTCTCGAGCCTGCAGATAACAGCGATCCTGTCATTTCTGACCCGCTTTACCTGTTCGTCGGAACGCTCCCTCTGCTCGCAAAGCCCCGCGTCGATGAAGCTTCTGACGGCCATCTCAACGCCGAATTTGCTCAACTCGGCGCCCATGTCGTTATCCCAGAGTATGATGATATGTCCTCTGGTGACGTTATCTATATGTATTGGGGTGATGACACCGAGGCCGGCTTCTATAATGATGCGATCAGGGTGCGCGCTGCGCGCGAGACGACTTTTCTGGTCCCTCCTGAAAACGTTGCCGCCTATTTGGATGAAAGTGTCAACATACGCTACGATGTTGGACGGGGCGACGTCATTCGACCCTCATCCATCTTCCGTCTGCGCATCGGCAATGCTGTGGACGACACCAAGCCGCCGGCGCCAGAGATTCAAGAAGCCATTAGCAGTATCCTCAATCCTGATCTCGTACCCAACGGCGCCACTGCTCTTGTTGGCCCAAACGATAGCCTCCAAAGCGGCGATATGGTCAAGCTAACGTGGGGAGGCGGACTTCCCAAGGGTCAACAGTGGGAGTTTTTTATCTCCGACTACTACACGACCCATCCCTACCCGCAACATATTCCCTACGACAAGATCACTCCGTTCATCGACGACGTCGCTACCCTCGTCTACGAAATCGAACAGGAAGGAGATTGGCAAATCTCGAACGTTCTCACAGTCAAGGTCGAGCGTAGCATTGCGGAGGTTGCACCACCTTACGTGCCCAAAGCTGTCCAGGGTGGGCTCGACCCTCGCGACGTCTTGCCAGGTGTGGGGCTCTCCGTTTCTGTGCCGATGAACCCGCATGTTCTTCCGGGCGACGCCCTGCGCCTGACATGGGATTGTGAGAACCCCGAAGGCAGTTGGGATAGCGAACACCAGCTCCGACCCGACGATCTCGAGCAATCGTTCGAATTCCGTGTCCCCTTCGGCACGCTCATCCTCGGCCTCGAATCCAGGGTCAACGTTTCCTACGAAATCGTACGCAATGGAAATATCTATGCTTCCAGCTCATCGCTCCGGCTGAATATCCGCCAAGGCAATCTGCCTGCTCCAAGCATCAGGCAAGCGGATCTGGACAAGCTCAACCCTGCCGATTGCCCTGCCGGGGCCACAGTGCTTCTGAACGCATCCGGCAAGTTCCGCAACGGCGATAAGATTACCCTGAACTGGACAGACACCGATGGCGGGAATACTTTCCCGATTAAGCATACCGTAGCTGACTACGAGTCAGGCGGCACGATTGACGTGATCGTGCCATTAGATACCGTGAAGGCCAATGCCCCCTACCCACTTACGCTCGACTACACTGTCGAGCGAGCAAGCGGCACGCCCGAGGAGCAGTCGCCGCCCGCCGTTTTTGATGTGGTTACTGTGCCAGGACACGGCCAGCTACTGGTGATGGGAGCACGCAGCACGAACCACAGCCATTCTGGAGAGCGCCAGCCCGACCGTCTGTACGCGTTTAACAACGATACTCTTAAGTCAGTGGAAGCTCAATGGATTTACGAAGACGAAGGCGATGGTACATCAGCGCTTGGTACATCGTTCAAAGATACACGTCCTTGGGTGCCGCTCCGGGTCCGCACACAGGAAGATTCGGTTACAATCAATCCAGGTAATATCAGCGCGACGGGGTCCGTTTCGGCAGCACAGGGTGCGGCTTTCGTCTCCCAACTTAACGGCGGCAACGTGATCAACTGGGGGGACCCAAATTGGGGCGCCTCGGAAACCGCAACTATCATGACGCTTGACGATGTGGTGGAAGTTAGTGCCACTGCAGGTGCCTTTGCGGTAAGGCGTAGCAATGGAAGGATCGCGGCCTGGGGCAACCCCCAATATGGTGGCGAAATACCTGCCGGTCTCTCGAGCGAAATAAAAGATGCAAGGCGGATCATCGGCAACGGCACGTCTTTCGCGGTTTTACACGCCACCGGTCGGGTTACGGTTTGGGGATCCGCCAACAATGGAGGAATAGCGCCCCAAACGATCAAGGAGCTCACCAACATCGAGGAAATCTTTCACGCCGAGAGCGCGTTTGCTGCTCTACTGAAAACGCGGGAGGTAGTGGCATGGGGCGATCCACAGAAGGGTGGAACGGTATCGGAAGACATTTTGGGGATAGATGACATTGTCGATGTACGCGGGAATTCTTTCGCGTTCTGTGCCTTGCGAGACAACGGACATGTGTTGGCTTGGGGTGACAAGGACAACGGGGGGCAGGTTCCCGATCGCATCGCGGACCGTTCGGACATTATCGAACTCGCCGCAGCCGGAGAACGTGCATTCGCGGTGCGCACCAAGGACAAGCAGGTTCTGGCTTGGGGCAACGTCGATTTCGGTGGAAAAGTGCCGGATGACATCGCCAGCTTAAATGATATTGAAGCGGTAACGGCTTCGTCGACTGCTTTCGCGGCGTTGCGTGGCAACGGCCATGTGGTTGCATGGGGTGAACCCAATAACGGCGGTAAGGTAAAA
Organism: Hyphomicrobiales bacterium; assembly: GCA_900470195.1. Lineage (GTDB taxonomy): Bacteria > Pseudomonadota > Alphaproteobacteria > Rhizobiales > Rhizobiaceae > Brucella. Next base: position 2,582 of record UEIJ01000019.1, on the reverse strand, counting down.
GACGAAATCGCTGAGCTCCACGATATTGTCCAGATAGCCAGTACCACTGGCGCTTTTGCGGCACTACGCACGACGGGTGAGGTCGTGGTTTGGGGGAACGAAACTAAAGGCGGCGACACGTCAGCCGTTACAGCGCGACTTAAAAATGTGCGAGCGATCTATGGAAACAGTCAGGCGTTCGCAGCTATCTGTGCCGATGGTGACGTCGTGACCTGGGGCGTGGCAGCGGGCGGAGGTGAAAGTACGCAACTCCAGATGCTTCTCAAGGATGGTGTAACTTATCAAGCCACCGCTGCCGTGCGCGGACGCATGGTGTAGGCAATATCAATAAAGAATAAAACGCGGCAAACTTGCCCGTTTCTGTGGGCTGCGGACTGACTTGCCCTATGCGCTGACGCGCCATCAGACCGGAGTATTCCTATGGTTGTGAAGAAAAATATAAACGACGAAAGCGACAGCACGCCGCAGCTGGAGCAACCGTCAGTCGAAGAAGCCCCCGACGGCATACTAGATCCAGCGGCACCGAGCGCAACGGTGGTTGTTCCAGTCTACGCGGGCAAGGCCGCGGGAGATCACATCACGATGTATTGGGAGGCAGAAACTCTAGAAGGCTCTACCCAGGACGATCTTCCTGTTAATGAGGCCGCAAAAACGCGCGTTGCCAAGTTCACCGTTGAAGCAAAGTACATCAAAATCGACGCGGGAACGCAGGTCAAGGTGTACTATACGGTGCAGTCTGTGATTGGCAGCCAGCAGTCTTCTAAAGTTCTGCTCATCAACATCGCAGATGATGATCAAGGCCTCCATAATGTACAGCCACCCGCCATATCTGGAGTGACTGATGATGTACTCAATCTGGAGAGCGTACCTGCAGAGGGGGCTACCGCCACAGTTCCCCCCTACGAGCCGATGCAAATAGACGACATTGTATTTATTGAAATCAACGAGGGTGATTGGGAGGATTCTAAGGACATCAAGACGGAGGAAGAAATAGATTCTCCGCTCGTCTTCACCATCCCTCGAGATATATTGAAAGGGTATTCCGGCCAAACCATAATTTTGTCCACCCGCGTGTTCCGCGGCACCTCCCGGTTCGACTCGCCTAAGTCATCTGTACGTGTCTTGGAGCCGATTGGCCCACTGCCACCAGTCACGGTCCCACTGGCCCCAGACGGGATTCTTGACCCTAAGAAGGTGACAGAAACCTCAGTCGAAGTGATTGTAGAACCGTATGAGGGTATCGCCAAGGGAGACGAAATCGAATTTACGTGGCTAAACGATAATGGTGACCCGCCCCCATACCGCGACAACAAAACTGCGGGTTCGGTCCCTCAGAAATACACTTTCAACGTGCCCAGCGCGCAGGTGACCCAGAACATCAACGGCCGAGCCACCCTATCGTACACTGTTAAACGTGGCAGCGCTTCGCCCAAGCTGTCGGATGAAATGGCATTGTGGATTGGCGAAAGTTTTGAGGCCCCAGCAAAACTTGACTTGGGTCAGATCAAGTATATTCTGGCGACAGAAAAACTTCCTCCAACTATACCTGAAAACTTCTACTTTGTGCGCGAAGCTCAATTTGGCGAAGCACCTTACATTTACAACAGTGACAACCCGGCGATAGCCACCGTCGACAACAAGGGCCAGGTAGTAGCCATCGGCAACGGCATTGTGAATATCTCTGCCACCGACGTACACAATCAAACCTACGCCTATCCCCTTACTGTGAGCGGCGTATGCAAACTTGAGTTTGTGAGCGCGTCAGCCAGCTTTGCGGGTGCCAATCTGGCTTGTACAGAAGAGACTTTGCGCGTTCCAACCCTTGAAGAAATGCGCCGCTTCTGGAAGCTCTACACCGATGGCGGCTCTGGACCTGTTGCAGGCTATTTGGGTTGGCTACCTTACCCATTTTGGACAGGAACGGAAATGGGAGGAGGTACAGCTTATGCCTACGATTTAAATGGCACTTCTCCCTCTGGAGAAGGCAACGCCACAGGGCGCGACAAAGCAGACTATCTCCAGGTGGTCGGTATCACGCCCTGAATCGTGACGCGTGAAAACGAGTTCGGATCGTTCTGAACGATATTCCACAACCTAAACCAGTTGATACAACCACGATGTCGAAAGATGTCAATGATTTTCTTCTTTGATATGGGAACAATAATGGATGAATTCCAGAACATAGGCTCCGATAAGGAAGACCCTGCGGTCTGTTGAAGTTATACTGCGTGATTGCCGGACCGATGGCCTGAAACGGCAGACTGAGGAGACAGTTGCACCAATAACAAGCGTTGGGATGCCAGCGCATCATGTTTAAAGGCTAATTGCAGCACGGCTTATTCGAGCCTTGATGCGTTCTTATCGGGGTCAGGTATAAGAATCGAGTAAAAGGGGAAATAAGCCTGATATGGCAAAACACACCACATCAGGCCCTCTATGAACCTTGCAATTTCAACCTTTATTTTTAGAGCGCCGATCTGTTTTGAATCAAACCGGCGTTCCAATCTTTATTTTGATGCGCAGCTTTACGAAAAACGTGCCACGCTTTTTGGGAGATATACCTTAGAACTTGTAGCTTACAC
>UEIJ01000047.1 GCA_900470195.1 Hyphomicrobiales bacterium | reverse complement strand
TTTTGACCGTTGGCCGCATGGTGATGGACGCGGACTGACGAGGAGTCGATCATCTGGATATCACCGTCGTAAGCTGCTGATAGCGCGTTGAGAATGCGCGCCCAGTGCCCGGCACGACGCCATCTGTTGAAGCATTTACACAGGTCGTGTAAGGACCGTAGCGGGCTGGAATGTCTGCCCGCGGCGCACCTGTTCTCAGTCACCAGAATATTCCGTTCAAAACACGTCGATCGTCAACGCGGGCCTTACCACGCACTTTGGTCGGAAGTAGCGGTTCAATCACGGACCATTGGAACGCGCCATCACTGCCTCCAAATCAATGGAGACAGTGAATCACAAACCATTCAAACCGAAAACTATTTTATGGGTATGTGACCTAGAACTCGTCGCAGGCATGGACTGGATACAGTCGCGTCAAACCTATGGAAGGTCATGCTCAAACGCTTTGTGTGCTTTCTCTCGGAACGAGGCGTGACGCGGAAACCGCCAGCTTTGTTGCCCAAAGAAGCCGCGCGTCTCGAATTGCACCGTGCCTACGAAGATTATCTGCGTCGTCAAAGGGGACTGAGCGAACGCACCATCATTGATAGTTGGCGGTTCGCCGAGCAATTCCTCGACTTTTGCTTCCCGGACGACGCGGATGAGCTTGGAAAGATATCGGCCACAGACATTGCCAGCTTCCTGCAAGCGCGCGTTGTCCAGAGAGCTCCCCGTATGCCTTGTCCGATGCTATGGCTTGCACCGTCTCATGAAACGCTGCTGCCATCGCCTCGTTGATAGCGTTGTATTTTTCCGGGCGGATGAATGTGATGGTGCTGACGCCGGTTTCTTTATTCCGGTCGACAAGGATTGGGGTCGTCATTGTTGGGTCCCTTGATACAATTCTGCTGTTTCGGTTGCGGTTCGATGCGACCGGGATTGATGGTCAGGGTGACGCTGCCCAGAATGATGAGCGTGCCGAGAATGGCATTAAGACTCGGATGAATGCCCCAGAACAGCCAGGTGACCGTGATCGACCACAACAGCCCCGAATAACCGAAGGGGGCGAGAAGGGCAGGTGACGTCATGCGGTAGGCAATGGCGCTTAAACCAATGCCCATGCTGGAGAATGCCGCCGCAGCCCCGAACTGGGCAAGGTGCGGGACTTGTAGTCCTTGCCAATGCTCAACGGCGAACGGGGCGACAAATAGCATCGAAAAGAACGCGCCGAAAAACGAGATCGTCCACAGGTTGTCTTCGGACGGAATCCATCGCGAACTGATAGCATTGATGGCGTAAAACACGCTCGCTGTACCAGCCAGCCCCATAGCGTAATTGAAGTTGGATGCCCGTGGATTGATCGCCACAACCACGCCGAGGAAACAGAAAAAGATCGACAGCCATGTGCGGAAGCTGACATTCTCCTTGAGCAGAAAGCGGGACAGGGCGGTGATAATGACGGGTGTCATAAAGAGAATGATTGTAGCCTCAGCCACGGTGAGAGTTTTCAGGGAAGCGATGTATAGATAGGCGGCGATCAAGCCAAAAGCTCCCCGCAACGCATGAAGCCCAATTCTGGCCGACCATATTTTGCTTCGCCCGGTTGTCCGCACATGAAATAGGTAAAGAATCGGCAATGCCATCAGTCCGCGGATCAAAATGATCGATGACACATCATAGTCGCTGATGAGAAATTTGGTCGTCGTATCATTCAAGGTAAAAGCAAGACTGCTTGTGCAAAGAACGGCAGCGCCAAGGAAACGCAGTGGGATCATGCTGCCCCCTCCAGGTTGGTCGCGACCTGAAAATATTCGCAAGGACAGTGCTTACGGTGGGGAACGGTTATCGCGGTCGGTACATCATACATGTGGACGCGCCATGACCGCGACAGGTTGCCGCTCTGAGACCACGCCCGAACTATCAGACCTGTTGTCTGCGACACGGGATTCGGGGTTCCTGCGCGCTGCTTCGGGGTGTGGTGAATTCGACGATACTGCGCGGTGATCTAGACTACGCCCTTGATATGTCGTGATCTTTCGCGGTTTCATGATGTTCCCCCTCCAATTGGCCCTCTTTATGGGGCTCCGACGAAAATCATCGTGTTATATCTGCATGTTAATAAAAAGTTGGACGTTCAGCAAATTTTTTGTTTGACTTCATCCGCGACGAATTTCAGTATCTAATCATCAGGTTTGATTGCAGCAGGGAGTGAGGCGTGAAGACCCGAGTAACCGAGCTATTGAAAACAAAATACCCGATCATTCAGGGCGGAATGCAATGGGTTGGTCGTGCCGAACTTGCATCAGCTGTATCGAATGCGGGCGGCCTTGGAATCTTGACAGCACTGACGCAACCTAATCCCAAAGCGCTGTGCGAAGAGATCGCTCGCTGCCGGCAGATGACCGACAAACCATTTGGGGTCAATCTCACTATACTCCCCACGACAGCGCCTCCACCTTATGAAGAATATCTTGATGCGGCGCTACAGTCGGGTGTGAAGGTGATCGAGACGGCGGGACGCAGTCCGAAAGAATTCATCGAGAAAATAAAGGCGGCTGGTGCGGTTGTCGTTCACAAGTGTACAGCTGTACGTCATGCGCTATCAGCGGAACGGGCTGGTGTCGACGCCATTTCCATCGATGGATTTGAAGCGGCGGGGCACCCGGGTGAGGATGATGTTGGCGGTCTGGTCCTTTTTGCCGCTGCAGCGGCGCAGGTCAAAATTCCATTGATCGCCTCGGGCGGTATCGGCACCGGCGAAGGCATGGCGGCAGCTTTTATGCTCGGTGCCGAGGGCGTGAACATGGGGACGCGCTTTTGTGCCACCAAAGAAGCTCCCATTCATGAGAACATCAAACAGGCGCTGGTCAATGCCGGTGAGCGCGACACCAATTTGATCTTTCGAACTTTCAGAAACACCGGGCGTGTTCTGAAGAATGCTATCTCCGATGAAGTCGTCGCTATCGAAGGTCGGCCGGGCGGTGCGGAGTTTACAGACGTTCGACCGCTGGTTTCTGGAGAGCGAGGTCGCCACGCGCTGACAACTGGCGAACTTGATAACGGTCTGGTCTGGGCAAGTCAGACGCTTGGGTTGATCAAGGATATTCCGAGCTGTCAGGAGCTTATCGAGCGTATTGTCAGTGATTGTCGCCTTGCCATGACAAGGGGGTTACACGCCTTTTCCAACTGACTTTTGTCAGCGGAATGCCGAATAGGGTGCTTTGGAGGAAGTACCTTTGCCGGTTGTTGCATGCAAAAAACGCGGCTACTGGGCCGCATAGGGAGGAGGAACAATGAAAAAGACATTCATACTGGGTGCAGTGCTTGCCATGGCAGCCGGTTCGGCTATGGCTGAAGAAAAGGTCAGTTATGCGTCCTACGGCGGCGCCTATCAGGAAGGTGTGCGAAAGGCCATTCTTGACCACTTGCCCCAAGACCATGGCATGACCGTTGTCGATTATGTACTGGCTGGTGGTATCCGCGATATCCGAACCAAGGTACGGGCAAATGCTGTCGACATCGATGTGGCCGAACTTTATGGCGGCCTTTGCGATCTGGCGGGCAAAGATGAGCTTCTGGTTCCACTCGATTATTCAAAAATTCCCAATGCCGCTGGAATCCCGGAACATCTGCGTTCAAAGTACTGGGTAGGGTTCACCGCCTATACGTCAGTCCTTGCCTATAACAAAAACGTTTATGGCGACAAAGGACCGCAAAACTGGACCGACTTCTTCGATACGGAAAAGTTCCCCGGCAGCCGCGCTATTTCGGGCAATTCGCCAGCGACGAATATGGAAATTGCCCTGATGGCCGATGGCGTGGCCAAGGATAAGATTTATCCCATCGATATGGAGCGGGCGATGGCCAAATGGTCCGCGCTGAAACCGAATATCGCTGTTCAGTGGGCCACGGGCGCGCAGGCAACCCAGCTCGCAACGTCCGAAGAGGTCGATATGCTGGCGATCTGGGCAGCACGTATAGATGCGGCCATCAAGGAAGGCGCACCATATACCTATAAGCTTGATGACGCGGTGATGGACGTGGAATGCCTAGTCGTCCCCAAAAATTCACCCAATCCGGAAGGTGCTATGCGCCTGATCAACCATCTGCTTGATCCAAAATATCAGGCGAACCTGCCAAATTATATCGCCTATGGGCCGATGAATCAGGATGCCTTCAAACAGGGGCTTGTGCCAGCCGATAAGGCAGCCAGCATTGTGACGAGCACCGACAATCTCAAGAAGCAGCTCATCACCAACATGGCGTACTGGGCCGAAAATTACGAAAAAGCTCAGATCATGTGGGACAAGGCAATGATGCAATAGCGATTTGCGGGGAGGCGGAAGTTTCGATCTCCAAACTCGCGAATTTTCTTCATGAAGCCCAAGATTACAATCTGTAGCCAACAACGGGACTGCGCTGTCCTGTTGTGCGCTGATGGAAAGCAGAGATGAAACACTCCTCGACGACGGCTTTGCCCGTTACGATCCAATCACTGTCCAAACACTACGGTTCGGTCCGGGCGGTTGACGACGTATCGCTGGCGATCAAAGCCGGTGAATTTCTGACGTTACTCGGCCCTTCGGGGTCGGGAAAAACAAGCCTTCTGATGATGATTGCGGGCTTTTCTCGTCCGACGGATGGCTCGATCAAGATTGGCACACAGGAAATCGTTCATCTTCCGCCCCATAAGCGCAATATCGGCATGGTTTTTCAGAACTATGCCTTGTTCCCGCATATGTCGGTATTCGAGAATGTCGCTTATCCGTTGCGTTTGCGTAAGATCGGTCGTGCGGAAATCGAGGAACGGGTCAAGAAAGTACTCGACCTGGTGCAACTCGGTGGCTATGGCGAGCGCAAGATCACTGAACTGTCTGGTGGTCAGCGTCAGCGTATAGCGCTGGCGCGTGCCATCGTGTTCGAACCGCGCATTCTGCTGATGGATGAACCCTTGTCCGCGCTCGACAAGCAGCTGCGGGAAACGATGCAGATCGAAATCCGCAAACTGCATGACCGTCTGGACATGACGACCATTTCTGTCACGCATGATCAGCGTGAAGCGCTCACCATGTCGGACCGAATTGCCGTATTTTCGAAGGGCAAACTGGCCCAGATCGCGTCGCCGACCGATCTTTATGAACACCCGGAAAGCCGATTTGTTGCTGAATTCATAGGGGAAACCAGTTTTCTGCCACTCCGCCGTACAAACGCAGGTGTCAGCTATGGCGACCAGGGCGTGAACTTGTCGGATGATGTTGGCGAACTGCACGACGACATGTTGCTAAGCATGCGCCCCGAGCGCCTGCGTTTTGCCACCGATGAAGCGGCGGCGCGAGCATCGGGAGCAAACCTGTTTTCCGGCCAGGTCGTCACGGCCATCTACCAGGGCGAATGCCTGCTTTTCGAGGTTATGCTGGATGGTGGCCATAAGGTATTCACACGGATTGCCAACCGCTCGGAAAATCTGCGGGCAGTGCCAAAGGTTGGTGAACGCGTGGCGCTGCGTCTGGAACGAGCGGACGCGCGGCTTGTACGCGCGGAGGCTTGATGATGACAAAAGCTGTTGTCTCATTTCCTGTTGCAGCCCCCAAGCCGGCGACGCAAGCCGAACTGGATGAAAACCGCCGCGCGCTGAACCGCGAACAAAAATACGAAAGCTGGTCGATGGTGCGCCTCACCATCCCTGCACTCGCTATTGTTGGCATCTTGATGGTGGCGCCGCTGGCGTGGTTGCTGTCGATGTCTTTTGTCGACATAAATGGAGAATATGGTCTCGGTAATTTCCGACTGTTCTTTTCGGAACCTGTCTACATCGAGATGTTTCTCAATACTTTCAAGATTGCGCTCGTCGTCACCGTCATCTGCCTGCTGCTGGGCTATCCGGTTGCCTATCTGATGTCGATCCTGTCTCCCAAATGGGCGGGACTACTGATGTTGGCGGTGCTGGTGCCCTTCTGGACTTCTGGGCTGGTGCGCACCTTTTCATGGCTGATCATTTTGCAGCGCAACGGCGTGGTCAACAAGACATTGCAAGGCCTTGGCTTGATCAATCAGCCGCTGGCATTGGTCAACAACACCACAGGCGTTGTCATCGGTATGGTGCATATCATGATCCCGTTTCTGGTGCTGCCGCTTTATGCATCGATGAAGGCCATCGACGCCAATCTGATGCGCGCTGCCGCCAATGTGGGGTCGTCGCCGACGCACGCTTTTCTGCGTATCTTCTTTCCGCTTTCCATGCCCGGATTGGTCGCTGGCGCCATAATGGTGTTCGTCATGTGCCTCGGCTTTTACATCACGCCCGCACTGCTCGGCGGTGGCAAGGTGAAGATGATCGCACAGCGCATTGAGGAGACGATTTCGCTCTATCCGACATGGGGGCCCGCGGCTGCCCTTGCTGTGTTGCTCCTGGCAATGACGGCTCTTTGCTTGTGGATCAGTCTGGTGCTGGTACGCCGGTTGTCGTCAGATCAGTAGGTGGTATGATGGAAGCTCACGTTTCTCACCGTGCACGTCTCTGGCTCTACGTTCTCGTCGGACTGGTGGTGTTTTTCCTGATCGTTCCGACACTGATCGTCATTCCGGTCTCGTTCAGCTCAACGACCTCGCTGGTATTCCCGCCAGCAGGCTGGTCTACACGTTGGTACGCGGCGTTTTTTGGTCAGGAAAAGTGGATCAGCTCGCTCTGGGTGTCACTGCGGGTCGCATTTGGAACCATGATCGTTGCGACTGTTACCGGCGTGGCGGCATCCTATGCTCTTAATCAGGGACGCATCGCCGTTCAGGGTCTTTTGAAAACGGTGTTGGTTGCGCCGCTGGCGGTGCCTTCAATCCTGATCGCTGTCGGCATTTTCTTTGTCTATGCAAAGATCGGAATGCTGCTGAACACCATTTGGGGCATGATCCTCGGCCATTCCGTGGTTGCGATGCCGTTTGTGATCCTGACTATGCTGGCCGGTTTCAGCAGTTATGACTCATCGCAGGAAATGGTGGCACGCAGTCTTGGAGCCAATCGGCTGAAAGCCTTTCTCACAGTGACTTTGCCTCAGCTCAAGCTTTCAGTCGCAACCTCGATGCTGCTGTCTTTCCTGATCTCTTTCGACGAATTGATAATTTCGCTGATGGTGGCATCGGGGCCCATGTCGACATTGCCGCGCGTTACTTTCTCCACGTTGCGCGATGATCTCGATCCCACATTGGCGGCGGTTTCAACTCTCATGCTGATTGTCACATCGCTACCACCGCTTCTGCTGCACATTTACAGCCAGCGGGCAGCAAGGAACGGTGGTTGATATGATTGCAGAACTTAACCGAGAAATGGATGGCTTTATCCACCTTGAGAGACACGGATCCGTACTTGAAATCCGTATGGTCAAGCCAAAGGTCAACGCGATCTGCCGCAGTCTAAGCCGCAATCTGGAGAAGGCAGCGCTCTATTTGCAAGGTGATCCCGATCTGCGCGTCGGTATTCTGTCGAGCGGGTCAGAGCGTGCCTTTTCAGCTGGCTATGATTTCAAGGAAGGAACGGATCAGAACAGTGGCGCAAGCATCGAAGGCGCAAAAGAGGGTGGTTTCGGCGGTATAACGACGCTGTGGTCACTTAGGAAGCCGCTGATCGCTGCTATCAACGCCCCGGCCATTGGCGGTGGTCTCGAAATTTCATTGGCTTGTGATATTCTGCTGATGGCGGATGACGCCTTCATCCAGTTGCCCGAGCTTGAGCGGGGACTGCTTCCCGATGGCGGGGGACTACAACGCCTGCCGCGCCGTATTCCTTATTATGTGGCAACCGCGATGATCTGGACCGGCGAACGCATGAGTGCACAGGAAGCGCAGCGTTGGGGTTTGGTTTACCGCACCTCGGCACGAGAAAATCTTATGCCGATGGCAATGGAAATAGCCCGGAAAATTGCTGCGTCTGCACCGCTGGCACAACAGGCGTTGAAAGAAGCGCTGCGTGCCGTGGATGGCATGTCAGACCGCGACGCCATGAAATTGCGAGCTGGCGATAATCCGGAACTGTCCACTTTTGCCGCAATGCTGTCCTCGGAGGATATGATCGAAGGTCAAAAAGCCTTCCTCGAAAAACGACCGCCGCGCTGGCGCGGACGCTGAACCAATAACCGAATGACAATTGAGACTGCCCAATCCTTGTGGCTGGGCAGAAAGGGAGAGCTATGTACAAATTTCTGGAAATTGAACGCCATGACGCGGTGGGCGTTATTGCGCTCAACCGGCCGGAGGCACGCAATGCGCTCGGTATGGGTATTACTATAGAACTGCGCAAGGCACTAAAGGAAGCGGCGGCTGACCAAACTCTCCGCACCCTTATTCTGGCTGGACGCGGTGGTGCCTTTTCAGCCGGTGCGGACGTGAAGGAATGGGCGGCGGGTAAGACGGATTGGCCGGACATGAACTGGGTGGAGGAGTCACTGCGACTTGTCCAGCAGGTACATGAAATGCCTAAGCCCGTTATCGCCATGATCGACGGCGCTGCGGTGGGCGCGGGCCTTGATATGGCTTTGGCATGCGATTTTCGCTACGCATCGGAAAAGGCCAAGTTCATCTGCTCCTATACCAATGTCGGTTACAACCCTGACTGCGGGGGAACCTGGTTGATGCCGCGCGTGATTGGCCTCGAGGCAGCAAAGCGTTTCGCCTATACGGGCGAATTATGGACCGCGCAGGTCGCGCTTCAAAATCGGCTCGTCAGTCATGTCAGCAGCTCCGACAATCTGTGGCAGGACACGCTGGCCTTCGCCCGGCAACTGGCAAGCGGGCCGACTGTCGCCATCGCGCAGACCAAGAAATTGCTGAACAGCGCTCATACGCGCAGCCTTTCCGATCAGCAGCTGGAAGAAGTAGCTGCGGGCAAGGTCTGCGCACAGACACAAGATCATAAAGAAGGCCTGGCTGCTGCCAATGAGCGCCGCGCACCGAATTTCATTGGCGCGTAAAGGGGGAACACCATGGATTTTGCATTAAGTTTCGAACAACAGGCGCTCATCGATTCATTGGAAGAGTTCTGCAAGCGGGAACTTTACCCGCACGAGAATCTCGTTGAGGAACTCCGTTACGTTCCTGAGGAAATCAAACAGGAAATTCAGCAAAAATCGATCCAGGCGGGCTTTGCCGGTATGAACCTGCCGGAGGAATGGGGCGGCCCGGGTCTCGACAAGCAGACCAAGATGCAGGCTGAACGCGTGCTTGGTAAATCGAGCGCCGCGCTCACCATGTGCATGAACCGTGGCGTTACCGGCATCCTCTTCAAATGCAAGGGCGACCAGATTGAAAAATATCTGAAGCCGGCTATCCGAGGCGAACGTAAGGATGCCTTCGCGCTCACGGAACCAGGCGCAGGGTCAGATGCCCGTGGCATCACCACCAAAGCCGTGCGCGATGGCGATCACTGGGTCATCAACGGGGTGAAGCAGTTTATCTCTCACGCCGATATCGCAGATTTCATCGTTCTCATTGCCGTTACCGGCGTGGATGAAACGCCGCGTGGACCACGCAAGCGTTTTACGGCGTTTCTCCTCGACAAAACCCTGCCGGGACTGCGTGTCGAGCCGATGAAGTCGATCGTCACCCGGGGCTACAATCCGACGATGGTCTATCTCGAAGATGTTCGCGTTCATAGCGATGATATTCTGGGCGAAGAGGGCAAGGGCTTCGATACTGCCAATGAGTGGCTCTACGATGGCCGGGTTGCTTTGGCCGCCCATTGTGTCGGTCGTTCTGAACGCATCTTCGAAATGACCAAGGAGTGGGCCGGAACCCGCAAGGCGTTTGGCAAAACAATTGGTGAATTCCAGGGGGTCGGTTTCAAGGTTGCCAATATGGCGGTTGATATAAAGCTCGGTGATCTTATGGTGAAAGAAGCCGCGTGGAAAATTGAGAATCAGACGATGAACCGCACTGAAGCGTCAATGGTGAATTACTGGTGCTCGGAAATGGTGTTCCGGGTTGCGGATGATGCCGTGCAAATCTTTGGTGGCATGGGCGTCATGGAAGAATTCCCCATCCAGCGTTTCTGGCGAGATGCGCGTATCGAACGTATCTGGGAAGGTACGTCCGAGGTCCATCAGGATATTATCGCAAAGGATCTGTTGAGACCGTATCAATAATAAGGGTCGCCGTTAGTCATCGGCCTTCGAGAAGGTAAAGAATGCGGAAAGCTGTCAAAAAGAGGCAAACCAACGAAATCAGACGACAGGATCTGATCCTTGCGACGCTCAATTCAATAGTCAAACATGGCTATCTGAATTCGACGATCAACACGATCAGTGAAGAATCTGGTTTTTCACGTGGATTGATAAACCACTATTTTGACAGCAAGGAAGATCTGCTGACTGCAGCCCATCGCTATTACCTTCAAAATGGGGACGATTATTACCGGCACCTTGTATCATCGGTGAAGACCGGGAATTTCGATACGCTATACTTTGTTGCCTGTGGGCCATTTTTCCACGGACGCGGATATCAACAGGTTCATATTCACTACAACAGTGCCGCCTGGATTGTTCCAGAGATCATGGCATTACATCGCGAACTATGGGGCAAATACCGCGCGTTTCTCGGACGTCGGCTTGCCAAGGTCGCGGCAGAAAAGAATATGGAAATTGATGTCCGTCTGGCGGCCATCGCTCTTACGCAACTGGCGGACGGGCTATGGCATGGCTGGGTCATGGAAGAAGCCTATTCGGCCGAGGATTGCTGTATCATCATCCGCAAATGGCTGTGCGATCTGTTTGGCGAAAATCCCGCCGATCATCCGCTGCTGCCCAATTTCGATGTGGAGAATTTCCCGACGTCTGCACCTCTTACCAGTCAAGCTGGAACGAGCGCTGCCGTGGAAGTTTGAGCCCGCTGGGCTGGCAGTGCCTTAAGTTAAGAGGCAGAGGAATATGCTACAGGTGAGTACGAGCGTGGAGGAGGGCCGTATCAGTCCTACGCTGCGAGAGAATTTTGCGCGTCTTCTTGCGCCCCGCACCATGGCCTTCATTGGCGGCGGCCAGGTCGAGGCAACATTGAAAACCCTGCGTCAGCAGGATTATGCTGGCGATGTCTATGTGGTGAATCCCAAGCGCAGCGAAATTGCCGGATATAAATGCATCCCGTCGATTGCCGATCTGCCCGTTTCGCCTGATGCGGCATTTCTGGCCGTCAATGCCGATGCGACCATCACCGCATTGCGTGAACTGTCGGCCATGAAGGCCGGTGGTGTCGTTTGCTATGCTTCGGGCTTTTCCGAAATTGGCGCGGCGGGGTTTGAACGCAATCTGGCTTTTGTCGAAGCTGCGGGCGATATGGCGGTGGTCGGCCCGAACTGCTATGGCCTCGTCAATTACGTCAATCATGGCTCGATCTGGCCAGCACTTTATCCGAAACTGCAGAACAGTCGTGGCGCGGCGGTCATTTCCCAGAGTGGCAACGTCACCGGGCATCTGGTTTCCAACGGTCGTTCGGTGCCTTATTCCTATCTGATCAGCGCCGGCAACCAGGCCGTTCTCGGCTTTGAAGACTATATTGATTACCTCATCGATGACCCGAACGTGACCTGTCTGGGTCTGTTTATGGAAGGCATTCGTGATGTGGCCGCATTCTCGCAGGCCGCCTTGCGGGCACGTGCAAAGCGTATTCCGGTCATAGTCTGCCGTTCCGGTCGTTCAGAACTTGGTGCGGTGATGGCCGCCAGCCATACGAGTTCACTGGCCGGCCAGAATGAATATTATGAAGCATTGTTTGCCCGTCTCGGCGTGATCCAGACCGATACGGTCCCGCAATTCCTCGAAATGATGAAGCTTGCTTCGATCACCGCACCGCTTGAAGGCGAGCGCATCACCGTATTTTCCAGTTCCGGCGGCGATAATGGCCTGGCCGCGGATTATTGTTCTTTTGCTGGCCTGGAATTGCCACAGCCTAGTCAGCAGCAGAAGGATATCATCAAGCCGACATTGCCTGACTTCGGTCATGTGTCCAACCCGCTCGATTTTACCGCAGGCTATTGGGGCAGTGAAGAACTGCTGACACCCATGTTCACCACCATGCTGAACGGTGATTACGATGCCGCCATGCTGGTGATCGATTACCCGCCTGTGGGGTCGCCCTACAAGGATAAATCGGCGCATCAGGCTATGGACCGGGCTCTGGCTGCTGCTGGAAAGATTGCTGGCAAGCCGGTATTTCATGCATCGGTGAATACGGAAAGCATACCGCCAGAAGATGCCGAAGCGCTGATCGCGCAAGGGATCGTGCCTCTGAATGGCCTGCATGATGCTGCGCAGGTTGTCGCGAAATGGGCGAATTATTGCAAAATGGTTGGGCGCGACAATCGGCAGGGCGATGCTGCCTTGGAATCCAAAGTCCCGTTTGCAGTTACCGCTTTGCCTTCAAACGGCGTGACAGTGAATGAAGCGGAATCCAAGCGGCGATTGAACTCCTATGGGGTGAATGTACCGAACGGCAACATTTTGACCATCGAGACGATCCGCGAACTGCCGGAAATCTTCGACGCCCCGATGGTTCTGAAGGTTCTGCACGATCAGCTGGCGCATAAGACAGAAGTTGGCGGAGTTGCTCTCAACATTCGTAGCCGAACCGATGCCATCGCCGCAGCCGAGCGCATGGTCGCATCGGTCAAACAGCACGATGCTTCAATCGAGCTTACGACATTTCTGATGGAACCGATGCAAGCGGCCCCACTTGCCGAACTGATCGTCGGCGTCAAACACGATCCGCTGTTCGGGCTGGTTCTCGTCATCGGTGCGGGCGGTATTCTGGTGGAATTGTTGAAGGACGCCACACCATTGCTGTTACCAGTCAGCCGTGCAGACGTTGAAAATGCACTACGCGGGCTGAAAAGCTTTGCGCTCCTCGACGGTTTTCGCGGCAAGTCAAAGGTGCAACTGGAGCCAGTTATTGATGCTATCATGGCGATTGCCGCCTATGCTGGCGATCATCGGCATAATTTGCTCGAACTAGATGTCAATCCGTTGATGCTGGGAACTAACAGTGCCGTCGCTGTGGACGCCCTCATCATAGAGCATCGTTAGAATGAAGCCACTGGCCGCCGTCGTTGTATGGCGGCCATGTTCACTCAAGTCCGACTGGAAACATTATGAACAGACCGCATCTCACTGGAGCGGAAGCGCTCGTCCATAGTCTTGTTGCTGCCAAGGTAGATACCTGCTTTGCCAATCCCGGCACGAGTGAAATGCATTTCGTCGCGGCGCTTGACCGGATACCCGGTATCCGGTGCGTGCTGGGTTTGCAGGAGAATGTGGTGACCGGGATGGCTGATGGCTATTTCCGCGTCACGCAGCGCCCGGCGGTAACACTGCTGCATTGCGGTCCAGGTTATGCCAATGGCATTGCCAATATTCATAATGCTCGTCGTGCTGGCAGCGGCATGCTCAATATTGTCGGCGATCATGCAACCGATCATGTTGCGCATGACAGTCCGTTGACCGCCGATGTGGAAGCGCTCGTAGGTGGCAGTTCTGAATGGCACCACTTCGGCACAAAACCGGCATCAATCGGTGCCGACGCCATGGCTGGTCTGAAAGAGGCCGCTTTTGGTTATGGCCAGATCGCTTCGCTGGTCTTGCCCGCAGACGTGTCATGGAGCGAAGGTGGCGAAACGGCGGAACTTGAAAGCATAGAAGGGCCATCTCCAGTTGACTCGGCAGTTGTGACGCAAGTTGCCAATGCCCTGAAATCTGGGCGCAAGGCTGTCATCATCCTCGGCACTCCGGCTGTGGTCGAAGAGTTGCATCCTTTACTCAAGGGGATTGCCGATCAAACCGGTGCTGAGCTGATGGGAAGTTCAACCATTTCCAACATGCCGAAGGGCAACGGGCGGCTGGTGCTGCCGGTCGTGCCTTATGTGGTAACGGAAGCGCTACGGTTTCTTGATCCTTATGATCTGGTTGTGCTCGTTAATTGTCCGCCGCCGGTGGGTTTCTTCCGCTATCCCGGTCTGCCGAGCCTGTTGCATCGCGCTGATGCCGAGGTTCTGACTTTGACGACCGCTCATCAGGATGCGAAGGGCGCGTTGACTGCGTTGGCCACAGCACTTGAGGCTCGTGAAAGCGACATCGCCATCCAGAATGGAGAGATCGAAGTGCCGGCGGATGGTCCGGTAACGCCGGATTCTCTCGCTCGGATTGTGGCTCGCCAGATTCCGGAAAACAGCATCATCGTCAATGAGGCGCTGACATCAGGAGGCGGTTTCGCCGCCGTCATGCCATTGGCTGCCCCTTGCGACTGGCTGACCGTCACAGGCGGCGCAATCGGCGGCGGCATGCCCCTGGCAACCGGTGCTGCTATTGGAGCGGAAGCTGTTGGTGACAAGGGACGACGGGTCATCGCTTTGCAAGCTGACGGTTCAGCGGCCTATACGGTACAGGCATTGTGGACGCAGGCCCGTGAAAAATTGCCGATCACCACATTGCTGCTCAACAATCGCTCCTACGCTATTTTGCTCGGAGAATATGCCAAGGTTGGCGCGGAACCCGGCCCGACGGCCCGAGACATGATGAGCTTGGTTCGGCCGGAAATAGACTGGGTATCAATTGCACGGGGCTTTGGTGTCGAGGCAGTTACAGTGACCACCAACCGAGAGCTGGATTCGGCTTTGGCTGAAGCTCTGGCCAAGGATGGGCCGGTGCTCATCGATGTACGGCTGGACTGAGATCACGTCATGCAAAATCTGATAGCGAAAGACGTGGATGCCCAGGCAACCGGTATCAAGAAAGTCGGGGTCATCGGAGCTGGCGCAATGGGTGCGGGTATTGCAGCGCAGTTTGCCGATGCCGGTATTGCCGTTGAACTGCTGGATATTGCCCGTGGCGACAACCGTATCGAACTGGCGGAAACCGGGATTTCCCGCCAGCTTAAATTGGGCGGATTCACGACGCCGGACGCTGCAGCCCGAGTACGCCCCGGCAATATTGACGATCATCTCGCCCGGTTACAGGATGCCGACTGGGTCATTGAGGCGGTGGTAGAAAAACTCGAGATTAAACGCGAGTTGTTCCGGAAAATTGCACCCCATCTGAAACCATCGGCAATTCTTTCTTCGAACACATCAACCATCCCGCGTCATGACTTGGTTGCTGATATGGAAAGCAGTCTTGCACGCCGTTTTGCCATCACGCATTTCTTCAATCCGCCACGACTGATGCCGCTTCTTGAAATTGTGGTCAACGACCAGGCTGATCCTGACCTGCGCGATCGGTTGCATCAAGCGGCCAGAATATTGCTGGGCAAAACCCCGATTGACTGCCATGACACGCCGGGCTTCATTGCCAACCGTATCGGCTGTTTCTGGATAGCAGTGTCGGTCACGGAAGCTTGTCGTTTTGGACTGGATATCGAAACCGCCGACGCTATACAGACGGTACTCGGAGTTCCAAAGACCGGTGTTTTCGGGTTGCTCGATCTGATTGGTATTGACCTCGTGCCAACCATATGGGGCGGTTTGATGCAGGCCCTGCCGACAAATGATGCCTTGCAGGACTATAATCTGCCGGGCAATCCGCTCATCATTGAATTGCTGGCAAAAGGGTCGTTTGGGCGCAAGGCGGGCGGCGGGTTCTACCGCAAGACCGCCGATGGGCAGTTCGAAGTGCTCGATACTGACAAAATGCTTTATCGCGTCACTCGCCCGGTGCAATTGCCTACGGAATTGCATGACCTACTCAACGAACAAGGTCAGGTCAGGGATTATGCGCGTTCGGTGTTGCGCAAGCTGGTAAGCTACTGCGAGACATATCTGTCCGAGATTGCATCGGACGCCGGAGCAATCGATACCGCCATGCAGCTTGGCTATTCCTGGCGCGAAGGGCCCTTTGCACTCGCAGCCAAAGCCGCAGAAATCATCGATTGTTAGTGTGATTTGCTCCAGTTCTCATCAACCAGACCAGAGCGAGATGTACGCATTGACGGTAGCCATGCAATTGGCTGCGAGTGTGTCTGGTGTCAGTAAAATGGGCAGCAAAAATTCGAAGGAGTAAGAATGAAAGTCCTTGTCGCAGT
>UEIJ01000051.1 GCA_900470195.1 Hyphomicrobiales bacterium | reverse complement strand
TCCTGCCCCCGCAACCAAAATGCCAACAAACCCGTCGCATCAGCGGCGGGTTTTGGCGTTCCAAACCACCAAAACAAAACGCAGAGGGGTGCCGTTTCCGCGCTCAACGCTATTTCCCTTTCCAAACAGGATCGCGCTTTTCGGCAAAAGCCCTTGCGCCTTCTAGATTGTCGTCTGATCCATAGAGAATATCAACCGTCGCTAACTTTCGCCGCATGATGAGGTTCATCATGGTCTGGAAGTCCTCGCTTTCGGCACGACGAACGGTCTCTTTGATTGCGGCGTAAACGAGCGGAGGACCGGAGGCGAGTAAGCGGGCGATTTCCCAAACGCGTTCTTCGAGCTTTTCTTGAGGCAGGACCTCGTTGACGAAACCCCAGCGATGAGCTTCGTGAGCGTCGATCCAACGGCCGGTCAGCAAAAGTTCCATTGCAATGTGATATGGAATGCGTTTTGGAAGCCGGATACTTGCTGCGTCCGCAATGGTTCCGGAGCGTATTTCCGGAAGGTAAAAAAATGGCGATCACTCACGATGATGTCGAGGGCCAACGCTGCAAGAACCAGAGCCGTTATAACTTTTTCCTCGTCAATTCCGCCGCTGTTGTGGTTCGTCTGGCTGGTGAAGGAAAAAAGAATCTGCTCAGGGCCCCCATTTACTGTCATTGTGTTCAAATAAGCTGAAATAATATTTATAGAAAATGCTTTTAAGCTGCTTGTTTCTTCGGGTAGACAGATATTTGTCGCACTTCTTCTCAGTTCTATCGGGAACACTTCACCTCTTTTAAGAGTTGAATTCTAGAAGTACGGGGATCTGCGTGTGGAAAAAAGCTCTCTGTCAACGTTATCAGTAGTCAACGCTGCCAGTAGTCATTGCTGCTAAATCGAGGCGATATAGGTCCGGCAGTTAGCTCATTCACCTATTCGTCAAGGACTACTAAATGCAAATCTTTAATCGAAAGTTTCAGCAATGCCGAGGTGTTTCGGTATTTTGGATGGTTGCAGCTCTGGTAACAGTCTGGAGTTTGCCGGCCGCTGCCAAAACTGGCGCAGAGGTCGCAGCGGAGCTTAATGCGCGCTACCTGGATATTACGCCATGCGCTGACGGCAAAGCAGCTTATATGTGCAATGGGGTCGTCCTCCGCTTTACAGGATACGGTCCGAATTTTCATGCTTGGAATCCCAGTCCGGAAGCTATTGAGCGCAATGGGGTTTCGTTTGTTTATCTGCGAAGTGACCTGAAGCGTGTCAATCTAACGAAAGCGGCCAAATACGCAGTACCGGTCGGATTGGTGAGCCGGGAGTTGGGTGCGCCTGCGGAACAGCCTTTCGAAATGCGTTGTGTATATCCTACAGATGGACATACTGGCGAACGTCCCGATAAGTGCGGTATTCATCAAAGCAACAATCCAAAAAGTGTGCCATGCGCGCAGTTGGGTATTGCGGATATTGCGGCCTGGAAAGCGAACTACGCCCTTACCGGAGATAGTCAGCAGTGTTCATTGGGGGCCGACAAAGCAGCCTTTGATCTTAGCATTCAGGCACGCACCGTATTGCCCAAGCCATTCAACAATGATTCGGAAAACTGGAATGAAGCGGTCATTTCCGTCTGGGATCAGGACATCCCGGCTAAATTACCATTTGAAGCGATCTTCTATATGAAAGGTCAATTGGCAGGTGCGCAGTATAT
This sequence comes from Hyphomicrobiales bacterium, assembly GCA_900470195.1. Taxonomy (GTDB): domain Bacteria; phylum Pseudomonadota; class Alphaproteobacteria; order Rhizobiales; family Rhizobiaceae; genus Brucella. The sequence goes on along the minus strand of UEIJ01000051.1, from coordinate 208 downwards.
ACAGAGGGATTACCTGAAACAAACCGGCCGCATTTTACCAATTGTCAAACTGAGCGAAAACTCCGGGAAGGGTGGCTTGTTCTCCTTCTCTCTCAGCGACCAGATTAATCCAACGGACTAGGCAGATATCAATCTGGCCTCGCGAGCACAGTCGCTAGCGGGGCCGGTACTTCCGACCATTTCGTGCCCGCAAGGTTTGTTCCTCTCA
>UEIJ01000052.1 GCA_900470195.1 Hyphomicrobiales bacterium | reverse complement strand
TGTAGCTGTCGGCGAAGTGGTTGAGGGAAGTGTTGACGGAGCCTTCGCCATAGATGGCATATTTGTTGTCGGCCCAGGCATAGGTGCCGCCGGCGCCGATGCCGCCCCAGGTGCCGTCAGCGTCGGTTGCCATATGCGTGCCCGCATAGTTCATCCGCGCATTGCCCAGGAACTCCTGATAGAGATTGGCGATGCCATAGACCGATGTGTTGACCATCAGGCCGTCTTCACCCTTCCAGCTGTTGGCATAGTTGGCGGCAAGGCCAAGCCGTCCCGTCAGGCTGTCGCCATTGCGGTTGGAGATGCGGGCATCATAGGTGTCGGCGAAGGTGTCGAAGTCGACCGATGAGAACATCAGCTGCGCCTGCGGGGTCAGCGACCAGTTCTGGTCGAGGGCAAAGCGCTGGCCAGCCTCAAGGCTGAGCGCATAGCCAAAGCCCTTGTTGCTGTCGGTCAGCGTCGGATTGAGCGCATCGACACCCAGATTGCTGTCATACCAGTTGGCCTGCGCCTGCGCATCGAGATAGAAGCCCGAATTGCCATACCAGGTCGCCGTTGCACCAAGACCCCAGCCTTGCGTGTCGATGCTGCCCGAACCGTCGCCGGTGCGGTTGTCGATGCTGGAATGCGCATTGCCATATTGCCCGGTGATCCCGGCAATCAGGCGGCCGCTGTCGCTCTCATAGAACTGGCCATCGACACCCGCCTGCAGGATGAACGTATCGATGTCGTTATGCAGGACGCCTGCCGTCGAGCCGATCTCCAGACGGTTATGCGCGCCTTCGATGCGGCCCCAGACCGTATTGCCGCCGCTCCCGTCCGCCTGTGCACCGTTCTGGCCCGTGGTGTGGCCCGTGTTCTGGTCAGCTGGCAGCCCGCCCAGATAACGCTCGCCCACGCGCTGCTGCAGCGTCGGCAGTTTGTTCAAGGCCTGCAGCGTCGCCGTATAGGATTCATAGACCGGCGCGGCCGCACTGAAGCGAGCTGGTGGAACCGGCTCCGGGCAGCTGTCGGTCTCATGGCAATCCGGATTGGGACCCGGCTTCTCATATTGGCTGACCAGATACCAGTTGCCGTCATCGGGCGTGTTGCTGCCGCCCTTCTGCAACGTATAGGCATAGGCAGAATCGGTCATGATCGCCTGCTGGCCGTCCCTGGTCTTGTAATCGCCCTTGAGCGTGAACAAGCCATCCGAATTGCCGCCGACCGCGATGATCTCGATGCCGTTGTTCGTCTTCTCGCCAAAGCCCTTGCGGTTGGTGATGTCGACCTTGCTGTCGCCCGAGGTATTGCCACTGACAATCATCCGGTCGGTGACTGAATCATCCCCCCCAAGCACTGCCGACATATACAGCATGCCGCCATTGCCGGCATAATCGCCGTCAACGTTCAGTGTGGTGCCACCCGTGCCACCGAAATCAACCGTGCCGGAATTGGCAAGCCCGGCCATCGTCGTATCGAAGCCGCCAAGCTCAATCGAAGCGCCATTGGCAACCGTATAGCTGGAAGCAGACGAGAAGCCGCCGGCTGCCCCTTGCGCCAGAGTGCCCTGATTGACCGCTGTTTGGCCGGAATAGTCGTTGGCGCCGTAAAGCACCAGATCGCGATCACCGTTCTTGGTGAGGCCGCCGGTGCCGGAGATCACACCGGAGAAGTTGCCGTGCTGGTCCTGATTCAGCGTCAGCGTACCGGAGCCGAGATCGATGTTGCCATCGCCCGCCGTCTCCCCGATCAGATTGCCGACCGTTTCGTTGAAATTGGCCAGATCGAGTGTTGCGCCGCCATTGACCGTCACATTGCCGGAACCAAAGGCATGATCGGCAATGCCAGCCTGAGCGGTGCCAGCCTTGACCGTCAGGCCGCCGGAGAATGTGTTGTCACCGGCAAACACCGTCGTGCCGGTGCCGTCCTTGACCACCGCGCCCGCGCCGCTGACCTTGTTGGTGAGCGTGAAAGGATCGTCCTTGTTGATCAGGAGGTCGCCATGGTCGAACTGCGTGCCGGCCAGCACGATCTCGTCACTATGGGCAATGCTGCCATTGCCGCTCAGTTCCAGCGTGCCCTCCTTGACCGTCGTCGTGCCACTATAGGTGTTCTCACCCGTCAGGTTGAGCGTGCCATAGCCCGACTTGATCAGCCCATCTTCGCCGTCAAGCACCGAGGCGATGGTCGCCGTCATGGCGTGGCTCTCGGTCGGATCGCCATTGCCGACGATGATCCAGTTCTCCGTCCCGCCAAGCGTGATCGTGCCGTCCTCGATCCGGTAACCGTCGACGAAGAACTGCATGCCGCTGACCACCGGCGTGAAGCCGTTTTCAATCGTGACCGTGCCGCCCGTGCCCTGGAACACGGCAAAATTATCGTTGCCCCAGTTGCCGTTGACAAGGCCGTCCTTGTCGGTCCAGTTGGTATTGGTGCCATTCCACACACCATCGCCGCCCTCAATGGACCCGTCATTGCCCGGGCCTGCACCGTCCCAGAAATTGAGGGTCAGGCCACCGCTGTTGATCAGGTTGACCTCGCCGTCGGTCTTGACCACCTGCAATTCGTAAAAGGGATTGCTGCCCTGGGCCATATGCATGCCATTATCGGTCAGCGGATTGTCCGACTGGAAGATGCGATAAAGGCCCGGACCGAACTGGCTGTTCGGATTGACCGACAGGGTGCCATTGACGGTCAGATTGCCGGTAACGTGGAAAAGCTCGTTCACCGAGGACGCGCCATTCAGCGTCACATCGACATTGCTGGTGGCATTGAGCGTCAGATCCTTCAGGAAGTTGAGCCGCGAGCCGGTCTGGCCGAACAGCTTGCCGTCATCGGCAATCGTGGTGTTGCCGCCGATCGTGCCGTGACCCCCGAGCGAAGCGCCCGACGCAACATCGACCGTTCCGGTGCCAAGATTGCCGCCATCAAGACGCAGCGTCCCGGCCTTGACATTGGTGTTGCCCGTAAAGCTGTTGCTGTCGCCCGACAAGGCCAGCGTGCCGTCGCCACGCTTGGTCAGGCCGCCCGCACCGGTGAAGATATTCGACAGCGTGAACACATTATTGGCGTCGGCAATATCGAAGCCGCCGCCATTGGCGCCCCAGCTGATCTTGGTGGTGCCCTTGAAATCCGTGCCCGTCACC
>UEIJ01000053.1 GCA_900470195.1 Hyphomicrobiales bacterium | reverse complement strand
CAATGGGTCCTGAGCCTAGGGTCTTTGGGATAAAGTTGCCTGCGATCACTCCGCCGTCCACCCTCCGTCAAGCATGAGGGCGCTTCCTGTCATCATCAGCGATGCGTTTGATGCCAGGAAGATTGCCGCCCCGACAATATCTTCCTCTTTCGCCAGCCGCCCGAGTTTGATTTTCGACAATACCGATTGCCGGAATTCCGGGTCTCCAAAGAACGGCTTTGTCATAGGTGTTTCGACAAAAGTGGGGCATATCGTGTTGACGCGAATGCGCTGCGGCCCAAGCTCCACGGCAAGAGCCTTGGTCATCCCCTCCAGCGCCCATTTCGAAGCGCAGTAGAGGGAACGGTTCGCGGCGCCGACATGTCCCATCTGGGAAGAGACGTTGATGATCGATCCCTCAATCTCCGAGGCAACCATCCCCTTTATGACAGCCTGGGCCGCGAAATACGCGGCTCTGAGATTGAGGCCCATGACGGCATCGTAATCCTCCGGCGTCACGTCCTGAACAGGCTTTGGCCTGTTGGTTCCCGCGTTGTTGATGAAGACATGGTACGAATCGCGCGCCGCAACCGCGGCTGCGAAGGATGCGCAATCGGTAACATCGGCGACGAGCATATCTGCCGCGAAACCCTGCTTTTGAACTTCCACCACGGCGGATTCAAGATCCGCCGTGGTACGGGCACAGAAAGTGACGAATGCCCCCTCCCGTGCCAATCCGATCGCAATTTCCCGGCCAATGCCGCGACCAGCCCCGGTAACCAGAGCTCGTTTGCCGTCCAATCGAAAGGGGCTGGATCGCGTCATTCCGCTGCGGCTCCATACGGCACATTTTTGCCGCCGTAGCGGCGAACGCGAACGTTGCACTGCTCGGCGTGGCCGACGAAACCTTCGAGCATGCAAAGACGGGAACCGTAGGCGCCGATCGTTGCCGCGGCCTCGTCGGTCGTCACGCGCTGGTAGCTGTGGGTCTTGAGGAACTTCCCGACCCAGAGGCCACCCGTATAGCGGCCCGCCTTCTTGGTCGGTAGCGTATGGTTCGTGCCGATGACCTTATCGCCATTGGCAACGTTTGTCCGCGGTCCCAGGAAGAGCGCCCCATAGCTGTGCATGTTCTGAAGATACCAGTCCTCGCGATCGGTCATGACCTGGACGTGTTCGCTCGCGATGTCGTTTGCGACAGCGAGCATTTCGTCATGCGTATCGCAGAGGATGATCTCGCCGTAGTCTTCCCAGCTGCGTGATGCGGTATCGGCAGTGGGCAGTATCTTCAGAAGGCGCTCGATTTCAAAGAGCGTACCCTCGGCCAGCTTCCGGCTGTTGGTGACAAGGACGGCTGGAGAATTGTAGCCGTGCTCGGCCTGTCCCAGTAGATCGGTCGCAACGATCTCCGCGTCGACGGTATCGTCGGCAATGACCATCGTCTCCGTTGGACCAGCGAAGAGATCAATGCCGACGCGGCCATAGAGCTGGCGCTTCGCCTCGGCGACGAATGCATTGCCCGGGCCGACCAGCATGTCGACCGGCTTGATCGTCTCCGTGCCGATTGCCATGGCACCGATCGCCTGGATGCCGCCGAGCACGTAGATCTCGTGAGCGCCGCCAAGATGCATCGCCGCGATCACGGCAGGGTTGGGCTCACCCTTGAACGGCGGCGTCGCGGCGAGAATGCGCGGCACACCGGCAACCGACGCAGTCGCGACCGACATATGAGCGGAAGCGACCATCGGGAATTTCCCGCCGGGAACATAGCAACCCACCGACTGAACCGGAATGTTCTTGTGGCCAAGAATGACGCCGGGAAGTGTCTCCACCTCGATGTCACGCATCGAGTCCCGCTGCGCCTGCGCAAAATTCCGGACCTGTGCCTGCGCAAACTTGATGTCTTCCATGTCTCTCGGCGAGACGCGGCTCATCAATCCCTCGATATCGCCCGCCGAAAGCCGGAACGACGCCGGTGTGTAGTGGTCGAACTTTTCGGCCAGCTCGTGAACGGCCTTGTCGCCGCGGGTCTCGATGTCCTTGAGAATCGCCTCGACCGTCTGGCGCACCTTCGCGTCGTCCTCGGATCGCTCCGTCTCCGGTTTTCCGGTCTTGAGATGTTGAATGGCCATAACGTCGCTCCTGTGCGTTTTGTGGCAATGATGAAAAACAAGTGCCCTCTCTCCACCGCCGGGCGCGGTGGAGCCTAATGCTTCGGGTTGATGGTGTTCGCTCTAGACGAGCGAGTTTTCGCGCTTGAAGATGCTTAGCTTCGCCAGCTTCTCATCCCGCCAGGCCCGACGGTCCGCGAGCGCATCGGCAGACAATACAAGACGTCGCTCCTGTTCGGCTTTTGATATCGCCTCCTGGCTCCAGGGTTCCGGCTGGCGCCGCGACAACGCGATTTCATGGTAGAGGGGGCTCAGACGGCAGTAGTAATCCACAATTCCACCGGGTGCGTTGAGATCGATGGTCTCGAACGGCCCCATGAAAGCCCATCGCAGACCAAGGCCATGGGAAACCGTGGCATCGATATCCTCGACGGTCGCATAGCCTTGCGAATAGAGCGCCCACGCCTCGTTCAGCAATGCGCCCTGCAGGCGATTGAGTATGAACCCGTCGATTTCCCGGTTCACGGTAACGGCGACCTGCCCCACCTTCTCCATCAGCGCCCTGCACTGCGCCAGAAGAGCTGGATCGGTCCAGGGGGCTGGCACCAGTTCGACCACCGGAACCAGATGCGGCGGATTGACGGGGTGCGCAATCAGGAACTGGCTGCGATTCTTGCAGCCTTCGGTGAACTTCGACGCCGGTATGCCGGAAGACGAAGAGCCGACGATCATGCCAGGCTTCAGAAAGGCATCGATCGCCAGAGCGACCTCCGACTTCACTGGAACCGTCTCGAATACCGACTCCTGTACATAGATCGCCCCGTCCATCGCCGCCTCCAGCGAAGCAGCAATCGAGATGCGCTCGATGATCGTACTGGCATTGTCGACGAGTCCGAGTTCGCCATGCTCCTTAAGTTCCCGGCGAATCCAGTCGCTCACCCGTGCAGACACCTCGGACGACGGATCGAATACGGACACCTCGTATCCTGCACGGGCGAAAACGATCGCCCATCCAGAACCGACGAGGCCTGCACCCACTATCGCGATTTTCTCGGTCATCAGATCCTTACCTTCGAACTTTCACCATCGGCCAGACATATCTCCGTGATGCGAAGGCCCTGGTCCGTGATGCGGGATGGGAACGTATCCTTCAGGCGTTCTTCATGAATAGGGATGACGCGTCGGACCTCATACCCGACATGCGCAAGCATCTCTTCGGTCGCGAGTACGAGATTGGTCTGGCTGCCGACCGCCAGACCAACGGGAAGATAGATGGCTTCCAGATCGACGGCCGGACCGGCGCCCTTGAGGTTGTCGAAAACATAGACGAGATCGCCTGCTAGGACCCATGCGTCTTCTGAATTGCTTTTGCCGTCATTGCGGACCTTCACGTACATCGACCCATAGGTGTGGGTGTCGGTGGCAAGGTGCAGGTCAATTCCTGGCAGCACATCCGTGACGGATCCATCGACGGTTTCCAACCGCCGGTCGCGCGCGAGGCCGACACCGCGCACGATGTCGCCCGGATCAATAGCCGTCATCATCCAGCGCATGCGATCGGGCAACGACATTGCCCATACCCACTTCGAGATTTCGCGCTCCTGAACGTAGAATTTCGCGTTCGGGAAATCTTCGACGTTGCCGAAGTGATCAAAGTGGCAATGTGTAATGAAGCAGTGATCCACATCCTCCGGCTGAACGCCGATCTCGGAAAGGACCTTCGCCGGAGAGCGCCAGTTTTCTACGGCGAACTTGTCGCCAAGATGCTTGCCGTAGTCCTTGTCGTTGTAGCCGACATCGACCATGATCGTGTGCCCGTTGCCCTTGATGACAACGTAGCAGTACGGGAGCTTCACATAACCTTGGTTGTGCGCACCATAGATAACGCCACTTTTGTGGTAGTTCGCAACATACGAATACTCGCACACCCAAATGGAATAATCAGCCACTTTTTCCTCCTATAGACGCTCAGCTGGTGAGCTTGCCTGCTTCGCAAGAACAACAGGCGTTTCGGAAGTCGACCATCGATAGTCCTCCCTTCTCCCACGACCCTGCTGTAAGATATCGATATGCGGCCCGAAGCCGCTCCTCCATGAGCCCGAACTCCGCGTCGGGATCCGGGCTCCGCCGCCATTGCGGAAATGAATCCAAAATTGCTCTACAGAGCTTATGGCTGGTGTCCAGCACCCGGAAATGCGCGCCTGCCCCGGCACTGGCCGAAAGCGCCTTCAGTCGCTCGGAGGCCTCGCTGCATCGCGCCTCACAGGCCGCCAGTTCAGGAAGCTCCAGCACTTCGTGCCTGCGGGTGATCTGGGCGAGGATCAGCAGGCCGGCGATCTGGCCGACGACGCGGCGGAGCACCTCGTAGATCGGCCGCACTTCCATGGCATAGTTGATCGATTCGTCCCGCTGCAGATCAGGAAGAGCGTCCTCATCGGCCGTTGCGGCCGGCGCCATCAAGTCCAATGCGGCACAGTCCGGCCTGTGAAGGACCGCCAGTCTTTCGAACTTGTTCTTCTGGAGACGATGGGTCATGAGGACACACTCCGCGCCTTCGTGCTCTGACGTTCGACAAGAGCACCCGGAGTGATCCGGTGGACTTCCGCAGCCACATTTGGAGAGCTCGATAGCTTGGCCGCGAGTTCGACCGTCACCGCCAGCATCCGGTCTACCGGTTGCTGGACGGTGGTCAGCGAATGCGAAGGCCATGCGGCGAGCGACACATCGTCGAAACCCACGACGGAAATATCGTTTGGCACGGACAGCCCCGCTGAACGAACCCCCTCGATGAACCCGAGAGCGACAATGTCGCTGGCACAGAAGACGGCGTCCGGCCGTTCGCTCCGTTTGCTTGCTTCAAGCCCCGCCCGGAAGCCGGCATCATAGTTGAAGCTTCCCGCTTCTATGACAACCGGCCGCTTCAATCCCCGCGCTTCGGCCTGGTCGGCGAAGCCGCGCCCGCGCTCGACGTTCGTAGAGGCGTCCGGGAATGCGGCAACATAAGCGAGACGACGATGGCCGAGGTCCGCGAGGTAGTCCGCGACCATTGAACCACCAAGCAAATTGTCACATGTCACGCCGTGCTGCTTGTCGGCTCCGGCCAGTCGGTTGAAGAAAATGCACGGACTGCCCGCCTCCTCGCATTCGGCAATAGCGTGGGTGGACATGGGCGCGGCCAGAATGATCACAAGGTCAGGCTGGTACGTAAGCAGTTCATGAACCGCCGCATCGATTTCACGGGTTTCACGAGCCGCAATCAGCATGACGTTCATGCCTTCACGATGAAGGTCTGCCGTGAGCCGCGTCATGATCTCGGGATAGAATGGATTTGCGAGGTCTGAAACCACGACGCCGACGATGCGGGTGCGCTTGGTGATCAAACTCTGAGCGTAGGGGTTCGGCTTGTAACCCATTACGCGAGCCTTTTCGAGAACGACCTCGCGTGTCGCCTCGGCCACGTAAGCATCCGGATAGAAGGCCCGCGATACCGTCGAGACTGACATGCCCAGTTCCCGAGCGACGTCCTTCACGGTGATCCGCTTCTTCGGCTGGATATCTTTGTGGTTCTTTTTCACTTCCGTCTCCGTGTGTTTGTTTTGACGGCGCAGCCGCCTTCCAACTCACACTTCTTACATCGTTTCGCGGGTTCTTCAGCAGCTAAAGGTTGATGGGCGCCGGCGTACCGGCGCCCAGTCTTTTAGTTTGCCAGTGCTTCGATCTTGGTCACCTTGTACTGGTCAGGCGCTGCCTCGCACTTGTCACAGTTGATGCCTGGGGCATTGCCGGCTTCCTTGATCTCTGCCGGGAGCGGCTGGATCGTCGCGCCTTCGACAGCAGTGCCGTTCAGCGCGGACTGAATGGACAGTTCGGGCAGGAGCTCGGGATTGAGCACTTCCGTAACGAAGGACGAAGGGACCTTGTCGGCCGGGAAGGTGTTGCAACCGTCTTCGAACTTGTCGCCCTTGCACAGCTTCACCTGGTCGGCCGGCACCCACGGAAGCGGATACTCAATGTTCATGGGCTTGAGGTCACGCTTCTTCGTCAGAATTTCCATCATCAGCTTGAAGGCGTAGCCCGACGCTGCCGGTGGAGATCCGGCGGAAACGCCCTTCAGCCCCTTCGCCTGATAGTCGGGATTTGCAAGGGCAAGACGGAAACCGTTCGAGTTTTCGCCGGTGACGGGCACCAGCTTGCCGCCCTTGTCGAGAAGTGCCTGGATGGCGCCGTTCTCGCCGGCTTGTGCCCAGATCCCGTCAACCTCTGGGTGAGATGCCAGAGCCTTCGCCGTTTCCTGCTGCGTGGTGCGGTCGTCCCAGTAGGAATAGTATTCAGCAACAACCTTGATATCAGGATACTTGCTGAAGACACTCATCGCGCCATCGGTGTGGCGCTTATCGACGGAATTGCCAGGAACACCGCGGCTGAGGAAGATATTCCCCTTGCCGCCAAGCGCGTTGACGAGCGCCTGCGCCGAGTTTTCGCCGAAGCCGGCCGTCACGTAGCTGACGTTGTAGGCGCACTTCTCGGTGACCGTCGCGTCATACATGAAGAACAGAACGCCTTGATCGCAGCCGCGCTTGATTGTGCGGTTGAGGGCGGTCGAGGAGATCGGGAAGCTGATGATGCCGTCAGCACCGTCTTCGATCATGCTCTCATAGGCGGAGATCTGCGCTTGCGTGTCCGTTCCGGAAATGACTTCCTTCAACTCGATCATGTCCTTGTACGGCGCGGTTGCCGCAAGTGCCTTCACGATGTTGGCTGCTTCGGACTGCCAGGAATTGCCGGAATAGCTGAGGCTCAGGTAGATTTTGAACTTCTTGTCCTGTGCATGCGCATCGGCGCTCCACATGGTGCCGGCGGCAAGCATGCCGAGCCCAGCAAAAAGAGCGCGCGAGAATTTCTTCGACATTGTTACTCCTCCAATGGTCAATGATCGATGGAATGGGACGGCTGACGCTTCAATCGTCGTCTATCGTTTTCGGATAGCACGCAGCCGTTCGAAGATCTCGTCACGCAGCAGCAACAGAGCGACGAGAATAATGAGGCCCTCGATGATGCTTCTGAGGCCAAAGCTCAATCCGATAGCCGATATGATAGTGCCCAGCGTTGTCAGCAGGATCGCGCCGCTCACAGTTCCGAGGAAGGTGCCGCGACCGCCGAGGATCGAGGAGCCACCGATGACAACGGCCGCAATAGAGGGAAGAAGATAATCGTCCCCCATCCGCAAGGTTGCGCCATTCGAATAGCCCACCAGCATCATGCCGACGAAGCCGGCGCATGCCGCGCTGATGACATACGGCAGGATGCGCACGAGGTTCACCGGGACGCCCGCGATCCGCGCCGCTTCCGCGTTGGTTCCGACAGCGTACATGTAGCGGCCAAAGACGGTCCGCCCCTGAATGAGCCAGCCAACGAGAACAAACAGCACGAGAAACACGATCGACCAGCGGACTCCGAACACCTGTGTCTTCATCAGGGCGCTCAGGAGATCAGGCGAGGCCCCACGCGGGGAGCCACCCGTAACGCCGAGCGCCGAGGAAGCGACGACGATGGAAACGGCCATCGTCATGATGAACGGCGGCACCTTGAGAAATACGACACCGATCCCCGACAGCATTCCAACGGCACCACAGGCCAGGAGCACAAGCGGAAGCATGTAGTATTGGGCCGCGTTGTGGTCACCGACCAAGCCAGCCGAGAGAACGCCTCCAAGAGTGACGAGCGCCGGCAGCGAGAGATCTAGACCGCCGGTCAGGACAACCAGGCCTTGGCCGAAAGACAGCACGACGAGGAACAAGCCCAGAACCAGAACCGTTTCGACTTGAGCCCAGGACCCGAGGGACGGGCTGATGAAGCGCGATCCGAAAAGCATCACGACGCACAGTACCGCAACGACCGATGCACTTATCGCTTCACGACTGATCTTCGCGCTGGACCGAGTGTCTGGGGCAGCCGTGTAGTTCAGGGCCGGGTTTGGGGTGCTGGTCATGCCTTCCTCCCAATAGCAAGGTGAGACAGGAAACCGCTGAAGACGACGGCGAGGACGAGGACGGCGCCTTGGAAAATGCCCGTGTAGAAGGACGAGACGCCACTAGAGAACAGAACCTTCTGAAGAAGGATGAGCGTGGCTGCACCCATCACCGATGCAAAAAGCCCGCCTTTTCCGCCCGAAAGCGAGGTGCCACCAAGGGCAACCGCGGCAAAGGAAAGCATCAGCAGGGGATCGCCGGCCGTCGGACTTCCCGTCGCCGTCTGCGCGCTGAGCATATAACCAGCGAGACCAAAGAGGACACCGGCATTCACGAAGGCCAGGAAGCGAACGCGGTTGACATTGATGCCCGAAAGCCCTGCCGCCGTCTCGTCCGCACCGATGGCGTAAACTGCCACACCAAAATCGGTCCGCCTCGCGAGCAGCCAAAACGCCACCACCGCCAGCAGGATAAGACCCGACACAGGAAAGAATCCGAAAATCTGGTCGGTCAATTCGTAACTGACCCATTCCGCAACGGAACCACCCGGCGCATCGAGAATGACCAGCGCGATGCCCTTGCAGACAATCATCGTCGCCAACGTCGCGGCGATAGACTGGATCTTGAGATAGGCGACGAGCCATCCGTTCACAGCCCCGACCGCGCCACCGATGGCGAGGCATATCAGGAGCGATAGAAACGCGCCTCCAGGACCCTCGATGGGGTAGACCGCCATAACGACATTCGTCACCGAGATGACGCCGGCGAGAGACAGGTCGAATCCCCGCGCGATGACGACGAGCGCTTGTCCTGCGGCAGCGATTGCGAGCGGAACCGTGTTGTTCACGAGGTTGACCACCGCACCGACGTTCAAAGCGCGCGGCTGCTGCATCACATACACTACATAGAGGACGATATAGAGCAGGCAGATCAGTCCGGCGCCACCGAACATTCGGCGCACTGAATAGGATCGTTGAGTTCTGATAGCAGCGGTATTCAATGGCTCGCCCTCGGCGTATCCTTGCCGTGACCGATCATCGCGGCCACGATTTGCTGTTCGACGATGGCGTCGCCTTCGAAGGTCTTTTCGATCTTGCCCTGGTAGAGAGCGAGGCAACGATCAGCCAGCTGGACAATCTCGGGCAGCTCTGACGAATAGAAAAGAACGGCCCCGCCAGCATCGGCAAAGGCACGGATCGCGGCATAGATCGCCTGCTTCGTGCCGACATCGACGCCGCGCGTCGGATCGAACAGAAGAAGTGTCTTTGCGCCGCTGGCCAGCGTCCGGGCTATCAACGCCTTCTGTTGGTTGCCGCCCGAAAGGTCGCCGATCGCGAAGGACAAGTATCGCTCGTTCATTTCGACCTTTGCGGCCTGCTCCCGGGCCTGCCTCGGCTCCGACCCGCGGCGAATGAAGCCTGCGACCGCGATCCTGGAAAGAACGGGAAGCACGACATTGGTCGCAGCAGTCAGACCCGCGAGGATACCTTCGGTTTTTCTTTCCTCCGGAAGGTAGGCGATGCCGCTTCCCGCCTTCAACGCTTGCCGCGGAGAGGAATAGGAGGCCTGCGCTCCGTCGATGGCGATCGTGCCGCGGTCTGGTGTCTGAAGCCCGGACAGGATCCTGAAGAGGGATCGCTGCCCCTGCCCCTCCAGACCGGCCACGCCGACGATCTCGCCCGGGGCGATGCCGAACGTAACGCCTGAGAGCATCGAGCCTGCGAGATTTTCGACCTGCAGGCGTGGAGCAGCTGACGATTGGACGCTTGCGCGCTTCGCCGGCCGTGCGTGCGAAACCCGCCGACCGACCATCATCTCGAAAATATCGTCGTCGCTGGCCTTATCGAGAGGGACCGTGGAGATGGTCCTGCCGTTGCGAAGCACGGTGGCGCTGCGGCAAATGGCACGAACTTCCGCGAGGCGGTGCGAGATGTAGAGGACTGCGACGCCGCGAGCCGTCGCTTTGCTTATTTCTCCGAACAGCCAGTCAGTTTCCGCCAGCGCGGCGGTGGGTTCATCCAGAACAAGTACGTGTTCGGCATTCCGCAGCGATCGAACGATCTCGAGGCGTTGCTTGTCGGCCATCGGCAGCGATGCAACCTCTGCCGCAGGGTCTACTCGTGCAAGACCGTACGCAGCTAGGATCTCCTCCGCTTGCCGGAAGGTCGCAGCGTTCGACACGACACCGCCGGCTCGCTTTGGCAATCGCGGCAGCAGAAGATTCTGCGCGACAGTTAGATTGGGGACGAGACTGAGTTCCTGAAACGCTGTGGCGACGCCGGCTGACCGGGCTTCATTGATGGATCCCGGCGCGTAAGGCATGCCATGCAAGGTCATCTGCCCACGATCAGGCCGCACGGCGCCCGTAAGGATTTTCACGAGCGTTGATTTTCCTGCGCCATTCTCACCGAGAAGCGCATGAACCTCGCCTGGCTCCAGTACAATATTCGCTGCCTCGAGAGCCACCGTCGCTCCATAGGATCTGCTCAGACCGTCTGCGCATAGCGCCGAAAGAGTGTGTGGCGTCCGGCTCGACGCCAATTCGCTAGAAAATACCAAAATGTCCTCCCATCCACGCGGCAAACATCCCAATACGCACCGGTGGAAACGTTCTCTGCAAACGATCTCAGAGAACGTTTGCATTAATCGCTAAAATTTTCTTTTCGTCAACTGAAAAATTGAGAGATCTCAAATGCGTGGTCTAGCGCTCGTGGACAAAGGGTATCCATAGTTTGACTGCAGCGATTGCGACGAAACCGAGGTAGGATTCCTTGGTCTTGTCATAACGGGTCGCAACGCGCCGCCAGTTCTTGAGCTTGTTGAAGAGGCGCTCGATCTGATTACGCCATTTGTATTTGGCTTTGTCGTGCGGGATTGGTTGGCGTCTGTTGCTTTTCGTCGGAATGACGGCCTCGATATTGGCGCTGGCGATCTCGTCGCGAATGGCGTCAGCGTCATAACCCTTGTCGGCGAGGAACGCCTCGATCTGGTCGGAGATCATCCGGAATAACGGCGCGAAGCCCTGGGTATCATGCGTTTGTCCGGGCGTCAGGACGAAGCCGAGCGGTCGGCCTTTCGCATCGCACCGAGCATGAGGGGGTCGTTT
>UEIJ01000054.1 GCA_900470195.1 Hyphomicrobiales bacterium | reverse complement strand
AATGTCCTGCGAGCGCTTCGGGTCGGCCGCCTCGATCATGGCGCGACCAGCGCTGACGCGATCCTGCCCCATGACAAGGCTGGCAACATGGCTGTCGGCCGAGAAGGGCAGGACGCGCGGCAACAGCAAAGTCAGGAATATCCCAACGAACACCCCGACAACGCCAGCCGTCCACATGCGGAAATCCTGACTTTTCCGGTCGTAGGCGCTTTTCGTGTGGGCGGCGAGGTTCCGGCCGGCGCGCTCGAGGTCGGACGCCTGCCGCTCGAGCTGCTGCGCGGCGGTGCGTATCAGGGCCTCGCCGCTGCGCTCGAGCGCGGCCGCATAGTGCTGCGCGCCCTGCTTGAGAATGGGGGATTGCTCAACGCCGTGCAGCCGCTCCGCAACAGTGTCGAGCGCCTGCACGAGCTGGGCGAGCTGGGGCTTGTAATCGGTCTGCGGCTCGATCTTGTCGAGCTGGTCGAAAGCCGCTTCCAGCCCGCGCCGCATCACGGTCATTTCCGCGCCGATCTGCGCGCCCTGCGTCTCGATCGTGCGCCGGAGCGCGTCGAAGGCTGCGGCCGGGTCGCCGGCGTCCTCGTCCAGTGTTTCCGGCTCGATTCCTTCCCTGTCGTCGTCCAGTTCCGCCATGATCTCCCTGCCTACATTCCCAAACCGATGCCCCGGCTAATCTGCCGGCTGCGTGTCATTTCCTCTTGCAGCTCGCGGGCGATGCTCTGGCCCCGGCGCAGCTCCTGCCCGATTCCAAGCTCCCGGCTGCGATTGCGCACGAGGGATTCCGCCTGCGGATCGCGTTCAAGGCTCTTGGCAAGGCCGCTCATCTGGTTTTCGACCTTGGCGCGGGCATCGTCGTGTTGCCAGCCGCGAAGCTCCCGGCGCTGGCCCTGTAGCTCCTGCCAGCGGTTCACAAACCGCTCGGCCCTGACATTGGGGTCTTGCAGCGCGGCGTTTTCGCGCTTCATCCCGTCGATGACATGAGCGACACGCTCCCGGCCGGAAAGCTCGGTCATGGCGCGCGCCGTTGCCGGGTCGTTTTCCAGCGTCGAGCGCATCAAATCTTTCATGCCGCCCTGCACCTGGTCGAGCTGCTGGCCGGCAGCGCCCATTTCCTGCCGCTGCATGTCGAGGACCGGCAGGCCCTCGCGCCGGTGCTGGTCGATCGACTGATAGGCCCGCGCATAGCGGTCAACGGCCTGCTCAAGCGGCGACTGCCCCCGCGCCCGCTCGGCCAGCCGGTCGGGCGTCGGCGCCTGCCGCAAGCTCCCCTCCCTTTCCGGCCGCTCTGTGCGCTCCTGCGAGGGCGCAGAACGCGCATTGAGCTTGAGGCCGGCGAACATGCCGCGCCGCTGCTTCTCGGCCTGCTGCGGCCGTTTCTGGTCGATCTGCAGGCTGTCCTCGCCGGCGCGGTCCTGCTGCGGCCCCTCGACCGCCGCGCCGCGCCCGAGTTTCAGGCCCTCGAACGGATTGCGGCGCTGTTGCCGATCGCCGGCGAGATCCGCGCGCGGATCTGCACGAAGATCCTGCGCGAGATCTCGGCCGACTTTTTGCGAGGATCTCGGCGCACGGTCCTCGATCCGCTCCCGCTCGCCGGGGTGCCGCTCGGCCGTCGACTCCCTGTCCGGACGTAGCCCGGCATGTTCGGCCGGAATCTCGATCTCGCTGCGGACGCCCATTTGCTCGGCAATCCCGCGCCGCTCGGCAAAGTCGCGGGTATAATCGAGCGTCGTTTCCTTCACGCCCGACCGGGACAGGCGGCGTTCAAGCTGGTCATAGGCCAGCTCGCCGGCGTCCTGAACCTTCCATGTGTTGCGGTGCGTCTGTGTGCCATCCGGCAAGGTGACAGGGGTGGAACCTTCATGTTGAAGGCCGATCTTCTCCCCGATCTCCGGCGCGGCCGCCTTCATGGCCCGCTCAAGATCGACGCCCCATAGGGTGCGCTGCTCGCCCTTGGCGTTTTCCAGCGTCACAAAATAGCTGTCGGACTTCTGCGGGTCATGCTCGAAGGGCGCGGCCCCATGCTCGACCAGCCGGCCGGCATTGGTGAACTCGTCCTGTGCCGCGTAGAGCTGCACGCCGTCGCGATGCCGGGTCATGGCGACATAGGTTAGATGCCGGTCCATCGTCCCCGACGCCATCACATAGGACCGATCGACCGTCGCCCCCTGATTTTTGTGAATCGTCGTCGCATAGCCGTGGTCGATCGCCTGATAGTCGCCCATCGGGACGCTGACGCTATTGCCGCCTCGGCCGTCGAGCTGCGCGACGATCCGGCCGGCCTCGACATGCTCGACGGTGCCAAGCATCCCGTTTTTCACGCCAAGGTCGCGGTTGTTCTCAAGGAACACGATGCGGTCGCCGGGCGCGAACTCGCGCTTGCCGTCATTGGTCTGGAAGGTCAGCGCGCCGGCGTCCTCGCCCTGCGCCAGCTCGCCCCGGTCCTGTAGCTCGGTCCTAATCGCGTCATTGATCGCCCGAACATCGGCCCGGCGATGCGCCATCGCTACGCGGGTTCCCTCCGGCCGCTCGTCACGATCGGCAAGATAATCGCGCACGATCTGGCCGCGCGCGT
Organism: Hyphomicrobiales bacterium; assembly: GCA_900470195.1. Taxonomy (GTDB): domain Bacteria; phylum Pseudomonadota; class Alphaproteobacteria; order Rhizobiales; family Rhizobiaceae; genus Brucella. The sequence continues at coordinate 13,436 of UEIJ01000054.1, read as the reverse complement.
CCTCGCCGGTTTCGGCAAAGCTGATATTGCCATGCTCGTTATAGGCTCTCAGTCCCAAATCTGTGCGATGCGTCGCAAACTGAACCGATGCCTCGCGCTGCCAGTCCACCCGCTGCCGGCGGATTTCGGAAAGCTCGGCATGGCCGATTTCCTCCGTGATCGCCCGGAACGGTGCGCCGGCCCCGATCGCCTGTAGCTGCTCGTGATCCCCGACAAGGACGATCTTCGCCCCGCGCGCCTCGGCCTCGGTGACAAACCGGGCGAGCTGCCGGCTCCCGACCATGCCCGCCTCGTCGATGACAAACACGTCGCCGCGGTTGAGCTGGCCGCGGTCGTTCTCCCAACCGCGGGACCATGACGCCAGCGTGCGGCTCTGGATGCCGGAACTTTCCTCCAGGCCCTCGGCCGCCTTGCCAGACAGGGCCGCGCCGTGAACCGTGTAGCCCTCGGCCTCCCATGCCTCGCGGGCGGCCGCGAGCATGGTGGACTTGCCAGCGCCGGCATAACCGACAACGGCCGCGATCCGCTCCGGCCCGGTGATATGCTCGATAGCCCGGCGCTGCTCGTCGGACAGCCGGGCGGAAGCATCGCCCGCGCTGCGTTGAATGGCGGCGTCCTGCCTCTCTATCGCCCGCTCGACATGCCGGCGATCGACGCCATGACGATCGCTCAGCCCGTGGCTGTGCGCCGCGTGCATCCGCTGCGCGCTCTCGATCATGCCGGATTCGATCTCGACCATTTCGCGGGTTGAGAACCGCGCAAGCTCGATCTCGCCCGTTGCCGGGTCGATCCGCTCGGGCTGCAACTCCATCAGCGCCGGCGAGGCCATCACCTTCGCAAAGGCGCTCTGGAACTCCTGCGGGTCGTCATTGATGTAGCGATGCAGCGCCCGCGCAACGTCGTGCCGGTCGAACACGCTCTTTTCGCCGGTGATGATCGTCAGAACCTGCTCGGGCTTCTCCCGGATCAGCTCGGCATTGCGCCGGGCCGCTTCCTCGTCCAGCCTCGCCCGCGACACGTCGAGGCCGCGCCGCTCCATCTGCGTGGCATGGACGCCCATATGCTCGGTCGGCGCGATCTCAAGCCCGCGCTCCATGTGCGAACGATGGTCGATCCGGATATCAAGCCCGGCCATCGCCAGCCGCTCGTTGGCGATCCCCTCCCACCTCTGGCGAAGGTCGCGGAGCTGCATATCGGTCGTCGGCAGGTCGTGCGCCAAGAGCCATTTGTTTTCGCGCTCAAGATAGGTCTTCTCGCCTAAGCCGTCCCCCGTCACCTGCCGCGTCGTCATCATCACATGCGCATGATGATTGCGAACGTCGCTCGCATCGTGCGGTGCGTGAATGGCGAAGTCCACGGCAGCGCCGTAGCGGTCGGCCAGCTCCTGCGCGAACTCTCGGCTGGCCTCTAGCCGTTCCTCGGCCGAAAGCTCGTGCGGCAAGGCAATCTCGAATTCGCGGGCAACGCGGGCGTCCTTCCGCTTCTCGGCAAACTCGGCGGCGTTCCACAAGTCCGACCGATCCCGCGCCCAATCGGCCGAAACACCTTGCGGCAAGACGATCTCCGCATGTTCCACGCCCTGCTTGGCCGTGTAGTCATGCGTGATTCCGTCGCGCTCGTTGGTCAGCTTCTCCCCGGCACGATAAGCCATCGAGGCGACGGCGCTACGGCCGCTCGCTCTTGAAACTGGCTTCATGCTCAAATGGTAGATTGCCAACCTGTTTCCTCGATCCCGTTTCAAGGTTTCCCGCCAGCCTACAAGCTGGTGGCGCGCTGAGTTGCGAAGCAACTCGTAAGTGCGCCCTTCTCAACTCAATCGCTTCGCTCTTTCGTCGCTCGGTGTGGCGCTTGCGGCAAGGTCGATGCAATGAACTGATGCCCGGATTGTGCTGCAAATCCGCCGAAAACTCAAGCGCAACAGGCAAACGCTGGAAAAGACGGACGGGAATGATAGTCTAGGCGAACGACCGGAAAAGGAGATTTGAGGAATGGCGCGCAAAACGATCGAACAACGCTTGGCCGAACTGGATGCGCAGCGCGCCACGCTCAAGGCCCGTCTGTCAAAGCAGGAACGCGCCAACGACACGCGCCGCAAGGTGCTGCTCGGCGCGCTCGTCCTGCATCGCCTCGAAAACGGCAAGGATGAGGAATTTTCCCGGCGCTTGGGCGAATGGCTCAAGCGTGAGCTGCCCGACTTCCTGACGCGCTCCGGTGACAAGGAACTGTTTGCCGACCTGATCGGCAACGCGCCGGCCGGGGAGACGACAGGCAGCGCCGGGGGGACGGCCGCATGAGTCAGGCGAGACTTGCATGGGGTGCGTTCAAGAACATGATGCGGCAAGCCGCGCGTGATCCGCTATGGGCGTTCGTCGCTCTGCTCGCCGCACCTTTCCGCATCTGGAAACCGCTTCTCGGGCTTCTGTTCCTCCTTGTTATCGTCCTGTTCGTCGTCGGCTTCGGCGGCCGCTTCGCTCTCGAACAAATCGGCTTTCGCGTCGGCTCGGTTCCGGTTCTCCTGCTCGATCTCGTCACGCTGCTGGTGCTGCTGGCGCTCGCCTTCCGCTTCCTCACCAATCCGCTGATTATCCATTTCGGGGATATGGACGGAGAAACCCACGGCTCGGCCCGGTTCGCCACCGACAAGGAAACCGCCGCCCTCGCCCGCGCCGATTCCGGCCTGCTGATCGGCCGCGACAGCAAGACCGGGAAGCTCCTGCGCTATGACGGCCCGGCCCATCTGCTGACGATGGCACCGACGCGCACCGGCAAGGGGGTGGGAACCATCATCCCGAATCTGCTCACCGCCGACCGCTCCGTGATCTGCATCGACCCCAAGGGCGAAAATGCCAAGATCGCCGGCCGCGCTCGCCAGCAATTCGGCCCGGTCCATGTCCTCGACCCCTTCGGCGTCACCGGCCAGCCCTCGGCCGCCTTCAATCCCCTCGACCAGCTCGACCCTGCCGGCCTCGATGTCGCGGAAGATGCAAGCACCTTGGCCGACGCCCTCGTGTTCGATGAACCGGGCATGGCCGGCGAGGCGCATTGGAACGAGGAAGCCAAGGCGCTCATTGCCGGCCTGATCCTCCATATTGCCGCCAGCGAGCCGCGCGACAGGCGGAACCTCGCCACCCTGCGCGAATATCTCACCCTCGCCCCTGAAGCCTTCGCGGCGCTCCTGAAGGACATGCAGGCGTCAACGGCCGCCTCCGGCCTGATCGCCCGCGCCGCAAACCGCCACCTCGGCAAATCCGACCGTGAGGCGGCCGGCGTCCTCTCCGCCGCGCAGCGCCATACCCATTTCCTCGACAGCCCGCGCATGGTCGCCGTCCTCGGCCGATCCGATTTCGGCTTTGCCGATCTCAAGCGCCGCAACGTCTCGGTGTTCCTCGTCCTGCCGCCCGATCGCCTCGCCACCTATTCCCGATGGCTGCGCCTGCTCGTCGCCCAAAGCCTCACCGACATGGCCCGCGATCCCGCCAAGCCGGCCGTGCCGGTCCTCTATCTGCTGGATGAGTTCGCCGCCCTCGGCCATCTGGCCCCCGTCGAGCGCGCAATGGGCCTCATGGCCGGCTACGGCGTCCAGCTCTGGCCAATCCTGCAAGACGTTCACCAGCTCCGCGCCACCTACGGGCAACGCGCCGGCACCTTCCTGTCAAACGCCGGCGTCCTACAGGTGTTCGGCGTCAACGATCACGATAGCGCCCGGCTTGTCTCCGATCTGCTCGGGCAGGAAACCGTTGTGTTCCAGACCATGAGCCGCGCGCTCGATTCCGACAAATCCGGCATTTCCTACGGCGAGCAACACACGGCCCGCTCGCTGCTGACCCCGGATGAGGTTCGCAACCTGCCGCAGCATGTCGAATTGCTATTCCTCGCCGGGCAACGGCCGATCGTTGCCGGCAAGCTCTCCTATTACGCCGATCCCGAGTTCCGGGGGCTGTATGATGCGCCCTGACCGCCTCGGCCCGCTCGATCGCTCAACCGCCCTTCGGGCGAAGCGGACCCGGCGCTAAAGCGCCGGGACATTGTTACGAACGGCCCTCCGGCTCTCTACGGCGCTATTGGGGAGCGCGTTCGCCTCCGGGCCGGCGCGGCTTCCGCCGCGATCCACCCGCCAACCTGGTGCAAGCTCTATTCAAGGAAACGCCACGGCCGCGACGGTAGCCCCCCGGCCGGCCCGCTCTCATCATCTAGGGCCGTAGGGACGGCCGGGGGGCGGGCCACACGCGCAAGCATTAGCGTATTTAGCTATTTACGTATCAACGTGCATAAGGCTCGATCGGCGGCAATCCGTGCTGCGCCAGAACCGCCGAAAGCCCGGCCTCGGCCATCGCCTGAATTGTCGTTCCCTCTGCATCTGCGAGCTGGCGAAGGCGCTGCCAGTCCGATCGCCGGACCTTGACCGTAAGCGCGACAGTCTCGCCCCCTCCCCTCTTTCGCCTCGGCGTCTGGATTTCCACGGCCGGGCGGTCGTCCTCGATCGCTGCAAGGCTGGTGGCTTCCGCGCCGGCCTTCGGGCGGGTGAAGGCCGCGAGGCCGGTTGCTTTCTTTGCCATAGGTTTCGCTCCTTCAATACGCGCTTACGTATTTAGCTATTTACGTTCTAACGTGCCTTTGATCCACGCCCACAATGCCCGGATTTCCTCGGCTGCCCTGCCCTCGGCCTCGAACTCCGTCACAGCGCTGCCGGTCGTGACCGCGCGGGCGAACGCGCGCCGGTCGGTAATTTCGCCGGGGACGATCGGCAGGCCGTAGGCTTCCAGCGCCGCGCGCGTCTCCCCGATCTCGGGCGCGCGGAACGGGCAAGCGGACAGGACGAACGCACCGCGCACCTTCGCGGCCGTCACGATCTCGACGGCGGCCGGGACCGCAGCGAGGTCAAACGCGGAAGGTCGGACCGGAATCAAGACCAGCTCCGACCTTCGGGCTATCTGGCCGGCCGCCGGGGCGGCATGGGGCGGGGCGTCCACTACGGCCAAGGTCATACCCTCGCCCTCAGCCGCCCTAAGCGCGGCGTCCAGCTCCCCCGCCTGCGCCGTGGCGACAATCGGCGTTCCGGCTTCCCGCGCGCTCGCCCATGCGGTCGCGCTTTCCTGTGGGTCCGCGTCGATGACGCAAACCCGTTCGCCGGTCGCCTCGGCCGCCACGGCGGTATGAACCGAAAGCGTGGTTTTTCCGCTCCCGCCCTTCTGGCTCAAAAACGCAATGACGTTCATGCGTGAATCCCTCTTTGCGTGAATACGTATTCAAGCATATAGCTAAGGACGTTACTACGTCTTTAAGCTAGTGCGGCCATTCCTCGGCCGGCCAGTCGCGCGACGTGTGGATGACGCGCACGATCACGACGCTTTCCCGGCCCTCCACGTCCCGCAGCTCATAGGCGATGATGTAGGGATGCCGGGCGAGGGACTTTTCATAGGTTCCGCTCACCCGCCCCGGCCGGCCGGTCGCAAATTCGCCGAGCTTGTTCCCCGCGTCCTCGATCGCGTCCACGACTCGTTCGGCGGCGAATGGGTTGTCCTCTGCGATATAGCGCAGGATTTCAAGGTTATCCCGCTGCGCCTCAATCGACCAGACAACCGGCCTCATCCGCGCGCGGCTTTCCGGCGCTTCGCTTCCTCGATAACCTCACGCATTTCCGCGACGGCCTGCGCATGGGGGATCACTCGGCCGGCCGCCGCATCGGCCATGCCGCGCTTGATACCGTCGATAATTTCAAGCTCACGATCGACATAGGCGGCGACGGCCTCGCCGGCGAGGAAGGATTTGCTTCGCTGCGTGTCGTTCGCGATCCGGTCGAGCTTTTCTTTCACATCGGGCCTAACCCGAATCGTCATGGTGGTGCTGGCGGTCATGGAATCGCCTCCGTGTGTTGAATTGTGTACACCCTAGCACGTTTTCCCTGCCGCCGCCATCGCCTTCTATCAAGATAATACGTTTACACGTCAATACGTATTAACGTAAATAATTAAGCGCCGACCTTGCCCCTCGCGCCCTCTCGAAAGCGCATAGGACGTTGGCCGCAGGCGCGAACGGTGCGGATTAGGTGGTGAGGGTGCCGCTTCCCGGCCCGCCTATACGCGGGCCGGAACCGCCGCAGGGCTGCGAAAGCAGCCCGAACAGCGGCGACCGCTTATGTTTTCCCTCTTAGATAAAGATTAGATGGGGATTCAGTCTGGTTATCGGACTCACGTTTCATGAAGTTTTTCGCCATGCGCACAAGGGCCTGTCCTAGCGGGCTGTCGCCGGCGTCGAGCTGCGTTCGCTCATCGAGGGGCAGGGTGGTCTTGTAGGCGTCGATTGCCTCGCTCCATGCCCGCTGATCCTGTCCATGATCCGCAGGCGGGGGAGGGGCCTTGCCGAACCGTCCAAGGAACTGCCGGGCCTTCTCCGGCAGAGACAGGCGATAGGCGTTGCTCGCCTGCTGGACCTGTGGGCCGCGCCCCTCGTTGCCGGTCGGCTCGTAGCGCCGCAGCCAGTCGATGAAACCATGCGCCCGCAGGTTCTTCAGCGCCCGCACGATCGTATCGCGCGACCGGCCCAAGCGGTCCATGATCGTGGTGATTGACGGCTCTAGCCGGCCGGTGCGGAAGTCGATGAGATTGACGAACAGCCGCAGCACGTCCAGCGCCACCGATCCGAGCGGCCCGCTGCGCTCGCCCTTCTCGTGCAAACCGGCCTCGTTGTAGATTTCGGCCGCCTTCAAGATCGCCTGCACGTCCTTGCGCGTCGTCGGCCGCCATATGCGGCCCTCCGATCGCCCCCGGATATGACTATGCCGGCGAACTGGCGTCGGGCAGCGCGGGGCAGGGGGCGGAAAGATCAGCCCTAGCGCGGTCTGTCTCGATCCTCGCAGGGCGGCCCGGCGCTCATGGGCGAGCGTCGTAAGCTCGCCGGCCTCGTCGTCGGTGAGCTGGCCCGCGCCGTATCGGCTCCAAACCTCCCGCATGATCTCATCAAGCGCGTTCCCGCGCGCGCAGCCGATCGCGGCCGCGTAGTGCGTCCTCAACATATGCCCTCGTCCTTCCATTTGAAGGACATGACGGCGCGGACGGCAGGCACGGCGCTCCCGTTTCCGCAAGAATCAATCTTGCGAATTGGAGTGCTCTAGCGTAGATAGGGGGAGACTTATCGGCCCCGGCTCTACGGTGTGTCTGACGGCCTACAAAAACGCTCGACCGTTGGCGCGGTCGGGCGTTTTGCCGTTATGTCCCTTGCTTCGCTTCGATATAGAACCTCAACGCTTCTTCGATGATCGGCGCGCGAGCTGACGCGCCCCGCTGCTCCTTGATCCTGTCGATTGCCTCGACAAGCTCGCCCGGAACATAGGTATTCAACGCCACGCGGCCGGCCGCGATCTGCCGCGCCCTGTGGGCGGCAACGCCCCTGCGAATCTCTTCCGCGCGTTCCTTCATGTTTACAACTAAGAGCAAGCCGCCCGATTCTGCAATCCCTTGCGGAAGGAACCGGGAAAGGCACTACTTCTAGGGTTGGCAGCTAAACGTAGTAACGTCAATGCGTATTCACGTTATTGCGTTCTATAGCCCGGTAGAGCGTGGCGCGATGCACCCCCAAAAGCCGGGCGACTTCCGCCACCGGCTTCTTGTCCTCATGGATGAGCTGGCGGGCGTGGGCGATCTGCTCGGCCGACAGGGCAGGGGAAGGACCAAACCGCACACCTCGGGCCTTCGCCGCGATCCGGCCGGCGCTCGTGCGGTCCACGATCAAGCTGCGCTCGAAATCCGCGATGCCGGCGAACACGGTCAACACCATGCGCCCGGCCGGCGTCGTGGTGTCGGCCCACGGCTCGGCCAGCGAGCGCAGGCCCGCGCCGGCCTCTTTGATCCGCTCCGCGATCGCCAGAAGGTCGGCCGTCGATCGCGCGAGGCGGTCTAGCCGGGTGATCGTCACCACGTCGCCGGCGCGCAAGTGGTCGAGCATCCGCACCAGCTCGGGCCGGTCGCGCTTCGTCCCGGAAGCCCTTTCCTCGAAGATGCGGACGCAGCCGGCCGCGCCAAGAGCGGCCCGCTGCTGCTCCAAGTCCTGCCCGCGTGTCGAGACGCGGGCATAGCCGATGAACACCCGACCGGCGTCGGAATCTGGTTGGCGGTTCACGGCTCCCCCCTGTCGCAAATCATGTCGCAAGTGGCGTAGCACCTGCGACAAAGACATGCGACACGAAAACCCCTGATTTTCCGGGGGCGGCCGATCTGTCGCGGGTTTTAGGATTTGCGCGACAGGTTCTCGTGCTGAATCAAGAAATGCCCGGCTGGCTCAGTTCTTGCTTGATCTCGTACTGTTTTGCCGCAATATAGCCATGATCAACCGGACCCGCATCGCGGGTGGCTTCTCCAGGCGCCTATCCCCTGGCAACCAGCTAGCTCCCCTGCACCATCTGACCAGATAGGTGCGCCGTGAGCATTCCGATTGGAAACCTTCATGACTGCGATCGACTGATCACGCGCGCCGGCGTTCGCCGCTTCGCGCACCTTTTCGCTACGCCCGCCGCGCGCTCATCCGCGCGGGCGCACCATAGCAATTCCAGTCAAATGCCGCTTCGACGGTCCTCCCAGGCGTCACCGGCACGGAGAACATACACTTGAACCGTGATTTCATTGGCACCCTCAAAACCGATTGGTTCGGTAACATCAAAGGTGACGTGCTTGCCGGCATCGTCGTCGCGCTCGCCCTGATCCCCGAGGCAATCGCCTTTTCCATCATCGCCGGCGTCGATCCGAAAGTCGGTCTCTACGCCTCATTCTCCATCGCCGTGCTGATTGCCTTCATCGGCGGTCGCCCGGGGATGATTTCCGCCGCAACCGCCGCCACGGCGGTTCTCATGGTTACGCTCGTCCGCGACCATGGCCTGCAATACCTGCTCGCCGCGACCGTGCTGGCCGGCCTCCTGCAAATCGTCGCCGGCATCTTCAAACTCGGTTATCTGATGCGCTTCGTGTCGCGCTCGGTCATGACCGGCTTCGTCAACGCACTCGCCATCCTGATTTTCATGGCGCAATTGCCTGAGCTGACCAATGTACCAGTGCTGACCTATATCCTCGTCGCGGCCGGCCTCGGCATCATCTATCTCTTTCCCTACGTCACCAAGGCCGTGCCGTCGCCGCTCGTCTGCATCGTGGTGCTGACGGCACTGTCGATCTATTTCGGCTTCGATGTCCGCACCGTCGGCGACATGGGCGAACTACCTTCCACCTTGCCGATCTTCCTGATCCCGCAGATTCCTTTCAACCTCGAAACGCTGCTGATCATCCTGCCGTACTCGGTCGCCGTCGCAGCGGTTGGCCTGCTGGAATCGCTGATGACGGCGCAGATCGTTGATGATCTGACCGACACGCCGAGCGACAAGAACCGCGAGTGCATCGGCCAGGGCGTTGCCAACACGGCAACGGGCTTCATCGGCGGCATGGCCGGCTGCGCCATGATCGGGCAATCCATCATCAACGTGAAGTCAGGCGGGCGCGGGCGTCTCTCGACCTTCTGCGCCGGCGTCTTCCTGTTGTTCATGATCCTCGTGCTTGGCGATCTGGTCAGCCGGATTCCCATGGCCGCCCTCGTCGCCATCATGATCATGGTGTCGGTCGGCACCTTCTCCTGGTCCTCGATCAAGAACCTTAAAATTCACCCGCGCTCGTCCTCGATTGTCATGATCGCAACCGTTGTCGGCGTGGTCTACACCCACAATCTCGCCATTGGCGTGCTGATCGGCGTGCTTCTGTCGGCCGTCTTCTTCTCGTGGAAGATTTCGCAGATTTTCCGCATCACCTCGACGCTCTCTTCCGATGGTTCGCATCGCACTTACACGGTCGAAGGCCAGATTTTCTTCGCATCGGCCGATGACTTCAACAAGGCGTTCGACTTCAAGGAAGCACTCGACAAGGTGACGATCGACGTCACCCACGCGCACATCTGGGACATTTCCAGTGTCGCCGCCCTCGACATGATCGTGCTCAAGTTCCGCCGTGAAGGGGCCGACGTGGAAATCATCGGCATGAATGAAGCAAGCGAGACCATCGTTGACAGGCTCGCAATCCACGACAAGCCCGGCGCGCTCGAACGCCTGATGGGCCACTAAGGGAGGACCGCACCATGAAAATACTCGGACTTATCGACGGCTCAACCTATGCCGAAAGCGTGTGCGATCATGCCGCCTGGATCGCTGGCAAAATCGACGGCACCGTGGAAATCCTCCATGTCATCGGCCGTCGCGATCTCTCGACGGAGCCGGTCAACCTCAGCGGCAATATCGGCCTTGGTGCGCGCACCGCACTCCTGGAGGAGTTGGCGGACCTCGACGCCCAAAAAGCCAAGGTCGCGCAGAAACGCGCCCGCCTGCTTCTCGAAGGGGCCAAGGAGCGGCTTCTGGCCGCCGGCGTCCAGAACGTCGAAACCAAGCTGCGCAATGGCGATCTGGTGGAAACCGTGCTCGAATTTGAAGCCGACACGGATATCATCGTCATCGGCAAGCGTGGTGAAGGGGCCGACTTCGCCAAGGGGCATCTCGGCTCCAATCTGGAGCGGGTCGTCCGCTCCACCCACAAGGCGATCGTCATCGCCTCGCGCGCCTATAAGCCGGTCAACAAGCTGCTGATCGCCTATGACGGCGGGACGATGGCCATGAAAACGGTCGATCAGGTCTCGCGCAGCCCGATCCTCGCCGGCCTTGGCTGCAAGCTGGTGATGGCGGGGGAGGATACCCCGGAGAACCGCAAGAAGCTCGATGACGCGGCGGTGATCTTGAAGGCCGCTGGCTATGCCCCGGAAGTCGCGCTCGTGCAGGGCGCGGCTGACAAGGTGATAACCGCGATAATCGAACAGGAGGGCTACGACCTTCTGGCAATGGGGGCCTACAGCCATTCGCGCCTGCGAAGCCTGTTCATCGGCTCGACAACCACGGAGATGATCCGCTCCTGCAAGGTGCCGGTCGTCATCTTCCGCTGAGAACAGGCGGGCGGGCGCTCGTCCCGCCCTTCGTTCCGGGGAGGACGTTCATGAAAACCATAGAGGACGCCGAAGTCATTCGGGCATTCGAGCACCGCTTACGGCAAGAGCTGGCCGAAACGGTTCGGTTGATCGAAGAGAGCAAAGAATACCGCGCGCCCGTCGAACTGGACCAGCAGAGCGTCGGGCGACTGTCCCGCATGGACGCCATGCAGCAGCAGGCCATGGCCCAAAACCTCACGCACCGCCGCCAGGAGCGCAAGGTCGCGCTTGAGCGCACCCTGTCGCGAATCCGGGATGGCGAGTTCGGCTATTGCGTCGAATGCGGCGAGCCGATCGCCGTTCGCCGGCTTGAGATCGATCCAACCTTCAAGACCTGCGTGCGCTGTACGCCCTGAGTGCGGAGAGCCGGCCAATTGAAAGGAGCGATCATGTCGCCCCAAAAGCAGACCTTTTTCCTGATCGACGGGAGCCATTACGACCGGCTGCGTTCGGTATTCGAGACCCCTTTCGATCTTCGCAAGCTGGCCGATCTCGCCAACGGCGGTGTGCCCGTGGACCAGGCCGTCTACTATCGCGATGTTCGCGACGACAACGAGGCGGAACGCCAGCGCTCGCTCTTTGGCTGGCTCAGGCACAACGGCTTTTCCGTGAAAGGCCGCACCCATGGCCCCGGTGAGCCGCGCGAGCGGTACGGCACGAATCTGATCCAGATCGCCGTCGATGCGCTTCTCCTGGCCGAACCCGGCGACCATGTGATGGTGCTCGCCGGCGACGCTAAGCTGGAACCGCTGTTCGCGGCCTTGCGGGACGACGATATCGAGGTGACGCTGATATCGACGCTCGATGCACCGGATACCATTGCGCCGGCCGCGATCCTCATCAAAGCATCCGATAGCTTTATCGACCTGACGATGCTCATAGAGCAACTGGCTGTGGGAAAGACGGTGCACCCGTAAGCCGGTTTTTGCCGCACGGTCAATTCGCACTGGCAGGGCGATAGTCTACGCGCTATAAGAAACGTGCTCGATCGAGCGGAAATCCCCTTCCGAGAATAACCTTTAACGTCCAGGCATACGCCTCGGGCGCAAATCGTGTTGAAAAAGTCAGATGGTCAAAGCCTACATTGAATTCACCAAGACAAACTGGCAGCCGCTTCTGTTCGGTGCGCTTCTCATGGCGCTTTCCAGCTTTGGCCAGACCTATTTCGTCGCCGTTTCAGGTTCCTATTTTCGGGAATCCTTCAATCTAAGCGACGGAGGGCTCGGGGCCACCTATGCGGCCGGAACCATTCTCAGCGCCATGACGCTCACCTGGGCGGGGCGCTTGATCGACTACACGACCGTCCGCCGATTCACATCCGGCGTGGCGCTTCTGCTCGCCGCAGCCTGCATTCTCGTGGCCGTCAGCGCCAATTTCATCATGCTGGCGGTCGCTTTCTATTTTCTGCGCCTTGGCGGACAGGGCCTGATGACCCACACGGCGCTTACCGCGACGGCGCGGGCCTTTCCCCAGGATGCCGGCAAGGCGCTCGGTATCATCGCGCTTGGCCTCTCTGTCTCTCAGGGCCTTTTTCCGATTGCCGGCGTCACGATGATGGAACTGTTCGGCTGGCGAACGGCCTGGATGATGAACGCCGGCCTGGTCATCGCCGGTGTGGCAATCGCCCTGCTCTTTCTGCCGCGCGTGGGTGACAAAGCCATTCGCAGCCGCAAGGACAAGCCGGCCGAAGGTTCATCGACCGTGCCGCTATGGCGCGATCGTCGTCTTTTGCTCACTCTCCCGGCGATCCTTGCCGGCCCCTTCATCGTGACGGGATTCTTCTTCCATCAGGCGCGGCTTGCCGAACAAAAGGGATGGGACATTTCGATTGTGGCAGCGAGCTTCGCCGCCTTTGCCATAGTCCAGGCGGTCGCCTCTGTTGTGATCGGCCCCGTAATCGACAGGATGGGGCCGAAAAAGCTACTGCCCCTTTTTCTGTTGCCCCAGGCGCTCGCGATGCTCCTGATCGGCCTCATCAGTGTGCCGTGGATCGCGCCTGTTTACATGGTCCTTATGGCGGCCTCGATGGCTATTGGTTCCACGCTCGCAACCGCCCTCTGGGTCGATCTGTTCGGAGCCTTCGAGCTTGCAAGGGTCCGATCGGCGGTTGAAGCCGGGGCCGTCATAGCCAGCGGCGCATCCCCGATCGTCATGGGCGTTCTCATCGACGCCGGCATTCCGCTTTCATGGCAGGCGCTTGGCTGCTCTGCCTATGCGGTCCTGGCTTCGATCATCGCGATAGGCGTGATGCGCGCCAAAACCACGTAGCAGGAAAATTCGGGCAAATCCCGACACTTGCAAAACCACTACCGGCGCGAATTGCTCTCGACTACGGGCAGGACAACGGGGCAACGCTGCTCCTTCTTGCTTTGGAACATATCTGCGATGCACTTATCCAGCGCCGCGCGGTTCGTCTCATAGACCCACCCGGCCGTCAC
>UEIJ01000055.1 GCA_900470195.1 Hyphomicrobiales bacterium | reverse complement strand
ATGAAAGTCCTTGTCGCAGTGAAACGGGTTGTCGATTACAACGTGAAGATCCGTGTGAAGGGTGATGGTTCGGGGGTTGAGCTTTCGAACGTGAAGATGTCGATGAACCCTTTTGACGAGATCGCGGTTGAAGAGGCGATCCGTTTGAAGGAAGCGGGCAAGGTGACGGAAATCGTCGCGGTTTCAGTCGGCCCGGCACAGGCACAGGAAACCCTGCGCACCGCACTCGCCATGGGTGCGGACCGCGCCATTCTGGTCAAGACGGATGAAACGGTGGAGCCGCTTGGCGTCGCCAAGGTTTTGAAGGGTGTGGTCGAGGCGGAAAAGCCGGATCTTGTCTTCCTCGGCAAGCAGGCGATTGACGATGATGCCAATCAGACCGGCCAGATGTTGTCGGCGCTCTTGAACTGGAGCCAGGCAACCTTTGCCTCCAAGGTGGAACTGGGTGACGGTTCGGCCAAGGTCACGCGTGAAGTGGATGGCGGTCTTCAGACCATCGATGTGAAGCTTCCGGCGATTGTCACGGTCGATCTTCGCTTGAACCAGCCGCGCTATGCATCGCTGCCCAATATCATGAAGGCGAAGAAGAAGCCGCTCGATGAAAAGTCGCCTGCTGATTTCGGCGCTGATATTGCGCCGCGTCTGAAAGTGCTGAAGACCGAGGAGCCGGGTGGCCGCAAGGCTGGCGTCAAGGTCGGCTCCGTCGCAGAGCTGGTTGAGAAGCTCAAGGCTGACGGCATCATCTAAGAAATCGGAAGGGACAAGACAAATGGCTATTCTTCTTATTGCCGAACATGACAATGCAACCCTTTCGGACCAGACGGCAAAGGCGCTGACGGCAGCGACCCAGATCGGCGGCGATGTCGACATTCTTGTGGTTGGCAAGGGTGCAAAATCTGCAGCCGATGCTGCCGCCAAGCTTCAAGGCGTGCGCAAGGTTCTGCTGGCGGAAAGCAATGCGCTGGAAAACCGTCTGGCGGAGCCAACGGCAGCACTGATCGTGGAACTCGCCGCCAATTACGACACGATCATCGCTCCGGCGACGACCTCGGCCAAGAACATCCTGCCGCGCGTGGCAGCGCTTCTCGATGTGATGCAGCTGTCGGAAATCATGGAAGTTGTGTCGGCGGATACGTTCAAACGCCCGATCTATGCGGGCAATGC
>UEIJ01000057.1 GCA_900470195.1 Hyphomicrobiales bacterium | reverse complement strand
TGGCTACGTTCTTATGAGTCAGTTACCCAGTGCTCGCGTTTCATCAAGATCGACAGGCCGCAATCCCCGTAGCATCCATAGCCTTTGAGATGTCATTTATGCAGCTGAGATAAAGTTTGACTGTGCTTTCTGCATGGTCGTTCGTTACCATCTCATCGACAAAGGCAGCGAGGTGCTCATCGAACAATGAGTAGCGATATTTATTGATCATCACGTCATTTTCCTCATGTTGTAAACAAGGAAAGACGGTGATTAAACTCCATTTCGTGCAAGGAATTTTTCGGCGTTAAGGTTACACGGCCCGATAGCCCTCAGTTCTTAACAATAGATACCGAATAAAAGTTCAGGACACGTATCATGATTAGAATGCCTCGAGCGAATCTGGACGACGTGCGCAGCTTTCATGCGAAGATGATGTTTGCAGCCAGCAATTCGGCAGATGAACGACTGGAGCGAATATTCGAACTGGTGCCGCGTGAGGCGTTCCTGGGACCCGGACCGTGGCAGATAAATGTGAATCGCCACTACCTCGAGACACCGAATGCCGATCCGGTTTTTGTTTATCAGAACGTCCTTGTCGCCCTTGACGCAGCAAAGGGTATCAACAACGGAGAACCATTCCTGCATGCGGCTTGGATTGGTGCCGTTGCTCCCAAAGCCGGCGACGGTATTTCTCATATTGGGGCAGGAACAGGTTATTATACGGCACTTCTATCAATGCTGGCCTTGCCGCACGGCAGCGTACATGCTTTCGAGATCGACGAGAATCTTGCCGAGCGAGCATGCAAGTGCCTGGAACCGTTTCCCGGAGTTAGGGTCAGGCATGGGGATGCAACCAACCTGCAAGTGCCAGTCTCCGATGTGATCTATGTCAATGCTGGCGTAGTCGTTCCGCCAGTCGCATGGCTAAAGGCGCTCAAGTCTGGCGGTCGGTTGATTTTCCCGTGGAACCCGGTCGCGGACATTGGGCTCACGATGTTGGTAACTCGTACAGATACGGTTTTTCTTGCCAAACCCTTGATGCCGGCTTGGTTCATTCCTTGCGTCGGTGCATCAGATGGCAGCCAATGTTTAAAGGCACCCGGTATTGCAGAAGCTCGAACCATTCGCTCACTCTGGCTGACAGCCGACCGAAAGCCCGACGAGACAGCTGTCGCAATTTATCCTGACATGTGGTTTTCTTCATCTCAGCTATAGGAGGCTGCGATTAATTTTTGACGGTCAAAGTACATGGCCTCACGATGGCAAAGACAGTTTCAAATTGTCGGATTACTTCGCCAAGACGTAGTGGAATAATCAAAAATGGCAAGTTCACTTTCTTTTCTTCAATTCCCGAGCTCCCTGTCGGGAGGTACCTCGCCCCGTGTAGTCATATTTGGTGTCAGCCACGGCAGCACTTATCCCGGAAAGGATAGCAGCGGCTATGCCACAGCTGCTGATGCAATTCGTGCCGCAACCCAAGAGGATGCCCCGCTTGTCGACCATTGGGATTTCGACCTTGATGGCCCACTATTCGACAGTAAACCTGTTTGTTGTATCGACGCCGGCAATATTCCGACAATCATGTATGACAATTCTGGCAACCGTGCGCAGATCGAAGCAAAAACACGGGATATTCTCACATTACCCGCTGTGCCGATCTTGCTTGGCGGAGATGATTCCGTACCCATTCCTTTCCTCGCAGGATTTGCCGATCATGGGCCGCTCTGGGTGATGCAGATTGATGCTCATATCGACTGGCGGGATGAACTTCACGGCGAACGTTATGGCTATTCGAGCCCTATGCGTCGCGTTAGTGAGATGCCCCATATCGCTGGCATCGTTCAGGTCGGCATGCGCAGCGTGGGCAGTGCACGAATTAACGAGATCGGAGCGGCGCGAGACTTCGGCAGTCGCATCATCACCGCACGCGAAGTGCACGCCCACGGCGTTGAAGTCGCTCTGCGGCATGTTCCAGAAGGAGCACGAGTAGTCATTACCCTAGATTGTGATGGTCTGGATCCAAGCATCATGCCGGGCGTCGCCGCGCGAACGCCGGGAGGTCTTACATACACTCAGATCATCGATCTAATTGCAGGAGTTGGTAAACGGGCCCAAATCTCCGGCTTTGATCTCGTTGAACTCTACCCACCTTCTGACGTAGATGGACTGTCAGCCTTGACTGCTGCCCGCCTGGTCGTCAACGCAATCGGCACAATCGTCCGGCAAACCTAAAGCTTATGTTTCACATAACGCACAAGCCGCATCTTTTTGATAAACGTCTCTGATTATGCCGAAATGTTAGAGCCGGAGGCCAGCGCTTCCGGCTCTCTCGAACTGGTTCCGGCATAATCCGACAGTCGGCATTATGACCGTTACGCCGATATCGGCATAACGGTCACCGGCGTGGTCCTTGTACATCATGGATTGAGGGATACGGTCTGGTTCTAGGACGCGCTGCGACATTCCAGTTGAGTGATCCCATACCGGGCGTAGGTGCTGCGTGGCTGTATGCGACAGTTGATATCGACGATATTGGTAATGCCTTTGCCCGGCGGTCTGAGCGGCGTTCTGGACGATGGCTCGCCAGCGGCAAGCCTTGCGCACTGAGGGTCACCAGGTATCGGGATCACGCGCCAGCGGCACAGATCGCTGATACGATAGGCTGGAACCTGAAGCCGTTCAGCCAGTTCTGCCAACGGAAGCGACCAGACGAGATTGTGGAATGTCTCGCGTGAGAATAAACGTGCCATTGGCGATGTCCTTCCCGGTTGGCTCAAAGCCAGGCCCCGGCGGTTAACCGGGGTCTGAAGTTTTGGTCGGAGGTTGGGGCTATACTGTGCTCTTCCCTACCACTTTACCTTGAAGCCGAGATTGCCCTTGATGGTGTAGCTGTCGGCGAAGTGG
>UEIJ01000058.1 GCA_900470195.1 Hyphomicrobiales bacterium | reverse complement strand
CTTAGACCAGATGAGCGATTTTTCGCGGCAAAGCCGCTAAGTTTTCCTTGTTGAGCCAATATTGGTTTTGAAAGGAACGACCATGGAGAAAATAGTTTATGTAGGCCTCGACGTCCATGCTGATACGATTGCTGTTGCCATTGCAGATGACGGGCGGAATGGGGAGATCCGTTTTCACGGTGTGAGCGACAATACCGCTGATAGTGTTCGGCGTCTTACCAAGCGCCTTGTCGCGACAAATACGCATCCCACCTTCTGCTATGAAGCCGGTCCATGCGGATATGGTTTACATCGATTGCTGACGAAGCTTGGTTTTGATTGTGCTGTCGTCTCTCCGGCCATGATACCAAGACGTACTGGTGATCGGATCAAGACTGATCGGCGAGACGCCGAAATGCTGGCGCGACTGTGGCGAGCAGGCGAGTGGACCCCAGTCTGGACGCAGGATGAAGAACAGGAAGCTATACGAGACCTGATCCGGACCCGCACACAGTCTCTGGACGCGCTGAAGATTGCGAAACAGCAACTGCAAAGCTTCCTGTTGCGACATGGCCTTCGCTACACTCGACCGACCTACTGGACAAAAATGCATTGGCGCTGGATCAATGATTTTCGCAAATTCCGCTTTCCGCACCAGCAACTGGCTTTTGAGGAATTGAAGCGAACTATTCGGCAGATTGAAGAGCGTATTTCCACAGTGGATAAAGCCCTTGAAGATGCGGTAAAGGACTGGCGCTTTGGTGATCTGGTCGATGCTCTGCGATCATTGCGCGGCGTCAACACAACTATCGCTGCGACCCTGGCCGCGGAGATAGGCGATATCAGTCGCTTCGAAAATCCCCGCCAGCTCATGGCCTGGCTGGGACTGGTACCCAGTGAACATTCCAGCGGCTGTACAGTCAGACGCGGCCGTATTACGAAGACGGGAAATGCGCTGGCTCGAACCATGATGGTTGAAGCAAGCTGGTCATATCGCCACCCGGCTCGAGAAGGACAGCCATACCTGAAGCGCTGCCAGCATCAACCTCAGGAGATTAAAGATATCGGATGGAAGGCACAGACGCGTTTATGCAAGAGATACCGGGACCTTTCAAAAACCGGAAAACCGCAACCTCGTGTTCTGACAGCTGTTGCACGTGAACTTGCAGGCTTCATCTGGGACATTGCGCGGCACGTACCGATCCAAGCCAGGTAATCTGCAACTTGCCAGACTTTTCTGCCTGTGCAGTATGCTGAAGATGACGACCAGAGATCAGGGAACCCTCGACGTACGTTGGGATAAACATCCGTCCTTAGAGAGAGGCAAGCCCGCATCGAATATGGTCAGGCGGTAGAATCCGCGGATGAGAGTATGATAACCATCGGTTCGGCTCGTCATCTCCAGCACCGTGCACAGGCTACTAAGTTGACCACCCTCGTGAAAACGGGGTAATTTAAACGCGGCCGGAAAACCTAAATCGCTCATGAGAGCGTAGGATTCCGCCCCCTCCCGCAAACGACCCCCTCATGCTCG
>UEIJ01000059.1 GCA_900470195.1 Hyphomicrobiales bacterium | reverse complement strand
CGCCAGGAAGGCGCGGATATCCGACGGCCGAGCATTGAGGTGCGTGACCAGAGCCGTCGCATCGTAACCATTTCGGGTCAACGTCGGTTCGAGATCGTCGATGGCGCGGGACAGGACCTGCTCGACGATTTCGGCGGTAACCGGCTTGGCGCCGAGGCGAAAGCCCTGCTCGAATGCGAGGGTGAGATGCATCTCGATCTGAAGCGGCGTGCGCAAACGTTCGGCGATGAGGTCGATGGCTTCTTCCTCGAGGAGTTCGCCAACCTTTACGCCTTCGGCCGCACAGGCGCCAAGCAGCCAGGCAACATAGTCGCGGCGCGCGGAGCCGATCCCCTCGTAGTCAAAAATGGTCGTGCGGTAGCCAATCTCCTCCATTTGCGGCCGGCGCAGATCATTGCGCAACCGGGGATGCCCGACAAGAAGTACGGAAAGGAGCACGCCGGCGTCGGCGACCACCTCCATCAGTCGCTTCAGGCCGGTTAAGGTCTTGTGGTGCAGGTCATGGGCCTCGTCGACCACGAGGACGATCGGCCGTTTGCCTTTTTTCATGATGTCGCGCTCCCGGCGCTCGGCCTGCTTGGGGATCTTGACCTGCGCACGATCGCCGGGAGACAAGTCGTAGAACAGGGCTTCAATGAGCGATGGCAGCGAAGTGCGCCGCTTGTCGACCGCCAGCGATTTGGCGAGTGCGACCTTGCCGGCTTTGGTGAGTTCGGCCTCGATGCGGCGCAAAAGGTGGGTTTTCCCCGAACCGACCAGGCCGGAGACCACGACAAGCCGACCGGTCTGGACGGCCGCACACACCTCGCGGATGATCGTGCGCTGATGCTCGGTCTCAAAGTTGCCGGCCCCTTGGAAAGGCCGGTCGAGGCCGTAACTGGATTGAACGTCAGCGAGCATCATTCTTCCTTTCTTCGCGCCTGGAAGCGTTCGCGGATACGGGCCGCGATCATCTTTTTGTCGAGTGTTTCTCCAAGCAGTTCATTGATGAAGGCGCGGTCACCGGCATTCATCGCGCCGATCGGCCGGCCGAGCTGGTCGGCGATGGCCCCACGGGCTGCGAGGCCATTTGGATAAGCGGTCTCTATTGCGGGTTCCGGAAACGGTGTCCGCCGTACACTCAGCCCAGCCGTGGTCGGGGGCAGCGAAGGCAATGGACGATCCCCGCCGGTGACCGCGGCGCGGGGGAGCCCAAGTTGGTCTGCCAGGCGCACCACCTTGTCGAGCCGCTCTTCGAGCTTGCTCTTCTGGTATTTGCGATAGCGAAAGAGGGGAACCGCCCCGCGCGAAGGTTGGAATGGACCGAAGCGCTTGCCCTCATGCTCGACGAACAGTTCCTGATCGAACAGGCCCCAGAGCAAGGTCACCGTTTCGCCGGCAAGTTCGGGCTCGACCTCATAGGATGCGCCTTCGACCGATACGGTCGCGTCTCCAGCAACCGTCCGTCGTTCCGGTTCGCGCGCAAAGGCGCAGAACCGCTCCCAGGAGCACATCGCCCGCACCCCGTCAGGAGGAAGATGCCGCAGCCAATCCGCGATGCGTGCATGAGACTCTGTGCGATGGTCGCCGTTATTGTAGGTGACCAAGGCGCGCCTGAGCCAAAGGTTGGCTTCCTCTTCGTCCTTCGGCTTGTGGAAATGATAGAGGGTCTCGTGCACTTCCTTGATCGTGCGAAACGGCCGCTCGACCTTGCCTTTCGCTCGCGCCGGCGTGCGCCGCTCGCTGTCCGACGGGGGCATATGCGTGAGAACCCGGACACCAAGGCTACCCATGACGGACTGGAAAACGCGCGAGCGGCTCACCGGCCCGTTATCCATATGGATGGTCGTTGGAATCCCCTGAAGCGGCAGTTCCGGTTCAGGCTTGGCGGCGAAGGCATTGTAGAGAAAGCGCAAGGCGGACTCCGCGTCCTCGCCGTAGACGGAGCGGTATTCCTGATAGCTCGCGCCGGAGCGATCATCGACCACGGAGAACAGCATCAGCGTCGGCCGGCCGCGCCCTTCCTCGACCCAAAGCGGCGCTTCCACCTGCTTCAGGTCGGACGGGCTCATGTCGAAGTGCCAGAGTTCGTTGGAACGCCGCGCCTGGAATCGGACGGCAGCCACCGGGCGGGTGACGCGCGCATAATCCAGGCCGGAAACACGCAGCAGCCGATCGACCGTTGCGCGTTTCAAGATGCCGGGCGGTGCACGGACCAGGCCATCGGGCGTCACCACGCCGTCTTCCTCAAGCAGCTTGATGGCGCGCGCCGTGGAGATATGCCGCCCCTTCCGGTTCGCCGTTCTGATCTTCAGGGCCGCGATGATTTCGGCATAGGTTTCCATCTCCGGCTGCGGGGCGATCCGGGAGGTTCCGTGATCGGCGCGCCGTACGGATTTCGGGCGGTTCAACTCCCGCAGCGCCCGATACAGGGTCCAGATCGAGATGCCGTAGGCATCGGCGGCACGAGCAACAATCTCGGTACGGCCTGGATCACGGGGAGAAAGCAGCGACAATCGGCGTCGAAGATCGACAAGAGCCTCTCCGGGCGGCCGCTTTCTCCGCTCAGCCATGGACGTCCTCGGATTCCACTGTTTTGGGAGAGCCACCCTTCTTGCCGATATGACGATAGAGGGTTGCAACAGAAACCCCCATGCGCTGCGCAATATTGCGTACCGGTATGCTGCCTTCCTTCATCAGGGCGCGCGCCGCGGCAATATCGCCCGGGCGCATCGCGGGCGGGCGGCCACCCTTGCGGCCACGTTGCCGCGCCTCGACCAGTCCAGCCGTCGTGCGTTCGCGGATCAGAGCACGTTCGAACTGGGCGATCGCACCGAAGACATGGAAGGTCAGCATGCCGCCCGGCGTCGTCGTATCAATGCTCTCGGTCAAGGACACGAGCCCGATCTTCGCGCGCTCCAACTCTTCCGCCGTCGCGATGAGCTTCTTTAGCGATCGCGCCAACCGATCGAGTTTCCAGACAACGAGCGTGTCACCAGTGCGAAGCACGTCGGAGAGAATTCGGCCCAATTCCGGGCGGTCATCGCGAGCGCCTGACCCGCGCTCGGTAAACACCTTCTCGCAACCGGCGCGTCTCAGCGCCTCAAGCTGAAGCTCCGGATTTTGATCGATCGTGCTGACCCTGGCGTACCCGACCCGCATAGCCATCCAAATGTTCTTGAAAGTCGTTGGACACATAGCATTTTGCGACAACCGTTTCTATAACAGTTTTGAGAAGATTCCATCGCGCCATTCAAGGGGCGTGACGGCATGCGCTATGGCATGCTCAAAAACCCTCGTTTATGACAAACGATCCATGGAAACCAACTATGTGTCTGACGGCCGAATATTCGCGACATGGAGCAGGGAACCTTACGCATCGAAAATCGGGCGGTCCCCGATCTTGTCCCCCTTGTATGGGATACTCCGGGAATTGAGGCGGCGATACCAAAGGATGCGGTCGGCCAGGCCGTTACCATGTTCGAGCCGCAGGAATGCGCCAACTACTTCAAATCTTGCGGATATGACCCCGAGTAATGTGGACGTGCTCTAGGTCACCCAGAGGGGCGCTCGCATCGAGTATAACCTTAAGCGCGATTGCTTCCGGTGAACCATCCTCCATATGTACGGGATGTACAGCCCACACAGACTTTTCGAGAACCACATTCTCAACAGAAACCTCATAAAGCCTACCCGACGCGAGCTCATCGAGGACAGTGCTCCTCATCACGATCGAAATGCCGAGACCAGCTCGAACTGCATGCTTCACAGCCTCAGTGCTCCCGACATTGAATGAGATTGGGAATTGCTCTGCCGCTTGGCCGAAGGCCTCGCGGAGCACGGATCCGGTACCGGTTCCACGTTCTCCGCCAATGAGGGACTCTTGAAATAACTCTGCCGCTTCAATTGTTTTTCGCGTCCTCCAATTATGCTGTGGGGATACGATTATTACCAGCTTTTCCTTCCGCCAAAGGCGGGCTTGATATCCTTTTCGATCGTCCCACCATTCGGTAAAGGCTAGATCAATCTCCTTCCTCAAGAGCTTTTCGATGATTTCAGGATTTGAGGCAACGGCCACCTCAGGTGGCCGGCCTTGAGCATCCTGTAAACGCTTCAAGTGGACTGGCAAAATATAGGTACCGATGTTAGTACTGGCACCCAACGTAATCCGGCCGCTGTGCAGGCGGTCCAGAGATCTCTTCGTGACGGTCAAAAGGCTGCGTGCGAATGGCAAGAATACGAGCCCTTGCCGAGTCGGCACACACTTGTCCTTCCTCCTCTCGACCAGCCGCACCCCTAGTATATCCTCCAATCGTTTCACATTATGTGAGACAGTCGGTTGGGATATCTGAAGCCGTCGCGACGCCTCGTGAAAGCTGCCAGTTTCGATTACCTCTATGAATGCTGCGACATGCGAAAGGCTAAACATTACTTTCTCTAATCA
>UEIJ01000063.1 GCA_900470195.1 Hyphomicrobiales bacterium | reverse complement strand
CTGGATGCTCTGAATCGCCATGCTATCCTGCGCGACGACGAATTTTGCCAGCAGGTACTGGATTCGGCCATGATGCCACGTTCAAACACCGCTCAGACGGCGGTATCGCCCGGCGTCAATTGATTCAAAAAATGGGCTGAACGCATTTAATCTCGCCAAATGAAAAAAGCAGAACGCCTACGTTATCGACCTATGGTGAGCTGCGAGAGAATAGCAATGCCGAACCTTGGTATAGCTCTCTTCCACAGCTTCTCATTCAGCCTGTATATTTAGACTGCAAGCGGTCAGTCGATAGCTCCAGCGCCTCGCGCCGGGTGATCTGTTCATTGCGCCCAGCTTTGGCTTGCACCTTAATCCTGCTCGTATGGGGACATATCATCCCACCGAACTAGTAGGGGCTGTCTTCAAGCACGTCGACATCCCCTATCACTCCCATTATTTTACGCAACCATTCCGTCTTCTACCGGTCTGTCGTCACGGATGTTCCAGTTTATCAGCTCTGTTGACAGCCATGGTGTGCCGCAAACCAATTGGCACAAAACGCTTGTCTCCGCGCTTGGCATAGCTGGCAAACGCCGTTTGTAGCTGAAACGGAAATCTCGAATCTGGCAACGTTTGTGCGGAAACGCGCAACGCTTTTCTGAGGTTTTGAATCGGATTAATGCAAATTGTCTCGATTTGAAATGCGTTGCGGGCAAATTGGAATGACGTGTAGACACGTTGTGGTACGTTGCGGGCAACTCATGACGACATGCCCAAGACGTAAATCAATTCTATAAAATCCATTTACCCTTACGGGAATGAATATGGCGTCAAACGGCGTTTGAATCTGGAGGACCTACCTGGGAAAACGCCTGTCTACCAGATTCTTTTGCTCTACGCCCCCTGACGCTCCCTCGAACACGGTGGGACCGTCCTGGATCGGTTCCCGACTCTCAAACGTCGTTTATCGATGAATCGGATAATCCGGTTTCGTAACAGTTTTCCGGATGCCCGCAACGTTAATCCAAAAGCTGGAATCGCAAGATTGCAAATTATTCTGATTTGATACGCTATGTGGGTACCCTGAAATACGGTAGCGCCTGACCTGCCACTGAAGTTTCATCCGGCTGCGATTAGAGCCTCGGCGGTTTTTGATACGCCACATGGCGTGATGGGAGCAACCGGCGGAAAGGCGAAGCTTCCAAATTGCGTAGCGTTGGAGCCGGTTGCGGCGATGATCCCTGCATAGTCTGCCGGGGTCTGGTATCCGAGCGATGAGTGGGGCCGGAAATTGTTGTAATCGTCGGCCCATTCGGCAATGGCGCTGCGGGCATGATCGAGACCAAAGAACAGGCTCTCGTTGAGTAACTCGTCGCGCATGCGGCCATTGAAACTCTCGACATAACCGTTTTGCATCGGTCTTCCCGGCGCGATGTAGTGCCACTCGATCTTGTGATCCTTCGACCAGGCGAGGATGGCATTTGAGGTCAGTTCGGTCCCGTTGTCTGAAACAATCATGCCGGGCTTGCCTCTTCGTTCGACAAGCGTCGTCAGCTCCCTCGCGACACGGCGACCGGAGATAGATGTGTCCGGGATCGCCGCCAGGCATTCACGTGTGACGTCGTCAACCACATTGAGGATGCGGAAGCGTCTGCCGCAGGCGAACTGATCGTGGACGAAATCCAGCGACCAGCGAGCATTCGCCTTTGCTTCGACGAGGATCGGGGCACGCGTGCCAACAGCACGACGCCTGGCTTTCCGCTTGCGCACGGAAAGACCTTCCTCGCGGTAGAGCCGATAGATGCGATTAACCCCGGAAGGCTCTCCGTCTCGCCGAAGCAGAATGAACAGCCGTCGGTAACCGAACCGTCGTCGCTCGTTGGCCAGATCGCGCAACTTCGCCCGCAACTCGACCTCCAGCGGTCGAGAGGATCGATAGCGGATCGTCTTGCGGTCGGCACATATGATCCGGCAGGCCCGCCGTTCCGAAAGCCTCATTGTGACCTTCAGATGCGCGACGGCTTCACGCTTCGCGGCAGGCCCTACCATTTTTTTCCGAGAAGTTCACGAAGTGCGGCAACATCCAGCATCTGCTCGGCGAGCAACTTCTTCAGCTTGGCATTCTCGTCCTCAAGCGCCTTCAGACGCTTGGCCTCCGACACTTCCATGCCGCCGTATTTGGCCTTCCAGTTGTAAAAGGTCGCCTCGGAAATCCCGTGCTTGCGGCAAAGATCAGCGGCCCTAACGCCCGCCTCCTGCTCCTTCAACACCCCAATGATCTGCTCTTCCGTAAATCTCTGCTTCTTCATAAGTCCGTCCTCAATGGGCCGAACTCTAATCCAATCTGGAGGAAATTCTCAGTGGCAGGTCACGCCACATCAAGTTGCCCCACCGGCAAGTCATATCAGCGTTCCCATTGCATCACGACCTGAAATGCCCAGCCTTTACCGCCAGACGAGCGGTGGAAACGTGACAATGAGCGCTTCTGCACCGATCGCTCCATTTCCGGGAGATCTGCCATCCTGGCATTTAAAATCGCGCCAGATTTTTATATCGCCATGGACTCGCTGCGATTTCATCAACGGCATGA
>UEIJ01000064.1 GCA_900470195.1 Hyphomicrobiales bacterium | reverse complement strand
AAAAAGGGGCCTTTCGGCCCCTTTTTATTTGGTTCGTGAGAACCAGCCTGTGACCGCGACGGCAAGCCAGCCGAGAATCATCAATGATCCGCCCGTCGGTGCGGCCATTGGAAAGAGCCGGTCGCCCGTCATGTCACGCATGAAGAGATCGCCGCAGAACAGGGCGAGACCGATAACAAGCAATGCCCCGCCCAGATAAGCGGCGCGACTTCTCGGTACGATGAGGGACAGCACCAGAAATGCAGGCGCGTGGCCGAGAAGCAATGGAGCAATATTGCCCAGATGGTTCTCCCCGCCATGGGCAGCACCTGCATAAGCTGCAATGGCGAGCGCGCCACACAGTCCGGCCAGCGTACTGAAAAGAATGTTCTGCTGCCGATTATCTGGTCGAATCTGCATATGGAGCTCCACCGTTCAGGCAGTTTCGCGAATATCTGCATGCTTGCGAGCATCTTCCAAAGCTGCGGGAAGAGCAGCTTCAAAGAGATCAAGTTGCTCGTCAATGCCCACACTCACGCGAATGCAGCGATCCAGAACCGGGGCTCCGGGTTTACGGACGAAAATGTCGCGCGCGATCAGCCCGTTGAGAACTGTCGTGGCGAACGCTCCATCCCTACCGCAATCGATGGCGACGAAATTCGTAGCGGATGGAATGGCTGAAAGACCGTTCGCGTCGGCGATTGCAGCGATACGGTCCCGACCAGCCTGTATTTTCCCAACCACGTCGTTCAGATAGGCTTGATCCTTGAGAGCCGCTATAGCTGCCGCCTGCGCGAGCCGGTTCACCGCGAAATGATCGCGAATCTTATCGAAAGATTTGATGGCTTCGGCAGCGCCTACCACATAGCCGCACCGGATTCCGGCAAGACCATAGGCTTTGGAGAAAGTACGCATCCGCAGAATATTCCGGCGGTCGGTTTCGAAGGGCGGGAAGGCAGATGCGGGTCCCGTTTCGCAATAGGCCTCATCCAGAATAAGCAGCGTGTTTTCCGGAACGCGCTCAATGAAGGACTGGATATCCGTCCCCTCATGCCAGGTTCCCATCGGATTATCAGGGTTGGCAAGATAAACGATGGCTGCATTTTCTTTGCGCGCTGCATCGAGAAGTCCGCCAAGGTCCGATTTATCGTCGATATAGGGAACGGTGACCAGTTTGCCGCCATAACCGGCAACGTGGTAGTTGAAAGTTGGATAGCCACCGAGCGAGTTGATAACCCTGTCGCCCTCCTGAACATATTGCCTGACCACAAGGCCAAGCAGAGCATCGACGCCCGCTCCCGGCATAATATTTTCTGGCTTTACACCGTGATGTGCTGCAATTGCGTGACGCAATCCATAATTTTCCGGGTCGCCATACTTCCAGATTTCGTGTGCTTCGTCCTGAATAGCTTCAAGTACGGAAGGCGCCGGTCCAAAACTGCTCTCATTCGCGCCGATTCGCGCCTTGAAGGACTTTCCGCGTTGCAATTCCAGCGTCTCGGGACCAGTAAAAGGTACGGTAGACGGCAGGCTTGCTACGAGTGGTGTAAGGCGAGGCGATCCCATGATGATTTCCAGTCGATTCTCAGTCCGGCACAATGCGGACAAGTCGGGCGGCTGGTTAAAGCTGTCAGTCACCTCCACCTGTCCTGCTGAGAAAGGCATAGCAACTTGTATTCGCCGGTGCCATCACAATGATTCTGCGTTGGCTGAATAATGGACCCAACGATCAGGCTGACGGTCGATTGATGCAAATGATCTATCCGGCCAAGCCGGATGATCCGGCATAAGCCCGAATATAAGAATCGCAAATACCACAGCCGCGCCAGTTAAAGCTGGCTTTCAAATCCCTAAAATGCCGAATGCGCTACGAACACAGTCCGAGTTGGTTGAATCAGACGGGTGTTCTGATCTGCTTCCGGACATGTTGTCCGAAAACCGCTGCGCAGCTTTAGAAATGCGCGTTAATGGACTTCGAGCACTTTCACACAGGAATCGAGGTCATGTGTCGCAAGATGGGCATAACGCATGGTCATTTGCAGGGTTTGGTGGCCCAGCCACATCTGCACACGACGGATATCGATTCCGCCTCGAACCAGGCGAGATGCGCAGGTGTGGCGCAGAATATGCGGCACGACCTGATCGTCCGTGCCAAGCCCGACTTCCATCTTTGCTTCATTCCAGATCTGGCGGAACCGGACCTGATTGAGCATAGAGAAGGGCCCCTTGAGCTTCTCACGCGAGATATGTGCTGCTTTTCGTGCGCGCCGGGTGAGGGGAACAGTGCGGCTGCGATTCGACTTGGTGAGCCAGAATGTAACCCGCTGATCCTGAATATCGTTCCAGGTGACGCCGATCGCTTCGCCGAGACGGCAACCCGTGTCGACCAAGAACAGGGAAAGCCGGTAGCTATCTT
Source organism: Hyphomicrobiales bacterium (assembly GCA_900470195.1). Lineage (GTDB taxonomy): Bacteria > Pseudomonadota > Alphaproteobacteria > Rhizobiales > Rhizobiaceae > Brucella. The sequence continues at coordinate 1,734 of UEIJ01000064.1, read as the reverse complement.
CGCAGCGCGACTTGATCGCAGCGAACAGGCGTTTTTCTTCCTCATATTCGAGGAATCGAATACGTCCGACTCGCTCTTTCTGCCGGATGAATTCCGGTAAATTGAAGATATCTCCCATCTTGTGCGCCTTTCGCAGCAGCTTGCTCAGCGCAGCCATCTTTCTATTGATGGTTGCATTGCTGTTGCCGCGCTCACGGAGCGAACCGATGACGGAGTCGAGCATTTCCTGATCGAAACCTGAAAAGCGCTCGCCTTTCAGAATCTCATCAATTTCGCCGAGAAACGACTTCACATTATACTTGTGCGACCCATCATCCCACAGGATGTTGATATATTTCCCCGTCAGTTCCGCCACCGAAAATTGTTCGACAAGCCGATGGTTCGGACTTTTGCTGGATGTGTATTTTAAGTTGTAGTCGACTATCGGCGCAAATTTGTCGCCCATGTCGATCTTCGTTTCCCCAACGACGATCATTGCACGCCCCCCATAGCTTTATGAGACGCACAATTAATGAAATAATTCTCAGAACACAAGATAAGTGAGCTAACTTTATGCGGAGACATTTTTAGATCCTTCTAAAAGACCGATAATTGCCCCCAGCTTTCTGTCGTCCCCCGTTACTCCCCTCGGTTTTTGACCCTTTTCGAAATCCCCATTTCTGAAGGATCAAATGCACGCATTCGTGAGCATCGTTTCAAATGAATGTGCGCCAACGGTTTCCCGTTGGCGCTTTTTGCTTAAGCGTCGATCTGATTAGAACGAGCGCTGGAAGCGGACCATGCCCTGCCAAGCGTCTTCGCCCTTGAGGACAGAGTTCTTGTCTTCCCACTTGGTGTAGGAAACTTCTGGCGTGATGGTGAAGCCAGGAACCAGTTCGTAAGCAACGTTCGCGGTTGCTGCGAAGGTTTCAGAGTCGTCATAGGCGAGCTGCAGGTTGAAGGTAGCCTTTTCGGTTGCCTTGTAAGCAGCGCCACCCCAAACAGCCCAATCGCCGCCCCAAGTGCCGTAGAAGCTGTTGATCTGGCGGATACCGCGATCACGACCGTTGGCGTCGGTGTAGACGTATTCATAAGTGTCGTCGTTGGACTTATAACCACCCATCACCCAGACCGAGAACTGGTCAGTGACGTTGATGTCAGCGCGGATCTTACCAGCCCATTCTTCGTTGTAAGCGTCGTAAGCCGCGACACCGACGATCGAGCCCCAGCCGCCAGCATACTTCAGACCACCCACTACATGTGGCATGTAGTCGTCGATCTTGCCGGAAATGGTGTATTCCGCACCAGTGTTGACGTCGCGGTACGTGCCAGTGTCAACATCGACGGTGTTACCCTGTTCGAGCGACAGGATGGCCGAGAAGCCGTTGCCGCCGGTGAAGGTGTAGCTGATCAAGCCGGTGCGATAGCCGCCAGCGAGGATCACGTCGTCGTTGATGACGTTGCCGAGGTAACCCGGGAAGGTTACGAAGGCCGATTCGTCGAGACCAACGCGCAGGCCGCCGAGCTGGATGTAACCGAAGCGCAGGGTGCCGGTCGAGCTAGAGTCAGCGCCGTCAGCCCACTGGAAACGCATTTCCGAATAAGTCTTGAGGGTGCCGAGTTCGGTTTCCGAAGCCGTCGAAACCTTGAGGGCAAAACGAGCAAGCTTCGACCAGGTGTCACGGTCGGTATCGACATCGCCGTTACGATCGGTGAAGCCGCGGCCGTAAACATTGTCACCGCCGGTTGCGTCGT
>UEIJ01000065.1 GCA_900470195.1 Hyphomicrobiales bacterium | reverse complement strand
TCATGCCGTTGATGAAATCGTAGGGGGTCTATGGCGATGTAAAAATCTGGCACAACTCTACATGCCAGTGTGGCAGGTCTCCCGGAAATGCTACGATCGGCACAGAAACGCTCCTGGTCACGCTCCTGCCGATCGCCTTGCGGTAAAGGGGCGGCATTTCCGATCGTGATGCCTTGGGAGACGCTGATTTGATTTGCCGGTGGGGCAACTTGATGTGCCTCTACCGTATTTCAGAGTACCCACATAGCGTATCACATCAGGATAATTTGCAGTCTTGCGATTCCAGGTTTTGGATTAACGTTGCGGGCATCCGGAAAACTGTTACGAAACCGGATATATCCGATTCATCGAAAAACGGCGTTTGAGAGCCGGGAACCGATGCAGAACGATCCCACCGTGTTCGAGGGAGCGTCAGGGGCGTAGAGCAAAAGAATCTGATCGACAGGCGTTTTCCCCAGGTAAGTCCTCCAGATTCAAACGCCGTTTGACGCCATATTCATTGCTGTAAGGTAAATGGATTTTATAGAATTGATTTACGTCTTGCGTATGTCGTCATGAGTTGCCCGCAACGTACCACAACGTGTCTGCACGTCATCCCAATTTGCCCGCAACGCATTTCAAATCGAGACAATTTGCATTAATCCGATTCAAAACCTCAGAAAAGCGTTGCGCGTTTCCGCATAAACGTTGCCAAATTCAAGATTTCCGTTTCAGTTACAAACGGCGTTTGCCAGCTATGCCAAGCGCGGAGACAAGCGTTTTGTGCCAATTGGTTTGGGGCACACCATGGCTGCCAACAGAGCCGATAAACTGGAACATCCGTGACGACGGACCGGTAGAAGACGGAATGGTTGCGTGAATAATAGGAGTGATAGGGGGATGTCGATGTGCTTGAAGACAGCCCCCACTAGTTCGGTGGATGATATGGTGCCCATACGAGCAGGATTAAGGTGCAAGCCAAAGCTGGGCGCAATGAACAGATCACCCGACGCGAGGCGCTGGAGCTATCGACTGACCGCTTTCAGTCTAAATATACAGGCTGAATGAGAAGCTGTGGAAGAGAGCTATACCAAGGTTCCGCATTGCTATTCTCCCGTAGCTCACCATAGGTTGATAGTGTAGACGTTCGGCTTTTTCGTTCGGTAGGATTAAATGCGTTCAGCCCATTCTTTGAATCAATTGACGCCGGGCGATACCGCCGTCTGAGTGGTGTTTGAACGTGGCATCATGGCCGAATCCAGTGCCTGCTGGCAAAATTCGTCGTCGCGCAGGATTGCGTGGCGATTCAGAGCATCCAG
>UEIJ01000066.1 GCA_900470195.1 Hyphomicrobiales bacterium | reverse complement strand
TTAGAACTTGTAGCTTACACCGATATTGCCGCCCCAATTGCTCGAGATAGCCTTGCCGCCGGAGAAATCCATGTCGGCATGAACGCTAAGCGCATCGCGCAATTGATAGGCAAACCCGACACCAACTTCGCCGCGCGTGCCATTGAAGGCATTGTTGAAGTCGACCGTATTGATCCGCAGCTTGTTGGAGTCCACGAACTCCTGCGCCACTGCAACCCGGACATAGGGCTGGAAAATGCCGCCATTATCCAGCTTGAGGTTACGGCCGAAGGTGGCGCCGATGCGGCCCTGCACCGAACCGTAGGCGTTGCCGTGCGCAGTCATGCCGTTATCCAGCGCATAATCGAATGAGCCGATGCGCAATGCTGCCAACTGGGCGAAGGGCTCGGCATACCAGCCGGAGGCAAGCTCATAGGTCTTGCCGATCTCGACCTGGCCGCCCACACCGGTGGCGCGGTAGTCCCCTTGCGCTCCGGCGCCATCGCTCATCACGACGCGCGCATCGTTGGAGAAACGATTGACCTTGAAGAGACCGTCCACATAGAGGCCGTCATTGCCAAGCCAGGTGGCATAAAGACCACCATAGCCGGAATCGACTTCGCCCTTGGAGCCGCCGTCGAGATCGACAGTCGAATTCGAATAACCGCCGAAGACACCAAGGATGACTGGCAAGCCTCCCAGATTGACTTCATGTTCGCCCCCGGCCTGCAAGCCCCAGACGGACTGATCGAAATCGGTGCCGCCAGCGCCGTTTCCGTTGATACCGCGACCATAGGTGCGGCCCCAAAGGCCGTTCTCACCCTTGCCCATGCGCACGTCACCGAGGCGCTGGCGCAGCGTTCCGGTTTCGGCGTACCAGATGTTGGCCGCCGCCGCATCCAGGCTTATCACCGTCTTTGCGCTTTCTGACAGCTCCGATGGCGTCAGATCACCGGGATCGACCGGTTCGGGGCCGACCCTGTTGCCCGTGAGTTGCCAGTTGTTGCCGACCTGGTTCAGGTAATATTTATAAGTGCCAAGATCGACCGCGCCGCCCGGGACGGCAAATTTGGCATCGCCGCCATTGGTTTCGACCACGGTGAGCGCATTATTCCTTTTCGGATCTGCGCCGGAATTTTTTATGTGCAGCATGAAGTCGCCGTTCGCACCGCCAGCCTCGGTGACGACAAGCTTGTCGCCCTCGGGCACACCGAGATGCGTGCCAACCACAAAAGAGCCCCTGCCGGAAAGCGTGCCGACGGTCAGCGTATGGAACGCGTTGCCCGAACCGTCGCTGATTTCCACCACGCCGCCGTCCATCGCGAGGTTGGTGACGCCGCCATCGGCGACCATCTTCCACGTCCCGCCGGAATTCAGCGCCAGATTGCCGACGCCCGACAATTGCCCCTTCAGGCTCGCATTATTTTGAAGCGTAACGTCGGCCGTGCTGAGATT
>UEIJ01000068.1 GCA_900470195.1 Hyphomicrobiales bacterium | reverse complement strand
TCATTACTCGATGATCGAGGAGACGATGCCTGCACCGACGGTGCGGCCGCCTTCACGGATAGCGAAGCGGAGCTTCTCTTCCATGGCGATGGGCACGATCAGCTGCACGTCCATGGCGACGTTATCGCCAGGCATGACCATTTCCGTGCCGGCCGGCAGCGTGACAACACCCGTCACGTCCGTCGTGCGGAAGTAGAACTGCGGACGGTAGTTCGTGAAGAACGGCGTATGACGGCCACCTTCGTCCTTGGTCAGAATATAGGCTTCTGCCTTGAACTTGGTGTGCGGCTTCACCGAACCCGGCTTGCAGAGAACCTGGCCGCGTTCAACGTCTTCACGGCCAACGCCGCGGATCAGAGCGCCGATGTTGTCGCCTGCCTGGCCCTGGTCGAGCAGCTTGCGGAACATTTCAACGCCGGTAACCGTCGTCTTCGCCGTCGCCTTGATGCCGACGATTTCAACTTCTTCACCAACCTTGACGATACCGCGCTCAACGCGACCCGTCACAACCGTACCGCGGCCCGAGATCGAGAACACGTCTTCGATCGGCATCAGGAACGGCTGGTCGATCGGACGTTCCGGGGTCGGAATATAGTCGTCAACAGCAGCCATCAGCGAACGAACGGCGTCTTCGCCCAGTTCCTTCGAGCTGTCTTCCAGAGCAGCAAGAGCCGAGCCCTTGATGATCGGGATTTCGTCGCCAGGGAATTCGTACTTCGACAGAAGTTCGCGTACTTCCAGTTCAACCAGTTCGAGCAGTTCTGCGTCGTCAACCTGGTCGCACTTGTTGAGGAACACGACGATTGCCGGAACGCCAACCTGACGGGCGAGCAGGATGTGCTCGCGGGTCTGCGGCATCGGGCCGTCAGCGGCCGAAACCACCAGGATCGCGCCGTCCATCTGGGCAGCGCCGGTGATCATGTTCTTCACATAGTCGGCGTGGCCAGGGCAGTCGACGTGTGCGTAGTGACGGTTTGCGGTTTCGTACTCGACGTGTGCCGTCGAGATCGTGATGCCGCGGGCGCGCTCTTCAGGAGCCGCGTCGATCTGGTCATACGCCTTGAACTCACCAAAGAACTTGGTGATCGCTGCAGTCAGCGACGTCTTGCCATGGTCAACGTGACCAATCGTGCCGATGTTAACGTGGGGCTTCGTACGTTC